>JAXLYN010000011.1:0-219781 GCA_046351435.1 Polyangiaceae bacterium
GAGCCGCCCGGCGAGCCAGCCGGCGACGGCGCGACCATGGGAAGGAGCGGCCACCCCGTCCACCACGACCAGGTCCGGCTCGAGCCGGGCGATGGTCGCTTGTTGGTCGGGCATGCGCGGCTCGAGCACCGTGAGCGGGTATCCGGCGTCGCGCAGGCTCGAAAGCTCCGCCGAGCGGGCGTCCGGGTCCCCCATCAAGAGCAGCAAAATCCCCGCCACGAACCCGAGCCTAGCAGCTGCCCGGAGCCCGCTGCCCTGCTCGCGTGCTCAGCCCGCCGGGGGCCCTGTTCTCATCGGCTTGACGGGCGCGCCGCCTTCCGTCATAAGTCCGCGCTCCCGGCCGCCCCGGAAGGCCTTCGAGGCCCCGCTCGGCCAGAGAACGTTTCGAGGCCGACCTGGCCCGCTAGAGGAGTCGAGCTCATGCCGAAGATGAAGACCAATCGCGCCGCTGCCAAGCGCTTCAAGGTGACGGGCAAGGGCCGCGTGCGACGTCCGAAGGGCGGCGCCCAGCACGGCTTCATCGGCAAGAGCCGCAAGCGCCGCCGCCGGCTGCGCGATCAGGACATGGTGTCGCCGGCCATGGAGCGGCGCGTGAAGATTCTGCTGCCCTACGGCTGAGCCGGGGTCGACAAGAGGAGATGTAGACAGATGTCCCGCGTCAAACGAGGTGTCACCGCTCACCGCCGTCACAAGCGCGTCTTCGAGCAGGTCGAGGGCTTCCACGCTGGCCGCAAGAACCGCTTCCGCCAGGCGCTCCACGTTCTCTGGCACAGCTGGCTCTACGCCTACGAAGGGCGCAAGCTCAAGAAGCGCGACTTCCGTAGTTTGTGGATCACGCGCATCAACGCGGCGTGTCGCATGAACGGCACGACGTACTCGCGCCTGATGGGTGCCCTCAAAGAGAGCAACATCGAGCTCGACCGCAAAGTGCTGGCGGACATGGCACTGAACGACCCGGCTGCGTTCAAGCAGCTCACCGAGCTCGCCGTCGCCGCCGCCAAGTAGCGTCGTGTCCGACGCGGCACAGGAGATCAGCGAAGGTCTGCGGGCGCTCGGCGAGCGCTACCGCGAGGCTTTCGCTCGCGCCGAGAGCGAACAAGCGCTGCGCAACGCCAAAGCCGAGGTGTTGGGCAAGAACGGCGATCTGACGCGCCTTCTGAAGTTGATGGGCAAAGTGCCCGCCGAGCAGAAGAAGAGCATCGGTGAACAAGTCAACCGCGTGAAAGAGGGCGTCGAGACCGCCTTCGAAGCTCGGCTCGCGGAGCTCGTCGCTGCCGCGCGCTCGGCCGATCTGACGGCGCGTCCGTTCGATCTCACGCTGCCGGGGCGGGCACCGGCCGCGCGCGGCCACCTGCACCCCATCACGCGGGTGAAGGACGAGATCCTCGACATCTTCCGGAGCCTCGGCTTCGAGATCTCGTGGGGGCCCGAGGTCGACCTCGAGAGCCACAACTTCGAGAAGCTGGCGTTTCCGCCGGACCACCCGGCGACCGACATGCAAGACAGCTTCTGGGTGAAGGTCGACGGCCAGCGCCCCGACGCGCGCGTGCTGCTGCGCACGCACACGAGCACCGTGCAAGTGCGCGAGATGAGCACGCACGCCCCGCCCATGGCCATCGTGAGCGGCGGCGCGGTCTACCGGCGTGACGACGACGTCACGCACTCGCCCATGTTCCACCAGATCGAGGGCTTCCTCGTGTCCGAGCGCGTGAGCTTCGCTGAGCTCAAGGGCGTGCTCACGGCCTTTGCCGAACGACTCTACGGCCCGTCCACGCCGGTGCGTTTTCGCCCGAGCTACTTTCCGTTCGTCGAGCCCGGCGCGGAGATGGACGTGGGCTGCGTCTTCTGCCGCGCGGACGACGGCTCGCGCGCGAGCTGCCGGGTGTGCAAAGCCACCGGCTGGCTCGAGATCCTCGGCTGCGGCATGATCCACCCGGCGGTGTTCGAGCACTGCGGAATCGATTCGGAGAAATTCACCGGCTTCGCTTTCGGTCTCGGGGTCGAGCGAGTGGCGATGCTCCGCTACGGCATTCCCGACATTCGCTTGCTGTTCGAGAACGATCCGCGCTTTTTGGCTCAGTTCTGAGCGCGCGCGCGCGGGCTCAGCCGCGCAGATAGCCTGCCAGCGCTTTCGGCACGGGCGCCCCGGGTCCATCGGGCAAGGGCACGGGCCGCGCGTCGAAGGTGAGCCAGAAGAGCACGCGCTCGCCCACGAGCCGAGGCGCGTCGGCGAGGAGCGCAGCGAAGGCTTTTGCCGAATACGTGAGATCGAGCTCGAGCTTCGCGGCACGGGCGAGCCGCTCCCGCGCACGACGCCCGCCCGCAGTGGGCTCGGCGTACCCCTTCCCCACGAAGCCCTCTCGTACGTCGATGCCGTCGAGCTTACTGCGGCTGGGAAACCCCGGCGCACGTTCTTCGAGGTAGCGCGCGAGCCCTCGATAGGCCGAGGCCAGCTGGGGCTTCGTTCCGTAGCGAGGGCTCGCCGTCCGCACCGCCACCACGCGCGCGGCGACTTTCGAGGCGTCGAACCCGAGGCGCAAGCCAACGGCGCTGCCTCCGGTCCCGAGCGGCAGATAGACGACGCTGGGCGCCGAAGCGCGGCCCTCCGAGATTTGACGTGCGAGCTCGAAGCCGGCCTCGACGAATCCCAGGTTGCCCACCGTCGAGCTGCCGCCGGTCGGGATCACGTACGCTCCGGCGAGTTTCGTCGCCTTCCGATTCGATTCGGCTTCGCTGCCGACGAGGCGCTGTTCGGCGCCGAGGCGGGCTTGCGCGAGAATGTGCGAGCGGGCCGCGGGGCTCGGTCGCTCGGGCAGCAGGTGGAGCCGCACGCCGAGGCCGCGCCGACGCGCGAAGAGCGCCGTCGCCAGCGTCTGGTTCGACGCCACGCCCCCGCTCGCGACGATTTCGCGGGCGTGGCGCGACTCCGCGTCTCCCAGCAAGAACTCGAGCTTCCGCAGCTTGCTTCCGCCGTAATCCACCCCGGCGAGGTCATCACGCTTGATGGCGAGGGAAGCGAAGCCGAGCTCGCGGCCGAGCTCGGGTAATTCGACGACGGGTGTGGGCAGGCCGCCCAGGGACAGCCAAGGCACGTGCTCGGCAAGCGACGGGTAGGCCCGAAAAAGCGCGGGCAGCCTGGACTTGGGCGCCCGGAGCTCGGCGACCGCGGGCGCCGCCAGCAAGAGGGAGAGAAACGTACGCCGCAGCATCACCGCACTCCAGAAGCGCCGCGCAACCCGGGCAACGCTCGGGTCGGAAGCGCGATTCCCTCTCACTCGGCCGCGAGCGACGGCAGCGACGGCGACCCCACGGGCACGATCTGGTCGCACAGCTCGGCCACTTCGCGCCGATGGGTGACCAGAACGATGCTGCGCCGGCCCGCGAGGCCGCGGATGGCGCGAAGCACGCGGGTCTGGGACTCACCGTCGAGACCCTCCGTGGGCTCGTCGAGGAGCAACACGGGGAGCTCGCTCGAAAGGGCGCGCGCCAGAGCGACCAACCGGCGCTCGCCGCCCGAGAGGGGAGCGCCGCCCGGTCCGACGATCGGATCGGCGCGCGCGAGGAGCGCATCGGCGCCGAGTTCGCGCAACGCATCGCGCGCGCGCGCGAGGTCGCCCGTGCTGAGCGCGACGTTCTCGGCGACGGTGCCGGTGACGAGCGGTGCATCTTGTGGCACCCACGCGAACGGACGCTGCCCCGGGCCCAGGCCTGCGTGCGTCAACTCGCGGGCTCCGAAGCGCACGTGGCCGGTAGCTGCTTCGAGTCCCAGGAGCACACGCAGGAGCGTGGTCTTACCGGACCCCGTCGGCCCCACGAGTGCGAGCGACGCCCCGGCCTCGAGCCGAAGGCTCGTGCGGGGGCCACGATCCGCCGCCCCGACCTGCGTGAGCTCCAGCGTGCCGAGCTCGAAGCGCGCCACGCTCGGCACACTCGCGACGGCGCTGATTTCGGCCGGTTGCGCGGTTCGGCTCAGCGCTTCCCAAGCCACTCGTCCCCGCTCGAGCCAAGCGCGGGCTTCGCCCAGGTCGCGCACGGGTCGATACGAAAGAAAGCTCACCGCGGCGAACGCGACCAGGCGGCCGTCGCCGAGCGGCAGTCCGCTTCGCTCGGCCAAAGCCACACATCCGACGAGGGCGAGCGCAGCGAGCGCTTCGTTGGCACCCGACAGGAGTGCGCGTGAAGCTTCGATGCGCGCCGTCGCACGCACGGCGAGCGCGCCGGAGATCTCGAGCGCGCGCGCCACGCGTTGCATCGCTCCGTAAGTCCGCCAGAGATCGATGTGGCTCACGAGCTCGTCCACCCCCTGGTGCAGTCCCTCTGCGCGCTCCTGGGCCTCGACGCTCGCCCGCCGGAATCGACGCCGCAGTGCGGCGAGGCCCAGGCTCGCAGGAACGAGCACCAAGGTGCCAACCAGTGCGAGCTCGCGTGACACGAAGATCAGACCCAAGACCACTGGGACGAGTTGTGCCAACGCCCGTGCGACCCCGAGCGCACCGTGTGCGACAGCCGCCTCGAACTCCGCGAGCCGCACCGCAACCATTGCGAGGACCCTGGGCTGAGCGTCAGGGAGGCCAGCGCGCGCCCACTCGCTAACAAACTCCTGGCGGAGCCTCATGGCGGCCTCGCCAGCAGTTTTTGCCTGACAATGAGCCAGCAGCGTCGAGCCTGCGGCCTTGACAGTGGTCGCGGCGAGCCCGAGATAACAGATCTCCAGCACGGAAAAGCCCTGAACATTGGCTCCCTGCGGCAGGGCCAATGACCGGGTCAACAGGCCAGCCGCGATGGCCAAAGCTCCGTGGCCAATGCCCGAGAGACCAAGTCCCAGGCAAAGGGACGCGAGCGCCCGCGGGTGCTCGGACAGATCTCGCAGCACTCGGGTACCAAACCCGAAGGAATGCATCGGACCGCGGATCGCTTTCCCCATCTCGTCCGTAGTTACTGAAAGAGAACCTCCCCCTACTCCGTATCGTCAGCGCGGTCACTCGGCCTCGCGTTTGCATCTCTCGAACGAGATCCCCATGTCCGGCACCTCCAAGAACAAGCCCTCACTCAGGCGCCCCGTGCGCACGGTGTCGGGCACGGACATTGCAGCACCATTCCGAGGAATCACGCGTACCCCTCTCCCACGAACCTCCGACCCCGGCGACGAGCCGCGGCCGGAACGCCCCGAACCCCGAGCCGAAGGAATCACACTCCGAGGCCGGGGGTTGTCCCAAGTCGGGTCCTCTCGACGAACCGCCGAACCCCACCCAGCTCCCATGGCCGACAAAAGCGCAACCGCCCCCGTCGCAACGCCCGACGACGTCGACGAGTTCGACGATCAGACCGACGTGCGCGCGCGCTCGTCCATCGTCCCCGACGATCCGCCCGAGAGCGAGCTCCGCGCAGCCAACGATTCCCTCTCCGAGCGTCCGCCAGGCCCGGAAGACGCCTCCACCGATTCGATGCTCTCGCGCTACTTCCGCGAGATGGCCACGCACCAAGTCATGGGCCCCGACGAGGAGCTCCAGACGGCGCAACGCGTGGAACGGGCGGAGATCGAGCACTGGGCCGCGCTGCTTTCGTACCCCCCGTGCGCCGAGCTCGTGCTGAACCAGCTCGACCTCGACATCCAGACCGCACCCGAAGAGGAGCGGCCCATCGCGCCCGAGCGCGAGGAACTGCGCAAGCTCCTCAAGGTCCACAAGAAGCAGCGTTCCAAGTTCCTGGCGCCGCAACAGAAGCGCTGGAACGAGCTGTGCGAGACCCTCGCACGCGACATCCGCCTGCCCGACTCCGACCGCATCTGGATGGCCAACGCCAATCGCATCGTGCGCGAGGTCGTCGAGCTGCCGACCGACGACGTGGAGCGGCCGGTGCTCCCCGAGTCCGGAGCCTACAAGCGCTTCATGGAGAAGGTGAAGGCGACGGACCAACAGCAACGCGCGGCGAAGAACCGCTTCGTGAAGGCCAACCTGCGCTTGGTCGTGAGCATCGCGCGCCGCTACAACCGCGGTCGCCTTCCGCTCATCGATTTGATCCAGGAGGGCAACATCGGCCTGATGAAGGCCGTGGAGCGCTTCGACCACACTCGCGGCTATCGCTTCAGCACGTACGCTTCGTGGTGGATCCGACACGCCATCAGTCGCGCGCTGGCCGACAAAGGTCGCGCGGTGCGCATCCCGGTCCACATGCTGGACACCTACAACCGCGTCTCCCGCGCCACGCAGACCATCATCGCGCGCACTGGCCGGGAGCCGACGGTGGAGGAGCTCGAGAAAGAGACCGGCATCCCCAAGGACAAGCTCGACAAGGTTCGCGACCTGTACGCGGACACGCCTTTCTCGCTGGATCGCCCGGTGGGGGACGAAGACGGCCGACGCTTCATCGACTTCTTGGTCGAGGAAAACAACCTGTCGCCGTACGACAACCTCGCCAACCAGAAGTGGGCGGAGGAAGTGCGTCGTCTGCTCGGCACGCTCACCCCCATCGAGAGCCGGATCATTCGTTGGCGCTTCGGACTCGACAACGAGGACGAGCTCACGCTGAAGGAAATCGGCGACAAGTACAACCTGTCGCGCGAGCGCATCCGTCAGCTCCAAGAGCAGGCCATCGGGAAGATCCGCAAGCAGATGCGCGACAATTGGTGAACCGGGTGTGTGCCGTCCGCGCACACGGAATCTCCCGCGCGTCCCGATTTGGAGCCTCGGCATCCATTTCGGGCGCGCCGGAGAGGTGTCGAACCTGTAGAATCGTGCGCGCTCGTGACGTCCTCGCAGTTTCGGCTCTCACGCACCGGCAATCTGATTGAAGCTCGCGTGTTCGAGCTGAAGACACGCGCCGCCGCGGACGAGTACGCCGAGAGCCTGGCGCGCGAGACGTCGAGTTTCGGCGCGAAGGCGCGGCCGGTGCTCTGCGCCGACCACCGCCCCGTGGTGATCTATCCGCAAGAGGTCACGGACCGCCTGACGCAGTTGTTCTCGGAGATGAACACCCGGCTGGCGCGCGCGGCGATCCTGGTCGCTGCCTCCAACGCGACCTTGCTCCTCCAGCTCGGCCGCATCGTCCGAGAAGCCGGCTTCGAGAACCGCCGCGTGTTCCTCGAGAGCGGGGCTGCGCTGACCTTTCTCGCTCCCGACCTCGGCCCCGACGAGCAAGCCCGTGCTCGCCAGTTCTTGGCGGAGTTCCGTCCGAGCTGAAGGCGCCTATTCGCCGGCGACCGGCGTGGTGAGCAGCGCCGGGAGCTCGGGCGGAAAGGTGTCGTCGAGGTAGGCGTCGACGTCCATCAGGCGCTGGGTCCGATACAGGACGCCCGCGAGTGCCAGCGCGTCGCGCAGGCCGACCCCGCGGAACCACTTCCGCCAGCGGCGCGGCGCGTGGCTCGACGCCAGGACGTTCTTCTTCCAGCTCTCGACCATGAGCTCGTAGAAGCGCCGTCGTCCGAGCTTCGGCTCCCAGAGGACGTGGTGCATGTCGAAGCGCCCGAGGTCCCCATCGACGAGTCGGGGCTTCGCTTGCTCGAAGTAGCTCGTGCCGGGGAGTGGCGTCAGCACCGTGAACCCCACGCGATCGAGCCGCAAGCGTTCGAGAAGCCCCCACAGCCGCTCGAAGTCCGTCTCGTCCCAGTCGGGGTCGACGACGAAGTTCCCGGTGACTCCGAAGCCCAAGCTGCGCGCGGAACGCACGGCCTCTTCCGTGTCCGCGATCGTGGAGTCCTTGCGGAGCCGCGAGAGCTCCTCGTCCGTCGCCGCCTCGAACCCGAAGAAGAGATCGAAGCTCTCGGAGAGAGGACGCCAGGCTTCGAGGAGTCCAGGACTCCGGGCGACGGTGTCGGCGCGGGTCTGGGCGAGAAGCCAGCGCTTGCGAGTGCCCGAGGCACCGAGCGCACGCGCGAGCGCGTGGCTCCGTTCGCGCGGGTAGAAGAACAAGTCGTCGACGATGAACACGTCGCGACCCACGCTCTCGAAGTCCCGGCACACGCTGGCGAGGTCCCGAGGCTGGTAGCTGTCGGCGCGCCCGACGGCGCAGAAAGCGCAGCGGAACGGGCAACCCCTTCCCGTCTCGAGAGCCCAAATGGGCGAGCGGTGTACACAGCGGTAGCCGCTGCGGTGCCGCGCCACGAGCCTCCGTGCCGGAAGGAGCGTGGGATCGACGTCACCGCCACCGCCCGAAGCGCGCAAGAGGTCCCGACCTCGGAAAGCGAAGCCCGGCAGGGACGAGGGGCTGGCGCCGCCAGCGATGGCGCGGGCGAGCTCGCGCACGCTGCGCTCCCCCGCACCGAGACCCACGGCGTCCACGTGCGGGCTGGAGAGGCTCGCGGGCGCAGCGGCCGCGGCGTGTCCGCCCACCATCACGTAGGCCGACCGAAATCGACGCTTGAGCTCCCGAGCCAGGCGCAGCGTCTCCGGGACGTCCACACTGTGGATGCAGGAAATGCCAATGAGATCGGGCTGCTTTCCCCGAAGGTTCAGCCGCCCGAGCCGGAGGTCCACGATCTCGACGTGGTGGCCGTCGGCCTCGAGCGCGGCGCCCAGGTACTCGAGACCCAACGGCTCGACCCGAAAGAACGGCCCGAGTCCGAAGCGCTCGTGGGTACGGGGCCGGAGCAGGAGAACGCGCACGGAAATCCGACGGGTAGCATCCATCCCTCGCGGCCGGAACGGCTGTCGCAAGCGCGCCGGCCGTCCGCTATTCTCCCGGGAGAAGGGCCATGCCGCGACCGCTCACTCCCGCCGGAACGCTCCTTGGGAGTCGTCGCTCGAACCGAAGCGCGTTCGGGAAGGCCGCAGCATGAGCACCGCGCTGCCCCTCCGGTGCCAGACCTGCGGGTTGGTGCTCCGATCCGGTGCAGGTGAGTGCCCGTTCCGCGACACGCGCAGACCGGCGGGGAGCATCCTGCTGCACGAGGGTGTGAAGCCCGAAGCGGTCGTCTACCTGCGCAAGGGCCAGGTGGTCTTGAGCTCGGCGGCTGCGTCGGGCGCCGAGGTGTCGTGCGCGGTGCGCGGCCCGGACACGATGCTCGGTCTCGAGCTCCTCCTCGATCAGGTCATGCCCTATCAAGTCTGGGCGCTCACCGACGTCGCGTTCTGCACGCTCGATCGCGCCGCCGTGGAAGTCTGGATCGGTGAGAAGCACACCCCCGCCGCCGCGACGCTTCGCTACTCGCTCGAAGAGTCCGCGCGTCGGGTGGGTGAGCGTCAGGCACTTCAAGGCTCTGCAGTGCGACGCGTCGCGCGCTTCCTCATGCAGCACTGCCAAACGGACGGCAACGCCGAACCGCTCCGGACGCCTCATCGCGTGCTCGCGGGGATGCTCGGAATGCGGCCCGAGACCCTGTCGCGCGCGCTCTCGGAGCTGCGCTCGTCCGGCGCGCTGGCGCGCGGGCGCGCGCTCAAGGTATCTAGCCACGAGCGACTGCGGGAGCTGTCGGAGTAGGCGCGGAGCCTCGCGGGCCCCGTTGCCCGGCGCTCCCTTCACGAGCCATCTCGAGATCCCGAGGACGCGCGAATTGCGTGCGGCCGAGCGGAAGTGAGTCACAGCGTGGGGATTCGGGGGCCGCGGCCCCGCAAGGATTCCGGCAGGCGGGGCCGGCGAGCTTCAATTCGCTGGCGCGCGGCGCGGGCAGCGCACTAGACTCCGCCCGAAAAATCGAGGTGGTCGAGCCCGTCGACCGCGCTCCCGGCCACCGCCGCGGAGAAGGGCGGAGGCGACGGTCGGGCACTTTTTTCCATGCGTGCGCGGCGAGCCCCGGTGGCGACCTGCGCGGCGTCAGGGTCCCCCGCAAAACTCGCCGCCCGCGCCGTCTCTTCTGTCGCCTTCGAGGCCCGGCTCGTGCTACCGGGGGGCGCCCCGATCACCACCTCGTCCGGAGTACGCGGCACGCGCCCCGGACGACCCAGCTCAGGGTCGAAGCGATGAAGCTATTCACGTTCCCGCGATGGGCAAACAAGACCCGCTCGTTCGCCGCCATAACGCTCGGCGTCGCGCCGGTCTATCTGACTGCGTTCGTCTGGTACGGGTTTTCCCCCAAGACCACGGACGTCGGCTACCAGCCGAAGCAGCCCGTTCCGTATAGCCACGCGCTCCACGCGGGCAAACTCGGAATCGACTGCCGCTACTGCCACAACACGGTGGACCAAACCGCGCACGCGGCGAGCCCTCCCACCGAGACGTGCATGAACTGTCATGCGCGGATTTGGGCCGAGAGTCCGAAGCTCGAGCCCGTGCGCGAAAGCTACAAGACCGGCAAGCCCATCCAGTGGGCGAAAGTCCACGATCTGCCCGACTACGTGTACTTCAACCACAGCGCCCACGTGACCCGCGGGGTCGGCTGCGTGAGCTGCCACGGTCGTGTGGACCGGATGGAAGAGGTGTACCAAAAGGAGCCGCTCAGCATGGGCTGGTGCCTCGACTGCCACCGCGCGCCCGAGGCAGCGCTGCGGCCGCCGGCGGAAGCCACGAACATGAGCTGGGTCGCGCCGAGCCCGACCTTCGGCGCCGAGTTCAAGAAGGCGAACAACATCAACCCTCCCGAGGATTGCTCCACATGTCACAGGTGAAAGACCAGCCCGAGTACTGGCGCAGCCTCGCCGAGCTCGAGAACGACCCCGAGTTCCTCGCGACGGTGGAGCGCGAGTTCAAGGTTCCGCTCGACGAGGAGCCGGGCTCCCCCGCTCGCCGGCGTTTCCTCCAGGTCATGGGCGCTTCTTTCGCGCTGGCCGGCCTCTCGGGCTGCCGCTGGAAGGAAGACAAGATGGTCGACTTCGCCAAGCGGCCCCAGGGCCTCGTTCCAGGCGAAGCGCGCCGCTATGCCACCACCATGGAGCTCGGCGGCGTGGCCACGGGCCTCCTGGTCACGAGCTACGACGGGCGCCCAATCAAGGTCGAAGGCAACCCCGCGCACCCCGCGAGCCTGGGTGCATGCAGCGTCTGGCATCAGGCGAGCATCCTCGAGCTGTACGACCCGGACCGCAGCCAAGCCGTGCTCAAGGATGGTCAGAAGGCGGAGTGGAAGGACTTCGAGGCGGCGTTCAAGACCGAGCTTGCGCGTCTGAAGTCGGCAGGGGGCAAGGGTCTCTATCTGCTCTCGAGTCCCTCGAGCTCGCCCACGCTCGCCGATCTGAAGAAGCGGGTCGCCGAGAAGTACCCTGCTGCCAAGTGGCTCCACTACGACCCCGTCGCTCCCGGTGACGAAGAGCGAGCGGGAACCAAGCTCGCGTTCGGCAAGCCGCACCGCGCGCAGCTCGACTGCTCGAAGGCCAGCGTGATCCTGAGCCTCGACGCCGACTTCGTCGGGCCTGCGTTCCCCATGGGGATCGCCAATGCCCGCGCGGTCGCGGAAGGGCGCAATCCCGACGCACCGAAGATGAACCGCCTCTACGTGGTGGAGAGCGCGTTCTCCCACGCCGGCAGCATCGCGGACCACCGGCTCGCCCTGCGCTCGGAGCTCGTCAAAGCCTTCGCTGCCGCGCTCGACGCCCAGGTAGGCGCGGCCGCTGGCGCCGGCGACGCGGGGCCGGCGCAGCCCAAGCCCAGCGCGCAGTTCCTGGCCGATCCCAAGGTCGCCAAGTTCATCGAGGTCGTCGCCAAGGACCTCGTCGCGAACAAGGGCGCCTCGTTGGTGGTAGCCGGCCCGCAGCAGCCGCCCGAGGTGCACGCGCTCGCGGCGCGACTGAATGGCCTGCTCGGAAACGCCGGCGTGACCGTTTCGTATGCCGAAGAAGCGGAAGCACCGGGTTTCTTCGATCAGCTGAAGGAGCTCGTCAGCGCGCTCGCTGGCGGTCAGGTCGACACCCTGGTCGTGATCGGTGAAAACCCGGTGTACACCGCGCCGGTCGATCTCGACTTCGCCGGCGCCTATGCCAAAGCGAAGAACCGGATCGCGATCACGAGCTACGTCGACGAGACCGCCAAGGCGTCGACCTGGCACGTGCCGCTCGCTCACTACCTCGAGACGTGGACCGACACGCGGGCTTGGGACGGCACCATCGCCATCGGCCAGCCGCTCATCGCGCCGCTCTTCGGCGGCAAGGCGGCGAGCGAGATCGTCGCGCTGCTGACCGAGGACGTGGCCTGGGCCGCCAAAGACCTGGTGCGCCGCACCCACAAAGAGGCCATCCAGGACGACCGCAAGTGGCAGAAGCTCGTGCAAACGGGTGCGGCCGCCCCGACCAAGCTCACCGGCGCAGCGCCCAAGCTCCAGCCCATCGCTCCGGTGAAGCTCGAGGGCGGGGAGGCGGGCGCCCTCGACGCCCCCGCGGGTCAGCTCGAGGCTCTCTTCACTCACTGCAGCAAGGTGTACGACGGACGCTGGGCCAACAACGCCTGGCTCCAGGAGCTACCCGAACCGTTCACCAAGCTCACCTGGGGCAACGCTGCCTTGTTCGCTCCGGCGACGGCCGCGGCGCTCGGCGTCACCGATGGCACACCGGTGCGCCTGTCGCTCGGCGGCCAGAGCATCGAGCTCCCCGCCATGATCGCCCCGGGGCAGGCAGCGGGCTCGGTGAAGGTGGCGCTGGGGTACGGACGAACGAGCGCAGGCATCGTGGGTGGACACAACGGCGACGTCCAACCGACCTCGCCGGTGGGCGCGAGCGCCTACAAATTGCGCTCCTCCAAGGCCTACCGGTTCGGGTCGGGCCTCGCCGTGCAGGGCCTCGGCTCGCCGGACAAGCTCGCGACCACCCAAGACGTCCACGCCATCGACGACGTGGGCCGCAAGGGCACCGACGAGCGCGTACCCATGCTGGTCCGCGAGGCCAACCTCGAGGAGTACAAGAAGCACCCCGAATTCGCCAAGCACGTCGTGCACCACCCACCGCTCATCCAGCTCTGGGAGCCGCCGGTGAAGTACGACGGCAACAAGTGGGGCATGGCCATCGATCTCGCCAAGTGCATCGGCTGCAACGCCTGTGTCACGGCGTGTCAGGCCGAGAACAACATCGCGGTCGTGGGCATCGAGGCGGTCAAGACGGGGCGTGAAATGCTCTGGCTCCGCGTCGATCGCTACTACAGCGGGAAAGCCGCGGAGGCGGGCGTCGCTTGGCAGCCCCTGCCCTGCCAGCAGTGTGAGAACGCACCCTGCGAGCAGGTGTGTCCCGTCGGCGCGACCATGCACTCGAGCGAAGGCTTGAACGACATGGTCTACAACCGCTGCATCGGCACACGCTACTGCGCCAACAACTGTCCCTACAAGGTGCGGCGCTTCAACTACTTCAACTACCACCTGGACAAGGTCGGTTTGACGCCCTGGCACGGGATGGAGAACGACCGCCATCGGGTGAAGGCCATGGTCTTCAACCCGGAGGTCACCGTCCGGGCCCGCGGCGTCATGGAGAAGTGCACGTTCTGTGTGCAACGCATCCAGAACACCAAGATCAAGGCCAAGAACGCCAAGCGCGCCATCAAGGACCAAGAGATCCAGACGGCCTGTCAGCAGACTTGCCCGACGGCGGCCATCGCCTTCGGCAACCTCAACGACAAGCAGAGCCAGGTCAGCAAGCTGAGCGAGCTCGGCCGCGCCTATCAGCTCCTGGGTGAGCTGAACAACCGCCCGCGCGTGAGCTACCTGGCTCGCGTCAAGAACCCGAACCCGGAGCTCGTCTGAGCCATGGCCCAAGCCACGATGAATCCGTTCGATGCCGCGCCCAAGGGGCCGAACGCTTTCGCTCAAATCACGGACAACGTCGCCCGCGTCGCGGAGCTCGAGAAACCGCCGCGTGGCTGGTACATCGCGTTCGGCATCGCGCTCAGCCTGCTCACGGTCTTCGGCGTCAGCGTCGGCTGGCTGTTCTGGACCGGCATCGGCGTGTTCGGCAACATGAACCCGGTCTTCTGGGCCATGCCGATCGTGAACTTCGTGTTCTGGGTCGGCATCGGCCACGCCGGAACGCTGATCAGCGCCATCTTGTATCTGCTCCGGCAGAACTGGCGCACGGCCATCAACCGCTTCGCCGAAGCCATGACCATCTTCGCGGTCATCTGCGCCGGCATCTTCCCCGGTCTGCACGTCGGTCGCCCCTGGCTCCCGTACTGGATGTTCCCGGTACCGAACCAGATGAACATGTGGCCGCAGTTCCGCAGTCCGCTCGAGTGGGACATCTTCGCGGTCGGCACCTATTTCACGGTTTCCACGCTGTTCTGGTACATGGGCATGATTCCGGACTTCGGCACCTTTCGGGATCGCTCGACGAGCAAGTGGCGGCGCCTCGCCTACGGAGCTCTCGCCATGGGCTGGCGCGGCTCGAGCCGCCAGTGGCACCGCTACGAGCGCGCGTACCTGATCCTGGCAGCGCTCGCGACGCCTCTCGTGCTCAGCGTGCACAGCGTGGTGTCCTTCGACTTCGCCACTGCGCAGCTCCCCGGCTGGCACGCCACGATCTTCCCGCCCTACTTCGTGGCCGGCGCCATCTTCGGCGGCTTCGCCATGGTGGTGACGCTCGCGGTGCCCGCCCGGCAGTTCTTCGGGCTGAAGCGCATCATCACCGTCGCGCACCTCGAGCTCATGGCCAAGATCATCCTCGCGACGGGCATGATGGTTGGCTACGCCTACTCGATGGAGTTCTTCGTCGCTTGGTACAGCGGCAGCGACTACGAGATGTTCACGTTCGTGAACCGCGCCTTCGGGCCGTACGCCTGGTCGTACTGGACGATGATCGCCTGCAACGTCATCTCGCCGCAGGTCTTCTGGTCGAAGAAGATGCGCACGAACCCCTGGGTCATCCTGTTGGTGGGCGTGCTCGTGAACATCGGCATGTGGTTCGAGCGCTTCGTGATCGTGATCACGAGCCTCTCGCGAGATTTCTTGCCGTCGAGCTGGGGCTACTACAAGCCGACGCTGTGGGATTTCTCGATTCTGGCGGGGAGCTTCGGGCTCTTCTTCACCCTGTTCCTCTTGTTCTGCCGCTACCTGCCCATGGTCGCCATGGCCGAGGTGAAGGCATTCCACCCCTCGGCGCACGCCCACGGCGATGACGACCACCACTGACGGGACGAGCCATGAGTGACGAGCACAAAGCAGACGAGCCCGTGAGCACCCAGACAGGGCCGCTCCACGGAATCCTCGCGGAGTACGAAACTCCCACGGCCCTCGTGAACGCCTGCAAGCGAGTGCGTGACGCGGGTTTCAAGAAGTGGGACACCTACACGCCATTCCCGGTGCACGGCATCGATCGCGCCATGGGGATCCAAATGACGAGCCTGCCCTGGCTCGTCCTGGTCGCCGCGCTGCTCGGCCTGGGCACCGCGATTTCGTTCCAGTGGTGGACCAACGCGGTCGACTACAAGTTCATCTCCAGCGGCAAGCCGATGTGGAGCATCCCGGCCAACGTGCCGATCTACTTCGAGCTGACGGTGCTGTTCAGCGCGTTCGCCGCGCTCTTCGGCATGCTGGCGCTGAACAACCTGCCGCACCCCTCGCATCCCCTGGATCACAAGAAACACTTCGGCAAGGTCACCGACGACCGCTTCTTCCTCTACATCGAAGCCGAAGACGAGAAGTTCGAACGCGATTCCGTCCAGGCGCTGCTCGAAGAAACCCACCCGGCTTCGCTGGAAGAAGTGCCCGAGGACCACTCGACGCCCGCCGAGCTCCCGCGAAAGTTCGTGTACGCGCTCATCATCCTGGGAGGCGCGTCGCTCATCCCCTTCGGCGTGTTCGCCAAGATGCGCGCCTCGAAGAACGTCGAGCCCCGCATCCACGCCATCGGCGACATGGATTGGCAAGCGAAGTTCCAGGCCCAGCAACCGAACCCGCTGTTCCCCAACGGCATGGCGATGCGTGCCCCGGAGCCCGGCACGGTCGCGGCGGGCGAACCGGTCGACGACGATCACTTTGCGACCGGCAAGACCGAGGGCCAGTTCGCGCGCACCTTCCCGGCTGCCTTCAAGATCGACGACGCGGCGATGGCCAGAGGCAAGCAGCGCTTCGAGATCTTCTGCGCGCCCTGCCACGGGCAGTCCGGCGCCGGCGACGGCATGGTGGCCCAGCGGGCCTCCGAGCTCGCCCAAGGCACCTGGGTGCCGCCCACGAACCTGGGCCTCGAGTACCTCCAGAAGATGCCCGTCGGTCAGCTGTACGACGCCATCAGCAACGGCGTGCGCAACATGCCGGCCTACGGCCCGCAGATCTCGCCTGAAGATCGCTGGGCCATCGTGCTCTACCTGCGCGCGCTCCAGAAGAGCAAAGGCGCGCCCGTCACCGACTTGAACCCGACGGAGCGCGCGGCGCTCAAGTGAGTGGAGACCCCCACCCATGGCAAAAGCAAAAGAGCAAGCGACGGACGGTCTCCCGAACGGAGACAACATCAAGATGGAGGGCCTCGCCCCCAAGCTGATGCAGCTCGCCGGCGGAATCGGCGCGGTGGCGTTGGCCGTGAGCCTCGGACTCGGGTTCTTCGGCGGCAACAAGTCCCAGTTCATGCACTCGTACCTGGTCGCCTTCGCCTGGGTGCTCAGCATCGCGCTCGGCGCGTTGTGGTGGGTGACGCTGCAGCACCTGGTGAACGCCAAGTGGAGCACCGTGGTGCGCCGCGTCGGCGAGGTGCTCGCGGCCACCATGCCGGTGATCGCGCTTCTGTCGCTGCCCATCGTGATCCCGACCCTGCTCGGCGACACCACGCTCTACATCTGGGCGGACGGCCACAAGATGCACGCCGACCACTTGCTGCACAAGAAGGCCCCGTATTTGAACATCGGGTTCTTCGCCGTGCGGCTCGTGATCTACTTCGGGTTCTGGACCGTTCTCAGTCGCTTCCTGTTCGCGAAGAGCCTCGAGCAAGACAAGACCGGGGCTCCGGAGATCCGAGCGAAGCTCCAGGGGCTGTGCGCGCCGAGCATGATCTTCCTGGCGCTCACCCTCACGTTTGCCGCCATCGACTTCCTGATGACGCTGGAGCCCACGTGGTCGTCGACCATCTTCGGCGTCTACTACTTCGCCGGCGCGGTCGTCAGCTTCAACTCGTTCTTGGCGCTCAGCGTGATGTGGCTCCAGAAGAACGGCCGGCTCGCCAAGAGCGTGACCAGCGAGCACTTCCACGACATCGGCAAGATGATGTTCGCGTTCACGGCCTTCTGGGCCTACATCGCATTCAGCCAGTTCATGCTGATCTGGTACGCGAACATCCCGGAAGAAACCGAGTGGTATCACGTGCGCGCGCACGGCGGCTGGGGGACGGTCACGTACCTGATGGTCGCGGTCAACTTCGTGATCCCCTTCTTCGGTCTGATGTCCCGCCACGTGAAGCGCAATCGGAAGGCCCTCGGTTTCTGGGCCATCTGGATCCTGGTCGTGCACTGGCTCGACATGTTCTGGCTCGTGAAGCCGCACATGCACACGGAAGATCCGCCGTTCAGCTTGCTGGACGTCACCTGCACCATCGGGCTGCTCGGCCTGTTCATCGCGGCTGCAGCTTTCAATTCGCAGAAGGTCAACCTGGTTCCCGTCAAGGACCCACGTCTCGAGAAGTCCCTCGCCTTCGAGAACTTCTGAGTTTCATCGAGTACTCGTCATGGCAACCGAGAAGCAATCGAACACGGGGTTGATTGGAGCTGGAGTCGTCGCACTCGCACTCGTGGGCGTGGCCGTGGGTCTGGGCGTGAACGCCGTGAGCGCGAGCGCACAGGAAGAGCACGCCATGGGCCTACGGGTGGACGAAGAGCGTCAAGCCAAGGACTTGAAGCTCCAGCAACAAGGCGAGCTCGTCGCGCCCATCACTTGGGCGGACAAAGCCAAGGGAACCGCGACGGTGCCCGTTTCGCGCTCCATGGAGATCGTCGTCAAGACGCTCCAAGCGGACCCCGGTGCAGCCACTCCGGCGCCGCCACCACCGCCGCCCCAACCGGCCTCGGATGCCGATGCGGGCGATGGCGGTGACGCCTCGACCGACGCCGCGTCGGACGCCCACGCCGCAGCTGCGGACGCCGGACCGCACGAGGGTGGCTCAGGCTCGGCGCCGAAGCCTCCCAAGCCACCGGCGCCACCAGCGCCGCCGACAACGCCCAGCGGGCCCTGACAGCATCGCGGTTCGAGCGACGCCGTCCCGCCCTGCCGGGTGTCCCGCGCGCGAAGCGAGCAGCGCGCTTGCGACGCGGTTGGGGCACGCCCGCACGCCCCCCTCGCTCGGCGCTTTCCGGAGTTCGGCGCGAGCGCCGGCGGGCGCAGCGCAGCGTCGTCCGGGACCGGCACAGTTCGGGTCTCCTGTACGCTCTTGGCACATCGGCGCTGCAGCGGGCACGGGTCGCCGAAGGGCGGTCCGGAACTGTGCCGTTCCGTGAATTTCGTGATTCAAGTCCGCGCGGACTGCTGTAGGTTTCGGTCCGGGCAAAGATGCGGATGGCAGAGATCGGAACAAGTTCATTTCGTGCGCAAGGGTTGCGGAGGGCGGTGCTCTCGCTTTCGCTCGCTGCTCTCGGGCTCGGCCTCGGAGGGTGCGACGTCGCGCCGCAGGGAGGCACCGCGTCGGGCGCCGAGATGTACCAGCTTTGCGTGCAGTGCCATGGCGAGCACGGCCTCGGGAACCGGGGCGCCAACGCGCCCGCCATCGCTGGCCTGCCCGACTGGTACGTCGAGGCCCAGCTCCTCAAGTTCCGCGCGGGACAGCGCGGCGCGCACCCCGACGACTTGACGGGCATGCAGATGCGTCCCATGGCGCGCACGCTGACCAACGACGTCGACGTGAAGACCATCGCCACGTACGTGTCGAAGATGCAGCGCTACCGGCCGGAGCCTCAGCTCAAGGACGCGAACCCAGCCCGCGGCGCGGCGCTCTTCAAGCCCTGCCAGGCGTGCCACGGCGCGACGGCAGAGGGCAACGAGGGCACCAAGGCGCCGCCGCTCTCGGGTCAGAGCGATTGGTACCTCGAAACCCAGATCCTCCACTTCCGGAAGGGGATCCGTGGAACCCATCCGGAGGACGCCACCGGCGGCATGATGCGGCCTCAGGCCGTGATGCTGCCCGACGACGCGGCCGCGAAAGACATCGCGGCTTTCGTCTCGCAATCGAAGTGAGGACGCGCCATGGCAAATGATTCGAGCGCTGACGATCTCGCCAAGTGGGGCTTCTGGCTCACCCTCGGCGGCTGCGTGGCCTACATCCTCGTGGTCGCGCTGTTCATCCTGAATGCGGAGCCGAGCTCCGTGCCGCCAGCTTCCGGCGGAGAGAGCGCACAGCCCGCAGCAACCAGCGGTCACCCAGCGGAGAGTGGTCACAAATGATTGAGCGTTTCGTCCCGCAAGCCTCTTCGTTCGCCGGGGACATCGACGGCCTGATCACTCTGATCACCGTGCTCGTCGGCTTTTGGTTCCTGGTCGCTGAAGGCATCTTTTTCTACTTCATCTTCAAGTTCAAGGCGAAGGACGGGCAGAAGGCTCAGTACATCACCGGCGAGAAGAAGGAAGAGAAGAAGTGGGTCGCGTACCCGCACTACGCCGTGCTCGTGTGCGACGTCATCATCATCGTGTTTGCGGTGAAAGTGTGGATGACCGTCAAGCAGACGATGCCCACGCCGGACGCCAAGCTGAACATCATTTCCCAGCAGTGGGCCTGGAGCTTCGAGCACCCCGGCCCGGACGGGAAGCTCGGCAACGACGACGACATCCGCACGGGGGACGAAGTGCACGTCGAGGTCGGCAAGACCTATCAGTTCAACCTGGTCTCCCGCGACGTCCTGCACAGCTTCAGCGTGCCGGCGTTCCGTCTGAAGCAGGACGCGGTGCCGGGCCGGATCATCATGGGCTGGTTCAAACCCACGAAGGTCGGTAGCTACGACATCCAATGCACGGAGATCTGCGGCGTGGGCCACGGCCTCATGCCTGCTCGCATCGTCGTCGAGTCACCCGCGGCACACGCGGCTTGGGTGGCCGAGCACGCCGAGAAGAAGCTCGCACAATCCTCCAGCGCTCCCAGCAACGCGCCGACCGGAACGAACTGAGCCATGAGTCACGATCACGCGCACCACGAAGACGGCTTCATCAAGAAGTACCTGTGGTCGACCGACCACAAGATCATCGGCTTCCAGTACCTGTTCACGGGCATGGCCCTGGCCCTGCTCGGCGGGTTCTTCGCCTACGCCTTCCGCATGCAGCTCGGCTTCCCCGGCAAGGCCGTGCCCGGCTACGGTGTGGTCTCGCCCAACGAGTACAACGCCTTGGTCACGAACCACGGCACGATCATGATCTTCTGGGTGGCGATGCCCGTGCTCATCGCCGCCTTCGGGAACTTCCTGATCCGCTCATGATCGGCTGCGACGACATGGTGTTCCCGCGGTTGAACCGCCTGAGCTACCAGATCTTCCTCTTGAGCGCGCTGGTGCTGCTCGCGTCGTTCTTCGTCCCGGGCGGCGCCTTCGGTGGTGCCTGGACGTCCTACCCGCCGCTCTCCGCCAAGGTCAGTACAACCTGACGCCCGCCGGGTCCTCGCTCTGGCTCGTGGCCGTGGCCCTCGAGTTCGTCGCCTTCCTCATGGGCGGCATCAACTTCGTGACCACGGTGATGAACTCGCGAGCCCCCGGGATGAAGTGGGCCGACATCCCGGTCGTGATCTGGATGATCGTGCTCGCCAGCATCATCTTCATGGCGTCGGTGGGGCCGCTGGTTGCAGGAGCGGTCATGCTGCTCTTCGATCAGCAGCTCGGAACCGGGTTCTTCGACCCCAACCGAGGCGGTGACCCGATCCTGTGGCAGCACTTGTTCTGGTTCTTCGGTCACCCCGAGGTCTACGTGGTGCTGTTGCCCGCCGTGGGCATCGTGATCGACGTGATCGCGGTCTTTTCCCGCAAGAAGGTGTTCGCCTACAAGACCGTGCTCTACACCGCGTTCGCCACCGGGATTCTGAGCTTCTTCGTCTGGGCGCATCACCAGTTCGTGGCCGGCATCGACCCACGCATGGCGAACGTCTTCACGGTGACCACGGTGCTGATCTCAGTGCCCATCGCCGAGATGATGTTCGTGACCATCGCCACCCTCTATGGCGGCTCCATCACGCTCAGCACGCCGATGCTCTGGGCCCTGGCGTTCGTCGCCGAGTTCTTGATCGGCGGCGTTACGGGCATCTTCCTCGGGTCCAGCGGCTCCGACATCTACTTCCACGACACGTACTTCGTGCTGGCGCACTTCCACTACACGTTCGTGCCCATCGCCATCATCGGCACGTTCGCCGGCATCACGTTCTGGTTCCCGAAGATGTTCGGAAAGATGATGGACGAGAAGCTCGGCAAGGCGCACTTCTGGGCGACGATCATCCCCTTCAACTTCATCTTCATCCCGCTCTTCATCACGGGATCGGCGGGCGACCACCGCCGCATCTACGACTACACGAAGTTCCCCGATCTCGCGCGGCCGGAGCTCCAGAACCTGCGCATGATCGCCACCATCGCCACGGTGGCGATGCTCGCGGCTCAGGTGATCTTCCTCTACAACTTCGCGAAGAGCCTGATGAGCGGCAAGAAGGCCGACAAGAACCCGTGGCGAGCCAACACGCTCGAATGGACGGCACCTTCGCCGCCGCCCCACGGCAACTTCGCGGTGCTGCCCTCGGTCTACCGCGGCCCCTACGAATACTCGGTGCCGGGCCGGAAGTCGGACTACTGGCCCCAGGACGAGCCGCCCGAGGGCAAGGCGGATGCGCGAGAGGAGGCAGCGGAATGAAGCCGATTGCTACGACACGCAGCGTGACCGGCATTCCGACCGGAAGGCTCGCCGTTTGGTGGGTGATCGCGTCGGAAATCGTGATTTTCGGCGGGCTCTTGGCCTCCTACGTCATGCACCGGCTCGGTCACCCGGAGTTCGGCGACTACGCCGCCAACACCAACACCTGGATCGGCGCGTTCAATACCCTGGTGCTGCTCTCCTCGAGCCTCTCGGCCGTCCTGGCCCACCAAGCCGCGACGCGCGGTGAGGGCAAGCAGGCCGCGAAGCTCCTGGCGTTCACCATGCTCGGCGGTCTCACCTTCGCCGGAGTGAAGAGCGTCGAGTGGACCATCGAGATCTCACACGGCTACGTGCTCAGCACGAACGCCTTCTGGTCGTTCTACTACACCGCCGCTGGGCTCCACGCGCTCCACGTCATCGCGGGCGTGGTGCTGATGGGCATCGTGGCGGTCGATGCAGCGAAGGGCAAAGAGCTCCAGCGTGTGGAGCTCGTCGGGAATTACTGGCACTTCGTCGACATCGTCTGGATCTTCCTGTTCCCGCTGCTCTACATCGCGAAGTGAGGCCGAGCATGTCTGCCAAAGACGACGAAACGAAGAAGCAAGCGTCGGCCGAAGGGGAAGACTCTGCGGGGGCCAACGCCCAGGCCGAGGCAGCCGAAGGCGGCGAGGCCTCCACCGCGGCCGAAGCCGATTCGAAGCCCGAAGCCGCGAAAGACGCGGCCAGCCCGGCACGAGCCAAGGCGGCCGACGACGAGCCCACGGAAGTCGACGCCAAACCACGCGACGAGGACGCGGGCGAGGGCGAAACGGACGAGGAGGACGAAAAGCAGGCGAGCTCGAAGAGCACGCCCCCGCCCAAAGCGGATCCTCCGAAGAAGGTCGCACGGGCGGTGAGCGAACGCCCGGTACGCCATGAGCCGAAGGCTGCGCACGGTGGCCACGACGAGCACCATGGCGACGCGCACTACGTGCAGATCTGGGCCATCTTGGTGGCGCTCTTGGTGGCCAGCGTCGTCGGCCCCATGCTCGGTCATCCGGTCATCACGCTCATCACGGCCTTCGGCATCGCCATCGTGAAGGCGTACATGGTCGCGAAGAACTTCATGCACCTGAACGTCGAGAAGAAGTACGTGGCCTACGTGCTGCTCACCATGGTGGCGTTCATGTTCCTATTCTTTGCCGGCGTTGCCCCCGACGTCATGAAGCACAAGGGGCACAACTGGCGAAACGAAGCCGCAGAGCAAGAGACGAAGCGCGCGCTCGAGGCCGCAAAGACCTCGGGACACCGCGGGCACTGAGCGCGAGGACCGAGCATGACGCAGGCCGTGATGGATCTCGATCGCCGCTCCGGCATCAGTCCTCGACGCGTCCCGGTCGCGCCGAACGCGGTGATCGGCATGTTGATCTTCGTCGTGGCGGAGGTGATGTTCTTCGCGGCGTTGATGAGCGCCTTCACCATCACGAAGATCAGCACGCTCGGGCCGTGGCCACCTCCTGGGCAGCCTCGCCTGCCCATCGAGGCGACCGCCGTCAACACGGGTGTGCTCCTGGCGAGCGGCATCGCCCTGTTCTTCGCGCGGCGCCAGCACGCGCTCGTCCCTCGCAAGGCACTGCGCTTGCTCGGCGCATCCGCGCTGCTGGGCGCCACCTTCGTGACGGTGCAGGGCTACGAATGGGTCCAACTCGTCCGCGAAGGCCTGACGCTGCGCTCGGGCCCACACGGCGGCTTCTTCTATCTCATCGTCGGGGCCCACGCGCTCCACGTACTGGCGGGGCTGATGGTGCTCGGACTCGCGCTCCGGAAGCTCCAGCGCGACGAGCTCTCACCCGGCTACTTCGCGGCGACGCGGGTGTTCTGGTACTTCGTGGTGCTCCTCTGGCCCATCGTGTACTTTCGAGTGTACCTATGAAGCCGAAAGCGCTCGCGGTTCTCTCGGCCGTCGCCGTGTTCTGCCTGCCCGCGCTGGCGCTCGCGTGCCCCGTGTGCGGCGCGGCCCAGAACGACGCCAACCAGCGCGCTTTCGTGGGCTCCACCATCTTCCTCAGCCTCTTGCCGCTGGCGATGATGGGGGGCCTCGCCGCGTGGGGCCTCTGGCGCGTGCGAAAGCAGGCGGAGGAGCGCAAGAGCGAGGACGTGCCCCGCGATTCTTCGGTGCAGCTCCGACTCGAACCGCGACCGTGAGCAGCGGGCTCAGCGACGCGCCGCCTCGGAATTCTGCTCGCTCTTCGCCAGCTCCGCCCGAGCTCGCTCCACGACGCGATCGATGCCCCGCCGCTGCTCGTCCGCTTTGCCAGCGATTCCGTTCAGGAGGATCGCGAAGGCGATCCGCGGTTGTCCGTCCGCACCGAGGATGTACCCCGCGAGCGAGTGAGCCCTGGCCAGCGTGCCGGTCTTGGCGCGGACCTTCCGCGTCCGCGCGGATCGGAACCGGTGCTTCAGCGTGCCGTCTACACCGCCCTCGGCGAGTTGATCGAGGAACGGCTTGCCGACCTTGGGGTCGTCCCGCGCAGCCGCCAGCGCCGCAACCAAGCTCCAGGCACTGACGCGATTGGCGTCGAAGAGACCCGAACCGTTCACGACGCGCGTGCCCGAATCGACGGCTTTCTGGCTCTTCATCCACTGCAGCACTTCCGCTGCACCGTCCGCGCTCGACCCGGGGCGCTTGCCGCTTTCGGCCCCGATGGCCTTCAGCAGCATCTCCGCGTAGAAGTTGTCGCTGTTCTTGCCGAGCTCGCGCACCAAGCTGGAGAGGGGCTCGCTCTTTCGCTCACTGAGCACTCGGCTCTCCGACTTGCCGCCTTCGCGTACGCCGCCGTCGACGACGACTCCCTGTCGCTGGAGGATCGCGCGCAGCACGTGGCCGGCGTAGTGTCGCGGGTCGTCGACACGTTTCGCGAAGGCCGTGCCCTTGTCCGCCAGCGATATTTGGCCCGAAATACGCAGGGTGAGGGCGCGATCGGCGGGGCGCAGCTCGACCTGGAGCCGGCGGCTCTTGCCCTTCTTGTCCGTCGTCACTTTGTTCTCGAGGGTGACGAACCCGGGAGGGTCGATGCTCACCTTGGCTGGCTCCCCCACGGCCGCTCCCGGCAGAACCCGAACCACGAACGCGTTCTCGTCCACCGACACCGCCGCGACGGGCGCGCGGAACGGAGCCCACTCGTTCGGTTGTTGCTCGAAGGCAGGCGGCACGAAATGATCGTCGAAGGCGCTCTGGTCGACCAGCACTTCACCGACACGCTTGAGCCCGCGGTCGGTGAGATCCTTCACCAGCTTTTCGAAGTCCTTGGCACCGAGGCTGGGATCGCCGTTGGAGCGGAGCACGAGCCGGTCGACGCTCCCGCCTTCCAGCGCACCGTAGAGTCCACTCTTGAAGCGGTAGTCCGCGCCCAGCTTCGAGAGCGCGGCAGCTGCGGTGAGCACCTTGGCGTTGGACGCGGGATTGAGCGCGAGCGCCGCGTTCTTGTCGGCCAGGACCTGGCGAGAAGGCAGCTCGACGACCAGAAGGGAGAGCTCTCCGTGTTCCTTCTGGACCCACCGTGCGAGACTCTCGGCGGCCTGTGCCGTTCCCGAGCGCGAAGCGCTCTCGAGCTTGGGACGCGACGCCGGCTCCGCTCGAGCGGCGGGCGGCCCAAGCAGACCGCTTGCAGCGAGACAAGCGAGGAGGACGCCGAACCTACGCATGAACGCCCAGGAAATAGCCGTGAAATGAACGCCGGTCGAACTTCCGGCATTCCGGCGGTTTCGGGCGGGTCGAGCGCGGACTATATCGGGCAGTAGAGTGCGCGCCCCGGCCCTGTCCGCCCTCGTAGTCGCCGGACTCGGCGCCTGCGGTCGGCCCGCGCCCGGGAGCGCCCGCTGGAAATCGATGCTGCCCGCCGAGCTCGCCAGCCTGGACCCGCGCTTCGCCACGCGCAGCTACGACGTGAAGACCACGCGACTGATTCACGCCGGCCTCGTCGGACTCGATCCGGACACGCTGGCGCCGGTGCCCCGAGCCGCGAAAAGCTGGCGATTCTTGGACGAGCGGACGCTCGAGCTCGAGCTCCGCGACGGCGTGCGCTTCCACGACGGGAAACCCCTCGTGGTCGAAGACGTATGCGCCACCCTGGCGGCGATCAAGGACCCCGCATTGGGCAGCCCGCACCGACCGGTGGCCAAGAGCATCGCGAGCTGTGAAGGCGCCGGCGGAGGGCGACTCGTGCTGCGGTTGGCCGAAGCGCGCGCCACGCTTCTCACCGATCTCGAGGTTCCGATCCTCGAAGAGCGAGAGGCTCGGAGCGCGCCACACCCGCTGGGCGACCTGAACGGGCTCGGACCCTACCGCGTGCTCACGGCGACGCCTTCTGCCGTCGAGCTCGTTCCGGCGGACACCGGCCTCGTGGCGAAGCCGCGTCACGCGCTGACCGTGCGCAGCATCCGCGACGAAAACGCGCGCGCGCTGCGCCTGCTGGCGGGTCGCGCCGACATCGCGCCGAACGCGATGTCACCGACGCTGTTGCCGAGCCTGGACGGCAGCCACGGCCTCAGTGTGCGCGCGCGCCCGGGCGCCAACGTGAGTTATCTCCTGTTCCAGAACGACCACCCGCCTTTCGATCGACCCGAGGTGCGTCGCGCCGTGTCTCGCGTGCTCGATCGAGAGTTGGTCGTGCGGACACTGCTCGGAGGTCGTGCCCAAGTGGCATCGGGGCTCCTGCCGCCGGGGCACTGGGCGAAGGCGGACGAGAGCGCAGCCGTGGCAGAAAGTCGCGAGACGGCCGAGCGCGTGCTCCGTGGCCTGCCGCCCGTCACCTTGTCCACGAGCACGGATCGGCTGCGGGTCATCATCGCGCGCGCGCTCGCACAGATGCTCCGGGACGCCGGCCTCGACGTGCGGGTGATCTCGCTGGACTTCGGCGTCTTCATGGCGCGGCTCGACGCGGGCGACTTCGAAATGGCGACGCTGCAGATGCCCGAGCTGACGGAGCCGAATCTGCTCGCATGGTTCTTTCATCCTCGGGGCATTCCCGGAGCGGGCAGCGAGGGCAAGAACCGCGCGCGCTATCGCGACGCCGAGGTCGGCTCGTGGCTCGACGCCGCGGGCGCGACTCGAGACCTGGACGAACGCCGGCGCCTCTACGGGCTCGTCGAGCGACGCATGCAGCGCGACCTGCCGGTGATTCCGCTCTGGCACGAAGACCAGGTCGCGGTGGTCTCGGAGCGGGCCAGGAGCTTCGACCTCAGCGCCGAGGGTCGCTGGTGGAAAGTGGCCACCCTCCCCTGAGCGAGCTTGCTTTCTGGAGCCCACTTCGACAAAAGGGCTCGGTGCGCTTCGTCGCCACGCTCTGGATCGCCGCCTGCGCCCTCGCCGCCACGGTTTGGGTGAACCCGGCGCGCGCCGACGAACCCGTGCCTCCCGACCACGTCGATACCAACGCCTACCCGCCCTCGGGCACGCAGTTCAACCTGGCCCTGGTCGGCTTGGGCGCATCGGCGGCCTGGTACGGCGCGGCCTTGGGCTTCTCCTACGCCTGGCCGGACGCTCCCGGTGCGACCGAGCTCCGGACGCCGGTGGCGGGGCCCTGGATGGCCCTGGCCAAGACCGGCTGCGCCGACGACGACCCTGGCTGCTCGACGTTCACCGTGGTGCTGCGCGCCATCTTGACCACCATGGATGCAGTGGGCCAGACCGGCGGTGTCGTGGTGGCAGCGGAAGCCTTGTTCATGCCGACGGCGGAGCCGAGCGCGCCTGACCGACGGCGCCCCAAACGCCGACTCGAACGGCGCGAGAGCTTCCGGGTGATGCCCGTGCCGGTCACGAGCGGGCGCGACGGGCTCGGCCTCGGCGTCGTCGGACGCTTTTGAGCTCGCCCCCCGCGACCCACCGCGACGTGTGGTTCGTCTACCTCGCGCGCTGCGCGGACGGTACGTACTACACCGGCATCGCTCGCGACGTCGCCGAACGGATCCGAGCGCACGATGCGGGCAAGGGCGCGCGCTACACCCGCGGGCGCGGCCCGCTGACGTTGTGCGCGACCCGCCGCTGCCTGACCAAGAGCCAGGCGCTCCGCCTCGAGCTCTTGATCAAATCGCTCGACCGCCACGCCAAGGCGGCCTTGGCCGATCCCAAGGAGCTTCGCGCGTTCGCGAGGCGCGCGCTCGGGCGAGCGGGCGCGAAGCGGCGTCGCGCGGACGCGCGGAACCTCCGGCGAACGCGCTGAGCCAAGCGTGAAACTTTGCGCTGCGCGTTTCACGAATGTTTCGCGCTGCGAAGAGTTGCGCGTTTCCGCGGAGATCGGAGCGGACGAGATTCGGGGGTGCCAATCTGCCGCGGGCGTGTTAATCCGCCACGCTTGGAGGTCGTACGGTGAGTCGACGGACCAAGTTCGTATTCATCACCGGCGGAGTCGTCTCCTCCATCGGCAAGGGACTGGCGAGCGCATCCATCGGCGCCTTGATGGAAGCGCGTGGCCTCCGGGTCACGCACATGAAGCTCGACCCGTACATCAACGTCGATCCAGGGACGATGTCGCCGTACCAACACGGCGAGGTCTACGTGACCGACGACGGCGCCGAGACCGATCTCGACCTCGGCCACTACGAGCGCTTCACGGCCTGCCGCCTCACCCGCCAGGCCAACATCACGACCGGGCGCATCTACGAGGCCGTGATCAGCAAGGAGCGCCGCGGCGAATACCTGGGGGCGACGGTGCAGGTGATCCCCCACATCACCGACGAGATCAAAGCGCGGGTGAAACAGGCCACCTCGGGGGCCGACATTGCCATCGTCGAAATCGGCGGCACCGTGGGCGACATCGAGTCCCTGCCGTTCCTCGAGGCCATCCGCCAGCTCAAGCTCGAGGCTGGCCACGAGAACGCGGTGAGTGTCCACGTCACGCTCGTGCCGTTCATCCCCACGGCGGGCGAGCTGAAGACCAAGCCGACCCAGCACTCGGTGCGGGAAATGCGCGAAATCGGCATCCAGCCCGACATCTTGATCTGCCGCTGCGACCGGCCCATCGCGCGGGGGTTGAAGGAGAAGATCGCGCTCTTCAGCAACGTACCCGTGGGCAGCGTGATCAGCGCGGTGGACGTGGGCTGCATCTACGAGCTGCCGCTGGTCTTCCACGCCGAAGGTCTCGACACGGTGCTCACCGAGCGACTCAACATCTGGTCCCGCGAGCCCGAGCTCACGCACTGGAAGCGAACGGTCGACAAGTTCAAGAAGCCCGCCAATGGCAGCGTGAAGATCGGCGTCGTCGGCAAGTACGTGCACCTCAAGGACAGCTACAAGTCACTGCACGAATCCTTGGTGCACGGTGGCCTCGCCAACGATTGCGCCGTGGAGCTCGAATACATCGACTCCGAGCAGATCGAACGCGGTAGCGCGGCCGCGATGCTCAGCGGGTTGGACGCGATCCTGGTCCCTGGAGGCTTCGGTGACCGCGGAGTGGAAGGCAAGATCTCCGCGATCCGCTTCGCGCGCGAGAACCGCTTGCCGTTCTTCGGGATCTGCCTCGGCATGCAGCTCGCCGTGATCGAATACGCGCGACACGTGTGCAACCTGAAGGGCGCGAGCTCCACCGAATTCCAGAAAGACTCGCCGCACCCGGTGATCGATCTCATGCCCGATCAGAAGGGCGTGAAGGACAAGGGTGGCACCATGCGGCTCGGTGCCTACCCGTGCACGCTGCTGTCGGGCAGCCGCGCGGCTCAGATCTACGGCGCGGGCGAGATCAGCGAGCGCCACAGGCATCGCTTCGAGTTCAACAACGACTACCGAGAGCCGCTCACCAAAGCCGGGCTAGTGCTCAGCGGAACCAGCCCCGACGGCCGTCTCGTGGAGATCGTCGAGCTGCCCGAGCACCCGCATTTCGTCGGCTGCCAGTTCCATCCCGAGTTCAAGAGCCGCCCGATGGCCGCCCACCCCCTCTTCTCCCACTTCGTTGCCGCTGCGCTGGTGCGCCGGAACGAGATCCACGCGAGTGCGGTGGAAGAGGCCAAGGCCGGCGCGACGCCGAGCGTGAACTGAGACGCGACGTTCGTCGAGTCCCGCCGTCGTCGCGGACGTTCGGCCAACCTCGTCAGGCGAAGAGCGCGAGCTTGAGCCGAGGTCCCGCG
The DNA here is from genome assembly GCA_046351435.1 of Polyangiaceae bacterium. GTDB lineage: Bacteria > Myxococcota_A > Polyangia > Polyangiales > Polyangiaceae > JADJKB01. The sequence goes on from JAXLYN010000011.1 coordinate 29,726, forward strand.
CTCACCTCGACGCGACGACTTCCGAACAGGTCTCCGTCGAGCACGTAGGGCCCGTCTGGTTCCGGGAAGGTCACGCTGAAATGCCGCACGAGTCCGTCGAAACCTCCGCTGCCGCGCAGCGGCAAGCCGGCGAGCACGCGCGGCGCTTGGGGACCGAGCGCACCGGGGCCGAGCGGCGACAGCACGAGGTGCGGCCGCTCCGGGTCTTCCGCGGCCCGATGCGTCACGAGCATGTGAAGCCCCAAGTTCCTGACCACCGAGCTCACGATCAGACTGTACGCTTCGGGCGCGAGGCGTTGACCCTCGACCTCGACCACCGACGGCAGCGGGTCGAGCACGCTCCGAGCGTAGTCTCCGCCCGTGAAGGAGCTGACGAAGACCCGTGCCACGATGCGCGCGGCGGCAGCGTACCCGCGCGTTTGCCCGGCGTAGTAGCGGCGAAAGAAGCGTGCCACGAGACCGGTGCCGAAAATGAAGCCGAGGCGGCTCCGACCTTCGGCCTCGACCACCCGGAGGCACGGATGCTCTTTGCACCAAGCGTGCGCCCGCGGGTCGGTGGCGCGTGCGACGGTTTCGAGCAATCCGAGTCGCTGCCCGAGGTTCCGCGCGACCGTGGCGACGGTCCCCCCAGGAGCGAACACCAGCTCCGGCAGGTGACCGGGGCCGGCTGCCGCGAGGGCCGTGACGCCAGCCATGAAGCTCCCGTCCCCACCGCACAAGACCACGCGCTCGACCTCTGCGCTCCGAAGCTCCCGGGCGAGCGCCGAAAGCTCCTCGAGACTCGTCGTCACCGACACGCGCGACTGGCCGCCGGCGGCCTCCCGGACCCGCTGGACGAGCCGCGGATCCCGGGCAAAAAGCGCCGCGTTCGCGTTGACGACGACCTCGGTCCTCACTGTGCTATCACCGTCCGAGCATGCGCGTCTGCTCTTTCACTTGGCTCATGGCTGGGAGTCTCTGGCTCGCCGGGTGCGGCACGGCCGGCGTCGTGGACACCGCGTTACACGGGGACCTCTCCGCTCTCAAGCGCGACGTCAAGTCCAGCCAGGATGCGGGCAAGCTCGACCGCTCCACCGTGGAGGATCTCGCGCGCGCGGTCGCCGGGCGCGAAGTCCGATCGTCGAGCGGCACGGCGGCAGTGGACCGTGTGCGGGACATTCGTACCTGCGCGCGACCCCTGCTCCAGGTGCTCGAAGCCCGGGCCGATCAGGCGGATGACGCCGCCGCCGAAGCCACTCTGACGCTCCTGGCGTTGGGGCGGCGCAACCCGAACGATCTCGTGAAGAAGTACCGTGACTCGTCCAGCGGAGCTTGGCGCGCGGTGGCTGCCCGCGCTGCCTCGGCCAAGGAGCTCGGCCCGGTGCGCCGTAAGTTCTTTCTGGATCCCGATGAACGCGTCCGGCGCGCGGCGCTGTCCGCCGCAATCGAGGCACGTTCATCCGACGACCTGGACGCAGCGCTGGAGGCAGCGCGAGTCGACCCCGACGGCGTGTCGCGCGGTCACGCGACGCGTACGGTGGGCGCCATCGGCGGAGAGCGCGCGGTGCTCGCGCTGGCGGACCACTGGGCGCGCGCCGACGAGCTCACGCGCATCACCATCCTCGACGCCTGGAGCATGCCTGCGTCTTTCTCGGCCGGCGGCGAACATCAGCTCACCACCGTGGCCGAGACCAAGCAGGGCACGCTGGCCATCACGGCGGCCGACGCTCTGATCCGCGCCCACGGTCGCTACGCCACGTCGGCCGAGCAAGTTCTGATCAACGCCGTCAGCCAAGGCACCGAGTCCGAGCGGAGGCTCGCGATCCAACTCGTCTCCCTGTCCGACCCCGACGCCATCGCGGCGCTGGAAAAGGCCACGAAAGACCCAGACAAAGAGGTGAAGGTCATCGCGCTCGCGCGCCTGGCCGGCGCCCCGCAGCACAAGTCCAGGGTCGTGGATGGCCTGCGAGAGCTCGCGAAGAAGGATGACCCGCTCGGCCTGCAAGCCCGCGCCGCGCTGGCACGAGCTGGGGACACGGGGGTGAAGAAACAGCTGGCCGAGCTCCTGAGCTCGCCCAAAGCACACACCCGGACGGTGGCTGCCCGGGGCTTGCTCGACCTGGGCGACTACCCGAACGCTGCGACCGCCCTCGCGGACGACGACCCGGCGGTCCGCACGGCCGTCGCCTGCGACGTGCTGGCGCGCCGAGATTGAAGTGCCCGCCGCCACTGACGCGAGGATTTGGGGTTCCGCGCGCCGCCGTTGAAATCCACGGGAAAGACGGCTATTGCCGCGCATCATGAAGCTAGCGCGGGGTATTGGTCTCTTGTGTGCGGGCTGGCTCGCGCTTTCGAGCACGGGCTGCCTCAAGTCGATGCTGCTCAAGGGGCAGATCAAGGGCACGCGGGAAGGTTCGGCGGCGGTGAACACGCTGCACGACTGGGAGGTGGCCCGCGGCGTGGCCACGGCGGGCATCGGTCAGCTCGAGGGCTTCCACAAGCTCGCGCCGGACAACACGGACGCGCTCTTCATGCTGACGCGAGGCTGGGCGGGTCTCTCGTTCGCCTTCACCGAAGACGACTACGAAGAAGCCTACGAAAAAGGCGATGACGTGATGGCGGAGTACCACCTGCTCCGAGCACGCGCCGGCTACGCCCGGGCCAAGCACTACGGCATCGAACTCCTGGGGCACCATGCCGAAGGTTTCGACGCTGCCAAGCGCAACCAAGAGACCCTGTCGAAGTGGCTCAAAGAGAACTTCACGGACAAGGAACAGGCGGAAGACCTGCTTTGGATCGGCTACGCCTGGGTCGGCCACGTGTCCGCCTCGAAGGACGTGCCCGAAATCGTCGGGGAGCTCTACGCGGGCGTCGAGCTCGTGAAGCGCTCCGCCGAGCTCGACGACACGGTGGCCTACGGCACTGCCTATACCGTGCTCGGCGCCTACCACGCGCGCACCGCCATGGCCGAGCTCGACGAATCCAAGGCCTACTTCGAGAAGGCGCTCGCCATCAACGGCGGGAAGTTCCTGGCGACCAAGCTGAACTTCGCGCAGCGCTACTACTGCGCCAAGGGCGACAAGGCAGCCTACGAGAAGACCCTGAACGAAGTGCTAGCTGCCGGCGACGACCTGCCCGAGGCCCGGCTCCAGAACGTCATCGCCAAGCGGCGCGCGCGCCGCTACCTCGGCAACAAGGTCTGGCAGGAAGAGTGCGGTTTCCGGCTCTGACGCGTCGCATCTGAACGGGGGACGGGCCGGGAGCGCTGGCCCCCGGTGCTTTTTTCGCATATGCGTTGATTTCTTTCGGGGTCCGTCACGTCTCAATGAGAGCCGGACGGCCTATCGGCTGACCTGCCGTTCTTCAGGTAATCGAGGAGGTACTTCGAAATGGTTCGAAAGGTAATCGCGGCGGTCTTGGCCGCTGCGTTCGTCGTCTTCGGCACGGCGGGCGCCGCCGAGGCCAAAACGACGCTCAAGATGGCGACCCTCGCCCCCAAGCGGAGTCCTTGGGGCAAGGTCTTCACGACGTGGTCGAAGGCAGTCGACCAGAAGACCAACGGCGAGGTCTCGGTCGAATGGCTTTGGAACGGAACCGGCGGCCCCGAAAGCGGCGTGGTCGGCAAGATCAAGACCGGCCAGCTCTCGGGCGGCGCGGTCACGGCGGTGGGCCTCTTCGCCATCGACAAGCGCTTCATCGCGCTCCAGATGCCGGGGGCGTTCTCGAGCTGGAACGACCTGGACAAGGCCCGCGAAAAGCTGAGCGAAGAGATCTTCGCCGACGAGGAGCTGAAGAAGAAGTTCCACATCCCTGGCTTCGGCGACGTGGGCATCGGCCGCGTCATGAGCAAGGGCTTCGCGGTCAAGGTCCCGTCCGATCTCAAGGGCAAGCACCCCGGCATGATCACCGAGGACATCATCGCTCCCAAGGTCTACGAGGCCATCGGCGGAGTGACGGGCGTCCCCTCCCCCGTGACTCAGTTCCTGCCGAAGCTGAACAGCGGCGCCATCGACGTGATGAACACGCCGTGTCTCGCCGCCGAACAGCTCCAGTGGGCGTCGCGCCTCGATCACCTGAACACCGCGGAGACCTACTTCGGTATCGGCGCGGTGGTGATGAGCGCCAAGGCGCTGGACGGACTGAGCGGCGACCAGCGTGAGGTGCTGAAGTCCACGGGCAAGAAGGCTGCCGATGCCCTGACGGAACGCATCCGCAAGGCCGACCGGGCCGCCTACGACCGCTTGAAGAAGAAGATGGACGTCCACGAGGCCACTTCCGCGGAGAAGGCCGAGTGGAAAGAGGTCTTCAAGAAGGCCTGCCAGAACCTCAAGAGCTCGATCCCGAACGACGCGCTGAGCAAGATCGGCGCCTGCTGATCGGCATGTCCGAGTGGCACGCGGGCCGGGGTCAACGCCTCGGCCCGCGCCGTTTTTGTACCCATCGGATCGCCCGGGGCGCGTGGGAGCCTTTTCGTGTCACGGCGTCGAGCAAAGTGCTCTAACGTTCGTCCGCAGGGATGACCGACGACAAGGCGAGGGACGGGAACGACGGCGGAGCTCCGGACGGTGACACAGCCGACGGCACCGACGAAGCGAAGGCTGCAGACCGCGAGGGCGACGCCAAGGGCGCGGAAGCGGAGCCGGAGCCGGACGCGAAGCTGCCTGACGAAAAGTCCGGCGCGCCCGCTACCGAATCCAAGGCCGATGCGAAGAAACCCGACGCGGCGGCCGTCAACGCCGAGACCGGCGACGCCGAAGCCGACGCCACCCCGGGCGACGCCGAATCGAGCAAAGCCGAAGCCGCACCCAGCGCCGAATCGAGCAAAGCCGAAGCCGCACCGAGCGCCGAGTCGAGCAAAGCCGAAGCCGCACCGAGCGCCGAGTCGAGCAAAGCCGAAGCCGCCACGGCGGACACTCAGTCGGGCGCCGAGACCGCGGCCGAGTCGAAGAAGGTGGACTCGAGCGAAGTCGGCGAGAGCGAGGCGGCGGACTCTGGCGGCGAGTCGGGGTCCGAGGAGCGTCCGGCCCAATCCGAACGGAAGAGTTCTCCATCCAGACGCCCCGACGTCGAAGTGGGCTCTGGCCCGCCCCGGCGCGCTGCGGCGTGGGGTCGCCCCCTCGTGCGCATGGACGCGGCGTGGACCAAGTGGGAGATGTGGCTCTGCGCCGTCACCGTGCTGCTCGAGGTGCTCGTGCTCTCGCTCTGGGTGGCACTCAAGGGGCTCTCGACCGCTGCGGACGGCAGCAGCAAGGCCGGGCTCGTGTTCCGCGCTCTCACCGGTGCCCTGGCGCTCGGGCTCGTGGCGCACTTCGCGTTGAAGAAGCAGCCGGAGAAAGTACGGGCGGGCGCGACCGTGGGCGCGTCCTTCGTCGGTCTGCTCCTCGCGAAGACGTGGGGTCAGGTCGGGGTCGACTACGCTTCGAATCTCCTGAACTGGTACCAGCAAGCGTCCTTCTTGACCTTGCTCGGCGGGCTCCGCGGCGTCGGCACGCGTCTCACCCTGCTCCTCACCTTGCTCGGCGGCTCGCTGGCCACCGCCGCAGGCAAGCACATCACCATCGATCTTCTGACCCGCTATTTGCGCCCGAAACAGCGTTTGCCCGTGGTCATCGCCGGGTGGCTCGGTGCGAGCGTGATCGTCGCGACGGCGGCCTGGGGCTTCTTCGATCACATGGCCATCGACGAATTCGACGCGAAGGCCGAAGCCAGCGCGGGTGAAAAGGTCTCGGCGGTCACTCAAAAACTCGGCGAGCACTTCTTCATCGCGCGCAAGCAGCTTGCGCTCGACATCAAGACGCTGCCCCACGTGATCAAGGGAGAACGCTACTCTGAGTGGCTGGATGCCGCGCAGTGGAACGCCTGGGTGGACCAAGAAGGGTTCCACGAGCGCTACGGCAAGCAGAAAGGCGAGCTCCTCAAGATCTCGGGTGACATGAAGCGCGCACCCATCGTGGTCGTGCCCGAGAAGGGTGAGCCGCGCGGCGAGCTGGTGAAGGCCGCCAACCTGGTCTTTCCCATCGGGCTCTTCGTCATCGCGTTCCGGTTCTTGCTCTTGTGTCTCTTGGCCTTGAGCGGGCACAAGAGCGTCGACAACGAGGCCCACGGCGACATGAACGTCGTACCCGGTGGCAAGACCAGCGAGAAGACCGACACGGAGCTCACCAAGGAGGACGCCTGATGCTCGTCCTTCTGTTCGTGCTCTTGTTCGCGCTGATCGGCGCGCCGGTGTTCGCCGTGATGGCGGGTGCGACCGAGCTCGCGTGGCTCACCCACAGCGACGCCACCAAACACTTCACGCGCTTTTTGGCCCCCGACGTGCTCGACGAGCGCTTCGCGGGCTCCCCCATCTTGGTCACGGTGCCGCTCTTCACGTTCATCGGCTACGTGCTCGCCGAGTCCAAGGCGCCCGAACGGATCGTGCGCGCGTCCGAGGCGTTCTTCGGCTGGCTCCCTGGCGGCCTCGCCATCGTGTGCATCATCGCCAGCGCGTTCTTCACGACGCTCACGGGCGGCAGCGCCGTCACCATCGTGGCCGTCGGCGGCCTGCTCTACCCGGCCTTGGTTCGCTACGGCTACCCGAAGGACTATTCCCTCGGCTTGGTGATGACCGGCGGGTCGCTGGGCCTCCTGCTCCCGCCGTCGCTGCCCATCCTGATCTACTCGATGGTCGCCGGTATCGACTTCAACAAGGCCTTCAAGGCCGGAGTATTGCCGGGCCTTTTGGTGGTGGCGCTGCTCGCGGTCCACGCGGGCTACATCGGGATCAAGCACAAGATCCCGCGCACGAAACCCAACCTGAAGGAGATGTCCGGCGCCCTGTGGGCCATCAAGTGGGAGCTCGGCATCCCGGTGCTCATTCTGGGCGGGCTCGCCACGGGGCTCACCGACATCGACGAAGGAGCGGCGCTCGCCGCCTGCTACGTCCTTGCCGTCGAGCTGCTGGTTCACCGTGACTTGAAGAAGCGTGACCTCCCGCGTCTGGCCGCCAACTCCATGGCGCTCGCGGGTGCGCTGGTCTTGATCATGGCCATGGCCATGGCGCTCACCACTTATCTGATCTTCGAGGGCATCCCCGGCAAAATCTTCCAGTGGTTCACCAGTCTCGGCATCACGAAGCCCTGGCACTTCCTCGTGATGTTGAACTTCTTCATGTACATCCAGGGCGCGCTGATGGAGGGCTTCAGCTCCATCCTGGTGGCCGTGCCCTTGCTCCTGCCTTTCGGGGCGGAGTTCGGGCTCTCACCGTTCCACCTGGCGATGATGTTCCTCCTGAACCTCGAGATCGCCTTCTTGAGCCCGCCCTTCGGTCAGAACCTGTTCGTGGCGAGCTTCCGCTTCAGCAAGCCGATGGCATCGCTGTATCGGATCAGCCTGCCTTTCCTCGGGATCCTCGCCACCGGCCTGTTGATGATCATGTACATCCCGAGCCTGTCCACGGTTGCGGTGCAGAAGGACATCGCCGAAGCCAAGGCCAAGGCCGAGAAGATCGGCGAGCCTCCGCGCGAAGCGTGGATGATGGAATGCGTGCAAGAAGACCGGAACAACCCGTTGCCTTGCACCGCGGAGGACAAGGCGAAATACGGCTCGGGCAAGGACATCAAGCTGCCGGATCAGCCCGAAACCGATACGCCCACTCCGGAGCCGAGCGCCGAACCCGGCGGCGACGACACGGAAGACGACCTGCTCAAGGACATGCTGGGTGATGGCGGCAAGAAGAAGGGCGACGACGACAGCGACGACGACCTCTTGAACGACATGCTGGACGACAAGAAGAAGCCCGAGAAAGCCGAGAAGGACTCCGGCAGCGAAAAGGAAGACAAGAAGAAGGGCGACGACGACAGCGACGACAAGCTGCTCGACGACATGCTGAAGTGAGCGGCAGCGCAACGCGCCACGCGCTTCTCGAACGGCGACGCGTCGTCGGCCCCGAGAACGCCGCGAGCTACTTCGACTTCGGCTTCCGCTTGGGCGGCTTGGCGCCCGCAGCCGCCTTTTCACCGCGCGTCCAGGCGTCTTTTCGCGGAGTGCCGGCCCTGGTCCCCGTCGCGTCGCCGGTCGGCGCGCCGTGCTTGCGCCACCCGCCTTCGGGAGCTCGCCCGGGCTTGTGTGGTTCCGGCGACCAGGCGGGGCGCGCGCCCGCGCGCGCTCGGTCATGCTCTCTCGGACCCGCGGGACGCCGGGCACCCGCCCCGCGCTCCCGTGGGCCGCGCGCGCCCGACGGGCCGTCGTGGGACGCGCGGGGATCTTTCGCACGCGCCGCTCCGAGTCTCCGGAAGCGTACGTGGGGCTCACGCGGGTCGGGCCGCATCGCTCGCTCCGCAAAGTCCTCGGCCACCTTGGCGTCGACGTCGAGCAAAGAGTGCTCGGGGAAGATGCGAATGGCGCCCACCTCGGCGCCACGGATACGCCCGCGGCGACACGAAAGCGCGAGGAGTCTCCGCGCATCTGCACCGTGCTTCGCTCCGAAGCTCACCTCGAAGCTCACCCAGTCCTGCGTGGAGGTTCGCGAGTCGCGCGAGCCTGCCCGCGGGCCCTTCTTGCCGAAGCCGCGCGGCTCTGGGGGGTGAAGCTCCCGTGGTTCGGTAGGGCCGAGCTGACCCGAACGCACCAAGAGGCGCGCGATGACCCGTGCGACGGTGGGATGTGCGGCCAGGCGCTTGGCGAGCGACCACGTGCTCGGCTCGAAGCCTGCGGCGTCTTCCGCGTCGTCTGCCACCAGATCGTCGAAGGAGCGAGCCCCAGCGAGCTCCCGGATTCGCGGGCCCCGGCACGGGCTCGAAGCGGGGCTCGATGCCGAGGCGGGACAGGAGCGAGAGCGTGCGAGCGAGGACCGGCCGGCGTCACCAGGACCGAGCTCGTGCCCTTGCGACCCGCTCGACCCGTGCGTCCGCTGCGATGGGTGTAGCTGTCACGGTCAGCGGGCGGTTCGTAGTGCACGACCCGGGAAATCCCGGCGACGTCGATGCCGCGGGCCGCGACGTCCGTCGCGATGAGGGCGCGATAGCGGCCGGTGCGAAATGCGGCGAGTGCGCGGTTGCGCTCGGCTTGCTCCATTTCGCCGGAGAGCGAGCTCACGACGAACCCCGCCTGGAGCAGCTCGCTCGTGATGCCCGCGACGTCGGCTCGCGTACGGGCGAACACCAGCATCTGCTCGTCGGGGTGCGCCAAGAGGAGGTTCACCAGTGAATCGAAGCGCTCGCGCGCCTCGACCAGGTGAACGACGTGCTCGATGTCCAGGTTGGCGGCCCCCAAGGGGGTGCCGAACACTTCGCGCGGCTCTTCTTGTACGCTGTCCGCCAGCGCCTGGACCTCTCGGGGGAAGGTCGCCGAAACCAGGTGCGTTCGCCGCCCGCTGGGGGCACGGGCGAAGATCGCCAAGATGTCGTCGCGAAACCCGAGGTCGAGCATGCGATCGGCCTCGTCGAGCACCACACACTCGAGGCCGCTGGGATCCAGCGCGCCTTTCTCGAGGTGATCGAGCAGGCGCCCCGGTGTGCCCACCACCACGCCCGGAGACGCGGCGAGCGCGCGACGTTCGTCGCGGTACGAGGCCCCGCCCGTCAGCGACACCACGCGCACGGAGTAGGGAGCGAGGAGCCAGGTGAGCTCGAGCTCGACCTGCTTGGCGAGCTCGCGCGTGGGAGTGACGATCAGCGCTCGTGGCGGGCTCCGGTCTTCTTCGCGCGCCGCGTGGCGTTCCACCGTCTCGCGCAAGAGCAGCCCGATGGCCACGGTCTTGCCCGAACCGGTCTGCGAGCTGAGCCGCACGTCGCGTCCGGCGAGCTCCGGCGCGAGCACGGCCTCCTGCACCGGCGTCAGCGTGAGGTAGCCCTTCTGTTCCAGGGCACGCGCCAGCGCGGGCCCGACCCGATCTTGGAGTTGGGTGGTCGACATGGTTCCGCCGAGCGAACGCTCAGATCTTGATGGCCTTCCAGTCCCCGCTCGCGAACTTCCAGACCATCACCGTGCTGAGAAGCGCGACGTAGGTCACGGCCGCGCTCCAGATGCCGATCAGACCGAACCCGAGCGTGATGCCGAGAAGCCACGCCAGCGGCACCAGGCAGGCGAAGTGCAGAATCAACTCGACGACCATCACGAAACGGGTATTGCCGGCCCCGAACAGCGCCTGGGTCAGGATCATGCCCACCGCGATGGCGGGCGTGCACACACCCATCACGCGCATCGGCAGCAGCGCCGCCTCGATCACGGGCGGGCTGTGGCTCACGAACGACAGGATCTGCTGGGGAAAGATCACCCCCTCGAGCAAACCGACGACGCCGAAGATGGCGAGGCCCAGACGAACACTGACCCAGCCGAAACGCGAGGCCTTGTCCGGATTGCCTTCGCCCAGCGACTGGCTGACCAGCGTGGCCGTGGACGTCCCGAAGGCGAGACACGCCGTGAACGTGAGCTTCAATATACCCACGATCACGGTCGTAGCCGCGCTGTTCACGGCCTCGGCTTTGCCGCCGGGGCAAGCCGGGTTCACCACCGCCGCGGTGCCAGCCAGGCTGTCGAGCTTGCTCACGATCATGGCGAACAGCGCGAAGCCGCTCATCACGGCCACGGTGGCCACGGCGCTCGGGATCGAGAGCTTCAGGATGTCCCAGGTCAACGTCTTCGAGAGCCGACGGAGCGTGAATGGAGCGAACGTGTGACGGTATTTGGCGAAAGCCGCCCACACGATCATGATCGCGAGCCCCACCCAAGTGGAGACGAACCCTGCCAAGCCCGCCCCCGCAATGCCCATCCGCGGCGCGCCCAAGCGGCCGAAGATGAAAATCAAGCAGAGCACGATGTTCAGCGCGTTCATCACGATGGCGCTGATCATGTGAACGTGGGTCTTGCCGATGCCATCGAAGAACGACTTGAAGCTGAAGGTCATCGCCATGCTGACGATGCCGAGAAGCCGCCAGTGCAGATACGCGGTCGCCGCCTCGCGCACCTCGGGAACCTTGATCAAGGCGCCGAGCACGTAGGGCAAACTCAGGTAGCCGCCGATGGTGAAGACGATGCCCGCCGTCAGCGAGAAGAACCAGGAGTTTACGAGGACGGCGCCGGCGTCAGCATGCTTCTGCTGGGCGAATCGTCGAGCCGAGATGGCCTGGGTGCCAACGGAGATGGCCGAGAGCGAGCCACCGAAGAGCCAGAGCAGGATCAGGGACGGCAGCAGCGCAGCCTGTGCGTTGCTGGATTCGGGGCACGGGAGCCACGAGAAGAAGACGATGTCGACTTCGTTCACGACGCTCTGGGTGAGCATCGCCAGCACGGTGGGCGCCGCCAGGCGCAAGACGACCGCGTAGGGCGAGCCCGCGGTGTCGAATCGAACACCGGTGTTTGCCGGAACGGTGGCCATGGCGAGCGGGCACCGCTCTTAAAGCCAACGCGCCGGGCTGTCCACTTGGACCACCCGGCGCGCTGCTGGATGCGGCGATTCCTGCGGAAAGCGCCTCAGCGCTGGGCCACGCGCGGCTCGGGAGAGAGCGTTTTCAGCATCGAGCGAGCTTCCTCGCAGCCCGGACGCTCTTGGAGCAGAGCGTTCAAGGTCTTGATGGCGGCTTCCCGCTTTCCAACTTTCCGCTGCATGTTCGACAGGAACAGCCGCGCCTCGACGCTCTTGTCCAGGTTGGCCCAGCGCTGAGCGACACGCAGCGCTTCTCCGTAGCCCTTCATCTGGGCCGCTGCTTCGCTCCAGGCCTTGAGGGCGCGCGCATCCTTGCGGTTCTTCTTGCCGATCTTGCGGTACTCGTTGAGCGCCTTCACCTTCTTGCCGGCTTGGCGATACTCGGCGGCCTTGGCGAGGAGCGCCTCGACCTTGTCGCCGCTCTCGGCCTTCACGGGCTCGGCATTGAACATGGAGTCGTCGCTCGCCCCCGCCTTCTTGTCGGCGACCTTCTCCGCCGGTTTCTCTGCCGGAGCGTCGGCCTTGGCCTTGTCTGCGGGTTTGTCGGCCTCCGGCTCGGCCCTGTCGCCGGTCTCGCCCGACTCGTCTTCATCCGCTTCTCCGACCTGCGCAGTCGCTCCTTCGGGCTTCTCGCCTCGACCTTCGGCCTTGTCACCGGGCTCGCCGGCAGGGTCTCCCGCCGTGTCATCGCCTTCGCCCGTCTCGCCGGCAGCGGCCTGCTCCTCGGCGGGGGGAGCTTCGGCGGCGCTCGCCTCGGTCGCCGCCGGATCCGCGGGCGGCGCGGCTTCCGCGGCCGCGGGGGCACCCTTCAGGCGTTGGACCAGCGGCGAGACGGCAGCCACCGCGCGGTTTCGGACATCGGGCTTCGCGGCGGCAACCCCACCGACGACGCCGAGAGCGATCACGAAGGCGCCCACGATGCCGAGACCGATGCGACGGCGACGGCGCCGCCGGATCTCCGGCTCGCGCAGCGCTTCTTCCAGCGCTTCACGCATGGCCTCTGCGCTCTGGAAGCGCTCGCTGGGGTTCGGGTCCATCGCCTTCGAAATCGTCTGGTCCAGCATCGTAGGTATTCCTCTCTGTGGTGCCCGCACGCGGGCTGGTTCGGGCGGGCGCTTCGATTTCTCGTCGAGAAGCTGAATGGCACTCGACGCATCGAACGGGAGGCGGCCGGTCGCGAGCTCGTAGAGCACGCCACCGAGCGCGTAGATGTCACTGCGGTCGTCGGCTTCACCGCCGCGGGTCTGCTCGGGCGCCATGTATTCGGGCGTTCCGCTCAGCACGAGGGCTTCGCCGTCGGTCGGCTCGCTGCGCACGTCGCGCGCGAGCTTGGCCACGCCGAAGTCGAGGAGCTTCAGGCAGCCGCCGCTCGTCAGAAACAGGTTGGCCGGCTTGATGTCGCGGTGCACGACCCCCGAGGCGTGCGCCGCTTCGAGGGCGCGACAGGCCTGGATTCCGAGCCGCGCGACCTCACGCCAATCGAACGTGTCCGCACTGCCGAGGCGCTGCTCGAGGGTCTCGCCCTCCAGGAACTCCATGGCGTAGAAGGCGCGTCCGTCGGCCGCCACGCCGAAGTCGACGAGCCTCACCAGATTCTCGTGCTCGATGCGCGCGATGGCGCGGGCTTCCGCTCTGAGCTGCTCGGACGCGGCGAAGGACGACTGCTCGGCAGGGAGAACCTTGAGCGCGAAGCGCCGCCCCAGGTCCACGTGACAGGCTTCGTGGACCACCGCCATGGCGCCACGCCCCACCTCGCGCAGCAGCCGGTAGCGGGTGCCCGGCAAGAGCGTGGGGTCGCCGTCGGCCGGAGGCGGCGTGGGCGAGGGCGGCGGGAGCACCAGCCGCGGCTTGGCCACCTTGCGCGCATGGGCCACGAGGCGCGCGAACTCCGCGCGGCTCCGGGCCGGCTCGGCTGGATAAAGGCGCTGCATCAGCTGCGAGATGCGGCTCCGCACGCTACGCTCGCCGTTGGACAGACTGGGCGCTCGCTTCATGAGCTCCGCCATGTCGCTCAACGCCTCTCGCGCCGAGGCGTAGCGGTCCTCGATCTTGGTGGCGGTCAAGCGCGTGATGATGGCGTCCAGCTCGGGCGGGGCGTCACAGGCCTGGGCGATGGCGCTCGGACAGCGCTTGCCGGAACCCACGGCGGCCATGTGCTCGGCGGCCTCGCCGGTGAGAAAGCGGCGCCCCGCGAGGATCTCCCAGAACATGACGCCGTACGCATAGAGATCGGCGGGCACTCCGCCCGGCGTGTTGTTGGCGACCTCGGGCGCGACGTAGCCCGGCTTGGCGAACACGATCCCGGCGACGGTGTGACAGCGTCGGTTCTCGCCGCGCGCCGTGCCGAAATCGATGAGCTTCAGATCGCCCCCGTAGCCGAGCATCACGTTCTGCGGAGACAAGTCGCGGTGGACGATCTCGAGCGGACGCCCCGCGGCGTCGGTACGCTCGTGGACGTGAGCCAGCGCTTCGCCGAGCATCATCCCCACAGCCAGCGCTTCGGGCCAGGTGATGCGCGCGCCGAGTTGTTGCGCGCGATTCCTCACCTCACCGAGGTTCCGCCCCTCGACGTGCTCGACCACGACGAACGGTTGGCCACTCTCGTCCGTCGACGCCTCGAGGATCTGCGCGACGCCCGGGTGGTGGAGCTGGGCCTGGATGCGCGCTTCGTCGAGGAAGCGGGCGAGGAAGGAGCGGTCACCGGCGTGCTCGCGACGGATGATCTTCACCACCGACGGGCGCTCGGCGCCCTCGATGGCTCCGGTGGCGGCGAGGTACACTTCGCCCATCCCACCCCGAGCCAGGAGGCGCAGGAGCGTGAGCCGCCCAAACCGACGGGGCAGCACCTCGGCCGGTTCGTCCGGTCCCAAGTCCGCAGGATTCTTGGCCGATTGCGTCGGTTTCTGCGCGGAAGGCTCGCCGGACATGGGCGCATGGTGCCAATGTAGGAGAACGTGGCCAAGAAAACGACACGTCGTTTCGAGCTGGAACAACGGACGGGCGACTCTGGTTGAGCAAGGGGTCGCTCGGAGTAGACTCCCCCGCCTCGGAGCCGAAGTAGCGTGAACGTGAGCCCCGCCTTCTCCACCCACCCGCGCCGCGCGCAGCACGCGCTCGCGCTCCTGGTGGCCGTGGTGGTGCTCTTCGTCGGCAACGTCGCCTTCGCCGCGCCCGCGCCCATGTGCGACGAGCACGCGCAGAGCATCGCGGCGCCCTTCCCGATCTTCCCCAGCGCCAACGGCGAAGCCCGAAGCGGGCGACCGTGCGACGGCAAGCCGAGCTACGAGCTCGGCCGAGCTCCCGGTCCCGAGCGAGACCACCCCCAGCGCGCCGCAGACACGTTCGACCGCGCGCCGCCGGGGGCCGAGTTCCGCCTGCCGCGCGACCGAGGCCGAGCGCTGCCCCGGACCTCCGAGTCCGCGCCGGCCATCGGCGACGGGTTCACTGGCGACGTGTTCCGTCCGCCGCGTTCAGTCTGAGCGCCGGGTGAGGGGTGTTCGGCGTGCGCGGTTCGCGCGCGCTCGACGCTCATCGACACACGCTGCAGTCGACATCGTTGGAGGCCAGCGCCTTCACATGGTTTCGTGAGCTCGAAGCCTCGGTCAGCCGTTGCTCCGGTAGCGGCGCCGACTTCGCGCTCCACTGACTCGTTCGAATGAAAAGAGCATCTTAGGAGCATTTGCAAATGAACAAAGGAACCGCAATCGTGGGCTTCTTCCTCTGCTTTTTGGCAGGGATGGGCCTCATGTGGGGCATCGATCGCAGCAAGGGCGTAGCGATCAGCGCCGAGGGTGGAGCCGAAGCCGGCTCGCTCGACCACAGTGCCTCGCCCGTGCCCGTCACGGGCAAAGACCCGTCCTGGGGCAACGCGGACGCGCCGGTCACCATCGTGGAGATCAGCGACTTCCAGTGCCCGTTCTGCAGCCGCGTCGGACCGACGATGAAGCAGATCAAGGACACCTACGGTCCGCAGAAGGTCCGCATCGTCTGGAAGAACCAGCCGCTGCCCTTCCACGACAAGGCCAAGCCCGCCGCCGAGGCCGCCATGGCGGCCTTCGCGCTGGGCGGTAACGACGCCTTCTGGAAGTTCCACGACCAGGCGTTCGCGAACCAGCAGGCGCTGACCCCCGAGAACTTCGAGAAGTGGGCGCAAGGCGCTGGCGTCGACGTCGCCAAGTTCAAGGAGGCCGTTGCCTCGAAGAAGCACGCCGCCAAGGTCGACGAAGACATGGCGCTCGCGCAGAAGATCGGTGCGAGCGGCACCCCGGCGTTCCGCATCAACGGCGTGACCGTGGTCGGCGCGCAGCCCTTCGAGAAGTTCAAGGAGGTCATCGACGCGCAGCTCGCCGAGGCGCAGAAGCTCGTCGCAGCCGGAACCGCCAAGGACAAGGTCTACGTCGAGCTCAGCAAGAAGAACGCGACGGCGGCCCCCGAGGCACCCGGCGAGCGCAAGCCGGCCGAGCCCCAGAAGCCGCCGCAGCCGCCGCCCGAGGACACCACCGTCTACAAGGTCGGCATCGGCGCGGAAGATCCGCAGCTCGGCCCCAAGGACGCGCTCGTCACCATCGTGCAGTGGTCCGACTTCCAATGCCCGTTCTGCAAGCGCGTGGAAGACACCATGAAGCAAGTGGTCGACACCTACAAGAACGACGTGCGCGTCGTGTGGAAGGACAACCCCCTTCCCTTCCACCCCCGCGCAATCCCGGCTGCGTACGTGGCCCAAGCCGCTTACAAGAGCAAGGGCGACAAGGGCTTCTGGGACGCGCACCACGCGCTGTTCGAGAGCGCCCCGAAGCTCGAGGACGACGACCTCAAGGCCGTCGCCGAGAAACTCGGCCTGAACTGGGACAACATCAAGAAGGACGTCGAGGCCAAGAAGTACGCCGCGAAGATGGATGCGAGCATGGAGCAGGCGAGCGACCTCGAGGCCCGCGGCACTCCCGCGTTCTTCATCAACGGTCGCAAGCTCTCGGGCGCGCAGCCGTTCGAAGCCTTCAAGAAGCTCATCGACGAGCAGCTTGCCAAGGCCAAGGGCCTCGTCGACAAGGGCACGCCCAAGGCGAAGGTCTACGAAGAGCTGATGAAAGAGGGCAAAGAGCCCCCGCCGCCCGAGAAGAAGGAAGTGCCGCCGCCGGACGCGGACAGCCCGATGAAGGGCGCGGCCAACGCCAAGGTCGTGATCCAACTCTGGAGCGACTACCAGTGCCCGTTCTGCAAGCGCGTCGAGCCGACCGTGGACGAGATCGAGAAGGAGTTCGGAACCAAGGTGAAGATCGTCTGGCGCGATCTGCCCCTGCCCTTCCACCAGGACGCCCCGCTCGCGGCCCAGGCCGGGCGCGAGGCGTACGCGCAGAAGGGCAACGCCGGCTACTGGAAGTTCCACGCCAAGGCCTTCGAGGCCCAGGGCAACCCCGACGGCATCAAGCGTCCGGGCCTCGAGAAGATCGCGCAAGAGATCGGCCTCGACATGGACAAGTTCAAGGCCGCCCTCGACAGCAACAAGCACAAGGCGCGCGTGGACAAAGACGCTGAGATCGCCAACAAGGCGGGCGTCAGCGGCACGCCGTCGTTCGTCATCAACGGCTACTACATCAGCGGTGCGCAGCCGATGAGCGCCTTCAAGAAGGTGATCACCCGCGCATTGAAGGAAGCCAAGTGACGAAAAGCCGAGCAGCGAGAGCCTTCTACGTCGTCGTGCTGGCGCTGCTCGGCGTCGCGTGCGGGGGGAGCCCAAGCTCCCCCCCGCGCGCGGCCAAGACCAAATCGGATCCGATCGATCTGGCAAAACCGACGACGGAAGGCGCCCGCGAGTCCGAAGGGCAGACGCTGTGGATGCGTCCAACCACGGGCGGCGCCACGAGCCGCGAAGTGCCGGTGGACGCCAGCGACGCCGTGTGGGGTGCCGGGACGGCGCCCGTCACCGTCGTGGTGTTCTCGGACTTCCAATGTCCGTTCTGTTCGCGCGCCCACCCGAACGTCAAGCAGCTCATGACGACCTACGGGCCGGACAAGCTGCGCGTGGTGTTCAAGCACAATCCGCTTCCCTTCCACCAAGACGCGCTCCCCGCAGCCCTGGCGGCCCAAGCGGTCTACGAGCTAGCCGGGCCTGGCGCTTTCTTCGCCTACGCGGACCTGTTGTTCCGTGGGCAAGCTGCTCTCACCGACTCGAATCTCCTCGGCTGGGCCGACGAGGTCGGCGTCGATCGCAGCGCGCTGCTGCGGATGGCGATGTCGCGCGAAGTGCGCGGCAAGATCGAGTCCGACATGGCGCTCGCGACGGCCGTCGGCTTGAACGGAACGCCGTCGTTCTTGATCAACGGCAAGAAGCTCGTCGGCGCCCAACCCTACGAGGAGTTCCGGACGCTGGTCGACGACGAGCTCAGCGAGGTCGCGAGCCTGCGCGGCAAAGGCGTCGGCCCGAGCGAGATCTACGCAGCGCGGGTCCGGCAGAACTTCGTGGCGCCGGAAGCCCCCACGGCCGCGCCAGCCGCGCGCCGCGAGAAGGCGCCGGACCCACCGGACGACACCGTCTGGAAAGTCACGCTGGGCAAGAGCCCGAGCGTGGGGCCGCAGACCGCCCTCGTGACCATGGTCGAGTTTTCGGACTACCAGTGCCCATTCTGCAAGAAGGCACAGGTCACCGTGGACGAGTTGCTGCGCCGCTACCCCGGCAAGCTGCGAGTGGTGTGGAAACACCAACCTCTGCCGTTCCACGAGCGAGCCATGCCCGCCGCGATTTTCGCCAACGAGGCCCGAGCACAGCGTGGCGACAAGGGGTTTTGGGAGGCCACGAAGCTGCTCTTCGAGAGCGCACCGAACCTCGACGAGGAGGATCTGCTCGGCATCGCGCGCAAGCTCAAGCTGAACGAGGCGCGAGTGAAGACCGCGCTGGCGAAAGCTACGCACAAGACGGCGATCCAGGACGACATGGACCTCGGGGACGACGTCAGTGCGCGTGGCACGCCGACCTTCTTCATCAACGGGCGGAAGCTCTCGGGCGCGCGCCCCGTGAGCGAATTCGCGAAGGTCATCGACGAACAGCTCGCCGCTGCCGAAGCCAAGGTTCGAGCGGGAACGCAGGCAGCGCAGCTCTATTCGACGCTGATCCAGTCGGGCCGGGCCGGCGAGCCCCTCGAGCTGGCGAAGAGCACGCCGTCCGTCACCAAGAGCAACCCGAGCCGTGGCGCGGCCAAAGCGCCCGTGACGATCCAGGTGTTTTCGGACTTCCAGTGTCCGTTCTGTTCTCGAGCCCTGCCGGTCATGACCCAGGTCGAGAAGCAGTACGCCGGCCGTGTACGCGTGATCTGGCGCAACTATCCGCTGCCGTTCCATCAAGACGCTCGGCCTGCCGCCATGGCGGCCATGGAAGCCTTCGCCCAGAAGGGCGACGCCGGGTTCTGGAAGATGCACGAGCTCTTGTTCGCGAACCAGACCGCGCTGGATCCGGTTTCGCTGGAAGGCTACGCCCAGAAGGCGGGGCTCGACGTCACGAAGTTCCGCGCGGCCCTGGCCAGCAACGCGCACGAAAAAGCCATCCGGGCCGATGAAACCGCGGGCGCCGCGGCGGGCGTCGATGGGACACCCGCGTTCTTGATCAACGGCTATCACGTGGTCGGGGCACAGCCGTTCTCGAAGTTCAAAAAGGTGATCGATCGCGCGCTCGAGGACGCGAAGCTCGGCAGAAGCCCTGCCCCCTGATCACTTCTTGGTACGAGCCTCGATGGCCGCGATGGCTTCGCTCAGTCGTTCGTCGGTTCTCAGGCAGTCGTGGCAGTCGTCGTGGCCACGTTTCCCGCAGCCCGTCTTCTTCTCGTAGGTGCGAATCAGCGCGAGCGTCCTCTCGTCACCGGTGTTCTTGGCCCTCAAGAGCAACGCATGACGTTGCCGGCACGTGTCGGCCAGCTCGAGGGCGACGAGCACGTTGAGCGCCGGAGTCGACTGTTTCTGGAAGGTCTCGCTCCGGAGCCAGCGGTCCGCGCGTTGCTTCACGTCCTTGCGCACGCCGTTCGTGGTCGCCAGATCGTGGATCATGTCCGCGCCGCGCGCGCCCATCGCCCCTTCCAGGAGCGCGAAGGTCGCATCCGACGAGTCCTTGGCCTGCGCCGTCGTCCAGAGGACGCTCGCCAGCTCCGGGTCCTTGCTCGCGGAGGCGTCGGCCTCGAGCGCGCGGCCGAGGGTCGCCACGGCATCCGTGTGCTTCTTCTCCAGAACCTCGAGCTTCGCGAGGCTGACGAGGGGCCGAGGATCGCGCGGATACTTGCCCGAGAGCTCGGCCAACGCACCCGCCCCGGAGCGCTTGGCGCCTTCGAGCTCTTCGTCGCTGGCGCGCGCTTTGGAATCACCGTTGGCTTCGGAGCTGGCGGAAGCGGGTGGTGCCGACGACGCCGCCGCGCTTGCGGACGGGCTGCTCTCGGGCCGCTGCCGCCCACCGACCACCGCGCCGATCACCAGCACCAGCCCGAGCACCGTCGCCGCGATGAAGGCGAGGCCGAGGGCGAACAGCACCGAGCTCGGTACCTTGGCGAGCGGCTCGCGCAACGCCGGTGGCAATCGCTCGCGAAGCCGGTCGATCCACTCGAAGGTCCCGGCGAGCCCGTGCTTCGTCCGATCGACGATGTCGTCGACGGCCGCGTGGAAGCGCTGACTCTCGGCACCCCGAAGTCCCGGGATGCTCGGCACCGAAGGCTCCTCGAGGTCCGCCTCGAGCGAGTCGCGAAACTGGGACGACGCCGGTTCGAGCGGGCTGCCCAGGAGCTCGGTGGCAGGCGATGACGGCAACACCTGCCGCAGTGGATCGACGGGCATCACCACGGGAACCTGGATCGCGAGGTCGGGTGAGCTCGGCCTGGGGTTCTGCGGGGACGAGGGCGGTGTCCCGCCTGGAATCGTGAACAGTCGATCTCGCGGGGGTGGAGTGGAACCGAGGAGCGCGTCGATGGCTTGCACCGCTTCGGCTGCGTTCTCCGTGCGCTCGGACGACTCTCGCGCGAGCAAGTGGGCCAAGAGATGCTCCACCGCCGGCGGGACGTGCAGCCCAGGGACGCGTTCCGAAATCGGAGGGGGCGGCTTCGAGAGCTGCTGGCCCAAGATGCCAACCGGGCTCTTGCTGCTGAAGGGTCGAACGCCCGCCACCATCTCGTACAGGATCACGCCGAGCGCATAGATGTCGGCTCGCCCGTCGACGGTCTGACCCAACGCTTGCTCGGGAGCCATGTACTCGGGCGTGCCGAAGACCATGCCGACCTTGGTGATGGGCTTGCCCGAACGCTCGTCGGAATTTTCTCCGATGGGAACCTTGGCGATGCCGAAGTCGAGCACCTTCACGAAGTCCGAATCCCCGCCCTTCTCGATCAACATCACGTTCTCGGGTTTGAGATCGCGGTGCACGATCTCGAGGGCGTGGGCGGCCGCAAGGGCCGCGGCAATCTGGCGCGCGATGTTCAACGCGCGCTCGACCGGCATGGGTCCCTTCGCGATCTCGTCTCGGAGGTTTCGCCCTTGCACGAACTCGAGCACGAGGAAGACGGAGCCATCCGAGAGCTTTCCGAAGTCGGTGGCCGCCGCGACGTTCGGGTGCTCGATGTTGGCCGCAGCCATGGCTTCCCGCTCGAAGCGGGCGACGACCTCGGGCACGGCCGTGAGCTCGCGGTGCAGGATCTTCACCGCGAGCCGCTTGCGCATCATCACGTGCTCGGCGGCGTAGACCTTTCCCATGCCTCCCTCGCCCAAGAGCGAGTCGAGCCGATAGCGATCGGACAGAAGGCTCCCGAGCCGCGGGTCGGCCGGACCACCCCCGGCCGAATCCGAACTTGGTGGCGGGGACGGCGACATTCGGCGAAGCGTCAGTCTAGCTCGCGGCGCACGGAGAGGTCGGTGCGCGCGATCAATACGGGTTGTCGCTCGTGTTCGCTGGCGGGGGCTTCGGGACCACCGGCGGAGGCTTCGGCACGGCCGGAGGTGTCTCGCCGGTGGGCGGCGGAGGCTTCGGCGCAACGGGCGGGGGCTTCGGCGCAACGGGCGGGGGCTTCGGCGCAACGGGCGGGGGCTTCGGCGCCTCTGCCACGGTCTTGGCGACCGGGGCGCTCGCTTCGGGCTTCGGCGCAGCCTCGCTGGCTACCGGCGCGGCGGTCTCTTCGGGAGTCGGTGTGGGCTTCGGCGCCGGCTCCGCCGTCTTGACCGGAGTGCTCGGCGGAGTCGGTTGAGCTGCGGTCGGCGCAGGTGGCGCCGGCGGTGTCGGCGACTGGCGCGTGAACAGGAACACGCCGCCCGCGATGGCAGCGACCGCCACCAGGAGACCGATGGCCTTTCCGGTTCCGCCACCCGAAGGCGCGCGGGCTTCAGGCACGACTGCGGGTGCCGGACGAACACTGGCCGGTGCGGGCGCGGGTCGGATGCTCTCTTTCTTCTCCACCTTGGCCGGCTCGGGTGTGGGCTTGGCTGCCACGGGTGCCGCAGCCGGTGAAGGCTCGCGCTCTGGCTCGGGTTTGGACGCCGGCTTCTCGGCTGGTTTGTCCGCCGCCTTGGGCTTCGCCTCGCCGACTTCCTCCATGGAGCCGCCGGCCTCGCGCAGCGCGTCTTGGAGCAGCTCTGCGGCCTGCTTCATGACGGTGCGATCCTCGGGCGGAGGCATGTCCTTTTCGGCGTCGGTCTTGGGGAAGAACGACGACTCCTCCTTCGCCGCCGGGCGAGGAGCTTCGGCGGGCTTGGGCGTGGCCGCGGCTGCGCCCACCGCGCCGAGACCGATCATGGTGGACTTCCGCTTGGGCGCCTCGGCCTGCGCCGGCGCGGCAGCGGGCTTCGGGGTCGCGCTCGGCGAAGCCGCTGGAGCCGGCGCGGCTGCGGCCGCAGCGGGCTTCGCACCCCCGGCCTCGACCTCGCCGGCCTCGAAGGCGGCGCCACCCTCGCCACGCCCTTTGACCAGCGCGTCGATGACCTTGGTGGACTCGTCGTCGATCTTGATGAACTTCACGCCCATCCCCGCCGGGTGGTCGCCATCGGCATCGGCGGACTCGCGCTTCCAGACCACGCGGCCGACGCCCTGCATGACCTTCTTGTCTTCCGCGATCTTCACCTCGAACTTGAGCAGTGTGCCGGGCGGAAACGGCGAAGGCGTCTTGATGAACATGCCCCCGCGGCTGACGTCGTGGGAGTGATGCTCGATGAACTCGTCGAGGGTCGCGCTCTTGTAGCGGACCGTCATCGTCAGCACCTTCGCGCGCGGGTCTTTTCGCGTGTCCTGGGACATGTGGCTCTCTTCCGTCTCTGACGCGCTGCTTCGTGGCGCGCTTGGCTGGGACAGCGCCCGCCGAGGGAATCATCCTACCCCCACCGGCCCTTCGACCCCAAGTCCATCACAGCCCCGCCCGTGGTAGCGTGATGACCGCGTGAAGAGCCGGCATTTCCGGGGGCTCGGCCGCGAGCCCGTCCGCCTCAGCGGGGCGCTCGGCAGCGCCGACGGGCTCTGGCGCCGCCCTGCGCGCATCGTCGACCTTTCGCTCGGTGGCGCTCGCTTGACCACGGACGCCGAAATCCCCCAGGGAAGCAGCGTCCGGCTTTCCGTGGAAAGCCCGAATCGCTGGGACGCGCTCGAGGTGCCGGCCCGGGTCGCGTGGACCCACGCGCGCGACGGCGTGAGCGAGCTCGGGCTGAGTTTCGACCCGACGCCCGAGCTCGTGCGGAGCCTGCTCGAGCTGCTCACGCCGGACGCGTTCGAGTGAGCGCGAAGCCCCGGCGCTCCGCTCAGGGGAGGGTCGGACGACCTCGGAGCACGCGGTCGTGGAACAGCAGCATCTCGTAGACGCCCGGCCCGCGGTTGAACACGTAGTCGTGGGGACCTGGCACGACACTGAGTACGTGCGCAACACCCGCAGCGGTGAAAGCCTTGGAGATGTTCTTGTTCGCGCCGAGGAAGAAGTCGCCCTCGCTCGTGAGCAGGCGAATGCTGAGCTTCGGGTTCTTCTCCTTGGCGGCCTTGGCGCGACGCGTGAGCTCCGAAGCGTCGGCCGAATCGAACGCGGCCTGGAGCGCCGCGACGGCGCCGAACGCTTCGGGGCGCTCGAGCCCGACCAAGATCGACGCTCGCCCACCCAGACTCACGCCGTCGATGCCCGTCGCCTCGGCCGACGCGAGGGCAGGCGTGTCGCTCCGCACGCGCGGCAGGAGCTCGTCCACCAAGAACTTGGTGAGAGGCAGCGCAGCGCTGAACGGGCGGTCTCCGGACAAGATGTCGGGCGTGTAAGGACAGACGACGATCAGATCCTCGAAGCGCTGTTTGGCGAGCCCGAGGTTGATCTGCTCGATGCGCTCCGCGGGAGCGAGGTTCTCGAAGTCCCGAGCGACGAGGGGCGGTGAGTGCAGCCGAGCGAGCGCCGTCACGAGCCCGTAGTCGTCGACCCAACCCCGCGCCCCGTGCGTGGGCCCTTTGTGGGCCTCGCCGCGCCCGTGCATGGCGATCAGCACGGGAAAGCGCTGCCCTTCGCGGCGGGGCGGCAAGCGCACCACCACCTCGGTCGCGCCCACTGGACTCGAAGAGTAGACCCACGTGAGCTCGGAAGCCGGGAGCTCCCGCGGGGGATTGGCAGGCGCTGCGCTCGAGGCGCTCGCAGCCGGCATCGCCGCGGCGGCGCTCGACGACGGGAGCATTCGGGCGCTCGCCACCGGCGAAGGAGCCGCCGTGGGAGCCGGTGGTGGTTTGCTTTCGCAAGCGAGAGCGCCGACGACGAGACCGAAGCACGCCGCTCGCACGGCTCTCATCGGAACGCATCCTTTCGAGCGCGCACCGCCCCGAGCACCTCGGCGGGCGGCGCGGAGGCAGAAACGTCCGCGCGAACGTGCGCCCGCACCTCGGGTTGTGCGACGCGGAAGAACGGGTTGGTGCGGCGCTCGTCTCCGAGGGTCGAGGGCACACTCGGCTCACCTCGCGCGCGCAACTCGTTCACGCGCTCCGCCTTCTTGCGAACCTCGTCGTTGCCCGGTTCGACGTGCGCCGCAAACCGCAGGTTCGACGCCGTGTATTCGTGACCGCAGTAGATCCGCGTCGAGTCGGGCAAGGCGCCGAGCTTCTCGTGCAGCGACGCGTACATGTCCGCCGGGGTGCCCTCGAACAAGCGCCCACATCCGCCCGCGAACAGCGTGTCCCCCGTGAACACCGCGTCCTCGCACACGTAGGCCACGGCGCCCGAGGTGTGTCCGGGAACGTGCAGCGCGCGAAACGCCAGGCCGGCGATTTGGAACCGCTCTTCATGTCCGAGCTTCACGCTCTGGAGCGGAATGCGCCCGGCGTCCGAGACGTGCCCGTAGACGGGAAGGTCGCCGAGCGCCGTGACGAGCGCCTCGACGCCACCGATGTGGTCCCAGTGGTGATGGGTCGCCAGGATGCCCACCAAGCGGAGCCCGCGCGCTTCGAGCGCGGCGAGGATGGGCGGAGCCTCGCTGGGGTCCACGACGACGGCCTCGCGAGCCCCGTCGGCGTGGATCAAATACGAGTAGTTGTCCGTGAGGCACGGAACGATGACCACCTGCATGGGGTCGGAAGCTTACCCAGCTCTGCCCGGAAGGCACCGGCGTTTCGGCCTGGGATTGCCCCGAGCCACCCCCTGCGCTAATGAAGGCCCCCTTTCGCGCCCGTAGCTCAGCTGGATAGAGCGACGGCCTCCGGAGCCGTAGGTCAGAGGTTCGAATCCTCTCGGGCGCGCCATTCGATAGCGGTTACGAACTTTGGTGACCCACGGGTGCGGAGGTCGTGGCCGCGCACGATGCGCCGGAATTCGCGGGGCGCGGCTCTCGGGTCGCTCTCTACGAAGAGCACGCGGTCCGTGTAGGGTGCATGCGACTGTTCGGTTTTGGTTCCGTGAAGCGGCTCTCCGGGGCAGACCGGAAGAGAACGTGACCCACGGCTCCGGAGCCTGACCCGCGGCTACCGAACGTCGTAGGAGCCGAGCTGATCGCTGCCCGAAGGGAGCGGTTCGCAACCGCTCGTCCATAGGGCGCCAGTGAATCGAGGTCTGTACCGGATCGCGCAGGCGCCCCTTTCGCGTCGACGCGAGCGCGATCGACCATCGCCGGCGCGCTTCGTCAAGCGCTGCACCGGGGGTCGTTCCCGTCCGCGGAAACGCACTGTAGAACGAGGAGGGCTCATCGAAACCGAGGAGGAGAGCGACCTCGGGAAACGCGAGCTCGGTCGTCGTCTGCGCCAGCGCGAGCCTCGTCTGCCGCAGCAGATCGCGGAAACTCATCCCTTCGTTCTCGAGCTGCCGCTGAAGCGTGCGCGGGCTCATACCGAGACGACGAGACATGTCTTGCGTCGACGCTTCACCCGCCGGGAGGCACTCGAGCAGCAGGGACGGCACACGCATAGTGAGCGGCTGCCGCGCGCTCCCCGTCGCGAGACGCCGCTGCAGGGTCGGCTCGAAGGTCGCCCACGTCGACTCGCTTGCGGTCACGAATTCGCGCACGGCGTCTTCGCGTCGAAACACCAGTGCGGTCTGGCTCGATACGACACGCGGGCGTACCTCGCGATGTCCGCATTCATCTGTCGGGCTCGACCGAACGAGCACGCCATCGAGAGGAATCCGTCGTTCTGGATGCTGGCCCCGCTCATGTACGCATCCATCCTCGCCCAGCCGCTCGCGTCGGTTCTCTTCGAGGTCGACCGAAAGGTGGTCTCACTCGACCAACATGACTGGTGGACGTCCGACGTTTACGGCTCTTCTTTGCTGATGACGTTGTGGACGGCGCTCCCGCTCACGTTGTTCGCCACCCTGAAGATTCGTCGACGACTACATCGCCGCGGACAACCCGGCGGCGGCCGAGCGCTGGATTGGCAGGCTCATCGCGAAGGCGGAGACAGCCGCTCGGCTCCCGATGGCCGGGCGCGTCGTCCCGAGAACGGACGACCCGACATTCTCTCGCTCGCCGATGGCTCCGCGATCGTCGCCTGAGACTGCCTCGCACTCGCGGGGGCTTCGAACTACCGTCGTTCCCACGATGGGTTGGCTCGACAGGTTCTTGGGGAAGAGACCAGCGCCCGCCGCCGACCCCGGCGAATGGCGGCAGGCCGCCCAGTGGGCTGCGCGAGCGAGATGGATTTCCCACGTCAGCGACGTCCTGGGCGATCCGACCGACGAGTTTGCGCCCACGGCCGGAATGGAGCTGCCCCATCGCCCGGAGTTCCTCGTCCTCGAGTTCTCGCCGCGCCCGGAGCGACCCCACTACACCTACCTCACCGCCGGTCTCAGCCTCTGGCCGCAAGCGCCCGCCGGGCCGACGCCACATCTCGAAGTCGTAGCGTATTCGGAACGTCGAGAGCCGCGGATCGCGCAGCTCTTGTTCATGCTGTCCCACGACATCGCGTCGGCAACGGCGGACGACATCGCGTTCAAGCCCCTGGATCTCTGGGGCGCCGAGGTCTTCGGCCTTCGCGACTTCGTCCTCGCACCCGCGAATGAACCCGGCGAGCTTCTCGACTTCCCGAACCTCACGAAGCGCCAGGAAGACGAACGCTACTTGCTCGCCGCCACGGGCGATCTTCGAGGGCAGATGGAGCTCACGTTGGTGCAGCTCGTTCCACTGACGAGCAGCGAGTGGGAGGTCGCCCGCACGCGAGGCGGCGCCGACCTCCTCGAGTCGCTGAAGCTCGAGCAGCGGTCGAAGGCCTACGGGTGGTCGGCCCTTGGCTCGGAAGATGGGTCTTCGTAGACGGACGATGCGCGACGCCGCGGCCATGGCAGCTCGCCCGCCCGAGCGCCGACTACGAACGCATGCGCGCGCTCGCGAAGATCGCGGCCACCAGCACCAGCGCCAGTACGAACGCAATGAAGAGCACGACGGCGGCCACCGCCGCCAGGACCACAGGAGGCACGCCGCCGAACGCGTTTTGCGGACGCGGGGGCGGTACGGCTCCGGCCGCGGGCATCTCCGGGACGCGCACGGGCTGGCGCCGGGTCGAAGGCTCTTCCGAGAACGGAACCCCGCCCAACCCTGCCCCTGCTTTCGGCTCGGGGAGCTCCATCACGCGCGTAGGAGGCTCACGCTCCGACGAGATGATCGGGCTCGAGAGCGCGCCTGACGGTTCGAGCTCGAGACCTTTGGCGTCCTTCGCGTCGCTCCCGAGCACCCGACTCGCGACGCTGCGGAGCTCGTGCTGCATGCTCTTGGCATCGGGCCAGCGGTCGCGCTTCTCCCAGGCGAGTGCGCGATCGACCAACGCCACCACGCCGCGGTCGAGATCCGGTAGCACTTTCGCGAGGGAGCGAGCCGGGGTGGTCGCGGCGAGCACCGTCGACTCTTCGGCGGTCGCAGCGTCCTGTACGTGCCGACCCGAGAGAAGCGTGAACATCGTCGCCCCCACGGCCCAGAGGTCGGTCTGCGCGTCGACGGCTTGGGTCATGCCCCGCGCCTGCTCCGGTGCGAGAAAGCCCGGAGTTCCCAACATGGCGCCCACCATGGTCAGGCTCGTCGTGTACTGGCTCGAGCGCAGGCGTGCGATGCCGAAGTCGAGAACCTTGACCACGCCTTCGGTGGTGAGAAAGAGGTTCTCGGGCTTGATGTCTCGATGAACGATTCCCTGCGAGTGGGCAGCCGCGAGCACGTCGAGAACCTGGTCGGCAATGCCGAGCACTTCGGGCAGCGGGACGAAGCCGCCGAGCCGCTCGCGACGGGTCTCGATGTTCTCGCCGCTCAGCAGCTCCATGACCAGGAAGGCCGCACCGTCTTCCGTGACGTCGTCGTCGTACACGGTGACGGCGCCGCGATGCTTCACCCGATTCGCGACGTAGCCCTCGCGTTGGAAGCGCTTGCGGATCCCCTCGTCGTCCGAAACGTCGGGGTGGAGCATCTTGATGGCGACCTCGTTACCGTTGCGGTGCGTCGCCTTGTAGACCGCCGCCATGCCGCCGACGCCGATCAGGGCGTCGATGGTCCAACGCTCGCGGAGCACGGTCCCGACGAGCCTCTCGGCCTTCTCTTGTCTGCGATCCATCGGCAGCGAGAAATTCAGCTTAACACCCGGGATCCGGCGCGACGAAGTTCGGGGAGACGGGCCTCCGGGGCGCGCGGGCCTCAGCGCTCAAAAACGGGCGCGCGCACCGATGAAACCACCGCGCGAAGTGGCGCCGCCCAGCAGCGAAACCGCCGGAGGCGGCGCCTCCTTCGTGGGGTGGAGGAAGAAGTAGGTGGCCGCGCCGAGCGCCAAGACGCCCACACCCAGGGAGACGTCGGCGACCAAGTACTTCTGCTTCATCGAGGAGTAGTCGTCGTGCGAGCAGTTGGGCGCGCAGCTCGACTCGAGATCGTTCTCTTGGGACTTCCCGCGGAGCGCGAAGTAGGAAAATGACCCGAGCGCCACGACGCCTACGCCGCCGAGTACCCAGGCGAGGGGCGAGACGTGAGAGCTCGGCCCCGGTGAGGGTGCGCGCTGTTCGGGTGCTGGGGTCTTGGCCACGGGCGGAGCGGGCGTCTCCGCTTTGGCCCCGACCACCAGCGAGAACGTCCGGTTCTTCTCGCCTTCCCGCGCGAGCAAGCTGCGCTCCAAGACGCCGCCGTCCGCCGTTTCGATCTTCACCCGATGTTCCCCCGGGTTCAGCGGTACGGCACGACCATCGAGCGACGACGCGACCAGCACACCGTCGAGGGTCACCTTCACGTTCGTGAGATCGTTGCCTTGGGCGTCCGACACCGCGAACACGACGGTCGGGATGCTGGCGTCGAGCCTCTGCACGAGACCCTGGCACTCGTCGCGGACGATCTTCGGGCACGATGCCGCGGCGCAGATCAGGAACTTCTCTCGGGCTTCGACCAGCTTGCCCTGCTGCCGAAGCGCCGTGCCGTCATCGTTGGCGGCGACGCACTGTTTGCTGTCTGCGCTCGCTTCTGCGGCGAGTGTGGACACGAGCCAGAAACCGATGGTGAAGGGCGCGGCGGGGTGTCGCATCAAAAGCACTCCGGTTTGAATCTCTTGGATCCATCCGCGTTGAGCACGTACGGCGGATCACAGTTCGCCCGCGGCTGCTTGGGCTTCGACTGCGCGGCGGGGCGCGACGCGGGCTTCGCGCTCGGTGCCGGAGCTGGCTCGGCCGCTGGCGCCGGCGCCACCGACGCTTCTGGCGAAGGAGTGGACGAGGCAGGGATGGACGAGGGAGGAATGGACGAGGCAGGCGCGACCGAGCTAGCTGGCTCCGCGCCAGTTCGCGCCGGAGTCTCCACGCGCGCGCTCTCGGCGACGCTCGACTTCGAACGACCCAGCCAGAAGAACACAGCCGACGCGATGCCGAGCAGCGCGATGAGGGCGACCGCTGCCCGCTTGCCGACACCCGACGCCTTCGGCGAGGGAGCCGCGGCGGCCGAGAGGTCGGTGCCGCCTGCGGGAGTCAGGCTAGCGAGAGACGCGCGCGCGGGACTCCCTTTCATGGCAGAAACGAGGACTTCGAGCGAGGGCCCTTCGGTCGAGATGCTCTCGACCTCGGCGACCACTTCGCTCCGCGCCCGCAGCACTTCGCTCGCTACGCTCTCGACGAACGCTCCCACCTCGAGCGGGCTCGCAGGCGGCAGCGCGGCTTCGAGAGCCTGAGCCATTTCGCGCGCCGTCGAAAAGCGCTCACTCGGATGCTGCGAAAGCCCTCGGGCGACCACCGCGTCGACAGCTGCGGAAAGTCCGGGAACGCGCTGGCTCACGGGATCGGGACTCGAGCCGAGGATCTTGGTCACGACGGCAGCGGCGTCTTGTGCCTGGAACAGTCGCTCCCCGACCAGCGCCTCCCAGAGCACGATGGAGGCCGCGAAGACGTCGGTGCGGCGGTCGACCTTTTCGTGTCGCAGCTGCTCCGGCGCCATGTAGGCGAGCTTGCCTTTGATCTTGCCCTCTTCCGTGGTGTGCAGACGTGAGGCTGCCTTGGCCACGCCGAAGTCGACGACGCGCGCGACACCGTCCGCCCCGACGAGGACGTTCTGCGGGGAGACGTCGCGATGGACGATGCCGAGGGCTTCCCCTCGCTCGCTCGTGGCCTCGTGCGCGGCGTGGAGCCCGAGAAGAGCGGAGACGACGATGGCCGAGGCGACCCGCGGCGGAATGCGCCTCTGGTCGATCTGACAGGCACGCAAGAGCCGCGCGAGTGACTCGCCCTGCACGTACTCCATCACGAGGAAGAGCTCTCCCTCGAGCGCGACCACGTCGAGGGTGGAAACCACGTTCGGGTGCCGGATGCGCGCGGCGAGCCGTGCCTCGTCCAGGAACATGGACACGAACTCGGGATCCTTGGCGAACTGCGGGTGCAAGCGCTTGATCGCCACCGTACGGGTGAACCCCGCGGGCCCAACCAGGCGCCCGACGTGGACCGTGGCCATGCCACCGGACGCGATCTCGTCGTAGAGGATGTAGCGGCCGACGACCCGAGGTTCCCGCAGCCCGAAGGCCGAAGGAGCGCTCATTGGCAGCAGCCCCACTTCGACTGCAGGTAGCCCTCGACCACTGCGACTTCGCTGGGGACGAGCTCGCGCTTGTAGAACAGAATCTCGTGAATGACGCCGCCGAACTCGTCACACGGCGAATAGAGTGTGTGACCGATGAAGTTCTGACCGCGGGTCTTCGACTCCGGCAAGGCGAAGCCTTGGTTCTTCGTTTGCACGCCGTTGATGCGGAAGGTGGCGACGGCTGCCGCCGAGTGGGTCATCGTCACCAGCCTCGACGCACCGATGGGCAGAGCGCCGGTGCCGCTCATGAAACTCGCGGCCAGAACTTCGTAGGCCATGCCCTGGCCGGTCTCACGCTGGAATGAGATGTCGTCGATCTCCGAGCCGTTCGAGAGCTGGAGGATAGCCGGGCAGAAATTGTCGGTATCGAAACGCACGACGGCGAACAGACTGAGGCCGTTGGTGAAGTCGCCGAATCCCGACGGCAGGTTCAGGTAGTCGTCGACTCCGTCGAACTGCACGAAGCGTTTTCCGTTGGTGGTCCCAGCCGTCGGCTGATGACCGAGCAACGGCTGCGCCGCGTGCATGGCGTTGCCCGACTGGTCGGGCCACAGGCTCACGGAGCCAGTCGCGAGTGTCGAATTGGCGGCGTCCAGCCACAAGAGCATGCCGTTCGTGGGGATCGGAGCTCCCCGTTCCTCCGCTGCCGCCCGTTGCGCCGCCGCTCCCACCGGTAGCTCCTCCGGTGCCGCCCGTAGCTCCTCCGGTGCCACCCGTAGCTCCTCCGGTGCCACCCGTAGCTCCTCCGGTGCCACCCGTAGCTCCTCCGGTGCCACCCGTAGCTCCTCCGGTCCCACCCGTCGCACCCCCTCCAGCTCCTCCGCTCGCGCCACCACTACCGCCAGGCGCGCCTCCGGATGCGCTGGTCCCGCCGGCACCACCGCTCGAGCTTCCGCCGCTCGCTCCGGTACCACCCGCGATCTCGTCTTCGCTCGGTGCAAGCAACGAGCAGCCCCCGAGGGCACACACGAGAGCAGCGACGAGCGGGCGGCAGCCCCGAGGCATACGCCCCGAGAGTAGCGCGCTTTCTTTCGCTCGTGTGACCTCACGGGAAACCCCGACGCGCGTGTCGCGGAGGGGTAAGTGCTTCTCGCACTAGCGAGCCGCTCGGGGCTGCCCGCCTATGCAAGCTTCCCACCCCTTGTTAGCCTGGGTCAGGCGCCGTCACGGTGCGAGGAGGAGCGTTCCAGATGAGGCTGAATCGTGAGCAGTTTCTGGCGGCCGCGGTGGCGCTGTCGGCTGGGCTCGGAGGCTGCAAGCTCGGCGCCAAAGGCGACGACGCTACCAATCAGGCTGCCCCGGAGTCGCCGGGTCAGACCACGCAACCTGCAACGGGGCCCCAGGGAGCACCGGCCGACCCCGCGGGCAACTCTGGGTCGGGCGCCGATCCGAACGGGCGAGAGCGGACCGAAAACGAACGCGGCACGCCCCCGTCGACGGACCGAGGAACCACCCAAACGAAAGGTCTCGTGGGCTCCCCTGCCAAAGAGCTCGGCGCGTCACCGACGTCGCCCACCAAAGAGCTCGGTTCTCCGGTGAAGGAGGTCACCTCGCCCACGAAGGAGATCACTTCCCCGACCAAGGAGCTCACGCCTCCCACCAAGGAGCTCACGCCTCCCACCAAGGAGAAGCTCCCGCCCCCGACCAAAGAGGTGACGACGCCCACCAAGAAGCCGCCGCCTTCCCCCGTGAAAGAGCTCTGAGTATCCCATGTCGCTCGACGACCTCGCCTCGAAGCTCTC
This sequence comes from Polyangiaceae bacterium, assembly GCA_046351435.1. GTDB lineage: Bacteria > Myxococcota_A > Polyangia > Polyangiales > Polyangiaceae > JADJKB01. The sequence goes on from JAXLYN010000011.1 coordinate 62,315, forward strand.
GGATCCCAGCCGCATCGGGCTCAGCGAAGAGCTCGCAAAAAAACTCGGCGTAGTGAGTCGAGAAGCGACCCGCGGTCGGCTGATGGCTCAGGTGGAGGGCGACGCCTCCCATCTCGGCGTCTACTTGCTCGCGACTTACGTGGTGGACGACACCGACTTCTGGGGGGATGGCGAGATCTACTGGTGGTGCATTCCCGCGCTCGGGCGCGCGGGCGGACGCGTGCGGAAGGAGGTTCTCGCCGGGCTGCCGTCGGGTGCCCCTCCGCACAAGGTCGGCTCCCTCGAGTGGATGACGAACATCTCGTTGAACCAGCCGCCGCTCCTGGCCGTGATCCCGCCGGAAGACGACGTCGAGTCCTGCGTGCTTCGCGTCGGGTTCTACGACGATGACGGCGCTCGCGCCGATCTGCCGCGCGCCATGACCGCGGGGCTCGAAGCGCTCGCGAACGTGTCGAACGAAGAGTTGCCTTCGGCCGAGCACATCATCACCCCCGTGCGCGACGCCATCTACAAGAGCCTCCGCGCCGAGCAGGACGACATCTTGGTCGACCAAGAGGTCGTGTTGCGCCGCGGCGAAGTGGTTCGCTTCGGGCGCGGCATGATCGGATCGGTCGTGAATGCGATGGCCCGTGTGTACTACTTCGTGCGCGACGAGGCGAAGACCGAGCAGTTCGGTCCCATCGCGCTGCACAAAGGCCAGATCGAGACCGTGCGTTTCCCGAGCGCCATGCGCGGCGGCGGACGGCTGTCGCTCTTCGCGCGGGGAGCCGACGTGACGTGTCAGGCGTTCGGGGATCTCAACACCGACTTGCCGTTCCAGAACCGTGTGATCGACGGCCGTCACGAGAAGAACCTGGAACAAGGCTTCAGCGTCGCTGGCACCGGCGCGGCGAAGCTCGTCGCGTTCTACACGCCGCCCTGAAGCGTTCGCATGACCGTCGCCTTGCTCCGGTGGGTTTGGGAGGCTCCCCAATCGTTGCTCGGCCTCGCGAACCTGGGGCGCGAGCTCGCGCTACGCAACGTTCGGAGCGTCGAGCGGCGCGAAGGCCGATTCCTGGTCGAGCTACGAAGCTCCAGCGCGGTCTCGCTCGGCTTCTTCGTCTTTTTCACGCGCGTCGACAGCCGCTTCGTGCGCGTGAACCCCGACAACGATCGACACGAGTGGGGGCACGCGCGCCAGTCCGCGCTGCTCGGCCCGCTCTATCTCCCGATCGTGGGAGTGCCTTCCGTCCTCAGGGCGCTCTATGCCGTGGCGCAGTGGACCGTCACGCGGGAGCCGTGGGACGGCTACTACGACGGCTTCCCGGAGAACTGGGCAGATCGGTTGGGCGGCGTCGAACGCGGGCGCTGACTCAGCGACAGACCTTCATCCAGCCCGGGACGGCGCTCGCGAGGTCTCCATCTGCGGGCGCGGGCTGGCACTTGATGTTCTTCATGCAGCTCGCTTCACCACCGCAGACGGCTTCGGCGAGCGGCTTGCAATCGAGGTCGCGCTCGCACACCTGCATCGTGTTCGCGCTGTCGCAGGCGTGACCGCAGCGCGTGAAGCGCGCGCCGTCGGACATCGAAGTGCAACACTTCCAGCCGCCGCCGCAGTCGCTCGGACGCGTGCAAGCGTAGACGCCCACCCCCGATTCCTGGGCATTCTCGGCGCGTTTTCGGGCCGTCTCGTCGTCGACGCAGCTGCCCTTTCCGGCGCGGTACACGCACATGGGAGACTTGGCCGGGCAGGTCTTGCCTGGCCCGCAGGTCGCTGGCTTTCGAGGCGGAACGCAGGCGCCCTGCTTGCACTCGAGGCCGGCGCGACACGGAGCCCCGTCGCCTTCGATGCAGAGCTCGAGGGCGCAGTTGCCCTTCGGTTCCGCGCAGCCGACCCACTCGGCCGCGCTCGCGAAACTCAAGCAGCAGCTCTGACCGCGCTGGCAGTCCGATGCCTCGTCGCACTCCCAAACGCTGGCCGAGGCCTGGGACTTGTCACTGGCTTTCAGGCAGCGCCATCGGCCGCCTTCGCCCTGCGCACACACCTCGCTGCCCGCCTTGCAGCGCTCTTTGCCGCAAGCGATGCTGCCCTGGGTGGGGCCGGGCGCGGCCTCGCGAACGAGAGAGAGATCGAGGCCGGTGGGCGGCGAGTCGGCGGCGACGTCGGCGGCCTCCGCGGCGTCGGACACACCGGCGTCGGCGTCTGCGTCGCTTCTGGGAGTTCCCCGGGGCGACGCCCCGCCGCTGGATTCCAGCGACGGCGCGACCGCAGCGGGTTGCTGCGGCTCGCAACACGCGAACGCGACGGCAACGAGCGCGAGCAGATGCGGTCCGCGAAGCACGCCGCGAAGCCTAGCTTCTTTCGCGACCGCGCCGCCACGCGAAGAGCGCGAGCACGAGCGTGAAGAGGGACCGTCCGTCCCCCGGCGCGCCGCCGGTCGAACAACCCGAGGAGTCGCCCGAGCCAGCTTGCGTAGGCGCCCCTGCCGATGCGCCGAGCCCCGCGTCCGGCGCGCTGCCCGAGCTGCCGCCGCTCGCGGTCGAGCCGCCGCCGCCAGCGCCTGCGGCGGGAGCTCCAGCGGAACCCGCCGCACCGGCCGCGCCCGCGCTGCCCGCCGCGCCACCCACGCTCGCGTCGGGATCTCCACCCGCGTCGGGCTTCGGCGTCACGCCCGAGTCGGGCTTCGAACCGCCACACTGGCTGGCGGGCAGACAATAGTGATCGCCGCTGCCGATGTCGGCGCAACAGCCACCGGGAAACGCTCCGCAGTCACCCACCGCGGAGCACGGCTTGCTGCAGAAGCTCGAGCTCGACGTGTAGAGACAGGTGTCCACGCCGAGGTTCGGGTTGCAGAACGGCAAGCTCTTGTTGCCCGGATAGGCGCACGCATCGCCGGGGCCACCCTCGAACGCGTACTTCTTCGGGCCGGCGCCACAGCTCTGGCCAGCGGCTGGCGTGAAACCGACGGTGAGCGTGTAGGCGCCCGGGAGCGGACTGCCGTTCTTCGAGAACGTGTCGGCGACCACGAGGTAGGTCCCGCAATCCAGGCTCTTCGTGAAGCTCGTGTCGTGTCGCGCCACGCAATCGTTCGTGTTCTTCGACGTGTAGAGGTGGACGTCGATGTCGACACCCACGTCGTCTTGCACACTGACGGTCAGAGTTCCCGGCTGGGTCAAGCTGACGGAATAGACGTATTCGGGTCCGGACTCGGACACGCTGGGGTCGGCCCCGCAGCCGTCGAGGACGTCACTCGCCGAGTTCTTGGTGTCGCGCGAATCGACGAAGGGAAGCTGTTGATGGCGATCGGCTTCTCGGTGGTGCCGCTCGGGTCGTCGGCCACCTGACCCGTGACGTTCTTGTAACGACGCGGGACGTAACCATTCAGCCAGGACCAGCCCGGCATGCTGAGGTGCGCGTTGTAGAACACGGCTTCGTACAGCACCGGCTCGCCGTTGCCGAGCAGGTGACTGAAGAGGGCCATGTGGTTGCCGGCGTCGTTGAAGATGTCGCCGGCCAACATCGACGACTGACTGACCACGCTCGACACCTGATCGATGGTGGACGTGGTGAAGTGGCCCGAAGTCCAGCATTGGCTGACGAAACCCGAGCAGTCGACGCCGGACGTGCAGTCCAGAACGCCGTCCGCCGGATACGAACCCGCGCCGTAGCCCTGGGCGATCTGCTGATCGAACGTGAACAGCGACATGTAGCCACCCCAGTCGTAGGGCAAACCCATGTAGTCGCCGGGTGCGTAGACGCTCTTGTAGGCGCCGTTGCACGAAGCAGTCGTGTTCTGCGCCTTGGCGCTCCAGGGGTGGAACGCGAAGGACTTGGCTTTCACCAAGACCTCCGTGCGCGTGACCGCTCGCGCCGTGGTGACGCCCCCCAGCAGAGCGGCGGCGGCGAAAAGGGCGATGGTGCGCGGCTTCATGGCGCCACCTCCGTTGCGGCGATGCGTACGCTCGTGACCGCGAGGCCCTCGGCCGTGGGATGGATCCACGCAAGGCGTCCGCTGCCGAAGGCGACTTCGGTCCGCGGGACGTAGAGGCCTGGAGCGGGCAGGGCCTCGTCGAAGGAGCACATGCCGCTGGCGACGTCCACGCACACGGCGCGCCGAGTCACCGAGAGTACGCCGTCGTCCGCGAGGGTTTCGGTGCGCAGGCAAACACTCGAGCCGGCGCCGCCCAAAATGCGCGCAGCGGTGACCGCGCCGGCGATTGGCCAGGATTTCACCACCTCGGAGCGGGCCTGTTCGTCGGCCGCCTGGGTGACGACCTCGATCACCGCCGCTCCGTTCTGAGCGCGCACGCGCACTCCGCGCCCGTCGGGCAGCAGGTACGCCCCTTCGCGCTTGCCGGCGAGGGCCGAAGCCAAGGCCACGGGCGCGGCCGGAACGCCCAGGGTGATCTGCTCTTGGTAGGCGGTCTTCGCGACCACGCGGCGGTCCGCGCCGAACGCGAGGCTCGTGACGTCACGGAGCTCGCGTGGGACCGGGAGAACGCCGAGGCTCTTGCCTTCGAGGTCGAAGACCTCCGCGCTCGCGCGCACGGGGCTCGAGGTCACGAACACGCCCGGCCCAGCCGCGACGTCCTCGACGTCGACGGGGACCGTGGCGAGCGTGCGCACCGCGCCGCTTCCGTCGACGACGGCGACTCGGCCCGCCAAGCGATCGAGCACCAAGATCCGCGAAGCGTCGAGCACCGCGACGGCGTTCGGCCCCTGCACCAAGCTCTCCGCTGTCGCCGGCGATCTGCGGAAACCCGTCGCTGCGTCGCTCCACGCAAACGTCCGCGAGAACCGATCCCCGAAGGCGGGCGGTGCGCTGCTCGCGTTCCGTTCCGTTCGAGTGGGCTCCGGCTCGCGACCTTCCGCGCAGGCTCCGAGCAATAGAACCGACAAACCCGTGATGACCCAATGCCGAGCGCGTCTCATGCCGTCACCCCGATCGTTCGAGCGAGCGGCCTCTATCACGGGAGATCGAGCTCGCAAACCCGCGTCGGCGAGCGCAGCTGCGCCCAAACGCCGATGGCATGCGTGTTGCTGAACGGGAGCCAACACCCGTCCGATCCGCCGTTCCGCCGGATCCCGTTGTCAGTTCTTGGCACACGCTGTGCCGAAAGGAGCCTCCGCTTGTCCCGAGTTCGACGCTTCCGCGCCCCCTTCGTGGTCACTCTCGCCTCCGTTTCCACCCTCGCCGCATGCGGCGGCTCGACCAGCAGCGACGGCTCTGGTGGCTCGGGGGGCGGCGGCAACGTCAGCGGCTCCGGCGGCAGCGGCAACGTCAGCGGCTTCGGTGGCAGCGGCAACGTCGGCGGCTCCGGAGGAAACCCCGGCGGCTGCCCGACCACGTTTCCGCAGAACGACACGAGCTGCTCGCTGCCTTCGGGCACCAAGTGCAACTTCCCGCAAGGGAGCTGCTGCCCGCCGTGGGAGGCCATCTGTAGCGGCGGCAAGTGGCAAGCGTTTGCCAGCAGCTGCAACCCTCCGCCGCCCGAAGCCTGCCCTGAGACTCCACCCACCGCGGGGACTGCTTGCGGGTCCACCGATCCCTGCGGCAACACCTATCAGTACTGCACCTACGGCAAATGCATGGACGGCTCACCCCAGACCGTCGCCGAGTGCCAGAACGGCACGTGGCAGGTCGCGGTCTCGAAGTGCGCAGTCCCACCTTGCGAGTCGCTCTCGCCATGTGACTGTTTCGATCGCACGGACTGCCAAGCAGTGGCGGACGGGTGCCTGTGCGAGTGCGACTACAACTGCCCGGGAAAGCCACCCTGTGCGTGTGCGTGCGGCGGCGGAAAGTTCCTCGGCTGCAAGCCCCTGACGAATTGACCCAGCGTTCCGTGTAGGCTCCTCGTGTGAACGGAGCGACCAGCTGTGCGGCCCATCCGACACTGAGTGCGCTCGCGCGTTGCCAGCGCTGCAATACGACGCTCTGCGACGACTGTTTCCGCCTCTGGGCCGACGGCAAGCCGTGTTGCGACGCGTGCGCGGCAGAGCTCCAGGCGGGTCCGGGGTCGCGCTGGCCGTTCGCCACGGTGTTCTTGGCGCTGGCGCTCACGCTGGCATACGGCGGCTATCGACTCGAAGGCCAGCACCCTTCCCTCGAGATCTGGCTCCCCGTGGCGGTGATCGGAGCGCTGGTGGCGCTGGGGATCGGCTGGTCGAGCCCGAAGCCCGACGCTCGACCCACGGTGGTGTTCCTGGAGCGCGAAGCCGAAGTCGCGCCCGACCCTCAGCTCCTCGAGCGCGCGGCCCATCCGTATCGCGCGCGCATCGCGCGAGTCGCCCGGCGCGTCGTGCCGCTGTCGGGACGCGCGACGGCGCTGGTGATGACCGCGGCCATGCTGCTGACCGCAGTCGCGTTGCCCCTCGGAGCGCACCTGCCGTATTGGGTCGAAGCCGAGCTGGTGCTCGCATCGTGGTGGCTCGGCGTGTCCGCGTTCTTCAGCTGGCTACTCTACAGCGGGCGGCGACTCACCGAAGACCATCGCGTGAAGGTCGAGCTGCCGAAGCCGGGAGCCGGGCTCGATCGAACAGGAACGACGCTCGAGTCCGGCTGCGCCCAAGCCGGTGGTTGCGCGGAGGGCCTGGTGGTCGTCGTGTTGCTGGCGCTCGCCGCAGCCATGGCTTGGCTGTTGGTCGAAGTCGTGATCCCACTCGCGGTCTTCGCCGTGTACTACTTCGTGACCCGCGGCATCGGGCGGTTGGCGCGCGACCGCCACGACTGTCGAGGCCACGTGGGGCGCTCCCTCGGCTACGGGTTCTTGTGGTCGACTCTCTACGCGCTGCCGATCGTGCTCCTGATCGGCGTCGTCGGATTCGTGCTGGGACTCCGAGCTCGCTGAGCCGGCGCGTTCGCTTCGATTTTGCGCGAACCGGGCGGGAGGCGTAGATTCCCGACTTCTCCGAGGAGCGCCGAGAGCTCGGTTCGCCCGTATTCATGCCCAGACGCCGGGCCCGACTGGCCATGTCCCTGTTCCCCATCGCGACCACGCTACGGCTCGGGTGCGCGCTGCGGGATCGACTCCGGAAGGGCTACGGGGTCGCCGACCTGAAGGCCGACGCCCTGGCTGGCGTCGTGGTCGGCATCGTGGCGCTCCCGCTCAGCATGGCGCTCGCGGTCGCCAGCGGAGCACCGCCACAGCACGGTCTGTACACGGCGATGGTCGCGGGTTCGGTCATCGCGCTGCTCGGCGGCTCGCCGGTGCAGGTGTCGGGGCCGACCGCAGCGTTCGTGGTGCTGCTCACGCCCATCTCGAGTCGCTATGGACTCGGCGGGCTGCTCATGGCGTCGTTCCTGGCGGGCGCACTCTTGATCGTCATGGGCTACGCCCGGTTGGGACGGCTCATGCAGTTCGTGCCGTATCCCGTCGTGAGCGGATTCACCGCAGGCATCGCCGTGGTGATCGCCCTCTTGCAGTCCAAGGACGTGCTCGGCCTGCGCGTTCCCGCCATGCCCGAACACACTCCCGAGCGTGTGGTGGCCCTGGTGAAGGCCTTGCCCAGCGCCCGATGGCAGGACGCAGCCATCGCGGGGATCACTCTGCTGGTTCTGGTCGGCTGGCCCAAGATCACCAAGAAGCTCCCGGCGCCGCTCGTGGCCCTCGCGGTGGGTGGGCTCGCTGCGTTCGCCCTGTCTCGCTTGGTTCCGGGCTTCCACGTCGACACCATCGCGAGCCGTTTCAGCTACGTGGAGGGCGGAACGAGCCATCCCGGGATCCCGCGTACGCCGCCGGTCTGGGTGATGCCTTGGGAATTCCCGGGGCCGAGCGGGCAATCCATCGGCCTCAGTCTCTCGCTCGTGCGGGAGCTCTCGGGCCCGGCGTTCGCCATCGCCACGCTCGGTGCCATCGAGTCGCTGCTCTCGGCCGTGGTCGCCGACGGCATGGCCGGCACGCGCCACGACCCCGACGTGGAGCTCATCGCTCAAGGCGTCGGCAATCTGGTAGCGCCATTCTTCGGCGGGTTCGCGGCCACGGGCGCCATCGCTCGCACCGCCACCAACGTGCGCTATGGCGCGCGCTCGCCCATCGCGTCCTTTCTGCACGCCCTGTTCGTGCTCGCATCGGTTTTGGCGCTGGCTCCGCTGCTCGGCTACCTCCCCATGGCGTCGCTGGCAGCGCTGCTGCTCCTCATCGCGTGGAACATGAGCGAGGTTCGCCACGTGTTGCACATGGCGAAGATCGCACCCAAGAGCGACGTCGCCGTTCTCGCAACGTGCTTCACGCTCACCGTAGTCTTCGACATGGTGATCTCCGTCACCGTCGGGGTGATGCTCGCAGCGGTGCTCTTCATGCGGCGCATGGCCGATGTCTCCAACGCGAAGCTGGTGGGAGCGGGAGGCAACTATTCGGGCTTGCACGTGCCGGAAGGCGTGACGCTCTATCGCATCGAAGGCCCGCTCTTCTTCGGCGCCGCTCAGAAAGCCATGCACACCTTCTCGGAGATCGGCAAAGACACCAAGGTGGTGCTGTTCGACATGTCGGAGGTGCCCGTGATGGACGCCACGGGCATCGTGAATTTGGAGAGCGCCGTGGATCGACTCCGGCATCGAAACGCGCTCGCCGTCCTCGTCGGCGTGCAGGGTCAGCCGCGTTCGCTGCTCGAACGCGCCGAGCTCACGCGCGCCGACGGCGTGATCTTCACCGAAACGGTGGAGGCCGCCCTCGAGCAGGCGGACGCATTCCTCGAGAGCCGGACGCCGTCGGTGGCCACGCCGGGAGTGGCTCTCCGGGAACCCTGAGCGGTGGCCCGAGGGGTCTCTGGGCGCGCCTGCGCCGAAAATCCGGACGGTATCGAAATCTGACGGGGCGTTCGCCGGAGACAGGCTAGACTTTGCTCGTGCTCTTGTCGGCGCCGAGAGTGCTACGCCTACTGCTCTTCGGAATTGCGCTCGTGGCCTGCGCGCAAGCGACGGACGAAGAGGACCCGACGCCGATCGAGCCGTTGGACTCGGGCGCGGGACAAGGCGGGTTTGCGGGGATCTCCGCCGGCGGGGGCTGGGCCTACGGGGGCGTGAGCGGGGGCGGCGCCGCGGGTTCGGCGGGCGTCGCATCGGGAGGTACTCCGAGCGGAGGCAGCGGAGGAACCTCGGCCGGAGGAACTTCGGCCGGAGGCACCTCGGCGGGAGGCGCGACCGGGACATGCTCGCCGGGCGCGGTCCAACAGCTCGGCAGCTGCGAGAAGTGCGGAACCGCTCAGCGGACCTGCAACGCGACGGGACATTGGGATCCTCCGACCTGCGAAAACCAGAAGGCGTGCAATCCGGGCGACCCGGCGAGTCAACCCTGCGGCAACTGCGGGACGCAGACGCGGACGTGCGCGCAAGACTGCACTTGGCCGACGTGGGGCAGCTGCTCGGGCGAGGGCCCCTGCGCGCCGGGGACCAAGCAAGCCTGCGGCAACTGCGGCGAGAAGACCTGCACGCCGAGCTGCACCTGGGGCGGCTGTTCTGGAGAGGGCGCTTGCGCCCCCGGCTCGACCAAGGCGGGCAGCTGCGACGGATGCTCCCACCTGGTTTGCACGAACTCGTGCCAGTGGCCGAGTCAGTGCAGCTTGAAAGCTGGCAGTCAGTGCAACTACGAGGCGGGAACCAACTTCAAGTGCTGCGGCTCGAGCAAGTGGCAGTTCTGTAGCTCGAGCTGCCAGTGGTATCCATGTCAAACCTGTTCGGGTTGCGGATGTTGATCGCTTCCTTCAAACACGTCTCCTTGGTCCTCCTCACTGCGTGCGCGATCCTGGTCGCAGCCGCGTGCTCCGACGACACATACATCGCGACGAACGAATCGCTGGGCGGTGGCGGCGGACCGACCGGCGGCGCAGCAGGTAGTGGAGCGGGCGGCAACGACGGCGGAGGTGCCGGTGGCGTTGCGGGTGGCGGCGGGAGCGCCGGAACGCCGAGCGGCGGCAGCGCGGGCACCACCAGCGGTGGGACGGCCGGAACGACGAACACGGGCGGAACCACCGGCACGTGCACGCCGGGCCAGAAGCAAGACGTCGGCACCTGTCAGAAGTGCGGGATCTCGCGGCGGACGTGCGCCGCCAACGGCAGCTGGGACCCACCGGTGTGCGAGGACCAGAAGGAATGCAACCCGGGGGACAAGACCACCTCGGGATGCAGCGACCCTTGTGCGGAGAAGACCTGCGACGCGGCATGCGCCTTCGGCGCTTGCGGCAAGAAGACCGGCGCCTCGTGCCTCTACAACGGCGGCAACGAGTGGCAGTGCTGTGGGACGAACAAATGGCAGTACTGCAGCAGCAGCACCTGCGACTGGTTCCCCTGCCAAGATTGCCCGTCAGCGTCGTCCACCTGCCTCAGCAAGTGCTGAGCGGTCCGAGTGCTAGTCCGACGCTCCAGCGTCGCTGCTCGGAGCACCCGCGTCTGCGCCCAGCTCGACCGCACGCCGAACGGGCAGACGATCGGTGAGGATGATCTTCTTCTGGAACTCGGGCGTGCCCGGATTTCCGCCGTGGCACGACTTGCAGCGCAAAGGCGCGCCGCCAGCCGCGCGGAAGTCCTCCACCAGGTGAGTGGTCATCCACTCGACGGCCCAGCGGCTGTCCCGCGGAGCGCCGAGGATCTTGGCTTTGCCCTTGCCTTCGACCACGTGGCAATCGTTGCACCAGACTTCCCCACCCTTCTGCTTCTCGAGCGCGGGGACGAGCTCGCGAGCCATCCAGTTCGCCACCTCTTTCCGGTGCGTCATCTTGGCGTAGTCCGTCTCGTCGTGGCAGTAGGCGCAGGGCACACCGAGGAAGTGTTTGATCCCGCCCATGATGGTGTAGACCTCGCGGTCGCAACGCGCGTTCTTCGCGACCCCCGTGTACACACGTTTGAGCGGCGTGGGTGGCGGCTTCCCCGGAACCACGGCGCAGTCGTCGGGCGCGTTCGCGGCTCGACGCGTGACGGGCGGCGACTCGGGAACGGGGTCGGCCGGCAGCGGCGCTCCCCCACAGCTGGCGACGAGGAGAGCGCCCAGTACGGCCGACGGGAGATTCGAAGCACGCATCCGAGGGACGAACGATACACCAACTGAGCGGCTCCCCACGAATCAGCGCTCCGTTCCACCGCCTGCGAATGGACGCTCGCTTGCCGCGTTCCGCTGTCTGATCTACTGGAGGGCGCTTTTCATTCCCCCGGAGACTCCCATGGCGAAGTTCGAGGCCCCCAAGGCAGGCGATGCAATCACGATGTCCGGCAAGAAGCTCGAGGTGCCGGACCAACCCATCATCCCGTTCATCGAGGGGGATGGCACGGGGCCCGACATCTGGCGTGCTTCCGCTACGGTGCTCGATGCCGCTGTGGCCAAAGCCTACGGTGGCAAGAAGAAGCTCGCGTGGTACGAAGTGTTCGCCGGTGAAAAGAGCAAGAAGCTCTTCGACTCGTGGTTGCCGGAAGAGACCGTCGACGCGTACCGGAAGTACCTCGTGGGCATCAAGGGGCCGCTCACCACGCCGGTCGGCAAGGGGATCCGCTCGCTCAACGTCGCTCTCCGCCAGCAGCTCGACCTCTACGTCTGCCTGCGCCCCGTGCGCTGGTTCACCAACGTGCCGAGCCCGGTGAAGCGTCCAGGCGACGTCGACATGGTGATCTTCCGCGAGAACACCGAAGACATCTACGCCGGCATCGAGTGGGAGAGCGAGTCGGCCGAGGCGCAGAAGGTCATCGGCTTCCTCCAGAAGGAAATGGGAGTGAAGAAGATCCGCTTCCCCGAGACCAGCGGCATCGGCATCAAGCCGGTGAGCCGCGAGGGGACGGAACGCCTGGTGCGCGCGGCCATCGACTACGCGCTCACCAGCAAGCGCAAGAGCGTGACCCTGGTCCACAAGGGCAACATCATGAAGTTCACGGAAGGCGCGTTCCGCGACTGGGGCTATGCCCTGGCGACGCGCGAATTCCGCGCCGCCTGCGTGACCGAGCGCGAGAGCTGGATCCTGGGCAACGTGGAGCAGAACCCCAAGCTCAGCGCGGAAGGGAACGCCAAGCTCATCGAGCCCGGCTACGACATGGCGCCCCCCGAGGCACAGGCGGACATCGTCGCCGAGGTGAAGGCGGCGCTCGCCTTGATGCCCACCCACGGCGACGGCAAGTGGAAGAAGCTGCTCAAGATCCGCGACAGCATCGCGGACATCACGCTGCAGCAGGTGCTGACTCGCCCCAAGGAGTTCGACGTGATCGCGACGTTGAACCTGAACGGTGACTATCTCTCCGACGCGCTCGCGGCCCAGGTCGGCGGCATCGGAATCGCGCCCGGTGGGAACATCAACTACGCGACGGGCCACGCGGTGTTCGAGGCCACGCACGGCACGGCCCCGAAGTACGCCAACCTCGACAAGGTCAACCCGGGCTCGGTGATCCTCTCGGGCGAGATGATGCTTCGGCACCTGGGCTGGGGCGAGGCGGCCGACCTGGTCATTCGCGGCATGGACGGCGCCATCGGCGCCAAGACGGTCACCTACGACTTCGCGCGCCTCATGGAGGGCGCGAAAGAAGTGAAGTGCTCGGAGTTCGCCGCCGCGATCGTCGCGCACATGTGAGATCCCTCGGCGCTCGGCCGGCGCGGGAGTGTTGCGCACTCCTCCACACACGGGGAAACCCCGGCAGTTTTCCCGGAGGTTCCCCGGTGTGGCGTCGGTCGATTGTCCTCGCGCGCATGGAGGGTTAGGGTCGCCGCGCGTGAGTCACGGGGCACTCCCTCCGCCCAGCGTCGTTTGCGTGGGCTGCGGTCAGCGCTTGGACCTCTCGAAGGACCACTGCGCGGCCTGCGGCAAGTCCGTGGTGCGCGAGCCCGCCGACTCCGATCCCACTTGGCCGGAGCCGGTGGAGAACCCGGCGATCCTAGGCACGGCCCTCGTGGGCGAGAACCGGCGAGAGCGACTCGAACGCGTCGTGCGTCGGCTCGACGTGCAGGTGCGGAGGGCGGGGCCCACGCTCCAGCTCACGTTGGCGGTGCGCCCGGGCGGCGCACCGTCGGAGCTTCCACTCGAGCTCGGTGTATCGGCGCTCGACGCGCAAGGGCGCCACAGCGGTCCCCCCGATGCGTTCGCCCGCATGGAGGTCGTCGGAGAGTCAGTGCTCTGCTCGGTACCGGCCCGTGGGCTCCGCGCAGGCGATCCGGTGGCCTTGCGTTTCAGCGTGGGCGAAGCACACGCCGTACTCGACGCCACCGTGTCTTGAACGGCGCGGCACCTCACCAGCCTTGTTCGGCGAGGCGCGCCCGTGTAAGTCGTCGAGGCTGCACATGACCAGCGAGCGCCCCGCCTACCGAGCGCTGCTCGGCGCCTTGGTCGGAACCACGGCCTACGCCGTGATCCGATACAACGTGCTGAAGGGCGTGCCTTGGGCGGCACTGCCAGTCTACGTCTTGAACAAGTCGCTCTCGTGGAGCGCGGTCGTCTTGTTCGTGGTGGCCGCGTGGCGCGCTGCCGCGACGCGAACGGCGGTCTGGAATCAGGATCACTTCCGGCAGGCGTTCGCGCTCTCCACGACCCACATGTTGCTGACGCTCACGATCTTGGACGGCACGAACTACCCCGTGCTCTTCTCGGGCACGAACCTCACTTGGGCGGGCGGAGTGAGCACGCTCGCCGGCGTCCTCGCCATGATGGCCTTCGTGGTCTGGAATCGCGGCGGCTCGGGCCGAGCCGCAGGGCTTTTGGCGATCCCCGTCCTGACGGCCGTACACCTCGTGCCGCTCGGCTACGCCAACTGGACGAAACCCGGGACGTGGCCCGGCAGCCTCCCGCCCATCACGCTGATCGCGTTCCTCCTGTGCGGAGCCGCACTCTGGTTCTTGCGATCCCCTCCGCGCTGAGTCCGTGGTTTTACGCTCGTGACGGTCGGGTCAACACTTTGGCCGGGCCGGGCCCTCCACAGAGACGCTATCCTCGGTCAAGGTGACGTGGGCAGCGGAGGCCGATCCATGACCGTGCGAATCCTGCGACCGAACCTCTTTCATGTGCTCGCGCTCGTGTTCATCGCGGCGTGCGGCGAGGGGAAGATCGATGACGACCCACCCGCGGGCGGCGGCGGCTCCGGCGCCAGCGGGGCAGCGGGTGCGGCGGGCGCAGCGGGTGCGGCGGGCGTCTTCGGAGGCGGCGGCACCTCCTCGAGTGGCGGGTCGTCGAGTGGCGGGTCGTCGAGCGGCGGAACGTCGAGCGGCGGAACGTCGAGCGGCGGAACGCCGAGCGGCGGGGCAGGCGGCGCGAGCGCGGGGGGAACCAGCTCGGGCGGCTCGGGCGGTGGCGGCGCAGGTGGAAGCTCGGGGGGCGGCGGCACCGCCGGGAGCTCGGGCGGCAGCGGCGGCACGTCGGGGTCCGGCGGCGGGGGTGGAGGCGCACCCTTGCCCGACCTCGCCGCCTACTCGGGGCTGAGCTGCTCCACGGGTTGCTGTTTCAACGGCACCGATCCCAAAGCGATGAAGGACTACGACGACTTCTTCGTCGCTCAGGGTTTCCCCGCGAGCGTGTCGGCGCTCTTCAGCGGCACGTCGACGCTCGCCCCGAGCGTGGTGGACCTCGAGAAGTTCGACATCCTGCCCACGGGGCTCAGCAACGACGACTACCACCAGTACTACAGCTTCTTGATGCAGATCGTGGTCGGGGGCACGAACTACTCGCGCAAGGCCGGCTCGAACCAAACGCTGTTCGGGACGTTCACGAACAACCTGGACAAGTGGCGCTACTTCAACCCGAAGGATTTCACGCCCGCAGTGGCCACGCACTACTCGCGCACGGCCACCTCCGACGTGATGGCGCGGCAGTTCATCTACCAGCTGAAGTGCAATCCCCAATACAAGGCGGCGCTCGCAGCGTGCCCGGATTGCGTCGACGCGTTCACCGCGTTTTCGAAGCACGACATCGGCCGCGTGTTCGAGGTGCGCATCGCCCGCGTGGCCGGTTCGAGCTTCGAGCTGTCGAAACCCCTCAAGGTCATCGCGACCGACAGCTCAGGGTCCCTCGCCTCTCACTCGCAGCAGCCCATCAACTATTTCGGCAAGATCGGCAGCACGACCTACCGAGCCATCTGGCGCGCCGAGCTCTCCTACAAGCTCGCGGAGCTCGCCGGCCACATCGGAGGTCCGACGCCAATCATGATTCGGGCGACGAACTGAGCGCCGCCACGCGTCAACCGGACGAGGCCGGCTGCTTCTTGAAGTGTCTGAACGCGAAGCCCAAGCCGGTGGCCTGGAGCAGGGCGCAGAAATAGAACGGCGCGCCCATCCGAACGTCGCCGCGGGGGTAGTGGGACACGGCCGCCATGAGCGGAGCCCCGAGGGCGGGGGCGAACACGGCCATCAGGCTGTTGAGAGAGCTCACGGCACCCATGGTCTGGCCTTGGTTCTTGGCGGTGGCAGCGCTCGAGATGATGCCCTGAATCGTCGCCGATACGGTGGTACCGAGCAGGTTCAGCACAATCACCACGAACATCATCCAACTCTTGGTGACCGCGCCGTAGGCGACGTAGGCGAAGGTCGATGAGAGCAGGCCGATGAGCGCCAGCCGCTCCGCGCCGAGCGCACGCAGCAAGCGCCCGAGGAGCACGCCCTGGCCAATCACCGAAGCGATGCCGACGGCCGCCAGGGCAGCGCCATTCTCTCTCGGCCCCCAACCGAACTTGAAGCTCGAGTAGAGGACCCACGTCGTGTAGGTCACGAACTGCGCCAGGCCTGTGCAGGCGATCACGAGCACGAGCCCGCCCACGCCCTCGAGCCGGGCGAGCGAACGCAGGCTCGCCAGGGGCGTGACCCGCGAGAACGAGAATTTCCGGCGATTTTCCCGGCTGAGCGACTCCGGGACCACGAACAGGCCGTAGGCGAAGTTCGCCAGCGCGAGCGAGCCCGCCACGTAGAACGGAAGCTCCAGGCGGATGGAACCGAGCAAGCCACCGAGCACCGGCCCCAGGATGAACCCGATGCCGAACATGGCCCCGAGCAGCCCGAAGCGTCGCGCTCGCTCCTCGGGTGGAGTGATGTCGGCGACGTAGGCGTTGGCCACCGAGACATTGGCCTGCATGGCGCCACCGACGAAGCGCGCACCGATCAGCATCGCGAGCGACGTCGCGCGCGCGGTGACGAAGAACGTCAACGCGAGTGCGAAGAACCCCAGGAGCATCACCGGTCGCCTACCGTAACTGTCCGAAAGCGCACCGAGCACCGGCGAGGCGAAGAAGTTCGCGAAGCCGAAAGCGAACGCCACGGCGCCGTACCAGAAGGATTGATCGGCCTGCGAGTGCGTGAACGCGCCGACGAGGAGCGGGAGCACGGGCACGATCAGGCCAATCGACACCATGTCGATCAGGACCGCGATCAAGATGAACGGCATCGCGGCCGTGCGGCGGTTCGGCTCGGGCAAGGGTCGGAGCCTACATCAGCGCCAACAGGGATGTCCCGCCGACCCGCTCCCACCGAAGTCCGCTCGGCGAGCGCGCTCGCGGGTTGGCGCCGGAACCCGAGCATGCAATCCTCGTAGCAATGGCCGGTGGGTTCCGGCAACGGAGGCAAGCGATGCGTAGCTTCACCGCGCTCTCACTCTTGGTCCTGTCCAACCTGTCCCTCGGGTGCGGCTCCGACTCTGGCGGCGCCGACGGCACGGGAGGCAGCGCCGCGGGTGGTACCAGCGGCGGCGGAGGCGCCGGTGGAACGAGCGGCTCCGGGGCCGGTGGAACGAGCGCCGGGGCCACGGGCGGCGGCGGCGGCTCGGCGGGGACGATCACGAATCCGCTGGCCAACCCCGAGTCCGGTCCGCCGGCGGGCAATCCCGACGGCAAGTGCAGCACCGGCATCCCGAACGAGGCGCTGCCCGAAGACGTCTCGTCCCCCACCACCGTGGTCGGCGATGGCACGCCGGCGAGCTGCACTTCGGAGGCCGTGGTCGCCGCCGTGGCGAAAGGCGGCGTCATCACTTTCAACTGCGGTCCCGACCCGGTGGTGATCAAGATGAAAGCCACCGCCAAGATCTTCAACGACAAGGGACCGAAGATCGTCATCGATGGCGGTGGCAAAGTCGTGCTGAGCGGCGACGGGCAGCATCGCATCCTCTACATGAACACCTGCGACGAGGCTCAGGTCTGGACCACTTCGCACTGCCAAGACCAAGATCACCCACAGCTCAGCATCCAGAACCTCACCTTCGCCGACGGCAACGCGAAGGGAGAAGAAGAAGGCGGCGGAGCGATCTTCGCGCGTGGCGGGCGCATCAAGATCATCAACAGCCGATTCTTCAACAACGTGTGCGCCGACGTCGGCCCCGACGTGGGCGGCGCGGCCGTGCGCGTGTTCAGCCAGTACCAGGGGCTACCAGCCTACGTGGTGAACTCCACGTTCGGGGGCGACCCGAACGGCTACGGCAACGCCGGATCGAATGGGGGCGGGGTCAGCAGCATCGGCGTGTCCTGGACCATCATCCAGAGCTTCTTCTCCTACAACAAGGCGACCGGGAACGGCGCCAACCCCGCCCAGGCGGGCACCCCGGGCGGCGGCAGCGGCGGCGCCATCTACAACGACGGCAACACCATGACGCTCACCTTGTGCGGCACGCTCATCGAGAACAACACGGTGAACGCCCATGGCAGCGCCATCTTCTTCGTGACCAACGACCACTCCGGCAACATCGTGATCCGAGACTCGGTGATCCGGAAGAACACCGGCGGTTCTTGGTACGCGAAACCCGGCATCAGCATGCACGAAGACACCAAGATCGAGATCACCAACTCGACCGTCGAGAACTGAGCGACCTAGAGAGCGCGCGCCAAAGCCGAGAGCGCATCGACGACCTTCGCGCGCACGTCGACGACGAGAGCCAAGTCTTGGCGCAGCTCCAGCTCGAGCGCCTTCAGGCCGTGGGCGTCTGCGTGTCGGGCCGCACTGTAGATGAGGCCAGCTTGGCCCGAATACGGCTCGTTCATGCGCACGACGAGACCGGTCTTCTCGAGCTCGCGCCGGGCCAGCTCGGCGAGCTCGTCTTCGCGATCGAAGAGCACGCCGACTTCCACCTCGCGGGGCACGCCGTTCCACACGGGGGTGAACGTGTGGAGCGCGAGCACCACCGGGGCGCGCGAGCGGCCCAGCTCCCGATCGATGGCCTGGTGATACGGCCGGTGGAGGCGCGAAAGCCGGGCTTCGCGCTCGTCGGACTCGAGCCCGTGGTTCAGCACCACGAGCTTCCCCTCCGCCCGCTCCAAGATCAGACCCGGAGAATCCTCCTCGCGGTTCGGATCGACCAGGAGGCGGCTGAAGCGCGACAGCACGGCGGGAGCGCCCGTGGCCTCCGCCAAATCCCGGGTCAGAAGCTCCGCCCCGATGTCGTAGGCCCAGTGCGTACCTGCGAGCCAGCGGTCCTCGGGATGCCAAACCCATGGATCCGGCAGGCGTTCGGACGCGTGTTCACAGGTGAGGAAGAGTCGCGCAGCGCTGCTTTTCGCCGGAAGCACCAGAGCAGCGTCGTCGGCGCGTTCCACGACCGTCCCCATCAGCAGCAGAAGAGCCCGGCGCAGCAGTTCTTGGGCGCACAATCCGATTTGCCACAACACACCGCGCAATACTGGCCGCAGTTGTTCGGCCAGAACGGCTTGCAGACGCAATTGCCGGCCTGACACTGCTGATTCACTCCGCACACTCGCCCGCACTGCCCGCAGTTGCTCGAGTCGTTGTAGATGTCGACGCACTGGTTGTTGCAGATGGCCACGCCGCTCGGGCAGCTCACCACGCAGTTCCCGTTCACACAATTCGCCGAGCCGCCTTGGGCGGCCGTGCAGACTTTGCCACACGTCCCGCAGTTCGCCTTGTCGTTCTTGAGGTCCACGCACGCGCTACCGCAAGCGCTGAAAGGCGAGTCGCAGGTGATGCCGCAGTTACCGCCGGAGCAGGCCGGATGACCGCTGCCTTGGGTGGGCACCGGGCAAGCTTTGCAGGTCGAGCCGCAGTGGGCGGGATCCGTCAGAGTGTCGTAACAGGTCGTCGTCGAGCCGCACGTGGCGTAGCCGGGTGAGCAACCCACACCGCAAGCGCCATTGCTGCAGGTGGCGAACCCGTTGGCCGTGCCTGCGCAGTCGGTGGTGCAACCACCACAGTGCTTCGGGTCGTTGGTGGTTTGAGTCTCGCAACCGTTGGCCGCGTTGTTGTCGCAATCGGCGTAGCCCGTGCTGCAACCACCCGTCGTACACTTGCCTGCGACACAGGCGGGAGAGCCGTTCTGCGCAGAACAGGCGCTGCCGCATGCACCGCAGTGCGACACGTGACTGTTCAGGTCGACCTCGCAGCCGTTGTCCAGGTTGTTGTCGCAGTTGCCGAACCCGGGATTGCACAACAGCGCGCACTCGCCGTTCACGCAACCGGCCACGCCGTTGGTGGAGTTGCACTTCTTGCCGCAGCCGCCGCAGGTCGACGGGTCGGTGCTCGAGTTGTTCTCGCAGCCGTTGGCGGGATTGTTGTCGCAGTCGGCCCAGCCCTCGTCGCACTTCTCGACGACGCAGCGAGCGATGGGCGTACCGCTGGGGTTGGCCTCGCACGCGGCTTTTGCGTGAGGCAGCTTGCACGTGTTCCCGCAGAACCCGCAGTTGTTGGCGTTGGTGGTCAGGTCGGTTTCGCAGCCGTTCGCGAGGTCGTTGTCGCAGTTGCCTTGGGTCGGCGGCGAGCACGGGTTCTCGACGCACTTCGACTCGATGCAAACGTAGGTCGGATTGGTGATGGTGCAGCTCGTGTTGCAGTCACCGCAGTGAGTCGGATCGTTGGCGACGTTGGCCTCGCAGCCATCGCTGGGATCCTTGTTGCAGTCTTGCCAACCGCTGTCGCACGTCCCGACGGCGCAACCGACGCCCGCTGCGCACGCCGCAGTCGCATGGGGGACTACGCACGGCGCGCACGCCGTCGAAGCGAGACATCCGCTCGAAGGGTCGTCGCCGCTCACGCACGTGAGCTCCCCCTTGCCGTCGGGGCACGCTTTGGCCGGTGGAAAGCAGGACGAGGAAACGCTGTGCCCCGAATCGGCGTCAGTGCCCGCGTCCGCCGACGGATCCGCCGCGCCCTTCTCCTCGATGCCACATGCGAGCGGAACGCAAAGCGCGAGCCCGAAGAGCGCCAAGAACGTGGCGAACCGCACCATTTCTCGACAGGGTACCAGCGTCCGGCCAGCGCTCCAGGCATCAGTTGAGCCCCGCCCCGGAACGCACGCCATTTCTGCGGGTCCAGGCCGCTGGCCAGCCGATTGCCCTCTCCCCTCCGTCGAGCTATTCGTCCCGCGCCGAGTCTCCGGCCCCGCGCCGTCCGCCTTCCCGCGGACGTGCTCGCCAGCGAGCCGGCCAAGAAAGAAAGGTTCACCATGGCCAGGAAGAAGATCGCTCTCATCGGTGCAGGCAACATCGGCGGCGAGCTCGCCAATCTGTGCGTTGCGAAGCAGCTCGGCGACGTCGTGTTGTTCGACATCCCGGCCAAGGAGAACTTCGCCAAGGGCAAAGCCCTCGACCTCGAGCAGAGCTCGGCCCTGAACGGCGGAGACGTGAAGGTCACCGGCACCGCCAACTGGGCGGACTGCGCTGGCGCCGACGTGCTGATCATCACGGCCGGCATTCCCCGCAAGCCGGGTCAGAGCCGCGACGACCTCGTGGGCGTGAACCTGCCGATCATCCGCGACGTCGCGGACAACGCCAAGAAGCACTGCCCCAATGCGTTCGTGATCGTGATTTCGAATCCGCTCGACGCGATGGTCTACGAGCTCAAGCGCCGCACGGGCTTCGCTGCCGAGAAGGTGGTGGGCATGGCAGGCGTGTTGGACAGCGCGCGCTTCACGCTGTTCCTCGCCCGCGAGCTCGGTGCCAGCATCAAAGACATCCGCGCCATGGTGCTCGGCGGCCACGGCGACGACATGGTGCCGATCCTGAGCTACTGCACCATCAGCGGCGTCCCGCTCCCGCAAATGATCGCCAAAGACAAGCTCTCGACCATCGTCGATCGCACCCGCAAGGGCGGCGGCGAGATCGTGAGCCTGATGGGAACGAGCGCATATTACGCACCCGCGGCTGCCTCCATCGCCATGGCAGAGGCCTACCTCGGCGATCAGAAGCGCCTCCTGCCCTGCGCGGCGTATCTCACGGGCCAATACGGCTACAAGGACCTCTACATGGGCGTACCCGTGGTGGTCGGAGCCGGTGGCGTCGAGAAGATCCTCGAGATCCCGCTCAACGACGAGGAGAAGGCGATGCTCGCGAAGAGCGCGGCCAGCGTCCAGAGCGTGGTCGACGTCGTGAAGAAGATGGCGGGCTGAACCCACCCGAGAGCTCGAGCGGCCGCGCGTCGGAAACGGCGGGCGGCCGTTCGGCGTTTGTGGCTGCGCGGGGCTCAGCGAAGCATCGCGCTCGGCGGCGGCGGTCGCTCACCGTGGGCGAGGTGCAGGATCCAGAGTCGGAGAAAGTCGGCTTCGGTGACGATACCGACCAGGTGATCTTCGCCCTCGACCACGGGCAAGCACCCGAGCTTCGAGTCCCACATCAGGCGCGCGGCGTCGAGCAGCGGCGCGCTGGGCGCGACGGTGATCACGTTCTCTTGCATGATGAGCTTCACCGGCTGCTGGTAGATGAGCGCGTCGCGCTTTTCAGCGATGGAAGACAGGAAGCTCGACGAGGCGTGGAGCAGGTCCCGGTGGGTGACGAGCCCGACGAGCTTGTCCCCTCGCGTGACGGGCATGTGCCGGAAGTGGAAGCGTTTGAAGCCTTCGTCGAGCGATGCGATGGTGTCGTCCTCGGTAACCGTGACCACCTGGGTGGTCATCACGTCGCCGACCGTCTCGGGCTCGCGCTGGTCCATCGCCCCGTTGGTAGAGCCCGTCGCCCGACTCCGTCAAGAGGCACCGCTGGAGGCCCCGATGACGCAGCGCGACGGGACGCCCGAGGACGCTCAGCCGGGCCGCCGCACGCGCTTCGGCGAGAGCAGCGCGTGGGCGCCGAGGACGTCGGTATAGGTCAGCTCGCCCGTCGCGTTCGGGTCGAGCTCCGCGGCGTTGGCCTCGTCGGTGTCGATGTGCATCTCCAGCTTGAACTTCGGGCTGACCCGCACGACGACGTCACCGAACACGAGGTCCCGCGGGCCCCCACTGATGGCGACCTCCACTTCCTCGCCATCGGTCACGTGAAAGCGCTGAGCGTCCTCGGGAGCCATGTGGATGTGGCGCTTGGCGCAGATCAGCCCTTCGCTCAGGGAGACCTGCCCCTTCGGGCCTTCGAGCACGATGGGGGCCGAGCCTTCGGTGTTGCCCGAATCGCGTATGGGCGCATCGACGCCCAACTTGAATTCGTCGGTGCGCGAGACCTCCACCTGGTTCTTCGGGCGGAGCGGCCCCAAGAGCCGCACGCCGTCGATGCGACCGCGCGGGCCGATCAGGTTCACGACTTCGCGACAGGCGTATTGGCCGGGCTGCGAGATGTCTCGTTCCCGGCTCGGCGTGGCGTCCTGACCGAACAGCGCCGCAAAAGTCTCCAGCGTGAGGTGGACGTGGCGCGCGCTGATCGCGATGGGGATTGGAGTCTCCGGTCGGGCGCGCTCCCGCTCGCGAAGGACCGCCACCGTCTGCCGGGCGATGGACAGCTCTTCGTTGGTCTTCACCACGAGGCCATGCACGCCCGAGTGGTCGGTTGTCACGAAGGCCACCGGCGTCTCGTGTGACACCTTCGCATCTGCGTTCTTGTCTTCGTCGAGCTCGATGCCGACGAAGTCGAAGCGCTGGAGAATGCGGCGGCGCATGGTGGCGCTGTTTTCTCCGATGCCACCGGTGAACACCACGGCGTCGAGCCCGCCCATCACCGCGGCGTAGGCGCCGATGTACTTGCGCACGCGGTGCGAAAACACGGTGATGGCGAGCCTGCAACGATCGTCACCGGCCTCGGCGCGGCGCTCGATGTCGCGGAGGTCGTTCCCCACGCCCGACAATCCGGAGAGTCCGCTCTCGTGGTTCAAGAGACGATCGAGGCTTTCGGCATCGTAGCCCGCGCGGAGCAAGAGGAGCAGCGCGCCGGCATCGAGATCGCCGGACCGCGTCCCCATGACCAAGCCTTCGAGTGGAGTCATTCCCATGCTGGTCTCGGTCGAATGACCGTGCTCCACGGCGCACGCGCTGGCGCCGTTGCCGAGGTGCAGTGTGACGATGCGCAGATCCGAGAGCGGCCGATGCAGCGCCTTCGCAGCGAGCTCGGCGACGTAGGCGTGGGAGGTGCCGTGGAAGCCGAAGCGACGAATCCCGTGGCGCGCGGCGACGTCCTGGTCGATGGCGTACGCCGAAGCGCGGCGCGGGATTCGGGCGTGGAACGCGGTATCGAACACCGCCACGTGCGGAACGAGCGGCAGCACCCTGCGCGCCCCGCGAATCCCCGCCAGGTTCGCGGGATTGTGCAAAGGAGCGAGCGGGATGCAGCGTTCGATGGCGCTCTCGACCGCGTCGTCGATGGCGACGGCGCTGGTGAAGTCCGAGCCGCCGTGGACGACGCGGTGCCCAACCGCCGAAATCGCGTGGCCGCTGGTGGCAGCCAAGACCTCGCCGACCGCCGCTTCGTAGGTGCGGCCCCCCTCGCCGATGCGTTCGACCAGGAGCTTCTCCACCACCGCTCCCGACTCCGGATCGACGAGCTGTGCCTTGAGCGTCGATGAGCCGGCATTCAAAACCAAAACCAGCATGATCTCCGCCGATACCACGTTCGCCCATGCTGATATACTGGGCCGATGCGCAACGCTCGCATCGGGCTCGGGGTGCTCGGCTTCTGTGCAGCGGTCTCGAGCGGGAGCGACGCACAGGCGTTCACCACGCGCTTCCACATCAAGCTCGCCAACGACGTACGGAAGGCGCTGATCCAGAACGGGGGCCAGAGCGTGCCGCTCCGCTTCGGCAATTACGCCGTCAGCCTGAAGGCGGAGGACGTCGACGCCCTGACGAACCACCCGCTCGAGTTCCGCGCAGGCGCCATCGGGCCGGACAACATGGCCTTCCCGGGCATGACCGACCCTTCCCACGCCGTCGGCCAGCGGCCCTACGAACAGTGCGAGCTCCTCTATCAGGAAGCGCTGTTGCCCGAGGAGCGCGCCTACGCACTCGGCTGCTTCCTCCACGGCGCGACGGACGCCATCGCGCACCACTACGTGAACTACCTCACGGGTGAGACGTTCACGCTGGCTCCCATTACGAGCAATCGTCAGCAATCTTGGAGCAACGTGGTCCGGCACATCATCGCCGAGAACATGGTGCAGGACGCGGCGTTCGGTCTGTCACCGGATTCGTTCACGAGCGCGGAGCTTTCCCACACCATCCCCAAGAGCTTCGTCGAGCGCGCCTACTTCAACGAATCGAGCCCGCTCTGGAAGGTGATGAGCGACCGCGCGCTGAAGAAGTTCGAAGCCACCCAGAGCCAAAACCCGGGCGCACTGCTCACGGTGCTCATCCCCAAGGCCAAGCTCGCGACCGCCGACTCGCTCTCCCTGGCACCGCGCTACCTCCGGTTCCTCGACGACGAGCGAAAGGGCGTGCGCGACACGATCGAGAAAGCCATCCAGGACCTCTCGAGCTCGAGCACCGCGGACGGGGCGACCCTGGGCGTGGGACCGGGCACCGACGGCAAGATTGGCACCAACGACGACACGACCAAGTGCAGTGCGACTTGCCCGAGCCTGTACGGCAAGTACAAGACCTATGTCGCGCTGCTCGCGCCCCGCTACGACGCCAAGAACCAACCGCTGCCCTCGGCGTTCGACAAGATCAGCGACAAGCTGCACGACGACCTGTTCGCGTTCCTGCCGGCCTACCTCGCGGTGGTCGAGAACCTCTCGAACCGACTCAACACGCCGCTCGTGGCCGGAGGG
Source organism: Polyangiaceae bacterium (assembly GCA_046351435.1). Classification (GTDB taxonomy): domain Bacteria; phylum Myxococcota_A; class Polyangia; order Polyangiales; family Polyangiaceae; genus JADJKB01. The sequence goes on from JAXLYN010000011.1 coordinate 87,131, forward strand.
AACGGCTTCGACATCGACAAGAACGACGTCGCCACCGCGTTCCTGCCGCTCACGGTCTGGGCGCAGAACCTGACCACCATCGACTACGAAGCTCTGTCCAACGCCGTCCTGCCGGGTTGGTTTCTCGAGCTCCAGAACGCCCTCGAGGCCGTCGGCGTCAACATCTCGATCCCGAACGTGATCGCGGCGCTGCTCGATCCGGTCGTGACGCCCATCAAGGACGCCATCAAGGGCTACGTCATCGACGAAGCCGAGACCTACGTCTCGGATCTGGTCGACGAGTACAAAGCCGAGTTCGCCGTGGTGAAGGCGGAGTACGTCACGCGACTGTCGGCTGCGATCCCGGCCGGGGAGAGCGGAACGTTCTTGGAGCAACTCTTCGACAGCGGGCTCTACGGTCACTCGTTCAACATCGCGGCGACGGCGCTAGCCGATCACCGCGCGGTGCTCCCGCCCGGCGACGACCCGACCGTCGGCCCCGTGAGCTTCGACGCTTCGCACACGCCGGCCTGGATGCAGCCGGGGGTCTGCGACTACCTCAAGCAGGCGGTGTTCCCGCTGGGCACCGACGTCGCAGCCCTGCTCAGCTTGTGGAAGAGCGGCGCTGCGCGCGCGGCCGTCGTCAGCGACGACAGCCCCATCGAGTGTCACGACGGTCAGCTCAATGCCTTTTCCAAGGCCCCGAGCGAGGCGGTGTGCAAGCTCACGGATCTCGAGTCCTTGATTACCGACGGCGCACATCGCGGCACCATCACGCGTGCGCTGCCGCCCACGTTCGGACCGGGCCCGCTCGCCTGCATCGGCCTGCAGATCCCGGGCTTGCCCGATCCGCCTCCGGGTATCGGCGGCGCCGGCGGGTCGGGTGGCGGCAGTTCGAGCGGTGGCACCGGCGGCAGCGGCGTCCCCGCGACGGGACCCGGCTCGAGCGCGGACGAAGGCGGATGTGGCTGCGCGCTGCCCGGGCGGCGGTCATCCGCGCCCGCCAGCTTGGCGTTCGCGCTCGCTCTGGCGTGGCTCGCGGCTCGGCGCCGACGGCCGCGCGCCTCGCACGCCGCGCTCATGGCCCTGGGCCTCGTTGGCTGCAGCGCGGAAGGCGGAGGCAGTCCGTCGCCCAACGTCGGCGGCGGTGGAAGCGGCGGAGCGGGCGGAGCTGCAGGTCAAGCGACGGGCGGGAGCTCCGCGGGGGGCTCTGGCGGCTCCCTCGGCGGAAGCGGCGGTGCGAGTGGAGGCAGCGGAGGCGCCGGTGGAAGCAGCGCCAGCGGCGGGAGTGGCGGGTCGGGCGGCAACGCGGCGGCTCAACTGCTCGCTGCGCTAGGCAAGACCAAGTGGCACGCGAAACAGACCCGTGCTGGCAAAGAGCGCGCCTACGAACTCGAGTTCGACGCGCTCAACCTGTTCTGGGCGGAGACTCAAAACCCGTACGGACCTGCGCGCCGACGTCGCCTTCGGATCATGCAAGTCGGCGCGGATGGCAAGACGCTGAACACCACCATCAACGTTCCGTCGGGCTACCCACCCGATGCGGAGAACGGCAAGAAAGAGACGTTCTCCGTCGAGCTCCTGGCGGGCCCGCCGAAGCAGCTCCGGGTGACCAGCGGCTCCGACGTCGAGACCTTCGACGAAGGCCCGTGGCCGCCCCCGACCACGGGGCTCACAGCCATCGTGCGCTCGTTCAGCTCCACCGGCGCCATGGCCAACGCTTTCTGCGAGTCGAGCAGTCTCACCGCCCCCAACCGCGCCGTGATCTGGGAATTCGCACGCGGGAAGTCCAGCGAGCAGCCGCTCGACGAAGACCTGGTCGCCGGCGCACCACTCAGCCCTTGGAAGGACCCGACGGGCTTGAACCAATTCTCGGTGACCGACGTGCCGGGCTTCTCGGATCTGGGCGGCACGGAGCTCAGCGATCAGTTCAACTTCGTCGTCCTCTACCTAGGGACCTTGAACCAACCCGCCGGCTCACTCTCGATGCGTGAGAAGGACGACAGCGTCAAAGATGGGCTCTGGGCCTGGCTCGGCACCAAGGTCGGCAGCGCCAATTCCAACGATCTGTTCCTCGAGGTTCACGGACACGCAGCGCCGGATTTGACCGCTGATGCTCCGAGCGCGAACTTCCCGGCAGGCGATCTGCCCATCGAAGTCATGCTCCTCCGCTGCAACGACGCTTTGGTCGACATCGACGTCGAGGTCTCTCAGGCGGGCGGCGGCTTTGCGACGGTACCCGCCAGCAAAACCAAGCCGAAGATCGACACGACCCTGTTCCCGCCAGCGCTCTGAGCTCGGGTCAGTTCGCGCCGCAGACGGCCATGTCGTCCAAGTTCTCGGACAGTCGCAGGCGCGCGAGACCCAAGCGTTCGGTGGCCGCCGCCCACCCGTCGCGCGCGTTGTAATAGAGCCAGATCTCGTTCTTCACGCGCTTCGCGTCGAACGCGTACACGTACGCGCGCTTCCAGTCGGCCTTGCCGCTCGGCGCCAAGATCGGCTCGGAGCAGAGCTTCTGCCAGCTGACGCCATCCTCGGAAGCCACGAGGTGGATCGCCGAGTGGGTGGTGCCATCGGGCTCGGCGTAGAGCCCATTGGCGAAAGCGATGCGCTTGCCCTGCCAGGGCTCAGCGAACACCTTCAACGATCCAATACCCAAGTTGAACCAAGGGTCGGCGTCGCTCGGCGACCAAATGGGAGTGCCGTGTTTGGTGTACGGGCCGTGGAGCTCGCTGGCGGTGGCGAACGAAAGGTGCCGCGGCTCGTACACACCGGAGTCCTTCAGGAGGCCTTGGTCGGCGCTGTAGTAGAGCCAATACTCGGCGTCGCGCCGCTCCACGAAGGGGTTGCTGACCACGCCCTGGCTGAGCTCCTTCTCGAACGGAAGGGACGTCGGCAGCACGCTATCGGGTGGGGTCCACGTGACGAGGTCCTGGCTGACGATGACCTCGAGGTGGGAGCTCTGCGGCGTGTCATAGCGTTGGTAGAAGAGGTGGTAGCTCCCCGCGTCGACGAAGACGAACGGTCGAAATCCGAGGGCGATGGGTGCGTCGTCGGGCGTCCAGTGAATGCCGTTCTCGGAGCGGAAGCCGTAGATCCCGGCGGGGGTGTACGCGAAGAGATGCCAGAGACCGTCCGGTGCCTCCTCCGGGCGCAGGTAGGTCGGATCGCCGATCACATTGGTGCTGGGCGCTTCGATCAGGGGGTTCCGGGAGTCGTCTCGGAAGTTGCACCAGCACGGGTCGAAGCCGGCGGTAGCCGATTCGTCTTCGGCGCCGCAACCGAGCGCCGACAGACCGAGCGCCACGACGAGCAGGATGCGCATACTCGAGGGCCTCAACCGGCGCGCCGGCGGCGGAGCAGAGCCCACGTGAGTGCAGAGAGAGAGAGGGCGAGCCCCGTGCCGCCCGAGCGCGCCGGCGTTCGACAGCCGCAACCGTCGTCTCCGCCCTCGGTGGTGCCGCCGCTGACGCCGCTGCCGCCCGTACCGGTGCCGCCGCTCGGCGAGATGCCTCCGGCGTTGCCGAACCCACCCCCACCCGTGCCGGCGCCGCCCACGCCAGCATCACTCGTCGTGGCCGCCTTCGTCGTGACGGTGAGGTGCGGTGCGTAGCTGGAACTGCCCTCCTTCGACAGATAGTGAACTCCGTTCTGGTCGAGGGAGACCACGGCGAGGTTCACGTTCTTCCCGGCTTGGACCAAGCTCGTGACGTCCCACTCGACGTTCATGTCTGGATCCACCGAGCTCGGCGTGCCCACGCAGTTCGCACCGACGGCAGGTCTCGTGGCCCAAGTCATGGCGGTCTCGGTCCAGGTGTCGTCCGAAACGGGACAAATTACGCCCGACCCGCCGGCGGCCGAGCCGCTCGTGGCGGTGCGAAGGCGCAGCACGGCGAGGGACACGTTGCCGGTGACGGCTGGGAACCGGAGGTACGCCACGGCAAGGGGTGACGCGCCGTCGCCCTCCGGGTTCAGATCGTTCACATCGGGGAAGACTCCGCTCTCCCAGCTGGCCGCAGTGACGTCGGCGAGAACGGTGTACTCGTCCGTGTGGCTGCCCGCGTCGGGACTCCCGGAATCCGCGGGACCTCCGCCAGTTCCCGAGCTGCCACCGCTGCCGCCACTGCCACCGCTTCCGGTGCTGCCGCACACCGGCGTCATGGTGCCGGGAGTTCCGGTGACGAGGACGTCTTTGAAGACGAGGCCCTTCGGCATGAGCGCCAGGCCGGGATAGACGCCGTCGTGGCGGGGCGACCCGATGCGCACGCGGAGAGGCTTCGGAGCGTAGGTGCCTGGGTAGTTCACGCTGCCGAGCGAGACGTTGTCGCGATAGAACGTGAACTTCCCGCCGCCCCATTCGAGCGCCATACGGTAGGCCTTGGCGCCATCCCAACCGATGTCCTTGTCGTTGCCATTCGCGTAACCGAGGCCCGAACCGTCGCAGGCCTGAGTGCACACCTCGTCGTGGTACCAGGGGGCGCCGCGCGGGCAGAACGCCACCTCGAGCTTCATGGCGCCGTTCCGGCCGGGTTCTTGCTGACCGAAGATGCGCGTGAAGGCCTTGAAGTCGTTGTTACGGAAATACGGGCTGTATGCGATGGGCTCCGCCTGCCCGGTGGGCGCCTGGTACATCGTGAGGATGTCGTGGTCGGCACCGGTCAGCGACGTCGCAGTCGATATACCGGTGACGGTGTATTCGATGCGGCCGCTGGGCAGCGCTTCGTCGATTTCCCACCAAACTGCATCGGACTCCTGCGACGTCGTCCAACCGTTGGCGGAGAAGGCACCGCCCTTGTTCCCGCGGTTCGGTGCGCTCGCGTTCGAGAGCGGGTCGTTCACGTACTCCACGGCGGACGCGGTGCTCGCGGTGAGAGCGAGTGCCACGCAGAGGCAGGCGGTTCGGCAGCGCATGGCCGCGAGTATGACACGCTAGCGGTAACGGCGGCGGCGCTCAGCAACCGAACACTTGGAGCTCGTAGACCACTGGGTTTTGCGCCATTCCGCAGGGGGCGGCGGAGAGCCCGTAGACCCGGACCTTGGTGGTCGAGACCGGCGCGGGGAACACGAAATCCCAGTCGTCGGTCTTGCCAGAAACCGTGCCGGCCGTGACCCAACTCGAACCGTTCCACCACTGGATCGTGCCGCCAGCGACCGTGCGTCCGGCAATGATTCCACACCCGGCCACAGCGCACGCAGCAGTGTCCATGTGAACGCGACCCACGGTCTTGGCGCTGGTCCAAGCGATCTCGGCCCAAGCCGTCGCAGGCGTGGTGTCCGCGGTGATCCAATGCCAACCCTGCGCGCTGCACTGCGCTTCCGGGTATCCGTCGTTGATGTTGTCGGCGCCCAGACTGCTCACGCCGCCGCCGCTCGTCGTTCCGGTACCCGTGGTCGCGAGGTTCAGGTTCGGATCGCAGGTGGACACGCAAGCGCCGCTCGTGCAGGTCTGGGCGGCGGTGCAGGTCGTGGCGCAGTTCCCGCAGTGGTTTTCGTCAGTGTTGAGGTTGACGCACTGGTTCGAGCAATTGGTGAGCCCGCCGCCGCACACCAGCGTGCACGCGCCGTTCTGACAGCTCTGCCCCGAGGGGCAAGCTTGCCCGCAGGAGCCGCAGTTGGCCGGGTCGATTTTCAGATCGACGCACTTGTTGCTGCAGTTCGTCATGCCCGTGGTGCAAACGAGTTGACACGATGCGTTCACGCACGACTGGCCAGCGGTGCACTGGGTGCCGCACGCGCCGCAATTGAGCGGGTCGGTGTTCTTGTTCACGCACTGGTTGTTGCAGTTGGATGTGCCACCCGAACACACGATCTGACACGCGCCAGCGACGCAGGTCTGCCCGGAGCTACACGGCTTGCTGCAGCCACCGCAGTGCTGGAGGCTCGTCTGGGTGTCCACACACACGCTGCCGCACTTGGTGAGGCCGCCGCTGCAGGTGAGCGTGCACTGGCCAGCCTGGCAGGACTGCCCGGAAGGGCAGGGCTTGGCGCAACCGCCACAGTGGGCCGGGTCGATGTTGGTGTCGACACACTTGCCCGAGCACGCCGTGCTGCCGCCGCCGCAGGACAGCGCACACTGCCCGTCGCTGCAGAGCTCACCGTTCGCGCAGGCGTTGGAGCAGTTGCCGCAGTTCTTCGGGTCGACCTTGGTGTCGACGCAGGTGTTGCTGCAGTTCGTGGTCCCACCCAAACACGAGAGGCCACACTTGCCGAGCGAGCACACCTCGCCGATGGCGACGGCGCACAGGGTGCCACAGGCGCCACAGTTCTTGGGATCGGAGCTCACGTCCACGCACTTGCCGCCACAGGTCGCGAGACCTCCGCCACAACTCGAACTGCAAACTCCGCCGGAGCAGACTTCGCCCGCAAAACAGATGTTTCCGCAGCTGCCGCAGTTCGCCGGATCGCTCACCGTGTCCACACAGACCCCGGCGCACGCGGCCGTGCCCGCGGCGCATTTCGCTCCGCACTGAGCCCCGGAGCAGACCTGCCCGGCGTCACACGCGTTGGCGCAAGCTCCGCAGTTCTTCGGGTCGCTGTCGGTGTCGGTGCAGGCGCCGGCGCAAGAAAGCTGATTGCCCCAACAGCTGCCAGAACATGCTCCGTCCACGCAGCTCTCGCCGGCGAGGCAGGCCTTGCCGCACGCACCACAGTTCTTGGGGTCCACGCCGGTGTTGGTGCAGACGCCCCCGCACGACTCGGTCCCCACTCCACACGCTGCCGCGTCGGGGCCTCCCCCGCCGTCGCTCGAAGAGCCGGCACATCCGGCGAGCTCGTTCAGCGCCAAGCAGGCGAGGCAAGCAAAGAACCAGCGCCCATGAGCCATCCTTCCCATCTTCGCACAGACACCGAATCGCGCGAACTCCGGGTTCGGGTGGGAGCTTCGCCCACACTCAGGGGGTTGGCCCGCGTCCGAGCAGGACCACCGTGCTTCTCGCCGACACGAGGTATTCGGTTTGGGGTTCGAGGAGCACCTCCGAGCCATCCTCGACGAAGTCGGCGCCGTCCGGGAGGTGCGTGTCGATGACCCGATGCCAGAGGTAGCCGTCGAGCTTGGGCAGCTTCACCCCGCGCATCTCGTGGGAGGCGTTCAAGATCACGAACAGAAAGTAGTTCCCCGGGCCCGACTCCGCCTCGGTCCCATCGAGTTGGTAGGCGAGCGTGCGAGCTTCGGTATCGATCCAAGCCGGCTCGTCCAGAGCTTGCCCATACCAGCGAATGTCGGGTTCTTTGTTCTGGTTCCAATCCCGGCCCGAGAAGTGGCTGCGTCGTGCGAGCACCGGGTACTTTCGACGGAAACGCACGGCCTTCTGCACGAACCGGAAGAACTCGCGATTCCTCTCGCGAAGCGACCAATCGAACCAGGAGATCTCGTTGTCCTGACAGTACGCGTTGTTGTTGCCGCGCTGCGTGCGCAAGAACTCGTCCCCGCCGAGCAACATGGGAGTACCAGCGGAGAACAGCAGGTGGCACACGTGGTTCTTGGCGATCTGACGCCGCAAGGCGTTCACCGCCGGATCCGAGGTCTCGCCCTCCGCTCCCGAGTTCCAAGAGTGGTTGTCGTTGCAGCCGTCGCGGTTGTCTTCACCGTTGGCCTCGTTGTGCTTCCGGTCGTAGGCGACCAAGTCGTAGAGGGTGAACCCGTCGTGGCAGGTGACGAAGTTCACGCTGTTGTACGGCGTGCGCCCATCCTCACCGTAGAGATCCTGCGAGCCGGTCAGCCTGTAGCCAGCCTCGCGCAGCTGCCCTGGGTCCCCTTTGGCGAACTTGCGCAGGGTGTCGCGAAATCGACCGTTCCACTCCGACCAGTCCACTGGGAAGTTCCCCACCTGGTAGGTCCCGAGGTCCCACGGCTCGGCGATGAGTTTCACGCGCGACAGCGTCGGATCCTGAGAAATGGCGTCGAAGAACGACGCCGCAGCCTTGAAGGTCCCTTCCTCGCGTCCGAGCACGGAAGCCAGGTCGAACCGGAAGCCGTCCACGTGCATCACTTCGACCCAGTAGCGGAGCGAGTCCATGACGAAGCGGATCACGGCTGGATCTGCCAGGTTCATGCTGTTGCCGCAGCCGCTGAAGTTCATGTAGTAGCGCCCGCGCGCCGAGTCGTCTCCGGCCAAGAGGTAGTACGTGCGGTTGTCGATGCCCCGGAAACTCATCGTGGGCCCGAGCTCGTTGCCCTCGGCGGTGTGGTTGTAGACCACGTCCAGGATCACTTCGATGCCAGCGCGATGCAGCTCACGCACCAACATCTTCATCTCGCGCACGGCGGCGCCCGGCGCCTGGCCGTAGGCATAGGAGGACTCGGGTGCGAAGAACCCCAGCGTGTTGTAGCCCCAGTAGTTCGTGCGGCCATGAGCCGCCAAGAAGTCGTCCACGTAGTACTCGTGGACTGGGAGGAGCTCCACCGCGTTCACGCCTAGCTCCACGAGATGCGGGATCTTCTCGATGAAGCCGAGATACGTACCGGGCTGTCGCACTCCCGACGACGGGTGAGCGGTGAAGCCCTTGACGTGCACCTCGTAGAGCAACAGTTGTTCGAAAGGGATGTTGGGTGGCCGGTCGCCGTCCCAGTCGAAGGTGTCATCCGTGACGACGCACTTCGGCATGACGTCCGTCGAATCCCGGGTATCGAGGGTGAGATCCCGCGACGGCGCGTACGGGTCGTAGCCGAGCAAGAGGTTCTCGCGGTTCACTGGCTTGCCCGTGAACGCACGCGCGTACGGGTCGAGCAAGAGCTTGTGCTCGTTGAAGCGCAGGCCGTGCGCCGGCTCGAACGGGCCTCGCACCTTGTAGGCGTAGAGCTGTCCAGGCCGCAGCCCATGAACGAACCCATGGAAGATGAAACGCGTGCGACGCGGCAGCCGGATCACGTCGGTCGGAGGCCCCCCGGGTGAATCGAAGAGGAGCAGGAACACCTCGCTGGCATCTCGGCTGTAGAGGGCGAAATTCACACCGTCGGCAGACGGAGTCGCGCCGAGAGGGTGGAACTGCCCGGATGAAACCCGCTTCATGCCGCGTGGATCGAGCTCGGAGGACATCGCCGGGAAGCTACCAGGAACGGACGCGCGCTGCGCGAGGCAGAAATTGCGCTCCTCGAAGCGCTCATGCCGACTCGGAGCTATGCTCGAACGCGCGATGGACGCTCGGCTGATCGCGGCCGCCATTCCGTTCTTCTTCGCGCTGATCGCGCTCGAGCGCTTCCTCACACGGAAACGCGCGGATCCGACCTACGCCTTGCACGACTCCATCGCGGACCTCTCGTGCGGGATCGGCCAGCAGACGCTGCAGGTGTTCTTCCAAGCATCGCTCTTCGCCCTCTATGCATCGGTCTGGGAGAAGCATCGAATCGGCACGGTGTCCCCGCGCTCGGCGCTCGGTTGGGTCGGCTTGATGGTCGGTGTGGACTTCGCATTCTACTGGTTTCATCGCCTGAGCCATCGGGTGAACCTGCTCTGGGCCATCCATGCGGTGCACCACCAGAGCGAGGAATACAATTTCGCGGTGGCCTTGCGTCAGGCGTGGCTCGAGCCCATCGCCATCGCGCCGTTTCATCTTCCACTGGCGCTCCTCGGCTTTCCGCCCGAGATGTTCTTGGCTGGTTACACGCTCAACACGCTCTATCAGTTCTGGCCTCATAGTCGCGGAATCGGCAAGCTCGGACCGCTCGAGTGGGCATTCAACACCGCCTCGCATCACCGCGTGCATCACGCCGTGAACCCCGAGTACATCGACAAGAACTACTCGGGCATGTTCATCCTGTTCGATCGGCTCTTCGGAACTTTTCGCCAGGAGCGTGCCGAGCCGGTCTATGGAACGGTGAAGCCGCTCGCGAGCTTCAACCCCCTTTGGGCGCAGATCTCGGGCTTCCGCGACATCGTGAGCCTTTGCCGGTCCGTCCCGCGCATCGGTCACAAGCTCGCAGCGCCTTTCATGCCTCCCGAGTGGCGGCCGGCGGAACTCGGAGGCCCCGTCGAGATCCCGAACGTCCATCGCGCGACCCAATTGCGTTACGACGTCGCCACGCCGCGCCGAGTGAACCGCTACGTGGTCGGCTGGTTCGTGGTCGTGACGCTGGCCACGACGCTGTTCATCTTGGCCGGAGCTGCACCGCGCGATCGCTTGCTGGTGGGTGCAGCGCTCCTGCTCATGAGCTTGGCGACCATCGCTGGGCTGACCGAGGGACGATCGTGGGCAACGCCCCTCGAGCTCGCGCGTCTCGCGCTGCTCGTGCCCTCGGCCCACTACCTCGGGCGCGGGACGCCGTATCACGCCGCTGCCATGTGGACCGCATCGACCCTTCTCCTGGCTTCGACGATCTTCTTCCCGCGCGCGCGAGCGGGACCGACCGCGAGCGGGCCTCACTCCACCGGCGGCCCAGATCCCGCCGAGATCGCCCGAAGATAGTCCGCTCCGGCGGACCAGGGTTCCCGCACCGACGTTCCGAGGTATGACCGACGTGGATGAGCGACCACCCTCTGATGAGCGCCCTCACGATCATCGAGGTTCTCTACGTGGTGGTGTTGTGCGCCTGGATCCTGCTCGAGAAGCGCAGCCCAGCGGCCACATTGGCCTGGATCTTCGGTCTCGTGGCGCTGCCTGGCGCCGGCTTCGTCATCTACTTCTTTCTGGGCCCGAGGCGCATCCGCCGCCGCCGCTTGAAACGGCAGCGCGCGCAACAGAGCATCGCGCGACCCGACGTACAGGCCGACACGTTGGCGAACCGTGACCCGGGGGTCCTGCGCGACGCCTCCCAACTCGTGCGCCTCGGAGAGGTCGCGAACAAGAGCCCGCTCAGTCTCGCTACCCGGCACGAGCTCTTGATCGACGGAGCAGCAACGTACGCGGCGATCCTCGGTGCGATTCGCTCCGCCCGCGAACACGTGCACGTGCTCTATTACATCTTCGAGCCCGACGCGACGGGGCGTGAGCTCCTGAACGCGCTCGTGGAGCGAGCGAAGGCCGGGGTGAAGGTGCGACTCCTGGTGGATGCCGTCGGCTCCGCAGCAGCGGTCGGTGACGAGAGCTTCTTCGAACCACTCCGCAGGCACGGAGCTGAAGTGGCCGTGTTCAACCCGGTCAGCTTCGGATCGCTGTGGGGGCGAGTGCTGAACTTCCGAAACCACCGCAAAATCGTAGTCGTGGACGGCCGCATCGGTTTCACGGGAGGGCTCAACGTCACCGACGAAGAGAACCCCGAAAGGCGCCCGGATGCATGGCGTGACACTCACCTCTGCCTCGAAGGCCCTTGCGTGAACCAGCTGCAAATCGTGTTCCTGGAAGACTGGTGCTACGTGCGAGGCTCGGCGCCGGACACGACCGGCTTGTTCCCCGAACCGAGCGGCGGCGAACCGGGGGGCGAGCTGGTCCAGATCCTCGACTCGGGTCCCGACAAGGAGCACGAGACCATCAAGAGCGCCTACTTTGCCGCCATCAGCGCCGCCGCCAGCCGGGTCTGGCTCAGCATGGCGTACTTCGTCCCGGACGAGGCCATGGGCTTCGTGCTGAAGGCGGCCGCGCTGCGTGGCGTCGACGTGCGCATCCTCCTGCCGAAGCGCAGCGATTCGCGAACCGTGGCGCTGGCAGCGCGCTCGTACTACGACGAGCTCCTGCGCACGGGCGTCCGCATCTTCGAGTACGAGCCGCGCATGCTGCACGCCAAAACCCTGCTGGTCGACGATTGGTTTGCGGCCGTCGGTACAGCCAACTACGACAACCGCAGCTTCCGCCAGAACTTCGAGGTGTCGGCTCTGGTGTACGGCCGGAAGCTCGCGGACGAACTGGGCGCCTCGTTCGAGCGAGATCTCGAGAGCGCGAAGCAGGTCACCCTGGCGGCTCGGCTCCGGCTCGCGCTCCCGCAGCGACTGTTCGAGGGGGCCGCCCGGGTGCTCTCGCCGGTCCTCTGAACCCACGAATCCGCGGTCCGCGGCGGTCGAGAGCTCTTTTTTTCACCCGAGCCGAATCCTCGGCCCGCCTCGGGGACTCTTCTGGTCAGAGCGCCGCGGTCTCCGGGCGCGAGGAGTCGTCATGAACAAGATCCTTCCCACCAACGAACACAACGTGGAGCGCGCCCTCCGCGTCCTGATTGGCATCGCCCTCCTGAGCCTCGTGTTCGTGGGACCGAAGAGCCTGTGGGGCTTGATCGGTGCCGTTCCGCTGCTCACTGGCCTCATCGGCAGCTGTCCGATCTACACTCTCTTCGGATGGAGCACGTGCTCGGTGAAACAGGGACCGGCGGCGACGGGCAGCTGATCGTCCGGATCGGCGGTGGCGACCGGACGGCCTTCTCCGAGTTGGTCCGGCGCCACCAGTCGGCGCTCTACCGCTACGTGCGCGCGCTGACCCGGAACGACGCGGACGCCGAGGACGCCTTGCAGCGCACCTTCCTGTCGGTGTGGCGAAGCGCGGCTTCACTGAGAAGTGAGGCGTCCGAAAAGTCGTGGCTGTTCACCATCGCCCGCAACGCAGCGTTCCGACAGATGCGGCCTCGCCCCGAGAGCCCCATGGATCCCGAGACCCTCGCCAGCCTTGGCGAAAACGCGGGCTTCGGCGACGACTTGCCCGACGACGTGGTGCAGCGATTCCAAGAACGCGCGCGGCTCGAGGCAGCGCTGGAACGCCTGCCGCTCGACGAGCAGGAGGTCCTCGTACTGCGCGATCTCGAAGGCTTGAGCGGCGAAGACACCGCGCGGGTGCTCGGAGTTTCGCTCGCCGCCATGAAGAGCCGGTTGCACCGCGGCCGCCTGCGGCTGCTCGCCGAGTTGAAGGAGCATCCATGAAAGCAGAGCGGGAATTGGCAGGCTTGCGTTGCAGCGAGGTGCTCGAACGGCTGTCCGACTACGTGGACGGCGCGCTGCCCGGCGACGCGCGCGCCCGCATCGAAGAGCACGTGAAAGGCTGCGATTTGTGCGAGCGCTTCGGCGGCCGTTTCGGCAGTGTGGTCCGGGCCTTGCGGGAGCAACTCGCGGAAGCCGAGCCGTTGTCCGAGGACATGGCCGCGCGCCTGATGCAGCGCCTCGAGGCGCAGCTCGACGAGTGAGCCGGGCTCACTTGGGCTTTTCGAGCTTGGGGGTCAGGCACGGCATCGGCGGCGGCAACGAGAGACAAACCTTGGGCGGCTTGGGGGGCGGCAGGTTCACGCGCCCGCCGTCGGCGCCAGCGTCCAGCGCGTCGGGAACCGCGCGGCTCAGACAAGGCACGGGGGTCGCATCCGCGGCGTCGACGTCCGTTGCGCTAGCATCACCCGCGGCGTCGGGCGGGGGCACGACCTGACTCAGGCACGGCTCGGGCGTGGCGTCCACGTTCGGTACGACGTCCAGACAAGGGCGTGGCGAATCGCAGCGAGTCTCGAGCACGGACAGACTCGCCAGGGCCGAAGCGACGAAGAGCCTGCGGCGGGCGAGGACGGCGTCCCGATCGCGGGGCGGGCTCATGGCGAGAGCATGCCTTTGACCAAAGCTCGAACCACATCCATCGTGGAGACGATGCCCGCGACGTGACCTTCCTCGTCGACGACCACCAAGCGATGGCTCCCCGTCTCGACCATGCGCTTCGCTGCAGCGGTCACACTTTCGCCGACGGGCACGGCAAACACGAAGGGACTCATCACGTCTTCGACCGTGGCTCCCTGCAGTCGATTCGGTCGATTGGGGTCGGCGAGGTCGCTCTTCGTCACCAGGCCGAGCAGGTGCCCGGCGGCGTCCTGCACCGGCGCGCCGCTCACCCCCTTCTGCGTGAGCCCCCACGCCAGATCTTCCACCTTGGTGTCGGGAGCCACCGTCATCACGTGCTTCGTCATGATGTCTTCGACCTTGAGCATCCGTCGTCTCCCAGAAGGCGTTCAGCATAGCCCAGGCGACTCGGCCCTCGTGTACAATCGCCGCGTGTCCAACAAGAGAAAGCTGAGGCGCGCGCAGGCCGAAGTTCCGGTCAGGGCCCAGAGCGCGAGTGCGCTGCGCAAGCAGACGGCCGGCGAGCGGTTCTCCCGCGCCGGGTCCGACAAACTCTGGCGCGCGCTGCTCGGCTGGAATTCGGAGCGAACGACCCGGATCTGGCTCGCTCAATCCATCCACGACGCGGCGCGGGCGAAAGAGCGTGGGAAGTTCAGTGTGGAGGCAGCGCTCGCAGCGTTCGCCGAACAGAGTCCCGCGAAGCTCGAAGCCAGCTCCGTCAGCGATGGCGCAGACGTTTGGCTGGCGTCTGGAGACGAGTTCGACGCCAACGACCCCGCTCCCAAGTGGCACTACCTCACGAACCTCGCGGGCAAGCTCGGGCTCGGCGCAACGACTCCCGAAGCATATCAGCTCGACTGGGAAGCCTGGTGCAGCCTCCACGTCGCATCGGCGCCGCGCGCGACGTTGATGTCGGCGCTGGCGCAGGCAGAGCAAGCCGCGATCTTGCTCCAAAACGCCACGCGCTCGGAGCGCATGGGCGGCCTCGTGAACTTGTCGCGTGCGATGTGGACTGCAGTCGCCTACGGGGACGACGCGAGCTTCGAACTCCTCGAACGCGCCGGCACCGACTGGCTTGCGAACGTCGCTGGCAAGGTGCGTCCCGTTTGAGCGCCCTCGGCCGACGACGACTGCTCCTCGGGCTTTCGAGTCTGGCGCTGGCATGCGGGACCCGCGGAGCGACAAACCGCGCGCCGGCGACGAACGACGTGGAGCGGCGACTCGCCGAGCTCGAGGCGCGGACCGGCGGGCGGCTTGGCGTGTTCGCCATCGACGGCGCCACCGGCAGGACCGTCGCCCATCGCCCCGACGAACGTTTCGCCATGTGTTCGACCTTCAAGTGGTTGCTCGCCGCGGCGGTGCTGGAGCGCGCGGACCACGCGAAGCTCGACCTCGCCGAGCCGGTACGTTTCGGCGAAAGCGACCTCTTGGAGTACGCACCGGTGACCCGCACTCACGTCGCAAAGCGAGCGCTGTCCGTCGGAGAGCTCGTCGACGCCGCGGTCGTCGTCAGCGACAACACGGCTGCCAACTTGCTGCTAGACCGAATCGGCGGGCCAAGCGCTCTGACACGTTTCGCGAGGAGTCTGGGCGACGAGGTCACACGGCTCGATCGGAAAGAGCCCGAGCTCAACGCCAACATGCCGGGCGATCCGCGAGACACGACCAGCCCTCGGGCGATGGCGTTGGACATGCAGAAGGTGATGACCGCGGGCGTGCTGTCTCCCCGAAGTCGCGAGCGCTTGGCAGGGTCCCTCGTCGCTTGCGAGACTGGCCGCGAGCGCCTGCGGGCAGGACTTCCCGCCGCGTGGCGCGCCGGCGACAAGACCGGGACCTGCAATCGGAGTGCGGTGAACTACATCGCCAACGCGTGGCCGAGAGGCGCAGCGCCCCTGGTCATCGCCTGCTTCACCAGCGATTCCGAGGCGGGCTTGGCCACGCTCTCGCGCCTCCATGTCGAGGTCGCGCGCCTCGTATCGTCGGCCGCGTGATGCGGCTCAGGGTCTCTCGCCGAGGACCTCCCCGAGCACACGACGCAGGTCGCTCACCTTGTACGGCTTCGGCAACACGCCGCAGAAGCCGTGGGCCCGATACTCCGCCAACACGGGGTCGTTCGAGTAGCCGCTCGACACCACCGCTTTGACCTCCGGATCGATGGCCCGAATGCGTTCGACTGCCTCGCGCCCGCCCATGCCACCGGGAATGGTCAGATCCACGATGGCGAGAGCGAACGGTTCGCCGAGCTTCCGCGCCTCCTGGTATTCGCGCACCCCCGCCTCCCCATCGGCGACCGCGACGACGGTCGACCCGAGGGCTGTCAGGAGCCGGACGAGCACCTCTCTCACCGCGGGGTCGTCGTCCACGACCAGCACCTTGCCGGTGGGGCTGCCGTGGATCCGCGCGCGTGCCGGCGCCGAAGAGACCTTCATGGCACACGCGGGCAAGAGCAGGGTGAACGTGGACCCACGCTCGACCTGGCTGTCGACCTCCAGACTCCCGAAGTGACTCTTCACGACGGAATACGCGACCGCCAGGCCGAGGCCACTGCCGTTGGACTTGGTCGTGAAGTACGGGTCGAAGATCCGCTGCAGGTTCTCGCTGGGGATCCCCACACCCGAGTCGGAGACTCGGATCCGCACGTAGCGACCGGGCGGGAGCAGCAAAGTGCCTTCGGAAAGCAGGCGGTTGTCGGCGACGATGCCGACGCGCCCGCCCTCCGGCATGGCCTGAACCGCGTTGATGACCAGGTTGTTCAAGACTTGAGCGAGCTGCCCTTCGTCCGCCTCGACCGACCAAAGGTCGTCAGCGACCTGCAACTCGCAGCGCACGTTGGCCCCCATCGAACCGAACTGCGCAGCTTCGGCCAGAACCTTCAACGGCGACAAGCGTCGCTTCACGGGGCTGCCGCCGCGCGAGAACGTGAGCAGCTGCTGGGTCAAGTCACGCGCCCGCAGCGACGCGCGCTCGGCGTCGGCCAAACACTGGCTCAGGTCGTCGTCGCTGCAAAACTCGAGGCCGAGCCCGATGTTGCCCAAGATGGCCGTGAGCAGGTTGTTGAAGTCGTGGGCAATGCCGCCGGCGAGCACGCCGAGCGACTCGAGCTTCTGGGATCGCAGGCGCTCGGCTTCTGCACGTTTCCGCGCAGTGATGTCCGTCGAGACGATGATGACGAAGCGTGGCTCGCCGTCGGCCCTGCGCGCGAGCGACGCATTCACGGAAGCCCAGAAGCTCTCGCCGTCGTGGCGAGTGAGCTCGAGCTCCAGCCCCTTGAGGATTTCTCCCGACAGCACGCGCTGGAAACTCAGAGCAGCCTTCTCTTGCTCGCCCGGTGGCACCCACTGGAAAATGCTGCGCCCGATGGCGTCTTCGACCGCCGGGATGCCGTAGAGGTGGAGCGCCTGCTGGTTCAGCATGATGATCGCGGAAGATAGGTCGACCACCGTGATGGAGTCCGGCGACGTTTCTGCCAGCAACCGGTACATCTCCTCGCTCTCTCGGGCAGAGGATTCGGCGCGCGCGCGCTCGATCACTTCGGCTCTGAGCTCTGCATTCGCGTGCATCACGGCATGCGTGCGCTCTTCCACCTTTCGTTCGAGCTCGTCGCCCGAAGAGCGCAGCAGTGTTTCGGTCCGCTTCAAGGTCGTAATGAGGCGCGAGAGATCGGAGAAGTCCGACAAGACCTTGCGTCCGACCTGCTCCGCGACCGCGCGGTAGTAGTCGCGCTCCTCCAGCGCTGCCTCGAGCAGGTCGTCGGGTGGGCTCATGGCCGAGCCTCCGCGAACAACGTCAAGACGCCCGTCCAACCCATGCCGCGATTTCGCCCGAGCAGCGGAGCGATTTCGCTGCCCGAGTAGAAGCCGAACATCGGAACTCCGGCCTCGCGCATCACGCCCTGGACCACCGAGGCTTCCTCGAGCTCCGTGAGCGAAAACTCCGCAGTTCGACCCGCGCAGTCGACGTAGAGAGCAAAGACCGGACTCAAACCCGCGCTGGCGACCTCCTCGAGGAGTCGCGTGCTCACGTCGCGCGCCGCGCGAAACATGGTCTTGTTGTCCCGCAACATCAGTTGGACCTCGGCTCCGATCGGCAGATCTGGCCCGAATGCGGCAATCCCGAGGCCATCGGCGGTGAGCCCGGTCAAGAGGTGGTTCACGTGGGCGCTGCCATCCGGGTGTGCGTAGCGCGCACCCGTGTTGACCCCGACGCTCAAGCTCCTGATGGGATGCTGAGCCTGCCACCCGGTCCCATCGAATACCTCGTCGAAGATCTCGACGATGGGGCGTCCGTCGAGCTCGCGGAGGACATGCCCCTCCATGGCAGTGATACGACGGTATCTTCCGTCCAGCGGGATGCAGCCATGCATCACTGCGGTGTGCGCACTGAGTCCCTCCGAGACCAGGCAGCCGACTGCGCAATCGGACTCGACGGAGCTCCCACGGAACTGATGAGTCGGACCGAAACCGTAGTCACCGAGCAGTCCGGCCCCGACGACTGGAAGGTCGGGGCCGAGCGCCTCGGCAATTCCATCGAGCAGCCGCATGGCCGAGTTCAATAACGGCGGTGACGCCGCTCCCCCGCTTTCGCAGATTGCGTCGTAGAACAGGAGCAGCGTCTCGCCGGCGCGGACCGGCGCCAGCTCTCGGCCGAGTTGGCAGCCGGCCGCCCGAGCGTCTGCGCGAAGTGATCCCGCTGAAGCAAGCCGGACACCGAGCGAGTCCGACGCGACCACCGCCACGGCAGAGGCGCAGTCTTCGTGAGAAATCACGTCCGAGGTAATCACCCCGAGCGCCGAACCACCCACGATGGGGACACCTTCGCCGACGACCGAACGCACGCCCTGGTAGAACTCGGGCGGCGAGCAGCTGGACGCCGAGAACGCCAAGACCAAAGTCGGAGCCGGAGTTGGGCACCGAGCAAGCGCTTCCGTCGCTGCGCGGACGCCCGCCGCGAACGGTCGCGTCTCGAACCCAGTGCCAGTCCCGAGGCGAGTGACCACGGGCATGAGCTTGCACCGGACATGCCAGGCAAACGAGCCCAGTTTTTGCCCCTCGGAGTCGCCGGCACGCCGGCCCTCCGCCACGAAGCGTCTAGAACCTGACATCCCGGTTTCCACGGACGTTCTTCCCCCGCTATGAATGCCCCGGCCATGACCGACCTCCCCAGGCACGCCCGCGTCGTCGTGATCGGCGGCGGCATCATCGGATGCTCCATTGCTTACCACCTCGCGCACATGGGGGTGAAAGACGTCGTGCTGCTCGAACGCGATCGTCTCACCTCCGGCACCACCTGGCATGCCGCGGGACTGATGGTCACCTTCGGCTCGACCTCCGAGACTTCCACGGAGATGCGCAAGTACACACGTTCTCTGTACGCGCGTCTCGAAGCCGAGACTGGCCTCTCCACCGGATTCGAGCCAGTCGGGTTCATCGAGCTCGCTACCGAGGCCGATCGACTGGAAGAATACCGACGGGTAGCCGCCTTCAATCGCCACATGGGCATCGACGTGCACGAGATCTCGGCGCGCGAAGTGGCAGAGTTGTTCCCCCTGGCACGGACCGACGACGTGCTCGCCGGCTTCTACGTCGAAGAAGATGGACGCGTGAATCCGGTGGACGCCACCATGTCGCTTGCCAAAGGCGCACGGCTCGCGGGCGCGAAGATCATCGAAGGCGTGACGGTGACCGGTATCCTGAAAGATCGAGGTCGCGTGAAGGGCGTGACCACCGCGATTGGGGAGATCGAGGCCGAGTTCGTGGTCAACGCCACGGGAATGTGGGCGCGACAGCTCGGTGCCGCGGGCGGTGTCAACATCCCGCTCCAGGCGGCCGAGCACTACTACCTCATCACGGACAAGATCCCGGGACTCGGGAAGTCGTTTCCCGTCATCGAAGATCCGGCATCCCACGGCTACTTCCGCGAGGAAGTCGGCGGGCTCATGGTCGGACTGTTCGAGCCCGTGTGCGCGCCGTGGAAAGTCGAGGGCGTGCCCGGCGACTTCTCGTTCGGCGAAATCACCCCCGACTGGGAACGCATGGGACCCTACGTCGAGAAGGCGATGCGCCGGGTGCCGATCTCCCTCGAGGTGGGAGTACGCAAGTTCTTCTGCGGTCCGGAGAGCTTCACGCCAGACCTCGCGCCCGTGGTCGGCGAGGCACCCGAGCTCCGGAACTACTTCGTGGCAGCCGGCTTGAACTCCATCGGCATCATCACCGGGGGCGGACTCGGTCGGGTCGTCGCTCACTGGATCGTCAATGGCTCACCCGACGTCGACGTCACGGGCTTTCACATCGATCGCCTCCACCCGTACCAACAGAACCCGGAGTACCGACGGACGCGCACCGTCGAAAGCCTGGGAATGGTCTACCAGTGCCACTACCCCACGCGCTCGATGCAGACCGCGCGCGGAGCGAAGAAGTCTCCGCTCCACGATCGACTGCGGGAGCGCGGCGCCTACTTCAAGGACGTGAGCGGCTGGGAGGGCGCCGATTGGTATGCGCCGGAAGGCACCGTTGCCAAGGTGGAACGTTTGTCTTGGGGGCGTCAGAGCTTCTGGCCCGAGTGGGAGCGGGAGCACCGCGCCGCGCGCGAAGGCGTCATCCTCATGGACATGTCGTTCATGGCGAAATTCCTGGTTCAGGGCCGCGATGCAGGACGCATCCTGAACTTCGTCTCCGCCAACGACGTCGACGCGGCCGAGGGCGTCATCACCTACACCCAGTGGTTGAACGCCAAGGGGACGCTCGAGGCCGACCTGACCGTCACCAAACTCGATGCCGAGCAGTTCTGGGTGGTGGCCTCCGACACGGCGCACCGCCACGTGGCAACCTGGCTCCGGCGCAACATCCCGGACGACGCGCATGCGTTCGTCACCGACGTGACGTCAGGGTATGCCCAAATCAACGTGCAAGGTCCCCGCTCGCGAGAGCTCCTCGCCAGCGTGACTTCCGCCGACATGTCCAACGCCGCGTTTCCCTTCCGCGCCGCTCGCGAGATCGACATCGGCTTTGGGCGCGTGTTGTGCGTTCGCATCACCTACCTGGGGGAGCTGGGCTACGAACTCTACGTCCCGGCAGAACAAGCAACCCACGTCTACGATCGCTTGGTGGAAGCCGGCCGAGCAGTCGACCTCCGCCACGCGGGGCTGAAAGCGCTGGCCAGTCTCCGCATGGAGAAGGGCTACCGAGATTACGGGCACGACATCGACAACACCGACTCGGTTCTCGAGGCGGGGCTCGGGTTCGCCGTGGATCTGAAGAAGCCCGGAGGCTTCTTGGGTAAAGACGCGGTCCTGGCCATGAAGGCCTCGGGTCCCCTCACGCGCCGACTGGTACAAGTCCTGCTCGAGGACCCGGAGCCCTTGATGTTCCACGCCGAAGTCGTCCATTGCAACCATCGCGCCGTCGGCTACGTGCGCGCGGCTTCCTACGGGCACACGCTGGGCGGAGCCGTCGGACTCGCGATGGTAGACATCGGAAAGCCCATCACCCAGGCAGTCCTCGACGCTGGCAAGTGGGAGGTGGACGTAGCAGGCAAACGCTACCCCGCGCGGGCGTCGCTGCGGCCGTTCTACGATCCCGACATGCTCCGGATCAAAGCCTAGGACTCGGAGATGACTCGTAGCCGCCTCGCGTTGGGCCTCGCGCTGCTGCTCGCGCTCTCGCCGTCCGCTTGTCGGAAAAGGCCAAAGCCCAGCCCGAGCTCACCGCCGACCAGAGCGCCACCAGCGCCTCCGATCGCCGAGCAGCCCTCGATTCGGAACAACTCGTCCGAAGCTCGCAACTCCGCTGGCGGAGTCGTGAGGACGCGGCTCTTCGTCAGTCGCCTGACGTCGAACGACCCTATTCGCGTGGCATTCGAGCTGGCACCGGACGGCACGTGGGACAAGAGCCACGCTTGGTTCGGTGAGACCTTCGATTGGGGTGAGGCCGTAGCGAGCTTCCGGTTCGAACTCACGCCCGAGGGACGCAAGCCCCTCGCCCTCGAGACCGCCGGGAAGTACGGCAGACCCTGGCCCTCCGGGTTGGGCTCGGTCATTCACGAGCTCACGCTGGACAGCGCGGGCCTCTCCGAGAATGCCGAGCGCGTCGCGTGGAAGTCACCCCCGGCCAAGTTGTTGGAGAATGCTGGCAAGTTCTCGCTTCGCATGAGCGGCACGCTGAAGACGCCGAAGTTCGCCATCGCGTTCGAAACCAAACCGCTCGAACTCGAAGTCCTGCAAGAGGACGCGCAGCACAAGTCACTGACGAGCCTCGAAGCGGAAGGCGGAGCGCTCGTGCAAAAACGCGAATCGCTGCCGCGAGCGCCGCGCAATGTCGCGCCCATCGTCGACGACGTGAACGGCAATCGTTGGCTGCGTTTCGATCTCGAGGTTTCGAGCGGAGGATACGACATTCAGGTGGCCGAGTTGCTGCTCGATCCTGCAGGCAACGAGCTGGCTTACGACCGGTTCAAGCACTTCACGTGCGTGGCGGAAGGCACACCCATCGCCACGCCCGCCGGCAGCACGACCATCGAACGGCTCGCGCCCGGCGACGCAGTGGTGGCGTTCGACGTGCGCACCCGTGCGTTCACGACGGCAGAGGTGGTCGACGTCGAGCGCCGCAACGCACGTGGACTCGTCCGATTGGGCGCCTTGGCGGTCACCGGCGATCATCCGATATTCGCCAACGGGCGATTCGTCCGAGCCGCCGAGGTCGGTGAGGACGCAGCACTCGTCGGCCTGGACGGGCAGACGAGGCGTCTCGCCCCGGTCTTCGAGGACACGCAGGCCATGGTCTACGATTTGTCCGTCAGCGAGCCCCACACGTACTTCGCGGCGGGGCTCCTCGTGCACAACAAAGCGGTGCACGTCCCCATCGGTGGAGCGCAGCCGTGGCGCGGCTGGTTCTATCGGCGCGCCGCCAAGAAGTGAGTCCCGTCTAGTCGGACTCCGCTTCGAGCAGATTCAAGAGCTCTTCGGTTCGTTCACCGTCGAGTTCCAGCGCGTCGGCCAGCGAGTTGATGAGCTCGTTCTCGCTGTCCTCGATCTCGCTGTCCGCAAAGGCCAGGGCCGCGGCCAGAGAAAACGCTGCATCGGCCAGTGCAGGGTCTTCGCGGAGAACGGGGCCCACCGCCGCGAGCCGCGCGTCGACACCCTGCTTGGCGAGCTCGGTGCACTGCTCGAAGAGCTTCTCGATGTGCGCGGTGCGGACCGCGTGCTGCGTCAGTCCGCGAACCGCTCCACGCAGAACCTCGCGCTCGGTGTCCGTGACTTGCCCGTCCGCCATCACCATCAAGCACATGACCTCGAACAACGCTTCGAAGCGCCGCTTGGCATCGGGGTCACCACGAAACGGATCATCTTCGGCGGCCGCATGCATGAAGTGCACGCTGGGCGGTTGTCCCACCTCGAGCAGCTCGTCCCGGATTCGTGCAAGGGTCTTGTCGCGCAGCTGGATCATGCTTCTCGTTTCCTCGCGCGGCCACGGGGAGTCAACGCGGAAACGGAATCTTGCTACACTGCATGCCCATGAGGAGATGGGCATTCTGCAGCAGCGCTTGCGGTCCCCTGGCTCGTGGGCTGCGGGGGCAAGCGGAATCCGGAGGAACGGGCGGTGCGAGCGGCAGCGGCGGGGGTGGGGCGGTGTCCGGGAGTGGTGGAACCAGCGGCGGCGGAACCGGTGGAACTGGAACGGGAGGCGTGAGTACGGGGGGAGTTTCGGGCAGCGGCGGAGCCCCTTGCTCGGTACTCGACACGACCTATGCCGCTACGCTCGTGCAAGCCAAAGTCTGTAACCCAGCGCTCGACATGGAACAGTGCACCGCCAAGGTTCCCGATGCTCTGGCGTGCCCGTGCGCCTTTACGTTCGTCAACGCGGGGAACGCTTCGGCACTGAATTCGCTGACCGAGCTGTCTGCCCAATGGAGCCTTCAGAAGTGCAGCGAGGGCATAGACTGCCCTGCCATCGCGTGTGAAGCCCCCGCGCTCGGCAGCTGCAAGGCCGACGCAACGACCGGTTCCGGCAGCTGCCAGGACATGTTCACGAACCAGTGACGTACCGGGTCACTTGACGCGGCCGAGTCGGATTCGAACGGGCGCGGCGGCGTCGACTTCGACGTTCAGGTCGAGTGCGGCCGCGCCCGAGTCGGCGACGATCCTCACGAGCTCACCGCCACCCGCTCGCAGAGACCCGTCGACGGCCGAGAGCTCCTGCACTTTGGGACCCGTCATCGATTGACCGTGGAAACTCGCATACACGCTGCCTCCGCGCTGCCGTTTGGTGATCGGATCCTCTGCCGTCGGCAGGAACGCGAAGCAAGGATTCTTCGGCGCGACGCCGCCGACCGCGTCCCGGTTGCTCATCGCCAGAGTCGTCCAGAAATCCGCGGCGATGTCGGCGGGGGTCGTCTTCGCCAACCCAGGCAATACGGCTGAAATCGACTCGGGAGGCTCGATCAGCGCTCGGAGAAGGACCGGGCCCCCTCGACTCTCGATGCTGCCGTCCGGCTTCGCGAGATCGCCGCCTCCACGATCATAGACGTAGCGGACGAACCAATACGAGCCGCCGCGGAGCGCGCCATCCCGAGCGAAGTCGTACTCCACGTTGTCGGCGAGCGTGTCGGCCAGAGAAAACGCGTCGATTTCGTCGAGACCCGCCTTGGCGACGTAGAAGTTCCCCGCTTGGTAGCCGCTCACGTCTTGAGCGAATCCACCGATGCCCTCGGCCATGTACGCGCTCTCGACCCAACCCGAGAGCCCGTTCTTCAACACCTTGTGACCGTAGTGCAGCATGTGGGATAGCTCGTGGGCCAAGATCTCCTTGATTGCAGACGGCGTGTTGTACGGGGGGTCGATGGCGTTCGGTGGCGTCAAGTACAGGTACTCTCCCGAGTTGCCGGGCGGACAAAACGCGCTCGGGGCGAGATCGCAGCTGGTGAAGAACGCCACCGCCGTGTCGTACGTGAGCGGGGTGAACACCAGCTGGATGTGCCCGTTCTTGTCTTCGTCGGACTCGACTCCGAAGATCGTCCGCTCCCGCGGCAGGATGGTCTTCTCGAAGTCGTTCAGGAATTCTTGCACCAGCGCCGAGTCGAGCACCGCAGGATGGGCAGTGGACACGTCGGCCCAGACAACGGCGGTCTGTCCGACCGCGACGACCTCGGCGTCGAAGGTTTCGCTCCCCGACTTGGTGCCGATGGAGATTTGCTTCTTGTCCCCCACCTTCGGGCCGCTGCCCGTCGGAGGTGTCTCGGTGGGCAGCGGCTGCCCCTTGAACGCGCCAGCATCGATGGAACAGCCGGTGACCAGCGTCGCGGTATCGGCCTGAGTCGGCGAGGCGTCGGTGCTGGGTGCCGCGGTGACGCTGTATGCGTGCTCCGGGGTGGACGAATCGAGCTCGGCGGACGCAACGATCAGCACGTACTCCTCCGCGCCACCCGGCGTGGGAAGATGTACGCTCGCTTTGCCGGCCTTCACCACAAGCTCGACGACGGCGCCCGGCTCGAGGTTCAGGTCGGACGCGCCACCCGTGCCGCCCGTGCTACCTCCTGCGCCGCCAGTGCCTCCCGCTCCGGAGGCACCACCGGTTGCAGACGTGCCGCCATCGTCGGATCCGCAGGCCGCAGTGGTCGCCAAGATCAGCACGGCAGCGGGCCAAGCCAAGTTCCTCATACCGCGATTCTACGCTCGAAAGCGCACACCTGACCACGGGCTCGAGCCGATTCCGCTCGGCATAGGATGTCCGAGCCGGGAGTCGCGCGTCGCGACGCACATGCACCCGATCCTCGCGCGCTCGACGTGCGACTGGCCGAGCTCGCTCGTGGGTCGGGGCGACTCCGTCTCGAGCTCGGCGAGTTGCTCGAGGGCCTCGCGCGCCGTAGCGGCCACCACCAGCTCGGGTTCTCGTCGTTCCCCGCCTACGCGCGAGAACGCATGGGCAGGAGCGGACGCTGGGCGCTCGAAACTCGCACGTTGGCCCGCCGCCTCGTTTCCTTCCCTCACCTGCGTCGCGCCCTTGCGTCCGGAATGCTCGGCTGGAGCATGGTCGAGCTCGTCTCGCGCCATGCGACGCCCCGCACCGAGGACGCACTGGTCGGCGAAGCCCGGACGGCAACCGTGCGGCAGATGCGACTGCGGCTCGCCGAAACCAAAGGCCAAATGTCCGCTGACGACGAAGAGCCCTCGGTGTCGCTCCGCCTCGCGCTCCGCCCGCGGGATGCCTGGCTCCTGGCTTGGACACGGCGCTTCTTCCACCACTCCGTGGGACATGACGAGTCGGACTCGTTCATGAGCGCACTCTTGGCGGAGACGTTCGAAAGCGTCTGCGGGATCCTGGCGGACAACGAGCTCGAATGCTGGGCGGATCCTGCCCGGGAGCGCGAAGAAGCTCGCCGCGCGAGCCAAGAGGTCGACGCAGAGCGGCAGAGCGAAGCACTTTTCGCCGAGCGAGGTCCCGGTGGCCCCCCTGACGCGCCCGCTCCACCTCCCTCGGAGATCCTCCGCGTGGCCGAGCTCGACCGCCGCATCGTCGTCCGCGCGCGCGACCTCGCAACCCGAGAGGTCGAGCTTGCTCAAGCGCTCCTCGAATTCCATCAGATTGGCGGGGCCAAGGCGCTTGGATACGCGAGCGAGCGACAATACGCGCGCGAGCGACTGGGCCTCTCGTATTCGGCGTTCAAGTCCGAGATCGCCCTCGCGCGTCACTGGCCCGAGCGTATCCGGACCGCCCTCGCGTCGCGCGAACTCGGCCACGAGGCCGCACGGCTCGTCAGTCGTGTGGCTCGGAGCGATACGGCTGAGGTCTGGCTGGAGCGGGCAAAGGCGCGCACGCTGAAGGACCTGGCCGAGGAGGTACGGGTCGCCGAGTTGATGCGGGGCACTCGCTCGCCGACACCCCCGACGGCGGAGGCGGTGCAGAGCGTGCGACGGCTGGAAGCGAGACTCCTGAACGGAGAACGCCAGGCCGTGCTCGATGCCCGTGGCCAGATGTCCGCGAGCGCCGGAACGGTGGTCCAGCGGATCAGGGTGAGCCCAGACACGGCGCGCTTCTATCGAGGCCTCGAGCGCGCCACACGCCGCCTACTCCCGAAGGGTACGAGCTTCGTCGAGCTACTGTGCGACGTCTTTTGGGATACCTGGAACCACTACTGCGAACGCAAAGAAGCGTACGCCCACATCTACACACGGGATCTCTTCACCTGCTCGAGCCCGGTTTGCTCGCGCCGCGACGTCACACCCCACCACGTGAAGTTTCGCTCCGACGGAGGCACCGACGACGACGAGAACGTCATCGCTCTCTGCACCTGGTGTCACCTCGAGGGCGTGCACGGCGGACGCATTCGGGTGCGCGGCAAGGCCGGCAAGCTCCACTTCGAGCTGGGCCCCATCAAGGTCGACGGAAGGGTCAAACGACGCGAAGTCGCGTAGGTCCCGGCGTCACTGAGTGCACCTTCCAGGTCGCGAAATCCTCGGGCAAGGGCCCCGGGAGTGACGGCTGGGAGTTCTTCTCGAGCAAGATGAAGTCGTGACGGGCATCCAGCTCGAGAGGCTGCTGTTTCTCCGGTCCGCGTGCCTGGAACCAGCTGCGCGCACGCTGAACGTTCCGGATCAACACATCGTGCTGGGGGTCGGTCTTGGCCGCGCGCAAGAAGTGGTCCTGCATCGCCGGTAGGTCCCCGCGACGGTAGGCGATGCAGGCCAGGTAGTTCAGGCAAAGGCCAGGGCAAGGGTACCCGAGCTCCAAAGCACGCAAGGCGTGCCGCTCGGCGCCCGCGAGGTCACCGCGGTGGTACAGGGCACCCGCGAGGTCGAGGTGCGCGGCGTGGTGGTCCCCGAGCCGCTCGAGGATCCCGGCGAACTCCTCCGCCGTCTCGCGATACAGGATCCGGAGCCCCTTGTTCTCGGCAAACCAAGCGCTCATCTTCCGAGCCAGCGCGGGCGTCGAATCGAATGGCGTCTTGAGCTCCTGGAAGTCACCGGTGAAGTACTCGCTCCGTCGGAGCCAGCCGGCCTTCTCCGCATCGTCGAAGTCGCTGGTTCCCGGGTAAATCGACAGGCAAGAGAACAGGTACTCGTGCGGTTGGGCGCGCTCCAAGAAGTCGAGCGTCTCCTGGAACGTCTGCTCGGTCTCGCCACGGTTCCCGAGCATCATGTAGAAGCGCGTCCGGATCCCGAACTTCTTCGCCATCTGCGCGGCATCGACGATCTCCTGGACGCTGATCTTCTTCTGGATCGCATCGAGCACGGACTGCGCTCCGCTCTCGACCCCCAAGCTCAAGCGCTGGCAGCCCGCAAGCCGCATCTCGCGGAGCAATTCCTCGCTCAGGACGTCGACGCGCGTGTCGCAGCTCCAGAGGAACTGGAGTCCGCGTTCGCGAATGCCTCTGCAGATCTCCAGGGCCCGCTTGCGATTCGCGGTGAACGTGTCGTCTTTGATCTGGAGCATCTTGACCGGCAAGCGCTGGAGCGCCTGGGCGAAAGACTCGACGACGTAAGGGATGCCATGCCCCCGGAATCCGCGGCCCCAGCTGGCTTCGGCGCCACAAAACGTGCACTGCCACGGGCAGCCTCGCGACGTCATGACGATGTGAGTTTCGAAGTACCGATGGGGACACTCGAGCGAGTCGAGGTTCGTGATCGCTGCTCGGTCGGGAGCGAGCACCGGTGTGCCATCCCGGCGGTAGGCCGTGCCGCGAATGCCGTCGAGCGGAGCACTGCGCCCGAGGCGTTCGAGGATCTCGGCGAACGTGTCCTCGGATTCGCCGCGGGTGACCAGATCGATGCTCGGATGATGCTCGAGCATCTCGAGAGCGAGCGGAGTCGCATGCGGACCACCGACGACGACGGTGGAGCGCGGCCGTATCGACTTGAGAAGTCGCGCGACGTACCCGACGCCACGGCGGTTCGCCGTCCAGCAACTCATGCCGTAGACGTCCGCATCGAGCTCGCCGAGCACCTCTTCGACGCGTGACCACGCGAAACCGGACAGGTTCAAGACCTTCACCGAGTGTCCGGCTCGGATCGCCTCCGCACCCAGGGTGAAGAGGCCGTAAGGGGTTTGGAAGAAGTCGGAGTCCAGATCGCCATCGACCCATTCCGTAGGCGGCCCTTCCCCCACCGGGGCGACGGGCTCGCCGGGAAGCGTGATCTTCCACGGAGGCGGGTAGAGGAGCGCGATGCGCATGGCTCGGAACGAGCTTACCTCGTTATGCTCCAGGTATGTCGGCGCGGACGAAGTGGGCACTGGCGGCGGCGGCGTTGCTGCTAGCCGTCGTCTTCGTGCGCCTGGGATCCCCGCCAGCTCTGGGCACGGACACGGTTCGGAAGATCGCGGTAGTACTCGGGACACCTTCCGAGCACCAAGGCGCCGAGCTCATGGAGCTCGTGGAACCCGATGTCGAGGTGGACATCGCCGGAACCTTCACGGAGCGTGGACGCGAGCGCGTCGTGGGACATGCGCTCGACGCGACGCGCGGAAAGCACCCGGTCGTGGTGTTTCGGGAGCTCTCTGCCACGACCACTAGGTCGGACCGCTGTTCCGTCACACTCGAGGTGACCGTGTCGGACTCTCAGGTAGGTGACCTGCACGCTTCGATCTGGAAGGGCAGCGCCGAGCTCACCCGTCGCGACGGCCGATTCCGGCTGAGCCGCCTGGTCCTTCGATCGGAAGCCCGCGCGGAGCCGGAACCGCGGCCCTGAGGCCTCTCGCTTGCCGCCGACCGGCGACCGATCTACGCGGCTCGCCCCCACCATGAAGATCCACGAGTACCAGGGCAAGCAGATCTTCGCGAAGTACGGCATTCCGGTGCCGAAGGGCTATCCGGCCTTCAGCACGGAAGAAGCCGAAACTTGTGCGAAACGACTCATCGACGAGACCGGCATTCCGGTCGTGGTCGTAAAGGCGCAGATCCACGCGGGCGGGCGCGGCAAAGGCGGCGGCGTGAAGGTCGTGAAGGACGGGCCCAAGAAGGCGCGGGAAATCGCCGACTCGCTCCTGGGCATGCAACTCGTGACGCATCAGACCGGACCGGGCGGCCAAAAGGTGCGCCGCCTCTACATCGAGCAGGGCCTCGACATCGCCCGTGAGCTCTATCTCGGCATGGTGGTGGACCGAGAGAAGAAGCGTATCGCCATCATGGCCAGCACCGAGGGAGGCGTCGAGATCGAGAAGGTCGCCGCCGAGACCCCGGAGAAGATCCTGACGGAGCACCTCGACCCCGCGCTCGGGCTGGGCGGCTGGCAAGCGCGGAAGCTCGCCTACGGCCTCGAGATCGGCAAGGGCAGCCCGAAGCCCAAAGAGACGGTGAAGCAGTTCGCGGACGTCGTGTCCCGCCTCGGCAAGTTGTTCGAGAAGGAAGACTGCTCTCTGCTCGAGATCAACCCGTTGGTCGTCACCAAGGGCGGAGACGTCATCGCGCTCGACTCGAAGATCAACTTCGACTCCAACGCGGAGGGCCGTCACGCCGAGTGGAAGGAGCTCGAGGACAAAGACGAGGAAGACGCCGTCGAGCTCGAAGCGAAGGAGGCGGGTCTCTCCTACATCAACTTGGACGGCGACATCGGTTGCCTGGTCAACGGCGCCGGACTCGCGATGTCGACGATGGACATCATCAAGCACTTCGGCGGCGAGCCAGCAAACTTCCTGGACGTGGGCGGCGGCGCCACGAAGGAACAGGTCCACAAGGCCTTCAAGATCATCCTGCACAGCGACGACGTGAAGGGCATCTTCGTGAACATCTTCGGCGGCATCATGAAGTGCGACGTGATCGCCGAGGGTGTGGTGGCCGCTGCCAAGGAGATCGGGCTCTCCGTACCTTGCGTGGTTCGACTCGAAGGCACCAACGTGGAACTCGGCAAGAAGATCCTCTCGGAGAGCGGGCTCAAGATCGTCCCGGCCAGCACCATGGCGGATGGTGCACAGAAGATCGTGGGCCTGGTCCGCGGCAGCTGAACGAAAGCGCACGAACGATGTCGATTCTCATCAACAAGAACACGCGGGTCATCATCCAAGGCATTACGGGCTCGGCGGGCTCGTTCCACGCGAAGCAGTGCGTGGCGTACGGAACCCAGGTGGTCGCCGGATGCACGCCGGGCCGCGGCGGCGAAACCTTCGAGGCCGAAGGCCCCGGCGGCAAGAAGGTGACGATCCCGGTCTTCGACACCATGGCCGACGCCGTTCGGCAAACGGGTGGAGACGCTTCCTGCATCTTCGTTCCCGCGCTCGGCGCTGCCGATTCGATCCTGGAAGCCGCCGACGCGGGCTGCCGACTCGTGATCTGCATCACGGAGGGGATCCCGGTCGTGGACATGATCCGCGCGCGCCGTGCTCTCGAAGGCAAGAACGTGCGACTCGTTGGCCCGAACTGCCCCGGCGTCATCACGCCCGGCGAGTGCAAGATCGGCATCATGCCGGGCCACATCCACAAGCCCGGGAAGATCGGCGTGGTGAGCCGCTCGGGCACGCTCACCTATGAAGCCGTGGGCCAGCTCACCGCGCTGGGTATCGGCCAGAGCACGTGCGTCGGCATCGGTGGCGACCCCGTCAACGGCACCGACTTCATCGACGTGCTCAAGATGTTCAACGAGGACGCCGGCACTGAGGGTGTGATCATGATCGGCGAAATCGGCGGAAACGCCGAGGAGCGCGCGGCCGAGTACATCAAGGCCCACTTCAAGAAGCCGGTGGCTGGCTTCATCGCGGGGACGACGGCGCCCCCGGGCAAGCGCATGGGTCACGCCGGGGCCATCATCAGCGGCGGAAAGGGCACGGCGAAAGACAAGATCGCCGCGCTCACGGCGGCCGGGGTGAAGGTCGCTCCGACGCCCAGCGACATGGGCACGACGCTGAAGAGCATGCTCTAGGCAGAGCGCCGGCGACGCGCCTCGAGCAGCGCGACGCCCGCGACGAAGAGGAGAGCGTACCCGACCGGCCGACGGCGGGAGGGCACGCGACACCCGCAACCGTCGTCCTCGGAAGCGGCGCTCGACTTCGCGCCAGCGGCGCCGCCGGTCGGAGCCCCACCCGAGCTGCCGGCCGATCCTCCGCCGGAGCTCCGCCCACCACTGCCCGTACTGCCGCCCGTCCCGGGCTCGGGTGTCCCGCCGGGCCCCGTGTTCCCGCCCACCTCGTAGGCACCTAGGTCGGGAGCGCTACCGACGAAGGCGAGGCCCACATCCTTGCCCGCGTCGATGGCCGGGCTACCGGCTGAGAGGTGGTAGTCGCCTTGTCCTGCGTTGACGAACGCCGGGTCGGCGTAGAGCGGGTTCACGTCCGCCGACGCTCCACTCTTGGCCGGACCATAGAGGTTCGTGTCCACGGACGCGAAGCTGCCGTCGAGCAGCGTTTGGGTGTTCCAGAACAGGTTGTTCTGGACCCGCACTCCCGCCGCTCCGAGGTTCGTGACGCCGGCTCCTCCGCCCACCACCGTGTTGTTCAGCACGTCGACGCCGCTGATCCCGTCTTTCCAGATGGTGACTCCCGCGCTCGGGTTTTCGGCGAGCACGTTGTGCACGATCTTCACGTTGCTGACTTGGACGCCGCTGTCGGCCGCTACGATCACGCCGGAACGGCTGACGCAGCCACGGATCGAGTTGTTCTCGACGAGCACGTCCGAGATGTCCGGGGACCAGCCGTACTTGTTCTCGTCGTAGATGTGGACTCCGTAGCCGGGAGAACCGGTGATCGCGTTGTTCCGGATGACCTTGCCCTTTCCGTAGAGCACGTAGATGCCGTGGTCCTGCGTCGAGCCGCTGCCGTCGAGTTCGATGACGTTGTCTTCCGCCAAGAGGTCGTCCCCGCCGAGGGAGATCGCTGCGTAGGTGTAGGCGCCTTTGAAGTGGTTGCCGATCACCTCGTTGTGGCTGCCCTGCTCCCGCGCGATGATCGAAACTCCAGAAGCCATTTCGAACCCGCGCACGCGCGCGTAGTGTCCCTCGAGCAGCACGCGCGTCTGGAGCGTGACGCTTTCGCCTGGGTAGGGAGCGAGCTCCCAGAGCTGACCCGCGGCCCCGCCGTTCTCCGGACGTACCCAGATCTCACCGCCCTCGTCGTAGCTGCCGGCGCGAACGCGGACGCATGCTCCGGGTCCCGTCTTCGAAATGGCGTGGTTGATGGTCGCCCACGGCGCTCCTTCACTCCCGTCTGCCGAATCGCTGCCGGTCGTCGCGACGAAGTGAGTGCTCGCGGGTGAGGTGCAGTCCGCCAGGGCGAGCCGCGACCCGAGAGCGAGCGCCAGGAAGAGCGCTCCGAAAACGACGTTCTTTCCCATGATCTTGCCTACGGTGCGGCGATCGGCTGCCCGGCTTTGGGCCCGTCGTGCCAAGCGTTGTCCTGCCAGACGCCGCTCGGTGCAAGGCTCTCTGGATACACCGGGCCGTAGATGCCGGAGTCGGGATGGAACTTCGTGGACACGCGATTCCCCACGAAGTCGAGATCGCCGCTCACGTGAATCGTGTAGCCGCCGCCCGCCAGCAGGTTGTCCTTCACTTGCGACTTCGCGCCCGCCTTGAGCAGCAGCGCACTCGTCGAACCCCACACTTCGTTGAACAGCACGGTGTTGTGCGAGATCGTGAACGAGTCGGCGCCCTCGGTCTGAAACCCGTCCGCGTGCTGGTCTTGGGTCACGTTTCCGAAGTCGTGCACGTAGTTGTCCTCGATCACGACGTTCGTCGTTCCGAACTCGATTGCATTGGCCATGCCGGAGAAGTTGCAGCGCCGCACGCTGAGGTCGTTCGCGTCGTAGGCCGTGCGAATCCACGTCCCGGCCGGTCCGGTGAACTCCGAATCCTCGATGGTGACTGGCCCGCCTTGCAGGTTCAGAAACGTGTCGTCTTTGGTTTCGAAGCGGCAGTAGCGATACGTGACGTTCTTGATCTCCGGGCGAATGTAGGGAACCGCGCCGTCGAAGCGATAGCACTCGATGACCTTGCCGGACGCCGGCTCGGTCTCGGTGAGAGTCGCGGCGACGAGTCCGTTCGGGCAGGCCCCCTCCGGGATCCCGGTGTTGGTAGCGTCCGGGAAGCCGCCACCTACGCTCCCCCCGGAGCCGGAGGCTCCTCCTGTCGAGCTGCCGCCGCCCGAAACGCCCGCGGCTCCCCCGCTCGAGGTTCCGCCGGTCGCAGCGCCACCGCTCGAGCTTCCCCCCGTTGCCGAGCCGCTCGACTCGCTCGAGCCACAGCCAACTGCGAGGCAGACGAGCCCCAACACCACGACCCGCATGACTCGAGCGCTACGCCACTCCGTGCGGCTTCGCAAGCTCACGCCGGCGCCTCGGCGAACGGTTGCATCTCGCGCCAACCTCGACGCTCGGGGTATTCGCGCCACGGACCCTCGCAGCGCATCCGCACGGCGCAGGTTCGGCAGGGCGGACCGTGCGCTTTGCCCTCCCGTACTCGCCACTCGGAATAGTCGACGCGGCCGTTCAGATCGCTGACCGTGGTGAGTGGAATGATGGACTCCACCGCAAGGTCCTGCATTCCGCGCAAGAAGCACAGGGGGATCGCCTCGGTCCAGAGCTTCATTCGGTGGCGACGAGCCGCTTCGCGCGCCCAGCGCACGGGAAGCACCACGGCGGGCAAGTCCGGCACGACGTCGTCGAAGCGCTCGAACGCGGTCCCCACGGGGTGCACGAACGCGAGCTGCGCCTGCCGGACGCCGAGGCTTGCCAACGTCTCGATGATGCCGGGCAAGAGGTCCACGTTTTGACACGTGATCACGCTGTTGGTCACGACCGGCAGCGATCGCGCGAGGGCATTTCGGATCCCGCGGGTGGTCTCGTCGAAGCTGCCGGGGGCGCGCGTGAGCGCGTCGTGGATCTTCGCGTAGGGGCCGTGCAACGACGGCGCGATTTCCGTGACACCCGCATCCAGCAATGCGTCCAAGATTTCGGGGTACGCGAGCAGGCGCCCGTTCGTCTGGAGCTGCACGCTGCGAAATCCGAGTCGGCGGGCTACCGCCACCAGTGGCACGAGCTTCTTGTAGAGCGTGGGCTCACCACCGGTGAGTACGATTCCGGTGGCGTCTGGTCGAGCGCGCCGGAGCTCCTCGAGAAGGTCAGCGGCAGGTCGAGCGGAGCACTCCGTCCGCTTTTCGCCTTGGGCGCAGAATAGACAGCGGTTGTTGCAGGCAAAGCCGAGCTTCAGATCGAGGCGCCGCTCACTCGCTACCACGCCCAGAGCGTAGCACGCTACGCTTGCACGGATGCAGCTCGTGAAGCTCGGAACCGCACCCGCACGTGCGGGGCGCCTCGTGGCCGTTCGTCAGCGCAACGTCGGCGGCTCCGTGCTCCTCACGACGCCGTTCGGGGATTGGGTGTTCGTGAACCCCGAAGAGCGCGACGCGCTGTTTCGCGGCGAGCTGGTGCCGGGATCGGAGCTCGAGAGTCGGCTGGCGGAGCGAGGGTTCCTTTCCGACTCGGTGGACCCCGAGCGGTTGGCAGAGCGCCTGCGGAGAAAGAAGTCGTTCCTGCGCTTCGGTCCGAATCTGCACGTGCTCGTGGTTACGCTGCGCTGCAACGAGACCTGTGTGTATTGCCACGCCAGCCGAGCATCGATGGACCGAGTGGACACGGACATGTCACCGGCCACGGCCGAGCGCTGCGTGGAGCTGGCACTCCGATCGACTGCGCCCAGGATCACCATCGAGTTCCAGGGCGGAGAACCCTTGGCGAACTTCCCCGTGGTGCAGCACGCCATCGAGTACGCGCTCGCCAAGAATCGGGCATACGGCAAGGAGCTCGAGTTCACCCTGGTGTCGAACCTGTCACTGCTCGACGAAGCGCGACTCGACTACCTGGTGAAGAACAAAGTGCAGATCTGTACCAGCATCGACGGCCCGCCCCCGCTCCACGACAAGCAGCGGCTGCTCGCCGGAGGAAGCGCCTTCGAGCAGGCGGCGCGGTCGATCCGCGCGGTCAACCGACGCTACGCGGAGCTCGGACTCGACCCCACGCTCTACCACGTGGAAGCGTTGATCACCGTGACCCGCGCGGCGCTCGACTACCCGCGCGAGATCGTCGACACCTACCTCGACCTGGGCTGTCGCGCACTGTTCTTGCGTCCGCTCGATCCTTTTGGTTTCGCCAGCACCACCGGACCGAAGATCGAATACGCCCGGCGGAACTACCTCGACTTCTATCGCGAGGCCGTCGACTACATGCTGGAGAAGAACGCTGGCGGCGCGGAAATCCTGGAGCGCTACGCGGCCATCTTCCTGACCAAGATCTTGACCGACGACGACCCCAACTTCCTCGACATCCGCTCGCCGTGCGGCGCTGGTATCGGGCAGATGGCGTACAACTACGATGGAAGCATCTTCACTTGTGACGAGGGTCGCATGCTCCACGAGATGGGGGACGATCTCTTCAAGATCGGCAACGTCGAGAGTGCGAAATACCGGGAGCTCATGACTCACGACACCGTGCGCGCCATGCTGGCCGCGTCGAACCTGGATACGCAGCCCGATTGCGTGAACTGCACCTATGCGGCGTATTGCGGCATCTGTCCCGTGCACAACTACGAGACCCAGGGCTCGCTCCACGGACGCATGCGGGAGAGCGACTGGTGCGCCGTGCACAAGGGGATCCAGGACTACCTTTTCGACAAGCTGCGGCAGAATGACGCACCCGTCGTCGCGACCCTACGTCGCTGGACCACCGCCCGGGAGCGGTCGCATTTTCTACAATCCTGTGGCCCCTGACCCGGGCCCGAGCCCAAAACGCGCCGGCCCGGCGGTCAGTACGCAGATCTCTGTTGATCATGCCGGCTCGTTGCCGTAAGAGCGCCGCCGCGGGCGGGAAAACCTGAAGGATTTTGGGAGTAGCCATGGCGATTCAGCGAACCCTCTGCATCATCAAGCCGGACGCCGTCGAGAGGCGTGTCCAAGGTCACATCCTGCAACGCCTCCTGGACGAGGGGTTCCGCGTAGTAGCGCTGCGCCAGGCCCACCTGACGCGCGTCGAGGCCGAGGGCTTCTACGCGGTTCACCGCGAGCGCCCCTTCTTCGACGAGCTCTGCACGTTCATGACGCGGGGACCGGTGGTCCTCGTGGCGCTCGAACGCGAGAACGCGGTTCAGCACTATCGCGACGTGATCGGCGCGACCGACCCTGCCAAGGCTGCGCCGGGCACCATTCGCAAGCTCTACGGAACCAACGTCGGCGAGAACGCCTGCCACGGTTCGGACTCGGAAGAGAACGGCATCAAGGAGTGCGGTTACTTCTTCCCAGGCGCAGCCCTCCTCTGAGCGAGCACGATCTGCTCGATGGAGAGCGGCGAGCGTGACGGCGGTTCCGCACCCGCGGCCTCGGAGGGGCTGCGGGTTGCGCGCGGCCATTTCCGCGACGCCATGGGAAGCGTACGCAATTTCGCTCAGCTCCTGCACAGCGTGCGAGTGGGTCCAAAGGGCATCGAGAGCGTGCTGCCCGATGTGCACGCTGCCTGCGCCGGAATCGAGCCGAACGCGCGAACGCTGCTAGAGGGCGTCGCGCCGCGTCTGGAGGATCGGAGCTCGGTGGACGAGCTCGCAGCCTGGCTCGCCCCTCGTGCAGCGGAGCTCCGCGACACGCTCGGCGCGGCTTTGGGCAAACCCGTCAACGCGAAGACTCGGCTCGCGCTCGATCAGCTGGTGACTCGACTTTCCAGCGAGCTCGAGCTCGCCCGGGCGCTCGTCGATCTCCTGGACGAATCCGCGCAGGGCGGCCTGGTCCGACTCAGCCTGCCCGATCTCCTGCGCCACGCAGTGTCACAGCGAGACGAATCGCAGCGCATCGAGATCTGCGTTCCCGAGCCCCTGCACGGCGAGGCGCTGGTGAACCCCCACGTCGCGAGCGTGGCACTCGGCGTCGCCGCTCGTTGGGTGGCCGAGCGCTCGAGCGGCACACCGTGCCTCCGGCTCGGTTCCCGGGGCGATGCACCCGCGCTGCAGATTCTGGCCGGGGGCGAGACGGGGGAGCGTGTCTCACTGCCTGCACTGCCGCTCACTGGACCGACGCTCCGAACGGTGGAAGCAGCAGCGCGGCGGGCCTGTGTCGAGCTCGAATGGCAACCTCCCGACGCCAAGGTCGTGCTCGTACTTTGCGCGTGACGGATCGGGGTTCTGCCGCAGGCGAATCCGCGCTATGCGCTGGCTCGCCGTGGAAGAATCAGAAATCCGCCCGCTGGTCGAAGAAGCGTATGCCGATCGGGAACTCCTGAAGAGCCCGCGTCATCGCGCAGCAGTGCACGAAGCCATCGCGCTGCTCGACGAGGGGCGCGTGCGCGTCGCGACGCAGAAGGGCCCGGGCGACTGGGAGACCCACGCCTGGGTGAAGGAAGCCGTGCTCCTCTACTTCGCCGTGGCGGAGATGCGACGCTTGCAGGCGGGCCCCATCGAGTTCTTCGACAAGATCCCCCTCAAGCGCGGGCTCGACGTGCGCGGCGTGCGCGTGGTGCCTCCCGGCACCGTCCGCTACGGCTCGTTCGTCGAGGCCGGCGCCATCGTGATGCCGGGCTACGTGAACATCGGCGCGTGGGTGGGTGCCGGCACGATGGTGGACACCTGGGCGACCGTGGGCTCCTGCGCTCAGATCGGCCGGAACTGCCACCTCTCCGGCGGCGTGGGGATCGGCGGCGTGCTCGAGCCGCCGGGCGCTCAGCCCGTCATCGTAGAGGACGGCTGCTTCGTCGGCTCGCGAGCCATCCTGGTGGAGGGCGTGCTCGTGGAAAGCGAATCGGTCATCGGCGCCGGTGTGACTTTGACGTCGTCCACCGCCATCCTGGACGTGACGGGTCCAGAGGCGGTCGAATACCGGGCCCGAGTGCCGGCCCGGAGCGTGGTGATTCCAGGCATGCGTCCCAAGAAGTTCCCAGCCGGTGAGTTCATGGTGCCGTGCGCGCTCATCATCGGGCAGCGCAAGGAAAGCACCGACAAGAAGACGAGCTTGAACAGCGCCCTCCGAGAGTTCAACGTTCCGGTCTGATGCAGCTCGCACGAACGCTGCTCTGGCTGTGCGAAACGCCCTCCCCCATCGGCGAGGAGCGCCTGCTCTGCGACCAGGTCGCGGCGCACTTTGCCGAGCTCCGCGTCGCAGCTCCGGTGCGCCGCTACGGTGACTCGTTGGTGGTGCCACTCACCCGCGGCACCGGCGGCCCGAACATCGCGCTCGTCGGACATCTCGACGTGGTGCGAACCGAGCACGAGCGACCGCCCCACATCGAAGGCGATCGGCTCTATGGCCCCGGCGCGGCCGACATGAAGAGCGGGCTCACGCTCATGCTCGATCTCGCGGAGCGGCCCCAACGGCCCAAGGTGGACCTGACCCTGGTGTTCTACGCGCGAGAAGAGGGTCCCTACGCCGAGAACGAGCTCGGGCGAGTGCTCGAAGAGGACACCGAGCTCCCCCACGTCGAATTCGCAATTGCCCTGGAGCCGAGTGACAACAAGCTCCAGCTCGGGTGCAGCGGGTCCGTCCACGCCAAGCTCCACTTCCGGGGGAGAACCGCCCACTCGGCGCGGCCGTGGCAGGGCGAGAACGCCATCCACAAGGCCGCGTCGCTCTTGACCCGGCTCTCGAACCTCCAACCGGAACGCGTACAAATCGACGGTCTCGAGTGGGCGCACGTGGCGAGCGCCACCTTGGCGAGCGGTGGCCGCGGACGGAACGTCATCCCCGATCACTTCGAGTTGAACCTGAACCGGCGTTTCGGCCCCGACCGCAGTCTCGAGCGCGTGCAGGAGGAGCTCCTGGAGCTCGTAGCGGGGGAAGCCGACGTGGAGTTCATCGACCTATCCCCGGCGGCTCCGCCGCTCCGCCATCACCCACTGACGGAGGCGCTGGCAGACAGCGGAGTCCACGCCGTGGAGCCAAAACAGGCTTGGACGGACGTGGCGCGGTTCGCCGCCCTGGGCGTCGCGGCCGTGAACTTCGGGCCCGGCACGCAAGCCCAGGCCCATCAGAAGAACGAATGGACCAGCCTCTCGAGCTTGGTCGAAGGCCAACGCATCCTCTCGCGCTTCCTCGCCGCGGTCGAGGCGAAGTGAGCACCAAGTCCGTCGCGCGCGGTCCGACGCTCCGCCACGGACCGGACGGCGCGCGCGAAGAAGCGCTCGACGCCATCGTGATCGAAGAGCCCCTCGAGCTCCGGGTCGATGGAGACACGCTGGCCATCACCATGCGGACGCCAGGCCACGATCACGAACTTGCCGCGGGGCTCCTGTTCTCCGAGGGCTTGGTCGCGAGTCGCGACGACCTTGGCGGCATGCATCATTGCGGGCGCCCCGGCGACGACGGCTACGGCAACACCCTGGAGGTGACCGCGGCTCCCGGCACGAAGCTCGGACTCGAACGCCTCGACTTGGCAAGGCGTGGCACGCTCACGACGGCGAGCTGCGGCGTGTGCGGACGTCGGAGCATCGACGATCTCCTGGCTCGATCCGCGCAGATCGACGACGACACGACGTTCGGTCGAGACCTGATCGTGAGCGCCACCGCGCGACTCGCGGAAGCGCAACCCGTATTCCGTGAGACCGGAGGGCTACACGCGGCGGGCGTCGTCGGCGCGAACGGCGAGCTGTTGCTCGCGCGAGAGGACGTCGGACGGCACAACGCGGTCGACAAGGTCGTCGGAAGGCTCCTGCTCGACGGACTACTGCCCGCCCGGGGCCGCCTGCTCGTCGTCTCGGGACGCACCAGTTTCGAAATTGTCCTGAAGGCGGTGCTGGCGGGCTTTCCAGCCCTGGTAGCGGTCTCGGCCCCTACCTCGCTCGCGGTGGAGACCGCCCGCCGGGCAGGCCTCACGTTGGTCGGGTTCTCCCGGGGCGGCTCTTTCAACGCCTATTCCTGCG
Organism: Polyangiaceae bacterium; assembly: GCA_046351435.1. Taxonomy (GTDB): domain Bacteria; phylum Myxococcota_A; class Polyangia; order Polyangiales; family Polyangiaceae; genus JADJKB01. The sequence continues at coordinate 127,352 of JAXLYN010000011.1, forward strand.
CCGAGCGGATTCGGGTGTAAGCGAGAAAGGCGGGGCCCGTTCTTCTCGTGTCGGCAGCGACGCGGAGAGGAACCATGACGAAGGCAACGATTCTCGGTGTGTTGGGTACGGCACTCTTGGCGACGGCGTGCGCCGCGGGCGGAGCTTCCAAGGACGCTGCCGGCCCGCCCAGCTACGAGCCCTCGGGCTCGCCTGGCGCCCCGGCGGCCACCCAACCTGGCTACGGCGCGAGCCCGGGGGCGGCCCCCGCCACCGGCGGCGAAGCCGAGAAGTCGGCGGACGTCGCCGCGGCTCGCGAGCGTCCCGGGCTTGGCACGGAATGGGGCGAGAACCGCGAGAGCCGGGTTTCGACCTCTTCGTTCTTCCGCGAGCGGAGCGATCGCCCCTTCGACGTGGTCAAGATGTTCTACAATGATGCCGAGGGCGTGCGCGCCATGGCGCGGCGCTCGGGCGTCAGCGATTTCCGCGACAGCTCGGGGCGCGCCAACCGCGGCGCGGTGACTGTCCGCTTGCTCGACTCGAACGGTCGCCCCCTCGAGGGCTTCGCCACGGGTGGAAACACCTACGTGGTGGGCGAGCACGGCCAGCGCTACACCATCGAGATCCGAAACAACACGGGCGTGCGCTTCGAGGCCGTGACCACCGTCGATGGGCTCGACGTCATCAACGGCCGCAGCGGCTCGCTGTCGAACCGCGGCTACATCGTGAACGGCTTCTCGACCGTCGAAATCGACGGTTGGCGTCGCAGCAGCGACACGGTGGCCGCCTTCCGCTTCGGTCGCGTGAGCGACTCCTACGCCGGCAAGAAGGGCGAGGACCGCAACGTCGGCGTCATCGGAGTCGCCCTGTTCGAGGAGCGTGGAGCCACCTTCCCCTGGACCCAAGAAGAGGTCGACCAGCGCCACGGCGCCGACCCTTTCCCCAGCAAGTTCGCGACGCCGCCTCCCGGTAGCTTCTGAGATTTTCCGACCTCCCTGCCCCGGCACGGCGGGTCCTCGCAAGGGGACCCGCCGTTTTTTCGTGCTGGCCCGCGGCCGCCGAAGGTGTAAGCCGGATCTCGCCCATGCGTTTTCAGAGCGTCGCGAGCACGGGAGACGAGAGATGACGAGAGCGTCGATTCTGGGTGTTTTTTCGGCATCGATCGCCCTGTGGGGCTGTGGCGCAGGCGGCTCGGCCGCCCCCGCTCCCGCCTCCCCGGGCTACGCAGGGGGAGCGAGCAAGGCGAGCTACGACACCTCGGCCGAGGCCGCGGCGCCTGGGGCCGCCGACAGCCAGAGCCCGGCCATGGCGGAGAAGAAGGAGCGGCCTGGCCTGGGGACCGAGTGGGGCGAAAACCGTGAGAGCCGCGTGTCGACCTCGCCGTTCTTCCGCGAACGTCCCGATCAACCCTTCGACGTCGTGAAGATGTTCTACAACGACGCCGAAGGCGTGCGCGCCATGGCGAATCGCGCCGGCGTCAGCGACTTCAAGAACGGCGCCGGCAGCTCGACGCGCGGTGCGATCACGGTCCGCCTGCTCGACGAAGGAGGACGCCCCCTCGAGGGATTCAGCACGGCGGGCAACACCTACGTCATCGGCGAGCACGGTCGTCGCTACATCATCCAGATCAAGAACAACACCGGCGTGCGCTTCGAAGCCGTGACCACCGTCGACGGCCTCGACGTGATCAACGGCCGCGCGGGTTCGTTCTCCAGTCGGGGATACATCGTGAACGGGTTCGCCACGGTCGAAATCGATGGCTGGCGGCGCAGCACGGATACCGTCGCGGCCTTCCGCTTCGGGCGGGTGAGCGAGTCGTACGCCGGAAAGAAAGGCGACGACCGCAACGTCGGCGTGATCGGCGTCGCGCTGTTCGAGGAGCGGGGTGCGACCTTCCCTTGGACGCGCCAAGAAGTGGATCAACGCCACGAGGCAGATCCGTTCCCGGGTCAGTTCGCCAAGCCGCCGGGCGAATGACCGAATCTCGTGCCGAGCGCGCCATCGCCGTGTTCGACGAGCTGAACGCTCGGGATCCGGTGACGCTCGACGTCGGCGGTGTGGCCGTTCCCCGCGAGCTCGCTCGCGCGGACCAGCTCACGCAATGGGTGCTCCGGCTCGAGCCCGAGCCCAGCGAGGCTCTGCGCCTCGCCAGTCGTTGCCAGCACCTGATGCGCTGGACCATCGCGCGGAGCGAATTCCCCGAAGGTCGAGCCGGTTACCACGCCTGGCGCCGCCACGCGGCCCGCACTCACGCCGATCGGGCCGACGCAGTTCTCGTCGAGCTGGGTTACGACCCGGAGACTCGAACCGAGCTCCGCCGCATCGTGGAAAAGCAAGGGATCGCGCGGCACCGCGACGTAGCCACGATGGAGGATGCGCTTTGCCTGGCGTTCCTCGAGCACGACCTCGAAGCGTTCGCCCACGAGCGAGACGACGCCCACGTCATCGATGTCCTGCGTCAGACTTGGAACAAGATGACGCCGCGCGGTCACGCGCTGGCGGCCGAGCTGCTCCCGCTACTGCCGGACCGTTCGAGACGCTTGGTGGCGTTGGCGCTCGGCGGTTGACGCCGGTCGATTCAGCCGGCGAGCGCCCGTCGAGCCTCGGACACGCTTTGGTTCCGCGAGCGCGACACACGCAGGGTCAAGGGCTCTCCCTCGTCGTCCAGCGCGGCGACTTCGGCGGAACCAACAAGGGCGACCGCGAGCCCGTGCACCTGGCTCCGCGCCACCATGACGACCTCGGGCGTGTTGGGCACCCGCAACCGATCGAGGACACGTAGGCGGAACTCGTCGGTACGCACGCGCACGCCGGCCAGCGAGCTCTCCAGAATCTCCGCCATCTGGAGCAGCCCGGCGAGAAGCTCGCGGTCGAGGAGGGAGTCACTTCCACGCTTGCGGGTCCGGGCGAGGCGCACGCCCGCGGCTTCCCTTTCGATGGCGTAGTCCGCCTCGTGCCCGACCAAGATCACGACGGGACCGTGGCCGACATGTGCGTAGCGAGCAACGTCGACCCAGACCCCCGGGAGGCTCCTGTCCCGGATCACGCCATGGAACACTGGCACGACTCGCTCGGGCTCCGAGAGGCAGCCGGGTTCCAACGGGAGCGAGAGCTCGACGCGTCGGGCAGTGAGGCTCACGCGCCGACCCTCCGCTCGGAGGCCAAGCGTTCTTGACAGGCGTGCGCAGCGTCGACGAAGAGCTGGGCTTCCTCGATGCGCTGGTGCGCGGCACTGCGATCCTGTTTCGAGTCGCCGTCGGCCAGGGCCTTGAAGAAGTAGTGAGCGAATTTCCCGCCCGCGAACGGGTCGAAGAAGCGTTTGGTGTCGTAGAAGCGCTCCCGAAACTCGCGCTCCACTTCGCGAGTGTCTTCCGACACGTTGGGGTTCTCCTCCCGCACCAGCGCGCGGGCCGCGGTGAGCATTGCGCGAAGCGCGCGCTCGGAAGCTGCGGCGACGTCGTCGGCCTCGAGCAGGAGCTGCGCTTCGAACACTTCGCGTTCACTGGCCGCGAGCCCCATTTCCAGGAAGCTCACGACGGCGCCTGCACACTCGCCCTCGCCGATGTCGCCGATGGTGTACTCGCGTGGGTCCCCGAAATCCGAGTAGTAGCTCGGGTCCACTTCGTACGCTGGAACCACGGCCTCGGCGTCCACCAGCTTGCGGATCTCCTTCTTGCCGACGCGCACCACCCAAGCTCGAAAGCTCTCGGATTGGCTGCGCTCGCGGGCGAAGCGCTCGGTCAGCGTGCTCACCAGCCGCGGCACGTTCTTGGACGGCACGGCGCCGATGGCGAGGCCGAACGCACCGCCGTTGTTCTCCCACTGTCCGCCAACCACGAGCTGGAAGTGCGGGACGCGACGCCCGTTCACCACACGGCTCACACCCAGAAATCCGATGTCCGCCACATGATGCTGGCCACAAGAGTTGAAGCAGCCCGAGCACTTGATGTGGAGCGCTGATGCGTTCGGGTCCGAGACCACCTGGAGCCTTTGCTTGAGCTCGGCCGAAAGCCCGCGCGAAGACGAGATCCCGAGCTTGCAGGTGTCCGTTCCCGGGCAGGACGTGACGTCGCTGATGGTTCCGGCTCCGGCTTCGCCGAGCCCGTGAAGGGCGAGCTCCCGGTGCAGCTCAGGCAGATCTGCCTCGCTGACCCAGCGCAGGAGGAAGTTCTGGTCCACCGTCGCGCGCAGGGTGTCACCCGTGTATCGCCGCGCCAGTCGGGCAAGCGCACGCGCCTGTCGACTCGTCGCGTCTCCGAGCGGCAAGGCCACCGTGACCGAAACGTAGCCCTCCTGCTTCTGCTGGCGGACGTTGCTGGCGCGGAATCGAGCGAGCTCGGTCGACGCGTTCTCGAACTCGCTCGAGCCCAGGGGCTGGGGGGGTCGGAGTGGGCGTTCCAGCTCGTCTGCAGGCTTTTCCAAGTGCGCAGTCCAGCGCGGATCGGGTCGCAGGCTGCGCCGCTCTTCGAATACCAGCCGGCGAAACTCCTCGATCCCGAGGCGCTTCACCAAGAACTTGAGGCGCGCGCGCTGGCGGTTCTCACGCTCCCCGAACCGGCCGAACACACGGCAAATCGCCTGAGCGAGCGGCAGCAGCTCGTGCACGGGCGTGAACTCTTCGAGCAGCTCCGCAGCTTGAGGCACCGAGCCGAGCCCGCCACCCACGAAGAGCCGGAAGCCTTCCTGGTGCGCACCGTCGACCACACGGGTCGTTGCGATCACACCGATGTCGTGAAAGCTCGCGAGGCCACAAGCGCTTTCGCTGCACCCCGAGAAGGAGATCTTGAACTTGCGCCCGAAGTCTTGGGTGTCGTCGTGACCGAGCAGGAAGAACGTCAGCGCGTGGGCGTGCGGCGTGGTGTCGAACGCCTCGCCCGCGCAAACGCCTGCGCGCGGACACTGCGTGACGTTGCGCACCGAGTTTCCGCAGGCCTCTCGCGTGGTGATCCCGACGGCGGCGAGTCGCCGCATCAGGTCGGGCGTGTCCTCGATGTGCACGAAGTGAAGCTGCACGTCCTGACGAGTGGTCACGTGCAAGATCCCGTCGGAGTATTCTTCGGCGAGGTCGGCCATCACCTCGAGCTGCTCGGCGGTGAGGCGGCCGTAGGGGATCTTGATGCGCATCATCCCGGGCGCGTCCCAAACCGTGCCGGGCCCTTTGCTGGGGCGCTCCGGGAACGCCAAGCTCTGGGTGCCGCGACCGTCGCTTCGTTGCCCGTTGTCGTAGCGTTGGCCGTAGGCGCCGCGCCTGAGCCGAGTCTCGGCGAAGAGCTTCTCTTCGAGCTTGCCGCGCTGGCGCAGCTCGAGCTGGGTCTCGAACACGTCGATCTCCCGGGCCCAGTCGTCACGGATCCGGGTGCCGAGCGCCTCTTTCCAACTGTGGGGGGCCATGACCGCCAGAGGTTTATTACCCGACTTTTCCGGTAGAACAAGTCGACAATGCCAGTGGCTCGCGATGAGAGCAGAAAACACGCTGATTCCGTCGCGCCGATACCTGACTCGAGAGGTAAAGAATGGACCCCACCCTTGGTCCCGTGACCTTCATGGTAGGAGCCGGTCCTCATGCGATACCGCCGCCTGCTCCTGCCCACGCTGAAAGAGGCTCCGTCCGACGCTCAGAGCGCGAGCCACATCCTCCTGCTGCGCGCGGGCTACGTGCGGCGTGTCGGCGCTGGCGTGTACAGCTTCCTGCCCCTGGGCCTGCGTGTGCTCCGACGCATCGAGCGGATCGTGCGTGACGAGATGAATCGAGCAGGAGCCCAGGAGTTGCTCCTGCCGGCTCTTCTGCCGAGCGAGTACTTCCGTGAGACCGGGCGCTGGGAGCTCTACGGAGACGTGCTGTTCCGCATCAAGGACCGCAAGGGCACCGACTACCACCTGGGCCCGACCCACGAAGAGATCATCACGGACCTCGCTCGGCACGAGATCAAGAGCTACCGGGACATGCCGAAGAACCTCTACCAGATCCAAACCAAGTTCCGAGACGAGCCGCGCCCGCGCGGCGGGCTGCTCCGCTGTCGAGAGTTCAGCATGAAAGATGCGTACTCCTTCGACGTGGACGATGCGTCGGCACGCCAGAGCTACGAGACGATGCGGGCGGCGTACACCCGCATTTTCGATCGCATGGGACTCACCTATCGCATGGTGAGCGCCGATTCGGGCGCCATCGGCGGCTCGGGCAGCGCCGAGTTCCAGGTCCTGGTCCAGAGCGGGGAAGACTTTCTCGCGGCCTGCACCAAGTGCCAATACGCCGCCAATCTCGAAGTCGCGAGCGCTCCTCCGGCGCCGCGGGATGGAGACCCCGAACAGACGCCGGCCACGGCAAAGGTCCACACGCCGTCTCAGCGCAGCATCGAAGAAGTCAGCAAGTTCTTGGGGGCGTCGCCCCAGAAGTTCCTGAAGAGCTTGCTGTACGCGGCCGGCAAGGAGGTCGTGCTCGCGGTGGTCCGCGGTGACCACGAGGTGAACGAGATCAAGTTGGCGCGCGCCCTGGGCGTGCCCGAGGTGTATCTCGCCAGCGCCGAAGACGTCGCCAAGACGACCGGCGCCGCGGTGGGGTTCGCGGGACTGGTGGGCTTCGTTGCGGTCGTGGTCGACGAGAGCGCGGCCAACGTGGTGGACGGCATCACGGGTGTCAACGAGACCGACTACCACCTGACCCACGTCCAGCCAGGACGCGATTTCACGGGGCGTGTCGCCGACATCCGCAGCGTGAAGGAGGGCGACGCTTGCCCGGAGTGCGGGTCCAGCCTGGGAGTGTATCGCGGCATCGAGGCGGGCCACATCTTCCTGCTCGGCACCCATTACTCGTCCAAGATGGGCGCGAGCTACCTCGACGACAAAGGGGAGCAGAAGACCATCGTCATGGGCTGCTACGGCATCGGCGTGTCGCGCCTGGTCGCGACTACGGTGGAGCAGCACCACGACGAGAACGGGATCCGTTGGCCCCTGCCCTTGGCGCCGTTCCACGTGCACATCGTGCAGGTCGGGACCGAGCCCGAGGTCGTGGCGGCCGTGGACGAACTCGAGCGTACGCTCGAGTCGGAGGGCTGGGACGTCTTGGTGGACGACCGCGACGAGCGCCCGGGCGTGAAGTTCAAGGATGCGGACTTGGTCGGAGTGCCGCTGCGCGTGACCGTCGGCGCCAAGGCGCTGAAGGCGGGCGGCGTGGAGCTCAAGCCGCGCAGCGAGCCCGATCCGAAAAAGGTCGAGATCCTGCCGCTCGCGTCGGCAGCACAGCTGCTCTCGGAGCGGATCCGCTCGGGACTCTCGGGCCAACCGTCATGACGAGCGAGCGCCGGCGTGGGGCGAGCGGCACCGATGCCGTACACGCCGGCACGTCGCGCCGTCGCCCGCACCACACGCTCACGCCGAGCATCGCCCAAACCGCGACCTACACCTTCGAGAGCAGCGCGGACCTCGAGCGCTACATGCGTGGTGAGGACGCAGATCCCGATCGCGAGGAGTACGCGCGCTACGGCAACCCGACCGTGCGGGAAGTCGAACGCCGACTCGCCGCCCTCGAAGGCCAAGACGACGCGGTGGCGTTCGCCAGCGGCATGGCGGCAGTCACGACCGCGATCCTGGCCATGACCCGCGCCGGGGACCACGTGGTCCTGTTCCGCGACTGCTATCGCCGTACGCGCCAGTTCGTCACCGACACGCTCACGCGCTTCGGCATCCGCCACACGCTCGTGGGTCCCGGCGCACTCGACGAGCTCGAAGCCGCTTTGGGTCCCGACACCCGTCTGGTGATCGGCGAGTCACCCACGAACCCGTATCTCTACTGCACCGACCTCAGCGCGCTCGCGCGCATCGCCAAGGCCAAGGGGCGCGTGCGCACGCTGGTAGATTCGACGTTCGCGACGCCCGTGAACCAACGCCCCCGCGAACACGGCATCGACCTCGTGGTCCACAGTGCGACCAAATACCTCTCGGGGCACAACGACGTGCTCGGCGGCTTCGTCGCGGGCCCCTCCCACCTGGTCTCGCTCGTACGCGAGCTCCGCAGCGTGCTCGGCGCGAACATGGATGCGCACGCCGCGTTCTTGATCGGCCGCGGCATGAAGACACTCGGCATGCGTGTCGAGCGGCAGAATCGCACGGCGCTGTCCCTTGCCCGCATGCTCGAGGCGCACCCCCGAGTGGAACGAGTCTACTACCCGCTGCTCGAGAGCCATCCTTCGCATTCGGTGTGCCAGGCCCAGATGGCCGGCGCTGGCGGGGTCGTCAGCTTCGTCGTCCGCGGCGGCCGCGCCGAGGCGAGCCGCGTCGTCGACGCCTGCCGACTCGCCACCATCGCGCCGTCCCTCGGAGGCGTCGAGACGCTGATCGAGCAGCCGGCAGTCATGAGCTACTTCGAGTTCGGAGACGAAGAGCTCGGCCGGCTCGGGATCGACCCCGCGTTGATCCGCCTCGCCGTGGGCATCGAGGACGAGCAAGACATCCGCGCGGACCTGGAGCAAGCGCTCGGCTCACCGTGAGCTCACCCCTCACCCCGCGACGATGACCAACCCGCCCCACACGAATCGCGTGCGCACCGTCGCTGCGCTCATGTTGGCGGTGTTCATGTCCGCGCTCGAGGTGACCGTGGTGTCCACCGCCATGCCCACGGTCGTGGGGGACCTCGGCGGCGTCGCCCTCTACGCCTGGGTGTTCACCGCCTACGTCGTGGTCTCCACGGTCAGCATGCCGATTGCCGGGAAGGTCGCCGACCTTTACGGCCGCAAGCCGGTGATGCTGACTGGAATCGCCCTCTTCCTGCTGGGGTCGGTCAGCGCGGGGCAGGCGCGCAGCATGGCATTTCTGATCGCGGCGCGCGCACTCCAAGGCTTCGGCGGCGGTGCGATGCAGTCCATGGCGCTCACCATCGTCGGAGACATCTTCACCGTCCACGAGCGCGCACGCATGCAAGGCGTGATCGGCGCCGTGTGGGGGCTCGCGGGTCTCGTTGGACCGTTGCTCGGCGGCTTCCTCGTCCATCATTTCGGCTGGCCCTGGGTGTTCTACGTGAACGTTCCCGTCGGCTTGGCCTCGGCAGCCGTGCTCTCCGTTTCCCTCCACGAGCGGGTCGAGCGACGGGGCGCGTCCCTGGATCTGGCAGGGGCGGCGCTGCTCGGCTCCATCGTGGTTCTGACGTTGGTCGGGATCCGCGGCGGAACGAGCTCCGCGGCTCTCGCCCTGGCCGCAGTGCTCACGCTGGTATTCGTTTGGGTCGAGCGTCACGCGCGCGAGCCCGTGCTTCCGCTCGCGCTGCTGTCGCGAAAGCTCATCGCCATCGCCACCGCACTCGGCGCGCTGATCGGCGCGTCGCTGATGGCGATGCTGAGCTTCGTGCCTTTGTTCGTCCAGGGCGTGAACGGGAGGAGCCCGACGGAAGCGGGCGCGGCCATCGCCCCCATGGCCATCGGCTGGCCCGTTTCCAGCGCCATCGCAGGCCGCCTGGTCGGGCGCCTCGGCTACCGCCCGCTCGTGCGGATCGGGTTGGCCGTGACGGCGCTTTCCGCCCTCGGGCTCGCGCTGTTTCTCCACCCAGGGCAGGGGATGCTCGTGCCCCAGCTGGGCTCGGCGTTCTTCGGTGTGGGCCTCGGCTTTGCCAACACAGTGACCCTGATCGCCGTGCAAGGGAGCGTCGACTATCGCGAACGCGGGGTCGCGACGGCGAGCACCATGCTCTTTCGCACGATTGGCGGTGCGCTGGCCGTCGGCGGCTTGGGCGAGGTCCTCGCGCGTTCGCTGCGCCACGACCCGACTTTGGTCGCGGATGCGGCGCGACTCCTGGCCGGAAGCCGGCTCGGCGCGAGCCTCGATCCGGAGCACCAACGACACCTCGCGAACGCGCTGGCGTCCGGACTCCGCCCTGTCTTCTGGGTGATCTTCGCCCTCGCCGCGCTGGCGTTCTTCGTGGGCCTCACCTTTCCTCGGCTCCGCCTCGGCTCGGAGCGCTCGACCGCCCCCGAGGCCGGCGGCGGCAGCCCGGACTCGGTCGTTCGGGCCGAAAAGCGCGGCTGACCCGCGACAGCCACCGTCCGCGCGCCGGCGTACCTGCATTCGTCGATTCGCGAATATTACACTCTTGATCACATGTTGCTCATGTGAGTAATATCTATCCATGTCGCTCAAGGCCCATGCGCTGGTGCTCGATCTGTCGAGCGCGGTGGGTGGCCGTCCCATCCCGGTGCGTGCGCTGGTGCGCGCGGCGGAAGTCCTCGGTATCGAAGGCAATGCCGTGCGCGTGGCCGTCGCGCGCTTGGTGGCAGCGCGCAAGCTCGAGCAGACGGAACGGGGTTACTACGGGCTCGCGGCGGGTAGTCGCGCGATCCAGTCGCACGTGACCGCGTGGTCTCGGCTCGACGAACGGATGCAGCCGTGGCGTGGCGGATGGGTGCTCGTCCACGAAGGAGCCCTCGCCCGCTCTCAGCGAAGCGCTGTGCGGCGCGCGCGGCGCGCGCTCGGTTTTTTGGGCTTCGCCGAGCTGGAGCCCGGGCTGCAAATTCGCCCAGACAACCTCGTGGGCGGTGTCGCGGGAGTACGCCGAGCGCTTTCGGACCTCGGCCTCGGCCCCGAGGTGTTGGTCGCTGGGCTCGACGCTTTGGACGAGGCACGCGAGCGCCACGCGCGCTCGCTCTGGGATGCACGAGCCCTCGAACGCGGCTATCGAGAAACGCGGCGCGAGCTGCGCGCGAGCGGCGAACGACTCGACGCGCTGCCCCTGCCTCGAGCCCTGGCCGAGTGCTTCACGCTCGGCGGTCGCGCCATTCGGCAGCTCGCGTTCGACCCGCTCTTGCCCGAGCCCATCGTCTCGAACGAGTTGCGGCGCGAACTCGTCGCCGAAATGAAGAGCTACGACCGCGCGGGCCGCAGGGTGTGGCGGCGCTTCATGCACTCCGCCGGCGCTCCAGCCCTGGAGTCGCTCCTCGACTTCCGCAGCGTGGAGGCCGCGTGAAGCTACCGCTCTACGAGCCCAAGGGCCCGCGCGACCGCCTGAGCCGCGAGCCGCCGGAGCGTTTCCCCGGCGCAATGCTCAACGTCACGAATCGCTGCAACCTGACCTGCGCCCACTGCTTCGTCTACACGGAGGGCAATCCGAACGACGCGACCAACGACCTCCCCGACGAAGAACTGCTCTCCGAGCTCGTGCGGGTGCGCGACCGACACGGGATTTTCGGCATGTTGTGGATGGGCGGAGAGCCGATGCTGCGCTGGCGACTGTTGGAACGGGGGGTGAAGCTCTTCCAGAGGAACGTCATCACCACCAACGGCACCGTTCCGCTGGTGGACTTCGGTCCGAGCGTCACCTACGTCGTGTCCGTCGACGGCCCGGAGGACTTGAACGACCGCGTGCGCGGGGCGGGTGTGTTCGCCAAGGTGAAGCGAACCATCGCGCGGATCCCCGAGCGCTTCGTACCCACCGTCCAACTCCAGTGCGTGGTGACCATGGCAAACCAAGCCCGCCTCGAGGAGCTCGTGCTCGAGTTCATCGATTCACCGGCCGACGGTCTGGTGTTCTCGTTCCACGTCCCGAACGAGGGTGAGGTCTCCGAGCTAGCCTGGCGCGATCCCGCGGAGCGCGAGCCCGCCGTCGACACGGTGCTCGCCCTCAAAGAGCGCTACCCCGAGTTCATTTGGAACTCGACGCGCGCGCTGGAGTTGATGCGACCCGCGACGGCGCGTCTCGTGACCGATCACTGCCCCGCGCTGCGTACGGTATTGCCGCTCTACGTGGACGAGAACGGTTTCACGAATCCCAAGTGCTGCTACGGCAACCAGGCAGACTGTAGTCGTTGCGGTGGCTGGGTCGTGTTTGCCCACGCTGCGAAGCTTCCCGGTCCGTGGGACGAGCTCGTGCCCGCTTCGCGAACCCCTTCCCCCTTGGCGCTCTACTTCATGACGGGCTGAGCTCGCTGCCGGCCCGCGGAAGCTCACTCGACAGCTCTCGATCTGCTAGGTTCCGGCCGTGCGCCTGACCCGTCGGATGCGCGTGCTCCTCGCCGTGACGTGGGCATTCGTGGTGCTCGGCACGCTGGGTTACCTGGCCCAGAGGATCACGACTCGCGCGAGCGTGCTGGCGGTTGCGCGCGAGGCGAAGCGCACCTGCAAACCCAACCCACGGGCGTTCGTCGACGACGGCCGACTGCACCACACGCTGCCGCCCTGTGCCGTCTTCGTCGATCGCGAGATGGTGGCCGACGGAGGCCTGGAGGACCTCGAGTACGAGATCCTGGTGCGGGTGAACTCTCTGGGTTTCCGCAACCAGGAGTACACGCTGGAAAAGCCCCCCACGACCACCCGCGTCGTGATCCTGGGAGACTCGTTCGGCTATGGGCTCGGGCTGCCCCTGGAGCGCACCTTCTACAAACTGCTCGAGAAGAAGCTCCAAGCACAGACCTCCCGGCAGGTGGAAGTCTGGAGCGTGTCGGTGGTGTCTTGGTCGACCCTGGTACAGGCGAACCTGGCGGAGGACCACCTGGCAGAGATGGCTCCCGACGTCGTCCTGCTGTTGTTCGACGACTCGGATTTCTACGACAACGCCGCATATCGGGAGGAGCTCGCTGGACGCGAACGGTTCACGCCCGACCCGGCAGGCATGGACGGACACTGGCGGCGCCGCGAGCGCTGGATTTCACACGTCCGGGGAACCGATGGCGGAGACGCCGGGCCCGCTGCCATCGATGACGTACAGGACCTGGCGGCAGCACAAATCCTGCGCATTCATCGCGTCGCCCAGCGTCTTGGCAAGCCGTTCACCGTCGTCACCTACCCGTACCCGGAATTTCCGCCCGAATGGGAGACTGACTGGATGGCCCGGCTCTACGCTAGGCTCCGCCCGGCCGGTGTTCCGGTCCTGAGCCTGTTCGACGCATTCCCCATGGAGTCACGTCGGGAAGACTACTTTCCACGCAATCGGCACTGGAACGAGCGCGGAAGCGAAGTCGCTGCGGAAAGGCTCTACATTCATCTGACCCGCGCGCATCCCGCGCTATTCCCGCGGTGAGCCTCGAAAGCACACAGCGACGCACAAATCCAGCCGCGTTCGAATCTCCCGCCGGGGCTGCTTCCCCCTCGATGAACGGAGTCGATATCCAAGCGGCTGGCTCGCTCGTATATTGAGCTCATGGCTGCGCTCCGCGCCCGCTTCGTCCGCGACCTCATCGACGCCATCGAGCGCGACGGTCGCTCGGCGCTGGTCGAAGCGACCGCTCTGCGCCTGGGGAGTCGACTCAGCACTCCAGCGTTGCTCACGCGTATTCGCGCCTCGGGGCCCATGGACAACCTCGACCTTCTGGACGCCGAGGAGCTCCTGCTCGGGCTCGACGCTGCAGCCGGCGACGGCTCGGGTACGGTGCTCGAGGCGGCGGCGACGGACGTGTTCGCTCGCGCCGTGGTGTCGGGGGGCTACGCGGTGCCCGGGGACCTCGCAGCCAGCGTGGCGCGCCTCCGCTCCTCTCTCGAGCACGTGTTCGTGGACCTCCCCATCGGGTTCGATCTGAATCGCCGCCGTGACGGCTTCGTTCTGTTCGTCGGCGTGAACGGGAAGCCGCGCACTGCCAGGTTGTTGCGACACATGGTGGTGGGCGCGGTGCGGGCGGCGCAGCGTCTCGCACGCGAGGGGATGACCGACGAGGTCCGGCTCCAGACCGAGAACCTGGGCGATCGCGCACGGATCGAGGTGCGGCTCGGCGTCGAGCCCGATCGCAGCGCTCCGGCCGCCACGGGTCCGCGCTCGCGAATCAAGAGTGGTCGCCGGAACTCCGAACCCCACCTGCCCACGACGAAACCGACGTTGGAGGCGGTGGAACGCATCATTCGACGAGTGAGCGTGCTGCCCGTGGCCGACCCCAGGCTGCGTCCCGAAGAGATCGTGGTGCCGTCCAGGCGCGGGATCGAGCGGCCCGCCGAGAGCACTCCCCCGATCAGCGCCCCACCTCGCTCCGACACCTTGCGCAGCGTTTCGCAACCAGGCATTGGCCCGCGCGACGACGAGGACGAGCCTTCGTCGTCCTCCGGCTGACGACGCGACCGCTCAGAAGTCCGCGGGGTCCGAGTAGGTACCGAACACCTCGCGGAGCACGTCGCAAATCTCCTGCTCGGTGCAGTAGACCTTGGCGGCCGCGATGATGGGCGGCATCAGGTTCCCGTCGCCCGCGGCGGCGCTCCGCACCAGCGCGAGGGCTTTTTCGACCTCGACCCGGCTGCGGCCGGCCTTGACCCGCGCCAGGGCCTCGACCTGATCTTTCTGAACGCGCTCGTCGATCTTCAGGGTGGGGATGCGGTCCGGCTCCTCCTGGCGAAATTCGTTCACACCGACCATCACGCGCTCGCCCTGATTCAGCCGCTTCTCGAACTCGTAAGCGCTGAGGGCGATCTCGCGCTGCGGATAGCCCTTCTCGACGGCGCGCACCATGCCCCCCATCTCGTCGATGCGCCGGACATAGTCCAGCGCCTCCTGCTCGAGTCGATGGGTCAGCCACTCGACGTAGTAGCTGCCACCGAGCGGGTCGATCGTGTTGGCGACGCCGCTCTCGTGCGCGACGATCTGTTGGGTGCGGAGCGCAATCGTCACGGCCTCTTCGGTCGGCAAGGCGTAGGTTTCGTCGAGCGAGTTCGTGTGGAGCGACTGGGTGCCACCGAGCACCGCCGCAAGCGCCTGCAGAGCGACCCGCGCCACGTTGTTGTAGGGCTGTTGCGCCGCGAGTGACACGCCCGCAGTCTGCGCGTGCGTCCGAAGCTTCATACTCTCGGCCTTCTTGGCTCCGTAGCGTTCCTTCAGGAAGCGCGCCCACATGCGGCGAGCCGCGCGGAACTTGGCGATCTCCTCGAAGAAGTCGTTGTGTACGTCGAAGAAGAAGCTGAGGCGCGGAGCGAACGAGTCGACGTTCAACCCCCGTTCGAGACACGCTTCGACGTAGGCGAGGCCGTCGGCCAAGGTGAACGCCAGCTCCTGCGCCGCGGTCGCGCCGGCCTCTCGAATGTGATAGCCGCTGATGCTCACGGTGTTCCAGCGAGGAACTTCCTGGGAGCAGTACTCGATCATGTCCGTGACGATGCGCATCGCAGGTCGCGGGGGTACGAGCCAGGCGTGCTGCGCGATGAACTCCTTCAGGCAGTCGTTCTGCACCGTGCCACCGATGCGATCGCGGGGGATGTTGCGAACGTCGGCCAGCGCCACGTAGAACGAGAGCAGCACGATGGCCGGACCGTTGATGGTCATGCTCGTCGTGACTTGGTCGAGCGGGATATCGCCGTAGAGGATTTCCATGTCGCGCAGCGTGTCCACCGCTACGCCGCACATCCCGACTTCTCCGAGGGCGCGAGGAGAGTCGGAGTCGTAGCCCATCAACGTCGGGAAATCGAAGGCCGTCGAAAGGCCGGTCTGCCCTTCGCGCAGGAGGTAGCGAAAGCGCTCGTTGGTCTGCGCCGGGGTGCCGAACCCGGCGAACATGCGCATGGTCCAGAGTCGGCTCCGGTACATCGTCGGCTGCACGCCACGCGTGAACGGGTACTCGCCCGGGAGCCCCAAGTCCTTCGCGTAGTCGAAGCGCGCCTCGGCGGGAGTGACGAGGTCGGGCACCTCGACGTCACTCCAGGTGGAGAACCGGGGCTTGCGCGCAGGGAGCTTCTTCAAACTCGGCGCCACGAGACCCGTGCGCCACTCGGCGACGGCCTTTCTGAGCTCGCCCAGGCCATCGGGGCTTTCCCCTTCGGGAGAGAACGCGCTCGCATCGCCGAAGTCGGTTCGAACCTCTTGTGCCATGGGATGGAAATAGCGAACGCTCCCGGCCTTGGCCAGCAGGAGGTCGAGGCCGGGCGGATTTCAGCAACCGGACGGCAAAACGGCGTTGCCGCGCACGGGCTTGGTCTCGCCGCCGAGCAAATCGTGCGTCACCGCGCCCACGACTTGGACCTTGCCTGCGCAGAGGTTCGCCTTGTCGGAAGCCGGCAAGAGCGCCGAGTCGTCGAGCACGAGCACGATGGTCTTCGATTGGCCCTTGCCCACGGTCACCGGGAACGTCACGCCCTGCGGCAGAACCTGAAGCGTACCCACCAACGTCGCTTGGTCGCTCGCACGCACGAGCGAGAAGTTGGAGAGCTCGACGTGGGCGTCGCCGTCCGCCTCGGCCCCCACCTCCAGGTGCAGCTGAAAGCTCCCCGAGAGCTGGGTTCCCAGGGTCTGCTCGGTCACGGTCAGCTCGACCCCGCTGAGGGTCGCGCCGAGGGAGACGCTGTCCTTGTTTCCGCAGCCCGACGCCAGCCCTACGAGCGAAATCGTCAAGGCCAGCACCGGAGCGAACCCGGCGCGCCCAGACCCGTGGACCAAGGCATGGCGTTTGGATGGGCTACTCGACATGGAGCGACCTCGACGAGGCGCAGCATAGCATTGCGTCCGCTCGCGGCTTCGGCAAAGAGAAGGACATGCGCGGCTCGAGCCTCGCCCAAGCGCGCCGAAGCGCCCAAGCCCTCGTGCTCGGGTTCGCGTGGGCCTGCGCGCCGCAGCCGATTCCGCGCGCCGGCCCCACGCCCCGAACGGCATCTCCGCCGCCCGCCACGACGAGCAGCGCTCCGGCCTTGGCCGCGCCGCCTGCGCCGAAACCGTCTTTGCGTCCGAGCTCGCGGGCGCCCGCGGGCAACGTCGGCACGGACGGGCCACTCACGCTGGAGACCGTCGCACCGGACGGCGGCTGGGTCGTGTTCTGCCAGGCGCAGGAAGACACCGACGGCGACGGCGGCGTGCGCGTGCGCGTCGGTGCTGGCGGCGCTCTCGAAGGCGACTCGATGGCACGCTACTTCGCGCTCGGCGAAGGTTCGGGCCAACGCATCTTGGATCTACTCGCATACGACGGCAGCGGCCGCTGGGTGGTCCTGCGCAAAGAGAGCGGAGACGTACTGCTCGATACCCAGCGCAACCGGGAGCTCCGTCTCGACGAGCTCGGTTTCGATGGTAGGAGCGATGGTCTCGCTGCACGGTCGCATCGAGCGCTCTCGTTCGACTTGGACGGCAGGCGACTCGCCTACGTCCGACGCCGAGACAAGGACGTTTCCCTGGTCCTACGCGAGCTCGAGTCGGGGCGCGAGAGCCAGTTCGAAGCCGGACCGGGGGAGCTCTGGCGGGTGGCGTTCGACCCCGCTGGCCAGGCGCTCCTGCTCGACGTCGTGCTCGATGATACCAACAAGGATCATCGGTTGAGCTGGCCGGTGCTCGAGCGCAAGAAACCGCGCCCTTGCTCCGGACCGTTGGTGCGCTTCGAATCGCGGGTGCGCCGCGGCGACGAACCGGTTCGACGAATCGTCCCCCTCGACGGCCAGAAGAGCGAAACGGTGCCGGGACTCGTCGTCCGCTTCGGTGACTCCAGGATCGTCCGCGAGGGTTCGGGCAAGCTGCTCCTGCTCGCTCCCGGGCGAAGCAGCGAAATCGCCAACGCGAAGTGCAACGCCAGAATCGTCCATCTCGACCTCGTACGTAAGCAGCTCGTGACGAGCTGCGAGGAGAGCAAAGGCCGCGCGAAGCTCGCGCTCTGGCGCAACGACCAGAGCGTGGCGCTCGACCTGGAAATCGCCGCGCCGAGCCACGACCGACTGGAAGGCGGACCAGCGCGGCTGTTGGCGCTCTACCCCGGAAGCGACGTGAAGCTCCTGGACCTGGAATCCGCAACTCTCTTCCCGCTCACGAGCGGTGACCAGGTGCTCGCCACTTTTGGCACGCGTGCCCTCCTTCGGCGCAAGGGTGCTCTCGTCGCGGTAGAAACCACGAAGCGCGAGGAGTCCACCTTGGGCGCCGGAGTCGACCCTCGCTTCGACGTCAGTGAGCGCGCTCCACTCGTTGCCGCTTCGCCCTACGTGGTCGATCTCGCCACCGCGCGCGTGCTCGGGCGCTTCGCGGGCCGCCCGCTGGGGCTAGCGCCCGACGGCAAGGTGCTCGTCGCGAGCGGCGGCGACGCGGACGGAGAAGCTCTGGCCAAAGGGCCTTTGGTCTGGCGAAGCCCCGAGCCGGACGCGCCGGCTCACTGATAGGTGACGATGAGACGCGGGGGCTTCGCACCCTTGGTGTTCTGGTAGTCGACCCCGTCCGTGCTGATGGGGAAGATGCCGAAACACGCCGCCGCGCCCGGCGCTACGCTGCTCGTCGGGAGCGACCATTGGTACGTCGTGTTCACTGCGAGTGGGCCGATGTTGCCGGCGAGCTTCACACCCTTGCTCGGCACGCTGTTGAACAGCGTCGGGCGTGTGAACGTGCTCACGCTCCACACCTCGCCGCTGCTCACGCTGGCCGAATCCACGTCGGACATCACGGTCACCTCGAGCGCGACCGCGGTCACGGTCTTGCCAGCGAACGCGTTGTTCAGATTGAAGCGCAGGAAGGCCGCAGTCGGGGGGCCGCCCGCGGCGTCCGACGGCAACCCGGAGTTCGCGGAATCGACGCTCATCCCACCCACGGTCGCCAGCTCGCACGCGTCGGGATCCGGATTCGTCACGTCGATGCAGTCCGCCACGTTGGCCACGTAGATGACCTGTGTCGGCCCGGCGTCGGGGCTCGTTCCACCCGAACCGCCGACACCGCCCGTGCCGCCCGTGCCTCCGCCGCCGCTCGGAGCGCCGCCGCCGCCGCTCGGTGTGCCGCCGCCGCCGCTCGGTGTACCTCCGCCTCCGCTCGGCGTCCCGCCGCCCCCGGAGCACCGCCGCTCTGCGTCCCGCCGGACCCCGAGCCACCACCGGTGGCAGCGCCGCCGCCGCCCGTGACGCCCGCGCTGCCACCCGACGTGCTGCCGGAAGCACCTCCCCCACCGCCGCTGCCGCCCGACGCCACGCTGCCCGCAACGCCACCGCTCGCGCTGGCGCCGCCGCTGCCATCGCCCAGGCGCGGGTCGTATTGGTCCCAATCGTGAGAGCAGGCAAGCGCAGTGGAGAACCCCAGGAGGAGCGCGCTCGGGAGCCCACGAGGCCGCATCCCTCGAGTTTAGATCAAGTCGCGAGATGAGCGACACAAGCGTCGTCCGAGCGTGCCTCTGGCGGCTGCGAGCGCGCGAAGCGAGCGAAGGCCGGCTCGAGAACCGGGAAATCCGGCAGAGTTGGGCAAGTCCGCGGCGCATCGAGTAGGATCGCGAGAATGGCGGTCCTTGGGGGTCGCTACGAGCTGATTCGCCCCATCGCACAGGGTGGGATGGCCACGGTGTACCTGGCGAAGGTGCGCGGTGAAGGCGGCTTCGAGCGTTTGGTGGCGCTGAAGCTCATGCACCCGCACATCGCCGGCGAGGCTGACTTCGTTTCGATGTTCCTAGACGAAGCCCGCCTGGCGGCGCGGATCCGCCACCCCAACGTGGTGCCGACGCTGGCGGTCGAACGCAGCGACGACGGCCTGTTCCTGGTGATGGAGTACATCGAGGGGCATCCACTGCACGCCATCTTGCGCACGGCGGGAAGTGCGAAGCGGCTCTTGCCCATCCCCGTCGTGCTGCGTGTGGTGATCGATCTCTTGGAGGGCCTCCACGCGGCGCACGAGCTCAAGGACGAGCAGGGGCATCCGCTCGATCTGGTTCACCGCGACGTTTCTCCCCAAAACGTGCTCGTGGGCGCCGACGGTGTTTCGCGCATCACCGACTTCGGAGTCGCTCAAGCGCGGGCGCGATTGGCAACGACCCAGGGCTCCGGGCTGAAGGGCAAGGTCGCATACCAGGCGCCGGAGCAGGTGATGACCACCGGGCGCATCGATCGACGCGCAGATGTATTCGCCGCGGGCATCGTGCTTTGGGAGTCCCTCACCGGTCGCCGCTTGTTTCGCGGGGAAACCGAAGGCCAGACCATCGCTCAAATCATGACCGGCGCGCGCCGCTCACCTCGCGAGCTGCGGGAGGACGTCCCACCCAGTGTATCCGACGTGTGCATGCGGGCGCTCAGCTCCGACCCCGAAACGCGCTACCAGAGCGCCGTGGAGTTCGCGGACGCGCTCGAAGCGGCGGCCCTCCAGTCTGGCGCAGCGCCGGCGAAGCCGCGAGAGGTGGCGCAGGAGATCCTCGCGCTCGACATCCCACCGGCGAAGGTCGACAGTGCGAAGCTTCCTCCGACCGCCACACGCAGCGACTCCCGTTCCGGGATCAGCCGCAGCGCAACCGGCGGGGGCGCAGCGCTCGCCACGGCTCCGCCTCTCAGGAAACGACCTCGGCCCTATTTCCTGCTCGGCATCGGCGCCGTCACGCTGATCGGCGGCGGGGCGGTCGCCGGAGGGTGGGCACTGTCCCACGGCGGCGGCGCTCGGGCCCAGGGACCGGTGGTTTCCGCCGCCGTGCTCCCGACCCCACAGCCGGCCCAAGTCGAAGCGAGCGCCGCGCCGAGCTCCGCGCCGCGAGCGACTCCGAACGACGTGGCCAGTGCGGAACCGCGCGCGCCGGCCGCAGAGCCTCCGAGCACGGCCCCGAGCGCGAGAGCCGTGCGCCCGGTCGAACGCGCCACGAACAGCAGACCTTCCAAACCCACCGCGCCGGGGTATCGTCCAGAAGGTCTTTGATGCGCGCCGTCCGACTCTTGCTCCTCTGCCTCGTGTGCTGGCTCGGCGTGCGGCCGGCTGCAGCCGAACCCGCGTCGGGCACTGGCGACGTCAAAGCCGCCCTCGAGAAGTTCAAGCAAGCTCAAAAGCGCTACGAAGAGAAGGACTACGCTGCGGCCCTCGAGCTCGCGCGTGCCGCCGTGGATGCGACCGGCAGTCCCAACGCTCGCCTGTACGTGGCACGCGCGCTTCGCGAGCTCGGACAGCTGCCCGAAGCACACGCCGAGATGGATCGCACGCTCCGCGACGCGCGCGACGCCGCCAAGAACGACCCGAAGTACGGGGCGACTCGCGACGCGGCTGCCGCCGAGCTCGCGCTCTTGGATCAGCGAGTCGGAAAGGTGATCGTCGCTCTGGCCGACCCGCCGCCGGGGGTGAAAGTGAGCTTGAACGGCCGCGCGCTCGCAGCCACCGAGGTCGGTCAACCCATCGCAGTGAACCCGGGTTCCGTGGTGGCCAGCGCAACCGGAGAAGGCGCAAGTCCCGTCGAGAAGTCGGTGGAGGTCGCCGCGGGCCAGACGCAGACCATCACGCTGGTGTTCCGCGAAACCCCGGGCACCGCGGCCCCTCCGCCCGAAACCGCTCGCCCCAAGCAAGCGGAGCAGCCCAAGAAGCAGAAGAAGAACTTGCGCACTTGGGGCTTCGTCGCCGCCGGTGTGGGAGTCGTCGGGCTCTCGGTGTTCGCGGTGGCCGGCAGCATGGCAAACTCGAAGTACTCCGAGCTCGAAGACAAGTGCGGCTCGCGTCGCTGCTCCGATCCCAAGTACGCTGACACCGTGGACAGCGGAAAGCGCCTCGACACCATCGCCAACGTCGGCCTCGTCGCCGGCGGGCTCGGCCTGCTGGCGGGCGGCGCGTTGATTCTGTTCGGTGGGAGCTCCGAAGAGAGCGCCGCCGTCGTTCGTCCGGCGGTGGGCGGCGCGACCGTCGGCTGGGCGAAGCGCTTCTGAAGCGCGCGAACCGAAAGGCTTCGGCCCGACAGCGCTGGGCTTGCGAGGAACGCCTGTCGTCCCGCGTCACCGGCAGTCCATCGCCGGTGCGCCCGGGGTGATGTAGGAAGGGTCGATGCCCGGCAAGTGGGGACGGCGCGCCATCAGTATTCCAGCCCTGTTGGTCGCGCTCACCCTCGGCAGCTTGCTCCTACCCGTCCTCCTCGTCGTGGCAGCCCTCGTCGATGCCGTTCGCGCGCTCAGCCGGAAGACGCCGTGGATCGCCGTCCGATCGTGCTCTTCGGCGAGCTCTACCTACTCTTGAAGTGATCGGACTTGCGAGCTTGTTCGGGGTGTGGTTTCGGCATCGCTGCCGCTCGGGCGAGCTCGCAGCGAACGTCTGCTCGCCGCTACCTACGCCGTACAGCGGCTGGCGAGCAGCTCCTTCATTGCCGTGAAGAGGCTCTTCGGCCTGTCGCTCGAAGTCGAAGGAGAGTCCGCAGTTCGAACCCGGACCGCTCGTGCTCTTCGTCCGCCACGCCAGCGTCATCGACACCCTGCTCCCGACGGTATTGGTCAGCGCTCGCTTCGGCACGCGACTGCGCTTCGTCTTGAAGCGCGAGCTGTTGGTCGACCCCTGCCTCGACGTCGCGGGTTCGAGGCTGCCCAACGTGTTCGTGCGCAGGAGCGGCGAAGACGATCGGGACATCGAGGCGGTGGCCGAGCTCGCGCGGGGGCTCGGGCCCAAGGACGGAGTGTTGATATTCCCGGAAGGCACACGCTTCACGCCCGACAAGCAGCGACGAGCCCTGCAACGGCTGCGTGAGAAGTCCCCCGAGCTCTACGAGCTCGCCCGATCGTTGACCCACGTGCTCCCGCCCCGCCTCGGTGGCGCGCTGGCATTGCTGGAGAGCGCGACGGAAGCGGACCTCGTGTTCTTCGCCCACGTGGGGCTCGACGGCTTCGCGAGCGTCACCGACATTTTTCGATACGCCCTGTCGCGCCGAGTGGTGCGCGTGAAGCTGTGGCGCATTCCGCGGCAGGCGGTCCCCGACAGCCGGCAAGCACGAACCGAGTTTCTGCTGAAAGAGTGGCAGAAGCTCGATGACTGGGTGGCGGCGGAGCTCGGCGTGCCCCACGCCGCGACCTCGAAGCGCTCGGCTTGATTTGCTATAGCTCCCCCCATGCGGGTCGCCTCGTGCCTGTGCGTCGTGCTCGCGCTGGTCGGCGCGTGCGACGACGGCGACGAATCCGGCGCACGAAGCACAGACGGCGGCGGAGCGCCCGGTGGCGGCGGCGCCGAGTCCGGCGGCAGCGCCGGGGCCGGCGGCGCGGCGGGCTCGAGCGGTGGAGCCTCCGGCGACGCCGATGCGGACTCCCCAGGGCCGATCCTCGCCTGCAGTGCCCGAGTCGTGTCGACCCTGGCGGGCAAGGATGCGGGCTTCCAAGAAGGCTCTGCGGGGCCGGAGGGCATCGCTCGGCTCGACGGCGTGAAGGGGCTCGCGGTCTACGCGACGGTTGCTGCCTTCGTTGCGGACCGGAACAACCAACGCGTACGCATTCTCCTCCTCGACGGCAGCGAGTGCGAAGGCTTCGCTGGCAACGGCACTCCTGGGCTCTCGGATGGAGACGCCGAGCTCTCCGCATTGAACGCGCCGGAGGGCGTCGCATCGGACGAGCAAGGAGTGGTCTACGTCGCGGACACGGGAAACCACGCGTTGCGTCGGGTCCAGAGCGGGAAACTCGAGATATTGGCCGGAGGCGGTGCCGTTGACGACGGCCCGCCGGCTCGCTTCCACCACCCGACCGGCGTAGCGGTCGCCCCTGGCGGCGTGCTGTTCGTTTCCGATCGCGACAACCACGCGGTGCGACGTTGCGATGCGCAAGGCAACGTCACGACGCTGGCGGGCGACGGCACACCGGGCTTCGCCGACGGGACCGGAATCTCTGCGCGCTTCTCTTCGCCCTGGGGCATCGCGCTCGGCAAGGATGGGGTGCTCTGGGTGAGCGACACGGGCAATGATCGCATCCGCAAGCTCGACCCCGCCGGCAACGTGACGACCTTCGCGGGCGGCGATGGGAGTCTCGAGGCGCCCATGGGACTGGCGCTCAGCGCGGAGGGGCTGCTCTACGTCGCCGACAGCGGCCACCAGCGCGTCCTGCGCTACCTGCCGGATGGGACACAGGAGCTCGTGGCCGGCAACGGCAACATTGGATTTCGCAACGGACCGGCGGCATCGGCGGAGTTCTCGGAGCTGGCCGGACTCGCGCTCTCCGACGCCTATGCCGGCGGCGGGCTCTTGGTCGCGGACGCGCACCAGGTGAGGCTCATCCATTGTCCGTGAAGGCGCTCGCCAGCATCCCGCCGCTCGTGCTCGCGTCGTGCGCCGCGAACCCGCCGAGCAGCGCGCGCTCTCCGGTCGTGGTGCTGCCCGAGATCCCCGCCGACGCCGAGCCGGAGAAAGCGGCGCCCGAGCCAGGAGCTTGCTCCCCGGAGCCGCGCCAAGCGCGCCGAATCCGCGAGGTGCGCGCTGTTCCCGTGACGCCCGACGATCCCCTTCTCGGGAAGTTCACCCTGAAAGACGCGCTGGCCGGCCTGCACGGTCGTTGGCCGCTGCTGGCGCGCATCGAGACCTCGTCAGGCACGTTGACTTGCACGCTCTGGGAGGACGTCGCACCCATCACGGTGGCGAATTTCGTGGGACTCGCGCGCGGGCTCCGGCCGTTTCGGCTGAGCAGCGGGGGCACGTGGTCGGCGCGCCCAGCCTACGACGGCGTCACGTTTCACCGCGTGATCCCCGACTTCGTGATCCAGGGCGGAGACCCGACGGGCACGGGCGCGGGCGAGCCCGGCTACGTGATCCCCGATGAAATCGACGAGAGCATTCACCCCGACCGGCTCGGCTTGCTCTACATGGCCAATCGCGGACCCGACACCAACGGCATGCAGTTCTTCATCCTGGCGGGCACGCCCCAGCACATCGACGGCAAGTACACGGCGTTCGGTGAGTGCGGTCCGGAGGCTCTGATCCAGCGCATCGCTGGCACCCTCGACAACGCGACCCCCCGCGTGCAGATCACGCGGGTGAGCGTCGCGCTGAGCCAACCCTGCCGCTAGCGCCGCGCCAGGTCCGGGGCCGGAGTCTTCGGGTCGAGGTACTTCTCGAGCTTGTGGGACAGGTAGTCTTTGGCCTTCCCGCGCCAGAGCATCCCCGGGTCTTTGCCTTCGAAACGCACGCGCGCGTCTTCGATGGTGACGCTGCCCTCGATGGTGACGACCAGGTACTTGCCGCTGATCTTGGCTTGATCGTCGCTGCTCCAAGTCACGGCGATTCCGTGCTTGTTCGAGAGGTACTCGCCCAGAGCGCGAATGCGCTCCCGCGCGTCTTCCCGGGTCAGAGAGTGGGGGTGGTCGATACCAAAACTCATGGCCCGGAGCCTACCTCAAATTCGACACCCCACGGCGCTCACCTCGCGTCAGCCGGCGTCTCGCACCCATTCCTCGCTCCGCTGCCAGAGCTCGCGCGCCAAGGCGTCGTCTTGGGACATCCGGCTCGGCCGCTTCTCGCGGCAATTGACGTAGTAGCGACCGCTCACGTCCGCGAGCTCCGGAGCGGTGGCGCAGTAGAGCGTGGTCTTGGCACCGTCGGCGTTGCTCTTCATGAACAGCTTGATCACGCTGCGGAGCGGCCAGGGCATCGGTCGCCAGATGTCCGACGCAATCACGCCGGGGTGAAGGGCGTACGCCGTCACAGCCTTCCCCTCGAGCCGGCGAGCGAGCTCGCGCGTGAAGAGCACGTTGCAGAGTTTCGAGACTTCGTACTCCGGATACCCCGTGACGCTCGGGGTGGGTCGCTTCAAAGCGTCGAAGTCGATGCCCTTGGCGGAGTAGTGGGAATCACTCGCTACGTTCACGATGCGCGAGGGTCGAGAAGCGACGAGTCGCTCCAGCAGGAGCTGGGTGAGCGCGAAGTGTCCGAGGTGGTTCACACCGAACGTCTTCTCGAAGCCTTCGCGGGTGACGCCTCGATCGCGAACCAAGCCCGCGTTGTTGATCAATGCGTCGAGCCGGGGCACCCGCTCGAGCACCTGCTGGGCCGCGCTGCGCACGGACGCGAGCGACCCGAGATCGAGCTCCACCCACTCGAGCGCGTCACTCCCCGTGTCGCTCCGGAGCTCCTCGATGGCGGCTTCGGTCTTCTCGCGCGACCGACACGCCAGGAGCACACGCGCGCCGCGCCGCGCCAGCTCGCGCGCGGTCTCCTTGCCGATCCCGGTGTTGGCGCCGGTGACGACGTAGCACTTTTCGACCAGATCCCGCTCCGCCATGGCTGCTCTTTAGACCCACGGAGTCGCACTGCCAAGCCAGGCCTGTCGGAAGCGCTCCGAGGCAGCGCGCGGTCGGGGCCTTGCATGGCGCAGGAGCCGCCTTACGTTGGGCGAGTCTGCCTGCGGAGTAGAAGATGGAAAAGAAAGCCGGAGACCTGTCGACGTCCTTGCGATTCTTCCTGAATCCCAAGGCGGGCTTCTTTCCGAAGCTATTTCTCCTGTTCGCGGTGCTCTACGTGATCATGCCGCTCGATCTCGTGCCCGACGTGGCCGTCGTGATCGGTTGGATCGACGATCTCATCGCGCTCTTGGCCGCTGGCGCTGGCCTCATCTACGCGCTCCGCCGCTACCAGCGGGAGCAGCGAGCAGAGGGGCAGCTGGTTCCCGCCGTTCCGCGCTACGTCGCGCCTGGCGTCGTGGAGACGCAGGGCACGGAAGTTCGCTGAACGGCAGCGCTCAGTCGACGGCTCGGCCGGCTCTCAGAAATTGTCGACGAACGCCGAGTCGAACTCGGCGGCTCCATCGCCTGGCTGGGTGTGCGAGTAAACGAAGCGCACGAGCCGTCGATCCAGCGCGCTGAGCGCACTGGCGTTTCCACCGTCGGCGCCGTCGGCGTAGAAGATGCTGTCGGCGAACGCGGGCGAGTCGTTGGCGAGGCCGAACGACTGCGTGACTTCTTCCAGGGTGAAATGCTGGAGCTCGGCGCCTTGCAGGCGATCGATGGCCAAGAGCACGTAGCTCCGGGTGAGGGCGTGGTTGCCGTCCCAGAACAAGTAGAAGTATCCGTAGTTCCCAGGCGCGATGGGAAAGCCGTACTTTTCTCCGATGGCGTCGAAGTCCGAGAGCGGAACGAAGAAGACGTGGATGTCCGCGCTCTCGTCGCCCGGAGAGACGACGTCGATCGCGAGCGGTGAGATCAGCTTGCTGAGCTCGGGCAGGAACTGTCCCAGAACCTGCTCGCCTTCGGCATGAGCCGCCATCACCGAGAGCGTCGGTGATTCGGTCCAGCGCGCCACGACCGCCGCGTCGCCGCCGTACTCCGTGCCCAATGTCACCTGGCGCGCCCAGTCCTGCACGAGCGCTGCGTTGGAGGCCCCGGCCACGCCGCCCGCGCCCGCACTGCCACCGAACCCCGACCCGCCGCCGGTCCCCGATTCGCCGCCGCTCGGCGCACAGCCAGCGAGCACGGCGCCGACGAGCCAGTGGGTAGCGCGCATCCACGGCAGCATGACAGCCATGCTGGCCCTCGCCAAGCGTCAGCGCTCGGGCTCTGGCGGCGGGGTCGCCGCTCGGACGGAGCGCCTCCGGGCTTTCCACTTCTGGTAGAGGCCCGTGCCGATCAGCGCGGGGGTGGCCACCACACATACGGGGCACGTGGCACCGAGCAACAGCGTGCCAAGCACGCCGATGGCGCCCACGCCGACGCCCGTGACGATGAGCTCGTTTCCGCTGTCTGGCTTGCGGGTGGTCATGAAGCTCATGGATGGAGCCCGTCTCGGTCGAAAAGGATTCAGCGCTGCGCAGCACGCTCGGCCAGCGCGAGGCGCGCGCGCGCTGTCTCGGCCCAAGGGGCGCCGTGCGCGTCGGCCTGGAAGACCTCGACTGCCCGCCGGTAGTTCTGAGCTGCCCAGGCATACTGGCGATTCTCCCAGCGCAGGTCACCGAGCTGCACGAACGAATAGCCCACTTCCGGACACTCCGTACCGCAGGCGGCGATCCGCACGACGAGCGCTCGGGCCGCGAACATGAGCGCGCGCTCGAGGTCACCCTGCCGCCGCGCCGCTTCCGCGCGCTGCTCGTAGCTGTCGGCGCGCACGCGATCGGCTTCGGGCATGCGGGCCGAAGCGCAGCCCGACGCGAGCGCCAGTACGACGAGAGCCCAGAGGGGCGCACGGCAGTTCAATTGGCGGGACCCGGGTCCTTCTTGGCCCAGATGCGATCCCAGTTCTCCCGGTAGGCTGCGCTCGCCACCTGGGCGGGCCCGTGACGGGTCGCTGCGATCCGTTCCGGCGCGGTCCGGGTTTCGGAGGGCGAATACTCCACCGTCACGTCGCAGACCCGCGGCGTCTCGGCGCGCGGTGTCAGCTTCACCACCTCGCCGACGATGGGCCGCCCTTCTTCCAGCGGCGCAACTCGCCCCACCTCGACACCGCCCCCGCGGAACCGCACCACACCCACGCTCTTGCCGTCCGCGGCGGTGTCCCCCAAGACGACGACGTCACCGGCGTCGGAGTTGGGCTCCGGCGGCTTGGCCTGTTCTCGCTCTTCGCTCACGACGGTTTCTCGCCCGATGATAGCAACGACCCGGAGGCCGCGAAAGGCCGGCTCAACGCGCGGGCTTCCGCGGACGCGCTTTCACTGGGCGTTCGATGAACTGCACCATGCTGACGCCGAGCTGGAGCTGCGCGCGATCGGGCGCGCCCCACTGCCAGCGGTAGACGGTGCGCGCGTCCGCGACGAGACGTGTTTCTCCGATTTCGAAGCCGAGCTGGGCTTGGGCGAACGGAGCGTAGATGCCGAAGCCGCGATCGCCATCGACCTCGTCGATTTCGAACATCAAGACTCCGACTCCCAACGTGGCGAGCAGCGCGGGCGTGCGGTAGCCGAGCCACGAGCTCAGCGGCAGGCCACCGCCGCCCGCGTGATCCGCCAGCCAGAGCTCGGCGCCCATGCCGACGCCTCCGATGGCACCCGAGCTCTCGTAGTGACCTTGCACGAGCCCGACGAACTCCAAGCGTCCGTACCAACCGTCCGGCACGCGTTCGGTGAACACGCGGCCCACGCTGCCGCTCAGGCCCCCGCCAGCCGAAGGCCGACCCGTGCGGCGGGCCTCATCGGGGTCGACCGGGATCCAATCCGGCTCGCTCTCACCTTGTCCGTGGGCGAGCGCGCGAGCCTGCTCCTGATCGGGCGGGAGCGCCGCACCGACGGCGATTTCGGCGCGCACGCCGGCCGCGGGGGTCTCCACGCGAGGCGCGGGGTCTCACGCGAGGCGCGGCCGTCTGGGCGCGGACACCGCCGCCCAGAGCGGTGAGGCCCGCGAAGAGCGCGACGCTCACATGCCGATGGCGGTGCGGAACACCCAACCTTCGGCGCCCTTCGCGTCGTATTTCACCCGGTACCAATCCCCGTCGCGGCCCGTCACCACGACCTTCGTCCCACGCATCAGACGAGCGACGATTTCTCCGTCCTTCGGCTGGTCGCGCACGATGGCGACCTCCCACCCCACCGTCGCGTGACCACTCGCAGGCGTGACACTCGCACCAGCGTCGGGAGTCGCCGCTTTGCCCGGTGGCAAGAACTCGGCGATGTAGAACACGGTGTAGCGACTCTGCTCGTGCTGGATGTCCGAGAGCGAGAGCGTCATGAACTCGCGCTTGGCGCAGGCGATGAGCGCATCGGCGGTGGCGTCGGGCAGGCTCGTGCTCTTGCCCTTCATGACGTCGCTGATCTTTCCCGAAGCGAAGTCGAGCTCGATGCCGAGCGAGAGCGTGCCCTGGAGGTCCTTGGCCGCTGGACAGGCGGAGAGCGCCAATATCTTGGGTCGAGCTGCCGCATCGATCTCGATGGCGTCGCACTTCTCCCGGCGCGCACCTTTGGCATCGCGGCAGCTCGTGATCTTCGGCTCCGAGATCTTGAACGCCTCCTCCGGCGTGGGGGCACTCTCGGGTGCTTGCGCTGAGGCCGGCTGGGCCTTGGCCGCCGGCGGAGCGGCGGGCGCCCCCGTGTCACCGGGCGCCGACTGCGGGTCCGCCGACGCAGCCGAGGCGGCTCCTTCGGCCTCGCTCGGGACGCTCGGCACGAGCTTCATGCCGGCGACCTTGGGCCAGATGACCCCGACCGCGAAGCCGATGGCCGTGATGACGGCCACGCGCACGAGGCGAGGCTGGTCGTCCCCGGGCTTGGGTACGTGCACGCTCGGGCCGATTCGGTCCTGGGTCATCTGAAGTCCGGCTCCGGGTCCTTTAGCACGCGGCGCCCCCGCTGGAAAAATGCCCGGGCGAGCGGTTTCTCCCCTGCTTTCACGAGGGCCTTTCCCTCACCCCGGCATTGACCGAGGATAGCCGTCTCGGGCCGCCCCCCATGAAAGCCTGCCCCCAGTGCAAGCTGAAGTACCCGGCTGACAAGAGCACCTGCTTCGTCGACGGGGCCTTTCTGGTCGAGATCCAGGACCCGCGGATCGGGACCACGGTCGCCGGTCGCTATGTCCTCGAGGACGTCGTCGGCGAAGGCGGGATGGCGACCGTGTACCGCGCCAAGCAACGCCTGAGCGATCGCCATGTCGCGATCAAGATCATGAATCCGGAGCTCGCCCGGAACATGGTCACCCAGGAGAGGTTCCGGCGAGAGGCCAAGGCGGCGCAGAAGATCGCGCATCCGAACATCATCGAGATCCTGGATCAGGGCGAGACCGGCGACGGCAGCCTCTACTTGGTGATGGAGCTCCTCGAGGGCGGAACCCTCGCGGATGTCGTCGAGCACGGCAAGGTGCCCATGGAGCGCACGTTGCCGATCCTGATTCAGGTGGCGCGTGCCCTGGCTCGAGCCCATGACCTCGAGGTCATCCACCGCGACCTGAAGCCAGAGAACATCTTCCTCGCGCGCCAGCCCGACGGCGCCGAGGTGGTGAAGCTCCTGGACTTCGGCATCGCGCGATCCATGCAAGACGTGCGACTGACCGGTTCGGGTGAAGTGTTCGGAACGCCCCAATACATGGCGCCGGAGCGCATCACCTCAACCGAAGCCGGCCCCGCCGCCGATCTGTACGCGCTCGGGGTGATGGCTTTCGAAATGCTCACCGGGCGCCTTCCGTTCCAAGCCAACGACATCGCCGGCTGGTTCCTGAAGCACATGAAGGAGCCGCCTCCATCGATGCTGGCGTTCGAGCCAGCCATCCCGCCGGCCCTCGACGAGCTCGTGCTCGAGCTCATGGCGAAGGAGCCAGGCGACCGCCCGGTCGACGCCCACAAGGTCCACAACGACCTGGTGGAGATTTCGCGCGGCCTGGGTCTCCGGGTCCCGGTCGAACCCGCCGATGACGCGGTGAGCAGCCACGTCCCGTCGACCACCGAACGCACGCCCGTGGACCGCTGGCGCCGACGCCTCGAGGTGTTCGACCTGATGCTGATGCGCGCCTACGCCACGAATCGGCCGCCCGAGCTGGTGCAGATCCTCAGCCAAGTGCGCGAGAAGATCGGCGAGCTGGGCGAGCTCGGCGCCCAGAGCAGCGAGCTCCAGCAACAGATCGAAGCGGTCGAGGCTCGCGGGCGCGAGGGGCGGCAGCGCCTCGGGCACGCCGTGCACGCACTCGGCGTCGACGCGAGCCGCGCGCGCGAGGAAGCCAAGACTTCCGATTCGACTACCGCGGCCCTGACCGGCGAAGCGTCTCGCCTGGCGGAAGACTTGGTCGCGGCCCACCCGGACATCGTGTTCTGGGAAGGCCGCTCCGGCTTCATGGAGCCGTACTCCGAGCTCGCGCGGGCGTACCGCAAAGCCGCGGACATCGTCGACGCTTGGCTCGACGTCAAGAAACGCTTGCGGGCGAGTACCCAAACGGCCGAGGCCAAGCGCGCCGAAGTGAGCGACCTCGAGTTCCAGATCCAAACGCTGCGCGAAGCGCTGGCAGCCAAGGAAGAGAGCATCGAGACCGAACTCTCGAACTGCAATCGGCAGCTCAGAGAGCTCGGCGATCGCGCGGACCTGCTGGAGACTACGTTGCTCGAGCTCGCGACCCGTTTCTGCTCGCCGCTGCGCGCTCGGCCCGAGCTCGGCCCGCTGTTCACGAAGCTCGAAGACGTGGCCGCGTGACGCGTCGTGGTTCGGCCACGACCAGGATTTCGTGGATCGTGCCGCGGGCGTCTGCCCGACAATTGATGGGTCGGGCCACGGGCACGCGGCGCAAGGAGAATTCCCGGTAGAGCGCGCGCGTCTCCGGCGTGTCCGAGTTGGAGAGCAGGGCGTGGACACCGCGCTTCTGCAGCGCTCCGAATACGCGCGCCAAGCGTGCGTGCTCGGGGGCGCCGAACGGGTGCCGATCGTACGCCGTGAAGTTCGACGTCTTCGACAGCGGGACGTAGGGTGGATCCAGGTAGACGGCATCGCCGGAGGCAGCTCGCGCGCAAACCTCCTCGAAGTCCGCGACCACGATCTCCACCTGGGCGAGGGCGCTCGACGCCGCGCGCAGGTTGCGTTCATCGCAGATATTGGGGCTCTTGTAGCGGCCGAACGGCACGTTGAACTCGCCGGCGCGGTTCACGCGGTAGAGCCCGTTGTAGCCAGTCTTGTTGAGATAGATGGTGCGCGCGGCGCGTTCGACGAGCTTGCGCGGCGCCAGCGCTCGAATTCGGTAGTACTCCGACTCGGTGTGGCGGAAGCGGCGGAGCACACGGATGACGCCCTCCACGTCCTCCTGTATCGCTCGATAGACGGCGATGAGATCCGGGTTGCGGTCTCCGATCACCGCCCGCCGGAAGCGCTCCTCGCGCGCCAACGCGAAGAACACCGCGCCACCGCCCACGAACGGCTCGTAGTAGGTTTCGATCTCCGCGGGCAGGCGCCTCAGGATCTGGGGCAGGAGCTGTTTCTTGCCGCCAGCCCACTTCAGCACGGGGCGGGCCTGCGCACCCGGCGTCATCGCTGCTTGCCTAGCGCCATCGCCGCGCGCCGTCCAGGTTTTGAACTCGGCTCCGCGCCCAGGCGCTTCATCATCTTCTGCAGACCGAAACGCGAGAGCCCGAGGAGCTCGGCCGCACGCGTCTGGTTGCCGTGGGTTTTCTTCAGCGCCTTTTCCACGAGCTCGAGCTCGAGGGCGTCCACCCGGGCACGCAAGCCGAGCTCGCCTTCGGCGGGCCGTGGCCGGCCGCTCGCCTCGACGATCTCCGGGGAGAGGTGTTCGGCATCGACCACGTCGTCGCTCAAGACGAGGGCTCGGCGAACCTCGTTTTCGAGCTGACGGATGTTTCCGGGCCAGGCGAACGCCGACAGGCGATCCAGGGCCTCTCGTGTGAGGCGCACGGACTTCCCCGCCCGGTGCTTCTCCACGAAGTGGCGGACCAGGAGCGGGATGTCGGCCCGGCGCTCTCGGAGCGGAGGCACTCGGAGGGTGATGACGTCGAGCCGATACAGCAGGTCCTGCCGGAACTTGCCCTGGGCCACGAGCTCCTGGAGGTCACGATGGGTCGCCCCGATCACGCGCACGTCGACCCGTCGCGGTCGCTCGGCGCCGAGCGC
Source organism: Polyangiaceae bacterium (assembly GCA_046351435.1). Lineage (GTDB taxonomy): Bacteria > Myxococcota_A > Polyangia > Polyangiales > Polyangiaceae > JADJKB01. Next base: position 160,355 of record JAXLYN010000011.1, read on the forward strand.
GTGCACCTCGCCGTTCTCGAGCACGCGCAAGAGCTTGGTTTGCATCGCCAAGCTCATCTCGCCGATCTCGTCCAAGAACAGCGTGCCTCGATCGGCGACTTCGAACAGCCCTGCCCGCGCGCGAGCCGCACCCGTGAACGCGCCTCGTACGTGGCCGAACAGCGTAGACTCGAGCAACGGCTCCGGGATGGCCCCACAGTTCTCGGTGACGAAGCGCTCTTTCGCCCGCGGCCCATGCTCGTGGATGGCGCGCGCCACCAGTTCCTTCCCGCTCCCGCTCTCGCCGATGACCAGAACCGGAACTTCGGAGCTCGCCACTCGATCCAGGGTCGCGAGGAGACTTCTCAGCGCGTCGCTCTCGCCGACGATCGACGAGTACTGAAAGCGCGTGTCGCGCGCGTCGCGGGCACGCGCGAGCTCTCGCTCAGCGACGTCGAGTTCGGCCTCGCGTCGCGACAGCTCCACGGCGAGCCTGCCTTCGGCACGCCGGGCGCGTCGAGCCGCGCGCCGCAGGAGCAGCTGGTCTCGCGCGTCGGCGATGGCCACCGCCGCGATGGTGGCCAGGAGCTTCACCCACGCGATCTCCTTTTGGCCGAATGCACCGCGCCGGATGCGATCGTCCAAGTAGACCACTCCGAGGGTCTGACCGCGCGCGAGCAAGGGCACGGCCAGTACGCTGCGCAGCTTCAGCGCGTGCACACTGGCGCAAAGCTCGGGCAGCTCGCCCGCTGCGTCGACGGCGATCACCGGCTCACGTTGCGTCAGCGCGCGCTCCGCCAGGCTGCGCGACAGCGCCAGCTGGTCACCGGAGAGGTCCGCCTTGGCCAGATTGCGGGCCGCGCGGGGGACGAGCTTGTCGCCCGGTGCCGAAAGCAGGAGCAGTCCGCGTTCGACCCCCGTCCACAGGATCAACGCGTCGAGCACGCGCTCGAGCAACGGCCGCAGACGGTCGCGCCCGCCGAGGGCGTGGACCAAGGCCTCGACGTCCGCGATCTGCTCGTTCGAAACTCCCTCGTCTGCCGGCAGCGCGAGCTCAGCCGCCCACGGCAGGCCACGGATCGCCTGGCCGAGCTCGGGAGGACAATTCGCCGCCATGCGCAGCAGTGCGTCGCGTGCAGCGGCGGCAAAGCGCCGCGCGCGCTCGCCGTCGCCGACCCGACGAGCCAGGCGCGCTGCGTGAGCGAAGGAAGGGCCGCGGATCCCCACCGGCAACGCCGACACCAAGAGCTCGCTGAGTTCCGCCAACACCGCGTCCGCACGCTCGGGCGACTCCGCACGTGCCAACACCCGCGCACGTGCTCCCCACCATTCACCCCGCGCGTCGAGAGCAGCGCCTGAACGACGCGCGGAGCCGTCGAGCTCACCGATATTCAGCTCCCTCCCGCGCACCAACTGGCGCGCAGCAGCGCGCAGCCGATCGTCTGGCCCGGCCTCGGCGAGGAGCCCGAGCGCGCGGTCGGCATGTTCACCCGCGTCGGCGTCCGCTTCGGGAAGCACGTCGGCCATGGCCAAATGGAGATAGGCGCGGCAGCGACGGTCATCGAGGGCACGCGCCCGAGCCATGGCGTCCAGAGCGGCGTCCAGCGTTTCCGTCAGAGCGCCTGCCTGGGCATAGACGGCCGTCCGTGCCAGCGCTGCTCGCCCCGCTTCGCGCGGCCGGCCCAGGTGTTCGAACAGCAAGATGGCGCGTCGAGATGCGTCCAGCGCTTCGCGGAACGACCCGAGGTCCGCTGCGCACGCAGCCAGACCCGTCAGATACGTGGCCTCTTCCAAGACTGCGCCGGAGCGCAGAGCGTGATCCACCGCGACCCGAAAGCTCGGGAGCGCGCGCGCTGCGTCGCCACGCGCGTGGAAGATGGAGCCACGCACGGCCACGAGCCGCGCGTGCTCTTCCGGCCGCTCTGCCAGACTCGAGGCGTTCTCCAGAGTACGCAGCGCCGCGTCGGGGTCGTTTTGCGCGAGCTCCGCCAGCGCTCGCACCTCGGCCACCGCGGCGCTTTCGTGCACATCACGGAGCCACGCGAGCGCGCCGTCCACATCGCCTCGATCCAAGGTGATTCGCGCCAAGATGGCGGCGCGGCGCGAGGCGAGCGCGGCGTCTTGGATGGTCACACCCTCGGCGCGTGTGCGCGCACGCTCTGGATCGCCGCTGCGCCGCAGCACCTCCGCCGCTTCGAGCTCGGCCTCGGCCCCACCGACGCGCGCGAGAACCGCGAGGGAGCGCCCGGCCTCTCCGCGCAGTCGAAACACCCGCCCCAGAGTCAGCCCGAGAATCGGATGCTCCCGGCACGACGCTTCGGCGTGATCCAGCAGACTCGGATCCGAACTTCCTTCGCCCAGCGCCACGGCCACCGCCACGGGGTCGCGGGGAGTCGAGCGCTCCTCGCGACGACCCGTGTCGACGGCGTGGAAGCTCAGCGCCCGCGGATCCGAGCGCCGCGTGAGGTCGAGTAGACGCTCGACGAGCGCAGCGTCGTCGAGCGCCGTCACCCGAGGCCAGTCGGCGGCGGGCGCGCCGATCAGCCCGGTGAGAAACCGTGCGCGCCCGAAAGCATCCAGGTCCCCCAAAAAAGCCCCGGGTTTGCTGCTGCTGGCTTCCTCGCGCAGGCGAGCGAGATCGTGCAACAGCTCGCGCACGCGACGGAGCCAGAGCCCCGGCTCGCCCCCACCCGGATCTCCACGTTGGCGTGGCTCGCCAGCGCGACGAGCTCGCGCCGGCGCGTGCTCAGGTAAGCGCGCACCACCGCACGCCGATGTCGCGCCGCTCGCTCTGTGTCCGGCTCCTCGACGTCGAGCTCCGCGAGCGCTCGTCGTCGAACCCATTCGGCGCTCGGTCGTGCTCCTGGTGTGGGCGTGAGCAACGGGCGGACGATGCCTTCGACGGCCGGCTCGAGCACGAACGAGGCGAATGCCGAAGCGATGTCTCGAGTCCCGGCGACCCGCGCGTCGGCGATCTCCGCGATCGTCACGCCGAGCGCCCAGAGGTCGCGAGCACGCGCGTCGCCGCGAGCGCCCCCCTCGAACACTTCGGGTGCCAAATAGCGGAGCGTCGCGCCGCGCGGCACGGTTTCGTTGGACGCGCTGCTCAACCCGAGATCCACCAAGTGTGCTCGAAGGCCGTGCGGCCCGCGCTCGACCACGACGTTGGCGGGCTTCACGTCGCCGTGCGCACTGCCGCTCGCGTGCAGATCGGCGAGGGCCTCGCCCACGTCTCGCGCCACGCCCAAAGCCAATGCCACTCGCTCGCGAGTCTTCAGCTTCGTCGGGTCGACCGCGACGCCTCGCGCGCGGTCGAGCGCGATCCAGGGCGCACCGGCGAGGTCTTCGAACCCGGGCACGCGCTCACCCAGGCGCCCTGCGGAATGGACGCGCGGCAGCCGGAGCGAGAGCGCGAACGCCAAACGCTCGGCCTCGTTGACGAGGTCCTGGGTGTGGCTCGGGCTCGCGACCTTCACCGCGAGCGCCGCTCCGTCCGGCGCCTCGGCGGCCCACACGCGACTCGTGGCGCCCTCGCCGAGGCGCTCCCCCAAGCGAAACGGGAGCCCTCGGACTGCCAACTTCGATGTCGACCGTTCCGGCATCCGATTCTACATGAATTAGGCGCCTTCGACCGCTTGCCGTCAACTGAGTACACACCGGACGAGGGCGCCCGCCGAGACCGCCGAGCGAAGAGGTGCGACCCGGAGTGGTGCCTCGGGTGACGCGAGTATGCCTACATCGTACCCTGCTCCCACGGCGGACTCGTCTCCGCCGCTCGTCGTGATGCGAGACGTCACACAGGCTCTGCTCCAGCTGCTCGAAAGCGGCCGGCGAGGTGCGCTCGCCACGGTCGTGCGCACGTCTGGATCCACCCCGCAAGCGCCCGGCGCGCGCCTGCTGCTCACGGCGGACGGCACATGGGTCGGAACGGTGGGCGGCGGCGCCATCGAGCGTGCGGTCCAAGAGCGGCTCCTCGAATGCCGGCGAGAGGCGCGCCCCGAGCTGGTCGTCTACGACCTGGCGAGGGATCTCGGCATGTGTTGTGGCGGCAGCATGGCGGTCTTCGTGGAGCCGGTGGAGGCGCGAGAACGGCTCGTGATCTTCGGCGCGGGCCATGTGGCACGCCCCACCGCGGCGCTGGCGCAGAGCGTCGGCTTCGGCGTGACCATCGTGGACGATCGCGAGGAGCTCGCGACGGCCGAGCGCTTCCCGGGCTGCGAGCTCCTGCTGGCGGAGCCGCGGGAAGCGGCGTCGCGTCTCCAGCCCACGCCGGCGGATTGGCTGCTGATCCTCACGCACGACCACCGCCTCGACGAAGAGGCCCTCGACACCTTCGCGCGACTGCCTCACCGCTACGTCGGCATGATCGGCAGCCGGCGCAAGGTGTTCCGCATCCTGCAGCGCATCCGGCAGCGAGGGCCGCTACCGGACCTCGACCACTTGTACACACCCGTGGGCCTCGACATCGGTGCGGTTTCGCCCGAAGAGCTCGCCGTGAGCATCGTGGCCGAGCTGGTCGCGCTGCGCCACGGCCGCGCGCCGCGCCACCTGCGCGCCGTCGAGGATCCCAAGCTCGCTCGGTTCTTCTCGGGGGATCTCGGCGTGGACGCGCTCGTGCGTTCGGAAACGCCTCCGGGGGAGGAATGAGCGGTCGCAAGCCGGAGCTGAATCGCCCTGCCCCGAGCCGCGACGGGGACACCGAGAGCATCCAGTTCCGGGAGGACTACGACGCCGACGTCTTGACCGAGGAGGACTTCGACGACCAAGTGAAGACCGTCGAGCGACGTCCGCCGGTGCAGATCGTGGAGCGCGGCCTGCCGAGCTTCGAGGGAACCGGAACCATCACGCTGCCGCGGAACTCCATCACCGCGAGCGAGCCCGTCACGCTGCCCCTTGCGCGGCGCCCCTCGGCACCGCCGCTGGCTCCGCCTCTCGCGCCACCCGCGCGCGCGTGGAGCGCGCCCCCGCCGAAACCGCCGCTCCGCTCGCTGCCGGACTTTGCACCCACGCCGGTGCGACCCTTGCACGCTCCCTATCCGGGGGAGATGCGGCGCGCTCCGTCGGTGCCGCCGCCTTCGCCGCCTCCGCGCAAGCCGTCGCTGCCTCCCCCTGCACGGCCGCCGCGAGCCCCTTCGCTGCCGCCACCGGCCTTCGGCCCGCTGCCCGCGCCCGCTCCTTTGCCCGGCCCAGCACCGCTGCCAGCGCCAGCACCATTGCCCGCGCCGGCTCGCGCGCCTGCACCGGCCGCCCTCCGAGTGCGCGCGCAGATGCCGTCTCGCGAAGATTTCGACGCGCAGGCGGGCGACGAGCGCCGGCGTCGCACCGAGCGGCCTCGCCCGCCGCTCGCCATTCCGCCGGCCAAGAGCGAGGCCACTCGTCCGTTCCCGCTCCAGGCGCCACGCCGCGACCCGGGTCTGGGCTTCGAAGAAGTGCCCACCGTGTCCATCCAACCCGACCTTCTCGCCGCGAACGCGGCGCCACCGCCCGGCCCCGCGACGCCGACCGCACCGTCCGTGCTCGAGCGCGCACCGAGTGGCTACGCTGGATTACCGCCGGAGCTCGCTCTCCCGCCGGAACGCTCCGAATCGCCAGCGGCCTACGCGCCCCGAGCTTCGAGCGCGCCGCCGCGACGCCGCTCCGTGCTCGAACGCGTCGATCCGCGCGCGCTCGCCGCGGCCATCGGCGTGTTCGCGGCCCTGGTGATGGGCGCGCTGGTGTTGATGCTCGCGTCGACATTTCGCGATGACCCGCAGGATCCCGACGTGCGCCAGAGTCCCGTGATCGCCGCGCGCCCGCTGACCACGGCGCGACCGCAGCCCACCGAACCCACCCAGCGACCCGCGCTCTTGCCGTCGAATCCGAGCCCCAATGCGGGCTGCCGACTGGTGATGGTCCCGCGCCGCGTCGCCGGCCCGATCGTGCCGAGCGTGCCGCCGATGGTCGCCGCTGCGCCGGGTCAGAGCCGCGTCGCCATCGGTTATGCATCGGCGAAGAATCACGCCGAGGGCGTCATCGTGAACTTGGACGACCTCTCCGTCGAGCCGCGTTACACCGAAGAGTTCAACGGACCCGTTTTCCGCGTGACCCCCCTCGCCGACCGCGCGCCGGTGGCCTTCGCCGTGGACCGCGATGATCCTCGAATCCAAGTCCTGCGAACCGTACCCGCGAGCCCGCCGTTGCGAATCGGAACCAGCTACTTCGGGCTGGTGCGAGCCAACGAGACGACTTCGCCCACGGTGATTTGGCCGGGCGCACGTTTCGATTCCATCGGCGAGCCGGCGTTTGCCATCACGGAACGCGACGGCTACGGCATCGCTTTCCGCAGCGGGCGCGGCGGAGGCGACGTGCAGGCCGGCTGGCTCACGCCCTCGGGCACGGCCGATGGGGACCTCGCACGTATCGACGCCGGTGCGCGCGAAGTGGGCGCACCGAGCATCGCCGCAGGCGACCACGGCGTGGTGGTGGCGTTCGCAGCCCGCGCGGCGGGGGAACCCTGGCACGTGCGCGTGGCGGTGGCTCCGCGTGGCAAGGTGCCCGCGGGCTCCCGCGAACTCTCCTCCACGGCCGCCGGAGCGGTAGATGCCATCTTGCCCAGCATCGTCACGCTGCCCAATGGCGGCTACCTCCTGCAATGGCTCGAGGGCCCAGCCGGTGCGCGTCGCGTCGTGGCGCGCACCTACGACGACAAGCTGACGCAAGTCGGCGTTCCCATCGAGCTCGCCCAAGGAGTCGGGATCCAGGAAACGCCGGGAGCGCTGGTGGTGCGCTCCGGCAAGGTCTTGGCCCTTCACTCGGCGCTGGTGGAAAAGAACGCGGAGCTGCGCGGAGCCGTGTTGTTCTGCGGCTGATTGCGCGGGCGAGAACGAGTAGCCTCCGTCCGAGACCGAGGGTGAGACCAGCATGAGCATTCGCTTCACACTGAATGGTCAAGTGATCGAAGCCCGGGAGTTCGATCCGAACACGACACTCCTGTCGTTCTTGCGAGCGCGGGGCCTGACCGGCACCAAGGAAGGCTGCGGCGAAGGCGAGTGCGGAGCGTGCGCCGTCGTCCTCGTACGACGCGACGCCGACGGCCGCGCGCGCTACGAACCGGTGAACGGCTGCCTGTTCCTGCTCGGTTCTTGCGCCGACCAGGAGATCGTCACGGTGGAGGGTGTCGCCCGCAACGGTCAGCTGCATCCCGTACAAGCCGCCCTGGTGGAACGCGCCGGTTCGCAGTGTGGCTACTGCACACCGGGCTTCGTCATGAGCCTGTTCGCCGAGTACTACCGCCCGGATCGCGACGGCTACGATCCCGAGGCCATCGGCGGGAACCTCTGCCGCTGCACCGGGTACCGCCCCATTGCGGACGTCGCGAAGGGCCTCGGTCGCCCGGAAGAGTCCGACGCGTTTCATCGGCGCCTCGCCCTGGCACCGCCCGAGCTCGGTGCGGTCGCCCACGTGTCGGGTCACGGTCGCTTCCTCCGACCGCGCACCCTGTCCGACGCACTCACGCTCTGGCGCGCACACCGGGACGCGATCCTGGTGGCCGGCGGCACCGATCTGGTGGTCGAGGTGAACCAGCGACATCGGCGCATCGAGACCTGGCTCTCCCTCGAAAACGTGGCGGAGCTCCGGGGCTTCTCCTGGGACGCCGAGCGCGTTCGCATCGGCGCGGGACTTTCACTCTCGGACCTGGAACACCGCGTTCGGGGTCGCCTCCCCATGCTCGAGCAGCTGTTGCCCCTGTTCTCGTCCCGGCTGATTCGGAACCGCGCGACTTTGGGCGGGAACTTGATGACGGCGTCGCCCATCGGCGACAGCGCTCCCGCGCTCTTGGCGCTCGACGCCGAAGTCGAGCTCACCAGCTTGGATGGCAGCCGGAGCGTGCCGCTCTCCGAATTCTTCGTGGGCTACCGAAAGACGTGCGCGAGCCCGGGTGAAATCTTGAGCGCGGTCACCCTCCCGCTCCCGTTGCCCTCGGTCCAGCGCTTCTACAAGGTGTCGAAGCGCGCGATGGACGACATCAGCACGGTGTCGGCCGGCTTCTCCCTGCGGCTCGCCGAAGACCGCAGCATCGAATCCGCGCGGCTCGCCTACGGCGGCGTCGCGGCAACGCCGGCTCGCGCGCTCGAGGCCGAGGAGTTCCTGAAAGGGAAGACTCTCGCGCTCACCCGGGCTCGCGAGCTCGAGCCCATCCTCGCCAAGACGTTCCAACCGCTCAGCGATCAGCGCGGGAGCGCCGAATACCGGCGTCAGATGTTGGTGCGCCTCCTCGAGAAGTTCTGCTTCGAAGTCGAAGGGAGCCCATCGTGACCGTGCTCGGCAAACCACTTCCTCACGAGAGCGCCGTCGGGCACGTCACCGGAAGCGCCCTCTACACCGACGACCTCGTGGGCCGGCTCAGCGGGGTGCTCCATGCCTACCCGGTCACGGCGCCCCACGCCCATGCGCGCTTGACGGCGCTCGACACCACGCCCGCACTGCACGTGCCCGGCGTCGTGAGGGTGCTCACTCGCGACGACGTGATCGGAGAAAACCAGATCGGCGCGGCCCGCCCCGACGAGCCGCTCTTCCCCGAAGAGATCCTGTTCTTCGGGCAGGCGGTGGCCTGGGTCTTGGCCGAGTCCGAAGAAGCGGCGCGCCTCGGTGCCGAGGCCGTCCGCGCGCGCTACCAACCGTTGCCCGCCATCCTCGGCATCGAGCAGGCCATCGCCGAGGGCGCTTTCCTCACCGAACCGCTGCGCCTCGCCAAGGGCGATGCCCGAACCGCTCTCGAGCGCGCTCCGCGCAGGCTCCAGGGAGAGCTGGCACTGGGTGGGCAGGAGCACTTCTACCTCGAGACTCAGGCAGCGCTCGCTCACGTCGACGAGCAGGATCGCGTCTTCGTCCACGCTTCGACGCAACACCCGTCCGAGACCCAAGAGATCGTCGCGCGCGTCCTCGGCGTCCACAAGCACGACGTCACGGTGCAGTGCCTCAGAATGGGCGGTGCGTTCGGCGGCAAAGAGGTGCAGGCCAACGCCTGGGCCGCTGTGGCCGCGCTCGGCGCGCGCGAAACCGGTCGGCCCGTGCGTGTACGTTTGAGCCGCGCGCTCGACACCACGCTCACCGGCAAGCGGCATCCTTTCCTGGGACGCTTCGAGGTCGGCTTCGACGACAGCGGCAAGCTCCTCGCACTCGCACTCGATTTGTTCGCGGACGGCGGCTGGTCGCTCGATCTATCGGAGCCCATCCTCTATCGTGCGCTCTTTCACGCGGACAACGCCTACCTGGTCCCAGACGTGACGCTCACGGGTCGGGTGGTCCGCACGCACAAGACGAGCATGACCGCCTTCCGAGGCTTCGGCGGTCCTCAAGGCATGGTGTTGATCGAAGAGATCCTCGATCGCGTCGCGCGCGCAGTCGGGCGCACCCCCCACGAAGTGCGAAAGCACAACTTCTATCGCGCGGGTGACACCACGCCCTACCACCAGCTCGTCCGAGATCCCGAACGCATCCAGCGCGTTTGGGACCGAGTGCTCGAGAGCAGCGGCTTTGCCCAGCGCTGGGCGGCGCTGGAGGCCGAAAACCGTCGCTCGCCTCACGTGAAACGCGGGCTCGCCGTGACTCCGGTGAAGTTCGGCATCTCGTTCACCACTGCGTTCTTCAACCAAGGCGGCGCCCTGGTCTTGATCTATGCCGACGGCAGCGTGCAGGTGAACCACGGCGGCACCGAGATGGGTCAAGGGCTTCACACCAAGATGGCCCAGATCGCTGCCCATGAGCTCGGCATCCCCCTCGAGCTCGTGCGCATGATGCCGACGCAGACCGACAAAGTCCCGAACACCTCGGCGACCGCGGCTTCGAGTGGAGCCGACCTGAATGGGGCAGCGATTCGCGCTGCCTGCGTGACGCTGCGGGAGCGACTCTCCGAGGTCGCAGCGAAGGAACTCGGCGTCGCCGAAGCCAACGTGCGCTTCGAAGCAGGCCGGGTGTTCGCGGTCGACGCCCCGGATCGTGCCTTGACCTTCGCAGAGCTCACCCACCGCGCTTACCTCGAGCGCGTGCCGCTCTCCACCACGGGCTACTATCGCACGCCGAACATCCACTTCGACAAAGCCACCGGCAGCGGCAAGCCCTTCCACTACTACGCGTTCGGAGCGGCGGTGACGGAGGTCGAAGTCGACGGCTTCACCGGGATGTACTCGATCCGACGCGTCGACATCGTCCACGACGTCGGCGACTCGCTCTCCCCGCTGGTCGATCGCGGCCAGGTCGAAGGCGGCTTCATCCAGGGGCTCGGCTGGCTCACGCTGGAAGAGCTGCGCTGGAGCGACGACGGGCGCCTGCTGACGCCGAATGCCTCTACCTACAAGCTCCCGGGCCTCGGCGAGTGCCCAGACGAGTTCCACGTCGAACTGCTCGAAAAGGCCGCGGAGCCCGACGTGATCCACGGCAGCAAAGCGGTGGGCGAGCCGCCGTTCATGCTCGCCATCAGCGCCCGCGAGGCACTACGCCACGCCGTCTCGGCCTTCGCAGATGGCGTGCCCAGCCGGGTCGATCTCCCGTCGCCTGCCACGCCGGAGGCCGTGTACTTCGCCATCCAGAACGTCCGCGACGCGGCGCTCCGCGCTGCGAAATAGCGCTGCCGCACGGGGTCCGCGTGCGCACAACGGCGAAGGGCTGGTAACCGCGCACGAGCTCCGAGAAGATGGAGGCCGATGAGAGCGCGGCTATCGATGTGCGTGGTTCTGTGCTCCGCGCTCGGCGCTTGTTCCAGCGACGACGGCGCGTCCCCCTCACCGGCGGCGGCACGCACGCCGCGCGACGCCGCTGGCGACGGATTGTTCCGCGACTTTCTCGACGGCAAGTACGACGGTAAGGGGCATCCCATCGGCGCTTCGGTCTGGCAGGCCGAGTCCGAATGCAAGGCGACCATCGGCAGCCTGGAGGCCGAGGGCCGGCGCCTCTCGCGCGGCGACGATGGCGCTGGGAGCGCGTGCAGCGCCGAGGTCGCCTCGCTCGGCCTGGGGCGGTTCGATCTCAACGTGCGCGCGCTCGTGTTCGATACGCGCGCCGCGGACACCGCGGATGCGAACAAGACGGTTCTGCATTTGGCGGCGCGAGACGAATCGGGAGCGCTGCTCGGCGAGAAGGACGTGCCGTGGTCAACCTTCCCGACCGCACTCACCTACACCAACGTGTTCTTGAGCTTCACCCATGGCACCAATGCCCGAGTGAAACTCGAGGTGACGTGGCCCGCAGAAGTCGACGCACGCCTCGACTACGTCGAGCTGTTTCGAGAAAACCGGAATCTCTTGCTGGAGCCGGGCTCGGCGCTGGCGCAGACCGGCGCATCCCTCCAGGTCGAAGCGCTGGCGCCGCCGGCTGGCTTCGAGCTCCAAGTGAGCTGCGACGCCCAGGACAAGACCGCCGAGGCCAATGCGCTGCTCGCCGCGGGAACCGCTACCCGCGAGGACACCGAGTTCCGCAGCGCCTTCACCTTCCCGGAAGAAGCGCTGCTCGCCGGCTGCTCGCTGCCCTCGCGCCTGCGATTCCGAATCGGAGGCCCCGTCTCCACGCAGACCACGGCGCGAGTGACCCGCTACGCCGAAGAGCCGCCGTGCACGTTCGGCACCGAAACCACGCGTGTTCTCTTGACCGGGTTCGAACCCTTCCCGGCATGGGCCGAGCACGACAACAGCTCGGATGCCGCGGTGAAGAGCTTCGACCCCAGCGCCGTGCCGGGCATATCGGTGATGAAGCTCACGCTACCCGTGGAGTTCGACACTGCGGCGGCCATCGTCGAGAGCGCCATCAAGCGCTGTGACCCCGACGTCGTCATCGGATTCGGCCAAGGGCGTTCCCAAGTGGACGTCGAGACCACGGCCTACAACCTCAAGGACTCGGCCGAAATCGCAGGAGGCATTCCGGACAACCGAGGGCGCATCCCGAGCGCGGAGCCCATCTCGTCGAGCGGGGCGGCCGAGCTCACCACCGGGCTCCCCGCCGCCGAGATTCTCGCGGCGCTCGGCGCGGACGGCATCACCGCGGGCACTTCGGACGATCCGGGCCGCTACGTGTGCAACAACGTCTTCTACCGCATCATGACTTCGGCCGCCGGGACCAAGCGCGTGTCCGGCTTCGTGCACTTGCCGTACGTGCACACCGTGGGCACGGCCGAACAGGCCGAGCTCCGGACCGTCGTCACGCACGCCGTGGCGGCTGCCGTGAAGAAGCGCCTGGCGAACTGAAGCTCGGCCCGGTGCGGCTTTTCCGGAGTCTTTCGCGCGCTTTCAGGCGGCCAGCGTGCTCCGCGACTCCAAGAGTTCGGTGAGCCGGCGCTCGAGCTTGTGCTTCTTCGTGTACACGGTGGCCACGCTGATTCCCATGCGAGCCGCAATCTCCTCCGGAGCCAAGTCCTGCCCGAAGTAGAGGACGAAGAACTCCTTCTCGCGAGCCGACAGTGTGCCTACCACCTGCGCCAGGAGGGCGGCGCGCTCCCGCTCCCACAGCTCCTCGTGGGGATCGGGCCGCTCCGATTCCGGCTCGAACACCTCGACGCGCGAGTCCACCGGGTTGCGCTTGATGCGACGCAGATGATCGTACGTCGTCTGCATCGCCATGCGCGTGAGCCAACTTCCGAGGCGAGCGCCGCGCGTGGGGTCGAAGCTCCGGAGCTTGGCCTTGTCGCGGGAGACGAGCATGAGGCACAGCTTCGCATACACTTCGCGCGCGTCGTCCGAGCCCGTCACGGCGCCGAACCGCGACAAGATGCGACCGATGGCGCGGTGGAGCTGCGGAGCGTAGATCAGGTTGAACTCGCGCCAGGCCGCCGCCTCGTCCGCCACGAGTCGGGCGACGAACGCCGCCTCGAGCTCGAGCTCGGCGGCGCGCAGGGGGCTTTCGGGGTGAAGGGACGCGGGGGTCGAAGCAAGGCTGGCGTTCATGGTCGGTTCCGGTGGCCGCCCCTACAGCAACCGACATGCCAAGCGCCCGCCCGGTCTTCCGCGGCATTTTCGCGGGCAGGTGGGGCGCGGAAGCCACAACTCGAGCTCGTCGACTGGGGCGCGCGCGCCTCAAATGGGAGGCATGGAAGCGCCCGGCTCGTCTCCCGAGACCGGGGGGACGAGGCTCTGCCCAGGGGGAGGCCACAGCCGATACGCCCGAACCGGCTCGGTCTTCCCTTTCACGCTGAAGGGCGCGAGCTCAGCGCGCGTCAGGTCATCGGGCAGCCGCTCCGCGTTCCTCGCGTTCGCCCACACTTCGCCGGCCGGAGCTCGACTCGTGAGGCGGGCCGCCAGGTTCACCGTGTCGCCGATCACGGTGTACTCCATGTGTTGGTGGCTTCCGAGGTTTCCCGCGACCAGCGGACCCGTGGTCACCCCGATGCCCACTTCCAGCGTGCCCACCTCCGGGAATGCCCCGTCGCGATTGAGCTCGGCGACCGCGCGCTGGATGGCGATGGCACACCGCGCCGCGCGCTCGGCGTGGTCGGGCTGATCGATGGGCCCATTGAAGACCACGACCACGGCGTCCCCGATGAACTTGTCGAGGTAGCCTTCGTGCTCGTCGATTACTTGAACGACCCGCTCGAAGTAGCGGTTCAGAACCGAGAGCACGTCGGCGGGCGCCAATCGTTCGCTCATACTGGTGAAGCCGCGTACGTCGGCGAAGAACACGCTGGCTTCGCGCAGTTCGGCGGGCAGCGCGGCCTCGCCGTGCTGGTGGCGAATGCGCCCGAGCACCTGAGGGCTCACGTATTGGCCGAACGCGCGTTCCATGTTTCGGGAGAGCGAGAGGTCGCCGACCATGCCGTTGAAGGCACGGGCGAGGTCCCTAAAATCGCGACTCCCACCTTCTTCCAGGCGCACGTTGAGATCGCCGTGCCCGAGGGCACTGAAGGCCCGGCTCATCGGATGGAGCCGCTCCATCACCGCGTCGGCCAATTTTCCGCAGGCGGAGAGCACCGCGGGGAGAGCGGCCAATGAGAAGACGACAGCGAGGGTCCCGGCCACGAGCTGTGCGACTTCCGGGCGGGCCAGCGCGCGTGCCAGCCCCTCGCCGGCGAGGCGACCCTCGGCGCCCATGTCGACTCGCAGGTTCACGTGTCGGGCCAGGTAGCCCAGCGAGCGCTCGACGTTGCCGAGGGCCAGCGCCAGCGCTCCGACGGCAGCCGCCGAGATCAGCACCAACGAGAGCACCGCGAGCTGGATGCGACCTCGAAAACCTTGCACCACGGCGCTCACGACGACGTCGATGAGCACCACGACGAGGCTGCCGAACGCCGCGCTCGTCGCCCAGAGCGCCGCGAGCGCCACCGAGGCCACGCCCGTCCCGTCGTCACCCAGGAGGCCGAGGATCCCGAACGCGGCCGTGCCGACGCCCGCTGCCAACAAGAACCCCACTGGCAGCAGCAGCGCGACGGCCACGCGAGTGAGACGCGAGCGCCCGACGAAACGCACGAACACACGCTCCTCGAGCCAGTGCGCCAGCACGATGGCCGACACGATGGCTCCGAGCTTCAAGAGTCCATCGACGGCGTCGAAGAACCCGCCTCGCGAGGCCGGGTTCGGAAACGCCACGAGCTCGCAGCCGAGCCATACCCACAGAGCTTTCCGCGGCAGCGCCCGAGCACTGCGCTCCGCCGGCGTGAGCACGGTCACTCCGGAAAGAGCGTGCGGAGCGCCGGCCATCGGCGGCAGCCTACTCCCTCCATCGGGAGCCTGGCTATTCAGCGCAGGGCGCGCCGCTCTTGATCCAGCGTTGGAGTCCGCGCACGTCGACCACGTGGGAATTTCGCGGCATCGGCAGCCCGCGCACGAAGTAGTCCGCCAGGCGTTGGCTCTCTTCCTCGGACGGCTCGGGGCAAGTTCCGGCCGGGAGCGGCACCTCGTGCACCGTGGTGCAGCCGACTCCACTCGGGTCGCGATAGATGTTCGGGTTTCGGATGAGCTTGTAGAGCAAGTAGCTGTTCTCCGGCTGGCCAGCGTGGATGCGCGCCATCTGAACGCCCATGCGTGGCGGGTTCGACAGCACGGCGCTCGCCTTCGAGCCCACCATGGTCTGATGCGCCACTTCACCGATCGCGGTCTGGATCAGCGCGGCGCGGCTCTCGAGGCGAAGCCCCATGCGCGCATTCCTCCCCGAATGACAAGTGCCCGCCGACCACGCCGGCGTGGAGCCTCCGAAGACGTCCACGACCTGATCGCAGGTCCACGGAGCTGGGTCGGGCGGCGCCGCAGGCGGCTCGATCTGCTGCGTGCGGAAGTCGAACGTGAGGGGAACGTCTCCCTCGGCGAGCGGGGCGTCGTCGAACGCCCGAAACCCGCCCGCGTCGTCGCTCGCCGGCACGAAAAGTTCCACGCTGTAGCGAACGCCCGGTTGGAAGAGAGCTCCGTTCGGCAGCGAGAACGTTACCACCCGCTCGACCAGGTCGTATTCGGGCTGGGTCGTGAAGGAGAGGTCCTCGCTGCCGGTGTAGATCCGGAACGCTTGGCGCACCGCCGTGGATGGAAGGAGGAAGCGGTCGAAGCGGAACTCGATCTTCGCGTCCCGAGGCACGCCGCATTCGGGCGGGCTGTCCAGGCCGCACTCCAGGCCTTGCCCGGCACTCGGGTAGGTCGCCACCACGTGGAGCGGCGGCCCACTGGCCGAGTCGAAGTCGGGGCTGCCTTGGTCGCAGCCGAGGAGCAGAACGCCGAGCGCGAGTGGGCTCAGCTGTCGGAGTACATCTGGAGCTGCTCGCGAACGGTCGCTTCGCTCACGCCGGTGCGGATGTGCTCCTTCAGACAGTCGGCCAGCGTGATCAGGAGGTCGTCGATGCCCTTTTCCTCGATGATCTTCGAGAGCAGGGCGCGCGCCTCGCGGCTGTCGTCCTCGCGCAGAAACTCCCGCACCTTCTCCACGGAGATTTCTCCCTGAAAATCCAAGTACATATTTTCCAAGAGATAGCGGACGAGCTCCTTCACTCGGGGCCTCCTGCACGCTGTGAGCCGACGCCGAGGGCGCCAGCGGTGTTTCGCTATACCCCCCAGCCGAGAGGTCCGGCAAGCGGATTCCCCCCCCGCCCGGCATTTTCGGAGCCCCTGGTCGAGAAACTCGGGTCATCAGCGGCACTCCCCGAGCTGAGGGTCCGCGGGATCATGGCAAACCAGGCAGGGTCGAGCGTTTCTGCGGAGAGCCCCATTGCAGCGGTCGCGGAAGTCCCGTGGGTGCGGGTTCGTGCCTTGGCCCCCGAAGTCCCCGGCCCCGAAGCCGCGGCCACCGCGCTTCGTGGTCGCGTGGCACGTCGCGCAGTCGCGCTCGGTGTGACAACTCACGCAGGCGGATAGATTTCGCTCGGCCTCCCAAGCGTGGTGCTGGCTCGAACGCGGCGGATCGGACCAAACACGCTGCGGCGGATGGAAGCGGCCACGACCGGCAAACGCGCCGTAGGGACCGCTCATGGTCACCCCGGCGCGCTGATGACAACCGATGCAGAAGGTCTGCTCGCGGTGGCAGCTCGTGCAGCGCGGAGTGTTCTGGCGTGCGGCGATGGGATGCATGCTGATGAAGTCGTTGGGATGGATCGAACGGGGCCGCACGCGTCCGTCGTGGCAGTCCGCGCAGAACTTCTCCTGGTGGCAGCTCGAGCAGAACTGGCTGTCGTTGCCCGCTACCTGCTTGTGCCGCTCGATCCAGTCGGGCCCGTGGCCCGCGTCGTGGAGCCAGGCCGGCGGTTTAGGAGTGTCCAGCGGCAAGCGTGTCTTCAGCGAGCCTCCGCGCTCCGTCCGGGTGGCAGTTCACGCAGTCGCCGCGCGCCTTGCACTCGGGCGGGGCCGGGCATCTGATGGCAGGAGAAGCAACCGCGCATGCGCGGCAGATGATCGCGCGTAGCAAGCTCGATCTCGTCCACGGCTCCGTGGCATTGCGGGCAGCCGATGTTGCGCGCCACGTGCAGCGCGTGGTTCATTTTCAGGTTGGGCTTCGGTCGCACCATCCGCGCCACGCGATTGCCGTCGCTGCTCTTGTAGCCGACGTGACAGAACCCACACTGGCTCATCAGGTCGTCGCCGTCGGTGCCGACTCGCGAGAGATCGCGGTGGTCGCTCCCGTGGCATGCGTCGCAGCGGGTGGGCTTCGGCAGGAGCGAGTCGCTGCTCTTCGTGCTGGTCTTCACCCGATCGTGGCAGGTGGTGCAGGTGAGTCCGAGCTCCTTCACGTGCTTCCGGTGGTTCATCCGGATCGTGAGCTGCTCGGGCGGAAAGATCACCGGACTCGGTCCGCCGTCTTTGGGGGTGGCGCCCGGCGGTCCGGTGGGCCAGGGGCACCGGCGCGTCCCCGGGCAAGGGCGAGACCGTGCACCAGCCGGGACCGGGCGCGGCGGCGCCGCATCCGCGGCACGCGCGCTCGGCCCGCGCCGGCGGCGCGCCTCCGCGAACGAGGCCATTACGAGCGCCACCAGGAGCGTCAGCGCAAACGCGAAGAAGCCGCGTCGCCCGCTCATCGGAGCACCGTCAGGTCGAGGGTAAGCGAGCACACGATAGCGCTGGCCGACCAGGCGATTCGTGCTGTGCTCCCTCGAGGCCGAAGCGAGTGTCGTCGAACGGCGTGACGCCTCCGCCGAGGACGTAGCTCAGACTGGTGGCCGAGCGATCCGGACGAAGGCCGTCCTCCCAGTCGTAAAGGGACACGATGCCAAGGGTGTCGTAGTACCCGTTGGCGAAGGCTTGCCGGGCGGTCACGTCCCCGCCGGCGCGATGGCCGCGCTTGCCGGCCTCCAAGCTGCCGCGAGCGCCGACGCTCCCGTCGGACCAGCGGTAGCGACCTCCGAGGTTGGCCAGGCCGTCGGTGAGCCGCCCGGTTTCGCTACGATCCGGAGCTTGGTACGCCCCGGCGAGCCCGTCCTGCACGCTGCCGTACGTCCCGCTGTTGCCCTCGGTCTCGAACCGCTTCGCTCCGCCCGACAGCGCGACGTCGAAGCGACGGGAAGGCCGCCACTCGACGCGACTGAGCAAGCTGGTCATGCCTTCGTGGGTGAACCAGTTCCAGATCGAGTCACCATCGAAGGTCGGATAGAAGTAGTCGTAGTCGGCGCCGACGGTGATCTTCTCCGTCGTGTACCAATCGAGCGCCAAGGCGCGCGAGCTGACGAGCTGGCTGTAAAAATCGTAGACGATGCTGCCGCGCACGGCGCCGACGCCCTGATCGCTCGCTCGCAGTGAGTAGCCGAGCCGCTCGCTCGAGACCCGATCGCCCCCGACACGCTGGAAACCTCGTCCCGGATCGGGAAAGGGCGACACGAGCACGCGGTCGCGGTTGATCACTTTGCGATACGAGAGTCGGCTGTGCACGTAGTGCGTTCCGCTGCTCTCCAGCGCGAATCCGTACGCGGGCGCGAGCTTCGACTCCTCCAGGAAGAACGGATACTGGTCGAGCTCGAGATCGTCTCGGTTACCGCGATACACGCCTCCCGCCGAATAGCGCTCTGTCCCGAGCAGAATGGGGAGCCCGCCGCGTTGCTCGAACCCGGCGTAGCCCTCGAACGACAGGAAGACCGGCGTGGTCACGCGAGCGAGACCGCCGTCGAAGGACCAGAACCCGAGGGCGTCGGTCACGTATTGACGGCCCACTCGGAATCCGAGCCAGCCGCCAAAGTAGTTTCTCCCCTCGAGGTACGCGTACATCACATCCACCGGGGCTTGCTCGAGGCCCGGGACGTAGCGCGCGGCGTTGGCCGGATCGCGTTCGTACGCTTCGCGTCCGAAGTCGGCGTCCAATCGAAGCCGCGCCTTGAAGCTCAGGTCCGGACCGAATGCGACGTAGTCGCCCTGGATGTCGTACACGTGCAGCGCGAGGGTCTGGGTGTAGCGGCGGCGACGGACCACTGGGTCGCCGAACGGCGAGCGCAGGGTGTAGAACTGCGCGTCGCTCGTCGCGTTGACCTCGGCTTCATAGGCCGAGGCCACTCGGGACTCGGATAGCACCACGAGCGCGAGTCCGGCCCCGAGCAGGCGCACGCCGCGCGGGGGCCAGGGCTTCGAGCGCTCGCGACGTTGGCCCATGGAGCAGGCCCCGAGCATCGTCGAGCAAATTGATGGATGTCAACTTGCGGGCGCGGTCGCAGGCGCCGGGCCTCGGGCCCAGAGCCGGAGCTCCGAGAGATCCGCCGGGCTGACGAAGTCCGAGAGCTCGTCCAACGCGCCGACACGGCGGATGTCGGCTCCCAAGCGAAGCGCCGCAGCCCGCGCGACCGCCGCCAGGATCGGGTGGGGCGAGGCGCCGAGGAGGATCAGCCGTTCGAGCAGCGTTCGCTCTCCCAGCTCCGCGGCAAGAAGGGCCGCCAGAGGCCGAAGAGGTCCGCCGGCGCGTCGAGGCGGGCGAGCACGGTCGAGAGCGCGTGGCGCGTGTCAGGCGAGGCGACCGCGAACGATCTCTCGATAGCTCTTCGGTGCCAAGGACAGGCGCTCGACCAGCCCCGGACGCGGCAAGCCCGCGCGTCGGCCAAGAGTCGCTCGCCGACGGGCTCGAGCCTGTCGTCGAGATGCCGGTCGCCGTCGAGATCGAGCGCGACGGGACGCCCTGCCTCTTCGGCGTATCGCTGGAAGTGCGCCTCGAGGAGCTCGAGAGCCACGTCGCCAGGCGCTCTGCCACCCAACGTCTCTCGCTCCGTGCGGATCTTGACCACACTCCAACGGGTGGACGGCGTCGCGTGGTCCATCTCGTGGACGCAATCCACTTGCACCTCACGCACCGCAGGCCAGTGCAACACGCGGGGCTCGGGATCGTCATGCACGAGAACTCCCCAAGGCACGATGGACATGCGGGCCTCGGAGAGTCGCTCGCCAGCGAGCACGGGACCAACCGCGCGCGTCGCGATCCACATGGCGGACCCGGCGACGACCAGCGCCAAGAACACGCTCACCCAATCGAGCCGCCAAGCGGCGAGCACGCCCAAGGAGAAGGCGAACAAACCCGATCCGAACACGATGTGCCGCACGCGTCGACGCGTCGGACCGGGCTCGATTCCGACGTGTCGGAAGTCCGGCGGCGGGGCGGGCGGCATTCGGTCGGAGGCCTCGCAAAAAGCCTAGCACGCGCGCGGCGAGTGACGACGCTGCCCCCGTCGCCTCCGCGTCGCGGCTCACAGGTTCCGGACCCAACGACGCCAAGTCGGGCTTGCAACCTCGAGCGTCTCGCCGGTCACCTCTCGAAACGCGACTTCACCCGTCCGGTCCGTCGCCTGAGTGTCGCGATAGCGGCGGTAGAACGACCACAGGAGCCCGCGCTGGTCGAGCCACTGACAGAAGTAGCGCGCGATGGCGTAGTTGAGATCCTCCTTCGTGCCGCGGAAGTCCTCGTCACTCAAGGCAAAGAGCGCAGGCAAGCTCGCGTTCGCCTGCTCGCTCGGGCGAGCGAGCGCAACGATCAGTCGCGGGTGACGCCAGTTCTTCCCACCGTGGATCTCGCCGGACCGCGGCAGCTGAAACTGCTCGAACAAAGACGCGATGCCCTCGTTCAGCCACTCGGGCGCGTTCGGGAAGTCGGCTTCGACGAGCGGATGCACGAGCTCGTGGGTCAACGTGCCGATGCCGGGCCCCAAGTTCATGACAATCTTCCGCTCTTGGCCCAGATAGAAGCCGTACGGAGAGTCGCACTTGGTCTTCCAACGGCGGCGGCAGTAGGCATCGTAGCGCGACGCGTCGGGGAAGAGATGGACGCTGATGGCGCGCTCGGGTCGTTTGTCGAAACGGCGGTTGAACAAGGCAGACAGCGCCCGCTCGGTCACGTCGAGGGGTGACCGGAGCGCGGCCTTGCCACCCGGCGACGACAGCAGGAAGACGCCCTCCACGATCTCGCTTTCGGT
This sequence comes from Polyangiaceae bacterium, assembly GCA_046351435.1. Classification (GTDB taxonomy): domain Bacteria; phylum Myxococcota_A; class Polyangia; order Polyangiales; family Polyangiaceae; genus JADJKB01. The sequence continues at coordinate 181,143 of JAXLYN010000011.1, forward strand.
CTTGGGACCTAGCTCTTCGCGTGCCAGGACGGCGCGCTCGCGCAAGTCGGCCCCGAGGTCGTAGGTTTCGCGCGAGGGCGCGGCCGGAGGAGCCAGAGGAGCCGGAGGCTCGATTCGCGCCGGGGACGCCGAGGGGCGGACCGATACGCGCGGTCCGGCGCCGGGCACCGGACGCTCCGGCGGCGCTTCGCCAGCGACTGCGCACGCAGTGAGTCCAGCGCCGAGCGCGAAAAGGAATCGGTTCATGCTCGAGAGTCGCCGGACGACGCCCGAGTGTGACCCGAGCTGCCCGAAGGCCGACCCGGTCGCAAACGGATCGGCGGGCGGACCGCTCAGGGGAAAATCTCGCGCTCTTCGTAGACGCGCTGGAGCCGCTCGAGCGCGACGCAGTAACACGCCGTTCGGTAGTCGGTTTGATACTGACGCGCCGCGTGGACCATGCGGCTGTACGCCTGCTCCATGGCGTCCTTCAGGCGGCGATCGACCTCCTGGAGGTCCCACGACTCGCTCCGGCGGTTCTGAACCCACTCGTAGTAGCTCACCGTCACGCCGCCGGCGTTGGCGAGCACGTCGGGCAGCACGTCGATACCACGTTTGAGGAGCACGGCTTCACCCTCGGGGTTGCACGGACCGTTGGCTCCCTCGGCCACGAGTCGCACGTTGAGCGCCTCGGCCTCCGCCGCCCCGATCTGGTTCTCGAGCGCCGCCGGCACGAAGATGTCCGCCTGGATGCCGAAGAACTCCTCGCGTGTGATGGGTTTGCCGTTGGGATAACCCGCGATGCTGCCCTTCTCCTCGACGTACTTCTGGAGCCGGTGGGCGTTGAACCCCTCGGGGTTGTAGAGGTAGCCCGTGTGATCACCGACCGCGGAGAGCGACACACCGAGGTGGCTCAAGAGCACGGCGGTGTGCGAGCCCACGTTGCCGAAGCCCTGCACGATGAGCTTCTTGCCCTCGAGCACGAACTGGCTGCGGCGCGCCCAATCCACGATGCAATAGACCACGCCTTGGCCCGTGGCTTTCTCACGCCCGACCGTGCCGCCGCTGGCGATGGGCTTGCCCGTGACCACACCGAGCACCGCCTGCTTTTGCACCATGCCCACCGTGTTCATGTAGGTGTCCATGGCCCACGCCATGGTCTGGGCGTTGGTGCCCATGTCGGGGGCGGGGATGTCGTAGTCGGGGCCGATGTTGCCGCCCAAAGCGTGGAAGAAGCGACGGGTGATGCGCTGGAGCTCGTTGCGGCTCACCGTGCGCGGGTTGAACTTGATGCCACCTTTGCCGCCGCCGAACGGCAAGCCCATGAGCGCGCACTTCCACGTCATGATGGCCGCGAGAGCTTTGAAGTCGTCGAGGCTCGCACTCTCGTGAAACCGCATGCCGCCCTTGTAGGGGCCGAGGATGTTCGAGTGTTGGATGCGGTAGCCCTTGAACAGCCGAATCTGCCCGTTGTCCATGCGGACGGGGAAGTGACAGATGATCTCGTTCTTCGGTTGGCTCAGGATCTGGTGGACGTAGTCCGGCATGTCGATGAGGCGCGCCGCCTTGTCGAGATAGCGCTGGACGACCTGGAAGAACTCGTAGCGCTCGCGACCGGGGGGCACGTTGGACGGCGACGAGAGGTGTTCGTCATCGGACCGGCGAGATGCAGGCACACTTTCCTTGATCACCGGCTGAGTGGGGGACGTCATGATCGGAAGCTCCTGATTTCACGCGTTCGGGGGAGGTTCGGAGGATTGAAGCTCTCGGCGTGAAACAGAGTGATTTTCTCCCAGCTCAGGGCCGGGGGTCAGTATTTTTCGCTCAACGCGTCGCGTTGAGGGCGTCGTCAGGAATTTGGCGCAAACGCTGCGCGAACCTGGGGCTGCGACGCTCAGCGGGTGAGCGTGTAGCAATAGACGATGGGGCTCACGATCAGGAGCGCGTCGACTCGATCGAGGAGGCCTCCATGTCCGGGCACGATCCAGCCGCTGTCTTTGATACCGGTGGAGCGTTTGAGCAACGACTCGACGAGGTCGCCGAGCTGGCCCAATGCGCCCGCGAAGATCGCCAGCGGCAACGCGTGGACGACGGGGATGCTGGGCAGATACCAGAGACTCGCCACGAGAGCGCCGAGACACGCCCCGAGCAGCGACCCCACGAACCCTTCACGCGTCTTCTTCGGACTGACCCTCTCGTAGAGTTTGGTCTTGCCGAAGAAGCGGCCGGCAAAGTAGCCGCCCGTGTCCGCGAGCCAGGCGAAGGTGAGCGTCATCACCACCCAACGTGGCCCCTCGGCACCGAGGTCACGACGCAAGAGACCGATGGTCGCGAACAGACCGCCCAGGTAGAAGGGCGCCGCCACGTTGGCCATGATGCGGAGCCCGGCCGTCTCGATGGCGCCGAGGCGCCAGAGAGGGAGCAGCACGCCGACGATGGGCACGAGCAAGAACACGGCCAAGAGGACCCGCGCGTTCTGAGTCTGGAAGTACACCGCCGCGCTCACCACCGCCGTCAAGAGCACGCCCAGCGCCTGCGCGACGCGGTCTCCCGGGTGCGTCATGGCAAAGAGCTCGCTCGCGCCGACGACCGTCGCCGCCAGCACGAGCAGATAGAAGCCCCACGCCGGTCCGACGAAGAGGAGCGCCAGCAGAAACGGCACGAACACGACGGCCGTGAGAACGCGCACGGCGAGGTTGCTTTTGGCCAAGGCGGCCGACGGTTAACAGGAGCGGGAGCTCGGCTCAACCCTTGATGACGCAAAGCGGGACGAGCTTCGCGACTTTGCGCGAGACTTCTGCGCCTGCGATCACGTCGACCACGTCTTCGACGTCCTTGTACGCCTCGCTCATCTCTTCGGCCAGCGTGCGATAGCCCCGCGCCATCACCAAGATGCCGCGCTCGGCGAGCTCCTTTTCGATGCGCCGCCCCCGAGCTTGGGCCAACGCTGCGCTGCGCGACAAGACACGGCCGGCCCCGTGACAGCTCGACCCGAACGTCTCGCGCATGGCGGCGGCGTTGCCGGCGAGGACGTAGGAGTAGCGGCCCATGTCCCCGGGGATGAGCACGGGTTGTCCCACCTGACGGTAGCGCTCGGGAACACGCGGGTCACCTGGACCGAACGCGCGCGTCGCACCCTTGCGATGGACGAGCACGCGGCGCTCCTCGCCATCCACCCAGTGCTGCTCGAACTTGGCGATGTTGTGGCACACGTCGTAGAGCAGACGCGTCTCGAGGCGCTGTGCCGGAACCCCCAAGCACGCTGCCAGCGCCTTCACGGCGAGGCCCGTCATCACCTGGCGATTCGCCCACGCGAAATTGGCGGCCGCTTGCATCGCTCCGAGGTAGCGTTTGCCGACGTCCGAGTTCGCTGGAGCGCAGGCGAGCTGGCGGTCCGGCAGCTTGGCGTAGTCGGCACCGAACTTGTGATAGGTGCGCGCGAGCCCGTGCAGCGTTTCGTCGCACACCTGGTGACCCAAGCCGCGCGATCCGGAGTGGATCATCAGCGTGATCTCGCCGGGGGCGAGGCCGAAGCAGCGAGCCGCCTCGGCGTCGTAGATCTCGGCCACGCGTTGCACCTCGAGGAAGTGATTGCCGCTGCCGAGCGTCCCCACCTGATCTTGCCCACGCGTTAGCGCACGATCGCTCACCGCGTCGGGGTCGGCCCCGCGAAGACAGCCGCCCTCTTCCGAGTGGGCGGCGTCGTCGCTGCCGGCGCGAAACCCCCGCGCGATGGCCCAGTGGACGCCTTCACTCATGAGCCGCTTGAGATCGCCGTGGGACAGCGCAGGGATGGCGTGACTCGAGCCGACCCCGGTCGGAATGGCTTCGAACAGCTTCGTCACCAGCTCTTGCAGCCGCGGGCGGAGCTCGGCTTCCGGCAGGCCCGTCGTGACGACGCGCACGCCGCAATTCACGTCGTAGCCGACGCCGCCCGGACTCACCGCACCCTCGTCGGCGTCCACGGCGGCGACTCCACCGATGGGGAAGCCGTAGCCCCAGTGCATGTCGGGCATGGCCAAGCTCGCCCCGACGATGCCGGGCAGGTGAGCGACGTTCTTCACCTGGTCGAGGCACTTGTCGTGGCGCAGTCGCTCGATCTGGTGCGCGGAAGCGTAGACGCGCCCCGGCACCTTCATGTCGCCTTCGCGCGGGATCTCCCAGACGAACGGCCCCTTCTGCAACAGTTTCACACCCATGCTTCCCTCACACGTCGAACACGACCTCGGCGACGTAGCCCGCGTCCTCGGGCTCGAAGCGAGCCGCGTGGAGCGTCACCGCCTTCATGACCAGCCCCTCCACGTGCTTCTCTGCGTCGTAGGCACCGAGCTCCACGCGAAGCTCTACCCCCGAGTTCGGATCGAAGCCGAGCACGTCGCACGCTTGGGGAATGACCCCACCTTCTTCGAACCAATAGAGAAGCTCGCGCAGCACGTCGACCGCCATGGCAGCAGCGTCGCCTGCGGGCACCGTGAGCCGTCGCTCGTCGACGCACGGGACGAGCACTCCCCCGCTGACGAGCTCTCCGAACGCCAGGACGAGCCGCGCGAGCGTGGCTTCGGGGGTCGCGCCCCGCACTCGGACGCCCGCGTCCGCCGTGTGGTCCAGCTCTTCGAAAGAGATGGGCCGCGCGAGCCGCTCCGCTCGAGTCAGTTGGGCCACGCGCTCAACGTGCCCAGATCGTACACGGTGAAGCCGCGCTCCCGCAGCATGGAAGCCGCTTGCCGCGAGCGAGCTCCAGCCGCGCAGTAGGTGACGACCGGGCGCGACTTGTCGAGCTCGCCAGAGCGAGCCTCGACCTGGTCGACGGGATGTTCTTGGCACCCGGCGCATGACCCTCGGCGAACTCGCCGGGAGTCCGCACGTCGAGGAGCGTCGCCCCTTCCGCGACCAGCTGTTTCGCCCGCGCGCCGCCGACCTTTCCGCCCGCCGGGGCCGCGTTCGTGGCGGGCTCGCTGGCGCCCGACGGCGCTCCAGTAGCGGATTCACAACCGAGCACCAAAGCGCCAAGGAGAACCAGGGACAAAGTCTCACGCCGAGAGGTTTGGCAAACTCCCGGCCGCGGGTCAAACGCACGATGCGAGTGGCACGCTTCTGGCTTCACCTTCGGCATGCTCGATCGCCCTGTCACCTACTACCTCAGGAGTCCGGTGTTCAGCGTGGCAGCCGACACGGAGCTATCGACCGTGCGACAACGCCTCGAAAGCCACAATGTCTCGTGCCTCGGCGTCTCCGAGGGTGCCGACCCCCTCGCGGGTGTGGTGTCACGCACGGATCTGCTCAGGATCGCGCGCTTCGAACGCAGCGCAGAAGGCGCGTCGCACATGGTGCTGCCGACGCAAAAAGTTCGTGAGTTGATGCATAGGCCGGTGTACTGCATCGAGCCGAACGAGACCCTTCGAGCAGCTGCGCGCGCCATGGTCACGCACTCGGTGCACCGCGTGTTCGTGCGGAAGGCCAAGACCGTCTTCGGTGTCGTGGGGACGCAAGAGGTCATGCGCGCTCTGGTAGACGCCCGCGTGAACACGCACATGTCGGAGCTCATGTCTGCGCCCGTCGGGACCATGGACGCCACGACCCCGCTCTCGGAAGCGGTTCAACGTCTGCGCTCGACGGGAGTGACGGGTCTCGTGGTCGTCACTGCCGAAGGCACCCCCATCGGGCTCTTCACCCAACGCGAAGCGCTCGAGGCCACCGGGCACGCGGACGACGTCCCCGTCGACGTGGTGATGAGCGCGCGGTTCATCGGTGTGCAACCCAATTCGAGCGTGCACCACGCTGCGGCGCAGGCGGCCGCCACGCGTGCGCGTCACATCCTGGTGATGGACGGCAGGCAGCTCAAGGGCATCGTCGCGGGGCTCGATTTCGCGCGCGCCGCCGGCTGAGCGCGAAGCCGAGCGCAGCGAGCGGAAGCAAGGCCCAGGGCTCGCCCTCGGTCCGGCGCACGCTGCAGCCCGACGATGGTTCCTCGCCCCCTGCCTCGGGCGGGGCGTCGAGCTCGGCTTTGGAGCACTGGTCGAGGTCGGTGTCCGGTAGTCCCGGGCAGGCATCCAGAGCGTCGGGGACGCCGTCGCCATCATCGTCGTCGTCGCACACATCCCCCGTGCCGTCGTCGTCCTGATCCGCTTGCGCCGGATCCGCAACCTCCGGACAGACGTCCACCGCGTCGTCGAAGCCGTCATGATCCGCGTCCTTCTCGCAGGCGTCTCCCACGCCGTCGTGGTCCGCGTCTGCCTGGCCGGGATCCGCGACGAGCGGGCAGACGTCAGTCGAGTCCGCCACGCCGTCGCCGTCGTCGTCGTCGTCGCAGGCGTCGCCCTTGCCGTCCTGATCGGTGTCGAGCTGATCCGCATTCGCCACGAGAGCGCAGTCGTCGCTGGCGTCCAACACACCGTCGTCGTCGTCGTCGTCCTCGCAGGCGTCGCCCTTGCCGTCCTGATCCGCGTCGGCTTGGGCGGGGTTCTTCACGAGTGGGCAGTCGTCTTGGGAGTCCGCAACGCCATCGCCATCGTCGTCGTCGTCGCAGGCGTCGCCCTTGCCGTCCTTGTCACCGTCGATCTGGCTCGGGTTCTTCACCAGGTCGCAGTTGTCCTTGGTGTCGGCGATCTTGTCATTGTCGTCGTCGTCGTCGCAGGCGTCGCCCTTGCCGTCCTGATCGGTGTCGACCTGGGCTTTGTCGGCCTTTTTCGGGCAATCGTCCTGGGTATCCGCGACGCCGTCGCCGTCGTCGTCGCCGTCACAAGCGTCGCCCTTGCCGTCTTTGTCGAGGTCGGCCTGGTTCGCGTTCTTCGTGCTGGGGCAGTTGTCCTTGGCGTCGGTCACGCCGTCGTCGTCTTTGTCCTTGTCGTTGCAGGGCCCGGTACCGGGATCGGTGCCCCACCACTCCCAGTGCCAGTCTTCGCTCGGGACCGTGCGCTTGAACCCGTAGCTCCCCGCGTGTTTCGAGAGCCACGAGTACACGCCCGGCGACGACGTGTTCAGGTCGAGCGCGTGTCCGCTCTGATGGTTGCTGTAGCCAGGCTTGGCGGCCAGGTTGCAGCTGTTGCAGCTGCAGCTCGTGTAGCAGGCGTAGAGGTACTTCTGCTGCTCCATGGTGCGGAAGCCGCTCACCACGCGGATCTCCACGCCGGCAGCCGAGGCCGCTTTGGCCATCTTCATGTAGGCGTTGGCCGTCTTCCACTCCACCTTCTTCGAGTCGACGGTCACGACCGAAATGGAAAACGCGCTCCCGCTCTTGTAGCCGGTGGCCGTCGACATGGCGCACGACAGGCTCGAGAGCTCTTCGCTCACCACGCCGACGTTTTCGGGCTCGCCTTCTTCGGACGCCCGGTCCTCGGGCACACCGGCGACGCAACCAGCGAAGTAGAGGACCGACGATACGAGGGCGAGGAAGCGGACGAGGTGGTTCATGCCCATGGCTCCTCTCACCACCAAGCAGGACTCGGGCCAGCGCCAGCCAGCGCTCGTTCTCGCTCGAACGCAGGCGTTTTCGCCCCGACCAACGCGCTTCCGCCAACCCTCGGTTGGCATGAGCGTTTCCCAACACGCGGCGATTCGATGCCCGCGACGAAACTTGCATTGCGGGGCGGCCATCGCTATGCCCGGCCTGTCCCCGCATGAATGGTTCCGCGTTTTTCCGCCAGCGCGCACGTCTGCTCGCGGTTGTCGCGGGGCTCGGCCTGGGCGTGCGCTGCACGGCAGCGCGACCTCCCGACAAGACTCTGGAGGGGCTCGCCGAGATGCTGGGCCGGTCCAGCGGCAGCGTGGTGAGTCCCAAAGACATCGCGTGGGAACCGAGTCCCGGATTCCTGAGCGAGACGTTCTTGGGCCGCCGCGTATTGTTCTTGGGCAGCGCCAAACCCGGCGGGCCTCGCGACGTCTACCGCGCGCGCGTCCGCGTCACCCTCGACGGCAAGCCCATCGGCGTGACGCAGGTCCGAAACCTCACGGACACTCCCCTCGGCGACGACACGGGACTCGAGGTGCGGCAGAAGAGCGCCGTGTTCGCCACCGTCGCCTATGGTCAGATCCAAGGCGTCTCGGTGCTCGATCTCGAGGGCAAGCGGCGCGAAGACCTGCCCGAAGGGCTGTTCCACCGGACGCTCCAGAGCCTCACGGCCTTCCAGGAGACCGGGAGCTTCAGCGACCTGGGACGCACCGACATCGTGCTCGAGCTCCCGACGCGCGAGGCGCGCCTCACCCTCGACGACAAGCTGCTCGCGGTCGATTTCAGCGAAGCGGGCCGCTCTCTCGTCTTCGACACCCAAGCCCGGGAGCTCAAGGGCAAGGACGGCAGCGCGCCGGCAGCAGCGCACGCGGAAGTCCAGCGTAGGGCCGAAAAACCCCCCGTGCTCTGGGCCGTCGACACCGTGCGCGCCGAGGTGGGGCCTGGCCCCATCGCGTGGCTCGAAGAGAAGGTGTTCGGCGCCAAGGACCGCTTCAAACGCACGACCTACCAGATGTTCTCGAAGTCGGGGGGCGAGAGCACGCTCAGGGACAAGGTCGAGGCGGAGAAGGTCACCGCCACCGTGCTCGACGCAAGCAAGCTGAAGGAAGGGGAGAACTGGCCTCCGCCTTCCATTCCGAGCATCTGGAAAGAAGCCAAGGCGGGCGAAGGCGAGTGGCAGCCCGTGTCCCTGCCGTTCCTGAAGCCCATGCCCGGCACCACGGACAAGTCCGGCAAGCCGCCCGCGTATTTCTACAAGACTTTCTTCCGCCCCGATCCCGAGCGGCCGTACTCGGAGGTCCACCTCGTCGCGATGGACATGAGGCAACTCGAGCTCGGCATGCAGGCGGGCTTCGAGGATCCCAAGCCGCTCACTGGACCCGCGGGGGATGGACGTCTACCTCGTGACAAGGCCGTGCTCGATCGGGTGGTCGGGACCTTCAATGGGGCCTTCAAGACCACTCACGGTCGCTACGGAATGAAGGTCGACGAGCGGGTGCTCATTCCGCCGGTGCCGGGTGGCGCGACGGTGGTGGTGACGACCGATGGCCGAGTGGGCCTCGGCGGCTGGCCCAAGTCCGAGGAGATCCCCGACGACATCCGTTCGTTCCGCCAGAACCTCGACCCCCTGGTGGAGGACGGCGTCGCGAACCCCACGGGCCGCTACATTTGGGGCTGGCAGCTGTCCGGCACCAGCGTGATGACCCAACGTACCGCGCTCTGCGTCACGGCGGCGGGCCATCTCTACTACGCGTTCGCGCCCGAGATCGACGGGCCGACGTTGGGGAAGGCGCTGCGCCAGGCGGGTTGCTCCTACGGGATGCACCTCGACATGAACCCCGGTCACTGCGGCTTCGTCTACACCGACATCGTCGATTACCGCGCCAAGGAGTTCAATCTCAAGAAGGCGCACGACGAGATGAAGCTCGACCCGGGGAAGTTCGTCCGCTGGAGCGCCAAAGATTTCTTCTACGTCATGGTCCGCGACCCGGTGCCGACCGATCCTTCGGGCGTGCGCTGGCAGACCGACCCGGGTCTCCAGCCGCCGCCGCAATGGCTGCCCGGTGTGTTCCAGGGCAAGCTCAAGGTCGGGAACCTCGACGTCGAGCTCACGAGCTTCGAGTCAGGACGGGTGAGCTTCCGCGTGCGGGCGGGCTCCAAGGAGCCGAAGCACGGCAACCTCTCCGAGAACATCGAGCTCAAAGGCGACGACAGCCAGAAGGTGGTCGCCGCCATCGGCCTCGGGCACGCCACCGAAGCGACGCGCCTCGGTATCGCTTTCGGCGCCACCCCGGCGCTCGAGCCGAAGGCAGCCTTCGCCACGCTGGTCGTGGGTCCGAACCGCTTCGAAGTGTTGGCACCCGGCACGTCTCCCAAACTCGACAACGACAGCGAGGCCGTGCAGCTCCCGCTCCTGGCCGAAGGCGGCAAGCTCACCGAGAGCGCCCTGGCCCACGGCCCGCTTCGGCAGCGTGGCGCCCTGTGTGCGCTGCCCTCGGGCAGGATCTTGCTGGCCAGCGTGCGCCACGACTCGAGCGACCCCGCGGCCGCGGCCCTGATTCGTGTGGGCTGCACGCGGGTCGTCGAGCTCGACCGGGGCTCGCAGCACCCGGTGTTCGTTCACCGTGCCGGCACCGCGACGCCGCCGCTCGCGAGCTACGAGACGAGCGCGCTGTTCGCCATCGGGCGACCGATGTTGCCCCACGCCTTCCACTGGAAGCCCGACGGCGCGGTCAAGTCGACCAAGCCGACCCTGTTCGACATCTCGCCGGACTTCGCCAAGAAGAAGAAGCCCGCACCCAAGGCGTCGAGCGAACCGTCCCCGTGAGGTTTCGAAGCGTGCGCGCGTTCAGCGCCCGAGTGCTTCGGAGCGATTCACGATGCGCGGCGTGAGGAAGATCACGAGCTCACCTCGCGTGTCGCTGGCCCGCCGGCGCTGGAACAGGAGGCCGAGGAGCGGGATGTCTCCGAAGAACGGGACCTGGTCGAGGTTGCGGCCGGTGTTGCGCGTGAAGATGCCGCCGATGACGGCGGTGTGACCGTCCATCACGAGCAAGTTGGTCTCGGCCTCACGCTTCAAGATGGTCGGATCGCCACGCGCCGACGTCTGGTTGAAGTCGGGCTCGTCGCGGTTGATCTTGACCTTCATGCTGATGCTGCCGTCGGCCGTCACGTGGGGCTTCACGAGCAGTTGGAGCTTGGCTTCCTGGAACGTGGTCTGCACGCCCTGGGCGCTGATCTGGCTGAACGGGATCAACGTGCCCTGGGAGATGCGGGCCTGATGGTTGTCCAACGTGAGGATGCGCGGGCTCGACAAGATCCGCAGCATGCCGCTCGACTCGGCGGCGGACAGGCGCACCGCCAGGTTGATGGTGTTGTCGATGGAGCCGAGGCTCAGGCCGAGAGCGCCACCGGACCCGGTACCGACCGTCGCCGGCAGGTTCACCGCGAAGTTCGGGTTCGATACCGTGTTGCTGAACGGCGAGAGGCCCGCCGTCGGCGTGTTGGCGTCGCTGGCTCCACCCACCACGCCCACCGAGTTCGGGAACGCGAGCCCGGTCGGATTGCCCGTGGCAGCGCTGAACGACGCGTCGCCGCCCCACTGGATGCCGACGTCACGGAGGTAGCGACTCGTCGCTTCCACGATGCGCGCCTCGACCAACACCTGGGGCGTCTGTGTGTCGAGGGAGCGCGTGAGCTCCTCGATCTGGTTCAAGTTGCCGGCGACGTCGCGCACGATCATCACGTTCGTGCGCTCGTCGACCGCGATGGAACCGCGCTCGCTCAAGAGATCCTTGGCGCGTTGCTGGATGTCGTTGGCATCGGCGTAGCTGACGGGGATGAGCCGCGTCTCGAGGGGCGCGAGCTGCATCTCCTGCTTGCGGCGCGCGATGGCCATCTCGCGCTCTTTCTCCAAATCCGCCAAGGGCGCCACGCGAATCATGTTGCCTTGCCGCACCATGCCGAGGCTCTTCGACTGGAGCACCACGTCGAGGGCCTGGTCCCACGGAACGTTGCGCATGCGGATGCTCACGGATCCGCTCACGTTGTCCGCGGTGATGTTCACCACGCCCGACGTCGGCCAATAGGCGAAGGACGTTGTGGACGTCGGCGTCCTTGAGTCGAGATCGATGCGCCTGCCGGTGTACCCGGCACGACAGGTCAGCCCAGGAGGTTCGGCGAGGCGCGCTCGCCCTGATCCGCCTCCGTGGTCCTCGACGCCTCCACCTGCATAGCCGCTACCGGGAATGTCTCCGTAGGCGTCTTCGGCGTGGACGATCTGCGTCGCACCGAGCGGCACCGCCATCACGCCCGACGCCGGTGCGCGTCGAAGGCAGCGTGCTGGCTTGTAGAACGACCAGACCAGAGTCGAGCCGCTCTTCACCACGTCGGGGCGACGTTGGCCTCGGCTTCGACCTCGGTCACGTTCTTGGTCTTCGGATCACGTAGCTCGACACCGCGTCGGCCGTCCTCGAACGCCGAGACGTCGAGGCTTCCGCACACCAGGGCATCGGGCAGGCTCGCGCCTTCAGCACCAGCACGTGGCCCGCGCTCCGGACTGCGAGTGCCGGTACTTGGCGACGTGGGACAGGTCGATCAGGACCTTGTCCTCCAGGCTTCTGGTGCTCGAAGCGCACGTCGGAGATCACGGCACGCGTTTCGTCGCTGGGCGCCTCGGGTGCGATGCGCTTGGCCGGCTCCTCGAGGACGCCGCTCTTGCCGGCGCGGCTGAGCACCAGCCGGAACGTCGACCCATACCAGGCTCCGCGCGTCCTCCAACGGCGTGACCAAGATGCGGGTGGTCTTGCCATCGCCCTGCTTGAAGGCCTGGGTCCTCACCCCGCCGAGCAGCCCGGTGCGGCAGGTAATGGCGCCGACCGCTCCCTTGATGTCGGCGTTTGGGACGTCGACGATCGAAGCGCCGGCCGTTCTGCTCGAGCCGCGCAGTGCTTGGAGTCGGCTGCCGTGGCCTCCACGACCGCCTGGGCGCCCCGGAATCTGCAACGTTTACCCGGACATCCGTGGCAAACCGCCATTTCGGCAACCAGTGCGGGCCTCGGGCTCATGAGCCCCAGTGCCGCAGTGATCACCATCGCGAGACGGAACGAAGTCGACCTCATCCTCGGAGGCTCCGATCGTCGGTGGAACGAGCCAATCCGTGTGCTCGATCATCCGTCTTGCCATCGTACCGAGCGGGCCCCCGAACAGACAAATTGCAGGCCAAACCGAAAACACGATGGTGCCGCCAGCGCTCGCGCGCGGCCGTCGGCGCAGCTCGGCAGATCCTGCTCGCGACCCGACGCGAGCGGCAGGGCTGCCCCGTCGGCCTTCATCCGCCGTTGGCGCCGTCGGCGGCTCACTTCTCGGGGCGGTAGTGGCTTCGGACGGAGCGGGATCACCTTGGTGGCGCTGGGAACGTCGGGATTTTGCAGGTCCTTGTGCAGCGCACGTCTCCGTCCCGGATCCGGTCGATCCGCCAATTGATCTCGTACGCCCGGGCAGCAGCGGTGCTCGCCTGGACGACCTCGGCACGACCCACGAACTGGCCGCGTTGCACCACGTGCCCCTTGCCGGTCGGGTCGACCAACATGGCTTTTGCGGGCTCGATGCCCGTCACGATGCCGACCAGCTTGAGCTCGTCCACCGAATACTGGTCGAGAAGCACCTCGCGCTGGGACTTCACCTTGCCCCTAGCCTCTTCCACGAACATCGTGGCGTAGGAACGGAAGGGGTCCCGGCTCTTCTCGCTTTCGGCGATTTCGGACTCCTGGAAGTCGATCTTGGGGGGGCCAGAGGCAGCGTCCGCGACGCCGGCATCGGGCGACTTGGCCGCGACGGCTGCCGATCCGGCGGCGCTCGGCGAGCTGCCGGCCGTCGTGCCCTTGCTGCCGCACGCGGCGGCAACGAAGGCGAGCCCCACCCCGAGCCAGAGGGCGCGCTTCATTTGCTGCCTCCCTGAGGAGCGGGAGCCTTGGGCGCCGGTGCGGTCGCCGCTCCACGCTTGTCGGCGCCCTTGGCGGCAGCGGCCTCGTCCAGCATCCGGAAGGCGGTCGCCAAGACGTCCACTTTGATCACCACCTCGTTGCCTTCCTTCACCTTGGGGTTCGTGGCCGAGATGTTCTCCATGTTGATGATGCGGTCGAGCTGTCCCACACCGTAGAAGAACTTGGCGATCTGGTGGTACTTCCCGCCGAGCTCGAGCTTCATCGGCACGCGAGCGTAGAACTTGTCGGGGCTCTCGGGTTGTGGCGTCCAGGCAGTGAGCGAGACGCCCGAAACGTTGGCCACGGCCTGGATCGAGCTCAAGAACGAGGGATACTCCGTGTTGCGCGGCAGGATCTTCTCGAGCTCACGTGCGCGCTGCTGGCGTTCGGTGAGCTCTGCGAGATCCTTCTGATAGGCGAACTCGTTCTTGCGCGCCTCGCCGAGGTCTTCGCGGAGCTGGCGCTCCTTGCCTTGCGCGGCTTTGATCGAGCTGGCGAGGTCGCCGTAGAACACGACGAAGTACGCCACGGCGACCAGGACCAAGAGACCGGCTCCGATGCCGACCTTGGCCAAGAGGGGGAGCCGGGCGAGGCTGCTTTCCTTGGCGGCCATCAGTACCTCACCTTGGCTTCCAGCTCGAAGCGCACGAGCTCCATCCCGGTGTCCTTGTCCTTTTCGGTCCGCGCAGGCAGAAGCTGCACGTCGTAGAAGAAGCTCGAGAGGCCCATGCGGCGTGCGATTTCGCTCACGTCTTCACCGTCGCGGGCGATGCCTTCGAGTCGCACCTTGCGCTGTTGTTCGACGAACTTGGTGATCCAGAGCCGACGAGCGTCCCAGGAGGGGTTGTAGACCGCGAGGGGGTTGTCCTTCCGAAGCTGCTGGAGGCGGTCGGGATCGACGCTGGGGCCGCGTCCGGGCGTCAGCATGCGCGCGAGTTCCAACATGACCGACGTCGGCCCCGTGCGGGCGCTCTGGAGCTTCGCGATGGCATCTTCGCGGGCTCGTAGCTGCTCGAGCTTGTCCTTGACGTCCTTGTGGTTCGCGACGGCCTGGCGCGCCCGATCGATCTGGGTTTGGAGCTCGGCGTTCTTGCGATCCTGGTCTTTGCGCTCTTCGTTCTTGATGCTGTGGAACACGAACAGCGCCACCACCTCGAGCAGGAACGCCACGAGCAACCCGATGAGCCAGAGCTGACTGCCTTCGCTGCGCTCCGCGCGCCGCTTCTGCGGCAGTAGGTTGATTTTGATCACGTGCGCGCCTCCTTTTCGTGGCGGAGCGCGAGACCGGTGGCGACCGAGAGCTGCTGCGCGCGCATCTGCAGCACGGGGGCTTCGACTTCCTTGGCTTCGATCTGGAGACGCTCGGCGGCGGACCACACCTCGGTGGGCACCCGGGCACGACGCTCCACGGCTTGGGCCAGCTGGAGCAAGCTGCTCGTGCCGCCCGTCACGTAGATGCGGGCGATCTCACCTTCCCCGCTCGTCGCCAGATAGAAGTCCAGGCTGCGCTGGATTTCGGCGGCGATGGCGTCGGTGACCGCTTCGACCACCTGTACGACCTGCTGCGGCACCATGCCCGCGCGGTAGGGGTCGTTGGGGTCGGCGGAGCCGCCGCACTTGTAGGCCTCGGCCTGATCGTACTGGACGCCCAGCGCCTTCTGGATTTCGTCCGTCACCACGTTTCCGCCGTTGGCGATTTCCCGGGTGAACGCGCTGACACCGTTGGCGATGATGTTCAGCGAGCACAGGCTCGCCCCCACGTTGATGAGCCCGATGGTCTGATCCTGGGGCAGCCCCCGCGAATATTCGAAGATGTTCTGGACGGTGAAAGCGTCGATGTCGCAGACCACGGGCTTCAGCTTGGCGTCGCGAGCCAGCTGCGCATAGTCGTTGATCTGGTCGCGCTTCGCGGCCACGAGCAAGAGCTCCATTTGGCTGGTTTCGGGCCGCTTCCGCAGAACCTGGTAGTCGACCTGCACGTCCTTGATGTCGAAGGGAATGTGCTGCTCGGCCTCCCAGTGGATCTGCTCGTTCAGCTCTTCGCGGGTCATCATCGGCACGGTGATCTTGCGGATGATGACGCTCTGGCCGGAGACGCTGATGGCGCACTCCTTCTGCTTGATCTTGGCGTCGTGGAACACCCGCATGAGCCCTTCGACCACCGCGGAAGCGTCCATCACCTGGCCGTCCACGATGGTCTGCGGAGCGAGCGGCGCGTAGCCGAGCCGCACGAGGCCGAGACCCCTCCGACTTTCCTTGATTTGCACGACCTTGATCGAGCTCGTCCCGATGTCGACCCCGACCAGATTCTTGCCTTCGCCCATGAAGCCTCGACGGAGAGGGGAAACCTCGGCGCAAATGGTTGCACCTCTGAACCAAGAGCGCCAAGAAACGGGGAGGTCGCCCGGAGCGCCCGCGCGAGCGCGCCACTTCACGAAGTGGGCGCGCGGGGCCGGATCGGGCAGGACGCAGCAGATCCCTGCGACTTTCGCCGCCGGAACGCACGTGCCCCCATGTGGGCGGCTCTCTCCCTTTTTTTTCGTCTTTCGTCGGGAGGCGGTAAGGGTTAACGGGTAGATGCCCCGCATGACCCGGTCGGCCACTGCCCTCGTCTGCCTCGCGCTGTCGAGCCTCACCGCTTCGACGGCGCTCGGCCTGCCCACCCATCGGGTCACGGGCGCCCCCCGCGTACACGTCGTGTACCCCGGCCAGACTTTGGCCATGATCGCCAAGCGCTACAACGTCTCCATCGAGGCGCTCTGCAAGGCGAACGGCATCACGAAGCGGAGCCCGATTCGACCGAAGCAGCGCCTGCGAGTGCCTCCCAAGGACGGAGAAGTCGTGCCAGCCTCTCTCGAGAGCGGCGACGCGGACGACGATCGCGCCGAAAAGGGCAACAAGGCCGAGAAGGCGAAGCGCGACAAGGCGGAAGACGAGCGAAGCGAGCGCAGTGAGCGCAGCGAAAAGGGCAAGAAGAAGGGCGGCTACCTCGCGCTCCAGAGCTACACGGGGTCGTACCGGGGCGCGGTCTACAAGAAGGGCAAGATCACGGATTCCGCGCGGACCGGGATCGAGAAGGTCTTGGCCGCCTGGCGCACGGGCCAACACCAACCCATCAACGATCGACTGATCCGCATGCTCGTGAAGGTCAGTGAACACTTCGGGAACAAGCCCATCCGAGTGGTGAGCGGTTTCCGGCCCTATTCACCGACCCAATACACGCCCCACTCCCGGCACAACTCGGGGCACGCCGTGGACTTCAGCATCCCTGGCGTGTCCAACACGGTGCTCCGGGACTATTGCCGGTCACTCCGCAACGTGGGTTGCGGCTACTACCCGAACTCGAGCTTCGTCCACATGGACGTACGCGAGTCCAGCACCTACTGGGTCGACTACTCGGGTCCGGGAGAAGCTCCGCGCTACGCCGACAGCAAGGGTCGTGACCCGGGCGAGGCCGAGCGCGAAGAGCCGACATCCGGACAAGGCGACGGCTCTTCGGCGGACGAGCAGACTTTCGACCCCGACGAGATTTGAACCGCGCCCGAGCGCTCAAGAGCTGTCGAAAAGTCGACAGCTCTTTCACTTTGTCAGTCGGGGAGGCACGCGCCTCCCCGCCCCAACGAAGTGAATTCGTTGGGGCCCCACCCTACGCGGGCCGGCTTCGCCGGTGCGCACTCAATTTTTCGACACTCCTTCAGAGCTTGAGCACGGCGCCCGAAGTCACGATGCGGTAGTTGGCTCCGGTCGTGACCGGTCCGGTGGCCTGCGTGCCGATCGCGTACTTGCCGGCGGCGTCCGCGCCCTGGCTGTTGGCAATCCACGTGTTGCCGATGGCGTTGGTGGTCACGCTCGCGGGCACGGCCGTGCGGAGACCCGAGTAGGTGGACCCCGCCTTGGCGTTGTCGGTGATGGTGTTGTTGCCCGGATCCCCGTGCTCGCGCCGAGATCGGCGGTCGAGCCCGCGCCGCCGGCCACGAACACGCCGTTGCGCTGATTGCCGCTGATGGTCACGCCGCGGAGTTTGAGTGCGTTCACCACCGTTGGAGAGTTCTGGCTGGTGAAGCCTTCCTCGCCGTTGTTCGAGATCGAGCCGCCGGTCATGCTGAAGCTCGAGTACGCGGCGTACATGATGTTCACGCCGGACGAGACGCTGGCCGTGATGCTGGAGTTGGTGAGCGTGAGCACGGGGCGCGCGTAACCCCCGACCGCGCAGTGCACGCCGCGCTGGTTTTGGTCGATCTTCACGTTGGTGAGCGTGACTTTCTGGTCGCCCACCCCGGCGTAGTTCGAACCGTCGAAGTAGAGGGCGCTCCCCCCCTTCTCGATGGTGGTGTCGGAGATCTCGACGACCGGCGTACCCCAACCGATGTCGATGACGTTGGTGGTGCCCGACGCGGAGATGACGGATCCGCTGATCTTCAAGCTGCTGGTGTTCAGATTGATGCCAGAGTTCCCCAGCGCGATGGCGACGGGCTTCGCTGGGTTGTCCTTGATGGTCACGTTCTTGAGCGTGAGCTTGCCGCCCTTGTTGCTGGAGAACAGCGCGTAGGTGTTGAGCCAGCCCGAGAACAACCCACCGTTCACCTCGAGCTCGGCGGTGTCGTTCACGTGGGCCACGACACCGGTGCACGTGCCCGAGCACCACGAGGTCGAGACCGTGGGCGCGTTCAGCACCACCTTGCCGGTCTGCTCCACGGTGAGGAAGGCGTATCCGTTGTTCACCGCGCCTTGGAACTGGGTATTCGTGATGGTGACCGTGCCACCCTGGACCGCGATGCCGCCGAGGGCGCCCGCCACCGCGCTCTTCACGCCGTCGATGGCGCCACCCGCCGGGAAGATGATGCCGGGGCTCGCCCCACCGGGCCGGTCCAACGTCGCGGCGCCGGGATTCAGCGCGCGCAACGACACGTTGGCCGGCATGGTGGCCTGGGTGATGGTGTGGGTCCCGTCGAAGAGCCAAATGGTGCAACCCGCGCCGACGTTCTGCGAGGCCTTCAGCACCGTCTTGTAGGGAGCAGTCTGGGTCCCGGCGTTGGTGTCGACACCCGAGGTCGCGTTCACGAAGCGATCACACGCTTGAAAGCCGCCGTCGCCCGCATCGGAAGCGTCCGAGCCGGCATCCGTGCTGCCGTCGTCGGCGTCCGTGCCGGCATCGCTACCCGCCGCGCCGCCCGTGGCACCGGCGCCGCCGCTGCCCGCGCTCCCGCCCGTGGCGCCCGTGCCGGAGCTACCGCCCGTAGCGCCGCCCGTCCCGCCGGTCGAGCCACCCGTTCCGCCGGTCGAGCCACCCGTTCCGCCGCTGCCGCTCGAACCACCGGTCGAACTTCCACCCGTGCTCGAGCCACCGCTGCCACCCGACGAGTCGTCGGAGCCGCAAGCGAGCGGGAGCGCCGTGAGTCCAAGACCAACCAGGAAGAGCGAACGAAGACGAAACGACATCCGCCGTACGTTACGCTACGTCATTTCCGTTCGCCACTCGAAACCGCTGCGCTCACCCATCTCGGTCGTCTTCGGCGTCGGGTTCGAGCTTCCGCGTGGCGAGGGTGGCGACCACGAAGAGCAGCGCGATGGCGAAGCACACCCATGCGATTTCGAGACCCAAGAGACCGGGCGGGATCACGAGCTTCTCCGCCAAGAGCTCGAGCAAGAAGAACCCCGCGAAGTACAAAGCGAGCACCCGGGGCGTCTTGTAGGTCCGGAAACGGAACGCGAAAATCGCTGTCAACGCCGAGGCGATGCTGAGAGAGATCACGACGGTGGTCATCACGTTCAACGCACGAAGTCGTCTCCTTGGGACAGAGAATGCTCGACGACGCGTGGCACGAGCGTGGGCTCCAGGCCGCGCCAGAAGACGTGCCAGCGCGGCAATCGAATCAGGCCGTCGCACACGCTCGCGTACCAACTCGCGATGGGATTGTCGGCGCGCGTTCGCCAGAACAGCCGAGGGAAGTCCCGAGTCAGCGCTTGCCAGAGGTCGCGCCCCATGCCTTCACCCTGCGCCAACGGCTCCACCGAGAACTTCGCGAGATATGGGGCGACGTCGGTCTCGAGCACGATGGCGGCGCCTCGATAGTTCTCTTCCACGTAGATCGCGAGGGGCAGCCGCGCGAAGAACTCGTCGCGAAGCTCGTGGCCGAAGCTCGACTCGATGAGCACCTCGAGGCGCGCCACGTCGAGCTCGGCATAGGAGCCGAAGCGCCGAATGGCCGTGCCTCGCTTGACCAGCGTCCCGGCGCCGCGAACGGTGAAGAGCTCGCGCAGAAGGTCCAGCGGCGAAGTGATGCTCACGAGCAGCTGCTCGTCCGCGCACGAAGCGAGGAGCTCCTGCACGTGCTGAAAGAGCTGGGCGTCTTCCTTTCGCAAGAGCTTGGAGCGAGCGATGAGCTCCGCGTCCGTGCGCAGGTTGATCAGCGAGAAGCCTCGACTGTCGAGCACCAGCGAGTTCTTCTCGGCGATGCTCAAGCTGCGTTCGCTGGTCACGTGCAGGGGGCCGCGCCGCCGGAGCAGCACGAGCTTCCGAGTGTCGAGCTGCTCCGCGAGCCGTCCCAATAGACCGAGGCGCTGGGCGGTGGCTTCGGGCGGGCCCGACAACTCGACGATGGGCCAGAGCCCGGCGCGGAGCTCCTCCCGCAGCGTGGTCTCGAGGTCCGGCTCGTCCGGACCATGAACGCTGTGTCCCAGCTCGGCGGCGGCGAGGCGGCGCACGAGGCGTTCGCGAGCTGCGCTGGCCTGTCCGGGATCGAAGAGCCCGAGCACGATGGGTGCCGAGAGGCCGAGGTCGCCGAGGAAGCGGAGCTGCTCCGCGAACGCTCCCTGCCCTTGGCGGATCACCGGCGCCCCAGGCGCGATGATGGCGAAGCTCTCCTTGGGGAGCCGCTGGAACAAGCCGAGGTAGAGCTCGGCCTCCGAACGACGCCCCACGCTCTCGAGGAACGTGAGCACCGCTTCCGCTGCCTGCGGCAGCGCCGGCGTCGGGGCGACGTCGGGAGGGCGCAACGTGTCGGCGGGCATGGGAGGAGGACTGACTAGCACGCGGGGGCCGGCGCGGGCTTGCCGTCGATGGCGTGTCGGTGAATACCTACCGGCCCATGCAGGTCGGCCTCGTGACCCCGCCTGGCGTGCTCGGCCAGTTCGTTTCGCAGGCCATTGCTCCGGCCGGACACGCGCTCACCGTGGCGCCGGACCTCGACGCCCTGCTCGAACGGACCGACTCGCCGTTCGACGTGGTGCTGTTTGCGCCGGTCGTCGCTGGCGTCGCGGCGAACGAAGCGCTGCGCCGCGCCGAGAGCGCGGGGCTCGCGCCCGGTCGTAGCGTGTACCTCGGGCTCGACGCCGCTTCGTGCGAGGCCGCGCAGAGGGCTGGCTTCTTTCGTGCGCTCACCATCCCGTTCCAGACCCAGGAGCTGCTCGCCACCATCGAAGACAGCGCGCGCGGCCGGCTGGTGGTGCTCCTCGCCGACGACAGCGACCTGATCCATCGGCACACCGTGCCGATTTTGACCAGCGCCGGCTACGACGTGCGAGAAGCATGGGACGGAGAGCAGGCCCTGGGGATGCTACGCGAGCGGAAGCCCGACCTCCTGCTCACCGACGTCGAGATGCCCAAGATGGATGGGTACACGCTCTGCCGCAGCGTCAAGACCGACGACACCCTCACCGACGTGCCCGTCGTCATCTGCTCGAGTCTGGGGGAGGCCGCAGATCTCGAGCGGGGCTTCGACGCCGGTGCCGACGACTACCTGGTGAAGCCCGTCGTACCCGAGGAGCTCGTGAGCCGGCTGCACGCGCTGCTCGCGACACGCATGGTGAGCGCGCGCGAGAGCGTACTCGTGGTGGACGACTCGGCAGCGATTCGCCATCTCGTCGCGGACTGTCTGCGGCGGCAGGGATTCCGCGTCGAGACCGCGGTGGACGGCCAAGACGGCAAGGAGAAGGCCGCCAGCGCCCCGCCGGATCTGGTGCTCACCGACTACGACATGCCGCGCATGACGGGCTTTCAGTTGGTCCATGCCCTGCGCCACGATCCGAACACGCGCGACGTACCCATCGTGATGCTCACGGCTCGCGACAGCAAACGCGACCAAGCACAGATGCGCGCTGCCGGGCTCACGAGCTACCTGGTGAAACCGTTCGGGACGGACAAGTGCATCGCCATCGTCGAACGCGTGCTCGCCGAGGCGCGCCTCGCTCGCTACAAAGAGGCCTCGCGGCTCTACATCAGCGAGGGCGCCCTCAAGGCCGCCGAAGACATGAGCCAGAAGAGCGGCGGCTTCGGCGAGGTGCGCGCGCGCGAGGTCGACGCGACGCTGCTCTTCAGTGACATCTCCGGCTTCACCAGCATGAGCTCCAAGATGTCCGCCGCCGAGGTGGTGTCGATCTTGAACGAGTCTTTCGACGCTCTCTGCATCGTGATCCGGGATCAGGGCGGCGACATCGACAAGTTCATCGGCGACGCCATCATGGCCGTGTTCGAGGACCGGCCCGAGCTCGACGAGCAGCACGCCCTACGAGCGGCGCGAGCTGCTTGGGGAATGCAGGAGGCGCTCATGCGATTCAACGAAGGCAGAGGCCAGAAGCTCAGCATGCGCATCGGGCTCAACTGCGGAAAAATCGTGCGTGGCGACATCGGCTCGAAGTACGTCCGCCGGGACTACACGTGCATCGGCGACGTGGTGAATCGCGCGCAGCGACACGAGGGCAAGGCGCCGCTCGGCGGGGTCCTCTTGTCGGCCACGGTGTACGAGCGAATTCGGGACCGCGTCGTGGTCGAAGAGATGACGGGACTCACCTTCAAAGGCATCGACGAGCCGCAGAGCGCGTACGTACTCAAGGGATTCAGGTCATGAAGAAGCTACTCCCCCTCCTCGCCGTGGCGAGCGTCGGCCTCCTGGGCGTCGCGCTCGGTGCAAGCCCGTCGGCTGCCCAAGAATCGAGCCGCTACCCCTACGATCCGGTCTGCCCATGGGGGCGGCTCTCGAACGGCAAGGGCATGCTGGTGCGGTGCATCACCCAGGAAGAGGCCACGGGTCTCGCGGTGGCAGGTCCCGGGCGGCCGACGAAACCCGCGCCGAGTGCCTCGAGCGCGCCGAGCGCGAGCCCTTCGGCAAGCTCGGAGCCCCAGAGCGCTCCCGAGGAAGATCCCGCCAAGCTCTTCACGCTGAAGAGCGTGAGCGTCACGGCCGATCAGGGCAAGCTGGGCATCGCCGAGAAGAAGCTCGCGCAGGCCAAAGACAAGATGTTCGAGTGTTTGGCGAAGCACGGTGGGCTCGAGAAGAACGAAGGGGAAGTCGCGGTGCGGTTCTTGGTGAGCGCGCGCGGACGCGCCGAAGGCGTCTCCGTGCACAAACGCGTCGCTGTGGGCAGCGCCGCCGCCGAGTGCATCGCCCACGTCGTGGACCGGCGCCCCGTGGGTTCGCCCGAAGCCCCGATGGTGGGCGCGACGGCCCTGTTCCGCTTCGGGAAGCTCAAGAAATAGGCTCACGATTCCCGGGACAGACGCCCCGCCGATTCTTCAGTAAGGTGACCGAGTGACCGAACGCCTGCGCGTGCTCGTGGTCGACGACTCGGCCTTCATGCGGGGTGCCATCAGCCGGGTTCTGGGCCAAGACACCCGCTTCGAGGTGGTCGGCCAGGCCAAGGATGGCGAGGAGGCGGTGAAACTCGCCGGCGAGCTCTCGCCGCACGTCATCAGCATGGACTTCAACATGCCGGGGCTGAATGGCGCCGAGGCCACGCGCAGGATCGTCGAGAAGCACGCCATCCCCATCGTCATGCTGAGCGCTCACACCCGTGAGGGCGCCACCGCCACCGTGCAAGCCCTAGCCGCCGGGGCCGTCGACTTCGTCGAGAAGCCCGACGGCGAGGTCAGTGCGAACTTGAACAGCGTGCGCGATCAGTTGGTGGAGAAGCTGCTTTCCGCGGCTGGCGCCAACCTGAAAGGCGCTTTCCCGCGTGACGACGTCCTCGATGCACCCCCGGTCTCGCGCCGCGCGCCCCGCGCCGCTCCGCGGCCCATGCCCGCCGGGCTCCGCGTGATCGTCATCGCCAGCTCCACGGGAGGTCCCGCCGCGCTGGTGCGTGTGCTCAAGAGCCTCACCCTCTCCGACAAGGCAGCGCTCGTCGTCGTGCAGCACATGTCCGCCGGCTTCACCTCGGCGCTGGCCGACCAGCTGGCGGAGAGCGCGGGCTTCCGTGTGCGCGAAGCCGAAGCCGGGGACGCCGTGTCCGCCGGCACGGCTCTGGTGGCGCCCGGCGGGTCGCACCTGGTGCTGGAGCGCAACGGCAACGTGTCGCTGAGCGACGCCGCTCCCGTCCACGGTGTCCGACCCGCCGCCGACGTCACCTTGAAGAGTGCAGCGTTGGTCTTCGGCGCTCGCACCATCGGCGTGGTGCTGACGGGGATGGGTCGGGACGGCGCCTTGGGACTCGCCGCAGTGAAGGCGGCCGGCGGGCGCACGCTGGCCCAGGACAAGGCCACCTCCACCGTGTACGGGATGCCGAAAGCAGCGGTGGAAATGGGCGTGGTCGACGAGGTCTTGCCTCTCGACCAAATCGGACAGAGCGTGAGCCGCCTCGTGAGCTCGTGACCCCCCGCGACGTCAGCCAAGACTACCGAACCCGTGCCGCTCGCTTCGAAGAAGAAGCCACCGGGCTCTCTCAGCGTTCGCGACTGGTCAGCAACCTTCGAGGCGTTTCGTTCGGCGTGGCATTGGTGAGCGCCATCGTCGCCCTGAGCGGCCGTTCGGTGGCGCTCGCGACGGCGCTCTCGGTCGCCGGCTTCCTCGCGTTCGTGACGTTGCTCGTGATCCACGCGCGGGTGATCGAAGCGGAAGACGACAAGAAGCGCTGGGCACGCGTGAACCGCAACGCCGAGGCCCGGGTCGACGGAAAGTGGCGGAGCTTCAGCGAAAACGGGGCACGCTTCTTGGACGCTACGCACCCTTACGCGGCGGACCTCGACGTCTTCGGTCCCGGGTCGGTCTTCCAGCGGTTGTCCGTGGCCCACACGCGCTACGGAGAGGAAGCGCTGGCGGGCTTCCTGCGCGAACCCGCGAGTCGCGATTCGATCCTCGCGCGCCAGGAGGCCGCGCGCGCGCTGCTGCCCGAGCTCGAGACGCGTCAGAAGCTCGAAGCCCTGGCGCTCGCCGCCAGCGAGCCGGACGGCAAGGAGCGATCTTCGCGGCCCGCGCCCGACCCCGAGCCGCTCTTGGCCTGGGCCGAGAGCAAGCCGGTGCTCAGCGAAAAGACACCGTTGGTTTGGCTCGCTCGGCTCCTCCCGTTCTTCAACGTGGGTGGCCTCGCGGCCGCGCTGTGGCTCGGAGCCCCTCAAGTGTCGTGGGCGCTCCCGCTCATGCTCTCCCTGCTCGTGAACCTGACCACGCGCAACGAGACCGGGCGCGTCTTCACGGCCGTGTCCAGCACCGAGGGCGCCTTTCTCCGCTACGGCGCCATGCTCTCCGTGCTCGAAGGCCTCTCCCTCGAAGCGCAGCTCATCCGCGACATGAAGGCTCGCATCGCCCGCGGCGGCAGCGTCCCGTCCCGCGCCATGGCCGAGTTCCGCCGCGCGGTCAGTTGGTTCGACCTCCGACACAACGGCCTCGTACACCCGTTCGTGAACGCAGTGCTGCTCTGGGACGTTCACTGCACATTGAAACTCGAAGCCTGGCAGCTCGGATCCGGGAAAGCTGCACGCGACTGGTTCCGCGCGCTCGGTGAGCTGGAAGCGCTGTCTTCGTTCGCTGGCTTCGCCCACGACGACGACGGCCTGTCGTTCCCCGAGATCGTCGACGCCGGAACGCTGTTCGAAGCCGAAGGCCTGGCTCACCCGTTGCTCGGTCCCGAAACCCGCGTGAACAACGACGTGACGCTTTCGGGTCCAGGCCAGGCACTGCTGGTCACGGGCTCCAACATGAGCGGCAAGAGCACTCTCTTGCGCTCCATGGGCCTCGCGGCTGTGCTCGCCATGGCGGGAGCGCCAGTGGCGGCGCGCCGCCTTCGTACGAGCCGTCTCGCCGTACGCAGCAGCATGCGCATCAGTGACTCCCTCGATCAGGGAGTGAGTCACTTCTACGCGGAGGTGCGCAAGCTCAAGGTGGTGCTCGATTCGACGACGGGCGAGCTGCCGGTCTTCTTCCTGCTCGACGAGGTGCTCCACGGAACCAACTCCCGCGAGCGTCAGATCGGCGCGCGCTGGGTGCTCGGCGAGCTCATCGCGCGTCAGGCCATCGGCGCCGTCTCGACCCACGACATGGAGCTCTGCCGCCTGCCCGACGAGCTCATGACTCGGGTGCAACAAGTGCACTTCCAAGAGAGCGTGAAGGACGGCGCCATGAGCTTCGATTTCAAGCTCCGAGAGGGCCCCGTGAGCGCCGGCAACGCCCTCCGCCTCATGAAGCTCGTCGGACTCGACGTGCCGCTCGAGTGAACGGGCGAGCGCTCAGCCGCCGTCGAGCCCGCCGCTGCCACCGATGATGGCGCCTCCGGCGCCGCCCACCAAGCTGCCGCCACTGCCGCCACCACCGCCCGCGCCTCCCACGAGGGTTCCACCGCCGCCGCCAGCTCCGCCGACGATGACGCCACCGCCACCACCCGCTCCGCCGACTTCGGCGCCGCCCGAGCCCGCCGCTCCACCGACTCCCGTGATGGGCCCGTAGCAGTCCATCAAGGCCTTCGTGCACGACTCGTCGAAGACCGGAGCGCCATTCGTACACTTGACCGGCTTGCCCGCGGCGCACGTGATGGCGTCGAATTGCTCGGGGCCGCAGCCCGTGGGGTCGCTGGTGTAGCCGAAATTCGCCTCGCAATCGGCCAACGGGCATCCGGCCTTGGCGGCCGCCGAACAGAATCGGCCGACGGGGTCCGTGGGCAGATCGCTTGGTTTTCCGTCACACGAGCTCGGGCAGTTCGTGGACCGACAGCCGTCGACTGCTTCGAATGCTTGAGCCGCCACCGGGTTCGCCGATGCGCAGGCATCGAGGCATCCCAGGTCCGAGCAGCCCTTGGTGCATTCCATGTAGCTGTCGAAGTCCGGTGCCTCGCCGAATGCCCGGTACTCCTCGCAGCAGGCCTTCTTCGCGCAGATGGTGCATGGACCGTTGGACCCCACGGGAATGCACGCTCCACACAGCGAGAGCGCTTTCTGTTCGGCATCGCAGCCTGCGAAGGCGAGACCCGAACCGGTGCAGGTGTAGCCGCTCTTTTCGCCGCAGCCGAGGAGCGCATCGACCTCTCCCAAGCATTGAGCGTACTTCTCGCGGGTCGCCTCACAGTCGGACTGACACTCGCTCGGCGTGCTGCTGACGCATCCCGACTTGAGCATGCCGCCACAAGTAGCCTCGCAGAGCGCGGGGTTCGGGGTGTAGGTCGTGCCACCGGAGCCTCCCCCCCCGGTGCCGCTCGAACAGGCCTGCGCGAATGTGAGGGTGAGCAACACCCCAGCCACGATGCGCTTCAACACGGTGACCCAGCATACGTCCGCGCGTGCGGTGTTCTCCCCGGAGGGCAGATCAGTCGCCGGTGCCCACATCGTCATGTAGACTCGGGAGTCGTGCGGGCATCGAGGGTCGCGATGGGGGGGCTGGTGGTTTGGCTGCCGCTCTTCGCGCTCGGGTGCGGCGGCGGGTCGAGCTTGCCTCCTGCGGGATCGCTCGCGCCGAGTGCCCCCAGCGGCCAGGCCAAGTGCAAGGTCGCTGCGAGCCAAGAGAGCCCGCTCGTCACCGAGTGGCCCGCCTCCGAGAAGGCTCGGCTCGAAGCTCTGGCGGCCAAACAGCTGGTGGCCGTCGAGTACTCCGGCTGCGAAATGAAGATCGTCGACGGCTGCCAACTGAGCGGAAAGTACGCGTTCAAGCAGACCACTCTCGCGACCGACACCGTCGAGATCGCGAGCGCTGACGAGCTCTTCGCCAAGCTGCCGCTCGGCGCCGCTGGCCTCGAGGGTCAGCTCGCGCGCTCGGGGCGACTCGCGGTGAAGACGACGGTCGCAGGACAGCTCGAGCTCGCTGAGCCGACGAAACTCGACGTCGCGAGCCAACCCGCGTGCGCGCGGGTGACCCACGTCGTCCGCGCCATCAGCGTGGGTTCGTTCCGTCTGCTCGCGGGCGGCTCGGCTTCTGCAGGCGGTGGGGTGTCCGTGGGTCCCATCGGTGGTGGCGGCGAGACGCGGCGCGAGGAGACCACGGTGCGCGAAGCCGGCGATCCGGCACGTTGCAGCGAGTCCACCGAGAGCGCTCCCCACGCCCAATGCGCGTCTCCCATCCAGGTGTTCTTGACGCCGGTGCGTGAGACCGCCGGAGCGGCGGCGGGGCCGACCAACGAACCGCCGCGAGCCGACTCGGTCAACATCACGTTTCCCGAGCGCGAGGGCGAGCCTTGGGCGCTCTTCGACGAGGGCGGCAAGGTTCTGTGCGAAATCCCGTGCACGCGGGCGGTGCCGCGCGCGAGCGGCTACAAGCTGCGCCGACAGACCGACGCTGCCGAGGTCGAGCTCCCGGATCGGTTGGGCAACGTCCCCGGCTCCAGCGCCGTCGCCAAGTACACGCCCGAACGCGGTTCTCCGCTGTTCGCGGCCATCACGTTCTACGGGCTCGGCGTGCCGGCGGGCATCGGCGGCGTGGTCACGCTGATCCTCGGCGCCACGGCTGACGAAAGTGACAGGCGGGGCTTCTACTACGGCGCGTCGGCGATGTACCTGTCGATCTCGGCTGCCACCGCCGTCTGGTATTGGGGTTTCACGGACTGGCCGCACTTCGAGGCCGAGCCGGTCAAGAGCGGCTGGGCGCCGGCGCGAGCGCGAGCGCGGGCCAAGACACGTCTGCTCGTCACGCCCGTCGGCGTCACGGGCACCTTCTGAGCGTCACGGCTCGAAGGCTTCGAGATCGAAGCGCACGACGACGCGATCCTGAAGCTTGATGGCACCGAGCAGCGCCTTGAAGGGCTCGATGCCCCAACGCGTCGGGACGAGCTCCACTTGCCCGCGCCAACGCCCCGCTTCGGCCCTGACGTCGATCTCGATGTCCCGAGTCTGACCCGCGAGTGACAAGTCCCCTTTCAGGCGGAACCCGCTGCCGGTGCGCTCCGCGCGCGCCACCAAGCGCGCCGTCGGATGCTCTTTGGTGTGGAGGATCTTGTTCTGGATGTTCCCGACGATGTCGCGCCGATCTCCCTCCGAGAGGCCGTGGGGATCGAAGACGCCGTCTCGCATGACGCCCTCGACGCCGAGGGAGCCGAGCTCGAAGCGGGCCTCGACTCGGGTCCCGTCGGTCAGGACCTCGAATCTCTCGACCTGAAGCAGGAGGTCGTGGGCCACCTTGGAAAGGAGGCCCTGCTTGAAGGTCAACACCTCGACGCGTCCGCTGACTGGCCGCATGGTTTCTCGCTCGCCCTCGGGTTTCTCGGGCCCGAGTCCCAGTGATTGCAGCGGTCTAACCATGAATGGCGCAGAGCGTAAGAGACTGGCTCGGCGGCCAAGGCCGCGGACTCCTGCAAAAAAATCGTCGGGCGACCGGGGCTCCAGTGCTCGCGGTGGCAGGCCATCCTCGCGTATGCTGTGATTTGAAGCAGTTAGCTCCACCGTGAGCGAGTTCGACGAGAAGACCAGAGTCACCCAAGTGGTGCAGCGGCCGATGCCGGAGGAGAGCTCCAGCAACGACTGCGTGGTCGTGATCTACACGAAGGAGCCCGGTCTCTTGGGCAAACGCTTCGTGCTCGACAAGAACCGCATCGGGATCGGCCGGGGCGCCGACAACGTCATCGTGCTCGAAGGCGATTCGGTTTCCCGTCGCCACGCGCACATCGAGCGCCGGAGCAACCGCTGGTACATCGTCGACGACGGGTCCACCAACGGCACCTACCTGAACGAAGAACAGATCGTGCGGGAGGCCCCGCTCAACAACAGCGACCGCCTCAAGGTGGGCCCGACGATCCTGAAGTTCTTGTCCGGCGCCGATGCCGAAGCGAAGTACCACGAGGAAATCTACCGGATGACCATCGTGGACGGGCTCACCCAGATCCACAACAAGCGCTACCTCTACGAGGCGCTCGAGCGAGAGGTCTTGCGAGCGCGCCGGCACGATCGGCCGCTCAGCATCTTGATGTTCGACATCGACTTCTTCAAACGCATCAACGACCAATACGGACACCTCGCGGGGGACTACGTGCTTCGCGAGCTGGCGCGCGTGGTGCAGGGGCGGATTCGCCGAGACGAAGTCTTCGCGCGCTACGGAGGTGAAGAGTTCGTCATCGCCTTGCCGGAGACCGCGCTCGACGGGGCGGTTTCTTTGGCTCAGAACCTGCGGGCTCGCGTCGCGGAGCACACGTTCGTGTTCCAGAACGAGCGGATCCCGGTCACCGTGAGCATCGGAGCGGCGGTCTTGAATCCCAATGACAAGACCGCCACGGATCTCGTGCAGCGGGCGGACGAGAAGCTCTACGAAGCGAAGCGCGGCGGCCGCAACCGGGTCTGCTATTGATGCCCCGCCTCCCCGCGGGCCCCGGTAGCAACTGACCTGATTCGGACGCGGAGCGGCATGATGGGCAAGAGCGAGATCCCTCCGCCACCTGCGCTCGAGCCCGGCCAGGACCCTCCGCAGGTCGCGGTGCCACCGCCGGGCCCCGAGTCCTTGTCGTGGCTCGTGCGCTACGCGCACCGAGCCGCGCCCATGGGCCCGAAGGCGCCACCGAGCGGAAGCCGCGTCGTGCGCAACGTGCCGGGTGCGGCCATCGTGTTTCAGACCGCCAAGGGCGTGAACGTGATCGACGTCGACGGCAACCGCTACGTCGACCTGGCTGCCGGCTTCGGATCGCTGCTTCTCGGTCACGACGCGCCGGCAGTGCGCCGGGCACTCGAGCTGCAGAGCGCGCGGCTCCTGCAAGCCATGGGCGACGTTCACCCCTCGGACGCGCGCATCGCCTTGACGGAGCGCGTGGCGGAGCTCCACCCGGACAAAGACGCCCAAGTGGTAATCGGGCAGTCGGGCGCAGATGCGGTCTCGATCGCGCTCAAGACGGCGGTGCTCGCCACGGGCCGCGCAGGCGTCCTGGCGTTCTCGGGCGCGTACCACGGCCTCTCGTACGGTCCTCTGGCGGCCCTGGGCCTCCGCCCCGGCTACCGCGTGCCGTTCGCCGCGCAGCTGAACCCGCACGTCGAATTCGCCCCGTACCCGAGCGACGAAGACTCGCTCGACGAGACCATCGAACGGGTGCGGCTGGTGCTCTCGAACGAGAAGGTCGGGGCAGTACTGGTCGAGCCGATTCTCGGGCGAGGCGGCGTCATCGTGCCGCCGGACGCCTTCTTGCCGGAGCTCGCGCGGCTGGCGGCGCGTAGCGGCGCGTTGCTGGTGGCCGACGAGATCTGGACGGGACTCGGTCGCTCCGGTCACTGGCTCCGCTCCACGCTCCATGGCGTGGTGCCCGACCTCATCTGTCTGGGAAAAGGCCTCGGCGGCGGCTTGCCCCTGAGCGCCTGCATCGGTCGGCGGGAAGTGATGCAAGCCTGGGCGCGTGAGCCCGAGGTGGTCCACACCTCGACGTTCACCGGGGCGCCTTTGGCGTGCGCGACCGCCATCGCCACGCTCGACACCCTCCGGCGTGAGGACCTCGTGACGCGCTCGCGGGTAGTGGGCGCCGCCTTTCGGGACGAGCTTCGGGCGACCGGCGCCCGGGCGCGGGGCGAAGGACTCATGCTCGGCATCGATCTCGATGGCTCTCCCCACGCTGCGGTCGACCTGGTGAAGAGACTCCTCGGAGTTGGCTTCATCACTTCCACGGGTGGTGGCGAGCGCGAGGTGTTGGTGATCACACCACCACTCACGATCTCGGCCGGGCTCCTCTCGCAGTTCAGCATGGAGGTCGACCTGCTCCTCGGCAGGAGCAAGTCGTGAGCTGGCTCGAGGAATCGGACGAGCTCCACCGCCGCGTTCACTCGTTCGTGGCGGGTGAGGGGCAGGACGACTTCGATGGCCTCGCCCTGGACATCGCCCGCTACCAGGCGCGCTGGTCCCCTGGATTCGGGCGTCTCTACGCCGAGCGAGACGCGTTCCGATGTGCAGGAGACGTGCCTGCGCTCCCGGTCGACGCCTTTCGCCTGACGCGCGTCGCCGTTCACCCGCCCGAGGCCGACGTCGCGCGCTTCGCGACCAGCGGCACCACGGGCTCCGAGCGCGGGATCCACGCTTTTCGCACGCTGGAAACCTATTCGGCCATCGCCCTTCGCTGGGCCGAACGTGCCCTGCTCGCGCCGCCGGGCGCGCCGCGGGTCGTACTGGCGCTCGCGCCTCGCCCCGAGAGCCCGCCCGAGTCTTCGCTGGGCTTCATGCTGCAGCTGTTCCATCGGCATTTCGACGGCCGTGAGCGAGCGACCTGGCTCATCGAAGACGGCGCGCTGAAACTCGATGCCCTCGAGCGCGAGCTCGACAGTGCACGGCAGAGCGGAGAGAGAGTGCTCCTGTGCGCCACGAGCTTCGCGTTGGTGCTCCTCCTCGACGAGCTCCAGGGCCGCACGCTGCCGCTGCCGCCGGCGAGTGTCGTGATGCAAACGGGTGGCTTCAAGGGTCGCGTTCGCGAGGTGGAGCCGAACCAACTCGGGAGCGAGGTTGCGAAGACCTTCGCGATTCCGAAATCGGCCATCGTCGGCGAATACGGCATGACCGAGCTCACGAGCCAGCTCTACGAGGGAACGTTGCCCGGCGCCGCACTGGCCACCCCACCGGGGATCTACGTGCCACCCCCTTGGCTGTCGGTGACGGCCGTCGACCCGGTCGCGCTCGAGCCGCTGCCCGAGGGTGTCGAGGGACTCGCGCGGTTCGTCGATCTCGGCAACGTCGACTCGGCCGTGGCCATCCTGACCATGGACCGAGTGCGGGCCACCGGCAGCGGCGTCGAGCTCTTGGGGCGCGCGCCTGGCGCGCTGCCGCGAGGCTGCTCGCTGGCGGTCGAAGCGCTGCTCGGGGGCTGACCGTGGACGCCCGCGCCCGCATCTCGAAGCTCGTCGCCGCCGCTGAGCGTTTGGCCGACGGCGAGGATCCGCTCGGACGCGAGGCCCGCGCGCGTTTGCCCGACAGCACTGGGCTCTCGGCCGAAAACATCGAGCTCGCCCTGACGGAGATCTTGGAGACCCGCCCCTCGGCGAGTGAGCTCGAGGAGCTCATGACCGGCGCAGTCGCCGCAGCCCACGTCCACGTGCTGCTCTCGTCCAACGTGTTCGTGGCGGCACATCGAGCCATCGCTTGTGCCTTGGCGTCGAGCCCTCGGGTGACGGTTCGCGCTTCGCGCCGGGAGCCGGTTTTCCCGGAGCTACTCCGGCGGGCGTCGGGCCTTTTCGAGTTCGCGACCGAGCTCTGCCCCGAACCCGGCGACGAAGTGCACGCCTACGGGTCGGACGCGACCCTGGCCGAGCTTCGCGGAACTCTGCCCGAGAGCGTCGTGCTTCGGGCGCACGGCGCCGGCTTCGGAGTCGCTCTCGTGGGCGAAGCTTCCCGACGCGCCGCCGAGGAGCTGGCACGCGACCTCGTGCCCTTCGATCAACGCGGCTGCTCGAGCCCACGAGCCGCCATCGTCCTCGGCAGCGTGGAGAGCGCGCGGGAGTTCGCCCAGCACGTGAGCGCGGAGCTCGCGCGGGCGAACCGCCGCATTCCGCTGGGGCGCCTGAGCGCGGACGAGCTGGCTGAAATGGCTCGCGCGCGCTCGACCTGGACCTTCGCAGGAGAACTCTTCGAGACCGGCTCGAGTTTCGTGGCCCTGGATCCCATGGGCGAGCGCCTGACGCCTGCACCCGTCGGCCGAAACCTGATCGTCGTTCCGTCGAGGCCCGACCTCGACTGGCTCGAAGCACGCGCTGCGGAGGTCGTGACCATCGGCGTCGCGTTCGGCTCCGAGCTCGAGGGGTTGGCGCGCAAAGTTGCTCCGTCGGCGCGCGTCGTGCCGCTCGGGCGCATGCAGCGCATTCCGTTGGACGGTCCGCTGGATCGGCGCCCGACCCTGGTGGCGCGCTGAACGACCGCGGCCCAAAGCGGTCTCACGCGCTGCGGCCACGTAGAGCGCCGAGCAGGGTTCGCCCGATCCCCCGGCGCACGGCGGCGCGCGCTCGGTCCGATGGCGCCACGTGAAGCGGTACGAGCACACCACTTCGCAGAACGCCCGACACGCGGCGAAGCGCCGACAGGTCGCGCGTGAGGTCCCCGTCGAGCCAGATCAGATCGGCAACGGCGCCCAGCCGAACGGCACCGCGATCGCGGAGCCCGAGCAGCTCTGCAGCCCCGAGCGTCGCCGTGCGCAGGCACTCTTCCACGCCGAAACCCACACCTGAGAACAGCGAGAGCTCCTCGAACGGCCTGAACACCGTGGAAAAACCGTAGGGGCCATCACTGCCGTAGGCGAACGGCACCTTCTTTTCACGCAGGAGCAGCAGGTTCGCCAGCGCATTCGTGACGCCCAAACGAGCAGCCGCCTTGGGCAGGCCACCGGCGATGCCTTCGGGCAGGACTTCTCCACTGAACTGATAGGCCTCCGCGAAACGGCGCCACGATCGCCGCACGGGCGCAGTGAGCCCCGCGACTCGCGCTGGGTCCCGATCCCAGCGCTGTTCGGCGCCGAGGCACCCGGAGTGGAACACCCAGAGCGTGGGGCAGACCGGGATGCCGGCGTCCGCCACTCGCGCCACGGTCTCTGCGTCGAGCGGATCGAAGGCGGAGTGCATCAGGGCGTCGACTCCGGCTGCAAGCGCCACGCGATAGTCCGCATTCCAGTGGGCGTGCGCGAACACGCGGAGCCCCGACGCATGGGCCTCGTCGACCACGGCGCGCGCGACCTTCTGCGAAAACGTCGGCAGCGCGTGGAGATCATAGGCGCGGTGCATGATGCAGATCTTCACGTGATCCATGCCTGCGCGCGCCACGCGCGCGACGGCCCGTCTCGCGCCAGCTCGATCGGCGCAGGGGATGGCCGCACCAAGCGCACGGTGGAGCGGACTCATCCAGTCGAGCGGGTAGCCGAGCGGGACGGTGACCAGGGGCCCGGCCGCACGCAACGCAGGTCCCGCGGCGAGGTCGTTCCGAGTCAGCTCGCCGAGACTCGCGATCATGGGGATGGGGCAGCCCATGTCGCCGGCGGTGGTGACGCCGGCGCGCAGTGCAGAATGCAGATTGGCAGCGACGGACGCCGTGCTCGGCGCTTCGTGCGGCTCGAACAGCCCGACCCGCGCGATGTGGCAGTGGGCGTCGATCAGCCCCGGCAGCACGGTCTTGCCGCGCAAGTCCGTCACCGCTTCGTTGCGCCGACCTTCGGCTGGCAAGATGGAGTGGATTTTCCCGCGCTCGATGCGGATCTCGTGGTCGCCTGTGACGAAGCGCTCTCCGTCGAAGAAGCGGTCGACGAGCAGCGTTCGCGGCAGCTCGGGGGATGCGGGCAACGGCACGTTCAAGGCGAGCGCTCCGAAGAGGCGACCGCCTCGCGCACGGCACCCGCTTCTTCGCCCAGCGCGAGCAGCACGCGATCCTTGGGGCGAACGTGGAACAAGAGGCTCCTCAGCGGAGCCTCCGCCATGATGCCCTCCCAGGTGCGGCGGCGCGGGCGCTTCATCTGATCGGCCAGGGCTTCCGGGAATCCCGTCAGCGGATCGGTGTCTTCGATCAAGATCGCGTGTTGATGAATCAGACCATCCGCCTTTCGTCCTTGGATCGCCACGATGTCGCCAGGGCGAAAGCGGTCGGCGTGCTCCAACAAGAACGAGAAGAACCGGCTGCGCTCACCAAACGGAATTCTCTCTTCGGGTTTCATGCGAGCGTGTTCGAACAGGTCGGAGTGCTCTTCGGCGAACTTCTCGAAGGCGAGCACGCTCCTCCGGTTCTTGATCCCGAGCGCGTCGAAGTCGAGGCTGCCCACGGTGCGGCCGAGGTCGGAGCCCCGCGGGCGGAACCAGGTGCCGGCGCCACGCTCGAAGCTGTCGAGCACGAAGTCGACGCACATCTGGGGTGGCAATGGGCGCCCCTGGGCGTCGAACACGGGGTAGCTCTGCTCGTCGTGGCTGAAGAACGCTCCGCCGTGCAAATACGCGAAGCGCCACGAAGGCCGCAGTTCCCCATCGCGCTCCGCGGTCTTTTCGTCGCGCGGGCGGTCGAACGGCACCGCCTCGAGCACTTGGGCATCGACGGCCTCCCGGAGCTTCTTCAGCGCGTTGCGGCGGGGTGCATCCTTCGTCACGAACGCTGCCACGCGGCGGCGAGTGGGCTCGTCGGCATCGAAACAGCCGACGTCCAGCTCGGCCCCGCGGGCCACGAGCAGGCCCTTGACCCATGCGCCGTCGAACCTGAGCTCGGCGACGAGGCCCTTTTCGCGGTAGGCGAGGATGCGCGCGCGCTCGAATCCAGCACGCCGCTGGAGACCGCGGAGGTCACGGTGCAACGGAGCGCTCAGCGCCTCGCGCGTGGTCGCGACCCGGTCGCCGAAGAGCAGCTCGGCGGTCCGCCCATCTGCGTAGCGGTAGCTGGGGAAGCGACCGTCTTTCCGCGCGAGCGTGAGCACGTCCGCGCCGCGAGCGAGATGGATCGTCGGTTCATCGAACAGGGCCGTGAGCTCCAGGGCGCCGACCAGCGCCAGGGCCTCGGCTGGATCGCTCGCGTAGACGTAGCCCTCGCGCAGCAGGAGCGCGCGAAGCGCGGCTCGGTCTTTGGCGCGAAGCTTCAACGCGGCTCGAATGGCTCCTGCTCCTCGCGGCGGAGCGGAACCAGCGTCGGCGCCCGTCGCTCGCGCGGGTTCGCGTACGAAGAGCATGGGTTCACCGCGTGCGCGCCCGAGCACCTCGGCCCGCGTGCGGTCGAAGGCTGGCGCCCCGGAGAGCGTGGGCTCGGCCTCGAGGCTCGCGATGCGCGCCTGACAGGCCTCCCGCTCCAAATCACGGGCTGGCATCGAGTTGCTACTGCCGACGCTCGCGGTGGGGGCCGCGGTGGTCACGACGGGGTTCGCGCGAGCCCGACAGCCCGCCGCCGTGAGCGCGAGCAGGCCGACCAAGACAATGAACCGCATCCGTTCCTCACCGAAAAACGCGCGCGCCGGGCGCCGCATTCTCCCACACTCCCGAAGCTCGGTCGCCTGAGCCGGAGCGTGGGGATTCTGCCCATCCGAGCCCGGGGAAAAGTGCTCTAATCGGCGCATGCGGGCCGGAGGCGTGGGGGTTTCGTTGCTGGGGAGCGCTCTCGTCGCGCTCCTCTTGTCCGTGGTCTCGTGCGGCGACGGCGAGGAGGCCGGCGGCTCCGGCGCGAGCTCGAGCGGCGGAGGGGCAGGCGGCACGGGGGACGGCGGCGCAGCCGGCAGCGCGGGACAGGCTGGCGGCGGCGGCAGCACGGGCCCGTCCTGCGGCAACGGCAAAGTCGAAGGCAAGGAGGAATGCGACGACGGGAACGCCGTCGGGGCCGACGGCTGCGAGAGCTCGTGCGACTTCAGCTGCGAAGCCGCGAGTGACTGCGACGATGGCGACCCGTGCACGGGGGTGGAGAGCTGTGGGGCCGATCACGCCTGCGTCACGGGCACACCCCTCGCCGACGGGGCCAGCTGCGGGACCGATCTCGTGTGCGTGTACGGCAACTGCGTCTCACCCCAGTGCGGCGACGGCCAGAAGCAGACCGGCGAAGAGTGCGACGACGGCAACGCGACGAACGGAGACGGTTGCGACTTCTGCAAGCTCTCCTGCGTGTCCAGCGACCCCGCGCGCGATTGTACTCAGACCGGTGACCCCTGCGGCGTGAGCGCCAAATGCGACGACGCGAAGCACACCTGCACGGGAGGCGCTCCGCTGGCGGAAGGCGCCGACTGCAAAGCTGGCGCCGGCAAGTGTACGAGCGGCCTCTGCGTGCCGAAGACCTGCGGCAACCAGAGCGTCGATTCTGGGGAAGAGTGCGACCCGCCCGCGGTAGGCACGTGCTCGCAAGTGTGCAAGAAGATCGTGAAGCCCGAGTGTGGGAATGGCGTCATCGAGGCCCCCGAGCAGTGCGACGACGCCAACACGCAGAACCTCGACGGCTGCAACGCAAAGTGTGGTTACGACGCCGTGCTCCGCATGGTCGACCTCGACATCATGGGCGGCGCGGCGCCGAGCTTCTGCAGCGTCAGCAAGAATCAGCTCGGAAACGTGGCGCTGACACCGACGGCGCGGAACTCACTGAACGGCGATCTGCAGAAGGGCATCGACAAGGGCTCCACCAACGTGCTCGTGGAGCTGCTCGGGCTCGACGAGCTGACCGGAACGCTGGACCCGGAGCTCGAGCTCGGTGTGCTCTCGGCCACGCTCGACCCGGCCAAGGGCACCTACCCGACGGACGGGTCGAACCCCATCGACTGGTGGTTCCTCGCCGACCCGGGCAGCGTGGACGCGAATGGACTTCCCGTCGGGAAGGTCGGCGTCGCGAAAATCGGCGCGAAGCTCCTGACCGCCGGGCCGAGTACCGTCGACCTCAGCCTCTCGCTCGGTGGCAGTCCGGCGGTGCTCGGCATGCGCGACGCCAAGGTCCGCGCCGCAGCGGCCGGCACCCCAGACGTGCCGGCGCCTCCGCCTGCGGCGATCGCGCCCGGCCTTTCGGTGTTCCGTGAGCTCACGGCGAACCAGGGCAACCAAGGACTCTGCGGCAACGTGACCGTGGCGAGCCTGGCGAAGATCCCCGTCCCGGAAGCGCTGACGACCGGCATCGCCAAATGCCAACCGTGCCCCGGCTCGCTCGAATACACCTATTGCGGGAAGGATCAGCCCGTGGGCGATTCCTGCAACTCGCTGCTCGACGCACTCGTGGGCGGCTGCAAGGGTCTCACCTGCGCGCTGACCGCCATCAACCCGACGCAGCCCGACGTGGCGAAGCCCAACGGCAAGCTCACCGCGCTTTCGAACCAAGGCGCGCGCAACAAGATCCCGAGCGCGGACACCGACGGCAACTTGGACGCATACTCGGCGTTTCTCGCGTTCCGAGCGCGACGCGTCCATCTGACCGGCAAGAAGTGATTCACGCTCAGCGGAAGAGCAACGCCATGCCGAGCGCCCAGCTCACGGCACCGAAGGCCGCGAGCTTCCACCAGTAGCTCCGCGCGCGGATCCGATAGTCGGGCATCCCGTTGATGTCCTTCCCACCCGAAGGGATGAAGGGGTCGATGAGCCGCGGCACGGACGCAGCGAGGGGCCAGGATCCGGTCAAGAGCACCAGTGCGAGACCCACTCCCCCACGCAACGACGCGATGTCCGGCGGGTGGCGAAGCCA
>JAXLYN010000012.1:0-218839 GCA_046351435.1 Polyangiaceae bacterium
TCCATCGGCTATTCGCTGCTCATCCCGGTCCAGACCTCCAACTTCTCCACGTGCGTCGACATCTTGAGCGCGCCCCTGCCGAAGTCGCAGCTCGGCGTGACGCAACAGGCCGCGAGCCTGGCGTGCGCCGCAAGCGCGGCGAACTGTCCGACCGCGGCTGCCTGTTTGCCCTACGAGTTCATCGACCTGGACGACCCACGTTGCGGTGGCCTCGACGGAGGAGCGAACGGCGACTGCTCGCCGGACAAGAAGGCCGTCTACGCGTGCACGAGCCAGCTCATCACGCACTGCGACCACCCGTACTTCTATCCAGGCTCGACCTGTCTCGTCGACTCGAGCGGTGTGCACCGCTGCGCAGCGTCCCAGACGTGCACTTCGACGGCAGGGGAGTGCAACGGCAGCATCGTCACCTATTGCGGGTCCGTCAGCAATTTCGCCTACGGTGAGGACTGCTCGTATTGGGGG
This sequence comes from Polyangiaceae bacterium, assembly GCA_046351435.1. GTDB lineage: Bacteria > Myxococcota_A > Polyangia > Polyangiales > Polyangiaceae > JADJKB01. The sequence continues at coordinate 466 of JAXLYN010000012.1, forward strand.
GCGAGCTGCGGCACCGACCAGGCGAGTGGAGTGCAGGACTGCGTGCTCAATGGTCTCACACCGTTCTGCAACCAGGACAGCGTGCAATGCGTCGGTGACCGAGTGCGCTCTTGCTACGGCGGCTTCTTCTCCGAGATCGATTGTGCAGCGCTAGGTGGCAAGTGCGATCCCAACCCGGTCGCTCACTGCTCGCGAGCGCCGAACGCGTGCAAGGTGACGGACCCGACCGTGAACGTGTGTGACGGTGACAGCATCTCGCTCTGCGTGGGGAGCAAGAGCTTGTCGTTCGACTGCAAGTCGATAGGGCTTTCCTGCGTGGTCGACCCGAAAGGCAACTACTGTGGCTGATTGGCGCGAGTCCTGCATCGCGGTCGGCCCATGGCCGGAACAGACGCGAGAGTGTGGTCGTTGCGCCACGGATCCGTAGTCGCGCTGCTACTGTCGAGCGTCGGGTGTGGTGCCAAGTCGGGGCTGCCCGAGAAGCTGCCGGCCGTTTGCGAGGCCGGGGCCGAGCGCGTTTGTCTCTCCGTGTGCGGGGAAGGCATCGAGACCTGCGTGGACGGAAGCTGGCAGGGCTGCGATGCGCCGCGGCCGAAGGACCCCGTGCTCGACGCAGTGGTCCGCGATTTCCACGCCAGCCATCCGGACATGGAGAAAGCCATCGGGGACGATCCGGGAATCGTGGCCACGGTGCTCGGCCCCGATGACAAGCCCGTGTACGTCTCGCCCGGAGCGAGCGTGACCACCCACGGCAAGACCGCCTTCGACCAGTGGTATCGGGACGTTCCCGGAGTGAACTTGTCGACCAGCTCGAGCTTGCCCCTCGCGCGGAAAGGCAACGAGCTCTCCTACGCGGACAAGACCTTCTTCCCCATCGACGACCAGCTCTTCGGCAACGAGGGCAACGCCCACAACTACCACTTCACCCTGGAGGTCGCGAGCCAGTTCCGCTACCGCGGTGGCGAAGTCTTCACGTTCACCGGAGACGACGACCTCTGGGTGTTCATCAATCGGCAACTCGCCATCGACCTCGGTGGCGTACACGGATCGCAAAGCGGGAGCGTGTCCCTCGACGCGCGAGCGGCCGAGCTCGGGATCGTGGCCGGCGAGGTCTACTCGTTCCACCTGTTCTTCGCCGAACGCCACACCACCGCTTCGAGCTTCCGGCTCGAGACGAGCATCGACGACTTCGAGCTGTGCCACTGACGCTGCAGCCGCCCAATCTTCACTGGCTGCACTCGTAGCGTTCGGCCCAGACGTCGGTGGGATTGCCGGTCCAGTCCGAATACGCGACGAGCAGGTGCGTGTCGGCCGTGAGAAGGGAAATCGGCGATCCGAGCATCACCGAAGACGGAGACTGAATCAGCGCGGGCGCCACGTTCTCGGGGGAGAGTTCGTCGAACAGATAGAAGCGAAGCCCCGAGCAGCCGCCCCCATCGCAGTCGGCTCCGAACCAGCTTCCCGCGAGCACGAGCTGGTTCTTCACGCTGGCGACGGCATACGAAGCGGGGTCGCTGGAGCCGATCCCCGAGGCCGGGTCGACCACCGTTCGCACGGCAGTCGAGGGCGCGCCCGTCGCATCGAGAGCCAGCGCGCGGATGGGATCGGGGGGGGAGAGCGACGAGGCGGAGGACTGGAACACGAGCCACGCTCCGCCGTCGCTCCGGGGCGCCAGGGCGAGGGAACGCACGGGCGCATCGAGCACGAGCTCGTGCAAGAGCTTGGGGTTCGAGACGTCGGCGTTGGGGCCCAGTCCGACGATCTGAATGCGATTCGGCGGGCCGTCTGCGTATTGGTCATCGAGACAGCCAAGGAAAGGCCGACTCGTGGACAGCGCCATGAGGAAGCCGGCGCTCGTCGAGTACCACGTCACCGCGTGCATCATCTCCTTGGCGCAGCCCAGCGCATCGAACATCGGTGAAACCGTGCCCGGCGGCGTACCGGTGGGCAGCGAAACGCGCGAGACTGCCAACTGATAGTTCGTGGGGATGGCGCCGCCGTAGCCGATGACGTGGGCCGCAACGTACGTTTGTGCACTGCCCGCCGTTGCCGGTGCCGCTGCGAGGGCGGCTGGGTTCGGTCCAAACGTGAACGATGGCGGCGGGCACGGGAAGCCCGCGAGCGCGGCGCCGTCCGGGATCGCGCGGGTCAGGCTCATGCAAGCGTTGTCGTTGCTCGCGTGGAGGAGCGCGACCGAACCCGGGATCGCGCCTTCCGCCACGCGGAACCCCACGGCAAAGTCCGCGGGTAGGCCCATGAGACTCGTCGCGGAGGCGGTGGGCTTCGTCCAGGTCGAGGCGAAGGGCGCGCTCCAGCTCGGGTAGAGGAGCTCGTAGCCCGACGGCGGACCCGAGTTGAAGCGCCGGTAGACGACCGTCGCGCCCGCGCTCGAGCGCACGAGTACGGGAAACCCGCTCTCGTCATCTTGGCTGACCTGGACGGGATCCCCCGTGCGCTCGAGCTTCTTGCAGGGCAGAGCCGTCGTGCCACCGCTCGCGCTCGTGCCACCGCTCGCGCTGGTGCCGCCGCTCGCACTCGTGCCGCCGCTGCCGCCGGCGGTCGAACCCGCAGTTCCCCCCGACGCCGTCCCTCCGGAGCCGCTCGAACCGCCGCTGCCGCCGCCGCCGCCGAGGTCGACGTCTCCGCCGCAACCCAAAGCGAGGAGCCCGACCCACACGAAGAAAGCTCTGGTCATCGATCGGTAATATGTTCGGCCGAAAAGCAATCGATCACGGATTCGTCTTCGCGCCCGAGAGTTGCCGGAGACGCTCGGCGTGCGCGCTCTCCGGATGGGCTTCGGTGAAGCGTTTGGCCCCCTGGGTCGCTTCGTCACGTCGACCCAGTCGATCGAGCGCGTCGATGCGAAGGACCTCGGCGTCTTGGGCCAAGGCACCGCTCGGGTACTTCTTCTGGTAGTCGGCGACGAGCTCGAGCGCGCGCGCGGGGCTCCCGCCGCGGAGCGCGTTCCGTGCCCGATCGAGCTCTGCGATCTGCGCGCCGAGGGAGGAGCGCGCCGGCTCCGCTGGGGTGACGTCTTCGGTGGCGGGCGAGGTCGCTCGCTCTGCGCGCTGCGCCGTGGGCCCGACGGGCGCCGGTGGCGGTCGCGTCTCGGGCGGGACGAATGCGGAAGCCGTGAGCTCGGGTGGCGGGGTGGCCGTTGCGCGACGTGGGGTCTCGCTCGGGGACGCCTCGGCTCCGTTGCGCGGCACCTCGCCGCGTGACGGTTCGAACACCGCGTAGCTCGCGGCGCTCGCGACGAGACCCAGGGCCGCGCCGACGCCGAGCCATTTGCCCGCCAGGGCGAAGAGAGATGCTTTTGCGACGGCGGGGGTCGCGGCCTCGGCCGTCGAAGCCGCTCCGAGCGTGGCGAGGGCTCCCGCGCCGGCCAGCGCCAGGGCGCGACGGCGCGCAGCGCTGCTCGGCTGCTCGCTCTTCCACGAGTCGAGAAGCTCGCGCTCGAAGGGACTGGCTCCGTCGGTGGAGAGGCGCGTGGGTTCGGTCATCGTGGGCCTCCTCGCGAGCGCCCTCGGGCTTCCAGGCGGCGCGCAATGACGTGAAACTCGCTGCGGGCTTTGCGCAGGCGAGACGCCACCGTGCCGGTGGGCACGGCGGTGAGCTCGGCGATCTCTTGCGTGGTCAAACCCTCGAGCTCGAAGAGCACGAACACGGTGCGAAGCTCGAACGGCAACGCGTCGAGCGCGCGATCGAGCAAGACCCGAGCCTGCTTCAGGCTCGAGAGTTCCTCGGGGTCCGGTGCATCGGACACCACGGACTCGAGGAAGTCGCCGTCGCCGAGCTCGCGCGCACGGGCGGCAGCGCGCCGCTGGTTGGCCGCTACGCCTCGCGCCAAGCCGAACAGGAAGCTCTTCTCGGCCCCTGGCGCGATGCTGGCGAGCTTCTGGTGCGCGAGCCAGAAGACGTGTTGGGCGGCGTCATCGACCCCGCTGGCTGGGACGCCGAGCCCGCGCAACGAACGCCAAATGAAGTCGAAATGCTCATCCACGAGGCGCCGAAAGCGCTCGCTCGGTCTTTCGAGCACCTCGGCCGGGGTCGCCCGCCGAGCTTCGCGCGCCGCGAGCGGACCTCGAGTGACGGGCAGGGATGGGATCGACATCTCCTCGGTCCGCGCGGTCTCCTAACCCGAAATGTCCGGTCGCGCCTCCCCTGATCATGGAAAGCGCAGGCCGAGTCCGGCCCGCACCACGAATCCCAGCGCGGCGGCCCGATGGACCGTGCTGTCCGGCTGAAAGTAGAAGCGATCGCGGGTCAGGGGAGTCACGACGCCCCCCGCGAACTCGGCGAAAGCGGGCGGGAGGAACACCCACTCCGCTCTGCCGATGGCCCCGAGGCCCAGGAAGAGCCTCCGCTGGCTGCGGGCCGGCGTGATCCGGTGCCCTTCGCCCGTGAGGCTGCCGGCCTCGACGCGAAGGCAAGGGAGCAGTCGGAGGTTCTCGCTCGCGACCGCCTCCAGAGGACAGGCTTCGAGGGTTCCGAGCGTGAACCGGAACGACCCGGTTCCGCGATCGAGATCGATGGTGTCGGTCCGTGAGCGCTCGAACGCGAGGCGGCCGACCAGCGTGAACGGCGCCGAGAGCCGGTGCTCGGCTTCGACGAAGACCGGCAGCGCCAGGACCAGGTTCGGCGTCACGCCGCTGCGTACACCCGTGAGGGCCCCGAAGGCGAAGCGCGTGAGGGTCGGCACCGTCGGGGCGGGTCGGGTCGGGCCGCTCGGCCTCGCGGGTGCCGACGCGCGACCGCGTGGGTTCGCGTTCTGGTCGACCATACGGGGAGTGGCCTCGGATGCGGCGGCTGGAACGGGTTCGGTGGAAGCGTTGGGGTCGAAGGCGAGCGCCGTGACCAGTGCGAGCGCAGACACCACTTCTTCACAACTGTCCCCTTCGACCTCGCGCTCGAGGCCGCGCCCGACGCCGCGCGAAACCTGGAGTCGGCCAGTGAAGCCCATGCGCTCCGACGACACCGTGACGACGAGCTCGACGACTTCGCGGTCGTCACGGCTCGCGAGTCTCAGGCGCAGAGTTCTGCCGAGTACTTCGGACGTGAACTTGGCGGCCCCCGGGCAGACCCCCGGGGCTCCATAGCGGACACGGATCGGCGTGACCTCGTCTGCTGTCGCGGGCCGTGCGCAAACGAGGGTCAGCGCCGAGACGATGACCGACGCGCGGATCGACTGCCGGCCCACCGAGCGTTCCCGTCGCGCCCCGTCGGTGGTCAAAGTGCAGAACCTGCGCCGCACGACCTGGAGTAGCGTAGCGGACCATGCGCGTGCGTGGGACAGCTTTCCTGGTTGTCTTGCTGGTCGGCTGCCGAAGTCCAGCGCCCGACGCGAAACCGAACCCCAGCGCTGCGAGAGAGGGCACGGCTGCGGCCGGTCCGCAGGGCAGCGGCGGCGTGGTCACGGCGAGGGGGGCGTCGGCAGCCAGTGCGTCGCCCATGCCCGCCAGCGTTCCGCCGGATCCGAGTGGCCGGCTCGTGGTCGGCGTCGACGGCAGGCCCATGGCCCACGGCCGTGCGTTCGTGAAGCGTCTGCCCGACGGCAAGCTCTCGCTCTACGTCGGGCAGAAAGGCTCGTGCAACGAGCTCTTGATGAACCTGTTCGACGACCCAGCGCCGCATCTGTTGGTCGAGCTCCCGGCGAAGCTCGCGCCCGACGGCAGCGAACGCTACACGATCGGTGGTCTGTATTTCGGTCCGCCCACCGACGCGAACCCAGGCGGCGTTGCGCGCGTGCGCGGCGACGCGAGCGTCGGGCGGAAGACCGAGATAGAGCTCGCGTTCACCGGGCAGGGAGGCCGGGGTGAGGCGCTGGACGTCAAGGGAAAGGTCCATGCAGACGGGTGCGGCGAGCCTGACACCTCGAAAGGCCCGCTGCCCAAAGCGACACACCCCTCCACGGCCAGCATGCTGATCGCCAAGAAGCGCATCGCGATCCGCGGGGCGCTCGTGCGGGGAGAGAGCATCGAGCTCACGGACTTCCCGCGCGACTGCCAGACCGCGTGGTTCATCGGAGCCAGGCTCCAGCGACAAAGCGGATCCTGGCGTCTCGACGGCGCACGCTTCACGGACGCGAGCGCGGGCGAGGCACCCGCGCTCGTCGTGAAGCGAGGCAACGCCGGCACCGGCCCCGACGGTCCAACCGTGGAGCTCGAGCTGTCCGGCTCGGATCGGATCGGCGCGTTCGGCGGGGGTTTCTCCGGTAAGATCCAAGCCATCGAGTGCCGGTGAGTCGGGCTCGGAGACCGCGCTTCCCGGCCTCGGTCAGTTGCCGTCCGCGCCCAGCCACTCGCCGAGCAGGAGCTCGAACTCGCCCGATTGCGAGACCTCGAGGAGCGCCAGATTGATGTCTTTTCGCAGTGGAAGCGCGTCCGCGCGGAGGCCGATGCCGTACCCGTGGTTGTCGAAGGTCCCGGGGAGCACGGTCAAGGTCTGCTCGTACTTCTGCTTCACGTGGTACTTCAGGATCGGCGCTTCGAAGACGACGGCTTCCACTTCACCCGCGGCGAGGCCTTGCACCATTGCTTCGGGTGAAGCGTAGGTCTTGGCAGCGGACATGCCACGCGCGGCGAGCCACTTGGCGCCCTGGGAACGGTCGACGGTTCCCACCTTCACGCGCGGCAAGTCCTTCGGTCCGGTGACGGCCGTGCTCAGGCGGCTGGTGGTGAGGAGCGATGACATCTCGGCGGTCAGGCCGGATAGCGCCAGCACGCTGACGATGGCCCAGGCGATGCCGAGGGAGCGCCCGAGGCGCGTCTTGTGTTGAGGGTCGTTGTAGCCGATGAACGTCTCGGTCGCCCAGAAGAACCCGTGCAACAGCCCACCCGCGCCACCGAACTCGGCTTCGTTGCGTCTGCGCTCGATCAGCCACATCACGAGACCCATCGCCAAGAGGACGAGAGTGACGACGGCGAAGAGCTTGAGGAACGCGGAGGACGTGAGCGCCTCCCAGAGCACGGCCGCTCCACCCTTGCTCTCTTTGCGCACGGCCAGCGAAAGCCCCGTCGAAAAGAAGGCGTGGGACAGGTCGAACTTCTCCTCGCCCGGGGCGGTGATGTTCATGGAGACCCAGACGTCGACCTCCTTGTGGGCGCGATCGCGCCAAGTCGCTCGGTCGAACTCTCGAATCTCGTAGTCGACGCCCACCTTTTGCGCGACGCGCTTCCAGAGCTCGATGCTGATCCCGGTCCAATCGCCGTTCTCACGCTTCACGATGAACGGCGCGATGGGCGCCGTGCCCACGATCAGCTTCTCCTTCGGGAGCGGCGCTGGCGCTGTGCCCGGGCCAGCGTCCAGCGCCACGCCGCCGTCCGGAGCCGCGTCGGGGCTCGCGTCCGCGTCGGCGGCTCCCGCGTCCGCCCAGGCACCGGGCGCGAGCGTGAGCGTCACGAGCACGAGCGCGAAGACGCGCGGCCAATGGCCCCTGAACATGGTCGGCACGCTACCCGTCAGCGAAGCCGCTGTCATTCGTGGGTTGGCCCGCGTGGGAGCAGTCTTCGTCCTGCCAGACACGCCCAGGAAACAGCCAACGAGTCGACGCAGAGCTCCGTCGGCGCGCGAGCGCGTTGGAGCAGTGGTCGTCTTGCGGCGACGTTCGGCAACTTGCGCCCGCAAGCGATTCGAGCCTGCCGAACCGAGCCGCACGCGTTGCGGGCAGGCGACCACGATTCTTCGAGAAACAAACGGCGGCACGCCGGCTGCAAACGCATGCGCGCATGCGAAAACTCTCCCTCCTCACTGGTCTCGCCAGTTTCGCGTTCAGTGGGTTGGCGCTCGCGCAGCCTGAACCCGCCCCAGCGCCCCCTTCCGACGCACCAGTGGCCGCCGAGCCGTCGGCCGCCGAGCCAACACAGCCGCCCGCTCCGCCGAGCGCGCCGACTCCGGCGCCTGCTCCCGCGCCACCGCCAGCCCCCGTGGTGACGACGCCACCACCCCCGCCGCCCGCGACGAGCGGGGCGCACACCCACGATGGCTTCTACATGAGACTCGGCACCGGACTCGGCGCGTACAGCGAGTCACTGCGCTCCGAGAGCACCGACCTCTATGGAGGCAAAGTGCAAGGCAACACCACGGGCATCGCGACGCTCGGCGAGTTTGCCGTCGGCGGAAACATCGGGAAAGGCCTCGTGCTCGGCTGCGGCATCTACTCGGCCGAGCTCATCGCCAGCACATTCCGGGTATCCAAGAGCAGCGACGGCTCGCCGCCGTCCGAGCTCGATCCCGGCGTGCGCAACCTCGCCCTCATCGGCCCCTTCTTGGATTGGTATCCGAACCCGAAGAAGGGATTCCACCTACAGGTCGCGCTCGGATTCGCCGCACTGACTGGCGTCAGCGTGGATACCAACGTCGACCGCGAGGACGTCTACCACGCGGAAGGCGGCGGCATCATGCTCGGCGCAGGCTACGAGTGGTGGATCGGGGACGAGTGGAGCTTGGGCGTCGAGGCTCGCCTCCTCGGCACGCTGCTCACCGGCAAAGACGACTCCGACGTACGCTGGTTCCACGCCGCCGGGACCTCGCCCTCGCCCGTGTTCACGGTCACCTATCACTGAGCGGAACCGTCTGGGCCTCGGCTTCGTGGCGGGCTCGAGCAGGTTGAAATAGCGTCGCGCGATGCCGGAGGCTTCGGCAGCGCGACGCGCGTCTCCGCCGTGGCGTTCGAGCACGCGGGCGACGTAGCGGCGCTCGAACTCCTCCCATCATTCGCTGTTTGGCGCGCGGAAGCGGCAGCTCGAGAGCGAGGATCTGGTCGACCACGTCGCCCGCGGAAGCCGGGGCAGGCGCATCGCCGAGCGGGGCCTGCGCGAGATCGCCGAGCGCCAGCGCGCGCGCCACGGCGTTGGAGAGCCCCCGGACGTTTCCGGGCCAAGCGTACTCCTCGAAACGCTCGAAAAGCTCGAACGGAAGCGGGCGCTCGCTTCCGCCCAGCGCATCCCAGAAGTGTCTGGCGAGCAGGCCGATGTCGCCCTCACGGCGACGCAGCGGTGGCAGCTCGATGCGCGCGACGGCCATGCGGAAGAACAAGTCGTCGCGAAAACGCCCCGCCGCCACCTCGCGATCGAGGTCCCGGCGCGTGGCAGCCACGATGCGCACGTTCACCTTGAGCCAACGCTCGCTGCCGACACGACACACCTCGCCGCGTTCGATGGCCCGCAGAAGCCGTGCTTGGAGCGAGATGTCGAGGTCGCCGATCTCGTCGATGAACAGCGTCCCGCCGTGCGCGAGCTCGAACACGCCCTTGCGCGTGTGCGTCGCGCCGGTGAAGGCTCCGCGCTCGTGGCCGAAGAGCTGGGACTCGACCAGGTTGGGTGTCACCGCCGAGCAGTCGAACACCACGAAGGGGCCGCTGCTCCTCGCGCTCTCTTCGTGGAGCGTCTCGGCCAAGAGCTCCTTTCCCGTCCCCGTCTCGCCTTCGATCAGGACGGGCACGTCGCTCTTCGCGAGCCGCTCGCACAGCGGGTAGATGCGGCGCATGGCCGCCGACTCGCCCATCAGGCGGCCGAACGCCGAGCGCTCCGGCGCACTGCGGGCCGGGCTGGCCAGGCGCTCGACCTGGAGCTCGCTCTGGCCGACCCGCACGCTCTCCCCGCCGCTGAGCACGACTTCGAGGATGCGCAAGCCCGAGATCGAGGTTCCGTTCGACGAGCTCAGGTCTTCGAGCAAGAGGCCCCCCGGCACGGGTTCCAGGGCTGCGTGTCGGCGGCTCACCTCGCGATCGGTGAGTCGGATTTCACACGCAGGGCTCGTGCCGACGAGCAATCGTCCTGGCGCCGTCGGTTCGACCACGAAGCGCTGACCGGTATCGGGCCCTTGGGTGACACGAATGGCGAACGCACACGTCTCCGTGGCTCGCGGGCCGCGGGGCCGCTGGACCGTCGGCAGCTCGTCGCTCATCGCGCGCGACGATAGCAGGGCACGCGCTCAGAGCCGAGCGCCGAAGCCGAGCACGAGCCCGCGGGGAATCGCCGATGCCCGCGCTGGTTCGGGGCGCGCCAACACCAACCAGCCCGCCGCGCCGAGCGCGACGACGCCGACGCCGAGCGAGACGTCTGCAACGAGCGCCTTCCTCGCGACGCGGTTCTCGTCACTCTCCGGACAGTCCGGTTTGCAGCGGCGTTCGAGCTCGTCGAGATCGCTGTTTGCGTCGATGGCGAAGTACGTGAAGCTGCCCAGTGCGAGGACGCCGACGGCGCCGAGTACGATGGCCGAGGTCGGTATGCCCGACTCGCGCTCCGGTGGTGCCCCGCGCTTCCGCGGAGCACTCGGCGGTTTCCGCGCCGAGTGCGCACGCGGCGGGGGCGCTCGATGGAGGAGCTCGACTTGGACCTGTCGGTTCTTCTCGCCTTCGCGCAGGAGAACACGCTTTTCCACTTGGACGCCGCTCGGTAGCTCGAAGTGGAAGAGGTGTTCCCCAGGGTCCAGCTCCAGCGCGCGGCCGTCGAGGCGCTCCGTGAGGACGCGTTCCCCTTCGGTGACACGCACTCGGCTCTGGTCATTGCCGTCGGCGTCTCGCACCGCAAAAACGACGCTGGGCATCGCGGCGGTCACTTCGCGCAGCCAGAGTGTGCACTGTTTCGAGACCGCCTCGGGGCACTGGGTCTGCGCACACGAGAGGAGCTGCGCGCGCGCATCCAACAGCCGCCCGGCGCGGCGCGCGCGCTGGCTGCCGTCATAGGCGTCCACGCACTCGTCCGCCCGCGCCACGCTCGGTCCGAGCGCCAGCAGGGTCGCAACGATTCCGAGGAACGCGCGCGGCACGCCTCGGAATAACCCGAAGCGTTTCCAAGCGCCAAGGGATCACAAGCACTCTGGCTTCATGCGCTGGAAGCCTTCCGAGTCGACGACGTAGGGCGGATCGCAATCGGGCGGTTTCTTTGCGGGCTTCTGGCTCACGACGGGCCGCTCGGGCGCCGGAGCGGCCGAGGGCGTGCCGCTCGCCGCCCCGCTCGGAGTGCTCGCGGGCGGGGGCGGCGGCGGCGCGGCGACGGGTGACGATGCGGGGCTCGACGCGGGTCGTCCAGGCGCGTCGCGTTCGGCGCGTTCCCGGCGAACGAGCAGCGTGGCGAACGCGAGAGCCGAGAGGGCCGCGAGGGCCCACGCCGCGCGTTTGCCCCACCCGCGAGGCGGAGCGCTGCCTCGGGTATCGAGCGCGAGGCTGGCGGCGCGTCGGTCGAGCTCCGTCAGCTCGTCTCGGCACAGCGCGACGACGAGGGCGCCCACGTCGCTGGCACTGGCCGGCGCCACCGCGCTCTCGAGCTCGGCTGCCATGCTGGTGGCGTTCGCGTAGCGTGCGTCGCGATCGCGGGCGAAACCTTTCAGGGTGACGCGATCGAGCTCGCGAGGCAGTCCGGCGACGATCCGCCCCGGCGCATCGACGCGTCGCTCGAGCACCTTGAGCATCACCGCGTGGTCGCTGTCGCCGGAGAACAGGCGGGAGCCCGTGAGCAGCTCCCACAGCAAGACGGCGCTGGAATACAGGTCGGCGCGCCGATCGACCGGCTCGCCGCGCAGTTGCTCGGGCGCCATGTAGCTCGGCTTGCCCTTCAGCGACACTCCGCGGGTGCCCTGGCTCTCGAGCTTGGCGATGCCGAAGTCGACCAGCTTGGGGACTCCGTCGGCCCCGACCAGCACGTTCTGCGGTGAAACGTCGCGATGCACGACGCCGAGCTCGTGGGCCACGGCCAGCCCGCGCAAGATCGAGCTCACGATGGCGACCGCGACGGCCGGGGGCAGCTTTTGGTTCGCCTCTCGCGCGCGGCGCAGGAGCACCGCCAGCGAAACGGCGCTCACGAGCTCCATCACGAGAAAGACGTCTCGTTCGTGCTCGACGACGTCGAGCACCGCGACCACGTTGGGATGTCGAATGCGGGCGGAGAGCCGCGCTTCGGCGGCCAGCGATTCGCGGAGATCCGCGTCCGAAGCGAGCTCGGGATGCAGGCGCTTGATGGCGACTGCACGGGAGAACCCTCGGGGGCCACGCATGACCCCGTAGTGCACGGTGGCCATCCCGCCCGACGCAATGGCGTCGTGCATGACGTACTTCCCCAGCTCGATGGGCGCCGACACCGCCGCCGAGTTTGCTCGACGGCGGCGTCGGGCGCCAGCCTCCCGTCACTTGCCGAAAGCGTATTCCATGGAGTAGGCCGTGCATGCGCCGAACAGGCTCGAGACCTTGATCAAGATGTGCGCGTCGTCGTTTTGGAAGTTCGCGCCGAAGCCCAGGCGCGCCTCCACGGAGCTACAGCAGCCCCAATAGCCCGAGATCGAGTTGTCCGGGCTGCCCTTCAGGCAGGTTGGCGGTGCGCTCGAGTAGAGCGGTTTCAAGTACACGCACACCGACAGCCCGCTGCCGGACGTGAGCCGCGCGTGGGGCTGGATGTCGTCCAGACCGCACGTCTGATCGAGCCCGAGGAACTGATAGTAGTCGACGTTCCCGAGGCCCGCGTTCGCGACGAGCGACTGCGCGGGTTCACAATCGCTGATCTGTCCGTCGCCACCGGTGTCGATGGACTTGGCGGTCGCCTGGGTGTCGTTGGGCTCGAACTTGTCCGTGCAGAGCGTGCCACCGGTACCGCCCGCACCGCCGGTACCGCCCGCACCGCCGGTACCGCCCGCACCGCCGGTACCACCCGCACCGCCGGTACCACCCGCACCGCCGGTACCGCCCGAACCGCCGGTACCGCCGGTACCACCGCTGCCGCACACCGAGACCTTGTCGGCGCAGCAGTCGTTGGCCCCGGTGCATGCGTTGTCGCACCAGCACCCGCCCGGCGCTTGGCTGCCGCAGTAGCCAACGCAGCTCTGGTCGGTCGCTCCACCGCTGCCGCCCGCGCCGCCGCTCGACGTTCCGCCTGCACCGCCGCTGCCGCTGCCGCCCGCGCCGCCGCTGCCGCTGCCGCCTGCACCGCCGCTGCCGCTGCCGCCCGCGCCGCCGCTGCCGCTGCCGCCTGCACCGCCGCCGCTGCCGCTGCCGCCTGCACCTGCCGCTGCCACCCGAGCCTGCCGTGCCGCCGCTGCCCGCGCCGCCGGTCCCACCGTCGGTGCACGAGCTCGGGCTGCTCGCTGGGTCGCTCATCAGGTTTCCGATCAGACATTGAACGGTGTTTTGGGGCACCGCGCGCGACACCAACACCTGCTGCACGCAGGTCGAGAGCTGCGCGAGACACGTCATGCCCGTGAAGCACTGGGTCTCGATGTCGCTCAGCACCGTGTCGCCGAGCGGTGACAGCACCTGACGCACGGACTTGAGTTGTTCGGGGACGTCGCCTTTGCCGAGAAGCGCGTCGGCACAACCCGGGATGGGCAAGGGTGGGCACTTCTCGCAGAATTTCTGGATGAACTGCTCCTGTGCAGGTGTCGGAGTCAGTGCCGAGAGGCTCGACGCGAGGCAGCTCGAGGGAGCGCCGTTCTCTTGCATGCACTCGGCAGCAGCGTTCAAGTACGGATCGCTGAGCACCCCGGAGAGCTTCGAGCAGTCGTCGATCAACGCCTGATCGCACGGACCCGCGCCGCAAGCCGCAACGGCTTTCTGGAGCGACGTGCACATGCGCTCGCCAGCGCTCAGCTGCGGGTTGGACCCATTTTGACCACCACCATCGGAGCTGCACGCGAGAACCAACGCACCACTCAAGACCACACCCAAGATTCGAATCGAATTCATGACGGAAGACTCCTCGGCGGCGCGCATCAGCAATCGGCGTGCCGCAGACGTTTTCCGTGCTTTTTGGGCTTTCGAGCGGCCGCGCCGGGAGCTGCGGGATCCCGCCCGGGATCTGGTGGATCCAAGCTCGCCCGAGCCGTCGCAGCGGAGGAGCGCAGTGTGCTAGAGCAGCGCTGACACATCGGCTTCAGGCATCGAATGTCGGAACGGACTTTCCCTTTGGACCGTGTGCGAAGACCTCGCCGCCGGCGCTGGCGAATGCCGCCGCGCTGCTTGGCCGAACTCGGTGTCGCGTGCGCGTTCGCCGCCGCGCTATCCGGCTGCTCCATGGTGCTCCCCATCGACGAGCTCTCCGGCGGCGAAACGAGTCACGAGTGCGCATGGTCCCTCTCCGACGAGACTCGCTTCACCACCGCGGGCCGACCCTATGCGCTCGACGTCGCTGATTTCGATCGCGACGGTGTGGTCGACGTCGCGCTGGCAGAGAACGATTCGGCTGCCGACGTCGACTACGCGACTACCGAGGTCCAGCTGGGCAAGGGTGGGCGGAAGTTCGAGAGCTGGTACGTCGCGTCCAAGAACAGCGCGCCCGGCGGTTCCATGGTCACGCGCGGCATCGCCGTGGGTGACGTGGACAAAGACGGGATCCCCGATGCCGTCCAGACGTTCGGCAGCTATGCCACGGACGACGGCAGCGTCGACTTGAACCTCGGACTCGACAACGGGCGCCTGGACTGGAATGGGATCTGGACCGTCGCCGAGCCGGACGACGCCGCCGTGGGCGATTTCGACGGCGATGGTTGGCTCGACGCCGTCGTGGTCGCGCTCACCGACCAGCAGGGCTACGCCGACGAGAAGCTCTTCTTGCTCTGGGGCGACGGCAAAGGGTCGTTCGAGCTGCCGAAGGAATACCTACCGGCCGACGTCTTCACCAAGACGATTCGCGAAGTATCCGTCGCCGACTTGAACGCCGACGGCCGCACGGACATCGTGCTCACGAGTTGGGGGGACGGCACGCTGCACGTTCTTCTCGGAACCCAAGACCGAGGTCTCTCCCACCGCGCGGAGGTTCAGGTGGGGTCGGCGCCCTGGGGGCTCGCGGCGCGGGACTTCGACGCCGATGGCAAGCTCGACGTCGCCTGCGTGAATGAAAACGACTTCACCGTCAGCCTGCTCTTCGGTACGGGGGACGGCGAGCTAGTGCGCGAGACGCCGATCACGGTCGGCAAGGGGCTCCAGCATCTCGTGGCAACCGATCTCGAGGGCGATGGGGACGCGGACCTCGTGCTGGGAGGCGAGAAGCAGATCGTCACTCTGCGAAACCGCGGAGACGGCACGTTCGAAACTCCGGTGTCCCATCCCTTCGACGGGACCGCCAGCCGCTTCGCTGCCCGGGATCTGGACGCAGATGGCACGGCGGACCTGGTGCTCAGCAACCTGGGGCGCGAATCGTTCAGCGTGTTTTGGGGCTCTTGCCAGGCGCGGTGACCGCGCGCGAGAGACGCCGGCACAAGTTGGCTCACGTCGTTCAACTTCTGGACGACCCGGGCCGCCCCCCGGGGCGAACCCAGGAATTTTCACGAATTTCTCGCCGGCATGCGCCTTGCGATGCGCGCTGCCATGAAACACATCTTCTCCTCCATTCCGTGGTTTCCATTGCTGCTGACGTGCGCCTGTAGCTCCAACGCTCCGGACTCCGAGCGCGCGACGGGGGCCATCGTCGGTGGCTCCTACGAGATCGAGTTCGTGACCCCGACCAGTGGGCCCTACCGAGCGCGCATCGACATTCGCGAACGCGAAGGAGGGCATGATGCCGTGGTCAGCCACGGGCCGCTGCTCGAAGCGTATGCGGTGAGTGTGGGCTCGGATTGGGTCGAGCTCACCCGCGACGCCCCACAGAACGACAATGGTGTGGCGATCACCAAGCTTCGCATCGCACGCGACGGCGGAGGCGCGCTCGGGCCCAAGGGCAGAGTCTTCGGCGTGGTCCAGAGCCACCCGGGAGAAACTCTCGCAGAAACCCCGTTCGAACTCGGTGTCGCCGTCACCGCGGACACCCACGCACCCGAACCGATGGTCCAGGTGTATGGGAACCTCACGCTGAGTCAGAGCTCGAAGGCCGATCTTCTGCCTTGGGAGCCCTTCATCGTGAATGGGGAGCCGATCCTGCCCGCGGCCTGGGCCAGCGCGCTCGAGTTCTCCGGGGCAACCAGCGCGGTGAAGCTCGAAACCGTTCCGCTCGCTGGGCACGAGTGGGTGGGAGCGCCGGAGATACACGCGTCGGCGGAGCGTTGGGCCGATCTCGCGGCCGGAGGCAACGTCACGCTCAGCCTGCACGGCCTCACGGACGCTGCGGGCAACGTCGCGTCGGATCGCGAGGAAACGGCGGTGTTCGCCGATCTGGGTCCGGCCGTGGCGGAGCTCGACATGAAGGGCCTTCCGGCGGTGACTTGGGGTGCCATCGCCGCCGCGACCACGAGCGCAGAGCTCGCGGCGTGCGACGACGGCAGCTGTGCATTGTTTGGCCCCAACGACAGCTGCAGCGGACAGGGCGGGGCTGCGCTCTTGCTGGCAGCCGAAGGCAAGTCCCGGGTTCGGCTGCGCTATCGCTTGTTGGTGCTCGACCCTGCCAGCAAGAAGCCGCTTCCGCCAGAGCTCCCCCTCGCGCTGAGCGCGACGGTGCGCACGGCAGACGGGAAGAGCGAAGTCGGCGAAGTGCACGTAGAGTCCTCCGCTCTCACGGAGACCAACGAGCTCGGGATGAAGTTCGGGACCGCCTGGAGCGAGGTCGAAATCGCCATCCCGACGGGAGCCAAGCCGCCCATCGCTCTGGAGCTCTCGACGAAACGGCCGAGCGATTGCGGGGCGTACTTCTCGCAACACGGCCCGATGCTCGACGTGACGGTGCTGCTCTCCCATCTCGCCGTGGAGTAGGCAGCCCCGAGCCGCTGCTCGCGCTCCACGAGGACGAGACTCGAACCGTTCGGCTACCATGACCCCGTGGACCCGCTCTCCGTCCTCCGGCGCACGGCCGGGCACGACGCCCCGGAGGCGTTGGCGGAGCGCGGGCTCGCGCTCGCGATGCTCGACGAGCTCGATGAAGCGCTGTCGGCGCTCCAGCGCGCACGCTCGGGGTTTCTGGCGCGCGGCGATGGTCGCTCGGTGGCACGCTGTCGGGCCGCGATGCTCGAGATCGCGGCGTTCCGTCGCGAGCTGGACGGCGTCGAAGAGAGCCTGGCGGAAACCGAGCGTGAGCTCGAAGAGCTCGGCGATGCCGAGAACGCGGCCTGGATGCGCGTGGTCCGGGCGCGCCTCGCCGTGCTCTTCGGTCGTGGTGGCGAAGCCCTGGCCTTGCTCGAGGCCATCGGCGCCGACGCGCGGCTCTCGCGACACACGCGGGCGGTCGCTCTGCTCGCCGCCGGCGAGCATGCGCTCCGGGCGCGCCGCGCCGCGCTGGCGCGCGACTTGTTCGCCGCCGCAGCGGAGCTGGCTCGCGACTCGCATCCTACGTTGGTGGCGGAAGTCGAACGGGCCATCGCGACGCTGTCGATCCCCATCGCCGAGTGGATCGAAGGAGGCGAGAGGAACCTCGTCGCTGCGCCTGCGCTCGAAGCACGGACACTACCCCGCGTCATGGGTGGGACGCGACGGTGGGTCCTCGATGGCCTGCGCGGCGTCGTGCTGGCGCCCGACGGCACTTCGACGTCACTCTCGGCGCGCCCCGTGCTCCTCGCGCTCCTCGTCAGGATGGGCAGCTCCGCCCCCGACGCCGTCGACTGGCACGAGCTGGCCAAGGCCGCGTTCGGTGTAGTTCGTCCCAACGATTCTCATCGCGCGCGCTTGAAGGTCGAGCTCGGGCGACTGCGAAGCGAGCTACCCGAGGCGCTGGGCGTCGCGTCGGCGGGCAGCGGTCGTTGGGCGCTCGTGAGCCGCGACGGAGCTCGGGTGGCCACTCTCCTGCCCCACCCCGAGCGCAGCCGAGAGGAGCGAGTCCTGGCGCTGCTCGCCGACGGCCGGGCGTGGCGCAGCGCCGAGGTGGCGCTGGCGCTCGGCCTCACGCCTCGCATGGTTCAGCGCGAGCTCGAGCTCCTGCGCGAGCGCGGCCTCGTGCAGCCGCTGGGAGCCGGCCGCCGTACGCGGTGGCGTGCGCCTGGCCGTGCCGAGACAATCGCGTCACAGATGTTACTTCTCGGGATGCTGTCCGACTCGTAGAAAGCCCCTCGAACGGAGGGCATCATGGAAACGATGAGCATGTCGCAAACGGCCAAGAAGAGCGCGAAGAAGAGTTCGGCGCGGATCCTCGCAGAGCACGGCGTTCCGGGCGTGAAGTCGGTGCACGGCGTGACCTACGACGGCCAGAACGTCGTGTTCGTGCACGGCGACGGAGGCGAGCTCGTGAAACTCGGGGCAGACGGCAGCGAGCGCGGTCGCCTCTCCATCTCGGGCGCCGACGCGGGCGTCGCCTTCGACGGAACCCATCTCTGGGTCGTCGCGGGCCAACGAATCCAGCGAGTCGACCCCGAGAGCGGAGAAGTCCTGGGCTCGATTCCGGCGCCCGACGAGCACACCACCGGCCTCGCCTGGCAGAGCGGAGCTCTCTGGGCCGGGAGCTTCCGCGGCCAAAAGCTGTACAAGCTCGACGCCGAGAGCGGAAAAGTGCTCCGCACGCTCGAGAGTGATCGCTTCGTGACCGGCGTCAGCTTCTCCGAGGGTGAGCTCTGGCACGGAACCTACGAGGGCGAAGGCGAGGAGGTGCGGACGGAGCTCCGTCGCATCGACGATGCCACCGGCGAAGTGCTCGAGGTCGTCGAGATGCCTCGCGGCGTCGTGGTGAGCGGCCTCGAGCTGTTCGAGAATCGCGCCTTCTGCGGCGACCACCGGACCGGCACCGTGCGCGTGGTGGAACGCCCGCGGCGCTGAGCGTGCGAAGACGCGTTGCCGGCAGGGGTGGCCGCCGTGTCGCGCCGCCCCCCCGGTTTCGGCCCTCACTCCCCGCGGAGCAAGGCGGCCAGGTGGTCCAGCGTTTGACCCCAGCCGATGGGGGCCCCTCGCGTCGCCAGGGACTCCTCCGAGAAGATTTGTTCGACCTCGAGCGTGGTCTCGTCGCCGGACTCTGCGAAGAGCAACGTCGTCGTGGTCGTGAGCCCGTGAACCGTTCCGCCGAACACGATTCGCGAGCCGGCTTCGATGTCGATGTAGTGCCCGTCGAAACGGGCTTCGGCTCCGTCCGGACCGGTGAACGAGAAAGAGAGCACGCCGCCGACGCGGAAATCCATTTCGCAGCGAGCCATCACGAAGCCGTCGGGCGGCAAGAACTTCGACAGATGCTCGGGCTTCGACCAGGCCTCGAACACGCGACGCTTGGGCGCCGTGAAGGTGCGAGAGGTGCGAAACGCCGGCCGCTTTCCGAGCTCGGCCACTTCGACGGCGAGGCGCGCCAGGGTCTGCTTTCCGCCCTCGATGGCGTGGTAGTGCTCGACGACGTGGTTCCGGCGCTCGACGCTGGGGAAGAGGGAGCGCAGGGTCACCCTGGTCTTGCCGGCCTCTGGCGCGAAGGTGACGCTGGTCTGGAACTCCGCGGGCCCACCTTCGTTCCCGCCGTAGTTCGAACACACGATGCGCCTGGGGCGGACGATCTCCTCGTAGACGATGCGATTCGGGAAGTCCGTGCCGTCCGGCCCGTGCATGGTGAAGAGCCAGACTCCGCCCACCTTGAACTCGAAGGCACGGGTCGTGATGGTGAAGCCCGTGGGTCCCCACCACCGCGCCAGGTGCTCGGCTCTCGTCCAAGCCTCGAACACGAGCTCGGGCCGCGCGTCGAAGACTCGCTCGATGGTGATTTCGCGGTCCGCGCGACTTTCGGTGAGTTCATTTCCTTCGAGCATGGTCTTCCTCCTCTTTCTTCTTCATCTCTTTCAAGTAGTCGTCGAGCCGGGCGAAGCTGCCCTCCCAGAACTCGCGGTAGCGGTCCATCCAAGCGGAAGCCTCGGCGAGCGGCGCCGCGCGCAGTCGCACCGGGCGCTTCTGCGCGTCCCGACCCCGCGACACGAGACCCGCGCGCTCGAGCACCGCGATGTGCTTCGAGATTGCACGCGTCGTCAGCCGAAACGGCTTCGCGAGCTCGGTGACGCTGGCTTCCCCTTTCGCCAGCCGGCCGAGGATGGCCCGGCGGGTGGGGTCGCCGAGGGCCGAGAAGGTCAGATCCAAGCGTTCTGCTGCGCTCATGGTGCTCCATTACCGAACCAATTGGTTCCGGAACTAAATGGTTCCATATCTCGCGCATTGAACTTCGTCAAGCGCGCCGGCGCGGAAAGGTCAGGCTTCGGGCAACGTCCGGGCCGCCGGTTGAAGCCCCAACCTCGCCCGCATACCCTCGTCCCATGAGCTCGCGCCTGCACGCGACCTTGGGCCTCGTGATCGTCCTCGGTGGCGCGTCCGTCGCGAGCTGCAGCGACGACGGCGACGGAACCGTCGGGCCGGCCGGCGGTGTCGTCGGATCGGGCGCGTCGGGCGGCAAGCCTTCGAGCGGAGGGACGAGTGGCACGAGCGGCACCGGTGGGACGCTGCTCATCGACTCGTCCCCGCCGAGCGACTCACCCGGTCCCGACGGTAAGCCAGTCGCCGTGAACCTGATCCAAAATGGTGACTTTGCCCAGGGCAACACCCTCTTCGGATCCGACTACGCTTTTTCGGCCACCAACACCAACGAAGGCCAGTACTTCGTGGGAACCAACGCGCAGGCGTTCAACGGCCTCCTGATCACCGCGGGCGACCACACGACGGGCAGCGGGCTGATGTTCATCGGCAATGGGAAGGCCACGCCGGATCGCGTCTGGTACACCACTCAGCCCATCGTGGTGCAGCCGAACACGAACTACTACTTCGAGGCGTTCGTCATGAACCTCTGCTGCGCTTCGGGGCTCGGCAACGGCGTGGATCCCGTGGGCCCGTCCGAGCTCTCGTTCTACGCCAACGACCAGCTCCTCGGGACGCGAACTTCGTCGAAGCTCGGCGTGTGGGAGGGGCTCACCACCAGCTGGAATTCCGGAGCCGCGACCAACGTGACCCTGAAGCTGGTGAATGCGAACACGGTGGCAGCGGGCAACGACTTCGCGGCGGACGACATCTATCTCGGCATCGTCTCCACGGTGCAGCCCCCGAAGTGACGGGCGCCGCGCCCAAGAGCTGACGTCGGCGAACCGAGCTTCCCCCGGTTGTGCACTTCGTGCACGACGCGTGCACGAAGCACACGAATCGATCCCGACCTACACCGCGCGCCGGGTCGCGGTCGCCGGGATCGCTGGTTTTTCCGCGGGTACGGCCGTTGCTAGAGCCTCGCATTCGGAGGACTCATGCTCGGCAAAAGGCTCCTGACTGGCTGCTCGGTTCTGGCTCTCGTCGTGCTGCCCGCTTGCGGCGGCTCCGACTCCGACTCGAAACCGGGCACCGGGGGTGGCGGACAGGCGGGGTCCGCGGGCGCGGGAGGAGTGAGCGGAGGCGGCGGCACATCGGCGGGAGGCAGCGCGGGAGGCGGCGCGACGCCCGGCGGCGGCGGCACGAGCGGCGGCGGCACGAGCGGCGGCGGCACGAGCGGTGGCGGCACGAGCGGCGGCGGCGGAAACGCCGGTGCCGGCGGAGGCGGCGGCGTAATCGGTTCGAACGGTGGCCCCCAACTCCTCTTCAGCGATCTGGTGTCGGGTCCGAACAGCGGCAACTCGGACACGAGCAAGGGCAACGGCGGAGCCATCGTCACGGTCTGGGGTCGAGGCCTCGGTGAGTCGCAGGGCACCTCGACGCTGCGCATCGGTGGCGTCGCAGCGCCGGTTTACGACTGGAGGAACGCAAGCGGACCGGCCGCGGACATGTACGCGAAGCACGGCATGCAGCGGATCTCGTTCCTGGTCCCGAGCTCGGTTGCGACGGGGTCGCAAACCATCGAGGTCGAAGTGGGCGGCGTGAAGACCAACACTCTGGCGTTCACCGTGCGCACACAAGGGAAGATCTACTTCGTCGCCAAGACCGGCAAAGACAGCGGCAACGGCTCCTGGAGCAACCCGTGGGCGTCGGTGGGCCACGCCGTCGACAGCATCGCGAACGGCGACATCATCTACGTCGGCGACGGGGTGACGGCGACCAAGACCCACCAGTTTCACGGCTGCGTGAACCTGTCGGAGAGCGGAACCGCGAACTTGCCTCGCGCGCTCGTGGCCTATCCCGGCGCGAAGGTCGACATCGGCGGACCGACCGCGACCTGCGATCAGCCATTCGGGAACTTCTCGGGCTCCGAGAACAAGGCTGCCCACCACTGGGTCGTGTCCCAATTCCGGGCGCTCGGTGGCGGTGACACGGCCCTGCCCGGAAACACGGGCTATCGCCTCGTCGGCAACTACGTGTCGATGAACGATCCCATCGACAACTGCCAGTCCGGCGCCATCGCCGCGGAGGGCAACGACGTCTACATCCTCGGCAACCAGCTGGAGAACACCGCCAAAGACAACCCCACCGTGAGCAAGCTCTGTCACACCATCTATCTCTCCGGCCGGCGCGCCATGTCCGCCGCCGACTGCGGTGGCCGCTGTCCGACGGAATCGAACCGCGAGGTCGGCTGGAATCTGCTCAACGACAACTACGACAACCGCGGCATCAACATCTACAGCGAGCAGGCGTATGCCGCCTTCATCGAGAACCACCGGGTGCACGACAACTACATCGTCAAACATCGCGGTGACGGCATCTTGATTGGCTACTACGTCACCGGAGAGAACTACTTCTACAACAACGTCATCATCGACGCCGGGCTCGGTCCCGAGTGGGGTGGCGAGATCTCGGGTCACTACGCCATTCAAATCAACGGAGGACACGAGTCCAACCCGCCCACGTCGCTCCACATCTGGAACAACACGATCCACGGAGGCGGCTATCCCCAGAACTCGGACTCCGCGGCCATCGAGTGGGGACCGCGTGGCGCCGTGACTCTCGACTTCGCCAACAACCTGGTGGTGAGCCCCAACGTGCCCTACACGAGCCCGAGCTCCGACCCTTTCCCCAGCACGAGCGCTCCCAACCTCTGGTCTGGCCAGAGCAAGAATCCGGCGTGGAACACCGGCGCCGTGAGCGGCGCTCTCGGCTTCGTCAACGCGGCCGGCGGTGACCTGCATCTCACGGCCGCGAGCGCGGCTCGGGACCAAGGCATCCTGACCAAGTTCGCGGTGGACTTCGACGGGCTCCTGCGTCCGCAGGGCTCGGGCTTCGACCTCGGTGCCTACGAGTTCAAGCCCTGATTGACCCCCGCCGGCGTGCGGACGGCTCGGTGTTCGCGCCCGAACGGCGGCTGAACTACGCTCCGATGTGGCATGCACAGGGTGCCCCGCCGCACAGCTCGACGCCGCCTCGGCGTTGCGGGTCTTCTCTTGCTCACGCTTCCGAGCTGCTCGCTCGTCTTGCCGACGGCCGACGAGCTCGCCGGTGAGAGCGGGAGCGGCGGCGGCACCGGGGGAACCAGCCAAGGGTCGAGCTGTCCGGGGACGGCCGGCCCGAGCATGGTGCGTATCGGCGGAGCCTGCATCGACTCTACGGAGGTCACGGCGAGTCAGTACGACGCATTCCTGAAGGCGAAGGTCGACCCGGCGACGAATCCCGACGTGACCTGCCAGGCCGTGAACCCGACCTACCAGCCGTCGACATGGCCCAATGGCGCCGTCGACGAACGCCCGGTGGTGTTCGTGGACTGGTGCGACGCCGCCGGGTTCTGCGCGTGGGCGGGCAAGCGGCTCTGCGGTGGCCCGGGTGGCGTGCAGATCGAAAGCGAAGGTTACGACCCGCCCGATCCGAAACAGGACGAATGGTTCGGAGCGTGTACCAACGGCGGTACGACGGAGTACCCCTACGGGGACTCACCGTCCACGGCCGCCTGCAATCGCGCCCCCGAAGGTCCGCTGGCGCAGGTGAAGAGCTTCCCGGCGTGTCACGGACTCGGGGCGTACTCGGCGATCTGGGATCTCGGCGGCAACGCCGACGAATGGGTCAACGTGTGCCACGTCGACTACTGCCGAACCGTGGGCGGGGCCATCGGGATCTCCTCGGACGAGTGCGGGACGAGCGACGTCTTGAAGCAAGAGAAGACCCACGCCGCCGACAACTTGGGCTTCCGTTGCTGCGCGAACGGCCTGTAGGAACATGGAGCATTGAGCCACGTGTTGCCCGACGATCGCACGGCACCCGACATCGATGACCCCGAGCGGGCCGGGTCGCACTACCGGGTTCATGCCTTCTGGGAAGGCGGCCACGCTCGGGCCTGGCTCGCTCCGAATGCTCGGATCTCGGTCGGGCGCGCGGAGGACTGCGACATCGTGATCGACCACGCCTCGGTGTCGCGCCGGCACGCCGAGTTGTCGGCATCGCCCGAGCTCAGCGTTCGGGATTTGGGGAGTTCGAACGGAGTGCGGGTGGCTGGCACCCGCATCGCCGCCGATGTGGCAGCGCGGCTCGCACCGGGAGTCGTGGTTCAGCTCGGCGGCGCCATCGTCGTCGTGCACGCCCCGCCCGCTCGCGGGAGCCCCGGGCCGCGACCTCTACAACGCGAGGCGTCCGCAACGTTCGAGCGCCTCCTCGAGTTGGTGGCGCCGGCGGCCATCAATGTCCTCCTCTTGGGCGAGACCGGGGCGGGCAAGAACGTCGCTGCCGAGCGTATCCACCGCTCGTCACCCCGCACCGCTCGCCCGTTCGTCGCGGTGAACTGCGCCGCCTTTCCCGAGCAGCTGCTGGAGAGCGAGCTCTTCGGCTACGAGCGCGGTGCCTTCACCGGCGCGGTGAAGGCCAAGCTGGGCTACATCGAGGCGGCCGACGGCGGCACGCTCCTCCTGGACGAGATCGGCGAGATGCCGCTCGCCACTCAGGCGAAGCTCCTGGCTGTGCTCGACACTCGACTGGTGCAGCGCCTCGGCAGCACGAGCCCGCGACGCGTCGACGTGCGCTTCATCGCCGCGACCAATCGCGATTTGGAGATCGCAGTGCTGGAAGGCAACTTTCGACAGGACCTTTATTTTCGTCTGAACGGCGTCCGGATCGAGGTCCCTCCGCTGCGCGAGCGCCGCGAGGCCATCGCCGAGCTCGCCCTGCGTTTCGCCCGCGAAGCAGCTCACGCCGCGGGTCGACCGGAGCCGGAGCTGGGAAGCGACACGCTGGCTCGGCTCGAGGCGCATGCCTGGCCCGGCAATGTGAGGGAGCTCAAGAACGCGGTCGAGCGCGCCATCGTGCTCTCGGGGGGAAGTCATCGACTGAGTCCCGAACACTTCGAGCTCCGCACACTGGCGCGCCCCACGAGCGTCGCAGCGGACGCGGCGGCTCCGAGCGGGAGCGACGCCCCCGCGCGTCACGCCGCGCCTCGCGACCTCCGGGGCGAGATCGCGGCTCTCGAGCGCGAGCGGATCATCGCCGCGTTGGATGCTGCCGGAGGAAATCAGACTCGCGCAGCCAAGGCGCTCGGCATCGCGCGGCGCACCTTGATCCATCGGATCGAGGAGTTCGGCCTGTCCCGTCCGCGGAAGCGCTGAGGCGGCGAGTCAGAAACGCAGGTCGGGTTCGAGCCTCGGTTTCGGCATCCTGCGCGCGCTCCGCGCGCTCTCGCTAGCGTGGGGTTGGGCCGCCCAGAAGTAGGTCGCGAGTCCCAGCGCGACGACCCCGATGCCGAGCGAGACGTCGGCCACGAGCGCGGTCTGCCGCATGGCGTCCGCTTCTCCGCGGTCGCAGCGCGGAGAGCAGGCATCGAGCTCGTCGGCGCGGGTCTTGGCCCTGTATCCGAAGTAGCCGAAGCTGCCGAGCGCGACGACGCCGACCGCGCCGAGCACGATGCTCGCGCTAGGGATGCCGCGGAGCTCCACGCGCTTGGGGCGCGGTGCTCGGGCTCACGCGGCGGGCCGGAGCGCCGCTCCGACCGAGGAGCCGGCGGAACCTCGGCCCCGATTCGAAAGCGCACTCTGCGCTCGTTCACCCTGTGTGACGAGCACTATGCGCTTCTGGCTCTTGCCGTCGAGCTTCACCTCGACTTCATGCGTGCCCGGGTCGACCGCGATGGGCAGCCCGACGCGTCCGCTCGCCACGTCCCGTCCGTCGATGCGGATTTCGAAGTCGCTGGCTACCGAGCCATCCGCGCGCGCGGCATCGATCACGAGTGACGGTGTGACCGCCTCGACCTCTTGCGCCCAGTCGCCGCACTCGCGCCGAATCACGGCCGGGCAAGACTCACGAGCGCAGGCGAGGAGCAGCTTCTTCGCTGCGATCAGTTCGCCGGCACGGCGAAGCTTCTGGCTCTCGGCGTGTTGGGAGGAACAGAGCTCCTTCTCCGCGGCCGACTGCGCCGCCGACACCTCGGCCCACGCGAGTGTCGCAGCGAGCGGCACGAGGGAATGGAGCCAGCGGCGCACGTGAGCATGCTACATGAGCGTTCCCACGCGGGCGACAGCGACGGAGCTCGGCCAGGCAGCGCCGCCGCTCACAAGCATTCGGGCTTGTAGCGTTTGGTTCCGTCGGGTTCGAGGACGTACGGAGGGCTGCAATTCGCGCGTTTCTTGGCGCTCGAAGGCCCGCGCTCCAGGGACGCGGAATTCGCCGTGGGGCGAGCGGTCGCCGTCGCGCTGGGACCGGTCGCCGTCGCCGCGCTCGCGCTCGCCGGCGCAGCGATCGGCGCGGGCTCGTGGGTCACGGACGCCGAGGGCGAAGGGAACGCGCTCGGGCTCGTCGGAGTGCGTCGCTCCGGTTCGGGCTCGGGCGACCCGGGGCCGCCGCGCCCCCAACGGAACGCGACGAAGGTCGCAGCGAGGCCTCCCAGCACGAGCAGTGCCGTCCACACCAAGAGCCCTCGGGAGCCGCGGCGCGGCGCGACCGCCGGCGCTCCGAGGGAGATCGGAGCTGGCGCGCTGGCCTCGAGCACGGTGACCTCGTCCGCGCGAGTTTTCCGGCCCAGCACCTGCGGCGCCGCGTGCTCGGCCTCACCGAGGGATGCGCCATCGATGCCGCTGCTCTCGATTTCGGCGAGCCGCTCGCGGCGCTCGTGCAGCGCGAGGCCCGCAGTTTCGCCCACCCAGGCTCCGAGCTCGCGCGCGCTCGCGGGGCGTACGACCCGCTCCAGCGCTTCGGCCAGCTCGAGGGCCGTCGAGTAGCGCCCCTCCGGAGCGCGGCACAGCGCCTTCTCGACGATGCGGTCGAGCTCCGGCGGGAGCCCCGGTGCGTGTCGGCTCGGGGGTTCCACGTCCAGGCTCAGGATCTCGTGCAGGATCGAGCCCGGATCGTCCCCGGTGAACAGGCGGCGACCCGCCAAGGTCTCCCAGAGCACGACTCCCGCCGCATAGATGTCGCTCCGCCGGTCGAGCGGTTCGCGCCGAATCTGCTCGGGCGACATGTAGCGAAGCTTGCCCTTGATTTGACCGCCCTGGGTCGACTCGAGCCTGGCTCTGGCCTTGGCGATGCCGAAGTCGAGCACGCGTGGCACGCCGTCCACGCCCACCAGCACGTTCTGGGGCGACACGTCCCGGTGCACGAGCGAGAGAAGTTCTTGGCGCTCGCCTTTGGCTTCGTGCGCAGCGTGAAGCCCGCTCAGCGCACCCGAGAGGATCGCCACTGCGACGGGTAGCGGTACGCGCCGGCCCTCGCCCTGCACCGCCCGCGCGAGTCGTGCCAGCGTTTCTCCCTCGACGTATTCCATCACGATGAACAGCTCGCCACCCCGCGCGACCACGTCGAGAGTGGCCACCACGTTCGGGTGGTGGATTCGGGCGGCGAGCCGCGCCTCGTCCAGGAACATCGCGGCGAACTCGGGCTCGCGAGCGTAGTGCGGGTGCATCTGCTTGATGGCGACGGTCCGCGAGAAGCCGGCAGGGCCGACCACCCGTCCGAGGTGCACGGTGGCCATGCCGCCTGACGCGATCTCGTCGAACAGCAGGTACTTGCCGATGCTGCGCGGCGCGGTCTTCGGGCCCAGGGCAGGCATGCCTAGAAGGCATCCCTACACCGTGCCGCGCGGACGGGTCACCTGTTTCCGTCGCGATGAAATCGCGCGCTCTCGCTGCGACGCATGCGCTACATTCACTGAATGGTCGGGGACCGCTTCGTGGCGCTGTCGTTGCTTTCGCTCGCGGGCCTCCTGGCCGCATGCTCGGGGGACGATGGGGCTGGCGCGTCGGGAGGCACCGGTGCGAGCTCGGGCGCCGGTGGCTCGAGCGCAAGTGGAGGCGCGAGCGGCAGCGGCGGCTCGAGCGCGACGGGCGGAGGCGCAGGAGCGGGGGGCATCGCGGCGGGTGGTAGCGCCGGCACGGGCGCGGTCGGTACAGGCGGTGGCGCGGGGAGCGGTGGCGGGGGCACAGGCGGTTCGAGCGGCGCGGGTGGCACCGGCGGCTCCGCAGGCGCGCCCCGGCGCGGGCAAGTCGAGCTACGTCTGCCCGCCCGGGGCCAACGTGGTCGTGCAGGCGAGCGACGATCTGGAGCTGGCCGTCGCGGCCGCCAAGGCGAACGACATCCTCTGCATCCACGGCGAGCACCGTATCCAGAACACCCTCCAGCCCAAGTCGGGGCAGCGCTGGATCGGCATCGGGGATGCGCGGATCAGCGGAGCCGTGAAGCTCGCTGGCTTCACCAAGAGCGGCGCCGCGTGGGTCACGTCGGCGCTGCCGTCCACCACTCCGCACAAGAAGCTCCACTACGCGGGCGCGACGCTCTGCTACCCCGAAGCCGAGTACCAGGACGACGTCTTCATCCGCAAACCGGGCGGCGACAGTCAGCGTCTGTTCCGCGTGCTGTCGCTGACGGAGCTCACCCAGACCGGGCCCCTCGCCGACGGTCTGCTCGAGCCCAGCGTGAGCGCCGGGCGCTTCTTCTTCGACTACGCCAACGGCAAGCTCTACCTCTCGGTGGATCCGACGGGTGCCGAAGTCGATCTCGCCGTGGTCGACGTGTTGATCGGTCAGACGCCGGCTCCCACCGGCCTCGTGCTGCAGAACCTGACCCTCGAGAAGGCGCTCAGCGTCGGTATCTTGGCCAACAATGGCAAGGAGTACACCCTCGAAGACCTGACGGTGCGTTTCGTGCACAACCGCGGCCTCTACATGCCGTCCGGCACGAGCGCCGCGAAGCGCAGCGTGCTGCGCGGGTCGCTGATTACGAACAACGGGCAATACGGCATCGATTCCACGGCGAATTGGCTCAAGCTCGAGGGGACCGAGATCTCCCACAACAACATCGCCGGGTACCGCGACAAGAGCGGGACCAAGTGCACCGGCTACTTCGCCGCGGGCGCCGTGAAGTTCGTCAAGTCGAACGGCGCCCCCGGCCAGCCCGGCCTCTGGCTCGACGGCGTGGACAGTCATGACAACGTGGGCGACGGCTTCTGGACCGACGTCCACAACCGCCACGTCTTGGTGGAAAACAGCCACTTCCACCACAACGAACGCCACGGCTATTTCCACGAGATCAGCTGCGAGATCGAGCTCAGGAATTCGACGCTGAACGACAACGGCAAAGCCATCATGACCGACCTGGCACTTCAGGGTCAGGGGCTATACGTCAGCGACGCGAGCAACGGGAACTTCCACCACAACCTGATATACGGAAATGCCGCCGGTGGCGTGCGCCTCGAGCTCGTCGTGGGCCACGACAACATGCAAGGCGTTGCCTGCATCTCGCCACCGCCGGCGAACGCCACGGACACCTCGAACGCGCTCATGGGCAATCAGGTCCACGACAACCAGATCTACGCTTGCAACGCCTACGCCGCCGGCGCCGACGACAACGTGGCTTCGGGGCTCGCGACGCTGCTCGCTCCGAGAAACAACACGTTTTCGGCCAACCAGTACCACGTGGCCGACAGTGGCAATCATTGGATCGACGTCACGCCGAAAAACGCCGCTGCCTGGGCGAGCGTGGACAAGACTGGGCAAGTCGTCACCGGCTGCGACCATCCCTGAAACCCCTCGATGCGGCGCGAGCTGGTAAGAGCTTCGCGGGCCGCCGTTCGACCCGATCAGCCGTCGACCAAGCGAATGCGGCTCGGCCCTCGGCTCCAGATCTCGCGCACCGGTTTCCCTAGCGAGCTGTCGCCTCGCCGGAGCACCACGGGTAGTTCCTTGGGTCGTTCGGCTACGCCGAGCGTGCGCCAAGGAACCGCCACGATCACCGACCACTCTTCGTCTTCCTTCGCGTCGAGGTCGACGTCTCCGTCCACGTCGAAGCCCGAACGGATCCCGAGTGCATTGCAGTCGTCCGCGCCCTGGAATTTGCACGTGAGCTTGCCCGAGGGAGAAGCTTCGATGCTCCGGTCTCCGTCGAGTTCGATGCGCACGTGGTCGGTTCCGAGGAGCTCGTCGTCGGCCACGTAGAGCTCGAGATAGAGCGCGTCGTCGTCCCACGCCGCTCGCGCTTCCGTGTGCGGCACCGGGCGAGCCCCCCGCTCGGCGACGAACGGTTCCGTTCGGCTGGCGGCGTGCCAAACCGGTTGGTCGAGCTTGCCGTCGAGCACGGGCGTTCCACGCTTGGCGTCGAGCACCTTCGCGGCTCGAGGCGCCGGCGCGGCCGCTGGAGCAGTTCCACTCGCCGGCGGCGGCGCCTTCTCCGCGCAGCCACTGGCCAGCGCGACTGCGAGCATCAAGAGCGCCGTTTTGGCTCTCGACATCATGGCACCACGAAGGTGTTCAAGGGGTCTTTGATGTTTCCGGCCTTGTATTGCCGGACTCGGAAGCGGCCGTCGGCGCGCTGCCGAATCGTGGCAAAGCCGTGCTGCTGTCCCGCCTTGGACACCGGCGCTCCGCCGAGGCCTTCGGTCAGCTGACGCTTGGCGGGCGCCCACTCCCAGAAGTGCTTGTGGCCGACGAGCAGGAGGTCGTACTTCGCGCCGGTGAGGATCTTGTCCATCTCCACGTTGCAGGGCGCGTCCGAGCCCATCGGCTGGTGGCGCGCGATGATGGTGAACGTGGTCTTCTTGGCGAGTTCGGTCTCTAGCCACGTCTTCTGAGCGTTGCTCCAGGCGTTGCAGGCGGTGACCAAGATCTTGGAAGTCCACTTCCCGTCCACGTCGTCGATGGGGACCTTGTAGTAGGGCTTGGATTTGCCCAGCGGCTTCACCAGCTTGTCGAGGAAAGCGTTGTAGCTGTTGTTGGTGGTCGCGCCGGCGCAGTTCCCGTCGTTCCCCCCGCACTCGTGGTTGCCGAGGCTCGCGAAGACGGGGCCCGAGAACTGGTTCCGTGCCTTCACGTAGATGGCAAGCTGCTTGGCCCCTTCGTCGCCCTGAGGCTTGGCGAACATGTAGTCACCGGTCGCGATGACGAAGCGTGGAGGTGGGTTCAACGCCTCCATGTCTTTGTAGATCTGGTTGATGGTGTCCGTCGGATAGTCCTTCGTCTTGTCACTACCGGGCGGACGGGTGTCGCCGACCACGCCGAAGTAGAGGTACGGGAGCTTGCCTCCGTCCGGCCCGATGCTGCCGGGGTTGGTTCCAGCGTCGTCCCCACCGTCGGCACCCGCGTCCGGATCGTCCGGTCCCGCGTCGTCGCCCGCGTCGGGCTCGGGCTCGATGCATTCCCCCGCGATGAGATCGCAGGTCGAGCCCGGAGCACACTGCCCGCAGCCACTGGTGCCGCAGGTACCGTCCAACGGCACGCACACGGAAACTCCGACTCCGTCTTCGCGAACCGCTTGGATGCAGGTCTCGCCGTTCGGGCACGAACCGTTCTCGCAGAGCGCGCCGCAGTGATCGCTCCCGGCGTACTGCGCGCAGGCGGCGTTCGGTCCACACTCCGAGCTGTCGACGCAGGGGGCGCAGGTTCCGGGCGTGGCGCCGTCGACCTTGGCGTCGCTGCTCGCGTCGGTCCCGGCGTCGGACTTCGGCGGGTCTCCCGCATCGTTCGCGGACTCTCCGCAGCTCGCCAGAAGCAAGAGCGGAAACCAGAAGGCATGCTTCGTCATCGGCGGCACTCGTTCGCAAGAACCACGCCACGCGGCGGACCCCCGGAGCGAGGCTGAAGCGAGCGCTTTCTCGGCGAGAGATCCCGAGCGGACGCCCGGGCGCCAATCGACGGTTGGCAGTCCAAGATGGCGGATCAGGGCCGGGCAGCCTCCCGGACGCGCCGCACCTCGTTCAAGATCTCGAGCGCACGCTTGCGGCTGAGGCGACCTTCGGTGAGCTTCGCGCGCCAGAGTGCCCGCGTCTCCGGCATCTCGAGATTGGTCGGAGAAAATTCGAACTCCGCGTCGTCGCTCGATGCCGTGACCGCCGCGGCGGGGGGCGAGGACGCTGGGTTCGGTGCCGTCGCGATGGGCCTCGGTACTGGCACGGCAGGTGGCGTCCGCGCTGCAGCACAACCCCCTGCCAGCGGGAGCCCGATGAACGCCAAGACGGTCGGCAGTTTCATTCGCCTGGCGGATGACTACGCGCGTCGCGAGCGTTCGATCTGGATGGCCGCGCCGAAAGGCGACTCGCACCTCGCCCGGGAGCTCGTCGCCCTGCCGCCGACGTTTGCCCACGAAGTATTCGCACGTTTGGTCGGGCCTCCTCGAGGGCGTACGCTTCGTGCATGGTCTTCGGGTGGGCACGCGGGAGGTCGCCCTCTCGCTCACGTGCGCGGCTCGTGCCCCGGTCGTTCGCGCTCCCCTTGATGTTGGCCGCGTCCGCTTCCGCGGACCCGCCCCGCGCTCACATTGGCCCGAAGCCCGAACGTCCGCTGCCCAGCGCGCTCCTTGGAATGGGAGCGGGGCCGGCGTGGCCTGGCGTCTCCGACTGCCCCTATGGATACGATTGCCACCTCCCGCTCGGACTTGCGCTGCACGGCTTCGCGTGGGCGCCCGTGGTCGATGGCTTTGCGGTCGGCGCCGTGGGCGAGCACCTGCGCGTTCCCTGGAAGCTCGCAGACACGCACACGTTCACATTCGTCGGAGCCGGCATGACCTTCGGCAGCGGATACCGAAATCCGTTCGCGCTGGCGCTCTGGGTCGCGCTGGGCCAAGCCTTCTCTCCGGCGACCGGACCGTGCAGCCAGGACTCCAACTGGGGGCTTCAGCTCGGAATGCGCGTCGATCATCGACTCGCCGATCGCTATCGAGTCGGCGTCTCCGCCTCTCTTGCCGGCGGCGGAGGGGGAGTCTGTTCTGGTGCGGCCGAGACCTCGAAGAAGCCCGCGCAAATCCACATTGCGGGCGAGACCGTGGTCGCCATCGATCTGACCTTCGAGTGGGTTCGGGCCCCCTGACCGGGGCGTCCCAGGCTCCCTCGCGCTTGATCGCCCTCGACGTCGCGGCTAGTTGCTGCGCCGCGGGCATCACCTTCACCAAAGAGCATCATGTCTAAGTCTTCGCTCACCGTTCCGGTCGTCCTCTTGGCTTCGTTCCTGGCGAGCTGCGCAGGGAAACCCGCCGAAGCCGTGCGCCCCACGGCTCCCACGGGCAGCGAGGCGCTGGGCGAGCGCACCGAGCCGGTGGCCTGCACGGATCTCGCTCGCCCGGTCTCGCCCCTCGTCGTCGACTGGAAGAGCGGCGAGCGGACCGATCTCGAGGTGGCCATGAAGCAAGGCGTCGCGGTCGTCGCGTACGACTGCAAAGGCCTCCGCATCCTCGATGGGTGCAAGCTCGAAGGCTCCTACGGGTTCGCGGGCGTCACACCCAAAGAGGATCTGATCCAGATCTCGAGTCGCGACGAGCTCTGGGCGAACCTGCCGCTCAGCGTCGGGAAGCTGGAAGGCAGCCTCGAAGGCAGCTCCAGCATCGATCTCGCCGTGGTGCTCGTCGGCAAGCGCGCCACGCTGCGTGGAGAGGGAGCTCGCGCCGAGCTCTCCGGCAAGTGCGAAGGTGCGACCCACTACGTGAAGGCGGCGCACGTGGGCGCGTTTGCCATGGCGCGTGGTGAAAAGGGCAAAGTCCGCGCGGCGGCCGAGCTCTTCACGGTCGGAGGTGGCGGCGCGAGCGAGAGCGCGAAGCGCGTCGAGAATCGCGACGGCAACGTGCAGAGCTGCAAAGGCGCCAAACCCAGCGCCGACGCGCCGCCCGATCAATGCGGCGCCACCGTGCGCTTGCTGCTCGAGCCGCTCGTCGAGAAGCGAAACACCCAAGCCGCGGCTGCGCCGCCACCGCCCCCGGCGCCCGTCGAGAACCCTTGCCCCGCGGGCTACGCGCTGGTGGCGGGAAAATGCGCTCCCGAAACCGGTACGAGCGGGGCACACCTCTGCAAATCTGGCGACGCCAAGGACTGCAAGACCCAGTGCGACGCGGGGAGCATCGAGAGCTGCGTCCGCCTCGCCGCCGTCACGCCGAGCGCGACTGACGCCAATGCGCTGCTCACACGGGGCTGCGACGCGGGTCTCGCCGGCGCTTGCGCCGACCTCGGCGACAGGAAGCTCCGCACTGACCAGGCTGCGGGATTGGCTTTGCTCGAAAAATCCTGCGCGCTCGGCGAAGCGTGGGTGTGCTGGAACACCGGGCTGTGGTTCTTGGAAGGCCGCGCAGTGCCCCAAGACGAAAACAAGGCAGCGTATCTCGTCCAGCGAGGCTGCGCTCTCGGTTACGCCCCGGCCTGCGCGTCACACGGCGACCTCCTGATCGCAGGGCGGGGCGTGAAGCAGGACGTCGCGCGCGGGCTGTCGACCTACCAGAAGCTCTGCGACAACGGACAAGCGTATTACTGTCATCAGCTCGGCTCGATCTACGCCACCGATCGCAAGGCCCTTGCGGACATGCGCCTGCCCGCGCCGGCCTCCGTCACGCGCGACGTCGCGCGTGGCGTGACGGTCTGGGAGCAGGGCTGCGCGCTCGGCAGCCTCTGGTCCTGCGCGCTCGCGGGCCAGCACTACCTGGCGGGCGATGGCGTGAAGAAGGACCCGACACGCGCGCAACAGCTGTTCGAGCGCGGCTGCGGCGACGCCAGTCGGAACTGGGACTCGTGCCGCTTGCTGGGCGAGATGTACGAGGCCGGCAACGGGATCGCCAAAGACGGCGCCAAGGCCGTGGACTACTTCGAGAAGAGCTGCCCGCACGCCGGCTGCGAACGGGCGGCCGAGCTCCTGCTCGCGGGCAAGGCCGTGCCCAAGGACCAAGACCGCGCCATGCGTCTCTTCGAACAGCAGTGCAAGAAGGGCAACTGGGGTGGCGGTTCGAGCGCCCCGCTCTGTCTGCGCTACGGGGCGCTCCTCGAGCAGACGGACAAGCCCAAGGCCATCGAGCTCTACGCCGACCACTGCGGCCGCATGGGCACCGAGTGGGTCGGCGGCAAGAAGGTCAGCGCCTCGAAGACAGTCGGAGGCCACGACGAGCTCGCCGAGTCGTGCAAGCGCTTGCGGAAGCTCGACCCGAAACGACTCGAGCAAGAAATGGTGGCCGCCTGCGTGGGCCGAGGCATCTTGTGCAAGGAGCTCGAGCAGGCGAACAAGTCGGCCGCTGCGGCGGCCTACGCCAACGCTTGTGCCGAGAAGAAGCTCCGCTGCGACGACGCGAAGCGTCTCGGAAGGTGAGCGAGCGCCCCGCGCGGCGCTCCAACTTGACTCGCCGGTAGGCCGCACGTACTTGCGTGTTCATGCGCGCCTTTCTGCGCCTGCTTCTGCCGCTCACCTTGCTCGCCGGCTGCTCCGAAGCGCCCGACACGCTTGGCTCCGCGGAGGACGGCCCCGGTCCGCGAGTGAAGTTCGACGTCTTCCATCGGCCGTTGGCCGAGATCCCACTGCCGAACGACTTCGCGACGCGCTTCGACCCGACGTCGCCCACCAAGCGACGATTGAACGCGAGCTTCAGCTTCGACGTGGCACCGACCAAGTGGGAGCACGCAGTCCGACGCGATCTCGATGGGCTGAGCGGTTGGGGGACCCTCGCGCCCATCAGCGTTTCGTTCAGCGAGCCGCTCGACGTCGAGGTCTTCTACGCCCGCCATCATCGGGACAACTTCGACTTCGATGACGACGCGGTGCTGGTGCTCGACGTGACGGCCGGGTCGCCCGATCTGTGCAAGGCGGTGCCGCTCGACCTCGGACAGGGCAACTACCCCCAGGTGCTCGCCGAAACCAAGATCTACGAGGCGGATCCCCGCGAGGGCGTGAACACCGTCACGTTCGAAGAGGTGGAAGAGGACGTGAATGGCAACGGACGCCTCGACCCCGGTGAAGACACGGACATGGACGGAGTGCTCGATCACCCGAACACCCGCGACGGCAAGCCGGGGGGCGAGCTGCTCGATTTCTACGAGCGCGAGACCAACACGCTGATCATGAAGCCGGTCACGCCCATGCGATCGGCGACCACCTACGCTGCGGTGATCACCAAGCGGGTTACTTCGCCCGCAGGCGAGCCCGTGCGCTCACCCTTCGCCGGGATCAACCATGCCGCTCAAACCGAGTCCTTGGCCGAGCTCCCGGGGTGCCTCGCGAGCTTCGGGCTGTCCCTCGACGACGTCGCGTTCACCTGGACATTCACGACCCAAGACCTGCAGCACGACTACCGCGCGGTGCGCGACGGCCTCTACGGCAAGGGGAATTTGGCCGGCTTGGCCGACGACTTCCCCGGGGAAGTGTCGCTGATCCGAGAAGCTCGAGTGCCGGCCGCGGGTGTGACGAACACGAAGATCGTGCCGGGCGCGCTCGCCTCGGAGCTGCTCATCAAATTGATGACCCAGTTCGGAAGCCTCTCGGGGGCTGCCCTCGAGCAGACCAAGACCGAGCTCGGCTTCATCGATTACACGCTGGTGGGAGAGGTCGACTCTCCGCAGTTCTTCCCGCGCCACGACGCCAAAGGCGAGCTTCTGCCGCTCTACGAGCAGCTCTGGGATCTGGACAAGAAGCCTCGACGCGAAGGCGTCCCTTTTTGGCTCTTCGTGCCCAAGAACCGCAAGGGCCCAGCGCCCGTGGCCATCTTCATCCACGGCCACGGCTCCACCAAGTTCGACGGCATAGCGGTGGCGCCGATCTTCGCTCGCCTGGGTGTCGCCACGCTGGCCATCGATGCTCCGAGCCACGGCGTCGATCTGCCGCAGATCCAACAGAACTTGGCGCGCGCCATGTTCCAGCCGTACGGCCTCGGTCCATTTGCCGACGGCATCCTGGCCGGTCGCGCCCTGGACTGGAACGGCGACGGCCAAGTCGAGTCCGGCGCCGACTACTGGGTCTCGTACTTGTCCCACACCCGGGACATCGTGCGGCAAACCATGGTGGACGTGATGCAGGTCGTGCGCACGCTCGAGGGCTTCGACGGCGTTCGACGCTGGAAGCACGACGTGAACGGAGACGGAACCCCCGACCTCGCCGGCGACTTCGACGGTGACGGCAGCGTGGACGTTGGCGGAAGCCAGGGCGTGCAAGTGATGGGCGGCTCGCTCGGCGGGATCACGTCGGCGCTCGCGGCTGGCGTCGAACCGAAGATCAAGAGCGCCGTTTCCATCGTGCCCGGCGGCATGTTGAGCGAAATCGGCTTCCGCTCGGCCCTTTCCGGCGTGAGGAACGCCATGGTGCTCAGGGCCTTTTCTCCGCTCTTCTGGACCGACGGGAAGACCATCAAGCTCACCGTGCCCAATGCCGAGGTGGAGGACGCCACCGTCGACGTCCACGATCTACCGAGCTCCCTCGTGCAGTCGGACACCGTCGTGCTTCGGAACGAGAGCACCGGTGAGTACCGCTGCGGCGCGGTGCAGAAGGATGGTCGCTTCCGAGTGAGCGTGCCGGTCGACAAAGGGAATCGCCTCTCGCTCTCGGCGTACTCGGGCCCACTGCCGCCTGCCGAGCGCACCGGCTGCTCGCTGAATGGCGCCGGCGCTCCCATCTTCACGGTCGACACGTTCGATCGAGACGTGACCATCGGCGGCTCCGATTGGGCCGAGGGCTCGGACCTGGTGGCGGTGACCGATGGGTTCGGAGTTCGGCGTGGCACGCCCGAGCTCCGCCGGCTCCAGGGGCTCGCGCAGATCCTCATCGAGCAGGCCGACCCGATGAACTACGCGCCCGGCTGGGACGGAACGCATCCCTTCGAGTACTCGACGGGTGAGAAGGTCGGCGCCAACGTCATCGTGATGCCGTCGGTGGGGGACCCCGGTGTGCCCGTCGCCAACGGCATCGGCATTGCCCGCGCGGCTGGCCTGGTTCCTTTCGATCGAGACGATGCGCGCTATGGCAAGTCCGACAACCAACTCTTGATCGACACCTTCGAGATCGAGGGGCAAGCCCGCATGGGGCGCTTCTTCGACTCCAAGGGGAAGCCGGTGCTGATGGACGTGGAGCACCTCTCGGCACTGACCGGCGCCGACGACGGCTTCGACGTGCCGCGGCTCGAGCCGCCCCTGCGATTGGTCGGCAAGAACGGCCGGGGAGGCTATTCGGGCCTGATGCTGCCGATGATGAAGCCGGAAGGGATGCACGGCTTCCCGAGTCCCGATCCCTCGCTTCCGTTCGACCTTGGAACCTACCTCGGCTACTCGGTCGGTCACTATCTGGCGTCCGGCGGCACGGAATTCACGTGGGACGCTTGTCAGGCAACGGCTTCCTGCTCGTTCATCCCGCAACCGAAATGAAGGGTTCTCGTGGGGGACGTCAGAGCGCCGCGCGCAACGTCCCGCGGACGAGGAACGGAGTTTTCATCTTGTCGCCGCTGGCGTCTTCGAGGGCGCTGCCGGCGAGCAGGGCCCCGGCCTCGACGCCCACGGTGACGGCGCCGGCCCGCTTCTCGTCCGCGAAGCGGTAGCGCGCACCCAGGTCGAGCTCGGTGCCGAGATAGCTGCCGGGTTTTCCGTCGAGAGCGTTGCGAGCCTCCCCACCGGCGAGCTGAGTGTTGAAGACGTCGACCGTGGGGACCGGGGTGAACGCGAAGAGCGGTCCTCCGTAGGCTTCTAGCCCAGGAAGCGGACGGCCAAAGAAGCGGGGAAAGAGCGCGATGGTGTTGGTGGCAGAGCGTCGGGTCGGGATGCGATCGATCCCGTCCGGTCGGATCCCCACCAGCGTCGGGTCACCTGCGAGCGCCGCGCCGCGGGCGGTCTCGGCCGCGAGCACGTGTCGGAAGAGCAGGAGCCCCATTTCGTAGTTGGGGTCGGTCTTGAACGCGTTCTGCTGCCCGTCGTACGGGTTCTGATCCCCCGAGGCGTAGAGCACGTCGAGCACTGCGCCGTACTTCTTGGTTTCGAACGAAGCGCGCAGCGCGGCGCCGAGCTGCCGTACGTCGTACGAATCGTGTTCGACGCTCTGCCCGAGCTCCGTCTTGCCGACGATCAGCGCGGATTCGGCCTCGAACGTCAGCTTGCCGGCGTCCAACGCCAACGTGGCCTTGCCGGTTGCGTCCACCACCCAGACGTCGGTGGCGCGGTTCTCCGAGTCCTTCTGTTCGCGGCGCACGACGTACGCGCCGAAGCCATTGGGCTTGCCGGCGCCCACCAGGGCTGCGGCGAAGAATTGCCGCGCTCGGTCGCCGGGGAGCAGCACGTCGTCCCGATAGACGCGATCCGCGCCCGCCATCGCTGCGATGCCGAGATCGCCGTGGGGTCCCGTGCCGAGGCTCCAGCGAAACACGCGATCCCCGCCGTGCGGATAGGCGAACGCCGCGCTCCCCGGGTGCCAGTCGTGGTTGCCGTCGTTGGCGACCATGCCGAGCCCCCAATGGCTCGTGTCGAGGCCGGTTCCGAGGTGAAGGGCCCGGCCGACCGAGCCGCGAACGACCGCCTTGCGCGGTTCGATGTGCAGCCCTTCTTCCCCCGGGTAGTCTTCGCCCGCGGGCCCCGTGCTCGAAGTCGTCGCGCCGGTCACGACGTCTTCCTCGAGCTCTGCCCGGAGCTGAACCGGCGCGAGCGCGAAACCCGAGCTCGCTCGAACGCCCACCCGCACGTTGGGTGCAAACGAGAGCTTCTCCGCGTAGCTCGCCCCGAAGCGGTCCACGGGGACGGCACTCGCGGTCTCCAGGCTACCGCGCAGCGTCAGCGGAACCTCGAGGAAGGAGCAACCCGAACCGAGTGACCAACGCGCGAACGCGCGATGTTCGGGGTTCGCTCCGGTGTCTGGACGTGAGGCGCAGTCGTTCTTGCTGTCGCCGTCGGCTGCCTGTGCGGCGCCCGAGATGCCCAGGGCGGCGACGATGATGGTTGCGCTTCCGATCCGCACGATCCGCTCTCCGTTCCGGCGGCAACCTACCAAATCGGAGGCGGGTCATCGGCGACAAACGCACGGCGTCCGGTCGACGAGCCAGCAGTCCTCTCGGGCCGCTGCGCCCAGCCCACGATCCGCTGGGAAAGTGGGGGCTTCAGAGCTCTAGGCCGACGTGGAGCACGACGTGCTCCTTGCCCTTCCCCACGAGGGCGACGTTCAAGTTGCTGACCGAGCTGGTCTGATACGCGGTCGTCTCCGGATAGATGGCCAGCACCGCGCCGAACCCCGCAGGCAGCGCCACGGTCTGCTCGAGCAGGTCGCCCCACGCGATGGGCGAGCCCGCTGGGCGATCGGCTTCGTTCGCGATGCGGTAGGCGAGGTTTCCTTGGTTCGGGCCGTAGACCAATCCCAGGCGCGTACCGCTGGGGACGAAGCGCGCGCGATAGGTGGCGGGCCACGTGAACGTCGCGGCGGACCACGTGCCGGCTTTCGGTCGGTGGAAGTAGGCAGCGCTTCCGCCCGCGGTTCGGGCCACCAGGTGCGTGTCGCCGGTCTTCGGATCCGTCCAGACGTCGTTGGTGGAAACGACGGCGTCGCTGGCGACCGGGACGAGCTCGTCCATCCACGCGACGGCGTCAGTGGTCGCGAGATCGCCGTAGCCCACCGCGCCGAGGAAGCCCCAATTCGGTGCGAGCCCCGATACGAGCTGGCCGTGGAACGTGACGCGCGTCGCGGAGTCACCGCCGAAAGCGACGTTGGCGTAGGAAGCGTCGTTGTAGCCCGCCGCGCTGCCGGAACGCGGACCGTTCCAGCCGCCGCCGTAGTCGACGACGTAGTGGAACGTCCCGCCGCCGCCGTCGACCACTCCGGTCCACCACACCAGACGCGCGCCGGACGGGGATACCGCCGCGCCGATGTAGTTCGCGTTCGCTCCCAGGGTGAAGGGCAACGTCGCGCAGCCTCCCGGCCCAGTCTTGGCTGCGTACTTGCACTCCCGGATGACGTGAGCGCCCACGTCGATGCCGAAGGTCTGAAGCTCTCCCTTCGACATCACGGTCGCGGTGTTCTGTTGCACCATGCCCGGGAGGGTGACGTCGCCACGATGGTGCCAGCCGGCGCCATCGCGTTCGTAGTAGCCGAGAGTGTGGTCGTGGTTCACGTCGCAGACGGGGCCGTCGGCCGCCGTTTGCGCGCAGACGTCATCGACGAACCAGAGGGCGTCGATCGCTCCGCTCGACGCCGGCGCTCGCACCAGGTGCCCGAGGTGAGGCCCCCAACCTCCGAACATCGCGCCCGAGATGAAGCGGTGCTGCTGGTGGATCTCGCTCATCGTCACGCTCGAGCCCGCGTCCGCCGCGTCGTTCGACGCATCGGAGCCAACGTCCTCGCCAGCGCCATCCGAGTCTTCGCTCACGTCGGCACCCGAGTCCTCCGAGCTGCCGCCAGCCCCGCTCCCGCCACCGCTCCCCGAGGTGCCGCCGAGACCCGCCGCGCCACCGCTTCCGTCGGACTCACCGTCGCCGGCACACGCCCAGAAGATCAGGGCCAGAGTCCATGCGCTCCGACGCAGCATCTCCGAGAGTCTCTCACGAACCCGTTCGAGCGTCAGCGCGCCCCTTCCATTGGCGTCGTTGCGGTGATCGCAGGCGAGGAATAGCCTCGCACGTCTCGAGGGAGCCAGGACCGATGGAGAAACGCGCCGCTCTCGCCCTACGCACCGTCGCGGTTCTGGAGCTCGTATCGGTGGTGCGCATGCTGATCATGGCGGTGCTGCGCGAACGCACGCTGGCCGAGCTCCACGCTGGCAAGCGAACCAGCCAAGAGGTTTTCGCCGAGCTGGCGCGATGGTCCTCACTGTCGCTTTGGGGCCACGTACTGCTCATCGTCCTTTGCATCGTCGCAGTCCTCGTCTTCGCGTTTTCGCTGACGAGGGGCCGCGGCGTGGCGCTAGCGTCAGGTGCCCTTCTGCTCAGCCACCTCGCGCTCAGTGCCGTTGGGCGCGCGGCCGAGCCAACTCTGGAGCTGCCGACGTGGCTCGAGCTCGTCTGGTGGAGCGACGGCGTGTGTCTCACGGTCGGTTTCGCGTTGCCGCTCTTGGCGGTCGAGCGCGCGACCCGCGTGAGGCTCGCTCGAGTCGCCGTGCTCGTCGCAGGGTTCATCGCGCTCTCGGACGCGGCGTTGTCGGCGTACGGCGCGTTGGCGCAGCGCTACCCACCCGGCTTGGCGTGGATCGAACGCACGCTTGCCGTCGCGGCCGCAGCTTGGTTCGCGGCGCTGGCGTTTCCGCTGGCGAAGCGCCTCGCCGCGGGGCAGTCGAGCGAGATCGAAGCAAAGCGCGCCGTGGACGCGGGGCCTTTGCGCATGCTCGGTTGGGCGCTCCTGGCCCGAATCGGCACGGGCATCGCGCTCCAAGTCCCGCTCACGATGTCGATGGTGAACGGCGACTTCGACGGAGCCGGCACGTTCACGACCCTCGGGGTGTTCCTCGGCGTGCTGGTGAGCGTCGTGATCCTCGTGGCACTCGCGCAATACCAGCGCTTCCCCGAGACCCACCGCGGTGAGTCGTTGGTCTTCGCCATGGGGCTCCTCGTCGTC
This sequence comes from Polyangiaceae bacterium, assembly GCA_046351435.1. GTDB lineage: Bacteria > Myxococcota_A > Polyangia > Polyangiales > Polyangiaceae > JADJKB01. Next base: position 42,802 of record JAXLYN010000012.1, read on the forward strand.
GGCGTGGCGCTCGAGATCTACGTCGCCGTGTGCGCCAACAAGCTTTTCGCCCTGGCGAGCCAGGCCAAACGCGCGAGCTCGTTCTGGAGCATGCCGAGCCTGTCGGAGATCGAGACTTTGCAAGCCACCATGCTTTGGGGCGGTCGCCTGGGCTTGCTCGTGGGAGTGGGAGCCGGGCTCGCCCTGGTGAGCTCGCTCCGGACCACGGCTCGCGCAGTCGGTGGTGGCGAGCACCTCCCGCGCGCGAACTTCACCATGGGGCTGCTCTTGGCGGCCGGCGCCGGCGCCATCGTCACGGGTCTCTTGATGGAGAGCATGAAGCGGAGCGCCGCGCCGCTGCTGCTCGGGCTTGCGCTGGTTCTCCTGATCGTGGCCATCGCGCTCTTGGTGAACTGGCTGAAGCTCCTGTTCGGACTGGCGAACGAGCTCGAACGCCAAGCGGCGGAAAGCTGAACCGTGTGCGCATGGAGCGAGGCAAAGTCATCGGCATCGGACTGAACAAGACCGGCACCAAGACGCTGGCGGCGGCGCTGGGCGTGCTCGGCTACGAGAAACACGTGTCGTGTCGTCGACGCTTGCTGGCGGCATTTCGCCAAGGCGAGCTCGAGCCGACTTTCCAGCTCATCGAAGAGAACGATTCGTTCGAAGACTGGCCCTTCCCATTGATGTACCGCGAACTCCACCAGCGCTTCGGTGAGCGGGCGCGCTACGTGCTCACCCAGCGCGCGAGCAGCCAGATCTGGCTCGAGAGCCTCATGCGCCACAGCCTGCGAACGCCGCCCGACGAGCACTGTCGGCTCCTCGCCTACGGATACGCCTACCCGCACGGTGTCGAGCGTCACCACCTGAGCTTCTACGAACGGCAAAACCGAGAGGTCGTGGAGTACTTCGAGGCGGAGCACGCGAAGCACCTCTTGCTCGAGGTTTGTTGGGAGAACGGGGACGGCTGGGAGAAGCTCTGCGCGTTCCTCGGCAAGTCGGTGCCCGACTGCGCGTTCCCCCACGAGAACCGGGGCGAGGCCCCGATCCCGGCCGAAGTCGAGGCCGAGAACCGCAAGCGGATTTTCGAGCAACTCCGCCTCTTGTGCCAAGCTCCCTGAACCAGGTCGCGCCCAGCCATGCAGCGTTTCGTCGTGCTCGCCCACCCCCGTTCCGGATCGACTTTGCTCATCGCCGGGCTCGAGCAGCACCCCGAGCTCACGGTCCACAACGAGCTTCTGACCACCACGGAGGACGAGGCTTCGCGCCGTCGTCTCTACAGCGTCGCGGGGCGCTTCTTGCACGACGGAGGAGACGAGGCGGACTTCCTCCGACACGTATATGCGGCCAGTGCGCAGAGCCGAGCGACCGGTTTCAAGCTGATGCACCACCACGCGTCGCGAGCCGGTTCGACGGTTTGGGACTTCTTCGAGTCGGACCCGGAGCTGGGGGTGATCCACGTGTATCGGGACGACGCACTCGAGACTTTGATCTCGGAGCGCGTGGCGCAGAAGACGGGGATCTGGAACGTCGTGGGAGACGGGCCGCTGCCCGACGAGCCGCCGCCGTTCACCATCGAGCCAGCCGAGGCGCGCGCGCGTTTCGACGAGCTCGAAGCGTGGCGCCGGCAGGCGCGCCGGCGTTTCGCTCCGCACCCGTTCCTCGAGCTCGAATACCGGAGCGACTTGGTGAGCGATTTCGGCGGGAGCATGGCTAGAGTGTTCGAGTTCTTGGGCGTGCCGCCGGTGCCAGTGACGGAGAAGCTCGCGCGCCTCAGGCGCCTGCGCCCCGCGGAACAAGTGGCGAACTTCGCGGAGCTCGCCGCCGCCTTCGCCGGCTCGCCCTACGAACGCTTCTTCGCCTCGGCGGAGAGCTCCGCCAGCCGGCGCTGAGCCTCGCCCTCGTCGAGCTCCGCCAGCTCGAGCACGAGCCGAGCAGCGGCTTCGACCTCGGCGCGCCGCTCGGGGTTCGCCGAGAGGGCTTTGGCTACGCCGGCGACGCTCGGATCTCGGAGCAGATCGCGGAGGGTGAATTCCACGCGGAAGTAGTCCCGGATGCGCGCGATGGCGCGGATGGCCAAGAGCGAGTTGCCTCCGAGCTCGAAGAAGTCATCGCGCGGGTCGACGTGCTCGACGCCCAGGAGCTCGCACCAGGAGGCCGAGAGCACACGCTGCACCGGGTCCATGGGCGGGACCGGCTCTCGCACTTTCTCGATGGGCTGCGGTTCGAAGCGCGGCAGCTTCCTGCGATCGACCTTGCCGCTGGCCGCGCGCGGCAGCGCTTCGAGGAAGACCCAGCCCTCGGGCACCATGTAGGCGGGCAGCTCGGATCGGAGTCGCTCCGTCAGCGCCTGCGAGCTCGTTTCTGCGTCCGCGACCAGGTAGGCCACGAGCCGCTCTTCTGGCGTTTTCGTCACGAGCGCGGCGCGCACGCCGGGCTCTTGCAGCAGTCGGCTCTCGATTTCGCCGAGCTCCACGCGATGACCGCGGATCTTCACCTGCGTGTCGCTGCGCCCGAGGTACTCGAGCACGCCATCCGCACGGCGTCGCGCGCGGTCGCCGGTGGCGTAAAGGCGGGCGCCGCTTCGCCCGCTGAACGCGTCGGGCACGAAACGGAGCGCGGTCAACTCGGGGCGAGCGAAGTAGCCACGGCCAACGCCGTCGCCTCCGACGTAGAGCTCACCGACGACGCCCGTCGGGGCGAGCTCTCCGGCGTCATCGAGCACGTAGAGCTCGGTGTTCACGATGGGGCGACCGATGGGAACCGGCCCTTCGCGCGGCTCCTCCCCGTCGACTTCGTGCACCGCGCAGCCCACCACCGTCTCCGTGGGGCCGTACTCGTTGAAGATCCGCGTTTCGGGTGCGTACTCACGAAACGCGCGCAGCGCTTCGTAGGAAAGAGCCTCGCCGCCCACGACCAGAGTTCGGGTCACGCCCCGCGTTCGCCCGTGCCCCAGCGCCTCTCCGACGAATCCGAGCTCCGTGGGCGTGAGCTTCACCAAGGAATGGCCGGCGCTCGGCCCGAGGGCGCGCGTGAACTCCGTCGGATCGTCCGGCATGAGCCAAGCGCAGCGGCCCACCAAGAGCGGTGCGAGCAGGCTCGTGAGCGTCAAGTCCACGCCGACGGACGACTGGACCGGGGCGCCATTGCCATCCGCCACCGAGTAGGCGTCCACGCACCAGCGGAGATAGTTCCCGAGTCCGCGGTGCTCGATCATCACCGCCTTCGGGCGACCCGTGGAGCCGGACGTGTAGATCAGGTAGGCGAGGTTCGTCCCCGAGAGCGCGAGCTCCGGCGCAGCGCTCGGCGCGCGGTCGATGAGCTCGCGCTCGGCGTCGAGATCCAAGACCCGACCCGCATACGCCGGGAGTTCCAGCGCTGTCGCGCTCGACCGGACGAGCAGCTTCGGGGCGGAGTCCTCGAGCAGGAACGCGATGCGCGCGGCCGGAGTCTTGGGATCGATGGGCACGAACGCCCCGCCGGCCTTGGTCACGGCGAGCAAGGCGACGACGAAATCGAAGGAGCGTTCGAGACAGAGCGCCACGCGTACTTCCGGTTCCACGCCGAGAGCTCGAAGATGGTGCGCCAGTCGGTTCGAGCGCTCGTCGAGCTCTCGGAAGCGCATCTCGCGCTGGCCCTGGCGGAGCGCCGGCCTGTCGACGTGAAGAGTCGCGGCGCGGCGAAAGAGCTCCGGGAGCGTGGCAGCCTCGGTCGCGAGCTCGTGCGAGTCCCTCCGGACGCGGAGCTCCGCGTGGTCCGCTGGGCTCGAGAGCGGGATGCGCAAGAACGCGCGATCGGGCTCGCGCAGCGCGCCCTCGGTCAAGCGTCGGAAGAGCTCTGCCCAGCGGCTCGCGGTCGAGGCGTCGAAGAGCGCCGAGTCGTATTCCAAGTGGCCCGAGAGCTCCCCGTGCTTTCGACTGAGCGTGAGCGTCAGATCGAACTTGGACGCGCCGCTGTCCGGAAGTTCGGACTCGACCAAGAGGTCGCCGAAACGCGTCGGCGCAAGGGGCGTGTCGTGCAGCACGAACAACGCCTGGAACAGCGGGTTTTGTCCGGAGCGCCGCCCACCGGCGAGCTCCGCGACCACCGCATCGAGGGGCGTGTCGTCCCGCAGGGAGAACTCCGCCCAGTCCTTCGCAGTGCGGCCGACCAATTCCCGGAGGCCGGCTCTCGCGTCGAGCGCGGCGCGCACCACCACGGTGTTCGAGAAGAATCCGACCACGTCTTCGAGCTCCGCTCGGGGCCGGTTCGCCGCCACCGTGCCGAGCAGGAAGTCGTGCTGCCCCGAGAGCCGCGCCAGCAGCATCTGGAACAGAGTGAAGAGCGTGACGAACGTGGTCTGCTCCTCGCCGCGGGCGAACGCTTCGATTCGCTCGGAGAGCTCTCGGCCGAGCTCGAGCGCAACGCGTGCGCCGGCGAAGCCCGCGCTGTTGGGCCGGCGCCGATCTCGCGGGAGCGCGAGATCCGTCTGCGCACCGTCGAGGCGGGAGCGGAAGAAGTCGAGGCGCTCGGCCAGCGCGGGGCCGGCGAGGGAAGCGCGCTGCCAGCTCGCGTAGTCGCGATAGCGAAGCGGCAGCTCCGGAAGCTCGGCCGTGACACCGCGCCGCTCCGCGGCGTACAGGAGCGCCCAGTCGCGCACCAGGATGGCGTTGGACCAGCCGTCGTTCACCACGTGGTGGAGCGTGAGCAGGACGACGCTTTCGCTGGTCGAGAGGCGCAAGAGACGCGTGCGGAAGAGGGGCCCACGCGCGAGGTCGAAGGGCCGTCGTCCCTCTTCTCGGCAGGCGACAGCGATGCGTTCCCGGCGCGCTCCGTCGTCGAGCTCGCTCAGGTCTTCCCGCGCGACGACGGCCTCCGCCGGCAAATCGACCACGTGCCACAGCTCGCCGCGCTCGAGGCAGAGGCGGCTGCGGAGGGCCTCGTGGCGTTGGGCGAGCTGGCGGAGGCTCCGCTCCAGGCAATCCGCATCGACGGGCCCTCGGAGCTCGAGCCGGAGCACTTCGTTGTACGGGCGCGGTCCGTCCGTACACAGACCTTCGAGGTAGAAGAGCCGCTCTTGGCTCGACGTGGCGCGCACGCGGTCGCCACCCTGCACGCGCGGGATGGGTGCCGGCGGGGCCGCAGTGCGCGCGCGTGCCACTTCGACGAGCTCGGCTGCGCCCTCCACGCTCCGCGCAGCGGCGAGCTCCCGCACGCCAACGGTCGCGCCGAGCTCCGAAGCGATCCGCGCGCCGAGGCGCGCCAAGAAGAGCGAGTGTGCACCCAGCGCAAACCAGCTCTCCGACGTGGACACTTCCGCGACGCCGAGTAGCTCGCTCGCCATGCGAGCGATGGTGGAATGCAGCGGTGTGCGCGCCGTCGCCCCGCCCGCGCTCACGCCCGGGGCCGGCAACGCGGCGCGGTCCAGCTTGCCGTTGGGCGTGAGCGGCAGGGCCGGCAGGCGGAGGACGTGGGCGGGCACGAATGCGGGCGGAAGCTCACTGGCCATCCGACAGCGGAGCTCCTGCCCGAGCCCGTCGCTGTCTTGGCGAGTGACCACGTAGGCGACCAGCGTCGGGTCGTCGGGCACGTCACGCCTCACCATGGCCACGGCGCGCTCGACTTCGGGCTGTCGCGCGAGCGCGGCCTCGACCTCGGTGAGCTCCACGCGCACTCCGCGGATTTTCACTTGATGGTCGCTGCGCCCGATGAGCTCGAGGTTCCCGTCCGGAAGCGTTCGCACGCGGTCGCCCGTGCGATACATGCGTTCGCCTGCGCGGTACGGATCTGGGAGGAAGCGCTCCGCGGTGAGGTCGGGTCGGGCGTGATAGCCCCGGCCGAGGCCGACCCCCGCCAAGTAGAGGTCCCCGATCTCGCCGTCCGGGACCGGATCGAGCCTCTCGTCGAGCACGTACACGCGCTGTCCCGCCATGGCGCGTCCGTAGGGAAGGCTGCGCCAGCTCGGGTCGACTTCGCTCACTTCGAACAGCGTGGAATGGATGCTTGCTTCGGTGGCGCCGCCCAGGTTCACGAACAGCGCCGCTGGCGCCAGACGCTTCAAGCGCGCGGGCAGCGCCAGCGGTGACCAATCGCCGCCGAGCAGCGCCAGACGGAGGGACCCTAGGCGCGAGCTGGCCCGCGCCGACTCGTGGCTCAGCAGCGCGTCGAGCAACGCCGGCGCCGAGTTCCAGATGGTGACGCCGTATCGAGCGACGAGGGTTGCGATCTCGTCTGGGTCGCGGGTGTCTCCCGCGTCGGGCAACACCAGCGTGGCACCCGCGGCCAGCGTGCCGAGGATTTCGTACACGCTCATGTCGAAGCCGAGCGCGGAAACCGAGAGCAGCACGTCCGCCGGACCCACCGCGTAGCGGCGATTCAAGTCGCAGATGTTGTTGACCACGCCGCGGTGGGCGAGGGCGATCCCCTTCGGCGCGCCCGTGGAGCCGGAGGTGTAGATCACGTAGGCCAAGTTGCCGGCGGTCACCCCGCTGGCGAGCGGCGTCGTCGAAAGCTCCGTGATGGCTGCGAAGTGCCGTTCGAGCACGGTGGCGCGCGCCGGATCCGGCAAGAGTGCGACCTCGTCCTCGCGGGTGAGCAGCGCGTGCGGGCGGCTGTCTTCCAACATGAACGCCAGGCGCGCCGGCGGGTAGTCCGGATCGAGGGGCACGAAGGCAGCGCCGGTCTTCAGCACGGCGAGGATCGAGAGCACGAGCTCCACCGATCGCCCCACGCAGATGCCCACGCGCGACTCGGGACCGATCCCCTGCGCCGCCAGGTAGCGCGCGAGCTGATTGGCTTGGCGATCGAGCGCGGCGTATTCGAGGCTGCCGCTCGACCACACCAAGGCGGGGCGTGTGCCATGGGCGAGCACAGCTCGTTCGAACAACTGGTGCAAGCACGGCTCGACGACTTCGTGGTGGTCACCGACTGTCATGAGCTCGCGCATGCCGGCCAGGTCCGCTTGTAAGGGGCGAGAGTGTCCTGTAACATTTTTTCGATGTCGGCGAGGCGCGCCCCGCGTTGGTCCGGAGGCGAAGTCTGAGCCACGAACGCCGAGTGCTGGCGATCCACGGCGGTGCACCTGCCGTGGATTTCGAGCTGCCGCCCATGTGGCCCGGTAGTCGCCAGATCGACGAGGCAGAGGAGCGCGCCGTGGTCGCGGCACTGCGTCGCCGCTGCCTCTACCGCTACGACGTCTCACCATCGCAAGTGCAAACGGTGGAGCAGACTCTGGCGGAACGCGTCGGCATGCCTTGGGCGCTCGCGGTGAACTCGGGCACTTCGGCTCTCTGGTGCGCCTTGGTGGGCCTCGGTATCGGACCTGGCGACGAGGTCTTGGTGCCGGCCTACACCTGGATTGCCGTGCCGAACGCCGTGGTCCTGAGCGGCGCGATCCCGGTCATCGTCGACGTCGACGAAACCCTGACCGTCGACCCGAAGGACGCGAAGCAGAAGCTCGGCCCTGCGACTCGCGCGATGATCGCCGTGCACATGCGAGGTGCTCCGTGTCGCATGGACGAACTCGTCGGTCTCGGCGCGGAGTCGTCCGTGCTCGTGGTCGAAGACGTGGCCCAGGCGCCCGGAGGTAGCCATCGGGGCCGCCCGCTCGGCGGCCTAGCCGACGCGAGCGCGTTCAGCTTCCAGGGCTACAAGGTCGTGACGGCGGGAGAGGGGGGAATGGCGCTGTTCCGTGACCGCGACGTGTTCTTGCGCGCCGCTGCCCTTCATGACTTCGACGCGCCCCACTACTTCGGCGTCTCGGAGGCCGACTGGGCGAAGCGCGCGTTCCCGAGCGCGAGCTTGCGCATGCACGAGCTCGAAGCCGCGGTCCTCTCGGTGCAACTCGGCCGACTCGACGCCACCATCTCCCGCATGCGCGAGCGCAGGACGCGGCTCGAAGCTCGCATCGCCGACGTAGTCGCCCGGAAGGGCTGTCGTTTCCGCGCGAGTGCCGACAGCGGTGGTGACATCGGCAGCGCCGCCGTCGTGTTCTTGCCCGACGCGGAACGCGCGCGCAGCGTAGCTCGGGCGCTTCGGGCGGAGGGCGTCACGAGCGCCCATGTGCTCTTCGACCCCGACGTCATCGACTACCACGTGTACGCGTATTGGTCGGCGATCCTCGAACGACGCACGCCCCACGGGAGACCCGGGCCCTGGGTCCAGGCCGCGCGCGACCTCGGCTACGGCGCCGAGATGTGCCCGCGGGCGACGGATCTCCTCTCCCGTGCGCTCCACCTCGACGTGAACCCGGAGCTCGAGCTCGGTCAGGTCGATCGCATCGCCGACGCCGTGCGCGACGTGCTCGAGGCACTCGCTTGAAGGGAACCATGGGCCACGACGCGGTGGTGGTCGGATCGGGTGCGGCGGGCGGTTTCGTAGCGTCCGCGCTCACGGAAGCCGGCTTTCGCGTGCTCGTGCTCGAAGCCGGGGAGCCGCGTCTGCCGCACGAGCTCCCGGCCCTCGACGCGCCCCTCGATCGCTCGCCCGACTTCTTGCGCGAGGCCAGCGAGCGTCAGGCCATCCAGCTCCGTCACGCGTGTTTCGGGCGCGAGACGCGCCGGTTGTTCGTGGACGACTTGGACCACCCCTACACCACGCCCGAAGGGAGCCCCTTCGACTGGATCCGCGCCCGCCAAGTCGGCGGTAGGACCTTGACCTGGGGCGGAGTGACGCCGCGCTTCTCGGACTTCGAGCTCGCCGCAGGTCGCTACGATGGCCTGAGTCCGAGCTTCCCGGTGAGCCACGCCGAGCTCGATCCGTTCTACCGCGAGGCCGAGAGGGCTTGGCGGGTATGCGGCTCGACAGAGGGCCTAGCCCAACTCCCCGACGGAGAGTTCGCGTCGCCGCGGCCGATGACCCGCGCCGAGCTCGAGCTCAAGCGGGCCGTCGAGGCCCGCTTTCCCGGGCGCCGCGTCATCCCCTCGCGCGGGCTCGTGCTCGGGGTTCCCGGCGCCGACGGCTTCCCGCTTTCTACGAAGTCAGGGGTCCACTCTCGCGCGCTCGGCAGCGGTCGCCTCACGCTTCGCACGGGCGCTGTCGTGCACCGCATCGAGACCAACGCCGACGGCCGCCGCGCCACGGCGCTCGAGGTCGTCGAGCTCGCAACGGGTCGTCGCGAGACCGTCCCTGCGCGCGTCGTGTTCGTGTGCGCCTCCACCATCGAATCCACGCGCATCTTGCTTTCCTCGAAGGGCCGCCTGCACCCGGAAGGGCTCGCCAACTCCTCCGGCGCGCTCGGCCACTACCTGATGGACCACCCCTCCATCGGCGTGTTCGGCCGGCTTCCAGCGCCGGCCCGCGAGCACGAGCCCCTCGGTGGCGCTCACGGCATCTGCATCCCGAGGTTCCAGAACGTCGGCGACGAGCGCGCCGCGTTTGCCCGTGGCTACTCCATCTGGGGCGGCGCGGCACGGGTGCACCCCGCCATTCCGTTCGCGGATTGCTTCGTCCTGCACGCGAGCGCCGAGATGCTGCCTCGCTACGAGTGCTCGGTGAGCCTCGACCCCGAACGCGTGGACGCTTGGGGGATCCCCGTGCCCCACATTCGCTGTGACTACGCCGACAACGAGCACGCTCTCTTGGAGGATGCTCGTGAGCGGTTGCTCGAGATGGCGGGCGAGGTCGGCTGGAGCGTGCAGCACGTGGACGACCCCAGCACGCCCGGCGGCTGGGTCCACGAGCTCGGCACGGCGCGCATGGGCGATGACCCGCGCACGTCGGTGCTCGATCCCTTCAATTGCGCCTGGGACGTCCGCAATCTCTACGTCACCGATGGCGCCGCGTTCCCCGCGAGCGGCTGTCAGAACCCGACTTTGACCATCGCGGCGCTCAGCCTGCGCGCTGCCGCGCACGCCGCCGCGCGGCTCGGGCGCGGCGAGCTATGAACGCCTGAGCTTTCCATCCGGCGCCTCGACGTGAGCATCCAGGAGGCGCTCGTAGTCGGCGCCGAGCACCTCGATTTCCCGAGCGCTGAACAGCGCGCGCTGATAGCGGAAGTGGGCGAGGATGCCGTCCGCCAGCTCTGCGACCTCGCAGTGCAGGTCGGCCTCGTGGGGCTTGGCTTCTTGGGCCGCCACGGCGATCCGCGCGCGGAGCTCGTCGCTCTCCGGAAACGGCGCCAAGGGCAAGTAGTTGAAACGGATGCGATCGTTGTCGAAAAGCACGACGGGCGTGACGTCGCTGTTCTCTTGCGCTTCGGCCACGATGCGTTTCACGTGCGAGACGAGCCCGCGGAACGAGGCGGGGCGGGACATGTCGAGCCGCAGCATCCACGGCTGCGCAAAGTAGCCGACCAGTCGCTCGGTCCCTGCCCGGTAGCGACCGGAGTGGGTGGTGTTGAGCGTGATGTCGCCGAATCCCACGCGGGTCGCCAGAACCAGAAAGAAGCCGGCGAGCATCACGCTCGACACAGGGACCTGCTCCGCCGCCGCGAAGCGCTTCACGCGCTGGAACGTCGCCTCCCCGAGGCGCCAGTCGACCACGACGTTGGGGGAAGGCGCGTGGGGCGTGACGCGCGACAGGCTGAGAGCGCGCGCGCCGGCGAGCTGCTCGCGCCAATAGCGGAGCTGCGCCTGCCCCTCCGGGCTCGCGTAGAACTGCTCCTGCCACGCCGCGAAGTCGGCGTATTGGAACGGCGGCTCGGGTCTCGGTTCCGTGCTGCCGCGCATGCGGGCGAGGTAGCGTTCGCTGACGAGCTCGAGGAAGATGGCGCCGGACATGCCGTCGAACACCAGGTGGTGGATGGCGAGCTCGAGCAGGTGCTCGCGAGGCCCGGTGCGGAGCAGGCGCAAGCGGTAGGCCGGTTCGCGTGACAGGTCCATGGGACGCCGCGCTTCGGCGTCGAGCTCGGCGATCCGCGCGGCGCGAGCATCGGACGATGACTCCGAAAGGTCCAACGTCGGCAACACGAGTGGCTCGTGTGGCGCAATGGTCTGGACCAGCGTGTCCCCGGTTCTGGTGAAACGCGCGCGCAGGACTTCCTGCGTCGCGAGCACGTCGTCGATGGCGGCCGCCAGCCGAGCGACGTCGAGCTCGCCCACGAGCTCGTAGTGGAGGACGTCGAGCGGGTGGTCGAGGTCGAGGTAGCGTTGGTTTCGGCTGAGTGGATGGACCGAGCGATCCGCGCGCCGCACGATGCTCGCTCGCGCCCCACCACGTGAGACCGGATGGGCGCCGAGCTCGTCGATGGCAGCGGCCATGTCGGCGAGGATCGGTGCTCGGAAGACCCCAACCACGGACCACGGGACCCCAAAGCGGGTCTCGATCTGGTTCGAGAGCTGCATGGCGAGGATCGAGTGCCCGCCGAGGGCGAAGAAGTCGTCGGCGGGCGAGATGGCATCGACGCCCAAGAGCTCGCGCCAGAGCTCCGCCAACGCACGCGGCGTGCCAGTCAAAGCTTCGATGGGCGGTGCGCTCCGGGCTTCGCGCGGAGTGCGGCTCGGCAGCGCTCGGCGGTCGAGCTTGCCGCTGCTCGTCATGGGGAGTTCGTCGAGCAAGAGAAAGACCGATGGGATCATGTAGTCCGGCAGGAGCTTCCCGAGGTGTGCGCGGAGCTCCTTCACGCTGGGAGAGCTGTCCGGGTTCGTCACGAGATGTGCCACCAAGCGTCGCGTGCCCTTCCAGTCGCTGCCGCTGACGGCCGCCCGCTGCACGGCGGGGTGCGTTTGGAGGGCGAGCTCCACCTCCCTGGGCTCCACGCGGAAGCCGCGGATCTTGAGCTGGCCGTCCCTTCGCCCCAGGAATTCGATGTCCCCGTTGGGCCGCAGTCGACCGAGGTCGCCGGTGCGATAGAGCCGCGCGCCTGGGCGCTCGCTGAACGGGTCGGGCACGAAGCTCGACGCGGTGCCGTCGGGATCGGCGACGTAGCCGCGGCCGACGCTCGCGCCCCCGACGTGGATCTCGCCGGCTGCGCCCAGCGGAACTGGCTCGAGGTGCGTGTCCAGGAGATGCAACGAGGTCCCCGCGATGGGGCGTCCGATGGGCGGCGCATCGGGCCAGCGCGAGGCGTCGCCATCGAGCGCGTGGGCGCTCACCACGTGTGTCTCCGTCGGGCCGTAGTGGTTCTCGAGTCGGCACTCCGGGAGCGCGCGGAAGAGCTCCCGGACGCGGTCGCTCATGGTGAGGGCTTCACCGGTAGCGATCACCACGCGCAGGCTGGAAAGTGCGGAGGGCTCGCCGAGCCATCGAGCAGCGAACTCGTGCAAGAGCGGCACAGGCGTCACGAGCAGTTGGACTCGGTGCGCTTCGATGAGCCGTCCGAGTGCGGCCACGTCGCTGCGCTCGGCTTCGGCGGCGAGAACCAGAGTTCCTCCGCCGCACCAAGCGAAGAACATCTCGAGGAAGCTCACGTCGAACGAAAGCGGTGCCAGGCCCAAGAGGCGAGTGGGCTCGGGAAAGCGCCCGAGGTACCAGGCGATCAGGTTGGCGAGGGCGCCGTGGGACATCTCGATGCCCTTGGGACGTCCGGTGGATCCGGAAGTGTGGAGCACGTAGGCCGCGCTCTCTGCGCTGACCGACACCGGCGGCCCGTGGTCACGTTCGCCGTGGTCTTCCAGCTCGAGCGCGCCGACGGTGGCTCCGAGTCGACCGGCGAACCGTCGCGACTGGAGCAGGAGCGTAGGCTGTACCGTACGCGTGATCTGCTCGAGGCGTTCGTCGGGGTGACTCGGATCGAGTGGCACGCACGCCGCGCCCGCGCGCAGAATCGCGACGACGCCCACCAGCGCGTCGATGCCCCGCTCCGCGAGCAGCAGAACTCGACCCTCCGGGCCGACCCCTCGCGCCGCGAGCGCGTGCGAAAGTCCGTTGGCGCGCCGGTCGAGCTCCCGATACGTGATGCTCTCGCGCTCGTGACGGACGGCGATGGTGTCTGGCGTCCTGCGGAGCGCGGAGTCGAGCCGATCGAGCACGGACGGCGCATGCGAGCTCGCTGCCGGTCCGCGGGCGAAGTCGTGAACGAGGGCATGACGCTCGGCTTCGGTCAGGACAGGCAGCGCGTCGATGAGTGTATCCGGAGCGCGCACGCCGGCGCGCAAGATCTGGTGAAGATGGGCGAGCCAGCGATCGATGGTGGCCTCGTCGAACAGATCCGTGTCGTACTCGAGCCCGCCGCGCAGGCTGCCGTCCTGCTCCTGCCAACCGATGTGGAGATCGAACTTGGCGGTTTCGGTGTAGCGCCACGAGAAGGTCGTCTCGAGCCCAGCCAGCTTCGGCCGCTGGAAGGGCACGTTTTCCAGAGAAAACGCCACCTGGAACACCGGCGTGTGAGCCAGAGTGCGTTCGGGCGCCAGGGCTTCCACGAGCTTCTCGAACGGCAGCTCGGCATGCTCGTAGCCCGCGTAGCACTCGTCACGCACGAGGCAGCAGAGCTCGCGAAACGAAGGGTTTTGCGCCACGTCGATACGGAGGGGCAAAGTGTTGTCGAAGAAGCCGATCAGCCCCTCGAGCTCCGTGCGATTCCGGTTCGCGACGGGCGCGCCCACCACGAGCTCGCGCTGCCCCGTCAGACGCCGGAGGAGCACGGCGAACCCGGCAAGCAGGACCATGAATAGCGTGGAGCCTTCACGCTTACCGAACTCGCGGAGCGCTCGAGCGAGCTCGTCGGGTAGCTCCAGCCAGCGGGTGTTCCCGCGATGGACCAGTTCGAGCGGTCGAGGCCGGTCCGTCGGCAGCTCGAGCAGCGCCGGCGCCCCAGCGAGCCGCTCGGCCCAATAGGCGAGATCCGCGTCGAAACCACCGGCCGAGTGGCGCTCCCGCTGCCACTCCGAGAAGTCGGCGTAGTCGATGGGCAGCGTGGGGAAGACGGCGGACTTCCCGGCAGCGAGGGCGGCGTAGTTCTGCTCGAGCTCACGGTGGAACAGCCCGAGTGACCAAGCGTCCACCACGATGTGATGCATGTTCACGAACAGGTGGTGGTGATCAGGGCTCGACCGCACGAGGGTGGCGCGCAGCAAGGGCCCTCGTTCGAGGTCGAAGGGTCGCCGCGCTTCGCTTCGACCCAAAGCCTGCACGCGCTCGGCACGTTCCGCCGGCGCGAGCGCCGAGAAGTCGACGAATTCCAAGACCGAGCTCGGATCGGGCTGGACGTGCTGCACGAGGCGCCCGTCCGAAAGGCGGAACGTGGTGCGGAGCGCCGAGTGACGCTCCACGATGCACTGAATGGCGCGTTCGAGGGCGCGGGCGTCGAGCGCTCCTCGGAGCTCGAGGCAAGTGGGTGCGTTGTAGATGGCGCGCCCAGGCTCCAATCGCTCCAGGAAGAACAGCCGCTCCTGAGCGAACGATGCGCGGGCGGGCTCACGGCTCTCGCGAGCGGGGATCGCTCGCGACTTCTCGCTGCCCTGCAGCTTCTGCAAGAGCTCGAGCTTGGACTTGGACAGGAACTCGGCGGGGCGGGGCGGATCGCTCAAGTCAGACCTCGGCTTCGTGCGAATCGTTCGATGCTGCGCACTGCGCTAGAGACTCCGTTCTCCTTTCGGATCACCTCGCCGAGCCCGCGTGCAGCCTCGATCAGACGTACGTCTTCGGTACACGCGATGGTAGCGTCGCGCACCCAGCGTGCGGAGAAATTCCGGGGCTTGCATGGCCGGGCACCCACGCCCAACCGATGGACCGTGGCGGCCCACCTCGGCTGGTCGGACACGTGCCATGCCACCGCCTGCGGGATGCCAGCGCGCAGCGCGAGCGCGGTGGTGCCTGCACCGCCGTGGTGGAGGGCGGCGCTCGCGCGTTCGAACAACCAATCGAATGGGATGCGGGGGGCCCAGAAGACGTTCTCGCCCCGGCCAGCCGCGTCGAGCGCGGCGTGCCCCCCCACGACGATCGCTCGCCGTCCAGCGCTCAGAATTCCCGACACGAGCGCCTCGGACCACCGGCGCGGCTCCGCGAGTTGGGTCGAGCCAAAGCAGGCGACGACCGGCGGCTCACCTGCGTCCAAGAAACGCAGGAGCTCGTCGCTCGGTGAGTAGCTCGGGCTCTCCTCGTACCAAAACCCGGTGAGCTCGAGTTGGTCGGGCCAGCTCCGCCGTCGTGGCGCCACCGTGGGACTCACGGCGAGGAGGACACGGTCGGCCCGAAAGAGCTCGGCCGTCACGTCGCGTTTCGGCGGCAGGCCGGCCGCCTCCAGCACCGAGTTCAAGTGACGGTTCGCGATCCGGTATTGCAGCCACCAGTAGCCGCGGTCATAGGCGCGATAGATGGCCCGCACACTGCGCTCCGGGCGCGGACTGAGCTCGACCCACGGGATGCCGGCGATCCAGCCACTGATGCGTGGCAGGCGGTGGACCGTCGCCGCGGCGTAGGCGGGCAGATCCATGTGGTGGTGCACCACCAGGTCGGCACCCCGTACGGCCTCGACGACATTTCCGACCGTGGGGAGCAAGGTGTCTGCGAAGTCCGCGGCGCGGATCCGCATCCTCTCGACGGGGTTCGGCGAATCCGGCAGGGGACCCTGCGCGGCGACGCGGCGCGGAGGTGTGCCGGTTTCGAACAGGCGGAGACCGCGTGCGGCCTCGAGATATTCGCCGGGCGCCACCAACCACACCGTGTGCCCCGCCCGCTCGAGGGCGCGGGCGAGCGTCAGGAATGGCAGGACGTCGCCGTCGCTTCCGGTGGTCGAGATTGCGATGCGCATGCTCCGCTCACCCGGGTCGGCTCGGGTCGTAGCCGAACAGCTCGAAGTCGCGCTGGTATGCGCGGGCGACGAGCGCTCGGGTCTCGGCGTCATAGTGCTCCGCGAACGGACGGTGCGGCGTGGCGTTGAGCTTCGGCAGCACCGGGCCTGCGAGGGCGAAACGCCGCGCGATCTCGGCGACGTCCGCATCGAGGGTCTCGACCTTGCCCACGAAGTCCGCGAGCAGGTGCCCGTCGTCGTCGCACAGCCAGGTGTAGGCGGGGCGGAGATGGATCTGCTGGAACACCGCAGGTTCGTCTGTCCGGAGCTCGTTTCTCACGAAGCCGCCAAAGTCGCCCGCGTAGGGCAGGATGAAGCGCGCTCGATCGACGAGGTCCAGCGGAGGGAGATCGGTGCGCGACAGGAAATGGAAGGCGGACACCAACCGGTCGAAGGGGTTTCGCACGAAGGCAAACACGAAGCACTGCGCTCGGCGCTGCCGATACTCGGCCAGCGTCAAGCAGCCTTGGACGCGTGTTTCGTGCCCGATGCGCACGAAGCGGAAACCGGGCCGGCTCGTCACTCCGAACAGGGCGTGGTTCGGCCCTCGCTCGACGAGCTCGCGTTCGCCCAAAGCCGCTCCGAAGGCCTCGATGACGGACACCCCGGCTGCCTTCGGAACGTGGACGAAACAAAGGTCGAAAGGCCGCGTCTGCATGGGGTTACGCCGCTCGGGAACTGCACTATCATATTGGCGGCTAAGAGCGAGGGTCGACTCATGCCGCGCAAAGTCGTCATGGTGGAGGTGACGCAGATCGAGCACACCTTCCCGCTCGCTTCCGCGTACATGAAGAACTACGCGAAAGCACACGCCGCGACAGCGGCCGATTGGGACATCCGCATTCGCCCGTTCTACGTGGCGGTTCCCGGGGACCGCATCCTCGACGAGCTCGTGCGAGAACGCGCCGACGTCTACACCTTCAGCTGCTACTGCTGGAACATGAAGCGCATCCGCGCGCTGCTGGCCGGGCTCCGGCGCGCGGTGCCCAATGCCCGTTTCGTGCTCGGCGGCCCCCAGGTGCTCTCGTCGATGGAGCGCTACGTCGAGCCGGGAGACGAAGACGTGTTCGCCTGCAATGGGGAAGGCGAAATCACCATGAGCGCCTGGCTCGATGCGTTCTCGGAGGAGCGCCCGGACTTCTCGCGGGTGCCCGGGCTCAGCTACTTCCGTGACGGCGTGATGTGCGTGAACCCACGAGCTCCCCAGGTGGATCTCGATACCATCCCGTCACCCTTCCTCGAGTGCCCGTTCGACGACGACATGGTCTTCACGCAGTTCCTGCTCGAGACCAACCGCGGTTGCCCGTTCCACTGCACGTTCTGCACGTGGGGGCAAATGCAGGACGCGGTGGCGCGTTTCGATCTGGCTCGCTTGAAGGAAGAGATTCGCTGGATGGCGCGCCGGCAGTACATGAGTCTCCAGCTCTGCGACGCGAACTTCGGCATGTTGGAGCGGGATCTGGAGATTGCCGAGTGCATCGCGGAGATGCATCGCGAATACGGCGTCCCGTTCATCGTGATCGCGAGTCACATCAAGAACAAGCCGCGGGTCGTCGAGATTTCCGAGGTCTTTCGGCGCGCTGGGATCAACGCCAACACCACTTCGGCCCTCCAATCGATGAACCCGGCGACACTGGCGACCATCAAACGCAAGAACGGGAGCACGAGCCAGTTCCTGCGACACCAACGTGCGCTTGCCGAACGCGGGCTCGGTTCGTACGCCGAGTTCATCTGGCCACTCCCCGGCGAGACGGTCGCATCGCTCACGCGAGGTCTCGCCGAGCTGGCGAAAGCGCGTATCGGCTCGGTAATCTGTTACCCATTGATGCTGCTCCCCAACACCGAGATGTCCGCGCGTCGGGCGGAGCACGGGTTCAGCACGGTGTGGGAGGAGAGCGAAGTCCAGGAAATCGAGTGGGTCATTGCCACGAAAGACGTGAGCGAAGCCGAGGCCCAGGAAGGCCTCTGGTTCTACGTGGCGTTCTTGCTGCTCTACGACACTCGGGCGCTCTACTACACGCTTCACTACGTGCACGAGCGTCACGGCGTATCGTACGAAGACTTGTTCTTCACGTTCGCGCGTGCGCTTCGAGCCGCGCCGAGCGAGTTCGGCGAGTACTGCAGGCGTGTCGTCGCGCAGCGCAACCCACCCATGGACGGCGCGACGTTCGGCATCCTGGTGTCCCACGTCTGGCACACCGATCGCGACGCTTTCAGTCGACTCATGCTCGACGTGTTCTCGCGCGAGAGCTTCTGGCAAGATCCGGTGACACGCGCGTTGTTCGAACTCGATCTCTACGCGCGACCCTTCCCGTTCAACACGGCGAGTTTGTTCCGACCGCCGAGCGTCACGCCCGAGGGGCTGCCGGCCACGAGCGAGGGGATGCGTTTCCACCTCACTCTGCCCCGGGCGGCCGGCGAGTGGCTGCGGAGTCAGGTCGAGGTCGGTAGCTTGCCTGCTGGACCCATCGAGCGGGTGTGCCTGGATCACGCGCGCGAGCAACTGCCGAACGTCGCGCGGCGGTCGGTGGAACAGGGGGCCTACTACCTGCAGATGCTGCTCGAGAACATTCGCTCGGTGGCCCCGCGTTTCTCGGTTTCGGACGTCGACGAGCGTCGTGTCGCCGACGGCTCGGCACCGCTTGGAAGTCAGCCGTGATCACACGACAACACATCGAATCGAACTTCTTCGACAGCGCCGACGAATACCGGGCCGCCATCGACCAGAGCTTCGACGACCCGCACGAACCGCGAGGCGTGTGGCAGTACTTCCACGTCCCGCATCTCTACACCTATCTCCGGACGCGGCCCGTGAACCTCGTTCCGCAGGCCTTGGTACAGCGCTTCGAGGCGCGGCTCACCGACTGGACGCTCGAGCACATGGGCCTCGTGCCCGCAGCCACCCCCATGCTTCATCTGATGGTGAATGGCTGTAGTCTGGCGCTCCACAGCGACTCGCAGAACGGCACCTTCGGCTGCGTTTGGTCGCTCACGCGCTGGACCCAGCGCACGTTCAGCGGCGGCGAGACGCTGCTCCTGCACGACGGCGTACACAACTACAAGCGCCACCACGTGCATGGCGACGTGCTCTACGACCTGGTGCCTCCTCACTACAATCAGCTGGTGGTCTTCGATGACCGCATCGTGCACGCGGTCGAACCCGTGCAGGGCGGCATGGACCCGAAGCAAGGTCGCGTCGCGCTCATCTGTCACCTGCGACCCCCGAGCCCGGTGGTGGACGGCGCCCTGCCGGCCGAGGTGGTGCGCGGCACATTGGCCGAGTTCGCTGCACGCGTGCGCGACGAGTCGCGCGCGTTCTCCGAGGTCGAGGGCACGCTGACGTACCGGTTGGAGATCGGCAGGGACGGCGGCGTCGAGTCGCTGCAAGCGTTGCTGAACGGACTCGTCACGCCCGCGACCGGTTACGCGCCGAGTGAGCCGGTGAAGCGAGCGAAGGGTCGCCTCGCTGAGCTCGCCTCGGGGCTCGAGTTTCCTTCGGCACACGGCCCCACGACCGTCACGTTCGCGATGGTGCTGCCGGTGCCGACCCTCGAACCACTGGAGCTGACGGTTCCCCACGCCCTGGAGCCAGCCGAGGCATCGCGTCGCGTGACGGAGGCGCTCCGGCTTTCGGATCTGCGTCTCCGGATCGACGAGGCGTCGCCGCTCTCCTACCGAATCTCGTCACCCTTGATCGGCGAGCTCCGCGTGCGAGAGCGCGAAGTCGCTGCGCGCATCGAGGCGCCCATGTGGCTTCCCGCCCAGCGCGCTCGTTTCGAAGCCTCCCTTGTCGGTTCGCTTGCCCGAGCCTTGGAGATCCCATGAGTCACGAAGACGACGATGCTGGCGAGTATCAGGTGGTCATCAACGACGAAGAGCAATATTCGATCTGGCCGCTCGAGCGCGCGCTCCCAGCCGGCTGGCGCGGCGCTGGGAAGTCAGGGCCGAAGAGCGCGTGCTTGACCTTCATCCGCGAAGTCTGGACGGACATGCGACCTTTGAGCGTGAGGAAGTCGGCCCCCGGCACTGCGTGAGACCTCGTTCGCCATGCTACGCTCCGGCATGCGCCCGACTCTGATCACGTTGCTCGTGGCGGCGAGCCTCGCGGTCGCGTGCTCGGAGGACGAAGGCACCGCAACGAACGCGCCGGGCTCCGGCGGCGGCGCGGGTACCGGTGGCACGGGAGTGGCGTCCGGTGGAACGGGCGGAGCGCCTCTGCCCTGCGACGAAGGTTTCACCTTTCTGCCCGATCCGCCCGGGACCGGCAGCGTGCTTAGCGTCGCCTACACCCATGCGAGCCCGCTCACCTACGTGGCGCTCGTGGTCGTCGGCCCCGGCAATCCCAACGTGCTCGGCGCCGGTATCAGTACGTCGAATCCTTGGACCTGGGACTACGACGTGACCGGCCTCACGCCTGCCGTCTACTCCTTCGAGTTCTGGGCCGGTCAACCCAGCGCGAGAGTGGCTTCGTGTCAGCGCTTGGTGCACGACACGGGCGCGGCGCCCGACGCGGGGGCGGGGGGCAGCTCCGGTGCCGGAGGTGGGGGTGGGTCGGGTGGACACTGCTGCCACCTGGTCGGGACTCAGCTCTCGAACCCCTCGCCTTGCGGACCGAGTGCGGCCGCGAGCCCGTGGCAGACCCTCGACAATGCCGGCTGCGACGGCGACAAGTGCAAGAAGATCTGGTGCCCCTTCGAGAAGTGCGACTCCTCGAAGTACCCGTCGGGCTGTCCGCAAGGCACCGAGTCGTGCTGGATCGACGACAGCTTCACGAGCTACGAGGGCGCGTGCAAGTCGTGCTGTGAGGCGTACGGCGCGTGCTGGGACTCCGCCCTCGGGACCTGCCGCCATCCCGGCGACTGCGGGAAACCCATCTGGAAGTGCCCATGGGAACCATGAGCTCGAACGAGCGTCGAGCGCTGCGGCGAACCGACGCTGCCGGTGCGGGACACGCGAGGTCCTGCGCTGCGTGATGAACCCGCGGCGTCGCGTCGTCCTCGCGGAGCTCTCTCAGGTCGAGAGCGCATTTCCGCTCGCCTCGGCCTATCTGTCGAACTACGCGCGCGCTCACGCCGAGAGCCGCGCGGAGTGGGAGCTCGTGATCCGTCCTTTCCACGTCTCGCGGTCCGCGGAAGAAATATCGGCTGCGATCGCGGCCGAGGGCGCCGACCTCGTCACGTTCAGCTGTTACACCTGGAACATGCGGCTCGTGTCGAGCGTGCTCTCGAGGCTTTCTCGAATCGAACCGAGGCCGGCGTTTCTCCTCGGGGGGCCCCAGGTGTTGGGTCGTCTCGAGCGCTACGTGAGCCCGGAGCGCGAGGACGTCTTCGTGTGCAACGGCGAGGGCGAGAACACGTTCGTGTCGTTCCTCGACGCGCGCGCCTGCTCCCGCCCCGACTACGCGGCGGTGCCCGGCCTGAGCTTCTTCTCCGGCGGAGCGCCCCACACGACCGCTGCGGCTCCCCAAGTCGAGCTCGACCGAATCCCTTCCCCGTTTCTCGAGTCGCCCTTCGACGCGGACACCTACTTCGTCCACTACCTGTGGGAAACGAACCGCGGCTGCCCCTACCACTGCACGTTCTGCGTCTGGGGCAAGCTCCAAGACTCGATCGCGAAGTTCGACATCGAGCGCCTGAAAGCGGAGATCACCTGGCTCGCGCGGCGCCAGTACATGAGCCTCCACATCTGCGACGCGAACTTCGGGATGTTGCCGCGTGACCTCGAGCTAGTGGAGCACATCGCCCGCTGCAAACGCGACTTCGGCGTTCCGTTCATCATCGGCGCATCCCACGCCAAGAGTCAGCCGGAGCGTCTGGTGCGCATGACCCAGATCCTGACCGACGCAGGCATTCGCGCCAACGCGGCCAGCGCGCTCCAATCGCTCGACGACGCGACGCTGGTCGGCGTCAAGCGCCGGAACTCGGGTTCGGCGAAGTTGGCGGTCTTGCAGGACCAGCTGTCGGCGCGCGACCTCGGGTCCATCGTCGAGGTCATCTGGCCGCTGCCGGGCGAGACCCTCGCGAGCTTTCGGCACGGCTGGGATCGACTCGCGGAGCTCGGCGTCGGTTCGGTGATCTGCTATCCGCTCATGTTGTTGCCGGCGACCGAGATGTCGGCGCAGCGCGAGGAGCTCGGGCTGTCGACGGTTTGGGACCCGAGCGACGTGAGAGAAGTGGAGTGGGTCGTCGCCACGCGCGACGTATCGCGAAGCGAATACGAGGCCGGTCTCTGGCTCTACGTGGCGTTCATGCTGCTCTACAACGCCCGCGCGCTCTACTACACGCTGACTCACCTCCGGCAGGACCGCGGGGTCTTGCTGTCGGGCGTACTCGAAGCCGCCGCCGAGCTCTTGAGGTCGCGCCGGACTCCGCTTTCGGTGCTCTGCCGCAAGGTCGTGGAGGAGCAGGCGCCCTCGCTCGACGGGGGAACCTTCGGAACGCTCTTCGGCTACGGTCTGCACGAGCATCGCGCCGAAGTGGATTCGCTCGTGCTCGAACTCGGGTCGGCGCTGCGTCTCTGGGACGAGCCTCTCACTCGCGCACTGCTGGAGATCGATCTCCTGGCGCGACCATTTCCCTACAAGAACGCCAGTCTCTTTCGTACGCCGGAGGTCGGGTTCGAGCAGGTCGAGTTCACGGCACGTGGACGCGCGCTGGTCTGCCGCCTGGAAGAAGAGACGTTTCGCTGGCTCGGGCCCCATGTGGAGGTCGGAGACCTCGAAGGGCCCTGGTCCGGCTACATCGCCATCGACCACGAACGGGACCAGCCGCCGTACATGCCACAGAAGAGCGCAGACGAAGCCGGCTATCTCCTGAACTCGCTCATGAGCATCGTGCGCTCCATATGTCCGCGATTCTCCGCTTGCGACGCGGAAGGGCGGCCGCTCGGCGCCGCGCCGAAGTGAGCGCCCCGCGTGCTCTTGCCCGGATCCCGCGGAACAGGCGAGTAGGCTAGGGCCGGATGCTGATCTTCCACCACATCCCGAAGACGGCCGGGACGTCGTTCGTCGACCTTCTCCGCCAAAACTACTCCGAGGCCGAGCTCCTCTGTCCCTACGACGAATCGGCGGGAGGAGCCGAGCGGGAGTGGTACGAAGTGCTCCTCCGCGAGCATCCGCGGCTGCGCTGCGTAGCGGCTCACTCCAGCTCGGGAAAGAACGTCGCGGGCACGCGAGTTGCGGAGGCCGCGACGGGTGTCCGGCAAGCCCGCGTACGAACGCCGCCGACCCGAGGCGACCGCGCTCCATCAGGTCGTGCGCGACAACCTGCGCACGCTCTACGCCGCCGCCGAGCAGGGCTTCGCGTCGCCGCTGCCCGGGTGATGAAGCTCCGCGCTCTCGTCATGACCGCGGCTGGGATCGAGAGGTACCTCGCTTGGCTCGGCGAGCCGTCGGACCCACCCCGGCTCGCCCCAGCTCGCGCCCCGCCGTACTTCAAGCACCCCGCCATACGCATGCGACTCGGTGAACCGGTGCAGGCGGAGCTGTTCGACGCGCACTGAGGCGCGCTCGACAAGGCCGACCTGCGCCTCCCACCACGAGTCCAGGCATCTCCACCTTTGGCGGGTTCAGCCGGCGAAGCTATTCCCTGCCGATCCGCAACCCCTCCACGTAAGGCGTCTGGACGGTGATGCCCGCCCGATGGGCCGAGAGCGGGCATGGCGAAGGCGAGGAAGAGGTCGCAGGTCCGGGCGGGCGCTACTTTTCGTACTTGCAAGTAGCAAGAGATATGACCCAAGGCCACCCGCCGGTGCCGACCGCCGTGTAGTGAACGTACGCGGTGCCCGTCTCCGGTTGAAAGAGCAAGTTCGGCGCGGTGATCGAGTCGTCCTCACCCGGCCCTTCCCGAGTGAGGATCGGTGTAGGCAGTTGCGTGAACGGGCCGAAGGGGTGATCGCGTTGACCGAGGGCGATCACATCGTTTCCCTGCGCGTCACCGACCGTGCCGACTCGATAGAAGCGACCGTCTGGGCCCTTTTCCATGTGCGCTTCGACGCCGAAGTTGTCGTCCCAGCCCAGGTCGACCTTGTCGCCCCAGGCGCGCCCGTCGCTGGTCGAGGTCATCCCCACGATGTGGACGGGGCCGTCGGGGTACGCCTCCCAGCCGATGTAGCTCATGTACAGCTTGCCCGCGTGCTCGACGATCGTTGGCGACGTCATCGCCGTGGCGTCGAGGCCGCCCGCTGACCAGGAGATGACCGGATCGGACTCTCGTACATACGGCCCCTGCACCTTGCTTGCCTCGGCCTTGTAGATGGCCGTGTGGTAAGCACTCTCCTCTGGGTACCCGATGTAGAAGATCTGGTGCTTGCCGTCGTTCGCCTTGCGATAGAAGGCGGTCTCTAGGTGCAAGTCCTTTCCCGAAGGGCCGGCGCCCTGAAGCACGATGCCGTTCGGGTGTTCCGAGTCGGCGATTGGTTTCCAGTTCACCAGGTCCGACGAGGTGGCCATGCCGATCGCCTGGTGGTCCCCCACGCCGTCCGTGTACACCATCCGGTAGATGCCGGGCGCTTCCCGCCAAACGTGAGCATCGCTGGCAATTTCGTTGCCCGCGAACACGGGATTCTTGGGATGCCGAACCCAATTCTGAAGGCTGTCCAGGGAGATGCTTCCACCGCCTCCGACGCCGCTCGTACCACCAGAGCCGGCAGAGCCAGCGGCGCCGCTTGTGCCACCAACGCCAGCCGATCCGTTGGGCTCCGAGCCGCAACCCGGCAGTCCAATGGCCAGACACGCCGTCACCACCGAAACCTGAATGCTCGCAGCGCGTGTCGCGGCTTGCGTTGTCCCTGCCTCGTCTCTCAGCCTCATCTCAGCACCTCCTGAAGTCTTCCTGGAAGCAGACTGCACATTCGGTGCCACCGTCTGCAGCGGATTGGAAGCGAACCAATTCAGTCACGCGAGGAAGTGCGTGACGCGGGCAAACAGCCACTCCACACTCAGTTTGCATGGTCGCCCGGTGCGCGACCGCCGCCGGGGCGCCACATACCGCCATTCTGACGACACCCGAACTTCGTGTGGCGTCGACAATCCCAAAGGGGCGTGCGTCGTCGCGTCTCAGACAGTTCACGCGCGGCTGTACCTTCCCGGGCACACCGAGCGGCACCGCGACAACCTGGGTCGCCACGAACAGCGTAACCCCTCCACGAGCGGCGTGGTGCTTTGAGCTTGCGCTTGGGCTGCGCAAGGGGGTGCGCAGGGGCGGAGGGTGACGCAGGGTGGCGGCCGTGGTTGCTTGGGCGACATGAGGTTGCCGCTCGAGGGGACGTTGCTGGAGAAGCTTCGCAAGATCGAGGCCATCGACCACGAACGCGACCAGCCGCCGTACATGCCACAGAAGAGCGCAGACGAAGCCGGCTATCTCCTGAACTCGCTCATGAGCATCGTGCGCTCCATATGTCCGCGATTCTCCGCTTGCGACGCGGAAGGGCGGCCGCTCGGCGCCGCGCCGAAGTGAGCGCCCCGCGTGCTCTTGCCCGGATCCCGCGGAACAGGCGAGTAGGCTAGGGCCGGATGCTGATCTTCCACCACATCCCGAAGACGGCCGGGACGTCGTTCGTCGACCTTCTCCGCCAAAACTACTCCGAGGCCGAGCTCCTCTGTCCCTACGACGAATCGGCGGGAGGAGCCGAGCGGGAGTGGTACGAAGTGCTCCTCCGCGAGCATCCGCGGCTGCGCTGCGTAGCGGCTCACTCCGCCCACCACCTGATCCCGCTTCTGACGGCCCGCGGCGCACCGTGCGAAGTCGTGAGCTTTCTGCGGGATCCGGTTCAGCGTTGCGTCTCGCTCTACTTCTTCGTGCGCGAGCTCGGGGCCCGCGGCGAACCGAATCAGGGTGGGCTCGCCGGACGGTTTCTACTGGAACGAAACTGGTCGCTGGCGGACATCTACCAGCACGCCGACGCGCTCTCGGCTTCGCCGGAGCGGCGGATGGTCGCGGCCTTCTTCGATGGTCAGGCGCGGGCGATCTTGGCCCCCTACCGGCATCGGCTGCCGTTCACCCAGGCACCCATCGCGGCAGCGGACGCGGAGCGGCTCGAGCAGGCCATCGCGGAATACGACTTCGGAGTCTGTGAGCAGTACGACGAATCGGTGCTGCGCTGGGCTCGGCGTTTCGGCTGGCGCACGCTCCCCAGCGAGCGCAAGAACGTGGGGGAGTCGCGCCAGCGCGCCGACCCCGTGTCGGAAGAGGTCGCCGACCTCATCCGCTCGTACAACCGAGTGGACGTCGATCTGCATGCGAGGGCGAGCGCGCGAGCAGGCTTCCGCCCGGCGCCTTGAGCGCTACACTCCGGGTCCGACATGCGCGTCGCATTCGTCGAAGACGTCCTCAGGTTCTCCATCCCGCTCGGCATCACGTCCATCGCGGCGTGCTTGCGCCAAGCCGGACACCCGGTGGCCGTGTTCGTGGTCGACGGAAAGCTCGCCCGGACCCTCGACCGTTTGGGCGAGTTTCGTCCCGACGCCGTGGCATTCAGCGTGCTTTCCGGCAGCCACCGGAGCTACGCGGCCATCGCGGCCGCAGTGCGCGCGCGCCTCGACGTTCCCCTGATCTGGGGCGGACCCCACGCGACGTTCTTTCCCGAGCTGGTCCGGGAACCCTTCGCCGACGCCGTCTGCGTGGGGGAGGGCGAAGAAGCCATGGTGGCGCTCGCCGACGCGTTCGACGGCGCGCTCCCCACGTCCGTACGGAACTTCCACGTGAAGAAGGCGGGTGTGGTCCACGAGAACCCGGTGGCCCCGCGTCTGCGCAAGCTCGACGACTTCCCCTGGCCGGCGCGTGACCTCTACTACTCGCAATTTCCGCTGCTCTACCGTCACGGCATCAAGCACTTCTTGGCGCACCGGGGCTGTCCCTATCAGTGCACGTATTGCTTCAACGCCGGCTACAATCGCATCTACCGCGAGCAAGCCGGCGACAAAAAGGTGATGGCGTCGCGCAGCCCCGATTCCATCGTCGACGAGATCCTGTGGACTCGGTCGCGGGTCCCGCTCCGAATGGCTGCCTTCGTGGACGACGTGTTCACCCTCGATCGGCGCTGGACATTGGCTTTCGCCGAGACCTATGCGAGGCGCTGTCGCCTGCCGTTCAGCATCAACGCGCGGTTCGACAACGTCGATGGCGAGGTCGTCGCAGCGCTCTCCGATGCCGGGCTCCGACTCGTCTACGCCGGCGTCGAAGCCGGGAGCGAGCGCGTGCGAAATCGCGTCATGAAGCGCCGCATGAGCGAGTCGGCCATGTACGACGCGGCGGCGCTCTACCGAAAGCATGGGGTGAAGCTCATCACGGAGAACGTGCTCGGCGCGCCCGGCGAGACCTTCTCCGAAGCCTTGGAGACTCTGCGCGTGAACCAACGCATCCGGCCGGAGCTCGCCAACGCCTCGATCTTCACTCCCTATCCGAAGCTCGAGATGACCGAATACGCCATCCAGAAGGGCTACTTCGATGGCAACTTCGATCGCTTGAACGACAATTACTACCACGGGTCGGTGCTGCGCTTCGACGACGAGGCGGATGCGACGCGCGTGGTGAACCTGCGCTGCTTCTTCAGCCTGCTCAGCCGCCGCCCCGGGCTCGAGCCCCTGCTCGCGCCGCTCCTCGAGCTGCCGCCGAACGCCGTCTTCCGCTGGGTCGGCGACCTGATCGATGGCCATGCCCTGGAACGCTGTCTGCCCTATCGCATGTCGCCCGGGGACTTCGTGCGCACCTTGCGCCACTTCTTGACGAGCTACCGCACGAGCTCGAGCCTCGCGTCGACGCTCGAGGCACGTCACTCGGTCGTCGGAGCCTCGTGAAGCCGCCGAGTCTGGGCGAATGCCACCTCTGGCACGCCTCCGAGAGCGCAGGGCTGTCCGAGGCGCGACAGCGGCGCCTGCTCGGCTGGCTCACCCGCGACGAGCTGGCGCGGCATCGGGCATTTCGTTTCGAGCGTCACCGCGACCAGTTCCTGCTGACGCGCGCCCTCGTGCGCGCGGCGCTCAGCAGCTACGTGGGCCTCCTCCCCGAGCGCTGGCGCTTCACGCTGGGCGCCCACGGCAAGCCTCGTCTCGCCACGGACACGCCGTTCCCCCTCGACTTCAACCTGTCGAACACCGACGGGCTCGTGGTGTGTGCGGTCACTGCTGGAACGGAGGTCGGCGTCGATGTCGAAGACAGCGAGCGGCCCGGAGAGACCTCGTCCGTCGCGTCGCGTTACTTCTCCGAGCGCGAGGTGAGGGACTTGTTTGCGCTCCCGTCCGAGCAGCGGCGGGCGCGCTTCTTCGAGTACTGGACGCTCAAGGAGTCGTACATCAAAGCTCGGGGCCTCGGCCTCGCGCTCCCGCTGGAACAGTTCTCGTTCGTCCTCGACGCCGCGGCCATCCGCGTCGTCTTCGACCCACGTCTGGGCGACGACGAGAACGCGTGGTGGTTCCACTCGTCGACTCCGAGTCCTCGGCACACGCTCGCCATCGCGGTCCGTCGAAAGGAGGCCGTCGAGGTCGTCTGGCACGAGGCGTCGCCGGGCGAGGATTGACACTGGGAGAAACCCACGCATCATTCGACCATGTCCGGCCGACGTCCCGCGGATGCTTGGGACACGCAGTCCACTCGTACGCCCGCAGACGCGGCGCTCGGGCTCTGGCAAGAGCTCAGCGGCTGGGCACGACGTTCGGGTTCCGCTGCTCGCGACGACTACTACGAGCTGGTGGACCGCACGCGTGAGTCCGTCGAGCGTTTGCGCCGAGGCTACGGTGCGCTTGCCAGCGCGACCCGCAGCGGAGCCGAGGCCAGGGCCGCGGCCAAGTCCCTGGTCCAACGCGGAGCCAAGACCGCTGTCGAGCGCTGGTACACGGCCATCCAGATGCCCAACCAGGGCTGGTCCATGCTCTGGATCATCGACTACGTGTGCACGCTGAAGTGCGTCTACTGCGGCAACGCCGACGTGACGATCTCGAGCACCAACGCCGACTCGCGCAAGGCTGCACTCGACATCATCTGTACCAAGCAGCCAGGGTACCTGACGATCAGCGGGGGTGAGCCCGTGCTGATCCCGGATCTCGAGGAGCTTCTGGCCGAGCTGGCGCGACGCGTGCCGAACATGGCCATCACGCTGAACTCGAGCCTGATCGTCAAAGACGTAGACATCTATCAGCGCCTGATCCCGTTCCTCAAGACCCTCTACATCTCGCTCGACGGCGCTGGTGAAACCAACAAGGCCCAGCGAGGTGTGAGCGGCGACCTGGTGCTGAAGCGCATCCGCTACCTCTTCCCGCACGCCAAGCGCCACGGGGTCAACGTCTTCGTGAACGCCGTGATCACCATCCACAACTACGACAAGTTGGTCGAGTTGTTCGAGGCGCTCGATGCCATCAGTCCCGAAATTTCGCTGGGCTTCGCTCCCATCGTCCCGTTCGACGATCCGCTGTCGATTTTCGGCGACCCCGACAAGCTCGAGGTGTTCTATCGGCAGTACAACCAGCTCCGTGAGCGCCACGGCGAGGCGCGGGTTCAGCTGAACGGCTATCCCAAGAGCAGCGTCCACTGCTACTCGCAGTACCTCGACGCCTTCGTGTACCCCGAAGGTCATCTGAAGTCGTGCGCGGAGAAGAAGTTCTCCCACGACTTCGACTTGCCTTTCTTTCTGAACTACGTGCGCAAGAACTGGAACACGGACTACGTCAACATCGCGAAGTTCGCCGCGAGCTTCGCGCTGCGAAAGCCTTCGGCCATTTGTTTCCAGCCCTGCAATACCTCGGCTCGCGTGAACCAGATCATCTACGAAGACCGCGACTACCAGCGGGCCCTGTTCGCGCCGGCGACCTCCCCGTCGGACGTGCTCGCCGGCAGCTTCTCTTTCTTCAAGTACGACTTGATGCGGCGCAAGCTCGTCGACAAGTTCTTTACCGCGGATTCGGCCGCTTGGTTCTTCGAAGGCACCCACGCGCAAGAACTCGCCGAATTCATGGGCGGCTACGACTACCACGAAGTCCTCTACGTCCAGAACCTGCCCGTCGGGCGCGTTCGCTACCGCGTCGTCGACCAAGGCCGACTGCACATGACCGTCAAGCCGTACTTCCGCGCGGGCCGGCGCGTCTTCGACCGCTTCCCGATCTACACGCTGGTGAACGTGGGTGGAGCGTGGAAGATCAAGCTGGACGCCCTGCTGCCCGAGCGAAAGAAAGAGCCGGAGAAGGTCCGATTGGCGCTCGTGGCGGGTTGACTCGACTGCCGTCGAAGAATCGACGACGTCGACGGACGTTCACTTCTCGAACACGACGTCCTCGATGACCAGCGCGTCGATTCCGCTCGTCACGTAGACGGCGAGCGCGTCTTCGACGCTGTGCAGGATGGGTTTCCCCATCACGTTGAAGCTCGTGTTGATGACGAGCGGCACCCCGGTGAGACGATGAAACTCGGCGAGCAGCTCGTGAAATCGAGGGTTTCGCTCGGCGGTCACCGACTGGAGACGCCCGCTGCCGTCCACGTGAATCGCCCCGGGAATGCGCTCTTGTACCCCTTCGCGCAGCACGAGCGTGCGTTCCATGTACGGCGAGTCTTGATAGTCCTCGAAGTACTCCGGACCGTACTCGTGGAGGATCGCGGGAGCGAAGGGCCGGAACTCCTCGCGGAACTTCACCCGCGCGTTCAGAACGTCCTTGATGTTGGCGACGCGTGGGTCGGCGAGGATCGAGCGATTGCCGAGGGCGCGGGGACCGAACTCGGCTCGACCCTGCACCCAACCCACGATCTTGCCTTGGGCGAGGAGCTCGGCGGCCCGGCGCGTCACGGGCACGCCCTCGGGGTTCCCCAGGCGAAGCCCGCTCACCTCGCGGCTCCGGTTCAGCGTCTCGCCGTCGAGGCGATCGCCGAGGTACGCAGTCAGGGCGCGACCGGGCGGACGGAATTCGGGGTGATCGCGCTGGAACGCCATCCAGGCCGCGCCGACCGCATTGCCGTCGTCGGCGGGCGCGGAGGGCACGAACAAACTGCGGAACCCGGTTCTGGCAAGGAGCCGGCCGTTCCACGAGGAGTTCAGCGCGCAGCCCCCGGTCAGCACCAGATGCTCGGAAAGCCCCCGCGCGCGGAGGTTCGAGAGCAGCGCCGCGCTCGCGTCCTCGAAGAGCACTTGACCGGTGTGCGCGAGGTCGGCGAAGGCGAGCGGTCCGCGTTCGCTGCCTTTGGAATAGCGGGCCTTCGCCTGTTGCCAGATCGCGTCCTCGTCCTCCCAAGAAGCGTGCGATTCGAGCTCGAGGTCGGAGACGGAAGCGAGCGGTTTCAGCAATGAGTAGAGCTCGGGGTCGAAGCGCCCGTACGCCGCGAGGCCCATCACCTTCCACTCTTCGCCGAGGGCGGCGTCGAAGCCCACGGCGCCACAGAGCGCAGCATAGAAGCGCCCCAGGCTCCCCGGTTTCGGATCACCGACTCTCGCGGAGTCGATCCGGACGAGGCTCGCCCCTTCGAAGCGATAGAAGGCCAAGGAGCCTTCGTCACCGCCGCCGTCGATGACGGCGCACACGGCCTCGTCGTACGGGCTCGCGTAGCAGGCGGCGTAGGCGTGCGTCAGGTGGTGATCCAGAAACAGCGGTTCGGGTGCGGGGCGACCGGCCGGAAGCAGCTGGCAGAGCTCCAGATACGAAATGTCGCGCGCGAGCTTCATGCCCAGGAACGCCCCGGCGGCCGCCGCCGGCTCGAGCTTGCGCGGGTCGCGCTCCAAGCACCAGCCGTCCAGGGCCCGTCCGATCTGGCCGCCGAGTGCCCAAGAGTACGCCACTACGAGCTCGTCCTCCGGCGCGAGCACGGGCCCCAGCGCGCGGTGCACGATGCCTTTGGAGATGGGCACCATGAAGAGCGCTCGTTTGAGTTGCACCGAGCGCTCCGTGGCCTGCGCGTAGACCACGCGGCCCTCGGAATCGACGACCGCGACCGCGGAGTCGTGGTTGCTGCAAGCGATTCCCAGGTAGACGCGTGACATCGGTGGGCTGGCGGCGAATCCTACACCATCCGACTCTCACCAAGTTAGAGTCGGGGCGCCGTGGAGCAGTCGAGTGTGACCGAGAACGGCGAGGAGCGGGCGCCTCTTCGAGAAGCGGTGCAGCTGGACGCGCCGCGAGCTTCGCGCCGCGAGCTCCTGCCCTTCGCACTGGCGCTGTCGGCCGTGCTGGTCTCTGGTCTTCTCTTCGTCGCGTTCCACCTGAAGCGGGAGCGGGTCTTCTACTACTGGGACTACCAGACGCACTACGAGCTCGCGGCCCAGACGACCCGTGCGTTCGGTCAATCGCTCGGTGCGGGCTTGGCGTTCGCGAAGGGAACGCTCGGGAGCGACTACAACGCGCTCTACACCTTGCCGCTCTTGCCATTTTTGGCGGTCTTCGGGGCGACGCGTGCCGTCTACTTGTCCGCGGTCTTCGTCGTCTACCACGTGCCGGTCTTCGCGCTCACCGGCGCGTGGCTCGCTCGCCTCTTCCCCGAACGGCGCCCGCTCGCGCTCGGCATCGGCGTCGTGATCGCCGCGTCGCTGCCCAACTACTGGTACATCGTCTTGCGCGGATACCCAGATGTCTGCGGCCTGATGCTGATCGCGCTGGCCGGCCTCTGGCACGTGAGGCGTCCAGCCGGCGCTTGGAATTTGTCGACGTCGCTCGGCGTCGGGCTCGGCGTGGGTGGCGCCATCCTGCTCAGACGTCACTACGCCTACGCCGCCGTGGCGTTCTACCTGGCGCTCGGGTTCGACTCGCTGGCGGTCGCGTGGGCGCTCGGCGACACGCTCCACGTGCGGTGGCGAGCACTCCGCCACCGACTCGAGCACTTGATCGCCGCGGCCGGTGTCACGCTCGGCGCCGTGGCACTGATCGCGCCTGGCTTCTTCGCTCGCGCGAACCAGCTGACGAGTCAACGCTTGTACGCGAGTTGGGAGGAACCCCCGCGTACCATATTGGCCAGCATTCTCTGGACTTCGGGCGTGGCTCCGTTGCTCCTGGCGCTGACGGGTATCGCCTGGTTCTGGAAGCGCAGGCCGGAGCGGCGCTCGGCGCTTCGGTTCTTGGTGACGTACGCCTCGACTTGGACCTTCCTCTGGGTGTTCGTGGTGAGGCAGAACGCCTCGCACTACTGCCACGCCATACCGTTGACGGTCTCCGTCGGCGTCGGGTGCTTGCTCTTGCTGTGCCTCGAGATTCCGCGAAGCAGGGCGCGGGGCCTCGCTGTCTTGGCTGTGTGCGCGCTTTGGGCGCTGGCTTTTGCTCAGGCCGCGTCGCCGTCGAAGGCGCTACGTCGGGTCGCGCGAGTCCCCTTCTTGATGCCGCCGCGCGGTTTTCAGCCACTCGCCGAGCCCGGCTACGACCAGGTAGCCGAGCTCGTGCGCTACCTGAACGAGGTGAGCCCGCCCGGCGGCAAGGTACTCGTAGCGGCTTCCTCGGATGCTCTGAATCACGATCTGCTGCGCTTTGCCTCCGAGACGCTCCTGCACGAAGCTCCGCCGCGATTCACCGTTCTCAGCACGGCGCAAGTCGACTCGGTCGGTGAGCTCACGGACAAGGCACTCTACTCGGCTGATCTGGTGGTCGTGGCGCGCCCTTTCCAGCAGCACCTGCACCGGGACGAGCAGCGGGTGATCAAGGTGCTGCTCGAGGTGTTCAAGTCGGCTTGGCCCGTGTCCAAGGACTTCGAGCGCCTTTCTCCCGAGATCATGATCCCCGTGGACTCCGAGCTGGTGATGGGCGTGCGAGTCTGGCGCCGCATCCGCCCCACCTCGCGGGCTCTGCAAGGACGGACCAGCTACATGATGGCCGAATACGTGGCGGGCAGGACCGTCGCTCAACCCGAGTGGCACCTCGTGACGAGCCTGTTGCGCTCGGAGCTGTCCGCGAATCCGGATGGCACGACCCAGATCGTCGGGCATCCGGCCCGTGGCAGCGAACGCCCGGAGACGGTGTTCGAGTCCGACCCCGTGGACAAGGCCGAGCTCCGGGTTTCCGGCAGTCTCGAGTTCTTCGACAGTCGCTGCATCGGCAGCGAGCTCTTCTTGACCACCGACGCGCCCGACGCGCGCGAGAGCTCCCTCGGCGCTTTCGCACCCGCCGGGGGCGTCGCCAAGCTCGATGCGAAACTGACCGGCGTCTCGGGCCGGCGCCTCCGCCTGATCGTGCGGACTCACCCGTCGGCGCGCGAGGACCACGGGCACTGCACACTCTCCATCGCCGGCCTACGCGTCGATTGAACCGCGAGCGAAGCGAGTCGAGTCGGGCACGCGGGGGCATAACCTCGCGGAAGCGACAGGATATTTCCCTGCGGTCTGTCCGCGGTGCCCGCACTCCGCTTTCGCTCCGGGACGAATGCGGGTAGCGATCGGCGACGTGGTGTCGCCCAAAGTGTCGGTGATCCTGCCCTGCCGTGATCACGGTCGCTTCCTGGGCGAGGCCTTGGCGAGCCTCGATGCCCAGACGCGCCAGGACTTCGAAGTCGTGATCGTCGACGATGGATCGACGGATCCAGACACCATCACGTTCCTCCGGAACCTGTCCCATCCGAAGGTTCGCGTGCGCTCCGTCGCGCCCTCGGGCGTGACTCGTGCGCGGAACCTCGGCATCGCCGAGACGAGCGCTCCGTACCTCTCCTTCTTCGACGCCGACGATCGGATGCACCCGGAATTCCTCGAACGCACGCTCGACGTGCTGGAGGCCAACCCGGGTATCGCGTTCGTCTCGACCTGGGCGCGCCTCTTCGGCGACGAAGAGTGGGAGTGGAAGCCGACCCGTTGCGACTTCCCGCGCTTGCTGCACGAGTGCTCGGTCGCGACGGCCTCGCTGGTGCGTCGTTCCGTCGTCGAAGAGGTAGGAGGCTTCGACGCGGAATGTGAGCTCGGTCACGAGGACTGGGAGCTCTGGCTCTCCATCGTGGAGCGGGGGCACCGAGGGCAGATCTTGCCCCAGATCCTGTTCGACTATCGCCGCGCCGGCGAGTCACGGAGCAGCACCGCCGATCGCATCGGCATCCATCTCGAGCTCTACCGCGATCGGATCCGGAAACACGAGGGAGTCTACCGCAGCGAGTTGTTCGAGCTGCTTTGGCTGAAGGAGTCCGAAGTGCTCGGACCACTCCACACGTCGCTCGCCGCCAAGCGCGCCGAAGTAGCGCGTGAGCTCGAGCCCCGAGTCGAGCTCCTGCGCACCCGCTTGGACGCGGCGCTCCAAAAGCCATGAGTCCGTCCCCCTGCCTGAGCGTCGTTTGGGCCGGCATGGAGCCCGTGGTCGCGTCCCGTTGGCGGACATCCATCGCGAAGAGCACGGCGCGTTCGGTCGAAGCGCTGGAGCTCGACTCGGAGGGCTCCGCCGGACGCCGCCGCAACGCTGCCGCCAGTCGCGCGTGCGGCCGCTACCTGGTCTTCCTGTCCGCGACGGAACCCTGCGTGACGAGCTTCTTCGAGCTCGCCGTGCGCGCGCTCGAGCGCGATCCGAACCTCGCCTTCGTCGCCTCCTGGCACCTCGGCCTGCCGACGGCGCTCGACCGTCCGTTACAGCCGCTCGAGTCCGCGGCGCTCCTCGGGCGACCCTGGTTCGTTCACGTGCCCAGCGTCTTCCGGAGCGAGCTCGTCGCGAGCCTTTCGGGTTTCGACGAGGGGCTTTCGGGCCTAGAGGATCTGGATTTCTGGTTGCGGGCTCTCGCGGCGGGAAAGCGCGGGGGAGCCATCGAAGCTCCCGGGCTCGCCGGCGAGCCGTTGCCGCCGTCGGCTCGACGCACCGATGCGGGTGCTCGCGATGTCGCGCGCGTCCTGTTCGAGCGCCATCGGGAGCTGTTCGAGGCGAACGCCGCCGAGATCGTCCTCGGCAAGGAACGCGTGGTCCAGGAGCTCTTCGGCGCAACCCGCACCGTCGACCTCGCCGCGCACGACCTCCGGCGCGAAGCCTTGCGCTTGACGAAGTTGCTCGAGCGCGTGGAGCCTGGCTGATGTCCCGGCCGCTCGGCGTGATCTTGGTTTACCACCGTGTCGAGTCGCGGCCACGCGACCCGTTTCGCATGGCGGTCGAGCCGGAGCGCTTCCGGGAGCATCTCGAGGTCGTTTGCAAGAACCATCGCCCGACCGCGCTCGCCGACATCGATCGAGGGAGCTCGGAGCCTGGCAACGTCGCTCTGACCTTCGACGACGGATACGCAAACGTGCTCCACGTGGTTTCGCCGCTCCTGCTCGAGTACGGCGTTCCCGCCACGTTCTTCGTGAACAGCTCGGCGGTGGGCTCGCACGACGAGCGCTTCTGGGATCGGCTGGAACAAGCGGTGTTCGATCCGGAGAGAGAGCGTCTCGAGTTCGAGATCCGCGGGGAGTCGGTCGCTTGGTCCCTCGCCTCGGACGCCGAACGCGAACGAGCCTTTCGCGAAGCTCACGCCCGGCTCATGCACGCTGACGTCGCGGACCGCGAGTCGGTGCTGGGCCGCTTGGCGACCTTCCGCTCGTTCTCGAATCGCGAAGAGCTCCGGTCCCTCGGCGAAGACGAGCTCCGCGAGCTGGCCGGGCGCCCCGGGCACGCCATCGGTGCGCACGGCGAGCATCACTTGTTCCTGCCGGCGCATCCCCTGGAGATGCGCCGTCGCGAGCTCTGGAACGACAAGCGCCAGCTCGAAACCTGGCTCGGTGCGCCGGTCTCTTCGCTTGCGTACGCCTTCGGCGCGAGCGACTCCGAGACCGAAGCTCTGGCACGCGAGCTCGGATTCGATTGTGCGCTCCGCGCAGATCCGCAGCCGGTGACGCGCGAGGCGACGCGGTGGGCCTGGCCGCGGATCGACGCCGCTTCGCTCACGGGCGCCGAGCTCGCACGCGAGCTCCGGCGGCACTTGAATCACGCCGAGTGACGTGGGCACCAACGCTTCCGCTACCCATGCCCCCGATCTTCGTGGAACAATCCGCTCGAGGGACCGCGTGATCGCGCTCAACGACTTCGCTGCGCAATGGCGCGAGATCCGGGCAGACGTGCACCGAGCGGTGGATCGCGTCGGTGAGCGTGGACACTACATCTTGTCCGAAGAGGTCGCTCGGTTCGAGGGCGAGCTCGCCGAGTTCTGGGGCCTCGCGCACGCCGTTGGCTGTGGCAGCGGTCACGACGCCATCGAGCTCGGCCTCGTGGCGCTCGGCCTCGAGACTGGCCAGAAGGTGCTCACCACGCCCCTCAGCTCGTTCGCGACGACGCTCGCCATCGTGCGTGCCGGGGGCGTACCCGTCTTCGTCGACGTGGACGAAGACGGGCTGCTCGACCTCGAGGCGTGCGCGCGGGTGCTCGACCGCGACTCGACCATCCGCTTCCTGGTGCTCGTTCATCTCTACGGGCGAGCCCTGGATACGCGCCAGGTCGCAGCCCTCGCGTCGAGGGTGCACGTCGTGGAGGATGGTGCTCAGGCCATCGGGGCCAGGAGCCAGGGCGAGCCAGTCGGCCTCCGAAGCAGCGCGACCTGCACCAGCTTCTACCCGACGAAGAATCTCGGATGCCTCGGGGACGGTGGCGCGCTCCTCACGCGTGACGCGGAGCTCGCCGCTCGCGTGCGTTCTCTCCGTGACTACGGTCGAGTCGATCGGCACCGCCACGCCGAGCTCGGCATGAACAGCCGCCTCGACGAGCTGCAAGCCGCCATCTTGCGCAGCGTCATGCTGCCGCGCCTCCCGGAGATGAACGCGCGCCGCGCTGCGGTTGCCGCCGCGTATCTGACCCGAATCGAGCACCCGCGGCTCGTGCTGCCCCGGCGTGTTGCGGGCAACGAGCCGGCGTGGCACTTGTTCCCGGTGCGTGTCACGGGCGATAGGGACGCCTTTCGCGCGCACCTGGAAGCAGAAGGAATCGAAAGTGGCATGCACTTCCCGGTGTTGATTCCAGACCAGCCTGCGCTCGCCGAAGCGACGTTCGAAGTCGCCGGCTCCCTCGAGCGCGCGCAGGGTTGGGCGCTCCACCAGGTTTCCCTACCCATTCACCCCCAGTTGAGCGACGACGACGTGAGTCGAGTGGTCAGCGCGTGCAATCGGTGGCGCGCATGAGGTTCGAGGTCCACGAAAAGGCCCTCTGCGAGAGCTCCAACGTGGGCTCGGGCACGCGCATCGGAGCGTTCTCTCACGTGCGTCCAGGCGCTGTCGTCGGGCAGAGCTGTGTGATCGGCGACCAGACGTTCGTGTCCGACGACGTCGTCATCGGCGACCACGTGCGGATCGGCAGTGGCGTCCATCTGTCCGATGGCGTGCGAATCGAAAGCGAAGTCAACGTCGGCGCCAACGTCGTCTTTTCCGCCGACACTCCGCCGGACGCGGGGAAGCTGCTGGTGACTCGGGTGGGGCGCGGCGCGACACTCGGCTCCAACGCGACGCTGTTGCCCGGCGTCAGCGTGGGCCAGAACGCGCGAGTGGGCGCGGGGGCCGTGGTGATGGCCGACGTCCCCATGAACGCCATCGTCACGGGCAATCCGGCGCGCATCTCGGGCTACGTCGGCGGCGAGCTCGTGGCGGCAGAGGCCGCGCGGCCCACCGACGACAAGGTCAGTGCCACGCGGGTGAAAGGCGTGACGCTGCACCGGATGCGCATGTTCCAAGATCTTCGCGGCAGCCTGTCCGCGGGCGAGTTCGAGCGGGACGTGCCGTTTCCGGCGCAACGCTACTTCTTGGTCTACGACGTTCCGAGCGAAGAGGTGCGCGGTGCCCACGCGCATCGGCGCTGCGAACAGTTCTTGGTGTGCATCCGTGGCTCTTGCAGCGTGATCGTCGACGACGGACACGAGCGCCAAGACATCCACCTCGCGTCGCCGGCCGTGGGCGTCTACCTACCGCCCATGACCTGGTCCACGCAGCACAGGTACTCCGCGGATGCGATCCTGTTGGTGTTCGCGTCGCACTTCTACGACGCAGGGGACTACATCCGAGAGTACGAGCGCTTCTTGTCGCTGATCCGCCGTTCCGACGAGCCAGCGGCCCGCTCGCCCCAGGAGAGCGCGGAAGATCCGGAGTGCCTCGACGCATGACCCCGACGCCCTCGCTGAGCGTCTTCTTCCCTGCATACAACGATCGAGACAGCATCGGCGCTCTGGTCGAGGCTGCGGACCGGACCGCCCGCGAGCTCACCCCGGACTACGAGATCATCGTGGTCGACGACGGCAGCTCGGACGGAACGGCTCAGGTTCTGGAGGAGCTCACTCGGCGGTACGACCGGCTGCGGGTCCTGACCCACCCGCAGAACCGCGGCTACGGCGGCGCGCTCCGGAGCGGCTTTGGCGCGTGCCAAAACGAGCTGGTTTT
Source organism: Polyangiaceae bacterium (assembly GCA_046351435.1). Taxonomy (GTDB): domain Bacteria; phylum Myxococcota_A; class Polyangia; order Polyangiales; family Polyangiaceae; genus JADJKB01. The sequence continues at coordinate 81,665 of JAXLYN010000012.1, forward strand.
CTACACCGACGGCGATGGGCAATACGATCCGAGCGAGCTCCGTCGACTGTGGGGGGCGCTCACCGAAGGAGTGGACGTGGTCCAGGGCTACAAGGCGAGGCGCAGCGACCCTCTCTCTCGCGTGGTCACCGGCGCGCTCTACGAGGCCGTCGTCCGACGCGTGTTCCGCCTCGTGGTGCGCGACGTGGACTGCGACTTCCGCCTGATCCGGCGCAGCGTGCTCGACCGAGTCGGGCTCGCCTCGGACTCTGGCGCGATCTGCGTCGAATTCGTGCGCAAGGCCCAGGATGCCGGCGCCCGCTTCGTCGAGGTTCCGGTGCGTCACTACCCGCGCCAGCACGGTCGGAGTCAGGCCTTTCGTCCGCGGCAGATCCTCCACATGTTGCGCGACCTGGCGGCGCTCCGGCGCGAGCTCGCATGACTCCCGCCGAGACCGAGGCCATGTTCGAGGCCGAAGAGCACCACTGGTGGTACGTGGGCATGCGCGAGATCGTGCGCGCGCTGCTCGCGGCCGAAGGTTTGCCGGAGGACGCTCGCTCGACCACCCTGGATGCCGGTTGCGGCACCGGCTTCAATCTGACCGGGTTCGGCCGCCGCGCCATCGGCGTCGATGCGTCGGAGCGGGCGCTCGAGCTGTGCCGTGCTCGTGGTCTCGACAACACGCGGCTAGCCAGTGTCGAAGCGTTGCCCTTCGAAGTCGAGACCTTCGACCGGGTGTTTTCGCTGGACGTCTTGAGTGACGCTGGTGTCCGAGACGACGCGCTCGCGGTGCGAGAGCTCGCGAGGGTACTCAGGCCGGGCGGCTACTTGGTGGTTCGCGTGCCGGCGCTCGAAGCCCTACGCCGCGCTCACGACCGTGCCGTCGAAACTCGGCGCCGGTATACGCGGACGGGACTCTGCCGCCTGCTGGAGCAATCCGGTCTCCACGTGCTTCGCTGCACCTACTGCAACACACTGCTCTTGCCCTTGGTCGCGGCGCGTGCAGTTTCCGATCGCGTTCAGCGCGGGCCCGCACGCTCGGACCTCGGAGCTTCGCCCAGGATCGTCGGGCGAGCGCTCGCCACGTGTCTGAGACTCGAGGCAAGTCTGCTCGCGCGCTGGGATTTCCCCCTCGGGACGAGCCTCGTCGCCATCGCGGTGAAGCGCCGCGTTTCGGCTCTCGCCTAGGCCGTCGCGCCTGCCCGCGGAATTTTCTGCCGCTGCGCGGGCTCGGCACGCTAAGAACGAAGCGATGCTCTCCGAGAGCCCGCGCGTCCTCGCGATCATCGCGGCTTACAACGAGGCCGACGTGATTGCTCAGGTCATCGGCGATCTCGTGGAGCAGCAGGTGTCCGTCTATCTCATCGACCACCGTTCCACCGACGGAACGGTCGAGGAGGCGTCGCGCTTCTTGGGCCGTGGGCTCGTGGCCATCGAGCGCTTCCCTGACGAAAGCGGGTTTCCTCCCGAGGATGGCGAACGTTTCGCGTGGGAGGCGATCCTGCGGCGAAAGGAGCAGCTCGCCGCAACGCTCGCTTACGACTGGGTGATCCATGCCGACGCAGACGAGCTCCGCGAGAGCCCTTGGCCCGGCGTGCCCCTCGGTCCAGCCGTCGGCGCCGTCGATCGCCTCGGCTACAACGCCATCGACTTCGCGCTCTTCCAGTTTCGTCCGGTGCACGACGACTTCGTGCCGGGAGGCGACCTCCGGTCCGCCTTCACCCACTACGAATTGCCGAGGCACTTCGACATCCTCCAGGTGAAGTGCTGGAAGAACACCGGTCCCGTGGCGCTGGTGCCATCCGGCGGTCATGAAGCGGCGTTCGATGGACGCAACATCTTCCCGCTGCGCTTCGTGCTCCGTCACTACCCGATTCGGAGTCAATCCCATGGCATGCGCAAGGTGTTTCGCGAACGTTGTCCGCGCTTCATCGAAAGCGAACACGGGCGCTGGCACCTCCAGTACGACGACATCACGCCGGAGACGAACTTCATCCGGTCTCCGGACGAGCTCATCGCTTGGGACCCGTGGGCCGTTCGCGCCGAGCTCGCGATTCGCAACCGCTGGGTGGAGAGCCTCGAGACCGAAGTCGAGCGATTGCGAGCCGAGTTGTCTCGGCGCTGAGACGCGGCGCTCAGCTCCGCGCCGTGCGATAGAGCTCGAGCTGCTGGTCGGCCGTGTGGGCGAGGGCCGGCGGCGGACCCATGCGGCTCCGCAGTTCGTCCCAAGCTTCGTTCCCACGCGAGACTTTGGCCATCAAGGTCGCGAGCGCCGCGGCGTTGCCGACCGCGAAGTGGTGCCCATCGAGCCCATCCCGGACTTTCTCGGCCATGCCCCCGATGTCGCTGCACAAGATCGGGCGCCCGTTGCCGAGCGCTTCTTCGATCACGACGGGTGAGTTCTCCCACCACGTGGAAGGCACGATGACCCAGTCGATTTCGGCCATCAGCCCGCGGAGCTCGCGCGACTCGTAGGGGCCGAAGTACTTCACTTCGCCGTCGAGCTCGTCGAGCTTTCGACGCAACACTTCGTCGAAGGCGGGGTCGTGCCCGAGCAGCGTGGAGCCGTGGATCTCGAGCTGGATGCGCTTCTTTTCCTTGGCGGACAAGCGTTGCCAGGCCTCGAGCAGGACGAGCACGCCCTTGAAGCGGTTGATTTGACCGAAATACGCGAAGCGATTCCGCGTTTCGCCGGCGGCGAGCTCGCGCGGAGGGAGCGGCTCGCGTTTCGGTTGTCCGTATTCGATGAAGCGGATGCGTTCGGCCGGGATGCCCCATTCCACATAGCGCTCGAGCAGGAAGCGACTCGGTGCGATGAATGCGTCCACGTCTTCCAAGAACGCCTCGAAGTAGCGTTTGCGCAGGAAGAAGTCGGCGGCAGACCGCTCCGGGAAGCAGCGCGCACAGTCGTCGGGCGCGGAGCGATAGCAGAGCTCGTAGCTCTTGGTCTTCACCATCTGGCCTTGGTGGTGGCAGAGCAACAGGTATTCGTGCAGCGTGAGCACGATTTTGGCGTCGGGCAGCGTCCGCCTCGCCTCGTGGATGAGCTCGATGCCGAGGTGCAGGTAGTGGTGGAAGTGCACGACGGTGGGGCGCAGCCGGAGCAGGAGCTCCCGAAAATCCTTGAACACGTGTCGCGCGTCTGCGCTGCGGAACACGAAGTAGTCCGACATCGACGTGAGGAACGAGAGCTCGCGGAGCGAGTGCCCCGCGGAAAACGCGGTGCCACCGTGGGACGGGGCGCTGCTCCGGGCGAGCAGCGTCGCGTCGAGGCCGCGCGCGCGATATTCGTCGAACAGCAGCTTGGCCACCATCTCTGCACCGCCTCTGGACACGGTGGGGTGGCCGTGGGCCACGAGCAGGATGCGGTCTTCGCTCATGTGCGCCTCGCTCGCACCGAGGCCTCGATCTCCGAGGCCCAGCGGCGGCCGTGGCGCCAAGCGTTGTACAAGGTCACCATCGTTCGCCACGACCCACTCCCTGCGAGGCTCTGCGACTGGCGTTCGAGGTGGTAGAGCGTCACGTCACGAACCACGTAGCTCGCGCGCCCGCGGGCAGCGGCTCGCAAACACAGGTCGCTGTCTTCGTAGTCCCCGACGATGTAGCCCTCGTCGAGTCCGCCGAGCTCTTGGAAGAACGCGCGCGCGATCACGGCACACGCGGCCGTCACGGCGGGCACGCGCTCGACCCGTGGTCCGCGCACCAGGTGGGCCGGGATGCCTTTCCCCGGGTGATCGTTCAGCCACAGCGTCGGCCAGGTTGGATCCCGGCGGAAGGCGATGCCGTCGTGCTGCACCGTGCCGTCGTGGAAGAGCAGGCGAGGTCCGACGAGCCCGGCGTCGGGCAAGGCCTCGAGCTCGCGCTCCAGCCGGTCCAGCCAGCCGCGCTCTTTGGGCAAGACGTCCGAGTTCAAGAGCACGAGGTAGCGGCCGCTCGACTGGGCGGCACCCAGGTTGATGGCGCCGGCGAAGCCGCGGTTTCGACCCGTGTCGACCAACATCAGTGGGATCTCGAGCAGCTCGTGCAGCGTGCGCGCGAAGCCCAGCGCATGCTCGGTCAGGCGCGGATCGTCGATGACGTAGACGATCTCGGTCTCGGCCAGATCCGGATCTCGGGCGAGCTCGTTCAGCTGGTAGAGCATGAAGTCCGCGCGGCCGAACAGCGGGATGACCAGCGATCGCTTGGGACTCGCGGGTAGCTGCCCGAAGCGATACACCTCCACCTCTCCCGGTGCGGGCGGCGCCGGCTGGTAGCCGGCTTCGATGGCGGGGGCGATGTGCGCTTCGAGCAGCTCCACCACGCGGGCGCCGCTCGGATCGACGGGGCTCAAGAGGTCGGTGCTCAGGCGCACCGCGTCCCGCGACAGTGGGAGGAGGTCGACGGGTACGGAGATTACCGCCGCGCGGGTTTCGATGAGCAGCTCGGCGTGCGCGCTCCCCGCTGGCGCCTGCACCGGAGCGAAGCAGACGAAGCCCCAGTCGCCGCCGGCGCCGAGCCGAACGTCGATGGCGCGATCGACGTCGGGCCGCGGAAGGCGCCCGAGTTCGAGCAGCACGTCTTCACTGGACGCGTTCGCGACCCGGACCCGAAGCCCCTTCAGGCTGGCCTCCGGATCGAACAGCCAACCCTGTAGGAACACGCCTCGGGTTCCCACCAAGAACGCTCGCTCGACGTTGAGGCGGACCGAGCCGAGATCGATGGCTCCCACGCCCAAGACCGAAGTCGCGAGCCGGATGGCCGCCTGCCGATCGCGGTCGGCGTAGCCACGGATGGACGCAGTGAACTTCTCGCCTTTCTCGCGGGCGGTCGCCGTCAGGCCGAGCTCGGCCTCGCCCTGGCTGCCGTGCACGCGCAGGGTGAGCTCGGCGTCGCTGCGGAGAGACTGGGCCAAGTCGGCTCGGAGTACGAACCCGATTCGTGCATCTGGCTCGCCGCCGTAGCGGGCGGTCACGTCGGGTCGGCTTCCGCGCACGATGGTGAGAGACGTGAGCGCGACCTCGCTGCCGTCGGCCCAAAGCTCGAGCTCGAGGGTCGCGCCGAGGTCGTGGACCCAGCCCGCGATCAAGAGCTCGTCGCCCTGAAACGAGCCCCAGTAGTCGATGTGCGCGTGGAGCTTTCTCGGGCTCCCGAAAGAGCGCAGCGTGCGGCGCGCTTCAGCCAGGTTCATGGTGGTTTCGAGCGAGAAAGAGCCCGCGCGGGCAACAGGCGAAGGCCAGCATCATCCGCCGGAATCTCGACAGGATCAAGCCGATACCATGGGACTTTCCCGGCGTGTTAGCGTGCCCGTCGGGCCCAGTTTCGATGCGCGTCGTGCGAGCTCCGCTCTCCGCTGTCTACGGCGTACTCGGACTCTCTCGCGCGCTGCTGCACGCGCATGCGTGGTACACGCTGGGGATCTGGGGTGCGTCGCTGATCTTCGGCCGCGAGCGCCCGCGCGCACCTGCAACCACTCCCGAAGAGGCTCCGCGGATCGCCGTCCTCGTGGTCGCGCATGACGAGGCGCCGGTGATCGAAGCCAGCGTACGGAGCCTCTCCAACCAACGCTACCCGGCCGAGCGCTTCGAGGTGTTCGTGGTGGCCGACAACTGCTCGGACGACACGGCCCGCCGCGCCGAAGCGGCGGGCGCTCGGGTGATCGTCAGGCACTCGGGCGGCGCGCGTGGCAAGCCCGCCGCGGTCGCCTTCGGCGTCGCGGAGGTCAGCGCGCGTGGGGCGTGGGATGCCATCGCGGTCTTCGACGCGGACAATGTCGCCGATGCGGACTTCCTGCCCGCGGTTGCCGCCCGGCTACGGGCGGGCGAGCGCGTGGTGCAGGGGTTCGTCGACGCCAAGAATCCGGACGCTTCGTGGGTGTCGGGCTTCGGCGCCATCGGGTTCTGGGTCATCGACGGCTTGGTGGAGCGCCCGCGGGAACGGCTCGGTCTTTCGGCAGCTTTGATGGGCACTGGCTACGCCGCCGAGCCCGAGCTCTTTGCGACGCTCCTGGCACCCGAGAACGCGTTGGCCGACGACTTGGAGGCGAGCGCGCGGCTCGCCCTGAGTCGCGTGCGCGTGGCGTACGAGCCCCAGGCGCGCACGCTCGACGAGCGCCCGGTTGCGATGAATGCGTCGGTGCAGCAACGCAGGCGCTGGATGCAGGGGCGCTGGGCAACGGCCGAGCGCTGGCTTCCCACCTTGCTCGCGGCGTCGCTGTCGCCTGGGCAGACCGTCCTCGACCGGTTGAACACACTCGACGTGGCCGTTCGGCTCCTGTCTCCGTCGCTCTTGTTCACCGCCGTCACGCTCGGCGCGTCGTCCAGCGCCGAGCTCGCGCTTCGCGCTGCATTGGGCGATGGCGGTGGAGACTCCGCCCGCCGCGGGCTTCGGCTCGCGTTCGTGTATTTCCTCTCGGCCGTCCCCGCCGTCGCGCGCCACGCCCGAGGCCCCGGCATCTGGCTGCTCTATGCCCTGCAGCCCGGATTCGTCCTGCGCAGCATCCCCATCGCGATTTACGGCTTCGTTCGCCGTCGGAGCTCGACCTGGGCACACACCAAGCATGGCGTGGAAGGGGCGTAGATGGCGCGTAGGGCTCGTGCGTGCGTCGCGCTCTTGTGCATCTGCCCGCCGTTCTTCGCTGGCTGCGTGTGCGACGGCCGCTCGGCTCCCAAGCCCGAGCCCAAGCGCTCGTCGGAGCTCGCGTCCTGGGAATTCGCTCGCGTCGAAGGGCCGGCGAGCTACGAGCTGTGGCCGGCGCCTCAGGGCGGGCCGACGCGGCACCAGCGTCACGTCGTCGCTCACGCGCAGGGCGTCGAATTGGTGGTGACCACCGTGGGACGCGATCCGAACCTGTCGTGGGCGTTCGAGACGCCGCTCCGCGCCGCCGTGCTCGCGCTCGAGCTCGACAGCGACCGGGCGGGCACGCTCCAGCTGTTCTTCACGTCACCCGAGTGCAAGGTCTTCGAAGAGCGGTGCAGCATTGCGCAAGAACTCCGGACGGGGAGCCAGCGCGTCGAGTTCGTGCTCGATCCCGAGCAGCCGCTGCATGGCGTACGTGTGGATTTCCCCGAGACGCCGGGCACCAATCTGGTGCTGCGCCGGGTGCGCTTCGGCGATCGACCCGAGCTCCGCGCGTTGCCGAGCGCGCTCGAGGAGCACACCCAGGTCAGCGTCACGCGGGACGGGCTCGACGTGAAGGCAGGCTCCTCGGATCCATGGCTCGCGTTCCCGACACCGTGGCTCGTGAACGCCGACGTCGGAGCCGTCGAAGTCGAGCTCGGTGCGCCGCCAGGAGCGCTGCCCCAGCTCTACTGGCAGAGCGCCGGGGCGGTGGGGTTCTCCGAAGCGAGCCAGACGCGCCTCACACCCGTGCCCGGGCGCCCCGACACGTTCGTCGCGTCGCTGGCAGGGGTCGCTGGCTTCCGCGGTCCGATCCGCGCTCTGCGTCTCGACCCGGGCGAGGCGCCCGGCAGCTACGTCCTCCGGCGCATCACGTTGCTCCGGCCGAGCGGGAAGTGAAGGTCGAGGTGGCGCGGCTTCGAGTCTTGATCATCGCCGACCGCACGGACGCCCCGTTTCGCTATCGGTGCATCCACGCTGCGCTGCAGCTTCGCGCCGCGGGTGCACTCGCCAACGTCGTCTCGCTGTCGGAACCCGAGCTTCCGCTGGCCGTCGCTCGCTACTCGGTGATCGTGGCGTTCCGCTTGCGCTGGGACGAGCGAGTCGAGCGCGTGGTCGGCGCGGCACGTCGTGCGGGCGTTCCGCTGATCTTCGACTGCGACGACCTGATCTTCGACGAGCGGGCCGTGCCGCTCCTGCCTTTCGTGCGCGAGGATGCTGACGCACGCGCCAAGTACAGCGAAGAGGTCCGCGCCGTCGAACGCACATTCCGAGCGTGCGATGCGTTCGTCGGCAGTACTCCGGCCCTGGCCGACTGGGCGGCTCGCGCGGGCAAGCCCTCTCACGTGCATCCGAACGTGGTTCCGGACGAGTACTTCGCCCTCGCCCCGCGGCTGGCGAGCCGCGAGCGGAGTGGTCCGACCATCGGCTACTTCGCCGGCTCCAACACCCACGATCTGGATTTCGGAGTGGCCGTGCCGGCGCTGCGGAGAGTGCTCGAGACCCAGCCGGGCGCGCGCCTGATTCTCGGCGGATTCTTGGATGCCGGGGTGGCGCTCTCGGGCGTCGAGCAGCGCGTCGTGCGCCTGCCGTTCTTGAGCCATCGAACGCTGCCCATCGCCTACGCCGCGTGCGACGTGACCATCGCGCCCATCGCCGAGATCAACGCGTTCACGGATGGGAAGAGCGCTCTCAAGTTCTTCGAACCCGGAGCGCTCGGCATCCCCGTGGTCGCGACGCCCATCGCCGCCATGCGTGCTGCCATCGTGCATGGCGAATCGGGCTTCTTGGCCGACGACGAACGGGCGTGGGTCGTGGCGCTGGAACTCGCTCTGGAGAGCGGCGTCGGGCGCCGCGTCGGCGGAGCTGCTGCGCTGTCGGTTGCCCAAGAGCACTCGAGCCGGGCGGTGGCCGGGCGCCTGTCGGCGTTGCTCGGGAGCCTGGCGGTGCGGGCCATCGGACCCGAGCCGCCGCTGCTCCCGCTCCACGTGCCCGACCTCGACGGGCGCACCGACCTCGTCACTCGCGCGCTTTCCCCGGCGCGCCGCTTCGCGGAGCGCTCGCGCTTGCGGGCGGCGCTCGACCGCCCCGTGACTTTCGCCCCGAGCCCCACCGAAGTCCAGGCGTCGATCGAGAGCGCTCTGGCCGGCGTCACGGTCGAGGGAACCCAGGTCTTGATCGCAGGCTCGCCACGACGGAGCGGTTGGTACCCGGCCTCGGACATCGAAGACGCCCCGTCGTCGCTGGGCGAGAGCGCGGTCACCGGGGACGACCCCGCGTATCTGACCGCGAGCGTCGATCTCGGTGGTCGGCGCTTCCGTTGGGCCGCGTTGCGGCTGCGCGCTACCGCGCTCACCGGCACCGGCCACGCCCAGCTCTTTTGGCAGGGCAACGCTTGGCGCGAGTTCGGCGAAGCCGAGAGCGCGCGGGTGTCCATCGTGGCAGACGGTGCCGATCACGACTACCTGCTCGACCTCGGCTCGGCCAACGCGGCGTTTCCCACGGGCCAGGTGCGTTTCCGCCTCGATCCACTGGACCGCCCGGGCAGCGTCCGCGTGCTTGCGCTGGTGCTCCTGACCGACGCGCCCCTCGCGCTGCCGGCGGTCGCAGCTCCGGACGCGACCTCGCTGCCAGCCGCTTCGCGCGCGAGCCGCGCGCTACTGCGCTCGCGCGTCGGCGAGCTCGCGGTGGACGAGTCGGTCGCGTTCGCGAGCCAGCGGCGGCTGGACCATTTGCGGCCTTGGCTCCGCCGGCGCCTCGACGACACCGGCTGTCAGCTGGAGCGAATCGAGTCGGCCTCGACGGGTACGGTCTTCCGCGTCGCGCGTGTACACCCCGCCGCGCGCCGTCCGGTGGACGTCGTGGTGCCCGTGTTCGATGCCCGCGAGCACACGCTGCGCTGTCTCCGCAGCGTACTCCGCCACGCTCGGGGCGAGTTTCGCCTGGTCGTGGTCGACGATGCCAGCACCGACGTCGAGCTGAAACGCGAGCTCGTCCGCCTGCGTGACGGCGATCGTCGGGTGGTCTTGCTCGAGAACTCCGAGAACCGAGGCTTCGTCTTCAGCGCCAATCGCGGCTTCTCCCACGCGACCGGCCGCGACGTCCTCTTGCTCAACAGCGATACACAGGTGTTCCGCGGGTTCCTCCGGCGCATCCAGGCGGCAGCCCTGGCGGACGAGGAGACCGGCATCGTCTCGCCGCTCAGCAACAACGCGACCATCTGCAGCGTGCCGGACTTCTGTCGGCCGAACCAACTGCCGCCGGGTCTTCGCGCGAAGGACATGGCGCGGCTGGTGCAGAAGTGCTCGCGTCGAACCCGCCCCGAGCTCGTGACGCCGGTAGGCTTCTGCATGTACGTGAAGCGGGAGGTCCTGGATCGAGTGGGCGTTTTCGATCCGGTCTTCGGTCGTGGGTTCGGCGAGGAGAACGATCTGGGCGAGCGCGCCAAAGCTGCGGGCTTTCGCCTTCGCCTGTGTGACGACGTCTACGTCTGGCACGAAGGCAGCGCATCGTTCGGCACGGAGAGCACGCGCCTCAAGGCCGAAAATGCAGAGCTGCTCGAGGCTCGGCACCCGGGCTACCACGCGGCGGTCGCCCACTACGTCGAGAAGAACCCGCTCTCCGGCGTCCACGACGAAATCCGGTTTCACCTGCGCCGAGCCGCGGTGAGCCGCTCGCCGGCGCTGATGCTCTTGCTTCACGCTTCGCCGTTCGACGCCAGCTGCGGCGGAACCGAGTGGGTCGTGCGCGACCTGGTGCGCGAGCTCGCTCTGCCCCGCGTCGTGATCGCCTACCCCGAGAGCCAGGCCATCGTCGTGGCCGAGGTCTTGTCCGGCGACCTGGCTGGCGCGAGCCGCTTTCGCTTCCGCCTTCACTCTCCGCTCGCGCGGCGCTGTCACGAGCACGCCGAGTTGGAGCAGCGCTTCGGCGAGATCTTGCGAGCGTTCGGCGTGGGGCACGTGCACGTGCACCACTTGCTCGGCTGGCCGCTGTCGCTTCGCCGCGTGCTGCGGCGCTCGGAAGTGCCCTACTCGCTCACGCTCCACGACTTCTACGCCGTCTGCCCGAGCCCGAACCTGCTCGACGTGGCCACGTCCACTTCGTGTTGTCCGGAGCGTTGCCGCGATCGAGAGGCCACCCGCGAGTGCCTCGCGGCGCTGTATCGCGAAACCGGCGAACCCTTGCCCGTGGACCCCGTGCGCTTCGCGAGCGAACACCGCGCGCATTTCCGCAAGTGGCTGGCGGGTGCTCGGCAGGTTTGGTTTCCATCTGCGAGCGCCCGCGCCATCGTCGAGTCGGTGTACGGCGAAGGCGGCGGGCGTCATGCGGTGCTCCCTCACGCTTACATCCCCCGCGGCGCGGCGGACGAACCGCTCGCGCGCGGCTCTGGTCGCCTGCGCGTGGCGCTGCTCGGTGAAGTCGCTTACCCCTCCAAGGGAGCCAAGCAATATCTGGAGGTGATGAAGGCGCTCTCCGGGCAGCCCATCGAGTGGCACGTCTTTGGTCGCACCGACCGCTTCGACTTCGATACTCGGCTTTCGGAGCTCGGCGTGCCGGTGACTCGCTACGGTGCGTACGCTCGCGACGAGATCGTGGGCTTGCTCCGCGATGCGCAGATCGACGTCGGCTTGCTCCTGCCCATCTGGCCGGAGACCTTCTCGCTCACCCTGAGCGAGCTCCTCGCAGCGGAAGTGCCGGTGGTGGCCGCGCGGCAGGGTGCGCTCGCCGACCGCCTCTCTGGAGCCGATCATGGCTTCTTGGTCGGCTCGGCGAAAGAAGCTGCCGACGTGCTGGTCTCGTTGGCGCGTGAAGGGCCGCCGTTCCCCTCGCTCGCCGCCCGCAGGCCGCGCCCGGAGGAGCCCCGGCTCGATGCCTGGCTCGCCGCTCAGCGCTCGGTTTATGCGCTCGGCGAACGTCCCGACGCCGAGCTCTCGCCGCGTGACTACGAACTCTTGGCGGGAGCGCGGGTGACTCGGGTCGCGCTCGTGAGCTCGGCGGCTACCCCCCTCGAGCCCGCCGCGCGACACCGGGGTAGCGCTGGTACCGGGCCGCCGAGCGTCTGAAACCGTACTTGCCGGAGTCGGTGCGCTCGCTCGCACGCCGCGCCCTCAGCGACGAGCGGCTCGACACCCTGCAACGCTTCCGCTTTCCGAGCCGACGGGTGCGCCCCGGACCGGAAGTCATTCTCGAAGCTCGCTACCTGGGGACCGCGCGCTTCAGCTCGCTGGGCCCGGATCCGAGTTTCTACCTGCAGCTCGACCCGGTGTCTCCGCGTGACGTCGGCGCCTTCCGTTTCGACGTCTGGTGCAGCAACCACGGCTACACCTACGCGCAGATCTACTTCCGTCACGCGCGAGACTCGGGGTTCTCCGAGCACAAGAGCCTCAGCGTCGAGCTCGCCGGGACTCTCGGCGATTGGCAGTCCTTCGTCGTGCACCTGGACGAAAAGCTCCACCCCGCCTTCTTCGCAGACGAGCGCCTCGTCGAGCTCAGGTTCGATCCGGTGAACTACGCCGGGGTGTTCGGGGTCGGTGGGTTCGAGCTCTGCGCGCGCCGTTCGCGCTGACGCCGCCTCAACCGGTCATCGCCGCCGCGTATTCGGCTGCGACGTCGGCTGCGGGGCCCACGTTCTGCACGCGCCCGTCCCTGAGCCAGAGTGCTCGATCACAGCGGGCACCGATGGCGTCAGGGTTCTGTTCGACCATCACCGTCGTGACGCCTTGCGCCCGCTTCTTGTCGATTTCGATTCGACATTTTTCCTGAAAGCGGATGTCTCCCACGGCCAACACTTCGTCGATGACGAGCACGTCGGGCGACACGTGCATGGCGATGGCGAATCCGAGCCTCGCCTTCATGCCGGACGAATACTGACGGATTGGCGTGTCGATGACGTGCCCGAGCTCGGCGAAGTCCACCACGGCCTGCATCTTCTGCTCCGCCTCACGAGCCGTGAGCCCGAGCAGCCCGGCGTTCACGATGATGTTCTCTTCGCCCGTCATGTCCTCGCTGAAGCCCGCCCCGAGCTCGAGCAGCGGCGACACGCGGCCACGGGTCGAAGCCGTGCCTTCGCTGGGGAAGCTCGTGCCGGCGAGCAGGCTGAGCAGCGTGCTCTTGCCGCTGCCATTCGGCCCCAAGATCCCGAACGTCTCGCCGCGCGTCACTTCGAACGAAACGTCGCGGAGCGCCCAGAGCTCGTCGACGACGCGTCGCTTCGCTCCGAGCAAGAAAACCATGTCCCGGAGCAACATGGGCTTCTCGTGGACGCGAGCATAGCGCTTGCCCACGCCCGAGACTCGGATCACTACGTCGTCGCTCATACGTAGTCGGAGAGCTGGAGGTTTTGCCGGCGGAAGACCGCGCAGCCGATCAGAAAGACCACGGTCGCGGTGGCGACGGCGGGCAAGAGGTTTTCGAGGCGGGGCCAGCGGCCGGCCATCACCACGTCGCGGGCGCCTTCCATCACGCCCGCCAGCGGATTCAGGCGGAGCAGGGCGCGGAGCGTGGGAGGGGCCATCTCCGTCGAATAGAGCAAGGGCGACAGCCAGAAGCCGAAGGTCAAGACGCTGGTGACGATGTAGTAGACGTCGCGGTAGCGCACGTTCAGCGCCGAAGTGCTGAGGCCCACGCCCACCAGGATCATGAGCTCCAGGAACGACAGTGGCACGAGCGCCAGGATCGTCACGTTGAAGCGATACGCGGTGGGGAAGACGAAGTAGAACCCGAACACCAACACCCACTCGAGCAGGAAGTTGATGCCGTTGGCCAGTACGGCTGCGACGGGCAAGAGGTAGCGAGGAAAGCTCGTGCGTTTGACGAGGGAAGCGTTTTCCACGAACGAGCCGGTGGCTGCCAGTGTGCCGTTGGAGAACCACTGCCAGAAGATGGCGGCGATCAGATAGAAGACGACGAAGTTCGGGATGCGGATCTTCAGGATGTGGGTGAAGGCCAACGAGACCGTGGCCATCATGATCAACGGATAGGCGAACGACCAGGCGAGGCCCAGGGCTTGGGCGCGGTAGCGTGACTTGAACTCCTTCAGTACCAAGACCCACAACGTCTTTCGGAGACGCCAGGTCGTGGCCAAGGCGCCGAACAACGCCGCTAGGGCGCTCTCCGGCTTACCCGACGGTTGCTCGACCCCGTACTCGATGCCTCGCGCGCTGCGATGCACCCAGCTGTCCGCGAGTGCGCGAGCGGGCTCTCCCGGCTGCTCCAGCGTCATGTGAAGAGGAGCTTATACACCGTCAGCGTTTGCCGTCGATGCACTCACGCGCCTGCTCGGGGGAGAGCTCCGCGCAATGCGCCGCGTGCGCGAGACCTCGCTGGCGAGCGCCCCCGAGCTCGCGTACGCGCGCGATGTCGGAGCGCGCACCCGCGACGTCACCGCGGGCGAGCCGCACGTAGGCGCGCGTGACGTGGGCCGAGAGGCTCCCCGGGTAGAGCGCGAGCGCCCGATCCACACTGGCTTCCGCCGCCGGAAGCTCACCCGCGAGGCGCTGGGCGCGAGACAGGCCCACCCAACTACGAAACGCCCGTGGCGCCTTCTCGCTCGCGACCGTCCAGAGCGTGAGATCGTCCTTCCAGGCGGAGAGGGCGGGCTGACAAGCGAGCGCCATCGGCAGGAGGAGCGGTGAGAGCCAAGCCGAGCCCAGGAGTGGTTGGGCGAGCCATCGCGCGGGACAGCGGCGTGCGAAGACTCGTGCCGCGTGTTCCGCCAGCCAGCCCCAAGCGAGTCCTCCGCCCGCCAGCGAGAGGAATAGGTAGCGGTCCGCGCGCTCGTTGCTCGGGCCCACGAGTGGAGAGCTCGGAAGCGCCGCCAAGAGTGCCATGGCGAACCCGATCGCGACGAGCCGCGTGCTCCGGCGCCGCGCGAATAGGACGCACGTCGCCACGAGCGCAGCGGCCACGACCAACCAGACCGGCGAAGCAGGTCCACGCGGGTCGTATTCGGGCGACCAGCCCAAGGGGAACAGGGAATGGGCGAGCGCCTCGACTTCGAAGCGCGCCGTGGCGGCGAGACGGCCGAGGGCGTCGGTCGGTGGCGCGAGGGGCACGTTGTCGAGGCCGCGGACGCGCAACGCCGCTCGCCAGCCTCCGTACACCAGAGTGACGAGCGCGAGCGCGACCCCGGTGTGCGTACGCGCCGCGAACCAGCGCCGGTCGTAGCCCCGCAACGCCACGACTCCCGCGAGCACCAGAAACAGAGCGACTGCGCTCTCCTTCGCGAGGAGGCCGGCGAAGAGGACGACGGCCATGGTCCAGGCCGGGCCCGGTGTCTCCCGGCGTCCGCGCGGCGAAAGCACGTGCGTCGCGACGAGGGCGACGGCGAGGCCAGCCAGCACGTCTTCGCGGTAGTTGATGGCAGCCACCGCTTCGGCGTGGACGGGGGCGAGGGCGAAGAAGGCGCCTCCTGCCGCGGCGATGCGCACCCGACGCGAGAGCCCGTAGAGCAACAAGGTGACTGCCGCGCACGCGAGCGCGTAGTACGAGAGCGACGCGAGGTGGAAGCCGGTCGGGTCCGAGCCGAACAATCTGCGGTCGAGCCAAACCGACGCCAACATGAGCGGGCGAGACGAATCGGGGATGGCTTCTATCCCGGGGCGAGCGAGGGCAATGGAGCCGAGGAGCTCGCCGAGGGGGCGCCCCAGCGCGGCATTGTCGACGATGGTCCAGTGGTCGTCGTATGCAAAGCCGAGCCCGAGGACGCGGGCGTATGCCAGGCTTCCGAGGAGCGCATTCAGGCCCGCGATGCGGAGCAAGATGCGTCGCGCGGGCCCGGCTGGAAGCATGAGGAATAGGCTACAGCGGGACGCGGAACTCGCGTTACGCTTCCGCCATGCCGCGGCGGACACTCCAACGGATCGTCCGCCTGTCGCCGGACGCGGCGCGTCTCGCCTGGGGCGCGCTGCCGGGCGGAGCCAAGGCAGCGCTTTCGCCGCTCGTGCACCCCATCGCGTCGGGCGAGCGCCAGCGAGCGATCCCGCTCGAAGTCGAAGTCCCGAGTGTCCGGCCGCGTTTCGATGTCGTGGTCGCGGCGGGTGTCGAGCTGCCGGAAGACACGCGCGACCAGCTGCGCCGAGAGGGGCATCGCGTATTCGATGCCGACGCTTCGGAGCTCCACGGTCTCGCTCGAGGGCAGCGGGTACTCGACGCAGTACTGCTCGGCGACTCGGAAGGGTGCGACGCCGCGCGCGAGGCGCGGAAGCTCGGCTGGCGCGTCACGACCTCCGCGCGAGAGATGTCTCGGAGCTTCCCCGAGGTCAGCATCGTGATTCCGACTCATGCCGCCCGGGATCTGTGTCGCAGCTGTCTCGCATCGATTCTGCACTTCACCGGTTGGGCAAACTACCGAGTGGTGGTGGTCGACGACGCATCGCGGGATGGGACGCGGGACATGCTGCGCGCGCTGGCTCGTCGCGAAGCGGGCATCTCCCTCGTGCGCCTGGAGAAGCGGGTCGGGTTTCCCCGCGCCGTCAACGCAGGGCTGGCGCGCTCGAGCGGCCGCTACGTCGTGTTGCTGAACGACGACACGGTCGTGGGCCCCGGCTGGTTATCGCGGCTCGTCGCCGCGCTCGAGCGGAACCCCGACGTGGGCATGGTGTGTCCGGTCACCAACCAAATCGCCAATCAGGCGCGCATCGATGTCGACTACGCGACGCTCGACGAGATGGCGACGTTTGCGTACGAACGCGCCTTCGAACAGGGCGGCGAGCTCGCCGAGGCGCCGTCACTCGCTCTGTTTTGCGCCGCCCTCGAGCGCGCTGCGCTCGAAGCTCTGGGTGGCCTCGACGAACGCTACGACATCGGGCTGTTCGAAGACGACGACCTCTCGATGGCCATTCGACGCAGCGGGCAGCGTCTCGCGATTGCCCTCGACGCGTTCGTGCACCACGTCGGCCAGGCGACCTTCGGCAAGCTCGACGACGCGGCGTACCTCACGCTCTGGGAAACGAACAAGCGGCGCTTCGAGGAAAAGTGGGGAGTCACCTGGAGACCCCCCGTCGAGTGAGCCCCAGATTTCGCTGACTTCGGCCGGATCTCGGGTCGGTCACTTCACGGAGTCGAGAAGATCCACTATCCTTTCTAGGATGTGGGGTTCTGAGGCCGACCAACTGGCACCCGTCAAGGCGGGCGACATCCTCGCCGACAAGTACGAAGTGGAGAAGGTGCTGGGCGTGGGTGGCATGGGCGTCGTCGTGGCCGCCCGCCACATCCACCTCGGTGGCCGGGTCGCCCTCAAGTTCCTGAGGCCGGCGGCAGCCGACAGCCCCGAGACGGTGGCTCGCTTCACGCGTGAGGCACAGGCAGCCACGCGAATCAAGAGCGAGCACGTCGCCAAGGTCACCGACGTCGGCAAGCTCGACACCGGTTCGCCCTACATGGTCATGGAGTTTCTCGAGGGGCAGGACCTCGGACAGATGCTCATGGAGCGCGGCCGGCTCCATGTGAGCGAAGCCGTCGACTACGTGATGCAGGCGATGGAGGCCATCGCCGAAGCCCACCAGCTCGGTATCGTCCACCGTGACCTGAAGCCGAGCAACCTCTTCGTGACGCGACGTGCCGACGATTCTCCCTTGGTGAAGGTGCTCGACTTCGGCATCGCCAAGGCCAACGAAGGGGGCCAGTCCCAGCAGCTCACGCAGACGGCGGGCGTGATGGGGTCGCCGCTCTACATGGCGCCGGAGCAGATCCGCAGCAGCAAGCACGTGGACCCTCGCGCCGACATCTGGTCCCTCGCCATCATCTTGTACGAGCTCCTGGCCGGGCGAAGTCCGTTCGACGGCGAGTCCGCTGGCGCGGTCTTCGCGGCCATCGTGGCAGATCCGCCGCCTCCCCTGCGCGTGGCGCGTCCCGACGTGCCGCCGGAGCTGGAGGCCATCATCAACCGATGCCTCGCCAAGTCCCCGGACCAGCGCTTCACCACCGTGGCCGACCTCGCCAGCGCGCTGGCGCCGTTCGGCGGGCGGGACACGCAGGTGTCGGTCGGCCGCATCACCGGCGTCTTCACCAAGGGCTCGGCCGTCGGTGCGGTGACGAACCCCGTGCTGGTCGGTGGCACCCTGGTGGACTCGAGTGCCGCTCATGCCCATCCGGCTCCGCTCGCGGGCTCGCAGCCTCAGATCCCACCCACCGCCAACACGCGGGGGGCTTGGGGTTCGAACACGGGTCAGCCGAGCGCGACCTATACCGGGACGAAGAAGAGCAGCGCGCGGTTGTTCATCGGACTCGCTGGCGGCGCGTTGGTGTTGATCGTGGTGGCCGTCGTGGGAGGGGTGGCGCTGACCCACAAGAGCGCTGCCGCGACGCCCCCGCCCCAGGGCGAGCCGGTCGCCACTCCGCCCACGCCGAGCGCGTCACCGACGGTGGCGCCGACCGCCGCGACCACAGCGGCTGCCCCGGATCCCGCGCCGAGCGCCACTCCACCCGAGACCAAGCCCGAATCCACCGCTACCTCGCCGACGCGCCCGAGCGGCAAGGGAACGACCTCCACGAAGAACGATCCCAAAACCCCTTCCACGAAACCGACTGCAACGGGCGACGACGCGCTCGGTCACCGCTGAAAACATGATCAACTTGAAGAAGTGGGCAGCCGTCCTCATCGCGCTGACTGCAACCCTCATCGTTCCGCGCGCGCTTCGCGCGCAAGACAGCAAAGCCGCTGCCGAGGCTCTCTTCGACGAGGGTCGGCGACTGATGGGAGAGAGCAAGTACGCCGAAGCATGCGAGAAGTTCCAGAAGAGCCAAGAGATCGACCCCAGCGTCGGGACTTTGCTCAACTTGGGAGACTGCCTCGAGAAGAGCAAGAAGGTCGCGAGCGCGTGGGGGCGCTACAAGGAGGCGGGCAATCTCGCCGCCAAGCTCGGTGACCCGCGTGCCAAGACGGCCGCGGAGCGCGCGGCTGCACTCCAGGCGCGAGTGTCGACTCTCACGATCAGCGTGCCCGCGGCGGCCAAAGTCGACGGGTTGCAGGTGTCCCTCGACGGGGCAGTGGTGGCGGCTTCCTTGCTCGGCGTGCCCTCGCCCGTGGACGCCGGAAACCACGTGGTCAGCGCATCGGCTCCCGGCAAGAAGCCGTGGAAGACCGAAGTGAGCTTGGCGGAGTCCGAGCGCAAGTCGGTCGAGGTGCAAGCCTTGGGCCCCGACGATGGCACCGGCACTCCCACCGAGACCCCACCGGCCGCCGCCGAGGGCGACAAGTCCTCGAACCCGGGCGAGGGCGGTGCCTCCGCCGGGGGGTCCGTCACCTCCGATTCCCTGAAGCCCAAGACCAAGCAGCGCACGTACGCGTTGATCGCCGGCGGCGTCGGCGTAGTCGGCCTCGGCGTGGGCACGTTCCTGGCGCTTGGCGCCAAGAGCAAATACAACGACGCGAAGTCGCACTGCAAAGACGGGACCAGCGGCTGCGATTCAGAAGCGGCTTCATTGAGCTCCGACGCGAAGAGCCAGGCCACCTTGGCCACGGTCGGTTTCGGCGTCGGGGTTGCAGGGCTCGCCGCCGGGGCGGTCCTGTGGTTCACTACGCCCAAGGAGAAGTCGGCGGAGAGAGCTCGCCGGCGCGTTGCAGTGGCTCCCATCTTGTCGCCCGGCGTTTCGGGTCTGCTTGTCCAAGGGGTGATCCCGTGAAGTTCCGACGAATCTTCCCCGCCATCTTGATTGCTTCGAGCTGCAGCGTCGCCTGCGCGGGTGTGCTCGGCATCGAAGAGCTCAGCGAAGAAACCGGGGGCACCGGCGGTAGCGGCGCCACCGGAGGCTCCGGCGGCACGGGCGGGGGTCAGCAGGGCGGCAGCGGTGGTGGCGGCGGCAGCGGCGGTAGCGGCGGCGGCGTCGGCGGCGAAGGTGGTAGCGTCGGCGGCGGTGGGGTCTCCGGCGGCGGTGGAGTAGCTGGCGGCGGTGGAGTGAGCGGTGGTGGCGGCACGGCCGGCGACGCTCCGACGTCCAACGGTGACGCCACGGACGACGTGAGCTGAGCTTCGCCACGTCCCATTCGATCGACCCGCGTGCGGCTCCTTCGGGGTCCAGCGCAGGCCAGTCCATGCGGGTGCTCTTGGTCTCGGCACAAGCTCCGGACGCGGACGGAATCGGCGGCGTCCCGGTCCACCTCGCGGACTCCATGCTCCATGCCGGGAGCCGCGTTTCGCTGTGGGCTGGCCACCATCGCGCCGGGACTCTGGTGGTGGGAGAGCTCGGGCGACAGTGGCGTGAGCTGGGGCGATTCCGCGCGCGAGAGCTCTCCGGGGCGGTTCAGGCGGCGCTCGCGGCAGTGGGTGCAGAGGTCCTCCACGTTCACTCACCGGAGCTCGGTCCGACTGCGCTCGCCGCAGCAGCTCGGGCGAACCGGGTTCGTTGCATCGCCACGCTTCACGACGTGAACGCCGCAGGCCCGGCTTCGGGACCGCTGCTCCGAGCGTGCGATCGAATCGTCGTGCCATCGAGCTTCATGCAACGTCGGGTCCTCGAGCACCATCCTGGGCTCGAAGCGCGTATTCGGATCGTCCACTGGGGCGTGACGCCCCAAGCGCGAGTGGTCCCAGGTGCACGAGGCGGACCCTTGCGCGTCGCGGTCGTCGGGGTCTTCCATCCCGACAAGGGTGCCCACCTCTTGCCGGAGTTGATGCGTGCGACGGCGCCGTTGGGCATCGAATGGCACCTCTACGGCGCGACGGAGGGGCGCAGCTTGTCCGCGGTCCGACGCGCCGCACCACGCCTGCTCGCACACGGTGCCTATCGCCGCTCCGAGCTCGGACGAGAGCTCGCGCGAGCTCGAATCGACGTGGCCCTCTTGGCTTCCACCGTGCCCGAGGCCTTCTGCCTCACGCTGAGCGAGTGCGTGGCGGCCGCCGTGCCGGTGGTGGCCAGCGACATCGGAGCCCTCGGCGAGCGCGTGCGCCACGAGCGCTGCGGCTGGCTGTTCGACCCGACGCGGCCCGAGTCGCTGCACGAGCTCCTTTTCCGCCTCGCCGATCGCGCCGAGCTCTGCCAGCTCGCGCGCGAGATGACCGAGCGCGTGCCGCGGACTCCAGCCGAAATGGCGCTCGACCTGACGCGGCTCTACCTCGAGCTCGAGCCGAGCGGGGGAGTCGAACGGAACCTGGGCCCGGTCGCGCTGCGGACACGTCGCCCGCCGCGCTCTGTCCGCGCCCTCTCGGCCCTGCGGCACAGCAAGTTCTACCGGGACCTCCCGCTTCGACGGGTCTTGCCCGAGACGCTCCGGGCTCGCGTCGAAGAGCGAGTGCGCGCTCTGGCGCGATGGCTGCTCTGATGATGGATCCGGTCCGCCGCCTCGACCGAAGGCTCGCCTTCGTGGTCTTCGCGTTGCTCTTCGCGAGCTACGCCTACTTCTATCAGGGTGGCGGTTGGAACGAGAACAGTCGCATGGACCTGGTGCGCGCGCTGGTCGAAGATCACTCGCTCGCCATCGACCGTTTCCACATGAACACGGGCGACAAGGCCAAGCTCGGCGAGCACTACTACTCGGACAAGGCTCCGGGGCTCAGCCTCTTGGCCGTGCCCGCCTACGCTCTGGTCCGTCTGTTCGGTGCCCGGCTCGGAGAGCACAGCTTCGTGGTGCTGGCTTCCTATGTCGTGACGACCCTCACGGTGGGGCTCGCGACGGCGCTCCTCGGTGCCTTGCTGTACCGCGCCAGCCGTCGCCTGGGCGCCACGCCCAGGGGCGCGCTGCTCGCGGCGCTCGGCTATGGTTTGGGCACGACCGCGTTCCCGTTCGCGACGCTGTTCTTCGGTCATCAGATGGCGGCGTTCTTGGCCTTCGCCGCTTTCTCGCTCGCGTGGAGCTGCCGCGATCGCCATTCCGACCCGCGCTCGTTCGCCGCTGGCGCGCTGGCAGGCCTGGCGCTGGTCACCGAGTTCCCGCTGGCACCCGTGGTGGGGATCCTATTTTGGTATCACGCCGACGCTCGACACCGCGCCCGCCGTCTCGTCACGTTCGCGGCCGGGCTGGCGCTGGTGTTGCTCCCGCTCGCGCTCTATTCCACCGCGGCTTTCGGCAGCCCGTGGCGCACTGGATACTCCGTTCTGGCAGACGCCGGCTCACGCCACGAGATGCTCGGGCGGGGGACGTTCGGTCTCGGTCTCCCGAGCCTCGGAGTGTTCGTGGAGCTGATGATCGGCCGCTACCGCGGGCTCTTCCCCTATTCGCCACTCTTGTTCCTGGCGCTGGCGGGCTTCGCGTTCGGTCTCGGCCTGCTGTCGACGGCGCCTCCGGAAGAGCGCCGCCCGCACCCCCAACGGCGCGAGCTCTGGGCCGCTCTCGCCGTCGTCGTCTACTTCGTCCTGTTCGTGTCGAGCTACACGTGGTGGCACGGGGGCGCGAGCTTCGGAGCGCGGCATCTCCTGCCGATGCTCCCGTTCCTGTGCTTGCCGCTCGGCTTGGTCGCCGACCTTCGCCCGCGGCTCGCGCTCGGGCTCGGCATCGTCTCGGTGATCGTGATGACCATGGTGACCGCCGTTCAGCCGAAGCCGGGCGAGTGGGTGAACGATCCGTTCTTCTCCAAGATCGCGCCCGCGTTCTTCCGGGGGGAGCTCGCCGCAGGGAAGTCCTGCCCGCTGGTCGGCAACACCGACGAGCGTCACGTCCCACTGCTCCGGAACGCGACGAACGACGCCTTCAACCTGGGGATGGTGCTCGGTGGACGGCACCGACTGCCGACCTTGCTCCCGCTGCTGGCGCTTTGGGTGAGTGTGGTGTTCGAGCTCCGGCGCGCTACCGCTCGCCCCGCAACGGAGCCAGAGCCCGCTCCAGAATCCGGGTGATGCGCGCCCCGGCGCTGCCGTCTCCGTACGGGTTCGGCGCGGGGAATGGTCCCGCGTATTCGGGAGCTTCCCACGCCTGCGCCAACGCTTCGGCGATGCCGGCGCGGCTGCGACCGACCAGGCGCGTCTGCAGCGCCGGCGTGGCCTCGTTCCGCTCCGTACGCTCGCGGGCGACCAGCAGAGTCTTCCCGAGCGAAGGGGCCTCTTCTTGGATGCCTCCGGAGTCGCTCAAGACCACTTTGCTCCCCAGCATGGCGGCTACGAAATCGACGTAGGGCAGAGGCGCGACCCGGTGCGCGCGGGGGTGTTCGGCGAACGCGGAGTCGGCGGCGACGTCGATGCGCGGGTTCGGGTGAACTGGCCAGAGCACCGTCGCCTCCGTTCGGCGATGGAGAAAGTCGCTCACGCCGAGCAAGATTTCCTCGAGGTGGCTGCCGAACGACTCGCGTCGGTGCAAGGTGAGTAGCACCGAGGCCCGAAGCGGTTCTCGGGGGATCCGTTCGAGAGCCCAAAGCACCGAGTCCACCGCGGTGCTTCCGACACAGTGAATCCTCGATTCTTCGATGCGTTCGGCCCTCAGGTTGTCGGCCGCTTCGCGTGTCGAAGCGAAGCACCAATCCGCAATGCGGTCGACGAGCTGCCGGTTCGCTTCTTCGGGGAACGGGCTCTCGAGGTCGTAGGTACGGAAGCCGGCCTCCACGTGCGCCAGCGGGATCTTCAGATGGTGCGCGACCAGCCCCGTCGCGAACGCCGTGGTGGTGTCTCCTGCACGACGACCGCGGCTGGGGCGAGCCGTTCGAGCATCTCCGGCATGGTCTCGAAGATCCGCCGGCACACGTCGTTGGGGCTCTGGTCGGGCTGCATCAGCGCCAAGTCGTGGTCGGCCGTGAGCTCGAGCGATGACAGGGCGTCTGCCAGGAGCTCTCGATGTTGCCCGGCAGACAGCAAGACGGGCTCGAGGCCATCGGAGCGGGTGAGCACCCGGTGGATTGGCGCCATTTTGATCGCTTCGGGTCGCGTTCCGACGACCAGCACGACTCGCCTTCGCTGCGTGGTCACGACGGCGATCTCCGCCGAGAGTCGAGCGCGCGCTCGAGGAGGTCCACGCAGTGCTCGGCGTCGAAGCGATCGGTCTCGAGGACCAGCTCCGGCGCTTCCGGCGCCTCGTAGGGATCGGAGATGCCCGTGAAGAGCGGGAGCTCACCGGTCCGCGCGCGAGCGTAGAGCCCTTTGGGGTCTCGAGACTCACACACGGCGAGAGGCGCGGAGACATGGACCTCCAGAAACGCCGCGGAGAGTCCCCGGACCCAGTCGCGGCTTTCGCGGTACGGACTGATGGCCGCCACGATGGCGACGACGCCATTTCGCTCCAGAAGATGCGCCACCCAGCCGATTCGCCGCACGTTCGTGTCGCGATCTTCTCGGGTGTAGCCCAGGCCTTTGCACAGGTGCTTGCGCATCTCGTCGCCGTCGAGGACCTCGACGGCGAGGCCTCGGGCCACGAGCCGTTCGGCGAGTCGAGCAGCGAGGGTGCTCTTGCCCGCACCAGAAAGCCCAGTGAGCCAAACGATTACGCCGCGCACGATTCGAGCCCCCGGATGCGCGAGTCGGTGCGCCCCGACTCGCAGCCGACCGAAGCCATGCTCGCCCGCGAAAGCCGCACGAACTACCCCGTGCTCTCCGCGACTTCCGCCGGCTGCAGCTCGCGCGCGTACGCCGACATCAACGCTTCGAGTCCCTGACGTAGCGGCACTTCCGGCGACCAGCCGAGGAGAGAACGCGCCCGTGCGGGGTCGCCGAAGAAACGCTGCACGTCGAAGTCCCGCGGCGGCGCCAGGTGCATCAGCGAACGGTTCCCGCCGAGCTCGATGGCGAGCCGAGCCAGCTCTCCGAGGGTCGTCGGCGTTCCGGTCACGAAGTGGATGGGCGGAGGCGGACGGGACTCGCGCTCCAGGTACAGCGCCAAGGCGGCCAGTCCCCGACTCACGTCGGAGATGTGCGTGAAGTCGAAGGTGTGGTCCTCGCCGTCCACCCGCAGCGTCCGGCCGAGCACGGCACCACGTGCAAACGCGGGCACGACGCGGTCCGGATGGTCCAAGGTGCTCCCGAACACGTTGGACAGGCGCACGACGCAAGCCTTGAGCCCGTCCAAGCGCGCCGCTCCGACGAGCTCTTCTCCCGCTACCTTCGTGCGTCCGTAGACGTTCATGGGACGCAGCGCGGCGTCCTCGCTGGCGGGCAACGAATCGGCCTCGCCGTAGACCTCGCGACTGCTGACAAAGACCACCCAGGGTCGAAGCTTCGACGACCGGGCTGCGCCAAGGACGTTCTTCACTCCACCGACGTTCGTCGAGCGGCAGCGCTCGGGATCGCGTTCGCCGTCGATGACGCGCGACACCGCCGCGAGGTGCACTACGCCGCCGCAGCCCTCCATGGCACGCGCGACGGCATCCGCGTCGCGGACGTCAGCCCGATGATCGCTCTCGCGCAGGTCCATGCCGACGGCCTCGAACCCGACGGCCGCGAGCGCCTGGCGAAGCGCTGTCCCGACGAGCCCGGCCGAGCCGGTGACCAGCACCCGGAGGCTCATCTCACCCTCGAAACCCCGTGCCCATCTGTCTGCACAATCCTGAACGCAATAGTACGAGCCATCATGCGGCAGCCCGTCGAGCGAGTCCAGGCCGTTCGCGTGCAACCGCGCAGGGCTTGCGTGCGTGGCCGCTCCAATCGCGCTCGAAGGCTTCCTCGCGCTCGCGCGGATGGTGGCGGAACGCCAGACCGCGCAGCGACCCCTCGGAGTGTGCTCCCGTGGCGCGTCGGGGCGGGGTGGCGCTACGCTGGTCACAGGTGGTGCCGCCGACGCTTCCGCGCTCAGCTTTGGGCCTCGGTCTCCGGGTCGTGCACTACGACTACCTCTTCGAGCATTGGCCTCCGCTCGACTACTTGGAGATCATCAGCGAGAACTTCCTCGGGGCCGCGGCGCCCCCTCGAGAGCGACTCCGCCGCGCGCGGGAGCGCTACCCCGTCGTGCTCCACGGCGTCGGCCTGAATCTGCTGGGTCACGAACCGCTGGACGAAGCTTACCTCGACGCGCTGTGTCGCCTGGCGGACCTGGTGGACGCCCCCTTCGTCACCGACCACCTGTGCTGGTCGGCCGCCCACGGTGTCTCGCACCATGACCTTCTGCCCACTCCCTACGTGCCCGAGTTGGTCGACTATGCGGCCGAGCGCGCGAGCATCGTCCAGCGCCGGCTCGATCGACCTTTCGGCATCGAGAACCTCTCGAGCTATGTGGAGTTCGAGCAGTCGACGATGACGGAGTGGGAGTTCTACTCGAGGGTCGTGAAGGAGTCGGGCGCCTGGTACCTGCTCGACGTCAACAACGTCTACGTTTCGAGCCAAAACCACGGGTTCGATCCCGCTTCCTACCTCGACGCGGTGGACTTCTCGCGCGTGCTCCAGGTTCACCTCGCCGGGTTTTCGAGCGAGCCCGACGGCACTTTGGTGGATACCCACGACCATCCCGTGAAGGACGCGGTCCATTCGCTCTACCGCTCGGCGTGGCAACGCGGTGGCCCTTTCCCTACGCTGCTCGAATGGGATGCGCGCATCCCGCCGATGCCCGTGCTGCTGGCGGAGCTCGAAAAGGTCCGGCAGGTGCGAGCATGACCCGCGGGCGCGCCCCCGAGTGGCTCGCGGACTTCCAGGAGCGCTTCGGCAGCGTGATCACGACCCCGCTCGACCGCACGAGCGGAACGCTGACCGCTCGCACGGACCGCTACGATCCTGCCGTCGGCGCGCTTCCCGGGCCGCGCGCTCCGGCCGAACACCGGCTCGCGGTGTACAACCGTCAGTACTGGTTTCGTTTGTTCGAAGTACTCCAGTTCTCTTTCCCGCTCACGACGCGGCTCATCGGCCATTGGAAGTACAACGCGCTGGCTGCGAGCTTCCTCTCGGCGAACACGCCGAAGAGCTGGGACATCGATCGCGTGGCGGATGGTTTCGAAGGCTTCGTCGCCCGAGTCCGCCCCGGCCCCGAGCTGGGGATCGACTCGGACGCCGTGGTAGAGGCTGCGTACATCGACGCAGCTCACCGCCGCGTCTTCCGCGCCCCGGCCGTATTGGCTTTCCGCCCGGGGGCGCGCGACGCGGAGCAACTCTTGACGGCGCGCCTCGTGCCGTCACCCGCCATGGCGATTCTGCACGAGAGCTGGCCGCTCCTCGAGCTCCGGCGCACGCTCGGCGCCACGGAGGGCGAGGCGCCGTTGGCGCTGCCACCTCGCTTGGCGGAGCCGCGTCACTTCGCGCTCTTGCGCCACCCGGAAGGCTTCGTGACGTTTCCACTCGAGGCGCGAGAAGCGGAGCTGTTCGAGCTCCTCCTCCGCGGCAGGTTGGCCGATGCGCTCGCCGAGCTGGAAGCGCGTTGCTCGGAGGCGGAGCGGGGCAGCCTGCCCGAGCGTGCGCAACGCTGGCTCGCGCGTAGCGTCGAACTCGGCTTCTGGATCGGTCTCGAGACGCCTCAGCAGAGTACGCAGCTGTAGCCCGCGCAGGTGTTCAAACCCTTGCACGAGTGATGCGTGAGCACGTGCGTAGCGGTGTCGTAGGACATGCCTTTGCAGGAGTTGGCGCCGCCGCAGTGCGGGTGAATCTCGAGCTTGCCCCCGAGCGCGTTGCAGTCGGCCGTGAACTTCTCGAGCGTCATGTTGGGGTCGACCTCCGAAGAGGTGATGACGCCGCCTTCGGCTCCTGCATCGCAGTCCACGACCACGTCGGGCTTCGCGTCGGCGATGGCATCGGTGCTCGCGTCGGGAGGGGCCGCATCGCCCGCGTCCGCACCCGCGCTGCCGCCCGTTCCCGCGTTGCCGCTCGCTCCGCCAGAGCCGCTGACGTTGCCAGCGCCCGCGCTGCCCCCGGCACCCGCCTGGCCACCGCCTCCGACCCCCGAATCCGAGAGCTTGCCTCGGCTCGCACCGTCATCGTCGCTCGACTCGCAAGCTGCACTGGCGGCGCAGACGAGCCCGGCCAGTGCGGCGGTGATCAACGTGCGACTTGCTTCGGCCATCTCTGGTCTTCGTGCCTTCTGGGACGACTGCCCGCCCTCGCGCCCCGTGGCGAGAGCTGAAATCCTAGCCGGTACCGAGCGCCCGGCAAGCCCCTTGGCCTTCGCATCGCTGAAACTCCAGCGCGCGAGCGGGAGTCACCGGCGCATTCGCCAGGCGTGGGGGGACGTCAGCGGTTTGCCAGATCCACCCCTTTGCGGGAAAGTAGAGCCATGCGGGGGCGCTGGGCGTGGTTCGTCGGGCTTTGCGCCCTCACGAGCTCTTGCGGCGAGAGTGACGAGGTCTCGAACGATGGGGCCATCGACGGTCCCGCGGATGCTGCGGCCGAATCGTCGCCGGACGCGAGCGCAGACATGGAGGCGGAAGCCATCAGCGACGTGCCGGACGACACTCCGACGTTCGCGCCAGGGAGCAAGACCGTCTTGTCCGTCGAGAACCCCGACCACAAGGACGAAGATCCGAGCGTCATCCTGGCCCAGGACGGCACGCTGCTCATCGCGTGGTTCTCGGAGCGTAATGGGAACGCCGACGTGTACGTCAAGCGTAGCAAAGACGGCAAGAGCTGGACCGAAACACGCGTCACGAACGACCCGGCTGGCGACTACTTCCCGAGTTTGCTCCAGGACGCGCAAGGGGTCTTCCACCTGGTGTGGTTCCGTTGGACAGCGTTCCAAGTCGGATCCATCTGGCATGCGTCGTCGCAAGACGGAAAGACCTGGGGTCCCGAGGAGCGAGTGACCAACGTGTCCGATGTGGACGACTGGACGCCGACCATCGCGGAGAGCAAAGCGGGCGATCTCCTCGTTGCGTTCGCCAGTACGAAGCGCAACCCGAGCGCCCACTCGCAGCTCTTCTTGGCGCGGAAGCCCGCGGGTCAGTCTGCCTTCGCTCCCGCCGTGGAGCTCGCGAGCCTGTCCAGCCCGAGCCAGGACGACGCCTTGCCGGCCATCGCGCGTACGGGCTCGGAGCTCGCGCTCGGTTGGGTGCGCTGCCAGCCAGGCGGGCAGGACCCCTGTCTTGTCGCGAGCTCGAACCTCTTCTTCGCGACTTCGCCCGACGGTACGACGTGGAGCGCACCGCTTCAGATCACCCAGGACAGCCCAGACGACGTCGTGGACACGTTACCGTCGCTCTACCCCGACAGCGCCGGAGCGTGGTTCCTGGTCTGGATGTCGATGCGCACCGGCAGCTTGCAAGCCACTCGCCTGCCGCTGACGGGTGTCACCGACTATCCGGCAGCGGCGCAGGTACTGCCGGTGTTCGAGGGCTATTCGCCCCACGTCGCATCGACGCCGACAGCGGGCGTGTTCCTGGGAGTGTGGGTCGAGCAGACCGATCCGAGTGACGACAGCAAGAAGGACGTGTTCTACCGATTCTTCAGTCCCTGAGGCCGCGGGTCGACCCGCCGTCGGAGCGACTCGAATCGAGTGCGGGGGAGGCCCCGAGCAGAGCCTCGAGACAAGGCACGACGACTTCGCGCACCGCGCCGTCCCCCTGTGCGCGGAGCTGCGCGAGCTCACGCATCAGCGCGCCGTGCACGGTGTCCGCTCCCGACGAGAGCAGCCACGAGAGCGTTCGGAACGCGAGCTCCACGTGCCGGCTCTCGTCCGCAGCGATTCGGCGCAGCAACGAGCGAACGCGGACGTCCGTCTCGACATCGGCTTCGGACTCGAGCGCCAGGGTGCCCCGCGTCTCTTCCACGCAGGCATCGTGGAGCGTCGCGACGGCGAACGCCGTTCGATCGGTCTCGATCTCGCTCGGCAGCCGCAAGGGACCCGGGCCACGGCTTTCGCGCGAATGCCGTGCGGCGAGGGCGAACGCCACGCGCGCATGCTCGATTTCGTCTTCGGCTGCGCGCTGGGTTGCGGCCAGGAGCTCGGGCGGTGCGCCGAGTGCCAAAAGCGACAGAGTGGCTCGCGCAAAAGAGGCGATGCTCGCGTGTTCCGCCGCCGCCACACGCAGCCAGTGCTCGGCGCGTGCCGGATCGGGGGCGAGCTCGAGGTCGATCTGGTCGAGCCAATCCGCGCGCAGCGTCGTGGGCGCGAAGACCAGCTCGCCGCCGTCGCGCAATGCGCGCCCGGCGTTGGGAGGCACGCACTGCCGCTGGAGCTCGTAGCAGCAAGCGTGCTCGCGCGCCGAAACGTTGGCTTCGTGGGGAGAGGTGCAGGGCCAAGTCGGCTTCTCCCCACACCACTGACCCGGGCCGCAGCTACAGGTGGACTCGATGCTCGGCGCGCACGTTCCCTCGGGCTCGAAGCAGCGGGCCGTGCCCGTCGCACACCAGGTCGGTGCATTGGGCCCGAGGGAGTAGCTCACCGTCCATGGCTCGCGCCGTGAGGTGCCGGGGCGCTGCGGTGGCGGCTCTGCGAAGTTCGGTCGGGGTTCGGGGGGTGGCGTTCCTTCGCTGACGTTGCAGCTCGCCGAGAGAGCCGCAGTGGGGAGACCGAGCGCCGAGAGTAGCCGGGTGCGGAGGCGAGCCGAGCTCATCTCTCGACCTTATTGCGGATTTGCCTCGGCCGCGAATCACCGTCGCCCCTCGGGCGGCGGAGCAGGATCCGGATGGGTAGCCAGGGGACCAGCGCCAGCACCAGCAGGAGCCCGGCGTAGCGCGGGTAGAACAGCACCACCGGTCGGTCCCTGAACGATCGATAGCTGCCCACCACGAGCGTCGCGCCGGGCGGCACGCGAAGCGGGCGGCGAGGTTGGGCGAATGGATGCGTGCAGTCAGCGTGTCTACGGCAGACACCGGCAGCGCGAGCACGGTCACCACGAGCACGACCGTGAGGTCGATGAACAGCGCAGTTCGCCACGAGATCATCGGAGGTGCGTCTTTCGCCGTGCGCTGGTGGGCGCCGACGACCTACGGCCAGCGCAGGACACCATCCATCGGGCCCGCAACGTCTCGAGTCGAATGCATGTATCATCGGCCGATGGTGCGTCGTGACGGAATCGGCTCCGCGAAATGGGGTCTTGATTCCAACTCTCGCGGAAGCGCGAGGAAGGAATAAGGATCTACCAATGCGCAGCGCGTGGCTCGGGATGCTCCTCTGCATGAGCTGCCAGTCGACAGATCAGCGAACCACACCGACCGCCGCGGCGCCTCCGCCTGCGTCCCTGGCCGCCGCCAGCGCTCCGTCAGCCGCGACCGTGAAGCAGCCGACCGCCATCGACGTGCTGTTCCAGGGATACGAAGCGAAGCTTCCCACCCCTGCGACCCTTTCCGAGGGGAACGGCAGTGCGATGCGTTGCCCGAGGCACGACCATGCGACCTACACGCTGCTCCGCGCCACCGCCGACAAGTTGCCGATCCCGAACGACGCCGCGCTGCTCGATTTGGTCCCGTGGGCACGTCACACGGACGCCTGTATTCGCCAGATTGCGCTCTACGCGATCGTTTCGAAGATTGGCTTCGAGCGCAACCGGTTGGTCATCCCCAGCATGCACGAGCCGGAGCACCATCTGTATCACCAGATCTTCGTCGCCTTCGTCGGGTACCTCGAACAGAAGCACGTTGCCTTCGCTCCATCCCTGTTCGAGGGCATGATGCTCGACGTCAAGGAAGCGGACTACGCGCCGCTTCTGCAGGGCGCTTGGGAAGAGGACATCGGCTCGGGCAAGAACTTCCGAGCGTTCGTGAAGATCGACGGCAAGAGACTGGCGGTCACCAGCCACGAGATGCACGACGACCCAGCTTGGCCGGACCACACCATGACCTCCGAAATCAAGGAAGCCCGGGTCAACGCAGAGAAGCAGTTCGTCGTCACGGGGCTATGGCGCGTCGAGTCCAACGCCAAAGGGTACGAGGGCAAGAAGGTCGAGCCCTCGGACGTCACGTATGCGTTCTGGCCCGTGTCCCGAGACATCGTCTGGTTCGACGAAGGTCGCCCGAACAACTGGGTGAAGCTCTTGCGTGCCAAGAAATGAGCGACCCAGCGCTGGGCGCCTCGGCGCGTGAGTCCACCCTGCGAATCCTCGGCAGCTGGTAGCATCGAGGCGCATGCGGCGCTTCGCCTGGGCCTCGTTGGCGGCACTCTCGTTGGGCGCTTGTCTCTACACGGTGGCGGACGTGGAGTCGGGCGCCGGCGCTACCGGTGGAGAGGGCGGCGGCGAGGCCGGCGGCGACGTGGTCGACGAAGATTGGCTGGGCGGGTCGGGCGGCGCAGACGCTGCCGCCGAAGGCGGAGATACGGGCGCTGACGCAGCAGACGCAGGGCCGGACGTGGAAGACGCGGCGGTCGACGTCCTGGACGCCGGGCAAGACGCGCCGAGCGTGGCGTGGAGCTCCTGCAAGTCACTCGGCTACGCGGGCAAGTGCTTCGGGGGAACTTCTCTTCTCTTCTTCGACAAGTCCCCGTGCGGCCAAAAGACCGACAAGTGTTGGCTGAACGATTGCAGTCTCGCCGGCGGCAAGTGTGTCGCCGGCGCAAGCGGCTCGTGCGGCGGGTCAGAATGCACCATCGGGCTCACTGGGCAGGAAGAGTCGTGCACGGGGTGGGACGCTGGCCAATGCCACAACGGTGCGGCCATCAAGCCCGACCCGGCGCTCTCGACCAATTGCCTCTACAAAGACTGCGCTGCCCTGGGGAAGACGTGCGCGACGAAAGGTGGCGTACTCGATTGCTACTAGTGCTGCGTCCGCCTCGGACGACCTAGGGATCGAGGACGAGAACGACCCCGCCGCTCGCGGCGAGCGCTGCTCCACCGAACAGGGTGAGCGTGCTCCACGTCCGATACGCCACGGCGCGATCGTGCGCTCCAGCGTCGCGTCGCCCGGAGTCGTCGAACTCTTCCCTGGCCGAAATACCGCGCGAGAGCAAGAAGAAGCCCGCACCCATCGACAACGCGCCAGTAGCGATCAGCGTCCAGCCCAAGGGTGCCGACGAGTGGGAGCGTGCGGCGCGCTCTCGCCCCGCCGGTTGGGATGCGCTCGGCTTTTCGGGGTCGACTTGCCGATGCTCGTGTTCAGCGAGTCGAAGGGCGGTTTCGCGCCCGGCGACCAGCTCGACGTCACGAGCCGACCTGTGGCCATCGGCCCAGACGATTTCGACGAGGTGACGCCCGGCGGAGAGGTGCACTCGGCGAGGCGCATGACCGCTCCTCACGTGCGCCACGCTGAACGTGAGTTCGGCCGGGGCGCTCACGCTCAGCACGCCGAGCGAGCGCTTCAGCGCGGCTAGTCGCGCCAGCGCGTCCGCGTGGCGGGTGTCGTCCAAGCCTCCTGTGTCGATGGCGCGTGCGAACGCGTCGGCTGCTCGTGCCAGCGCCTTTGCCCGCTGCCAAGCGACACCGGCGTTGTACGAGCTACCGCCGCTCACCGCCGCTGTGTTGGCCGCTTCGAAAGCGAGGGCGGCGGTGGGATAGTCCCCTTCACGAAACGCGAGCTCGCCGGCGCGGAATAGCTCTCGAGCTCGAACGGTATCGTCGCTCGCCCGCGTGGGCGATGTCGCACTTCCCATCAGGCCGAGCACGCACCAGAACGCTGCGATCCGCATGGCCGTTGCCCGCTAGCGCAACGCCCGCGCTTTGATGATCTGGAAGTAGCGTCGCGCCACACCGGAAGCCGCTGCCGCTTCGGCGACGTTTCCGTCGTGAATGTCCAAGAGCCGCGTCACGTAACGCTCTTCGAACAGCGCGAGGACGCGATCGCGCGCGCTCGGAAATGGCAGGTTCAATAGCAGGATGGCCTCGATGGGGTCCTGGGTTCGAGGCCCGCTCGCCGCTGCACGCCCCGTTGCCGCGACTCGGTCGGCGAGGGTGCCGAGCGCTGCGAGTCGAGCGACTGCATTGGCGAGCTCACGAACGTTGCCGGGCCAAGAATAGTCCTCGAGCCGCGGAAGGACCTCGCCCGGAAATGATCTGCCCGCTCCGACTTGGGCCCAGAAGTGCTGCGCCAAGAGCTTCACGTCGCCGCGCCGCTCGCGTAGCGGCGGCAGCTCGATGCGCGCCACCGCCAGGCGGTAGAACAGGTCGTCCCGGAAGCGACCGGCCTGCACCTCGTGGTCGAGGTCGCGACGTGTGGCCGCGAGCACACGCACGTCCACGTGGATCGAGCGTGATCCACCGACTCGTCGAAGCTCACCCCGCTGCAGAACACGCAAGAGCTTCGGCTGCAGCGCAAGGTCGAGGTCCCCGATCTCGTCGACCAGCAACGTGCCGCCGTCGGCCTCCTCGAAGACACCTCGATGCGTCGCGTGGGCTCCGGTGAACGCGCCCTTCTCGTGCCCGAACAGCGCCGACTCGAGCAGCGTCGGCGCGACCGCGGTGCAGTCGAAGACCACGAACGGCGCCTTCGCTCGCGGTCCTGCCTCGTGGAGTGATTCGGCCAGCACCTCCTTCCCGGTGCCGGTTTCCCCCTCGATCACCACGGAGACCTCGGATAGTGCCAGTCGCTCGCACAGCGGATACAAGCGGCGCATGCTGTCGCTCGCTCCAATGAGCCGGCCGAAGCGATCCACGTTCGGGAGCGGTTGCGAGCGTGTCGAGGCGACGGCCTCCGCGCGTAGCGCAGTGCTGCCGACGCGCACGATCTCTCCGCCGCGCAAGAAGCCGTCGAGCAGGCGGACGCCGTCGACGAACGTGCCGTTGGTGGAGCCGAGGTCGGTGATCCTGAGCCGCCGGCCTTCGAGCCCGAGCCGTACGTGTCGGCGCGAGACGAGATCATCCGAGAGCCGGAGCGAGCAAGTCTGGCTCGTTCCGACCAGCACGGGAGCTGGCTGATCTGCCTCCACGCGCAGCCGGAGCCCCACATTCGGTCCTTCGATCACCGTGAGCTCGTAGGCATGGGTCGCCTCGCTGGACGCGAGCTCTTGAGCAGCGGTTTCGAGCTCTTCCCCGAGCTCGTGCGCGTGGTCCAAGTCGCGGCTCATGGAGAGTGTAGACGATATCATACGCAGCCGAATCTCCCGCGCGTGCTAGCGTTCCCGCGTGAACTCCCAAGGAGGCTCTGCCTTGGGCTTCCCAGCCCGGGTGGGCCGCTACGAGCTCTTGTCGCCCATCGCCAGCGGAGGCATGGCGACCGTGTATCGCGCGCGTGCTCGCGGCGAAGCCGGATTCGAGCGCGACGTCGCGCTCAAGCTCGTTCACGAGCATTTGCGAGTCGAGTCGAGGTTTCTCGACGATCTGGTCGAAGAAGCCAAGCTCGTCGCGCGAATTCGACACCCCAACGTGGTGCCGGTGATCGACCTCGGGCGGGATGCGGCGGGCACGTACTTGGTGATGGAGTACGTCGAAGGGGCTAGCTTGACCGGCCTGTATCGGGCGGCGGCGGGTGCGCGTGAGTGGCTGCCGCCCGGCGTTGGGCTCAGAATCCTGATCGACGCACTTTCTGGGCTCCACGCGGCCCACGAGCAGACCGACCTCCAGGGGCAGCCGCTCGGCCTCGTGCATCGCGACTTCTCGCCGCAGAACATTCTGGTGGGCGTCGACGGGATCGCGAGGCTCACGGACTTCGGCATCGCCAAGGCGGCATCGCGCATGAGTCACACCCGGACCGGCACGGTGAAAGGCAAACTCGCGTACATGGCGCCCGAGCAGACTCGAGGCATTCGCCTCGACCGCCGCGCGGACGTGTGGGCCGCCGGAGTCGTCGCCTGGGAGCTTCTGGCCAAACGAAGGCTCTTCAAAGGGGACGAGGCGGCCATCATCGAAGACATCGCTCGCAAGCCCATCCCGTCGCTCGTCGATTTCGATCCGACCATCCCCGAGGAGCTCGAGCGCGCGATCTTCGCGGCCCTCGTGCGGGACCGCGAGGCGCGTCTGCCGAATGCGATCGCGTTTCGCGATCTCCTGGTTCGTGGTGCTCGCGGCGCATGGTCGCTCTCCGACACGGAAGCCGTGGCACGCTCGGTGCGCTCGCTTCTCGTCAGCAGCCGCACCGACGGGCCAGGGCGGGCAGAGGCGGCGACGTCCGCTTCGACGGGCGAGACCACTCGCGACGCACCGACGCCGGTCTTCCGACCATCGGAGCGGGCCGAAGCGCCTCGAACGCGGCGCATCGAGGTTCCTGCTCCGGTCGCGCGACCCGCCGCGCCGCTGGCGTCGGCCATCGAGCTCGAGGTGAACACGGCCGACGACGCTGCTCTGCGCGTTCTCCCGCGGAGCCGACTCGGTCTGGGCTTGGCCGCTGGCGCGATATCGTGCGTCGCCATCGGGTTGGCGCTTCTCTTCGGGAGCCGGCCGCCGAGGACGGTGCCCGAAGCGATGCCGGCGTCCGCACAGCCGAAGAGCGTTCCAGTCACCAGCCTGAGTCCCGAGCCGGCGCCGTTGGCGCCCGTGACGGAGCCGTCGACGAGGACCCTCGTCATCGAGAGCAATCGGGTCATCCACGCGGTGCAAGTCGATGGGCAGCGTCGAGACATCGCTCGAGGACGCACCCGCATCGAACTCGAGGTTGGGCTCGGGCCGCACGAGCTGATCGTCGAGAGTGCGGACGGCAGGCGCCAGCGGGTGGTGAGCTCGGACGGGCGAGAAGTGAGCGTGAAGTTTCCCGCGCGCGCCCCTCTGGAACCGCTGGTGAAAAATCCCTACTAGGAACGGGGGGCCTTGCCGCCTTGCCCCCGCGGCTCGCCGGCGCGACCGCTCCCCCCGCCGCTTTCGGCGGGCTCGCTTCGCTCGCGTAGTTGCCCGCGACACATTCACTCGTGCGGGGACGGCATCCTGCCGATGGGCAACTACCAGGCATGGGGGGCCTTGCCGACCGGGCTCGCGTGAATGTCTCGACGATCGGGGGACCGGGGGCTTGCCCCGGCGGAGGACTACGGTGGGATTGGCTGGGCGGGACACTAGTAGTGGTGCGCCTGAACGAACTGGGCAGGCGACAAGTAGCCGTTCTTGTAGATTTGCGATCCGCAAGGGTCTCCTGCCGACGTGTAGCTCGCCGGTTCGTTGGAGAGATTGGTGTAGCCCGTGGGCCCGCTGCTCGAGTCGTATCCGCACAGGCCGCCGCTGCCGGCCAGGGCCTGATTGCACACGTTCTCGCTCACGATCACGTAGTGGAGGTGGGAGTTTTCCCATCCGTAGAAGTAGACCCAGTCCATGACTTCCGCGATTTTCTGGCCGCGCTTCACCGCCTGACCCGTCTTGACCGCGGGTGGCCAGAGGTGCCCGTAGAACGAACAGACTTTTTTCCCGTTGCCGAGATCGTGCTTGATGAGCACGACGTTCTTGTAGCTACTGGTGTTGCTGCCCGCGTAGACGACGACGCCATCGGCTACGGAGTAGACCGGCGCGTTCGCGGAGTTGCCGTTCGGTTCGAAGATGTCCTCGGCCAAGTGCCCGCCCACGAACGGTGGCTGATACAAGTAGTTGCCGAGCACCTGGGAGACTTGCCAGCCACCCGCCGGGTACGTGCTCTTGTCCCCGACTGGATAGCCGAAGCCGAGCGAGCCACCAGAGCTCGGCGGGGCGGAGGAGACGCAGTTGTAGCCGATGCTGGAGTTCTCCCATTCGCATGTTCGGCCCGTGTCCGCGCAGTCCACCACCTTCTTCACGCCGTTCTCACACCAACTCAGCACGCTGCCACTGCACTTGCCGAGCGCGTCCAGAGCCCCGCAGCCGCCGAGCTCGACCAAGCAGTTGTACCCGACGTTGGCGTCTTGGTAGCCGCAGACCTTGCCCTTGTCTTTGCAGTTCACCTTGTGGAGCGTGCCGTTCTCGCACCACGTCAAGACTTCGCTCTTGCACTTCCCCGCGTAGGTGACGGCGCCGCAGTTCGTGCTCGGGCCGCCTCCACCGGTCGCGCCCCCCGTCCCGCCCGCGGCTGCACTTCCGGCATCGTTGCCGCCCGCGCCGCCCTTCTCGGGCGCATCGATGCTGTCCTGCGCGTCGGTCTCGCCCCCGTCGCTGGCGGCGGGGGTGGTGCCGCCCATCCCGCCCGCTGTTCCAGGCGACGCGCCGGCTTCTCCCCCGGCTCCGCCGGTCTCCGGGGACTCGGACGGCGAGTTGTCTGCGAAGCCGTCGACTTCCTGTGCGCAACCGACGAGCGCGAGTGAAAGAACGAGATCGTAGCGAGTTCTCGGCATGGAACGAACCTCCGGTGCATCGCATTTGCAAGCGCTGGACCAGCACGATTTGCAGGGAATTCCCCGGCGCGGCGCGGGCGCGCGATCGAAGTGATCCGAGTGCTGGATCGAACCGATCGTGCGCGTCTCGATCTCGGGCGCGATTCCCGCCGAACCCTCCGGGCACGCCGCTTGCTGATTCGCCGCTGCATGCGTCTCTCCATTCCTCTCGCGCTCTGGTTGACCGCGAGCGCTGCGCTCGCAAAGCCCTACACCCAGACGGCACCCAGCATGTCGAGCTACGTCCAGTCCCACGGGTTCAAGACACCGACGAATCCCAACGCAGACCTGAACTCGCTTCACCCGCTCGCTCACCGGCAGCTCGAGGCGTTTCTGCTCGAAGGTGCCGAGGCTGGCGCCAAAGTCGGGGATCCGGTTCTGCTCGCGTGGTTCGCCGCCGCGGACGCCAGTCTCGCGCCCTGGCGGCTCAGCAACTGCGGTGACTACGACTGGGACATCGACACGGATTGCGACGTGCTGCCCTGGGGGCCGAGCCTCTGGCAGGTCGGACTCGGCGTTCAGGTGAGCGACCACAACGGAGACATCGCCCAGGCGTTCGCCGTGTCTCACCCCAACCACTCACCCAAGTCAGTCGGCGACGAGGTGCTGAAGCTGGCGGCGCAGACCCTCTCATTTCCTTCCGGCGTGAGTGTCGCAGCTTTGGCAGCGAATCCCGGCGCCATCACCCAGGGCAGGCACAACAGCTACTGGTTGGCGACGCTCGCGCGCGACATGCGAGTGAGCGCGTACCTCGAGACTCCGAGCGCGTCGAGTTGGCCGTGCTACCGCTCGGGCTACCCGAGCTGGTGCAACTGGTACCGGGAGCCGGCTCACTGGCAGGAATACAGCGACGTGCTCTCGATGGTGATCCGTTCGTGGAACTCGATCCAATCGCAGTGGAAGTCGGCGTTGGTGCGAGACGTGATCGTCGACGACGCTTCGAGCGCCTTCTCGTTGTCGGGCTCGGCGTCCGCTGACGGGAAGGGCGGATGGCGAGGACGGTTCACTTGGGCAAAGACGGCGTCGTCCGCCAGCGTCGTCGCGACTTGGTCGACCGAGCTCCCCGTCGCGGGGTCGTGGGAGGTCAGCGCTTTCGTGCCCTACAGCGACCACGCCGCGCTCGCCCACGCGAAGCTCGAGGTCACGGCCAGCGACGGCACTCATTCCACTTTCGTGGACCAAAGCGTGGCGGGTGGCGACTTCCACGCCGTCGGCACCTACCACTTCGAGTCTGCGGCGAAGGTCGTCGGAACCAACGCGGGGGGCACGGGGAAGAACGTGGGGTTCGACGCTCTTCGCTTCCGCCTGGTGAGTCCGACGCCGGATGGCGGCGGGGGTGGGAACGGCAACGGAGTGGACGCGGGCCCTGGCAAAGGAGCGGGCGGATCGAGCGGAACGGCGGGCGCCGCGAGCAGTGCCGACGCATCCACCGCCGGCAGTGGTGGAGCCGCATCCGACGAAGATGACGTCGACGCAGGGGCCGCCGGTTCGTCTTGGGTCACCGGAGAGTTCCTCGATGCGAGCGCTCCCCCGCATGACGCGGTCGTGGGGGCCACCCCGATTCCGGAGCCCGCATCCTCCTGCACGCTTGCGCCGAGTGGTGAGGCGCGACTTTCCGGGGCCATGGCTGCTGCCCTCTCGTTCGCGGTGCTGAGCGCTTCGCGCAGAGCGGGCCGGCGTGCCCCGGCACCGTCGACGTCGCGTGTGCAGAGGCCGCGCTGACGCCGGCGCCGACTCGCCACGGCGCCAGCAGTCGTGTAGTCTCGAAGCGTGGCGAGTCGGCAGGGAGGGGCGCGGGTGGTCACCCTGCTCGTGTCGTTTGTCCTGTGCCTGGTCTACGTGGACGTGCTGACGGCGACCGTCGCTTGCTCGAGCGACGAATCCCACGGGTCGCTCGTAGGCGACAGCGGTGCGACCCCCGATGCCCCATTCGATGCGTCTGCGCACGACTCGGGCAGTTCGGACGCGTCCCACGACGCTAGCGGCGACGTTCTCGTGACCGATGCCGACTTGGATGCCGAGCCGGGTGATGCGGCACCGGACGCCTTGGTGGATGCCCCGGCGGACGCTCTCGTGCTCTCCGATTCTGCGCCCGACGCGCCGGCGCTGCTCGACGCCGCCGTCGACGGCGCACCCGACGCGACGCCGCTGCCCGATGCGTCGCTGGTGGACGGTCCGCCGCCGCCGCCCGATGCGTCGCTGGTGGACGGTCCGCCGCCGCTGCCCGATGCATCGTTCGTCGATGCGTCGCTGGTGGACGGTCCACCGCCGCTGCCCGATGCATCGTTCGTCGATGCGTCGCCGTCGCTGCAGGCTGGCGTTCGCATCAACGAGCTCAACGCGAACATCGCGACGGGCTGCGACTTGATCGAGCTCCGCGTGGTGAGCACCGGCACGCTCGGGAGTTTCCGCCCGACGGAGCGCACCGGCGGCTCCGGCGAGCTCGATTTCACCTTCCCAGCGCTCAGTGTGGCGAAAAACACCCTGATCGTCGTGCACCTGAACTCCGGCAACGCCGCCTGCAATCCCGGTGGCGCGACGGCCGAAACGCTGAGCGTGTCCCAACAGCCCGCCGCGACATTCCCGGGGAACTACGACACGGCGCTCGATTTCTGGGCATCGGACGCCGGCCTCGTCGCGACCGACAACGTGATCACGCTCTACGATTCGACCGGGAAGATCGTCGACGCGGTCCTGATCGCGAACGCGCCCACGGGTACGACCGCCGCTGCATCGGAGACAGCGGCGGCGACGGTGGCGTCGGCCAATCAATGGCACATGGTCGGCGGCGGAGTTCCGACTGGCGGCTTCGTGGACGACGCCTTCCGGGCGCACGCCGTGCTCGACTGCGACGCCACCGGCACGACCGCGAGCGGGACGTCGCTGCAGCGACTCGACAACACCGACGATGACGAGAAGTCGGATTGGTCCACCGGCGTCGGACCGAACTCCACCTTCGGGGCTCCGAACGTCGGGCAAGGCCCGTTCTGAGGGGCGCCGTGCGCCGCGCCTAGCGTCCGAGCTGCGCGAGACGCCGATCGAGCCAACGCTCGAGATCGCCGACGCCTTTCCTGCGGTAGATTTCCCGGAGCTTCTCGTAGCGGCTCTTCGGCTCGAAGCCGATGTTCCACGCGAGCTTCCTGAGGCACGCCGGGCAGAGTTCGCCGAATTGGCCGTCGAGCTCCTCCTGCGAATTGGAGCCGTTCATCACGCACTCGTATTCGGTGCAGTGGGCGAGCGAAAAGGCATGACCGGTCTCGTGCACCAGGATTTGCGCGCTCTTCGCCCAGGCATGCACGTCGGACTCTGGAGTCACCGGCCGGCCCCAGAACGCAGGAAAGAAGCGGGCGAGCGAGTACACGCCGACGCGGTCTTCGAGGGTGGCTTGGCCGAACACGAAATTCCACGACGGGTCCGGGTAGAGATCCTCCAGCGTGACACCCACGTAGACCACGGCGTTCTTCGGCAGGTGAGGCTCGAGGACCTCGTCCAGGAGGACCCGCGTATGGTGTTGCGTCCACACACGGTCTCCGTCACGTTTCGTGCGACGCCCCTTCGTCGGAAGCGGCAACGGCTTTCGCACCTCGACGCGCAAGGCGAAGAACGCGGCCATGACCTCGCGCATCTCCTCGACGAACGTGCCTTGCCTTCGATCGAAGATCCCGAGCGGCTGGAGGACGATGACGCTGCGCTCCGCGGTCGGTCGAATCGGCTTGCCCGACTGGTATCGGAGGAAGCTCTGTCCGGGTTCCTTGAAGCGCGCCAGCCACTCGCCCTCCCGCGGCGGACGCTTCTTCTCGAACAGCGTGGGGTCTGCCGGGTAGTAGAGCGCATCGAACTCGGACGCCGGCCCGAGAGAACGTGTCGCGCTCGGTGCCGCCCCGGCATGCGGCGTCGTCGTAGGCGTCGACTCGGCGGCGCGCTCGGTAGCCGTGCACGAAAGCGCGAGCGCTGCCAGGACACACCACGGTCGCATCGAGGATGGGACAAGCCCAGCTCGGCGAGGTTCCCAGGCTGGGCGCGGGCAAGGGGTATCGCCGTCGCTGTCGTCGGCTACGAGGCGCTCGCCGGGTAGTCCGTGTAGCCCTTCGGGCCCGGCGTGTAGAAGGTGGAGAAGTCGGGCGAGTTGAGCTCGACGCCCGTCTCGAAGCGGGTCACCAGATCCGGATTCGCCAGGAAGGGGCGGCCGAACGCCACGAGGTCGGCGCGTCCCGCCGCCAAGGCGTCCTCCGCGCTCGCGCGATCGAAACCCCCGCACAGGATGAACGTCCGAGGCCAAGCCTTGCGCATGGCGGTCTTCAGCTCATCCGGCACCTTGGGCGCACCCATGGAAGAGTGATCCACCAGATGGAGATACTGGATCCCGGTCGCGGCGAGCCGGTTCGTGAGGAGCAAGTGGGTTTCGTCGGTCTCGGCGTAGAGCGCCATCCCCGCGTTCACGCCGTACGGCGAGAGCCGTAGGCCGACGCGCTCGCCTCCGATGGCCTTGGCGACCGCATCGGCGACCTCGACGACGAAGCGGATCCGCTTCTCGATGGAACCTCCGTAGGCGTCGGTGCGCTGGTTGGTGTCGGGGCTGATGAACTGCTCGAGCAAGTACCCGTTGGCTCCATGCAGCTCGACCCCGTCGAATCCGGCGGCAATGGCGTTCTTGGACGCCTGCACGAACTCTTCGCGCGCCTTGCCGAGGTCGGCTTCGGTCATGGCACGCGGCGCCGGGTGCGGCTGCATGCCTTCCTGATCCGTGTACATCTCGCCCGGTGCGGCCACAGCGCTCGGGGCGACGAGCTCCGCGCCCTTCGGCAGGTTCAGCGGGTGCCCCACACGTCCGGT
This sequence comes from Polyangiaceae bacterium, assembly GCA_046351435.1. GTDB lineage: Bacteria > Myxococcota_A > Polyangia > Polyangiales > Polyangiaceae > JADJKB01. The sequence continues at coordinate 123,960 of JAXLYN010000012.1, forward strand.
GTGCATGAGCTGCGCGAAGATGTGCCCACCCTTGGCGTGGACCGCCGACGTCACGCCCTTCCACCCCGCGACCTGAGCTTCCGAGAACAATCCCGGGATGCGCGCGTAGCCAAGGCCGTTGGGTGAAGGCGAGACGCCCTCGGTGATGATGAGGCCGGCGCGTGCCCGCTGTGCGTAGTACTCGGCCATCAGTGCGTTCGGGACGTTTCCCTCGGCGCGGCTCCGGGTCATGGGCGCCATCACGAGGCGGTTTCCGAGCGTGAGCTTGCCGAGGCTGGTGGCGGAAAAGAGCGAGACGTTGGTCATGGTTCTCCTGTGGTCGGACTCCAAGGCGCGACAATCTCGCGATGGTAGGCGACGCCGTCAAGACTCGTTTCGAGCCCGCTCGGCGTGGTGCTCCCCGTGCATGCTCGTTCCTCCCGCAACGCTGCCGCGACGTCCGGCGGGCCTTGGTTTCGTGGACCTCGGCCCACTCAACCGAGCCCACGCAGTCGTGCGCGCAGGAGCTCCTGGTCTCGCGCGTTGCCCGCCAGCTTCATCGCGCGCTGGAGCTCGTCGCGCGCTTCAGCGATGCGACCGAGCTTCACCAAGAGATCGGCCCGGGCAGCCGGCAAGAGGTGATAGCGCTCGAGCGAAGGTTCGCTGCGGAGCCCATCGAGGAGCTCGAGGCCTGCGCTCGGACCGAAGGCCATGGCAACCGCCACGCCGCGGTTCAGCTCGATGACGGGCGAGGGGGCGAGCTCGGCGAGCTCGGTGTAGAGCTCGGCGATCTTCGGCCAATCGGTGTCTTCGGGCGCAGGAGCCCGCGCGTGGCAGGCCGAGATCGCCGCCTGCAACGCGTAGAAGCCACGAGCGCCGCCGAGGGATGTCGCTCGGTCGAGGGCTCCGAGCCCCCGTTGGATGAGCAGCGTGTCCCAGCGCGAGCGGTCCTGTTCGAGGAGCAGCACGGGTTCCCCGTTCGAGCCGATGCGCGCTCCAGCGCGCGAAGCGTGGAGCTCCATCAGCGCCAGGAGCCCGTGCACTTCCGGTTCGTGCGGTGCGATCCCGACGAGCACGCGGCCGAGGCGCAGCGCTTCTTCGGCGAGCCTGGGGCGAAGCCAGTCGTCTCCTGCGCTCGCCGAGTAGCCCTCGTTGAAGATCAAGTAGACGACTTCCAGCACCGAAGAGAGACGGGCCTGCCGATCGGCTCCGCGTGGCACCTCGAAGGGCACTCGGGCCTCGGCGAGCGCCCGCTTCGCGCGCACGATGCGCTGCGCGACAGTGGCCTCGGGGATGAGAAACGCTCGAGCGATCTCCGGCGTCTCGAGCCCGCCCAGCAAGCGAAGCGTGAGCGCCGCGCGGGCGTCCGGCGAGAGGACGGGATGGCAGGCAACGAACATCAGCGCGAGAAGCTCGTCTCCTACGTCGTCGTCCAATTCGGCCAGGAGCGCTGCCGCCGGATCGTGCGCGTCGCTGCTTTCGAGGGCGAGCTCCGCATGTTTTCGCTCGCGGCGAGCTCGGCCGCGCAGCTCGTCGATACCTCGGTTCTTTGCCGTCGCCATGAGCCATGCGCCAGGGTTTTCAGGCACCCCCGCTTCCGGCCATTGTTCCAGGGCCGCGACCAAGGCTTCTTGCGCCAGCTCTTCGGCGAGACCCACGTCACCGACTCGACGTGCCAAGGCAGCGATGATCTTCGCCGACTCGATACGCCAGATGGCGTCGATGCTCCGCCTCGCTACCTCGCGCCTCACCGGTCACATCAGACCGGAGGTCCGACGCAGCAGCAAGCGGTCCCCTCAGCGACTCTCGAGCTCCGCCTTGACCCGCTCGTGCTGCTCGATACCCGGGCCTTGGGGAAAATCAGTGAGCTCGAAGATCTGGCGAAGCTCGACCTCGGCCCCGCCGTCGAAGGGCGCGCGGGACAACCATTCGATGGCCTCTTCCGTCGAGCGGCATTGCCAGATCCAGTAGCCCGCGATGAGCTCTTTCGTTTCAGGAAACGGTCCGTCGATGACAGTGCGCTTCTTGCCCTCGAAGCGTACGCGGGCCCCCCGCCGGCTCGGGTGAAGTCCGTCCCCGGCCAGCAGGACTCCGGCTTTCACCAGCTCCTCGTTGTACTTGCCCATGGCGAGGAGCAGTTCCTCCCCCGGCATCTGCCCGGCCTCACTCTCGGCGCTCGCCTTGACCAACACCATGAATCGCATGTCGCTCTCCTTTCCTCGTACCGGAAATACGTCGCTCGGGGACCCCCCCGATCGACAGCGGGGCTCGAAAAAAAGAAGGAGGGGCCGCGGCGAGGCGCCGCGCCGCGTGGAAACCATCATGAGACCGTGCCGCTGACGGGAGGGGGCGACGCGGACGAGCACGAGGGCAACGCGCCAGCGAAAGCCGATCGCTGGCACGCGCCGCTTCGCCGGGGCGCCTACTCGATGGCAAGGCCCCCCATTCTCACTTGCGCATCGGCAGGATGCCGTCCCGCACGCGTGAATGTGTCCCGGGCAACTACGAGCCGCGGGGGCAAGGCGGCAAGGCCCCCCCATTTAGTAGAACGATCGCCGATTGAAGGGCTTGAGGCGGGGCACGGGCGGGTACTTCGCCCCGCGCCAGGCGTGGACAATCACGCTCCGATCCAGCAACGCCTCGCGGTAGACGACCACGACTCGGACCGGCAGGAGGCCGTCGCGCTCGATCACGAACGTGCTGGCTGGCGTCGTGGGCGAGTCGGCAGGCAGGGGCCACTTGGCCAGGGACGACGAGGCGCTCTCACCGAATGACTTCCCCAGCTCGGACATGCGCTTGAGAACGTTGGGGTCCTTCGTCTTCGCATATTCGTCTTGCAGCGCCTTCATGTCGCGCGACATCTGCTCGCTGCGCTTCATGTCGTTCCCCATGAGCTCCGACCGCAGCTGCGCCAGGCCGACAGGGGCCGCACCCAGTTGTTTCTGGTAGTGCGCGAGAATCTGGTCGAGAGCGTCCCGCGTGGAATGGGCAGCGCTGAGCTCGGACTCGCCCGGAGGGTAGGGCATCGCGCCGGGATAGCCGGAATCGAAGCCGAGCTTCGCGAGGTCGACCGGGATGCTGCGCTGCCACGGGCTCAGCTCCTGGTCATTGTCTGGATGACCGGCGCGATATTGCGCCGCCAGCGGCTGGAACTTGCGAGAGCGATTCAGCACCTCGGCCGCCAGGTTCGCCGTACCCACGAACGGACTCAGGACGTGGGGCGCGGCGCGCTCGACCGCGCTCTCCGAGCTATCGGCGAACGGGCCGAGCAAGCTGAGACCTGCGGAGACGACCACCGGATCCGCCGAAGCGAGCGCGGCCTCGGCCACGGGGACGCTGCGTCGATCTCGAGTCGACTGGAGGTCGTCGAGCATGTCGACGACCGCCTCACGCTCCACGAGGTAGTCCACGCAGTCGCCGAGCGGAAACTGATCGAGGCAAGCGTTGCCCGCGCCCGAGCCGGGAGCGCCGGCTACCCCGGGTGCCCCGTTCGGCATTGCGGCCCCTCGCGCCCCGCCGCCCGCTCCACCTCCGCAGGCATAGCTCGCGATGGACGCGCCGGCGATACACGCTGCAACGACGCTCGGTCGAAGCCAGACCCGGAGACCCGCGGCACGACGAGGCATCGCTGCATTTGCCCCCGGGGCTGCCGTCCCCGCTCGCGCGGGACCGTGCGCATTTCGCCGGCGGAGGACTGCGGTGGGCGTGGGTGGGCGGGACATCCTCAGTAGTTCCACATCGGCAGGATGCCGTCGCCGCACGAGTGAATGTGTCGCGGGCAACTACGCGAGCGAAGCGAGCCCGCCGAAGGCGGTGGGGGAGCGGTCGCAGCAGCGAGCCGCGGGGGCAAGGACGGCAAGGACCCCCATCTAGTAGTACCTCGGCTGCTTCATGAGGTTCAGCGCCTTCACGCGGTCTTCCGCGTTCTTGAAGTCGTTCTGTGCCAGGGCTTTGGCCGTCGTGCAGCGCTGACGGGCGCGCTTGCGCATCAATCGCAGAGAGTCGGCCTCTCGCGCGTACGCCTGCTCTTCGCTGTCTGCGCTGTCTTCGAGCTCTGCGCGTGCCCAGCCGCCTTCGTTCTTGCGCGGGATCATCCCCCTCTTCTTGGCTTCGCAGCGATCCTGGTGCTCCGACTCGTGGAGCACCGCTGCGATCACCGCCTCTTTGCACACGTCGGCCTTGGTGAGCGGGTGATTCGGGTCGTCGAACATCTTCGGGATGTCGGTGACCGAGAGCTTCGCGCCGTTGGCGTCGATGGTGGTGGTGCAGTCGTCGCGCGTGGTCAAATCGGGCACGTCGGGGTAGGTCTTGCTGGCCGGTAGTCCGAGCTTGCTCTTCGCGGCCTGGTCCTGATTCTTCGAGATGAAGTCGACGAAGGCCTTCTCCATGTGGTTCGGTGAGTCCCACGCGCCTTTTGCGAAGGCGTCGTCCCGGTTCTGCTTCGAGGCATAGAAGTCCCGCCGCATCTCCGCCCGGGCGATCTGCAGCGCCAGCTCCTTCCGTGGTTTCTGGCAGCACTGGGCCACGCCCTGACAGTTGCGCGGGGGGAGGCAATCGAAAACGGCGCCGGCATCCGACGGAGCACCGAGCACGACGAGCCCCAACGCCCCGAGCGCATACGAACCAACGAAGAGCAGGCGTCGTGCGACGTTCATCGGTGCCCTGGAGAATCGCCGGCCTCGAGCCGTGATGCAAGCGCACGGAGCTCGTTGTCGAACGGATCGATGCGGCGAGCACGTGCGACGGCGCTTCTGGCCTCTTCCACTCGCCCGACCTCGAGCAGCGCGAGCGCGAGATTCTGGTGTGGTCGGGGGTTGACCACGCTCTTTTCGGCGGCGTCTCGGAACAACGCCACGTCCGAAGCGTAGAGCGCGCCGCGCCGGATGCTGGCCACGGCGAGCGCCAAAGCGACGCCAGCGGCCAGCGCGAGGATCTTGGCGCGGTGTTTTCGGTGTCGAAACGCCGGTGCGAGGCCCCGAGCCAACACCAGGCAGACTCCCGAAAGCGCCGTCGCAAGCGGTCTCTCGGTGAGTGGGTCGAGCTTCGGAATCACGCTTTGAGTCGGCAGCAACGCGGCGAGCACGATGGCAGCTCCGACCGCCAGCGCGGGCTCGCGAGCGCGCGCGCCCCAGACCGCGAGCCAGACGAAAGCCGCCAGTGACGCCACCCCCAGCCAGAAGATCGGCGCGGCAAACGAGTGGGCGAGCGACACGCCATGGTCGATGGAGAGCGCGCCCGGGCGCACGTAGAGAGAGAGCCCGTGAGGCACGGCTTCGATTTGTCCAGCCACGCTCCAGCCAAAGGGGCGCCCGAGCAGCGAATACTCGGCGAGTGTTCGATAGCGCGCGTTTTTCGCCACGAAGGCCACGACGAGGAGCGCGCTGGTGGCAGCGGGTTCGATGCGGCGCGCGAGGGTCCGGAGGTCGAGCCCCCGGGACGCCTCGAGCGCCACCATTGGCAGCACGAACAGCACCGCGGTCTCGCGGCTCGACGCTGCTGCGAGCAGAAGTCCGGCAGCGACCCAACGCTGCCCGCGCGCCTGTGCGAGCAGTGCAGCGAGCCCCAACGTGGTGCCCATCGCCGCGCCGCGCCCGGCCAGCGCCCAAACCATCTCGGCATGGATCGGGTGCAGCGCGTAGATCGAAGCTGCCACGAAGGCGGCCCAGAGCCCGCTCCGCAAGCGCGCTGCGAGCACGAACACGAGCGCGCTCGACGCCGCATGAAAGCAGACCGAGACGAGGCGTCGGAGTGCCGGGTCGCCGGCCCATCCGAGCGAGCCCTCCACGGCGAACGTCAGCTTCGAAAGTGGGCGCAGCGTGCGGAACGCGTGCTCGAAGAAGTGAGGAATCGACTGACTGGCCGGATCCGCTACCGGCGTGACCCAGTCATCGAAGTGATAGGGCCCGCGCACCCCCATGGCGAAGACGAGCGCGCCGAGCGCGAACACCGCCAGAGCGCGCGTCGAGAGTGCCATGGGCGGCGCGAGGCTCGCGCGAAACGGTCGGACGTGTAAAGGCCGAGACAGCGCGCTCCGGACTCGGTCCTTTTCCTCACCGGGGGGGGTGCACCAAAGAACTTGGAACGTCCCGGCCGGTCAGTGCACGCTCATTCGCCTTCGTTGTACCCCACCGTGCTGTCCGCTTTGAACATGGCCGAGAGGTCCATGGCCGCATAGTCCCCCACGAATGCGCCGACCTTGTTCGAATCCGGATATTCGACGATGTCGACGCGCTCCTTGGTGCTGATTGCGAGATAGCGAAGGTCGGTGTCGCCGGTGTTCACGATCTGGTGCGCAACGAGGCGTTTGCCGGGCGGGCACGCGATCACGTCGTTGGCTCGAAGCGGGTATTCGTCGTCGCCGAAGCGCAGTAGGCCGGTCCCACTCAAGACGAAGAACATCTCTTCGTTCGCGTGGTGGTTGTGCTTCGGACACGCTTTGGCCCCGGGCGGTACGATGGTCAGGTTGTAGCCGAGTTTTCGGGCGCCGATTCGATCACTGATGATCCCGTAGCTCTGACGAAACGGGCCTTCGTTGCAGGCTTCGAGATCGAGTTGGTCCAGGTTGATCACGGGCTTCATGCGCTGCCTCCAGGTCCCGTCTACGCTTGGGGCTCGATTTGAGCAATTGAAAGCAATGCACGCTCAGCCTGTCTCAGCCGGCGGTATCTCCCTCGCTCCGCCGACTGGAAGGGTCGCTCGCCGTGGAGCTCTGTGTGCGTTCGCGCGCTCACTTCGCGCTCACGGACGCGGGCAAGCGCCTGTTCACTCTCGCTCAGGGGATCAAGGCGTCGCTTCTCGACTACCAGGCGTTCCTCGACGCGACGGCGAGCTTCGACGGGACGCTGAGCGTGGGAATTCTCGGCGCGCTTCGCAACGCGCCGTTCGAACGCGCGCTCGCCTCGGTCGCTCGAGAGTATCCGCAACTCAAGATCAATCTTCAGGTGTACCCTGCTGACGACATTCAGCGCCAGAGCGAGGTGTTCGTGCCGAAACGTCACCCGCTCATGCGTGTCGCGGCCTATGCCAATCATCTGCACGCCGCGCTGTTGATCCTGGAGTCGGGTGCCGCGGTCGTTCCACTTCCCGTCGAGTACGTTCAATCCCAATCTCTCCGCTCGGCGCTGCGACCCCTGGACGGGATCTTTCCTCCCTACGCGTTGAGCCAAGAGCTCGTCGTTTCGGAACGCTTTCTCGGCGGCTCGCCCGCGGCCCGACACTTCCACTCCGAAGTGTTGCGCTTCGCCGGAGAAGCTGCGTGAACCGCTTGGCCGTGGACGACGACGATTCTGGTGTGGGCCACGCTCGAGCCGAACGTTCGCCGTCAGCGCGCGCCGACGTTTCGCGCCGAGGCCAGGCAGGCCGCGTCGTCGCACAGCGCGAGCGCAGTGAAAATCGAGTCGCCTTCGGCGCGGCACGCCGCGAGCACGTGTTCGAGGTATTCGCCGCCGCGCTCGGGTTCACCCAAGGCGAGCTCCGCGAGCGGAATTCGAGGCGCGCGTTGGCGCCAATGGACGTCGTCTGGAATGTGCGAGTTCCACCGCGTCGCCCGCGTGGCTCGAAGTGGCGAAGAGGCGCGAGACCTCAGTCGGCCTCACGCTTCGAGCTCGAGCCAAGCGTAGAACCCCGGGTGGAGCGGGCGGAGCAAGGCGTGCAGCCACGCTGCGCGGCGAGCTTGGAAGCGGAAATGTGCGCGTAGCGCGGCCGCCGTTGCTGGATCGGTCGTGCCGAGGGCAATGCGGGCGAAGCAGACATCGACCGCGGGCAGCGATTGCACGCTGCCGAGCTCGGCTGCCGTGAGAGGGATGACCGCTGCGGTCGCGACACGCTCGACGCGTACTTCGTGGCGCATCACACATGGGGCGCCCTGGCACAGCGGGTCGAAGCTGGCCTCTGCCAGTAGTCCGGTGTGCTCGAACAAGGTCGGGGCCGTCACGCGGGTGGCTGCCGCGTGGACGACCAGCTCGACGCCCGTTGCGAGCGGCCAGCTCCTGGGAAGAGGCGGCGAGAACGTCGGCTCCCACGGGCTGGGAACCGCCAGTGACTCGCTCAGGCGCTCGTAGACGTCGTTTCGCCGCTGCTCGAAGCTCGAAGCGTCTGGGAGCGGCGGAGGCCCAGGTGCGGCGTCGCTCATTCTCCGACTTTCACCGGAGCCTCTCCCGGCAACGCCGCGCGGCGCGAAACCAGCCAGCCGAAGGCTCCTGCGGTGAAGAACATGATCAGGCTGTAGATGGCCGGAGGAATCGCCATGGTCGAGTTGTTCAAAAGGAGCGGGCTCGACGCGATGGCGATGGCGAGAGTCCCGTTGTGAATCCCGATCTCCATGCCGATGGCGATGGCCTGCTTGCGCTCGACCCGGGCAACCAGCGGGATGAAATACCCGACGGTCATGCTGGCGAGATTGAAAGCGAGGGCCGCGAGGCCCACTTGCCGGAAGAACTCGCCCAGGTTCGCTCGCTCTTTGAGCACTGCCGACCCGATGACGAGGAGTAGGAAAACGGCGGAGAGAATGCGCACCGGCTTGTCGAGCTGGTCGGCGAGCGTGCGCTTCTTGGCACGAACGAGCATCCCGACGGACACCGGCACGAGGACGATGGCAAAGACTTGGATCACCTTGTCGAACTGGAGCGGAATGGCCTTGCCGCTGCCCATGAACGCCTCGAGCGAGAGGTTCACGATGAACGGCAGGGCGAACAGCGAGAGGATGCTGTTGACCGCGGTGAGGGTGATGTTCAACGCGACATCGCCCTTGGCGAGGTGGCTGAAAAGGTTGGCTGTTGCGCCTCCCGGAGACGCAGCCAAGAGCATCAGCCCCACGGCGAGCTCTGGCGGCAGCCCGAACCCGCGGGCGATGCCGAAGCACACGAGCGGCAAGAGCAACATCTGGCAGGCGAGGCCGATGAACACGGCGCGCGGGTAGACGACCACTCGCCGGAAATCGGCGATCGTCAGAGAAAGCCCGAGCCCCAGCATGATGACGCCGAGCGCGAGTGGCAGGAACACTGCGGTGATGACGTTCGATTGCATCGAGCCCCTTCTTGCTTTCGACGGCGTTCGACCTGGTCGAACGTGCTGCGCCGGCCTGCGCCGGCGCGGGGTCGAGGCTAGCCAAAGGCCCCGCTTCGCGAAAGTGGGAGTTCGGCTGCGCCGCCCACGCTAAGATGCAGGCGTGCCGTTCCGCCCGAAGCGGGTGCTGTGGTTCACGCCACTTTGGCTTGGCGCGTGCTCGCGTGAGCCTTCCTCATCGGTGCCGTTGGCGCCTGCTGCCGACGCGGCCGTCCCGCGGCAGGGTCCGGAAACAGCGCCATCGGCAGCTTTCCCGACCGCCAGTTCGCCGAAGCGAGGCGATGTCCGCGTGAAGCACCCTCTGCCTGGCATGCCCACGTGTCTCGAGATGTACTCTGCCTGCAACCCCGATGGTCGCTGCACGAGCGCACCATTCCACCTGGGCTGCGGCGAGGAGGGTCAGGTGCCCGGAGGTGGAGATTGGCTGCGCTGCGAGTGCCCGTGATGAATCGCCTGATTCCAGGTTGGCTGTGGCTTTCGGCGTTCGCCGCCGCCTGCCAGCCTCACGGCGCGCGAACCTCGGAACTCGAACCGAAAGTCGTGTCGTCGAGCACGCCTCCGCCAGCCAGCACGGCGAGCGTAGCGCCCAGCGCTTCGAGCGCGCCGAGTGCCGTCCCGTCGACGAGTCGCGCCTGCGCGCCTCCGGATTTTCCCCGCGCGTCGCCCAAGACGGTCACGCGATCCCTCGAGGGGCTGGTCGATGGGTTGCGGAGCCCTGGGCTCACGCTGCGAGACGTCGAGCAGGTGTTCGGCAAGGCGAGCACCTCTCACCGCGCATCGACCAGCTACGACATCCCCGCGCCCGTGCCGGAGCTCGCTCGGGTCACGATTGGCTATCGCCACGTGCAGAATCGTCGGTACCTCACCTACGCCGAGCTCGATTTCGCGGACAGCGCGCGGCCCACGGTGGGCGTCCTCGCGGGTCGCCTCGGTTTGCAGGCGCAGGTGGGCACGCGTCCCGTTCGGGACTCGTGCATGGACGCGAGCTGCCCCAGCCTGCGCTTCGAGGCGAAGACGGAGCCGAAGGCGCTCTCCTTCTACCTGACGGACGCTGCACGCTCCGCCCTCGGCAGCCGGAACGTGCGCGATCTCGTGGTGCAGCGCGTCCACTTCTTCCTGTTGGACGGAAACTGCACGACCGGCGAGCTGCGCACGGATCCGGTCGCGTTGCCCGAAGCCGCGGACACGACGCAAAAAGCCTTCGAGACGGCGCTCGTCGCGGCCGTGAAGGAGCTCCGCAACGACGCCTACGATGCGGCGAAGATCAAGCAGCTCCTGGCGCCGTTCGGTGAGGCGCGCGCCGAGCACAACGACATGAGCAAGTTCCGCTGGATCCGCCTGATGCCGGAGCGGAGCGCTTTCATCGGACCTTTCTGCATGTCGTCCTTCCGCTACTTGCGCGAGGAGTCGCTGCTTTGCCGCGTGCTGAACGACGAAACGCACCTCTACGAAGGGGAGGCCACCGCAACCCATCGCGTGTTCATCAAAGTGCAGCTCGGCGGAGGCTTCGGTTCGCCCCCGGACAAGGTTCAGTTCGTGGAAGTCACGCTCATGCCCAAGGACTGGAAAGAGATCGTCTTTTGAAGGAGACCTCAGGCTCCCCGCGCCGCTCGGCGACGAAGCGAGAGCGCGAAGAGCAGAAGCGAAATCGTGAGGCCCGAGCTGTGGCGGCTGCCCGGCGGTGTGCTGCAGCCGCCGTCCTCCGAGGCGCTGTCCCCGCTCGACGCGCCACCGCTGCTCGCCCCGCCGCTCGCGCCAGCGCCGCCCGTGCCGCCGCTGACCGCGCCGGTCCCGCCGCTCGCGCCGGTCGCGCCCGTTCCCGTCGACCCTCCTCCTGGTTGGCCCGCGCTGCCGGCGGTACCGCCGGTCCCCCCGCCGCCGGACGCGCCGACGCCGCCTGCGCTCGTGCCGCCTGCGCCGCCCCCACCCGTGCCGCCGCTCCCCGAGGTCCCGCCCGCGCCACCGGAGCCGCCCGTGCCGGAGAGCGCGAAGGCTGCGCTCCGCTCCCCTCGGTTGTTCGTGACCCACAGGTAGTACGGGCCCGCTCCGAGTCCGGTTAGATCGGCTTTCACGGCGACGGTCGCGTCCGCCAGCGAGAGCGGCGCTTGATACTTCACGCCTGCGCCGTACGCGGCGCTGGTACCGATCTCCACCATCGAGGCGGGGCGCACGCGCGTCGACGACATCACGAATCCGTCCCAGTAGTGATCGAGCGAAAACCCAGCCGTAGTGCAGCACGCGTTCACCACGCCGAAGTCGATGTCGGAGAGGCTGCCGGAGCCCACACTGGACGGGCTCGCGGACTCGAGCAGGTTGCCTTCCCAGTACACTTCGAACTTCGCGCCGCCGGTCGTCTTGAGGTGCGCTTCGAACTCGTACCAGCGGCCGCTCTCGATGGGGGACGGGATGGTGTGGCAGTGGTTCTGTCCGTCGTAGAAGACGTTCATCTGGGTCGGGAACGCGCAGTCTCCGCCCGAGCCCGGTTGGAACAGCATCCCGAGAGGCGTCCAGAACATCTTGACGTGGTTGTCGGGCCAGCCCCCGCTGTAGTCCCAGCGCACGTAGGCGCGCACCCACACGTCGTTGGTGGCGGGGGGGTAGTGGTACATGGTGGCGCCCAGCTGATTGCCGATGGACGTCGACGCGCCCGCGACGTGGAAGCGCACGCTCTGGTTGCCGAGGAGCTTCACGCTGCTCAGGTAGTTCGCCTGAGGCGAGCCGGCTCCGGGGAAGAAGTAGCCGTCCGCCGTGGGGCTCGAGCCTTCGAACCCGCCAGCCGGTGACGGATTGGTTCCCGACTTGAAGAAGCTCATCCAGCTCGTGACGTCTTCGTTCACGAGGTTCGACCCGGTGACCGTGAGCGTACTGCCGGTGGCGACCGTCCCGCTCACCCCGGTCACGCTCGGCACCGCGGCCCAGGTCGGGAGTGCGAACGCAATCGACGCCAAGCCCACCCGACGTGCCAGATACCGAGTTCGCATCCACCAAGGGTACACGGGAACGGGAACGATGCGACACGTCAATACAGCACGTGCTCGTACTTCATGCGCGCGCCGTCACAGGCGAGGGACCACGATTCGTGACCCGGGCGCTCGCGAACGTAGCTTGCGCCGCTCGGCGAGAGCCCCTCGCGGGGCGCGTACGAAGCGATGAACGCGCTGCACCCGGGAGCGTCGGGGAACGTCGCCTGGACGGTGAGCGTCGTGTCGCCTTCGGGGCTTCCGGGTGCCTCGTTCCTCGACACCTTCACATCGCGCGCGATGGCGGGGAGCGCGCGTTCGATTTCCGGCTTCTGGTGACAGCTGGTCGCGAACGGCAAGAGCCAGGCGATCCCAAGCGCGCAGCCAGCGAAGCCCCGCAGCGGGAAACGGTGGCGCTCACGGGGTTCGATCATCACGGCAGGCTCTCGGCGGATCCTAGCCCGGTCAGGACGGCATTTCCGCATGCGATCGGCCCCCGGTCACGAACCGAAGAGATGGAGCCCCTGCTCCCGGCAGTGCTCGTCGACCTGGCGAATCGCCGCGGAGAGGGCAGGCGGCATCGCGGCTGCGTCCGCGCGCGCGGTCGACTCGCGCCCACGCATCTCGAGCCGACGGAAGGCCCAGCGCGCCAGGTCGCTCTCTTTGGTCGTGCACGCGGCCAGTGCGATCTGAGCCCAACCCAGCGAGCTCCCGTCGTCCCCGCCGGGGAGCGCACGGGCCGACGAAAGCGCTGGGAACCCCGACGGTGCTGGCGCAGGCGCAGGCATGACGCGCGTGCGCGTGGCGCGGTCCAAGTCGGCAGCGAGGGCATCGCGACGCGCGACGTCGGCGAGCGCCCGCGGCGGCTCCGCCCTCGTCCGCAGGGCCAACCACCAGAACGCCAGCGCGAAGAGGGCGAGCGCCCAGGTGAACGCACGCGCCCTCGGGCGAGCCGCTGCATTCACCTCGGGCAGACCCGCAAGCTCACGTCGCAGCGCTGACACGCGCTCTCGCTTCGCATCGAGGGAGGCGGTGAGCTCGGCGCGCCGCTCGCGGTGGGTCCTCATGGGGCCTCTCCTCGGCTGCAGAAGGCGTCGGCGCGTTCCCGCTCGGGTGCTGCCAGGGAGGCCAGTGCACGCTTGCGTGCCGGTTCCCCGAACGGCGCTCGGCACGCCGCATGCGCCATGACCCACCAGGCGCCGGTGGTCTGTCTGGGATCGGCGTCGCGGATCGCCGAGAGCACGTCTTGCTCCAATCCACCCGGAAGCATGTCCGCCAGAGGAGGTTCTGCGCTGGGAGCGACCCGCGCCTTCGCCAGACGGGACTCGAGCGATTCGATCTCGAAGCTCAGCGCCGCGGAGCGGGCCGCGTAGTCCGCGTGCACCCGCCTGCCTTCGCGCGCCCGCGACGCATAGAGCGCGCAACCAGCCGCGGCGACGAGCGCGAGGACGAGGCGCGCGCGCCCGTACCAGACGACCAGACGCCGTGCGCGGAGCTCGGTCGACAACGCGTGCTCTACCTGCTCGAGCTCGGCGAGCTCCGTTTCCACGGCGGCGAGCTCGGCGCTCAGGGCGTCGGTTTCGGAGCGATACGTCATCCTCGACCCGGGGCGACTCGACCCGCCCCGGGCGCAAACGCTAGCATCGACCGTGGCCGAGCGGAGCGCGACTCACGCGCTGCCAGCACCCCATGCTTCGCGGTACGACGGGCGTGCGTGCACGCGCTCGAGCCAGGCGCGGACGTGGGGGAAGTCGTCGACTGGCATCCCGACGTAGGTCCCCCAAGTGACCACGTCGCCCACGACGATGTCGGCGAGGGAGTATCCGGACGCGAGGACGAACTCCCGAGCCGCGAGGTGCGAATCGAGCACCGTGAGCAGTGTGCTGAGCTCTTCGCGGGCGTGGCTGGCGTATGCCTCCGAGCGGAGACCGGCCGGCGACTCGGGATTCGTGGCGAGGCGCAGGCGATACAGGGCGGGCCCGAAGCTCACGTAGCCCCAGGTGGACCACGCCATGGCCGTGAGGCGCTCCGTCGAGTCGGCGGCGGGCCAGAGCTTGCGTTCGACCCCGAAGCGGTCGCCCAGCCATTCCAGGATGGCGAGTGCTTCGAACATCGGCGTGCCGTCGTGGACCAGCGTGGGGACCTTCCCGTTGGGATTCAGGCGCAAGAACTCCGGCTTCTTCTGATCCTTGGCGGCGAGGTCGAGGAGCTTGCGCTCGTAGGGCACCCCGAGCTCGAGCAGGGCGTGGCGCACCGGAACGGCGCTCGACATGGGGGCTTCGTGGAGGGTGAGAGTCATGGTTTCTGATTCCTTCCTTTGGGTGCCGCAGCACCGACGAAGCCACGCTAGCCGGAAACTAGGACAGCTTCGGTCCTAGTTATTCGCTAGCCTGAGGCGCCATGTTGGACACCTCGGCGCGTCTCTTGCGCTTGCTCGCGCTGCTCCAAGCGCGTCAGTTCTGGCCCGGTCGCGAGCTCGCCGAGCGGCTCGAGGTCACCGAGCGCACGGTGCGGCGCGACATCGATCGCCTGCGCAGCCTGGGCTATCCGGTGGACGCGAGCGTGGGCGTGGCGGGCGGCTATCAGCTCGGGCGGAGCGCGAGCTTGCCGCCTCTGCTCCTCGACGACGACGAAGCGCTGGCCGTCGCGCTCGGCCTGCGCAGCGCCGCGGCAGGTACCATCGCGGGCATCGAAGACGCGACGCTTCGCGCCCTCGCCAAGCTCGAGCAGGTCTTGCCTCCGCGGGTCCAGAAGCGCGTACGGACGCTGAGTCAAGCCGTGGCCTCGCTCCAGATCGGCGGTCCCGTCGTGGACGCGCAGGCGCTCGCGACGTTGGCGAGCGCCACACGCAGTCGCGAGCTCGCTCGCTTCGACTACAGCGACGGGGCAGGGAAGCGCACCCAGCGAGTCACCGAGCCCCACGGCCTCGTGCACACCGGGCATCGCTGGTACCTCCTCGGCTGGGACGTGAATCGCGACGCCTGGCGCACGTTCCGGGTCGACCGCATCCAGGGTCGCGTCGTGACTCGCGGGAGCTTCGCCCCGCGGCCCGTCCCCGGCGGTGACGTGGCTCGCTTCGTGTCGCGCTCCCTCTCCACCGAGGTCTATCCGCTACGCGCGCGCGTGGTCTTCTTCGCGCCGAAAGAGCGGGTCGCGGCGCGAGTCCCGCCGGCCGCGGGCGAGGTCGAGGCTCTCGACGCGGAGCGTTGCCTGCTCACGACCGGTGCCCGCGACGCTTCGCTCCTGGCGCTCCACGTCGCGAGCGTGGGCGAGGAGTTCGAGGTGCTCGAGCCCGAGGAGCTCGCCGTGGCCGTGGAACGCCTGTCGTCGCGGTTCGGCCGAGCCGCGCGGCGCTGGCACGCCGAGAAGCGTGGCAAAGGCCAGGGGTCCCGTGCCGAGAGTAGTCGGCAGGATCAGAAGAACCCCACGACCACGGCGCGGAAACCGCCGCGCACGAGGCGCAGCGCCGGGACGAGCCCGGTCCTGCGCCCGCCGTTTCGCCCCAAGCTCTGATAGCGCACGAACGCGTCGTAGGCGGCCGCCGACACTAGCGGTGAGGCCATCGGTCCGTTCCCCAGTCCGTTCCCCAGCGGTTCGAACTTCCGGAGAAAGGCGCTGCTCTCCACGCGCGCGGGCGCGGCGGGGGGCTCTCCTTCGGCAAGGGCAGAGGATGCGCCGCACGAGATCGAAAGCCCGACGAGCCAGGGTGTCGCACGCACGAGGGGGAGCGAGAGCACGCGGCATGCCAGCAGACTTTCTGGGCGATTCGCGGCGTTTTTGCCGGCCGGAACCCAGCATTCCGGACGCGCCTCCAGGTTTTTCTGGACGACTCAACCGCCGAACGCGCGGGCGTAGAGCTCGGGCAAGGGCACCGGCTTCCGGTCCTCGCCCACGGTGACCATGGACGTGTGTCCCTCGACCAGGAGCTCGAGACTGCCGTCGTCGCGCACGCGGTGCACCTCGTGCCCGATGCGAAACCCTTTGCTCCGCACCTCGGCGACGAACGAATGGACCTCGACGAGGTCGTCGAAGCGGGCGGGCGCGCGGTAGCGGCACGCCGTCTCCACGATGGGCAGGTGGTAGTCGTAGGGAAGACCGAGCTCACGGAACATCTCGACGCGACCGGTCTCGAAATAGAGAAAGTAGCTCGCGTAGTACACGATGCCCGACGCGTCGGTGTCGGCGTAGCGCACGCGCGTGCGGGTCCGGAACGTGTGCCTCTCGCCCGAAGACATGGGGCGAGGATCCAGCGCCGGCTCGGGCTCTGCAAGCGTGGCGTGCGGCGCGCCGCGAAAGATGCTCTAGTCGTGCGTCATGGGAAGCCCCTTCCAGCACGTGCCGAAGGCCCCCACCAATCCGTCTCGCGAGCAGAAGCAGCGTGCGTTCGACGTCGCGGATCTCTACGAAGGTCCAGTGCCGATGGGCGATGTCGGCCAGGGGCCGGCGCTGCCGCTCGACGAGAAGCTACGCCAGGCCTACTTCTGGATCGTCAACACGGCGATCATCAGTCCGCACTACGACATCGAGTACAACGAAGGACCCGCTCAGACCTTCACGCTCGGCGACACGCGTTCACCGCTCTCGCTCCCGAGCGGACAGTCCTATTCGAGCTACGTGCTCCTGCCGCTCTTGACCTTCGCAACGCGGCGCAAGTGCCTGTTCATCGGTGGTCCGGGCCGAGGCAAGACGGCGAGCGCCGTGCTGATGGGTGTGCTCGCGGGCTACCCGGTGCGCGAGGTGCGGCGTGCGATGCTCCACGGGCACCCGCAGATGACCATCGCGGATCTGCTCGGAAACCCGTTGCCGGCGGATCTGGTCGCGGCCCAGCGCATCGAGGACATCCGCATCGCCTGGCGCAAGTGGCTCGGAATGCGCGTGAAGATCATCGACGAGTACAACCGCATACCGACGCGCACTCAGAGCGCGCTCCTCACCGTGATGGGTGACGGCTACGCCGAGCTCCTCGACCACATCTACGAGTGCCCCGAGTCGGCTTGGTACCTGACCGCCAACGACGACCAGGGCGGCGGCACCTATCAGGTGATCGAGGCGCTCCGCGATCGCATCGACGTGATCGTGCAAGCCCTGAGCTTCAACGTGCGGTTCCTGGACGAGATCCTCACGCGCATCGAGGAGAACGTCCACCCGGAGCGGCTCGTGCCGCAGCAGATCATCTTCACCGAGGTCGAGCTCGACGCCATGGATGGCGCCATCCGGGCCGTCACCCTCGGCTTGCCCATCCGCAGGCGCATCGAGTTCTTCGCGAGTCAGTTCGAGTTCCTCGAGGTGGCCGCGTCTCAATTCGAGTACAAGACGAAGGACACGGCTCGGCTCGCCGGCGCCGAATGGCGTTCCCTCGTCTCGACCGAAACCGGCAAAGACAAGATGCAAGACCTGGGCTCGCAGACCAAGAATGGTCTGTCGGTCCGCAACTTGATGACCGTCTTGCACTACGCGAAGGCTCTCGCTTGGTTCCGCGGGCGCGCCGCGGTGGAGCTCGAGGACGTACGGCAGGTCCTGCCGTTCGTCCTGTCCGACAAGCTCGTGGCGGACACCGAGTCGCCGTTCTTCGAAGCCGACGGTCACCGCAGCTACCGCACCGATCGCATCGGCTGGCTGCGCCGCTTGTTCGACCTCGCCTGCGCCGAATACGACCGACTCGACCTGGATCGACGTGATCCGGTGGCCGAGCTCGATCTCGAGTTTCGCCATGGTCTCGACGGCGTCTCCGAGGCAGAGACCCGGAAGCGCCTCGCCAAGATCGAGCGCCACATCTCCGAGATCTCCAAGGGCAAGAAGCTCTACGGCCACATCTACGAAGACCTGGTGAAGCTGAAGTACCTCCACCAGCGCTACACGAACTACTTGCGTTGGCTCCGCACGCGATGACCGCATCCGCTTTCCAGGACGCTCTTCGCAGGGACCGCGACGTCTTCAACCAGAAGTTCGCCGAGGCTCGGCGCCGGCGTCCGGATCTCGACCCCGCGGCATTTTCGGAGTTCTTGAAATCGAGTGTGGCAGAACTGGTCGAGAGCGCGGCCAAGGTGAACCCCGATCGCTCCCTCGAGGTGGCGCACGCCGCCTACGACGCGGCTCTCACGCTCGTCAGCGAACGGCTCGCCGGGTCGGGCGGCCGCCACCCCATGCTCGACGCGCTCTTCGCGCGCCTCTTGCCCAAGCTCTCCGGGCTCGTGGCCGATCAGCCGAATCGCGTCGTCGCTTCGCTCTCCAACGCCGTGTTCCACCTCTCGACGACTCCCGGCGCGCGAGGCGGCGCCTTTCTCGAGAGCCTCGAGAGCGTGGCTTCGCAGCTCCCGAGTGTGACCGATCTCCTGCGTGCGGGGGAGCTCGCGGCCTGGCGTGCTGGCCTGGCGCATCTTCGAGAGAACGCCCTCGCGGCGGGCGACGCGCTCCCCGGCGAGATCGCGAGCGCGTTGCTCGGTGCAGCCAAGGCGGACTGGTCGCGCCTGCGCGCGCTCCTCGCCGCCGACCCGTGGTACGACCCTTCGGCGCCCGATGCTCCGCGCCCGCGTCTCGCGCGCATGGTCGGTGCGTTCCGCGGATTCGGCGGCGTCTTCCCACAGCCCCCGCGCGCCTTCACCCACGAACGGCAGCTGATGGTGGTGGCGGGCAACGAAGTCTGGGCGGTCTTCGCCGACGCGTTCGGCGCCACGCTCCTCCGGGCCGATCCGGCGCGTCTCGGGGTGGCTGCGCCTGCCCCCGATCGTGCACCCCTCGCGCTGCCGAATCTCGGGAGGGTCACGAGTCTGGCCTACGTTCCGAAGACCGTCGCCCTCACGGGCGATGCATCGCACCGAGTCGCGCTCGTGGCGGTGAGTTGAATGCGGCCGAAGAAGTCGAGTCTCCCGCTTCCCGAGCTCGTCGAGCGCTGGCGCGAGGCCTGGCCGCACGCGCTCGAGACCTGGAGCCGGTTCACCCGCTTGAGCCCGCCGCGCTTCTGCCTCACCGCGGCGGAAGCCAAGGCCGAGGGGCTCGTCGAGTCCTTCGCCATGATCCGCTTCTCGGATCAAGCCATCGTGGTCCACATGCCCGAAATCCGAGCCAAGGGCCTCGGCGACCATGCCCTCGAGATCCTGGCGCACGAGATCGGGCACCACGTGCTGGCGCCGGCCAACTTGAACCAACACGCGAGGGTGATCGCGCGCATGCGCCGGGCGCTACCGACGGTCGAGGCGCAGGCGCCCATGGTGGCGAACCTCTACACCGATCTGTTGATCAACGATCGACTGAAGCGCGTGGCGCGACTGCGCATGGATGACGTGTATCGGGCGCTCCGGCCCAGCCGCCCGAGCAAGCTCTGGCAGCTCTACCTCCGGATCTACGAGCTGTCGTGGGCGCTCGAACGGGGTGAGCTGGGAGCTCCGTTCCAGGACGATCGGATCGAAGGGGATGCCCTCCTCGGCATGCGCGTCATCCGGAGCTACGCGGCGGACTTCGTGCGTGGCGCCGGCGGCTTTGCGGCGCTCGTCTTGCCCTATCTCTTGGACCAGAAGGTCCCGACGGCGGGCTTCGATCCGTTCGGGGACACCTTGAACGCCGGCGCGGGGGGCGTTCCCGACGGGCTCGCGGGCGAAGAGGCGGACGAGGGCGAGGCCGTGCACCCGGCGCTCGACCCGTTCTTGTCCGAAGACGAAGACGTCGAAGTCGACGCCGACGTCGAGCCGCGCCCCGAAGATCCGGAGAAGCACACCCAGGCGTCGGGCCAGGCGCGGACTCCGTTCGTGTTCGGCGAGATCCTGCGCGCGGCGGGCGTCGTGTTGCCCGACGACGAGATCGCGGCGCGCTACTACCGCGAACGCGCGTTGCCGCACCTCGTGCCCTTCCCGTCTCGGCGCGGCCGCGAGTCCAAGGATCCCCTGCCCGAAGGCCTCGAGCCGTGGGACATCGGGCATCCCCTCGACCAAGCCGACTGGCTCGAGTCCATCCTCCAAAGTCCGCGCGTGGTACCGGGTATGACCACGGTGCAGCGCGTCTGGGGCACCGCCGAAGGCCGCGAGCCCGAGCGCATCCCGCTCGACCTCGACATCTACGTCGACAGCTCGGGATCCATGCCGCACCCCTACGCTCAGGTCAGCTACCTCACGCTGGCCGGCGCGATCATGGCGCTCTCGGCGCTCCGGGCCGGCGCGCGCGTGCAGGCCGTGCTCTGGGCGGACAAGCGCCAGGTGCTCTCGACCGACGGATTCGTGCGCGACGAGCTCGCGATCTTGCGGGTGCTCGCCGGCTACTTCGGGGGAGGCACACAGTTTCCGATCCCCCACATGCGAAAGACCCATCTCGGAAACCGCGCACGGCGCGGGCGACCGACGCACGTGATGGTGATCTCGGACGACGGCGTGAGCACGATGTTCGACCAAGACGAGCTCGGTCAGAGCGGTTGGGACGTCGCGCGTGCGGTGCTCGACGCCGTGGGAGGCGGGGGAACGTTGGTGCTGAACTTGCCCGAAACCTGGGAGAGCCTGGCGGACAAGGCGGCTCCCTACGCCGCCATCGTGCGCGCGCGGGACGAGCTCGGCTTCGCCGTGCACCGCGTTTCGAGCTGGCTCGATCTGGTGGAGTTCGCCCGGGAGTTCAGCCGCAAGAACTACGCGGGCCCGCCGGGGGAGCGGCCTCGATGGTGATCCTCTGGCGCATCGAAGAGCGCTGCAACTTCGCCTGCTCGTTCTGCGGTTACAGTCGCGAGCTGCCGCGCCAGCGGCGCTCGACCTCGGCCGCCGACGTGAGGCGCGGCATCGAGCGCTTCGCCGCCTGGCCCCGCAGACCCGGCGAACGCGTGCTCTTGAGCTGGCTCGGCGGCGAACCGTTTCTGCGCCGCGATCTCACGGAGCTCACGCGATGCGCGGTGGAGCTCGGTCTCTCGGTGAGCGCCACCAGCAACGGGACTGCATTGACGGATCGCGCTCTACGCCGTCACGTCATCGACCACTATGCGGAGCTGACGCTCAGCGTAGATGGCTTCGCCGACTTCCACGACGGCGTGCGCGGCCACACCGGGAGCTTCGCGCTCGTGGAGAAGGTGCTCCGGGCACTCGCCGCCGAACGTCACGAGCGCGGCCACGGGCCCCTTCTGCGAGTGAACAGCGTGCTCATGCGCGACAACGCCCGCGCCTTTCCCGAGCTCGCACTCGGCTTGGCGAGCTTCGGCATCGACGAGCTCAGCGTGAACCAGCTGGGCGGCGTCGAGCGGCCCGAGTTCCATCGCGAGCACGCCCTCGGTCCCGGCGACGTCGAGTTCCTCGAAGCGGTTTGGCCCAGGCTCAGGGCCGAGCTCTCCCAGCGGGGAGTCCGACTTCTGGGCGGGGCGACCTATCTCGAACGGCTCACGGCATCGGCTCGGGGCCTCGCCCTGCCGGTCGCCGACTGCCGGCCCGGCGAGCGCTTCGTGTTCGTCGACGTCGACGGTCGCATGAGCCCGTGCTGTCACACCATCGACTCTTTGGGCTCGCCCCTGACAAACCTCGAAGATTTCCGGCGCCTGCCCCTGCTCTTCGCGAGCGCACGAGCGGCGGTGCGACCGCGAGCTTGCGACGATTGCATGAGCACCGAAACCTCTGCGAAATTCGAGCGCACATGACGCGCGAAGGTCCCGAGCTCGAGGTTCTGCTGCGGCGACTCGCCGAGACGCCGCCCGACTTCCTCGGCGATCCGGCCTTCGGCGCGTCGGGCCACGTGCACACCATCGCGGTGGTGAACGACGTCTTGATCGCGGCGGGTGCGAGCACGCTCGATCAGCGTCTCGCCGAGCTCGGCAAACTGGGCACGCCCCACGACGCCAACCGGCTCCGGCTCGCTCAAGTCTTGGCCTGGCTCCTCGCCGATCCTTGGTTCGAGGGCGCCAAGTGCGACGTGCTCCCGGCCTTGCTCGCTGCCAGTGCTGAGCTCGCTCCGCTGGTCGCGGCGCAGCGCGCGGTGGAGCACCCCGAACGCCGCGAGGAGCTCGCCCGCCTCGCGCTTTCGAAACTCGGGCTCCGGCCGGCGGGGGAGAGCGAGGAGCTCGCGGCTGACCGGCTGACGGCGCTGTCGAGCGCGGAGCGGGCGCGGGTGCTCGCGGCATCGCGGGCCGCCGAGGAGCGGGCTCGGGCGATCCGCGAGCAGCTGGCGAAGAAAGCCGCAGAGGAATCCGCCGACAAGTGGAGCCGCGAATGAACGATCCCGAGCCCGAAGACGAGGAGCGCTACCCACTCCTCGGCGAAGCCGGACGGGAGCTCATGCGGGGTCTCCGCGAACACCCCGCGGCCCCCATTTTTCGCAACCGGAGCGGCAACCGCCTGACGTCGGAGGATCTCGCGCGCGTGCTCGAGATCGAACGCGAAGTCGGAACGAGCCAGGTGCGCTGGGCGCCCGGCGAAAAGCCCGGCTGGCTCGCCGGCTTCCTCGCGCGGGCTCTGAGCCACGTGCCCCACTACCGAGGCTACGGTCGGACCCAGGCCGAGCTCGAAGAGCTCCCCAGCATCACGCGGGGCGATCTAGGCCGCGACATCGCCGCGTTCGTGCCCGACGACCTCCCCATCGAGCGCATGATCAACTTCCGAACGAGCGGCACCACGGGTCACCCGCTGCTCGTGGCGTCGCACCCGACGGTGGCGGCTTCCTACCTCGCCTTCCACAAGAAGGCCCTCCGTCACTTCGGAGTCGAGCTCCGCGCGGGCGCCGGGCGCGTGGGCGTGGCGCTGGTGGGCTATCAGCGCAAGTGCTTCACCTACGTGTCGGTGACACCCCAGATGGGCGAGTCGGCTCTGGTGAAGCTGAACCTCCACCCGGACGACTGGCGCGACCCCGACGACCGGGCGCGCTATCTCGATGCCCTCGATCCCGAGATGTATACCGGTGATCCGGTGTCGTTCAGCGAGCTCGTGACGCTGCCGCTTCGCACGCGTCCGCGCGCCTTGCTCTCGACCTCGATGACGCTGTTGCCGGAGACGCGGCGGAGGCTGGAAGACCGCTTCGCATGCCCGGTGATCGACGTGTATTCGCTGAACGAGGCGGGCCCGGTGGCATTCGATGCCGGCGACGGCACGTGGCACCTGCTCCAGCACGAGCTGTACGTCGAGCTCGTCGACGGCGAGATCACGCTGACGGGCGGCATGAATCCTTGGCTTCCGCTCGTCCGCTATCGCACCGGCGACTACGCCGAGCTCGTCTTCCACGGCGGCGAGCCGCGGCTCGTCGGGCTCGCCGGCCGGGCCCCGACGCGCTTTCGTACGGAGAGCGGCGAGCTCTTGAACAACATCGAGGTCACGCACGCCCTCGCCGGGTTCGCGTTGCCCCAGTGGACCTTGCTCCAGCGTCGTGACGGGAGCTTCGATTTTCGCACGAGCGCGGGAAACGCCACCGTGCTGCGAGCCGCGCTCCTCTCCCTCTTCGGTGCCAACGCGCGCATCGACGTCGCGACGGATGCCGTCTTCGACGGCAAGGTCCGGCAATACGTGAGCGAGCTCGAGTGAAGGCCCTCGAGCTCGTCGCCAACCTGATCAACGCCGCGTCCATCGTGCTCGCCGGGCGGAACAGCGTGCAGACCTGGTGGACCGGGATCGTCGGAGCCGTCCTGTTCGGCTGGCTCTTCTTCGACGCGAAGCTCTACGCCGACGTGACGCTCCAGATCTTCTTCATCGGGACGAGCCTCTGGGGCTGGTACGTGTGGCGCGCGGGCGAATCGGGTGGAGAGTCGCCGGTCCGACGAACGCGAGGCTCCGTGCTGATGGCGTTCCTGGCCGTCGCTCTCGTCGTGGCTCTCGCCTACGGCTGGCTGCTCCAGCGTTTCACCGACGCCTGGAGCCCGTTCTGGGACTCGGTGGTGCTCTCCGCCAGCGTGCTCGCGCAGCTCCTCTTGATGCAGCGTCGCGTCGAGACGTGGCCGGTCTGGCTCTTGGTGAACACCTTGGCGGTCCCGTTGTTTTGGCGGCGAGGGTTGTACCTCACGAGCGTGCTCTACGCCGGCTTCTGGTTGAACGCGCTGGTCAGCATCGCCCACTGGCGGCGCTTGCTCGAGCGGGGCGAGCCGGCCCCGTGAAGCGTTTCCCCACGGGGCTCGTCGTCGGGAAGTTCTGCCCGCTGCACAAAGGCCACGAACTCGTGATCCGGACGGCGCTCGATGTCTCCGAGCGTGTGCTCGTGATTTCCTGGGCGAACCCCGAGCCAGCGGGCATGAACTCCGAGCGACGCGCAGGCTGGCTCGCGCGGCTGTTTCCCGAAACGGAGCGACTGGTGCTCGACCAAGCGGGCCTCGACGCCTTGGCTCCGCCCCGGGAGCTGGCTGCACTCCCCCCCGACGGCGGCGATCCGGTGGTCGATCGGCGCCTCGTGGCCTGGCTCTGCGATCGCGTGTTCCGGAGGCGCGCCGACGCCGTGTTCACCAGCGAAGCGTACGGTGCGCCGTTCGCTGACGAACTCTCGCGTTGTTTTGGCAAGCCGGTCGCGAGCGTGCTCGTGGATTTCGCGCGAGCGCGCTTTCCGATCACTGGCACGCGCCTTCGACAAGACGTGCACGCGGGTCGGAACCACCTCTCGCCCGAGGTGTATCGGGACTTCGTGCAGCGCGTGGTGCTGCTCGGCGCGGAGTCGAGCGGCAAGAGCACACTGGCTGAGCACGTGGCGCGCGAGCTCGGAACGCTCTCGGTGCCCGAATACGGTCGCGAGCTCTGGGAGCAGAAGCTGGGCGCGCTCGAGTTCGACGACCTCGTCGCCATCGGACGCGAGCAGGTCTTGCGCGAAGAGGCAGCGCTCGGGCATGCGAACCGCTGGCTCGTGTGCGACACGTCGCCGCTCACCACGCTCTTCTACTCGCGAGCACTCTTCGGCAGAGCGGAGCCCGAACTCGTTGCCCTCGCCGACCGCCGCTACGAGCACACGGCGCTGTGCCTACCCGAGTTCCCGCTGGTGCAGGACGGCACCCGGCAAGACGAAGCGTTCCGAAAGCGGCAGCACGACTTCCATCTGGAGGAGCTCGCGCGCCGCGGAGTTTCGTACACGATGCTCTCGGGCACGGTGGCCGAGCGCGCGCGAGTGCTCGTGGCGGCGCTCGCTCACGCGCCTGGGTGAGCGACGCCACGCCGCTCGACCAGATCTTCCTGCGCCGCGTGGAGCAGCGTTCGGAGCTCGGGCAACGCTTCCTCGCGGTGCTTCTCGGCGGCGTTCACCGCCTGCGCGAAGCTCTTGAATGCCAAGGCGTGCCCGCGCTGATAGGGCTGGAGCCAGCCAATGGCGTTCAGGACACCACGCTGTACGGCAGAGTCGGTGACTATGGCGCCGAACGTGTTCGGACAAACGGCACTGGAAGCCGCTTCGGCGAACTTCCTTCGCCAGTGGGCGTTGGGCGCAGGGCTCTCCGTGCTCAGCACGATCACGAAGACCGGCGCGACGCCTGCGACCGCTGCGTCGCGGTCCAGCGCCGCGATGCGCTCGAGGAAGGTCGCGTACTCCTCGTCGCTCCCTTCGTGGTCCCGCTGAACCACCAAGAGCCCCCGCTTCGCGTCGTAGCCGTACCCCGCCACGGTCACGAAAGTAGCACGCACCGCGTCCGCGCTCCTACTGGTCGGGGCTGGTCGGGGAAGGGCGGCGCACCTCCTCGGGCTCGGTCGCGGTGAAACGCCTCGCGCTGCTTCTCGTCGAGCTCCGCCTCGATCTCGACGGCGACCCGCTCCTGGACCGCCTCGAGCCGAGGTCGTGCGTCGCCGAGCGCGGCTCCGACCACGGGCGCGTGGCGCCGGATGATCTCTTCGATCTTCGCGGCCTGCGGCGGGCGCAGATCGAGCGCTCGGAGACTCGGCGGAAGCGGACCTCCACCTCTCGGGCCTGCCAGCGGACGCGAACGTCTACGCCTACGCGGTCACCCCGGATTGGCCGGAAATCCCCCGCTGGTTCGCTTTCGAGCCGGCGAAGGCGTTTCGGGAGAACATCATCCCGCTCGTGAGCGGGGGGCCCCCGAGTCCGCCCGGACGAGACCAGCTCCACCTGAACTGCGCTGGTGGACCGAGCGACGTCCATCCATGGAAGGGGAGCGCTGAGTATTGACGTTCCGGTTCGCGCGGCTACGGAAGTCTTCAAAATGACGACGGATCGTCGGGCATCGGAAATCCGCTCGTGCGTGATAGGCTCGCTGGATGGCCACCGTACGGGACTTCATCCTTCCGACTGCGCTGACCGTGACCACCTTCGTCGTCGTTGCCGCGTGTGGCGGTGATGACGACGACTCGGGGAAGCAATCCGCGGCGGTCGTCGCGTGTAGCGAGGCGCCCACCGATTGTCAGAAGTGCAAGGACGATCAGGGCAAGGTGAAATGCGGTCCGGGCAAGGACTGCTACTCGACCGCCAGCGGTGGTTGCGAGCCAGGCAACAATAGTTGATAGCCCAACGCGGTCCGGTCTGGACCGCAAGAACCGAGAGGATGTCGGAAACCGACCGCCTGAGGCGCGCGCGAGTGGTGCGCGTATACGATCGCCTCGACACCACGGTCGTGCTCGGGCCCGACGGCCGTGCGCACCAGCTCGCTGCCGAGACTGCCGAGCTGACCAAGGTGCTGCTCCGCTTCCTCCTCGACTGGCGAACGCGCCGCGAGGTCGTCGAGCACGTCGAGGCGATGACTGGGGCGCCGCTCGGCCCCGACAACGTGGTCGAGAAGCTGCTCGACCTTCTGATCTCCCTCGGCGCGGTCGACGTGGGCGGTCGCGAAGGGGGCGCTTCCGGCCCAGCTGCCCTTCGCCGCCGCGATCGCCTCGTGCTGTGCCTCGCGGGAGGAGTCGCCGCGATGCACGCGCCCGCGCTGGCGCTGGCGCTGCTCGATCGCGGCTACGACGTCCGCATCGCGGCAACGAAGAACGCGTTGCGCTTCGTCAGCGCGTACGCGCTGGAGCGAGTCGTTCATCGGCCCGTCGCGGCGGACCTGTACGACGGCGAGACTCAGGTCCCCCACATCGACCTGGCGAACTGGGCGGAAGCGGTCTTGGTTTGGCCCGCCACGGCCACGACTCTCTCTCGGCTCGCCACCGGCAACTTCGACTCTTTGGTATCGGCCATCGCGCTGGCGACTTCCGCTCCCGTCGTGCTCGCTCCGTCGATGAACGCGGGGATGTACGCGCGCGCCTCGGTGCAGCGAAACATCGAACAGCTGGTGCGCGATGGGATGCACGTAATCCACCCTTCGTTCGGCATCGAGGTGGCCGACGCGCCTCGAGAGCGCCCGCACAAGCTCGGGCCGGCGCCTCCCATCGGCGTCGTCGTGCAGATGCTCGACACGGCGCTGGCCTTGCATCGCGCAGGGAAAAAGCACACGCCGCGGGACGGCGCGGAATGGGACGCGGTGTACGCCGAGCCGCCGGAGCGCTGGCCCTGGCACACCGAGGAGGTCGACACGGATCTGTTGGCGGCCCTCGAACGCCTCGCGCCTCGACCGTCGCTCGTGCTCGACATCGGCACCGGACTCGGTTCGCTGGCGGTTGCCGCCGCCGAGCGCGGTCACCACGTCGTGGCCACCGACTTGTCCACGCGCGCGCTGTCTCTAGCAGCGGAGCGCGCAGCCGCGCTCCCGGTGCTTTGGCTGGAAGACGACATCACGGAGAGCCGTCTGCGACGCCGCTTCGACTTGGCCGTGGATCGGGGCTGTCTGCACTTGCTCGGAGCGCCCGACTCACGTCGCTACGCACGAAACGTCGCACGCTTGATCGCACCGGGTGGACACCTGCTCTTGAAGACCCACGCCGTCGAGGAAGGGGATCGTCACGGAACGACTCCGTACACTCGCTCCCGGCTCGAAGAGCTCTTCGCCGGGTCGTTCGACGTCGTGGAGGAGCACGCGGCCACGTTTCCAGGTCCCGGGCAAGCGCCGGTGGCGCGTCTCTTCGTGCTCGAGCGGCGCGCGGACCGCGGCTCGACCGAATCGCCGTGACCGAAGCCCAGTGGCCCGCGCAGGCCTTGCCGCATCGGGCGGAGGAGGCGCAGGGCGTGCCGAGCTGCGGAGCTCTCGGGCCAGTGAAATGGGATGGCACACGGAATGCAGCTCGTGTCGTCCAGAGGCCCCCTCATGCGCGCCTTGCACCGCCGGCAATTCGTTCTGGCATTCGCTCTGTTCGCGCTCGCCCGCGGGAGGGACGCGCGAGCCGCGGATGCGCCGCGCGTGCGCTTCACTTTCTACTACGCGTTCGACTGCCCGCACTGCAAGAAGGCCAAGCCGCTCGTGGTCGAGCTCCAGAAGCGCCATCCCGCGCTCCATTTCGAGTATTGGGAGGTGAAGAAGGACAAGGAGGGGCGTCGGCGCTTCGCGCGTGAGGTGAAGCGCCTTGGGATCCAAGACCCCGGTGTGCCGCTCTTCGTGTGCGGTGACGAATACGTCCTCGGTTGGGAACCGCCGAAGACCGCTCGGGCGGTCCGCCGGATGATTCGCCGTGTCACGCAGCCGAATCGGTGATCCGATGGCGCGTATCGGGCTCCTGGCGATCGTCGCCTGCCTGCTCCTCTTGGCCGGCTCCGCAGGAGCTGCTCCGACCGACGGATCGGTCGCCGACGCCGACGAAGACTGCGTGAAGGAGGTCGGAACTTGTCCCGTGGACCTCTCCGACGTCGACGACGTGCTCGACGCCGGCAAGGCTCCCGAGGCTTCGGCCCCGCGCGCCGTCCCGCCCGCAACGAGCCCGAGCCTCGACGCCGGCGAAAAGCGCTTGGTCTTCTTTTGGGGGGTGGGCTGCCCACATTGCCAAGCTGCGGAGCCCTTCGTCCGAACGCTCGAGCGCGAGAACCCGGGGCTACGGGTCGAACGCATCGAGGTGCGCCAGGACGCGCAGGGGCGCGCTCGCTTCCTCCAGACGATGCGCGCGCTCCACGCCGGCGCTGTCGGGATTCCGACCTTCGTACTGGGAGACGCGTACGTCGTCGGATTCACCGGCGCGGCCACCGAGGCCGAAGTGCGCGCGCTCCTCCGAGGTGAGCGAAGCGTCCGGAGCTCGGTGGACCTGCCTTGGGTGGGAAGCATCGACCCGAATCAGGTCTCGCTCCCGGCTTTCACCCTGATCGTTGGACTGCTCGACGGCGTGAACCCTTGCGCCATGTGGGTGCTCTTGGTCTTGCTCGGCATCCTCACTCACGTAAAATCGAGGACTCGCCTTCTACTCTTCGGTGGCACGTTCGTCGTGGCGTCCGGCGTCGTGTACTTCGTGTTCATGACCGCTTGGGTCGGCCTCTTCTCGTTGGTCGGGCTCTCTAGGCCCATCACCATCGCTCTCGGCGTACTCGTGCTCGCCATGGGCCTCGTGAACCTGAAGGAGCTGGTTTGGTTCAAACGCGGCGTCTCTCTCATGATCCCGGATCGGGCCAAGCCAGGGCTGTTTCGCCGCATGCGTGGCATCGGCAGCGCAGCGAGCCTGCCCGCTGCCTTCGTGGGCATCGTCGTGCTCGCGTTCTTGGTGAACCTCATCGAGCTCGGCTGCACGCTGGGCTTGCCCGCGGTCTACACGCGGGTTCTCACGCTCCGCTCGGATCTCTCGAGCTTCGCGCGCTACGCCTACCTTGCACTCTACAACTTGGCTTACGTGGTTCCGCTCGCCTTGATCGTGCTCGTGTACGTCGCGACCCTGCATCGACTCACCCTCGGCGAGCGCGGTGCGAAGGTGCTGAAGGCCGTGAGCGGAGTCTTGCTCGTGATCTTCGGACTCTTCTTCGTCCTGGCTCCCGACGTGCTCAGGTGAATGCTGGCACCTAGCCCATCGTCGGTGCACCGAGACCGGCGAGGAACCGCGTGCTCCGGGCGCTGGCGTGCCGTAGCTACCGAGGATCAGCTGGCGCGCTTCGCAGGCTGCGACCAGATGCAGGCAGAGCTCGCGGCGATGTTCTCGCCGGTCGAGCGCGGCCGCGTCCCGCCGGCACTGGACGCGCTGGCGTCGCTACTGCAGGCGGCCTTGGGTGTTCCGGACCACGAAGCCGTCGAGCTGACCGTCGTGGACATGCGATGGCAGACGGTTCTGGGCTGCTTGGGGCGTCATCGACCACGGCGTCGATGACGACCTCTTCGAGAAGACAGTCGAGCTCGCTCGTGAAACCGGCGGCTTCAGTGCAACTCACCGGCGCGTTCGATGCCGGCCCGCTCGCGTCCTAGAGTGGTCGGGGCCTCTAGCAGGTTGGGCGCGCGTTCAGGCCTTCAAGACGCTCAGCTTGTCGCGATGCGCGGCCTGCGCGCGGTTGTAGTCGTCCTGGGTGAGTCCGAGTGAGGTCGTGATCTGCCGGAGCAGCGTGGTCTCGCTGTGCGTGATCTCGCCGTCCGCGGCGGCCACCTCCACCAGCACGCCCAGCACCTCGAGGCGGAGCTCGTCGTCACCGAGCTCGAGCAGCGTTCGCGTCGAGCGGGGGAGCTCCACCGTGGTCAGGTGGACGATCTCGCGACGGAGCACCTCGAGAATCGCATCGACGCCCCCAGCCGTCATGCCGTGGATCCGCGCGAGCTCCATCCGGACGCGTCGTTCCTCCGCAGGCGAAAAATCGCGATCCGCGTAGGCCACCGCCGCCAGCAAGCTGGCGATGGCGGTCACGACGCGCACGCTCTCGCCGTCGGCTTCGGGCAGGTGCGAGCGCACGAGCGAGGCGAGACCCTTCGCCGCGGCTTCTGCGGGCTCGTTCTTCCGCCACCTGCCGAACACCCGACGGACTCTACACCATGGGCAAGGCCCGCCGAATCAGCTCGAGCGCGTGGCAGCGCCCGGGGTTCCGGCGTATCCTCCCCGCCCATGTTGAAAAGAGGCTTGATCGCGCTCTTCTGCTTCACCGTCGGTTGCGGGTCGAGTGATTCGACTTCGGACAAGGGCAGCGGCGGTGGGGGCAGCGGCGGTGCCGGTGGCAGCTCCTGCGCAGCGTGTGACGCTACGAACGCCTGCGACACAGGTTCGGTCTGCACCATCCTGACGGGAGAGAGCTTCTGCCTGAAGCCATGCCCCAAGGGGAACGAGTGTGCATCGAACGAAGCGTGCCTCACCCAGAGCAACTTGAGCGGCGAGGGCGTCAGCGTCTGCGTCCCCGAAGCCGAGTGCAAACCTGCCGGCAGCGGAGGCAGCGGAGGCGGCAGCGCAGGGACGGGCGGCGGCGCTGGAACCGGCGCCGGGGGCGCGAGCGGGGGCGCGGGCGGAGCGACGGGTGGGAGCGGCGGCGTCGCCGGCGGAGGCAGCGGTGGCACCGCCGGCATCGGTGGCGGCTCGGCAGCCCCGTTGGTGTTCGCCGCGGTGGGAGACACGCGCGGCGCGCTGCCGTTCAAGGCCGGCTATCCGACGGACATCATCACGCAGATCTACACGACCATCGAAGCGCTGACGCCCAAGCCGACCTTCGCGGTATCGACGGGAGACTACGCGTTCACCATCGTCGGAGACACTTCCGACCAACTCGACCTCTACCTCGGCGCGCGACAGAAGTTCTCCGGCGAGTTCTACCCGGCCATGGGCAACCACGAGTGCACGTGGCTCACGAACTCGAACTGCGGACCGGGCACCGCCGACGGCATGACCGCGCAGTACAAGGCGTTCTTGAGCAAGATCTTGAACCCGACCGGGCAGACTTCGCCGAACTACACCAAGAACGTCGCTGCACCCGACAGCTCGTGGACGGCGAAATTCGTGTTCGTGGCGCCGAACGCTTGGACCGACGCCCAGAGCACGTGGCTCGAGGCCGAGCTCTCCAAGCCCACCACGTACACCTTCGTGCTGCGTCACGAACCCAGCGACGCCACGAGCGCCCCGGGTGTCACACCTTCGGATGCGATCTTGGCGAAGCACCCGTACACGCTCATGATCGTCGGCCACACCCACACCTATTCGCGCACCAACAAGCAGGTGATGTTCGGCAACGGCGGTGCGCCGCTTTCGGGCGGCAAGGGCTACGGCTTCGGCCTGTTCACGCGCCGCCCCGACGGCACCATCTTGGTCGAGGCGCGGGACTACAAGACCGGCGCGCCCGACGCGAGCTTCAGCTTCGCAGTGAACCCAGATGGCTCGCCGGCGCCCTGAGGGGCGCCGCGCGCTCGGAATCGTCGCCAGCGCGATGGTGCTCGTGGCGGGGGGCATCACGCTCGTGCGGGCGCGTGCGCCCGAGCCCCCGCGAGGTCCCGCGCTGCACGTTCCCCGCGCGCGCAGCCCCGTGAAGCTCGACGCGCGCCCGGACGACTGGCAGGCCGGCGTCGTCGAAACGGGTCGCTTCAAGAGCGTCGACGGTCAGGTGACTCCCGATTCCGAGGCGCGTCTGGTCTGGCGGGACGACAAGCTCTATCTGTTGCTCTACGCGGCGGATCAAGACATCCGCTCGAGCGTGCGCACACCGGATGCGCCGCTGTGGCCCGAGGACGCCTTCAAGTTGACCTTCACGCCCCGCGGTACCGGCGTCACCAAGGTGATTTGGGTGTCGGCGGCTGGGACGCTCACCGATGCCGCGGGCGCCGGCGAGGCGCCGGATCGCGCCTGGCAGTCTGGCGCGCTCGTCGCGCATGCATTCGACGGGAGCTTGAACGATCCTTCGGACGAAGACGAAGAGTGGCTCGTCGAGCTCGCCATCCCGCTCGCGGCGCTCGGGGTCCGCGGCGTTCCGGGGGAACGCATCGGATTTTCCGTGCGGCGTTGCGACGTGCCCAAGGGGATGGGCCGGCGCTGCGCGGCTTGGGGCGAGCCGGACGGAGAGATCGAGCTCGATTGACGGGGCAGGACCCCGAGCCGCTCAGCGCGGGCAGGGAATGCGGCAGCTTCGCTCGCAGCTGCGCAGCGCCTGGTTGCAGCCGGCCTTGCACAAGCTCTGGCTGCCCATCTCGTGGCGACCGTAACGGAAACAGTCGAGCTCGCAGGCACGAAGCTCGCTCCGGCAATCTTCACCGCACTCGAAGTCGGAGCAGCTGCCGCCAGGCGGAATGCCGGAGCCGCCCGCCCACGGCTTCGCCGCCGTCGCTGGTTGCGGTGGGGCGACGGGGTTCGGGTCCTTCCGGGTGAGCAGGCGGAGCCGGAAGTCGCCCGTGCTCGTGGCCGAAGGCGTGAGCCAGCTCACCACCAGGTAGGCGTTTTCCCAGGCGCAGTACTCGGGCGAAAGCTCCGCGCCTCGGCTGCGGCCGCCGGACTTCGGCGTTGGGCTCGGTTTCTTGCGCGTCGGATCCGGCGTGCCCATCTCTTGGATGGCGTACGCGAGATCGAGCTTGGATTCCTGCGCGGAGCGCAGCTCGCTCAAGATGGCGAAGCAGTCGCCGGCGTTCATGAAGAAGCGCTCCTGCCGAAACGACCCCAGCGCGTAGGTCTTGTCCTCCCGCACGGAGGTGTAGGTCGCGAGCTTCGACGCGAGCTCCGGGTGTCGCGTCCGAGCAGCCTCGAGGGGTGCCGTGACGCAGGCTGCGCTCTCGGTGACTCGAAACGCGGAGCACGGCGCATTCGGGCTCGTGCAGCGGCCGTCGCCCTCGCAGTAGTGGCAAGGGGGTGCGTTCAGACAGGCGCCGCAGCTCGCAATGGCGTTACAGGTCGCGAGCCAAGCGTCGGGCGGTGTGACGGGCGCATTCGTCGTCGCCGTCGTCGGCGCAACGGGCCGGCGCTCGGAGCCGGATTCCGGCGGTGGAGCGGACGAGCGCCCGGACGCACAGGCTGCGAGCAGAAGCACGGTGAACGGAGCAGCGCGACGCATCGGCCCGGATGGTACTCCCGGGGACCCCGGTCGAGGAGCGCGCGCCAAGATCCCGTCACTTTCGTCCAGCGAGCGACGAGTCGCCGACGCGGTTCTGACCGAGTCCGGCAGATCCTCGGGGGTTTCGCCTGGCAAGGTCTTTGCGTTCCCGACCCACGTGCGCTTCCCTTCCGCCATCCTGGGACTGGGCGTGCTCGCCGTCACTTCCGCATCGGGACCCGCCCGCGCAGAACCCGGACGAGCCTCCAAGACCCGCTGCCGTAGTGTGCTGCACATCGGAGACAGCCTCGCGGCCGAAGCGCGCCAGTCGCTCTCCGAAGCATACCGCGCGCTGGGCGTCACGCCGAAGATCGACGCCTACGCAGGTCGCTCCGCGCTGCAGAAGCTGCGAGCGGATCCCATGACCGGAAGACAGGCCGCTCGACGGCTGCGGGAGCACGGGTTCACGGGTTGCTGGGTGGTTGCACTCGGCACCAACGACACCGCCAACGTCGCCGCCGGAGCGAGTTACACACGCGCGCGCGCCATCGACGAAATGATGAAGGCCGTCGACCCCAGCGGCGCCGAGCGGGTCCTTTGGGTGAACGTCTACACGACCAAGACCTCCGGCCATTGGTCCAACGCGAACATGCAGGCCTGGAATCAGGCGTTGATCGAGGCGCAGGGCCGCTGGGCGAATCTCAGTGTGCTCGATTGGGCGGGCGTTGCGAGTTCGGGCGTCGCGCCGTTCAGCGACGGCATCCACCACACCGTCGAGGGCTACTCGGTTCGGAATCGCGCCATTGCGGAGGCACTGGCTCGCGTGTGGCCCGAGGAATGACCCCTGCCGTTTCGGCGGCGTTCACGCGAGCGCGCCCTCGCGCTCCCTGGGCTTCGACAGAAGGCGCTGGAGGGGCACGAGCACGCGTTCCGCAGTCTCCTTGCGCATCAGCAACCGCTCGCGATCATCGAGCATGCCCAGCGCGTGCCGGCGCTCGCTACCGGGTTGGGCGTCCGGGAGCACGGCCAGCCGTAGCTCGTCGATGCCGTGACCGAGCTCGCTGACGGCGAAGGCTCGAAGCTCGGGCTCCGTGTCGAGCAGCCAGTTGACGAATTGCCAAGCCAAGCCCGCGTGACGGGTTTCTTCGAGGGCAATCTGCCCGAGCGCTGCGCGCACGACCGGACAGAGCACGTGTTCGCTCAAGAAATCCGCTTCCACGGCGGCCAGCGTTTCACCGATGCAGCCCTCGCGAACCACGTCCGAGAGCAGACGCCGCCGCTCGAGCGGCGCGAGCGCCCCAGACAGGTCGAGCGCTCCGGGGCCCAACCGGAGCCCGGCGTATGCGCTGGCGAAGGCGAACGCGAGCTCCGCGTGGCGCGTCTCGTCCGCTTGGGCCGCGCTCGCATCTCGCACGAGCTCCGCCGGAGCGCCGAGCCCGAGCAGCTGGAGCGTGAAACGCGCGAATGCGGCCACTGACGCGTGCTCCATGAGGCCGACGCGTGTCCAGTGCTCGGCCAGGGCTGCGCGCTCCGAGTCGTCGAGGTCGTCGAGGCTCGGTCGGTCCAGGCTCGCAAAGTCGGACCGGGTCGCGACCGGAGCGAGTCGCGCGACGCCATTCACCAGGAACGGGCGACCGAGCCCGGCGCAGCCGTCGGGTTGACAGCTGCGATGGCCGTCCGTCACGCCGCAATAGAGACCCACGCTGCAATCGTCGTCGCTCGAGCACTCGTCTTTCTGTGTCTGACAAGCGAGGGAAGGCGAGGCGCAGGTCCCGAAGGGGGACATGCAGTCGAATCCCTCCTGGCAGTCGGCCGCGGTGCTGCAGGTCGCTGGGACGCAGCGACCCACCGGATCACCACAGAGACAACGCTGACCCTCCGGGCACTCGTTGTCACTGACGCAGCCATAGGCGCAGCTGCACGTGCTGGGGGCGCCGCCGCCGCCCGCGAAGAAGTTGCAGTAGCCATGGGCTTGGGCGCCGCAGTCCGTGTCTGCTGCACAGTCCATCTGGGTTGCCGTACACGGATTCGCGCGGGGCATCGCTTCGGGACAAGTCACGGCGTCCGTGCGCCGGACGCTGCGCGTGCCGCAGCTGTCGACGCCCGTAGCCTTGCCGTTCACCAGGATGGGCGTGGGGTTCTTGCACGGATGGGGGTTGTTCGAGGTGGCGCTTTCGTCGGTCGACCCACCACAGGCCGGCACTGCGACGCCGAGCGCCGTGAAGAGCCATCGGGCGAAGCGATCCACTGCCATCGAGCGCTGCATGCGCGAGAGCTTGCCACGGCTCCGGCCGAGCGTCAGCCGGCGGCGTTCGTCGTATGCTCGGGCTCCCCCACTCTCCATGCACCTGACCCACACCTTCGTCACGGCCCACGATCTCGAGCTCTTCCGGCGATGGCTCGTCCCGCTCGCTCCCGCCGAACTCGCGCGGACGTCCCCGGAGACGCGCCGGGAGCTCCTGCGCGGAGCCATCGATGGCCTCGGCATCGACCTCGCGACCTGGAAGTGGTTCGGGGACGCGCTCGCGGCGGAGGGCGATGCTTTCCTCCGCCAGGTGCGGTTCGTCATGTACTTCTACCCGAGCGCTTTCCTGAACCAGCGCTCCCAAGGCAGCTCGAAGTTGCAGCGCGGCAGCTTCGGGTTGCACGCCTCGCTGCTCGAGCAGGCGACCGGTAGCCGGCGTCTCGTGCCTTCGTCTTCGGACCCGGAAGCGGTCGAATATTCGAGTACGCACTTCCATCGTTTTTCTTGGCTCACGCCCGAGGACCTCTCCGCCTTGCAGATCGTGCGGCCGCTGGCCGCGCTCCGGGCTCATGCCCACGAGTCCGCCGATGCGCGCGCGTACCCCCCGGCGCAAGTCCCAGCCTACGTGGAGCGTTGTATCGAGGACTCGGCGGCGCTCATCGAGCTCGCGCGATCGCGTCGAAGCGAACGGCTCGCCTTGGTGGCCATGCTCGACAATACGGACTGGGAATACGAGTAGCTGCATTCGTCATGGGCGGCGACCCCGACCTCGTCTACCCTGCGCTGCGGAGGGTGGAATGAAACCATTCGACGTGGATCGACTCGAGCAGGCTGCGCGGCGGTACTCGGGGCAGACCGCCGCACGCGCTGAACCGAAAGCGGAGCAGCGCGCGGATCGCCGCAAACGTTGGCTTGCGACCAACCTGTCCGCGGAGCGCGCACGCGCCACGGTTTCGGAGGCCGAAGCGCGAGGCGCCCCCGCGGACCCCCAGGCGATGCTCGCCACGCTGGCGCGAGAGAGGATCGTCGGTTCCAACGATCTCCGGGACGTGAACTACCTCGAGCTCGCCATCGCCATCGCTCGCGCCGTCTGCCGAATCCGCGTGGGGACGGCCGCCGGTTCGGGGTCTCTGGTGGGGCCGGGGCTCTTGCTCACGAACCACCACGTTCTCGAGAACGTGGAAGACGCGCGGAACGCCGAGGCGCAGTTCGACTATCAGGAGAACGCTTCGGGGGAGCTCCTGCCGATCCAGAGCTTCCGGCTCGACCCCGAGCGCCTCTTCCACACCGACCCGACGCTGGACTTCACGCTCGTGGCCGTCCTGCCTACCTCGGCGCGTGGCCGTCCGCTCGGAGACTACCCGTGGCTCAAGTTGATCCCATCCGTGGGCAAGTGCGAACGCGGCGAGCCCCTCAACATCATCCAGCACCCGCGTGGGGGGCTGAAACAGATCGCGCTCCGGAACAACGAGATCATCGAGGTCCCCGGCGGCAAAGCCGACTTCCTCTACTACACGACGGACACCGAGCCCGGCTCGTCGGGTTCGCCCTGCTTCAACGACCAGTGGGAGCTCGTGGCGCTCCACCACTCCGGTGTGCCTCGGCTCGACCAAGGTCGCATCTTGAAGCGAGACCGCACCCCATTTCGTGACGGCGTCGACGACCCGGCGCTCATCGACTGGATCGCCAACGAAGGCGCGCGCGTCTCGGCCATTCTGACCGCGCTCCGCGCTGCTCGTCTCGCGGGCAGTGCAGGCGAGCTCCTCGCTCGCTTGCTCGAGGAGCCGCCTCCGAATCCGGTCGAGCTCGGCCGGAGTCGAGGCGCGAGCGCGTCTGCTGCGCCCGCCGTCACGACGAGCGGCCCGACGGCGACCAGCGTCAGCCTCTCGATCCCGCTGACGATCACCCTCACGTTGGGGGACCCCGTGGCCGGCAGCGCGCCGCGGATCGGCGCGACGGTCAGCTCGGGGCCGCCGGCCCCGATGGTCGTGCCAGCGGCGCCCCCGGCGGAAGAAGGGCTGGTCGTCGACCCCGACTGGAGCACGCGCGAGGGCTACGATCGGAGCTTCCTCGAAGTCGACGTGCCGCTCCCCAAGCTGTCGACGGAGATGAAAGAGGTGACCGCGGTGGTGCCCGAGGAGTACCGCGTCGGCGGCGACAAGTACGTGCTCGCCTATCACCACTTTTCCCTCGCCATGAACAAGAAGCGGCGCTTCGCCTGGTACTCCGCCGCGAACATCGACGGCGCGCGGCGTCCCACGCTGCCGAAGCGCAGCGACGACAAATGGGCCATCGATCCTCGAATCGACGACGTCGATGCCCCCGAAATCCAATGTGGCGAGGAACTCTACGCAACCGCCAAGACCGATCGCGGACACTTGACCCGATACCTGGACGTGGCGTGGGGTACCAAGCGACAGGCCCTCGCCGCGCTGGCGGACACCTTCCACTTCAGCAATGCGTGCCTCCAGCTCTCGGCCTTCAATCAGGGCAAAGACCGCTGGCAGGGCATCGAGCAGTATTTGCTCGAGAACAAGGCGCGCAAAGAGAAGCGGCGCATGAGCGTGATGACGGGTCCGCTCTTCAAGCGCACCGACCCGGTCTACCGGAACAAGTACATGGACTACTCGGTGCGCATCCCGCTCGCGTTTTGGAAGGTCTGCGCCCTCGTGCGAGCCGACGGCACGCTCTCGGCCACGGCGTTCCTGCTGAGTCAGGACGACGTCAGCGACTTACCGGGCTTCGACGAGAAGTTCGACGTGGTACCGACCCAAGTGACGCTGGCCGAGCTCGAGAAGAAGACCGGGCTCGTGTTCCCCGGGCTTCGCACCCATGACCACTTCGCGAAAGGTGGCGCACCGGGGACGCTGGAGCTCGACACCGAGGAGGGGCCCCGGCGAGTGCTGCCCATCCGGAGCTTCGAGGACATCGTCGTGTGAGACCGGGCGTCGGCCAGCGCGACGCGCGTGCTCACTTCTCCAGCTCGGTCATGAGCGCTTCGAAATAGGGCGGCAGCGTATCCCACGGGTTCGGCAGGTCGTCATCGGTGAGATAGACGTAGCGTACGAACGGTTTGGCGCTCTGGACGAAGGTCGGATCGAGCTTGGAGACGGCATAGGGGATGA
Organism: Polyangiaceae bacterium; assembly: GCA_046351435.1. Lineage (GTDB taxonomy): Bacteria > Myxococcota_A > Polyangia > Polyangiales > Polyangiaceae > JADJKB01. Next base: position 162,947 of record JAXLYN010000012.1, read on the forward strand.
TCCCGAAGTTGTCGCGGCTATGCTGCGTGTGCCAACCGCCCAGCGACGCGACGCTCGGGGTGCCGGCGCTCTCGTAGATCAGCATCATGTCCACGCTGCCCACGTAGGTCGCCGGCACGTCGGCCCCCGGGTTCCCGACGGTGAACGTGAGCCCCTTGCCCTTCGCATATGCGGTCAGGCTGGCGTAGTAGGCCTCGTCACCGGCATCGGAGCTCTGCTCGTCGAAGAAGATGCCGGTCACCGCTGGATACCAGCTCACCCAGTGATCGATGGCGGGTTCGACCACGGTCTTCGGGTCCGTCTTCGCCCAGCCGGTCATGACGTAGCCGAGCACCACGATGCCCGCATCCGCGAGCGCCTTCGTCCCCGTCACATAGGAGGGATCTTTCGCTGCGCCGGGTCCGTTGTCGGGGTTGACCACGGCAATCACTGGCACGCTCGGGTGTTTCTGCTTGGCCGAGACCAGCGCTGCCCAGGTCGGGTCCGACGGATCGGTGTAGAGCGGGACGAGGGTTCCCGTCACGGAGGTGCCGCCGCTGCCGCCGCTGCCGCTCGCGCCGCCCGTGCCGGTCGCGCCCGAGCCGCCCGCGCCCGAGGATCCTCCGCCGCCCGCGCTGGTTCCCCCGGAGCTCCCAGCGCCGGCGCCTCCTCCCGTTGCGCTGCCGGAAGCTCCGCCACCGCCGCCCGTCGACGTAGTGCCACCCGAATTCTCGGGTGAGCCTCCCTCCGAGCCGCCATCGCATGCAGCGACGAGCAACGTAGCCAACAGGGTGAGCCCCGGCGCAGAGCGGCGTCGCATGGCGGAATCGTACTCGATTCGGGTCCGCTTGGCTCAGTCGACTTCGTCGAGACGTGGTGCGCGCGGAAGCCAGCGTGGGTTCACTGTCTCGCGCACCGAACGCCTCGAATCATCCTCGCTCGGAGGTGTGCGCCGAAGCTCGGCGCCTGGCGCGCCGCACGCATGCGCTCGCGACGCTCAAGACGAAGAGCCACGCGACGCTCGCGCGCGACTCGGAGTCTGCGGCGCGGCATCCGCAGCCGGCGTCGTCGTCTTCGCCGCTCCCGCGAGCTCCTCCGCTGCTTCCCGCGCTGCTTCCGCCGCTGTTGCCGGTTGCTCCACTGCCGGTGGTGCCGCCAGCCCCTCCGCCGCCGAAGCCGCCGGCGCCGCCAGGGCCGGGGCCGCCGCCGAGGCCTCGCTCGACGGCTCCGAGATCCGGCCCGTCGACGTGCCACTTGTCGTTGATGCCGGGCAGCACCTCACCCACGTCGAGCAGCGGAGACCCCGCCGCGAGTGTGTAGTCCCCTTGGGCCACGTCCACGAAGCTCGGCGCGATTTCCACCCCGTGCTTCTCGTAGCCGGTCGCCGCGGCGAAGTCGGCCAGCGTGTCGTAGCGCACGCTCGGGCTCCACTTCACGAGCTTGGGTGACGTCTTGTGGCTCGAGACCAAGTCGTCGTAGTCGAGATCGATGGGCCCGAGGAGGTTCGGGCCTGCTTCGTACAGAATCGAATAGCCGTTGGCGGCGAAGATGTTGTTCCGTGTGACCAGGTGCTCGAATTGAGCGGTGGGCTCGATGTACGTCGCGTCGTCCGCGTCGGCGCCCGCGCCGGGGACGCCGGTGTTGTGATAGACGAGCATCCAGCCGCGAAGCTCGACGGGCGGGCTCGAGAGATAGTTGAGCTTCACGATGTGGTGGGTGTAGCCGGCGATCACGTTGCGAATGGCCCACACCGGCCCGGGGTTCAGCGGCGAATACGAGAGCGCGTTGTACACCCGGTCGACGAAGTTCCCCACGAACCTCTGGTTTACCGCAGGACCATCGGGTTCGAACGCATCGTCGCCCGTGTTGCGGATGAGATTGCGCGTCACGTCGGTCTCGCTGGCGATCTCCGGGTCGAAGTCGGGCCAACCCGACGCGCCCACACCGTTGAAGAAGCCGTCGATGACGTTGTCTCGCACGACGTTGCCTCGGCCTCCCGAGATCGCGACGCCGCTGCCCTCTTCGTCGTGACTCTTCACTTGGTTCCACGGCCACTCGTAGACCGAGTCGTCCACGAGCTGGTTCTTCTGCACCACGTTTTCGGTGGCGCCGGCACGCCGGATCCGGACCGCGCTCCGACAATGATGGATGTGGTTGTTCTGGACGAAGGAACGGCTGGTGTCGGGCAAATCGATGGCCGCGTCCCAGAAGTAGCGGATCTCGAAGCCGTCGATGACCAGGTCGTGCAAGTGATCGAACAGCAAACGTTGCTCTTTGGCGAGACGCACGTCGTGGCTCGACGGATTCGCGCCGCTCGCGAGCTTGACGTAGAGCTTGCCGCCACCGAGGTAGAACGCGTCGCCGATGCCCGTCGCGCCGGCGGTCAGTTCCGCGAGGCTCGAGAAGCCGTAGAGGCGCTTGCCGTCCACGGCCAGGTATTGCTTGTCCCCCGCGAACGCGTTCGGAGTCGACCAAACACCGCTGCCTTCGTCGGTCCAGGTGGCGCCTGCCAAGGCTGGGTCGCTGCCATCGATGATCACGCCGGCCCCGTTGGCGGAAAGCCAGATCGGCGCCCCGGGCGCGCCCGAGACGCTGGCCGCGAAGGACTCGTGATAGGTCCCCGGCTCGACCAAGACGCGGTCCCCGGGTGCGGCCAGGCTCAAGCCCTTGCCCAGCGTCTTCAGCGCTTTCTCGAGGCTCGAACCGTCGCTCGCGTCGTTGCCCGAGCTCGACACGTGCAAGGTCTTTCCGGTTGGCGCCGCGGGGGTGCCGGACCGCGTGTGGACGTTGCCGCCGAGCTCCACGGGCGCCGCGTTGTCCGGATCTTCGAGCACGACTCGGACGTCGTAGTCGGTGTCGGACTCGAGGAAGAACGAACTGCCAATGTGGAGCCCCGGGACGAACGCTCCGGTCGTTTCGAAGTCGACGGGAAGGAGGCGATGGCCACGCTCGAAGGTCGCGGCTCCCTTCTTCCGGATCTCGGCGTACACGACTGCATCGTGGTCGTCGTCGCCGTTGACGGTGACACGGACTCCGGCCGACTCGATGGTCGCGTAGGTTTCGAGGCCGCTCAGGTCCGAAGCGAGCGCGAGCCGCGGCAAACCAAAGACGGTCACGCCCACGAGCCAACGGAGGAGGCGCATCGTCGAGACGCTATCACACGCCGTCTCGCGCTTTCGCCCGCGGACACCGTCCCGGCGAGATGCGGGCGGATCCGCAGGTTTGTCGTCGATGGGCGCTGCGCCCGTCTTCGCCGCCGCTTAGTGTGCGGTTCAGTGCGGCATGTGTGCGATGCGCGCACATGCTCGAGCGCACGCGGTGGGGCTGGCGGCAGCGAGCGCTCGGTGTACGCTTCGCGCGATGCCCGCCCGATTGTGCTGCTTCGCGCTCGCCGGTTTGCTGCTCGCTTGCTCGTCGTCCAGTACGAACAAGGTGAAAGGCAGTGGCGGGCAGGCGAGCGGCGGCGCGAGCGGGAGCTCTTCCGGGGGGAACTCGAGCGGTGGGACCGCCGGCGGCTCCGGAGGCTTGGGAGGCTCGGGTGGTTCGGGCGGCTCGTCGGGCGCCGCCGGCTCGTCCGGAGCCGGTGGCTGCTCACAGACCGACTGCTCGCAGCGCTTCGATTGCTGCAAGAGTGCGATCGGCGCCGACTCGCTGAAGCAGGCACTGCTCGACAACGGCGCTTGCACCGTCGCCGAGTGCACTGGTTCGGGCCCCTGCGCCCCGCTCTGCACGAGCGGGCAGCTCGACTTCGGATGCATCGCGTGTATCAGTCAAAACGCCGACGGGGTCGCCAACGCCGCGGCCGCGGCGTGCGGCGCTTCCCAGCAGTGCAAGGACTTCGGCATCTGCTTGGGCGTGAGCTGCCTCCCCTGAGCCGGCTGCGCGCGCTTCGCGCTCCGATGACTCCCGGCGTCGCTCTGCGGCCGCCCCCAGAGCCATTGCCTCCACAAGCGGTCGAAATTGCAGGCGTGACACCCGAGAGGAGGCCCGAGGACGTCCCCGTTTCCATGGCTCCGCTCTGCCTCCGTAGTCCGGATCGCCGATGCCGCCTTCGGCTATCCTGGGCCAGCATGTGGGACCCGTCTCGCCCTCACCTCCTCTCGTTCGGGTGGATCGCGAGCGCGGGGTTGGCTCTGCTCGGCTGCGGCAGCGACTCGTCGCACCCGAAGAACCTATCGTTCGGCTCCGGCGGCAGCACGCCGCTCGGCGGTTCGGGCGGGGGAGGGAACCTCTCCGGAGCCGGGGGCAGCTCCGGGGGCGCTGGCGCAGGCGGCACCAATCCCTTCGCCAGTTGCTCCTCGTCGGACTGCAACTCCGGAAACGTGTTGGTCTTCGACGGACAGAAAGGTGACTACATCCACCCGAGCGACGACGTGGTGACCGAAGGCGCGTGGAGCGGATCGGTGACGGCGGACCTCATCGAAGTGAAGGTCGATCCCACCAACGAGAAGCAGGGCCTCTGGTGGAACGTGAGGCTGTCGAGTGAGAAGCTCGGCGCTCCGCTGGCGCCGGGCGCATATCCCGCCGCCCAGCGTTGGCCTTTCGAAGACGACGGACATCCGGGGCTCGACGTCAGCGGGGACGGCAGAGGCTGCAACCAACTGAGCGGGAGCTTCGAGATCGTGACGCTCGATGCGCAGGGCTGCGGGATCACCGCCACGTTCGTGCAGAGCTGCGAGACGACCATGCCACCGCTCAAAGGCTGCGTGCATTTCAAGCCGTAGTGCTGCGATGACCGCCTTGCGCTCCGTGGTTTCCGTCGCCTGGCTTCTAGTCGGCGTCGCTTGCGCCGGGACCGAGCCCTCGGTCGCGCGACCCCCGGCGCCCGACTCGAAGCCAAATCCAAAACCGTCACCGTCGAGCGCGCCGAGCGCGGAACCCGAGATGTCCGACGCCGGTGAGCCAGAAGAGCCACCGGCGCCGTCGGCGACTCCTCCGCCGGCTCCGCGCGGGGAGAGATTCGACCGAGGGCGGGGCAAAGAACGCCGGGCCGCGACTCCCGGCGCCTGCCAAGCCTGCAATGGAGTGTGGGGACCTCACGGCCTGTCCGGCGACGTGGGGTGCATCTGCGCCACCGGAGACGGTGGCAAGGCGTGCCAGAGTCCGCTCGATTGCCGGGCAGAGTGCCTCGTGGACGACGCGGAGCCGTACCGAGGCGTGCGCTGCGGTTCCGCTGGTTGCAACGGGCCGGAGCCCAGGGGACGCTGCGCCCGCTACTGGACCAGCTTTGGTTGCAACGGGCGCATCGTGGAGTGGAAATCCGGCAGCGATGTGATGCGCGAAGTCGAAGTCGTGTGCTTGGATTAGTCACGGAGGAAGAACATGTTCCCGAAGACCACCCGCCTCGCTTGGCTCTTGCCGCTCGCGCTCCTGCACCTGGGCTGCGGGTCCGACTCCGGAGGCGACGCTCAGGGCGGCGCTGGCGGTGGCGCCACGGGCGGAGGTGGCGCGGGCGGGACCGGTACCGGCGGCAGCGCGGGCGCGACGGGTGGAGCCGGAGGTACTGCTGGCCTCTCTTGCTCGGCGCCGCCCAAGCAGTTTTGGACCTGGGACCTCGGCGTGATGCCGCCGAAGGACGTGCAAATAGCTGCGACCTGTCGCGGGCAGAGTGCCCACGCCAACGTCTACGTCGCCGACTCCGTCTGGGGAACGGACGTGACCGAGCCACAGGTGGGCAGCGTGCTCGCCGCGTTCGATTCGGCGACGCCCGCAGACTCGACGAAAGGCGTCTACGGCTTGGACGTCGAGACATTCGGTGAGCCTCCGGACGTCGACCAAGATCCACGCGTGAACTTGTTCTACGTACCCATGAAGCCGTTCCAGGGCATTTCGTTCGACGGCTTCTTCCGCGATACCGACCAGGGCAGCGGCGCCACCTCGAACCAGACCGAGATGCTGCACCTGAACTCCAGCGGTTCGAATCCCATCGACTCCGATTACATGCTCGGCGTCGTGGCCCACGAGCTCGTGCACCTCATCGCGTGGAAATACGATCCGGCCGACGAAGGGTGGCTCAGTGAGGCTCTGGCGGAAGTTGCCATGGTGCGCGCCGGGTACTTGACCGATCTCCCAGCAGCCAAGAGCTACGCCAAGGCTACCAGTACGACGCCGCTCTGCGTGAAGAGCTATTCGGACTACGGCGCGACCTTCAGCTTCGGTGCCTACGTCTGGGACCGCTTCGGAGCGAGCTTCGTGAAAGGCGTGACCCAAGAGCCGATCCACGGACGCGCCGGAATCGAAGCCCACCTGCCGGGTGGCAGCTCGTTCCGCAACCTGTTCGGTGAGTTCATGGTGGCGACCCGCATCGACCAGCCCGGCATCGGCGACGGGCGCTTCGGCTATTCATCCATCGACATCTCGGGTATCGGCAGCGAGATCAGCGCGAAGCTCGACGGGTCCTCGGGCAGCTTCGACGTCGTCCACTTCGGGAGCCGAACCCTGCGCTTCACTCCGTCCGGAGCGGGTACCGTCTCGGTGACGCTGAGCTCGAGCAAGGTCGGCGACCTCGTCACCCACGCGGTAGTCGCCAACCCCTCGAACCTCGCGAGCGCGAAGGTCGAAGCCAAGGACGCCGCCGCCGGCCCCATCAGCGTGAACGTCGGCGCGGGCGAAGTGCTCGATCTCGTGATCGCGGTGGACCCGGGAAGTTCGCTCGCGTCGGGCGAAAACGCGCCGGTGGCGAGCGTCAGCTACCAGGCCACGTTCAGTCCCTGAGGCCAAGCAAGCCGCGAATCGAGGCGCTTCAGCTTTCGCCGTAGAGCGCCTTCACACCCGGACGGCTCAGCACCATGATGGTCCACACCCCGAGCGCGGTGCCGAGGGGAAAGCTCGTGCACATGAGCGCGGAGGAGATGAACGTGAGCATCCGCCGCTTCCGCTGCTTGAGGCCGGCCGCCGCCATGATGTGCAGAACGAAGAGCGCCACCATCACCGCGCCTATGATCAGCGCGAACACGATGATGATGCCCGCCCCCAAGGCGGCACCCCCGGCGGGCGCTCCGCTGCTCGTCGCCGTGGCCCCCATGATGCCGCCGATGAGCACGAAGTATGCGATCACGCCCAGCGTGGAACAACCGATGAGCCCACTCCACACGTAGTGCAGAATCGACAAGGTGTTCAGATCGCTCTCGTCCTTGGCCGTGGGAGAAATCGCGGGGGCGCCGAAGCTGCCCGCGGGCGGGAGGAACTGCCCCTGACTCATGCGGGAGACGCTATCGAACGCTCGCGGTCGAGTCCAGCTGGCGAACGCGCCCGCCCTTCACTAAGTGATCGCGCCGAAGGAGAGCGCGATGGAATCTAGGAACCTCGGAACCTCGGGCTTGAAAGTCCCGGTACTGTGCCTCGGGGCGATGACGTTCGGCGAGGCCGACGAGAAGTCGTTCATGCACCGGGTCGGCTGCGACGAAGCGACCTCGTTCGGGATCATGGATCGTGCGCTCGAGCGTGGCGTGAACTTCATCGATACCGCGGACGTCTACGGCCAAGATGGCCTCAGCGAACGCGTGGTCGGCGCTTGGATGGCAGAGCGTGGGGCGCGCAACCGGGTGGTGCTCGCCACGAAGTTTCGCTTTCGCATGGCCCCCGACGCCAACGGCACTGGCGCGTCTCGCTTGCGCGTCGTGCGAGCCGTGGAGGAGAGCCTGCGGCGCCTTCGTACCGATCGGATCGATCTCTATCAGATCCACATGCAGGACATCGACACACCGGAGGAGGAGACACTCCGCGCGCTCGACGACCTCGTGCACCAAGGCAAGGTCCTCTACCTCGGCGCCAGCAACTACGCGGCGTATCGGCTGACGGATAGCCTCTGGACCAGCAGGAGCGAACACCTCCATCGTTTCGTTTCGCTTCAGATGCAGTACTCGCTCGTGGTGCGGGAGCTCGAGCGCGAGCACATCCCGCTCTGCCAGCGCTTCGGGCTCGGAGTCTTGCCGTGGTCGCCGCTGGCCGGTGGATTTCTGAGCGGGAAGTTCCGGAAAGGGGAAGCCCCGGAAGCCGGAACGCGCCTCGAGAAATGGAAAGATCGGCTCCAAGGCCTCGACACCGCGAGAAACTGGCGGATCCTGGACGCCGTATCGGCCGTCGCCGTAGAGCGCAACACCAGCCCGACGGCGGTGGCGCTTCGCTGGGCCATCCAGCGGCCGAGCGTGAGCTCGGTGATTTTCGGCGCCCGCAGTCTCGAGCAGCTCGACGCGAACCTCGGTGCCGCCGAACTGCGCCTCTCGGACGACGAGATGAAGCGCCTGAACGACGCCAGCGCCTTCGATATCGGATATCCCTACGCCTTCATGGCAAACATCCAGTCGCGCTGGTGACGGCGGGCGCGCCGGCAGCGCGCAGCTCTCGCGGTCGCGCCAAAGATGGTCATGCGGCGTACGGCGAGGACACCCTGGCCCTCGGGGAACGCGGCTGCGGAGTGCCCTACGGACCCGACCACGATTTCTCTGACCACGGCCTGCGGGGATACCTGCACGGCGTGCGCTCCGAGCTGCAAGAATCGAAGCTGCGGCTCCGACCTGTGCCGGGGAAGATGCGGAAGCTGCGCCGCCCCGGACGTGTGCTCGGCCGCAGGCACGTGCGTGAAAGCCAGCAGGGGCGCCACGTGCAGCGAATGCCCACGAGTTGCAAGGCGCTTCCGGGCTACTGCACGGGTTGCGGTTGCCTGTGCGAAGACGAGTGCGGCGGCTGCTTCTGACCTTCCTTCAGGGCTTCTCGGGGCGTACTCGATACCCGAAGCCGACGGGGCGAAGTCGGAAGCGGTCGCAACTTTCCCACGGATCGATCCAGCGCGGGCCGAGCGAGGTCACCCACTTCAGCGCGGCACCGCTCTCGCCAGCACAATACTTCTCGTACGCGGCCGAGGCCTCGACGAAGCAGCCGTAGTTGCCCCAACCACCGCCTGCCTCGACGTCGGCCCATTTGCAGAAGAAGCAAGCCCTGGGCGCGCGCTCTTCGCCGAGCGCCTCCAGCAGCGACCAGAGCGCGAGCTCTTCGTCCACGCGCTCTTCGCCCCGAACTCCCAGCGCCGACGCTCGATACCGCTTACCTTCCGGAGCGCGTCGAACCGTGAGCGTGAAGCCTCCGTAGTCGACGCTCACCTCGGCGCCCAGCTCGGCGCCTTCGACCCAGTCTTCGGGGCCGTCGACGGGCCGAGCGACGCCGCCGGCCGTCAGCGTGAAGCGTCCAGACTCGGCGTCGTTCGACGGGCGAAGCTCGCCGCGAACACCCGCCACGCTCGCCGGGAAACGCATGACCCCTCGCACCCTCACGACCGCGCGACGGCAGCGACCAGGAGCTCGGCCACTGGAGCGAGATCTTCACTCGAGAGTTTCTGGCTTGCTGGGTGGGAGTCGGTGCCGAGCACACGACTGAGCACGCCTGCCGCCCGCAGTTTCGTCAGCGACTCGCCGGGCAGCACCAAGTGGCTGGCGATGGCGTGGACCGCAGTGGCTCCGGCATCGCGGTAGGCGCGTGCCGCCTGGAGCAGCGAGCCACCGGTACGGATCATGTCGTCGTAGATCATCACCTCGCGCCCGCGCACGTCCGCGTTGACGCCCGTCACGGCCAAGTCTCCCGAGCTCGAGTCCCGGCGTTTGTACACGAACGCGGGTTCGACCCCGAGGTCGTGGGCCAAGCTCTGCACCCACTTGGCTCGACCTGCGTCCGTGGCTCCGAGCACGTAGTCGCGACCCTGCATCGCGGCGCCGATGGCGCGCGTCACCACCGGCGCGCCGTACACGTGATGCGTCACGTGGGCGTCGCCGAAGTAGAACTCGATGCCGTCCGTGTGCAGGTCGAACAGAAACACGCGCGTACCGGCCTCGCACGGCGGGATGGCGGAAACGAGTCGTGCGCGCGTTTTCGCCGTCACGACTTCGCCCGGCAAGGTCGCGCGCTCCATGGTGGCGTAGCCGAAGTAGGGCATGACGATGGAGAGCGAACGCGCACCCGCGCGCGAAATGGCGCAGCCGGATCGTAGACCTCGAGCCAATCGAGGTCGCTCGGCGTGCCCCCGAGCAGCACGACATCGCGGCCCCAAACCTCGCTGGCGATGCGCAGGTATCGCTCGCCGTCGGGGAAGCTCTTGCGTTCGACGCTCCCTCGTTCGAAGTCGCCTGCGGCGAGGACACTCGGTTCGAGGTAGGCGTAGGTCGACGTGGTCAGGAGCAGATGACGCGGGGTCGCCATGGGCTCGCTAACCTACACCCAGGGCGTGACGAGCGCTCCGCCGTTCGCAGCACGCCGATTCGAAGCTAGGATGTTCGCATGATCCGGTATCCGGTCCTCGCCATCGCGTTCGGTGTGGTGCTCGCTCTCGCGAGCTCCTGCGCGGGTTCCAACAGCGACGGGTCGGCGCCGAAGAGCGGTACCTGCGAGGCCGCCCATCGGGCTCGCTGCAAGCGGGCGTGCGAATGCCAACCCGGCCCCGAGTGCGCGTTCGCGGGGGGCGTGATCCAGGACGAAGGGGGCACCACCGTGTTCGGCGCGGCTGTGGTGAAGTCGGAAGACGCATGCTTTTCGCTGAGCGTCATCGAATGCGCGAACGGTGGCGACCCGAACGGGGACTATCCCGCCTGCGAAAGCAAGAGCCCGACGGCCGCTTGTGTCGAGTTCCAAGCCGAGGGCAATACGTACACGGGCGTCGAGCCGCTCGCCGAGTGCAACTTCAACTGAGGGGGCGCGAGTTCCCGCGCGTTTGCTCCGGTTTTTCCCCGGTGGCGCCCCGGGGTGTATGCTTCGAGCGTGCGGCTTCTCGCGCTTCTCGTGCTCCTCTTCTCGAGCCTGGGCTGCTCCGCTGCAGCAGACGACGCGCCATCCAACTCCCCTGCGGACGCTGGATCCGACGCCGGCGACGGCGGACCGGTCTGCACGCCGGACTGCAAGAACAAGATTTGCGGTCCCGACGGCTGCGGCAAGCTGTGCGGGAGCTGCTGGGGCGATGCGTTCTGCTCGAGCGACGGAACGCTCTGCCAACCGACCTGCTCGGGCTCCTGCACCGGGAAGGTCTGCGGTGACAACGGCTGTGGTAGCTCCTGCGGCAGCTGTCCGAAATTCTGTGCGCTCGGCAAGTGCGTGGACCAGTGCACACCGGACTGCACGGGCAAGAAGTGCGGCGACGACGGTTGCGGCGGGAGCTGTGGCACCTGCTCGACCGGTCAGGCCTGCGTGAACGGGCAATGCAGCACCTCGTGTACGCCCAAGTGCTCGGGCAAGTCGTGCGGCCCGGACGGTTGCGGAGGAACCTGCGGGACGTGTCCGAGTGGACAGGTCTGCAACACCACCACCGGCGCATGCAGCGCGAGCTGCACGCCGACGTGCTCTGGGAAGAGCTGCGGCTCGGACGGCTGCGGTGGCCTCTGTGGAACGTGTCCCAGCGGACAGGGCTGCAACGGGGGCGTCTGCGCGTGCGACCCGCAGTGTGGAACCAAGAAGTGCGGGCCCGACGCCTGCGGCGGAACCTGCGGTACGTGTGGTTCCGGCCAGAGCTGCAACGCCGGTTCGTGCAATTGCGTGCCGCAGTGCTCGGGCAAGCAGTGTGGGCCGGATGCTTGCGGTGGTTCTTGTGGCAACTGCTCGAGCACGACGACGTGTTCCAACGGCCAATGCGTCTGCGCGCCGCAGTGCAGTGGCAAACAGTGTGGCTCGGACAGCTGCGGAGGCTCGTGTGGCACTTGTGGGTCAGGCAAGACCTGCGACGGCAGCGGCAACTGCGTGTGCAGCGCAACGCTTCAGCCAGGCCAATCGCTCAGCAGCGGCCAGCAGCTCTCGAACTGCAAGGGCAACGTGAACCTCACCATGCAGGGCGATGGCAACCTCGTGGTCTATGGTCCGCCCGGCCCGCTTTGGTCTTCGAACACCGCGAACACCAGCTGCGACCACGCCGCGATGCAGGGGGACGGAAACTTCGTGGTCTACGCCGGCAGCAGCCCCTGCTGGTCCTCCAACACGGCAGGCTACGCCGGCGCGTATCTGGTGGTGCAGGAGGACGGCAACGTCGTCGTCTACCTCGGCAGCACGGCGCTCTGGTCCACGGGCACCTGCTGCTATTGAGAATGGGGGGCCTTGCCGCCTTCCCCCCCGCGGCTCGGGCCCGCGACACATTCAGGCGTGGATGACGGCATCCTGCCGATGGGGAAGTACTCGCGCCGCTCAGTGGCCGTCTGCACCGGCGTCGGCACCGCCCTCGGCGCCCGCGTCGGCCGAAGTTTCCGGAGTGATCCACAGCTCCGCTTGCTCACCGAAGTACTCGTGGTTGCGCGGGCCCGTGCCGTCCCAGAGGTCGAAGTGGCCGGTGTAGGCGGTGCTGCCGCTGATGGTGAACTTGATGATGCCCTTCTTGCCCAAGAAATCGTCTCGGTCCGTGCTGACCACGTCGGGCTTTCCGACGCGCGTCCTCAAGTACTCCGACATCTCGCGCACGCGAAAGGCGTACCACTTCTTGTCGCCACCTTGGATGACGTTCATGGGCTTCGCCTTGGACGGATTCGGAACGTCGAAGCCCCCGTAGTTGAGCGAGCGGCTGAGGCGCACGGTACAGGTGTTGGTGATCCAGGCGGCGTCGACCGCTCCGCCGATCTTCTTCTTCACGTCGGCGGCCGGCCCCATGGGGTAGGCGTCCCACAGCGCTTTCAGGGGCGGGAGCTTGCGAACGGCGTCGCCCTTGCCGAGCGGGTCCATCTCGAAGCTCATATCCATGGGATCGAGCGGCTCTTCTTCGGCGATGTCGTCGCCCGAATCGTCACCGGTCCCGTTGGTGCAAGCGGGCAGCGCCAACGCGAGCGACAGCAGTGAGAAGCCGGTCACGCTCCTTCGCGAGAGCTCGAGGCGCTGCGCTGCGCTTCGCCTCCGTCTCGCGCCCAAGAGCCCGGCGACTACGGCGAGCGATAGCCCGCCGAGGCCGAGCCCGCGTGAGCCGGGACGGCTCACCGCGCAAGCGGCGTCCGTGCTGGCGTCGGACTCGCTCGCCGAGTCTGCGTGGCCCGGCGCGTCGCCTTTGCCTTCACCATTCGCGGGAGTGACCCGCAGGCCATCGGCCAGGAGCTGGCGAGTCGGGAGCAAGCTCTCCCAAGTGTTGTCGTCGAGGCGCACCGACTGCTTGCCGCCCTTGGCGAACGCGAAGGTCCCGAGCTTCTGCCAGCCGTCTTTCGCGCCTTGATCCAGCGTGATCGTCGACGTCTGTCCAGCGTGAGTTACCGAGTACTTTGCTTTCTTCGACAAGGTGTAGCCTCCCACGTGTTTCGTGTAGACCTCGATGTCGTAGCTGCCGGCAGACGCGAGCTCGAGGTTCCAACGCGCCTGGCTTTCGGGTTTCGTTGCGCCGCGGACGTACGTCCACGAAAGATCGCCTTCGAGTCCCCCGCTCGAGAGGTGCCAGTTCATGGCGGGCCCGAGCCGTTCGAAACACGCATCGCCGTCGTCGATGACGCGCCCCGCCGCGGGTACGGGCTCGCATGCCTTGCAGTCGCCGGCGCAATTCCCGCCGGTCTCGGAGCCGCTGCACACTCCGTCGCCGCAAGCGTGCTCCTCGGTAGTGGTGCTCGTGATCAGGCTACCCACCACCAGGTCTTCCTCGCCGTCGAGTGGCTCGGGCACCACGGCGTGTCCCGCATAGGAGCCGCCCGTGCCCGTGCCGCCGATCAGCGCATCACGATGAATCGACCAGTGGAGATGGGGTGAGTCGAAGCTCGGGCAGCTGGCAGCCATGTTGCAGGATGAGCCCAGTGTGCCGATGGGTTGACCCACCCGGACGGTCATCCCTTCGCTGACGGCGATGGAATCGAGGTGTGCGTAGACGCTGTAGTAGCGATGTCCGTCGCCGAGGTCGTGCTCGAGCACGATGCGCTCGCCGTAGTTCCTCCAGTTCGAGGTCGCCCAGCCGGACTTCAGTACCTTGCCGGCGAGCGGCGCCACCACCGTCGTGCCCTTGCCACCGTTGGGCTTGCCGTCGATCACCAGGTCGAGCGCGTGGTACTCGTTCGCCTTGTAGGTGGAGTCCGCGTACACGTGGAGCTCCGAGCCCGCATACGGACCGTAGCCGGCCAGCACCCGCGCCTTCGCGCCTGCCGGGAAAGGGAGGCTGAGCTCGACGTTCGCCGGGAACGCCGTGGCGCCCTTGGTCGGCGGCGTGAGCGCGCTCGCACTCGCAGCCCAGAAGAGCACCAAGCTCGCGACACCGATCGACCTCGTGACCGACATGGGCTTCTCCTCGTCCTCGGTGCGACTTTGCCCCACATCGCGCTACCCGGTCATTGACCGGGCTGGCCAGAGCGTTGACCGGAGCGGCCGGGACGGACGTGGATCCGGGCTTGACGCGAACGGGCGGGAGGCGTCCCGTGAGGGCAACGAAGCGTGATCGTGTTTGCTTTGTGTGCCGCCGTGGTGGCGGGTGCTGCCATCACTCTCGCCGTGCTCCGCTCGAGGCACGCGGCGAAGACGTCCCGGGCACGGGAGTCGGGCTTGCCGCTCCCCGCTGCGGTCCACACGCCACTCCTGATTTCGCTGGCGTCCCTCGTCGCGGTGGGGCCCATGGGGGCGCTGCTCTTGGCGCTTCTGCCACCCGTTCAGAGCGTGTTCGGCGAGCTCGCGTGTCCGCCTGGCTGGACTCTGAAGGCCACCTCGACCAGCGGCTTCGACGCGAGCACCCACCACGGTGCGGTGTGCTGGCGTGGAGAGGACTTCTCCGAACTCTCACCACTCTACTTCGTCGCCTGCGGCACGCTGGTCGGTGCCCTCGCCGCATGTGTCGGGCTCGCGCTCACCGCTCGGCGCTGGGCCGGCGAACGCGAGCGCCAGAAGTTGCTCGAGGTCAGCGCTGGTTCGGGCTGACGCGGCCCGGAGCCACGCGTGGATTGACGTTTCCCCCGCCCTTCGACAGGATCGCGGCGTGCTCGTTCGGACCTCACTCGCGGCCGTGAGTGCCTTCGTGCTCACGGCCTGTGCCAGTGACGAAGGCGACACGAACACGGGCGGCGGCACGGGCGCTGGCGCGAGTGGCGGCACCTCCGGGGTCATCGACGGAAGCAGCGGCAGCTTTCCGGGTGGAGGTGGCGTCCCGAGCGCGGGCGGCGCTGCGAGCGGCGGGGGTAGCGCGAGCGGCGGTGCAGGTGGCAGCACGGCCAGCGGTGGCAGCGGCGGCACGGCCGGGTCGGGCGGAGTGGTCATCAGCTGCAACCCAAACGGCGCCCTCGACTGCAGCGACCCCAACGCCTCGGCTTGGAGCTGCGCGGATCTGCCCAAGAACTACGGGAATGCGCTGACCACGGCCATCGAACAAGTGCTGAGCGAGAGCCCGAGCTCGTTCGACTACTCGAACGGCATCCCTTGCTGTCCCATAGCTCTCCAGCCTGGGGCGTTCATCGACGCGGTCGTGAGCAAGGTCGTTTCCCAAGGGCTCTGCTCCACGCCCTCGCCCTTGAATCCCTCCATCGAGGTAGTGGTCAAGAAGAACAACGAGTGCGAGGAAAGCTGGTCCGTGCTCACGAGCGCCAACGTGGTCCGCAATCCTCCCAAGCACCAATCCACCTGCGTCGCGACACCTTGAAGTTGGGTTCGGGCCGCCCTCGACGCGGCT
Source organism: Polyangiaceae bacterium (assembly GCA_046351435.1). Classification (GTDB taxonomy): domain Bacteria; phylum Myxococcota_A; class Polyangia; order Polyangiales; family Polyangiaceae; genus JADJKB01. The sequence goes on from JAXLYN010000012.1 coordinate 178,497, forward strand.
CGAACCGCACGGCTCGCCGGAGCTCGACCGGTGGTGGGTCGGCCCTGCTGCGTGTAGGCTGAGCGGTCATGGCCTCCGCTGGCGTCGACCCGAAGAGTGGTGAGCTCCAGCCCTCGGCGGACGCGCCCGCGGAACACCAGCGCGCGCTCGAAGCAGTAGAGGCAGCGCAGAGCGAAATCCTCGCACGAGGTCCGGAGAAGCAGGGCGAGCCGCGCTGGCGAAAGCGCCACGGCTACCAGGTGCTCGAGCTCCCGGGCGTGACCTTCGTGCCGCGCTGGCACGAAGAGGACGTTGCGTTCGGCAGCCACAGTTTCGCGTCGCGTCTCGCGGGCATCGGCATCTTCGGCGGGCTCGGCGCGCTGTCCGGCGCCTACTCCCTCCGCGACGAGCGACCCGGGATCTGGGGCGCCCTGCTCGCGCTCGGTGTGCTGCTCCTGGCCGTGGGGCTGCTCTCCGCGCGCGCCGTGCACGTCGCCGACGTCACGCGCGACCGGCGCATCGTCGCCAAGATGGGGACGTATCTGCTCCCCGATGGGGTCCTCGTGCGCGCCGGCGGCGAGTTCGCGGATCACCACCGGTTCGTGCCTCGGGCCGAAGTCATGGGCGTCGAGCGGCGCATGTTCGGGCGCCGGAAGTACAGCGCCCTCCTGCACCGGAGCTCGGACGGCGAGTCGGGGATCGTCTGGCTCAGCCCCGACGACATCGGGCCGATCGTGCGCGATTGGATGGCGCGGTAGCGCGCGTTCTCGGCCTGATGCCGTCCCCGCACGCGTGAACGTCTCCCGGGCCGAGCCGCGGGGGGCGAGGCCGGCAAGGGCCACCAGCCCTAGTAATGGTACGCGACGTCGTAGGGCGTGCAGGCGGTCGTCGACGTGCCTTTCACCCGCACGTACACCGTGGCCGAATCGGTCCAGCTCGCGCAGTCGAGATTGATCTCGGCAGAGCCCGCGGTGGAAGTGCAGCAACCCTTCAGCGTCCCTTCGGTGGCTTGCGTGCCTTGCGTGCAGCTCTTGAAGCCGTCGGAGGCGTCGGCGCATTGGGCGAACACGCAGGCCTGGATGCCGGCTGTCGTGGTGGAGATGCCCGGACCCACGACGCACACGCCGTCGGTGCCAGAGAACTTGAAGAAGTCCGCGTCACCGCCGGGTTTGATCACGCCGGATACGGAAGAGCCGGAGACGTCGCAGTCGTTGATGCTGCAGACCGACGTCGGGCAGGCGGAGCTCGCCGACGCGAGCGTGTTGTTGGGCTCTGGACCGGGATCGCTGCACGTGGAGCACGAGGTGCCGCTGCACGTCGTGCCGCACTCGCACCCGAGCAGGCCGTTGCAGTTCTTGGTGCCCGCCGAGCACTTGACGCACTTGGCGGACGAACACTGGTAGTCGCTGCCGCCACACTCGAATGCCTTGGCGCCGGTGCACTGCGGAGTACCCCCGCTGCCGCCCGACCCGCCCGAGCTCGTGCCTCCGCTGCCCCCCGTGTGCGTTCCGCCGCTGCCTCCGCTTCCGCCGGTCGCGCCGGTGCCCCCGCCCCCGCCCGTCGCGCCCGTTCCGCCGCCTCCGCCGGAGCCGCCACCACCCGAGCCGGGGATGGAGCAGTTGCCGCACGCGTAGGTGTTGACGGAGACGACGCACATCGGGTGCCACGAAGTCGTGCAGCAGTAGGGCTCGTTGGAGCACACGCAGGCGCTCACCTTGGCGTCCGTGCAGCCGGGAGAAGATGCGGGTGTGCAGCAGTCGTTGGTCGGGTCGCCACCGCCCGCGCCCGTGCCCGCGGCTCCGGACACGCCCGCGCTTCCCGCTGCTCCGCCGCTCCCGCCTCCTCCCGACGTCATGCCGCCCGCGCCGAAGCCCGCGCTGCCGCCGAAGCCCGCGGCGCCACCGCCGCCGTAGGGTTGGTTGTCGGACTCGTCGACCTCGTCGCCGCCGGCGCAGCTCGACGACAGGATCGCCAACGTGACGACGTGCACCACGAATCGAGTCACGGCCTACCTTCGCCCAGGCTATCAATCTTCGCGCTCCTGCGCGAGGGCGATGCTCACTTCGGCGTGGCTCGATAGCGATACGCCACGGGTTTCTGGCTCACTGAGACGTCGTCGGACAGGAGGTGTTGGACGACCAGGACGACGCGGTCCAAGGCCGAGACGTCGAGGTCGAGCGCACTTGCACCGTCGGCCGCCGGGTGGTGAATCGTGGACCACTTGCCGTCGGTCCGGTGCCGGCCGAGCGTGGTGAGTCCCATCCGCTGCTTGCCCAGCGGATCGATCTCGAGGTGGAGCGACGTCGTGCCCTTCGCGATACCGACTTCGACGTAGTTGGCGGCCAGGAGCTCGGGCGGAGTGCTGGTGGTCTGCCAGGCAGATGGTGGCGAGGAGAAGGTCTTCTCCACGTGGCTGCTGGCGAGCCCGTGGAACACGCTCTTGCCGTCGGAGTAGTGCTTGCCGTCGTCGCGACTGCCGATGAGGTAGTTCCAGGCGGTCCACTCGCGAAACGTGCTCTCCAAGTCGAGCCCCCGCTCGTTCAACATCTGATCCGTCGCGCCGAGCGCAGATTGGCCCTGCCCCATGAGCTCGAACAGGCGCTTCACCACGCCCGGGTCGCCCGTCCTCTCGACCAGGAACTGTTCGAACAGGTAGGTCGCGTAGCCCAAGTTCGCAGCGAACACGGGGTCGTTGTTCAGGAGCGATCGGTGGACGCCCTGCTTCAGCCTTCCCGCCACCACGGTGTCGCGCACGAAACCGCCCACGAAACCGCCCCAGAGGTCCATGGCGTCCTGCTCCGCCCACACCGCGCTCGACTCGGTGAGCCAGTGATCTTGCTCCGACCAGTTTTCCGCGAGCTCGGCCTGGAGCACGTGGAAATACTCGTGGGCCACCGTGGCTCGCAGGAAGTGCCGCGAGATCTTGAAGGCGTAGGAGTCGTTGTCCACGACCACGACGCCTTGGCTCATGTAGCCGAAGTAGCCGTCCGCATCCTTGAGGTAGATGGTCGTCTTGCCCGGGTCGGGGTAGCCGAGCTCGCCCACGAATCTGGAGTGGGCTTGCTCGGCGCCTTCGGCCACGGCGTCGACGAAGTCGGGGTGTCCGTTGTGGGGCGATACGTCGAGCCAAGCCGCGGCCACGCGATCGGCCCCGGTCTTCTTGTACTGGACGAAGAAGTGGGGAGTGTCGCGTGTGAGCCAGGTGCCGCCGGCGCCGGCGTCGAAGGGCGGTAGCAGGCCGGCCGCGTTGGCACACGACACCGTGTCGGTGGACGAGAACGCTTTCTCGACCGACGCGGGATCGGCGCCGTCGGCCTTGCCTTCCGCCCAGGCGAGGTCGTCGCCGGGTTCGATCGAGCCCGACTCCGCAGTATCCGTGTCCGTCGCCGAACAACCGAAAAGCGCCAGTGCTCCCGAAAGGAGCCAGCCACCGATCCTCTCGCTTGCCATACGTCGAGGCTACGCCCGGGGGCGACGTGGAGCCGTGACCGCGCCGGCCAGAGTGTTGACCGGGGCGGCCAGCGTCGATCCGCTGGGGCCTTTCATTCGTACGGCGTTCATGTCTCGTCTCGAACTGACCAAGGAGTGCGTCTATCGCCGCCCCGTCGACATCGTCCGCGCCCACTTCCTCGACTTCGACCACCACATCGAGCACGACGTGCACCGAGGACTTCGCTATTCCGTCCTGGAGCGCTCGGGTGACCGTCAGCGGGTGCGGGTCGAGTTCCGCGTCCTCGGGCTCCCGAAGGTGGACGAGCTCCTGGTCTACGTGGCTCCGGACGGGAGCGTCGTCGAAGAATACGTGTCGGGCGATTTCGCAGGGGGAACGCTGCGCGTCGAGTTTGAGCCGCGGGGACCCGACGCCACGCGGGTCGAGGCGCGGATCGACTTCCCGCTTCGAGGATTCAATCGGCTGGCGCGGCCGCTCCTCCGGCGCGTGGTGAGCCGGCTCGCAGAGCAAGCCATCGAGGAGGATCGCGTGGATCTCGAGGAGCGCGGCTACGTGCCCCGTTCGCGCTCTCCGGGCGCGCTCGAGGCCGCAATCGATCGGTGAAGCGCCGGCGCGTCAATTCACCTTACAGGCGAGCTTCCCGGACGCCAAAGTGTCGGTGAGCTGGGTCTTCGCGGTGTCGTCGAGCGTCCAGGTGACCTTCAAGGTCACGTCTCCGTTGCAGAAGCCGCAAGGATTGTCGGAGCCCGAGCCCGTGGAAGCCTGCGGTGCGTAGGTCACTTGGCTCGTGGCGCCTGCCGCCACGCTGCCGGAGTCGACCGGGGCGGGCTGAAACGTCCATTTCATCGTCTTGGCGCTTCCCGCCAGCGTGAGCTCGACGTTGGTCAACGTGCCAGTCACGCTCGAGGCGTTCCCGGTGTTGTCGTAGGACGCGTCGAAAGTGCCGTCGATCTCGCCCGAGCCGCCCGACGTGCAGTCGGCGCTGAACGCCGCCTGAGTCAGGTCCACCTTGAACGTCGACGTCCCGGCGTCGCTGCCGCTGCTGCCGCCGCTGCCGGCGCCGCCGTCCACGGGTCCTCCGCCGCTGCCGCCCGAGCCCGCGGTACCGCCCGAGCCCGCGGTGCCGCCGCTCGCGGAGCTGCCGCCGCTGCCGCCGCTGCCGCCGCTCGCGCTCGAACCGCCTGACCCGCCCGCGCCGCTGCTGCCGCCCGTCGAGGTGCCTCCCGAGCCGCCGGAGGAGTCGTCGCTTCCACAAGCGAACGAGAAGAACGAGGAGAGCAGTGCGGAGGCGAGGAGCGTGTTTCGCAACGACATCGGGTCAGAGTAACCGCGGCCGCCCGAGACGCAAGCGATGGAGATGTTCGCTCGCGGGGCCGTACACTGCGCGACGCATTCTCAGACGAGCGTGTTGCGGACGGGTGGGGGTCGGAGCTCTTCGGTCGAATCGGCCAGTCGTTCGAGCTCGGCGGCTCTCGCCGTGCGACCGCGCTCGCGCTCGAAACTCGCCCAGACCCGGTAGGTCGCCTGGAGCTCCCGCGCGATGGCGCTGTCCTCGAGGCTCGCGACGCTCCGCTCGAAGCAGGTCTCGGCGTCGCACGCTCGCCCGTCGACCTCGATGCTGCCGCCGCGCTTCCCCAACGAGAGCCCCAGCGCACGCCAGGCTGCGCCCTGGAAATCCGCTCGTCCTGCGCGACGCCCGAGCTCGAGGGCCTCGAGCCCCGCGGCGAGGGCTGCCGCGAAGTCGCCCGACGCAGCGCGAGCCTCGGCCAGGTAGCGATGCGTCTCGGACAAGAAGAAGGGCACGTCGGGGCTCTCCCGCGCGAGCTCGATCACTTGCGACAGCGTGACCCCGGCGGCGGCGTGGTCGCCTGCCTCGACCTGCGCAGCGCCGAGGTTCCCGAGGCAGAGCAGCTCGAGCGTCCGATTGCCGATCTCACGCGTGATGGCCAAAGCTTCGCTTCCGAGCGCGACGGCTGCCCGCGCATCGCCCCGCGCGCGGGCGGTTTCCCCCAGGTTCGTCAGCTGGCAGGCGATGCCCCAGCGGTCTTCGATGCGCCGATAGAGGGCGAGCGCCCGTTCTTGGTGGCGCGCGCCCGCATCGTAGTCGCCGAGCACGTAGTAGTGCGCCACGCCGATCAGGTTGGAGGCCAGAGCCATCTCGCGTTCCGCGCCCAGAGTGCGCGCCACCTCTAGCGCACGTTCGCCGAGCCCGATGGCCGAGTCGGCCTCGCCGAGCAGCGCGTGGGCGAACCCGCGGTTGTGCAGCGCGTTGGCCAGCTCGACGCGCGCCTCGCGGACCTCGGTCGATGTCTCGTCGCCACCGAGCTCCAGAATCGAACGCGCCACGGCCTCCGCGCGCAGGGCGCTCTCGATGCACTCGGCGTATCGACCCGCCTGGCTCTCCGCCCACGCTCTGCCGTTTTCGGCTCGCGCTTGGGCGCGCGGGTCTCCGGCAATGTTCGCGGCGCTCTGCATGGCGCGGAACGCTTCCACGGCTTCGCCATGCCTGCCCTTGGACTTCAGGGCTTCGCCGAGCCCCGCGTGGATCCCCACCAGCCGCGCGGGGTCGACGTCGAGGCCCGAGCAAAGCTGGAGCGCGCGCCGGAACGCGTCCAGTGCTGCGTCCGGCGCGTCCGCCCCGAGCGCATGCTCGCCGGCGACGGAGTACCACTCCAGCGCAGAGCGGAGGTCTTCGCCGCGTTCGAAGTGCCAGGCGATGTTGGCTGCGACGCGCTCGCTCGGCGTCCGGTCGCTGCGCGCGAACCACTCGGCCGTCCGCCGGTGGTACACGCGCCGGTGCTTCATCAATGCGTATTCGTAGGTGACCTCTCGCAAGAGGGCGTGCGTGAACAGGAATTGCCGGTCACTGCTGAAGCGCGAGACGGCTTCTTCGTCCACGAGGCCGGACTCTCGGAGCTCGGCCCAGGCATCGTCTTCTGCTGGTGAGTCCAGCAGCGCGTCGATGGCACCCGTCCAGAACGTGTTGCCCACCACCGACGCGGCCTCCAGCACCGTTCGCGCGGGCGGGCTCAGCCGCCCGATGCGCTCGTAGAGGACCAGCTCGACGCGCGGTGGGAGGGAGCCCTCCGGCGGAGTATCGGCCGTGACGCTCCACGGTTCGGTGTCGGTGCGTACCACGCCGCGCGCGATCAACCAGCGCACGACCTCTTCGATGAAGAACGGGTTGCCGGCACCTCGTTCCGCCACGAAATCGACCAACGCCGGCGGCAGGGCCGATACTCGCCCGAGGAGTGCTCGTGCCAGCGCTCGGGAAGAATCGGCGTCGAGCCCCGAGAGCGGCAGCTCGACATGCCCTGGGCGGCCAGCCAACTGATGTTCCCGGTCACGCAGCGTCGATCGCGCCGACGCCAGTACGAACAGGCGCGCCCGACCTCCTCCCGACAGGAGCTCGGCGAAGAAGGCAAGGCTCTCTCGATCCGCCCAGTTCAGATCCTCGACCACGAGCACGAGCGGGCGTCGCGCGCAGCTCTGCTGGACGAACGCGCAGAAGAGGACCTGCGCACGCCCGCGGATCTGCCCCACGTCTTGCGTGATCTGGTCGAAGGTCGGGTTCGCTGCGGTGTCGAAGCCGAGCACGTGCCCCACGAAGGCGTTGGCTTCGCGGCCGAGCTCCTCGCCCAGCGCCTCGACGAACATGCGAAGCGTGGCATCGACCGCCACGGGCCCAGAGGCGGTCTCGGCCGTTCCCGCACGGGCCAGCAAGAAGGCACGGAGTAGCTGGAAAGGCGCGCGTTCGGTCTCAGGCGAGGTTTCGAGCCGGACCATGTCGACTTCGTCACGCGTGCGACGGAGAGCGCGAACGGCCTCGGACAGGAGGCGACTCTTGCCGGTGCCCGGGTCGCCGATGACGGTGAGCCAGCGCGCCGAGCCGGCGCGCGCAAGTTCGTATTCGCGGAGGACGGTCGCGAGCTCGGCGTCCCGGCCGAGCGTCGGCGTCCCGAGCTCGGACTTCGGGTTCTTGACGGTCAGGCTGTGCGTTCGCTCGCGTCGTGCGATGGCGGCGGCGACTGGCTCGGCCTTTCCTTTGAGTTTCAGTGGCGGGACCCACTCGAGCTCGATGCGCTCCTTCACGTGCTCGATGGTCGTGGGCCCGATCAGCACGTCGCCCACGGCTGCAGCGTGTTCGAGGCGCGACGCGAGGTTCACCGTGTCGCCGATGACGTTGCGTTCGCGCGTCGACTCCACGACCGCGACCGATGAAAGCCCGGTGTTGATCCCGACTCGCATCCCCAGGTCGACGCGTTCGCCTTCGCGGAAGATGGCGAGCTCGCGCTGCATGGCCAGGGCGGCGCGCACCGCGTCGACGGCGTCGCTCTGGAGCGCGGTGTCGAGGCCCCACACGGCCATCACGGCGTCGCCGATGTGTTTGTCGATGTGCCCGCGCGCGTCGAGGATCACCCGGTCGAGACGGCGCCAGAGGCGTCCGAGCAAGGCCTGCACCTCTTCGGGATCGAGCCGCTCGGACAGCGCCGTGAAGCCGGACACGTCGGCGAAGAGCACGGTGACGAGCTGCCGGCGCTCGGTGGGGACGGGTGCGGCGTCGAGGCTCGCGAGCTTTTCGCGTAGCTCGCGAGTGGCGGTGTCCACGACTTCATCGCCGAGCATGGCACGCTGGGCTTCGAGGGCCCGAATGGCCTGCTCGATCTTGTTTCGGTCGCTCATCCCGCTCCGCCCGAGCCGCGCACCATAGTACAACCGTTCGCGTGCCTGCTCGGCCGCACCCGCGATCCCGCTCGTGGCTCCTGCTTCTTCTCGGCCTCCATCCGAGCTGCCACGCCGGCGGTTCGGGCCGGCCGAGCCGCCCGGCGGTGCACGAGAGCGCGAGCCAGCCCCCGGCCCCTCGGCTCCGAGACGACACCATCGCCCTCGCGTGGGCCAACGCAGCTCCGAGCCGCTACCGCCTGGACGGCGAGCTCGCCGAGTGGCCCTTGCCCCGAGCGAGTGCTTCCTCGCGCATGGCGCTCACACTCACGGGCGATGGGCTGTCCGTCGCGGCCGAGCTCGCTGGGAAGTATCGAGGAGGCTTCTTGCTCGGCATCGCCTTCGCCGCTCCGAACGCCGACTCGCTCGAGCTGGGCGTGGAGCAACCCGACGGACGGTTCGTGCCGCTCGCCTGCGCAGCCGATGCCGGACCCGACGCCGAGTGCAGCCGGCGCCTGCTCGACAAGCGCGAGCTGCTCGCGGCTGAGCGCCTGCGATTCCGACGGCTCTATCGCGTGGGGCCTGGAGGCGTAGAGCTCGTCGGCGCTAGCGGCAACGTTCCCGTCCGCGCGGCGCGTGTCGAGTCGCGCGCGCTGCGTGCGCATACGACGCTCGAGCTCGAGATTCCGGCGCGATCGCTGCCTCGCGCAAGTGAGGCTCCCCTCGCACGCGTGGCGCTCGTCGTGCGAGCCCTCGAGGGGGACGTGCCCGCCGACGTCGCCGAGTGGACGTCTTACGAGGTTTCGCCCGTGAGCTTCCAGCCCCACGCCGAGCTTCGCCACGCGCTCTTGGCGGCGGGCGCGGGCCTGATGTCTTACCAGCCGGGTGAGCCCCTCGACATCGAGGAGCTCGGTCATGCCGAGGGCTCGGAGCGACTGGCGCTGAAGCGTTTCGTGGGTGTGCTCCACGATCCAGAGGCCAACGTCGCCGGAGTCGAGTACTGCCTGGTTCGGCTGCGCGAGACGTGGCTCGCCGTACTCGCAGGCACGAAGGTTCTCGGCCTCGAGCGCATCGGTCCGGAGCCGCGGGGAACGGCCCTCCGCGGCAATGACCTGCACGTCTTCCAGTACCAGGTCGGCGAGCATGCCTTCGAGCTCGCGCCGGACGGTCGCCCTTGGGTGCACGCGACCTGGACCATTCGTGTGGCGAAGCCCGACGGAACCGTGTTGGATGCGAAGGTGACCGGGGCCGCACCGGAGCGATGGGTCGAGCCACAGGAGATCGGTTCGCAGACTTTCGACTCGTTCGGGATCCGCGGCCTTCAGCCGAACCCGCGCGACCCGCGAAAGCTGACTCCCGCCACGGCCTTCTGGCGTGTCGACCCTCGCGGGGACTACCGAGTCGACGACTCGCGCGTGAAGCACGCGGGCACGGGAGCGCGCTGAAGCGAGGGCATCGACCTGCTGGACGGACCCGGCCGAGCGTGCTCATTTGCCGCCATGGCGCGCGACGGTCGGGGGAAGCCATTCGCCCTTGCACTGCTCGTCATCGGCGCGCTCGCTGCGGTGTTCTTGCTCACGCGCAAGGGTGAGCGCATCGAGTTCAGCCGTCGCTCGCCGACACCCCGCGGAACGCCCGAGATGCCGGCTCCGGCGCCCGAGCAGCGCGCCGGACCACCGAGTCTGATCTCGGCCGAACCGTTCCGTCCACCGGTGGAGACCCGGCGGGACCGCGAGCTGCGCGAACGCGCTCGAGATCGCATTCTGCGTTCGCTGGATCGTGGCCGTGGCACCGCACAGGGTTCCATCGGCGGCCCCGAGCCCGTGGGTGAGCTCGACAAGGACTACGTCCAGACGCGCATTCGAGACGATTTCCTACCCATGGCCAAGGAGTGCTACGAGGCCGCGCTCGAACAGAACGCCACACTGGCCGGCCGCATGGTGTTCGAGTTCGTGATCGTGGGGGACGAGTCGGTCGGAGGAATCGTCGAGTCTGCGGAGCTCGACCCTTCCAGCACGCTGGCGGACGCCGAGCTCGTGACCTGCATGCGCGAGTCGCTCCTGTCCGTGACCTTCCCACCGCCGAAGAACGGCGGTCGCGTCACGGTGAAGTTCCCTTTCGCCCTCAGTACGAGCGACGGCGGCTGAAACCGGCGAACCCTCAGGGCTCCGCGCCCTTGGCGATGACTTCGACTTCGGCGAGCGCGGGCGGCACGCCGCTCGCCTCGAGCTCGAGTCGCACGATGCGAGCCTTCACGTCGTGAAAGGCCGCGTCGGTGCCTTGCGACGAGAGCTCGCCGAGCGTGGAGCGCGCGAGCTCGACTCCGGGCGCGGCGAGGAGCACGACCTCGGTCGTTGTCGCCGAGGTCTTGGCGAGACCGCCGGGAATGGCGTAGGGGCGCACGCGTCGCACGTGGACGGGCACCGGGAATTCGAGCTCCACGAAGGCGCGCTCGACGCCGCTCCCCGCCGTCCAGTGGCGTCCAGGGCCGCTCCCGGAGACGACTTTGCGATCCACGAGACCCCGAGGGTCACCGGAGGAAGCGCGGGCCTCCGCGCCAGGTGCGAGGTTGGTCCACTGGTAGGCTTGGGGATCGGTCGGAACGGGGATCATGCTGTGGCCGGCATGGCAACCCACGCAGCGAGCATCCGCGCCTGGCCGGCCCCAGTTGTGCCCGGCGACGTGCGCAGCCGGCGCGGGGTCGTACGGCGGGTCGTAGCTCCCGGGCGACAGCGGCACCTGGTAGCCCTTGGCTTTCGGCGTCCGGAGCTGCTCGAAGAGAGGGACGTTGGCCGGCGCATTCAGCACCACGGAGCCGTCGGCCGCGACCGCCTTCTCCTCCAGCAAGATCGGCCAATCTTTCCAGTTGGCGCTGGAGAGCGAGCCGCGCTCGTGGTCGATGAACGCGCGAATGGTCCCCGCAGATCCGACGGCGGGTGCCGAGACGATGTCCACGTCGACGGGCGCGTTGAAGTACACGTTGAGCGCGTCGAACTGGAACGTCCCGTCGATGTCGTAGGGGCCGGCTGCCGTCGGCGGCAGCTCGCTCGCCACCTGCGTGACCTGGTCGGCGATCACGAATGGCACGGCGCGTGGTCGAATCAGGCGCGCGCGAAGCTCCGTCGTGCCAGGCGCGTCGTACACGAGTTCGAGGTTCTTTCCGTCCGCGCCCACGACGTAGATGCCGTAGTCCTGCTCGGTGTCTTTGCACCACGACACGAGGACGCGCCCGTCCGGCAGCGCTTCGGGCTCGGCCGCATAGGGGCCTTCGAACACGTTGTAGCTCGGCGGGCTGTCCACCAAGAGTTTCCCGTTCGAGTCCGTGACCCCGATGACCCCTCGATGGCCGTGGGGCCCGCGTTCGAAAGCGCGGATCCCACCGAGCCCCGACTGGTCCGCCATGTGGTGCAGCGGTTGGAAAGTCGTGTAGAGCTCCTTGCCGTCGTCGGTGATGGCGCCGCCGTACGCTTGGTTGTCGAAGCTCTTGGCGGCGTGCCCCGACACGCCACCCCATTGCTCGAGTCCGGTGCCGTCCGGATTCACGGCGACGATCTGCCAGGAGTTTCTCTCCGTGCCGAACACCTTGCCGTACTGATCGCCCTTGTCCTCGGCCACCAGCCCGTCTTTGGCGGCATAACCCTCGTTCGGGTAGTTGGGGTCTTGGATCGTGTCCATCTCGTTCCGGGCGTTCCGCATGTTGCGCCACCAGCGGAAGAACACGATCTTGCCCGTTGCCGGATCCACGATGGGCCGGTCGGCGCCGCTGCGTTCCGCCGTGATGCGGTGCATCCCGCTACCGTCCGCGTTCATCACGAACAGGTTCGTGGTCTGCACGTCTTGGTACTCGGCGATGGACGGCCAACGCGTCGACGAGAACGCGATGCGGCCGTCCGGAAGAAAGACCGGATCGGTATCGTCGTATTTTGCGACGCTGCCGGTCTTCGAGGCTCCGCCGAACTGGGCGAAGCTGATGTTGCGATCCGAGTGGGTGAGCTCGGCCAGGTTCTTGCCGTCGACGTCGATGGCGTAGATCCGCCAGGCGCCCGGCTGTTGGCGCGGCTGGCTCTTGGCGTAGTTGCCCGCCGGCAGCCCAGCGAACACGATGCGTTTTCCGTCGTAGGACACCTCGGGCGCGTTCACGTCGACCAGGTTCGAACTCGCGGGGCTCGGGCTCAACCCATCGACGAGCGTGCGGATCGTGCCGTCCTTCTCACGCACTTGGAGCTTGCCCGGCGTCGCGGCCTGAAAACGCGAGTACGGACCTTGTCCCGGCATGCCCTTCGCGCTGGCGAAGTAGGGCGTGCCGTTCTCGGGGATGGCGCGCGATACGAACACGAAGCTGAGGTCGCCGCTCCACGGCAACGGTGTCGGCGGTCCGCCGGCCCCGCCGCCCGTGCCGCTGCTCGTGCCGCCCGAGCCGCCGCTGGCGACGCCACCGCTGCCAGCGCTCCCGCCGGTCGCGGACGACTTCTCGTCATCGCCGCTCGAACTCGAACAGGCGGCGGCGACAGCCACGGAGGACACGAGGGCGAGCAGGTGGGTCATTCGGCGAAAACGAGCTTCCATCGTTCCACTGTCTAGAAATCGCGAGCAGCGGTCATTGACCCGTAGGGCCAACTCGTTGGCCGCTCCGGCCAGTCGCGACATTTCTGGACTCGTGCGGGCCGCCGTCCGGACGCAGCGCGCTGGGCGTGGGCAAAACAGCGCGGATCGAGTTTGGCATGTCCCTCGCACTGCGCCTTCGCATGCAGTCGATGGCGAAAGTCACCGTGTTCGGTTGGGCGCTCTGGGTCGGTCTCGTCGGTTGTGCCGGCAGCACGGAACAGGATCCCGGCGGCGCGGGCGGCAGCGGCAGCGCCGGCGCCTCGGCGGGCGGCCAGACGGGAACGGGCAGCGCTTCGGGGGCCGGCGGCGCGAGCGCGGGAGGCGCGACCAACGCTGGTGGCGCGAGCGGAGGAACCACCAGCAGCGGCGGCGCGTCGAGCGGTGGCGCATCGAGCAGCGGCGGAAGTCCCGGTGCGGGGGGTGATCCCGGCGCGGATGCCTGCGTCACGTGCGTGGAGTCGGGTTGCGGCGCGGAGCTATCCGCCTGCGACGCCAATCCCGAGTGCGTCGCCATGCAGACCTGCTACGACGGCTGCAACGACGACGCGTGTTTCCAAAAGTGCTACGACGATCATCCCACGGCTCAGGCACTGGACGACGCCGTCTTCGACTGCGTGATGAACAAATGCGCTACTCCCTGCCAGTGATGGTGGGCTCGCTCAGACGCAGGTAGCGTTGTTGTTCGGGTCGATGCTGCCCGGGCACGCTGCCTCGCTGCACGATCCCGAGTCGTTGCAGAACTCGCATGCGTCGACGGTCGCGTCCGCGCAGTCCTTGTCGACTAGGCCGCAACCGCAGTCGCAGTGGGCGTCGCCGTAGAACTTCGGTGCACACGTCCAGCCCGTGGGCGCGCCACCCCCACCTCCGGATCCGCCAGCTCCACCGGCACCTCCGCTCGATCCACCCGAGCCCCCGGCGATGCCCCCGCTCCCGCTCGCGCCCCCCGTGCCGGCGCCGCCCGTGCTCGAACCGCCCGAGTTCGTCCCCCCGGTGCTCGCGCCCCCGGTGTTCGCGCCCCCCGTGTTCGAGCCGCCGCCGCCACTGGTGCCCCCGACGCCCGAGTCGGCGGCGCCGCCCCCACCGCCTTCGCTGGCACACGCAGACAACACGACGAGCACGCTGAGGAGGCCAATGCGGCGAGTCTTGGGCATGGTGGCGAAGCATTCCAAAGTCGAGTGGGGTGTCAACCCGAGATGCCGGAAAATCCCGACCTCGAACGGTTCTCGCCGGCCGTGGAGACGAAGGAGCGGTTTTCGAGCGCGACCCGTGCGCCCTTGGGGTCGAGAGTCGTGAAGCTGCCGACTCGGCGCTTCATGCGTCCCGTTCGGGGCACGCCCCGCGTCCAAGGGGCGCGCACGCGTTGCCCCCGGTGGACTTCGTCAGCGGCAGCCCCGCGGGCACGGCACGGCAGGCCGAGCGCGGATCTCGTCCCTCCTCTTCGCCCGCCACCGCGTCACGAGGGCACGACGGCTCGCGCCATCTCTCCCCAGCTGGGACCGACCGCGAAAATTCGTTCCCCGGACCTCGCCCGTAGCACTTCAACGGCACCGATCGAAACGCTGCGCCTCTCGGCCGCTGTCCGGCCCGACCACCGAGCAGGGCCGGCCGGAAATCCCGCCCCAAAATAGGAAAACTGGCTCTTTCGACGAGAGCCGTGCCATGCTCGCGCCGCGGCTCGAGCCGCGGAGGCACATGCAAGCGTCTCGTACTCTCTGGGCGATGTTGGTTGGTTTCTCGGCTCCGCTTCTCCTCGCGGGGAAGTGCCAGAAAGACGAGCCGCCGCCGCCACTACCGACGGCGACCGCCCCGGCCACCGTCGAGACCCCCGATGCGACGCTCACGCTCGTCGTGGAGGACGCCGCCGAAGACGTGGCGGACGCCGACGCGGATGCCAAGAAGGTGGGCGGGGGCAGCTCCGCGAGCATGAAGAAGTGCTGTCAGGCCGTGGCGCAGAACGCCGAGAGTGCTCCCGAACCGACCAAGACGTACATGAAGCAGCTCGCTGCGGCCTGCATGGCGGCGGCCGGCTCCGGTCAGGGCTGGGCCGGCGGCGGCTTCAGCTGCAAGTGATCGAAGCGGGTTCTCGCCGCCAGATGCGACGCGTCTTGTGGGGCGTCATGTCGGCGCTCGCGTTCTTCGCCTGCGCTCGACCCGTGGGCGCACCTCGAGGGCCTGCGGGCCAGGCGCCGGGGCCGAGCGGCCCGCCGCCACCTCCGAGCGTAGCCTCGGGACCGCTGCCGCCGCCTCCGGAGAAGGACGCTCCGCCGCCGAACGCCGAGCGCTTCGAGCCCGCGCAGCGCTTCGTGCGGGACACCAAGCTCGCGCTCTACAGCTACCACGAGAAGTACATCGGCAACGCCGAGGGCTACCTCGCCCCCATCCTGCGGGTGGCGGACGGCGGGTTCGTGGTGGTCGGCACGCGCGCGGACTATCCCGAGGGGCAATACCAAGTCGGAAAGTCGCGACCAGTCGTGGCGAAGCTCGACGGTGCGGGGAAAAAGTCGTGGGAGCGCTCGTACCGCACGAGCGGCTTCCTCGACTACGAAGGGGCGAGCGCCATCGAGCTAGCGGATGGCTACGTCGTGTACGTCCTCTCCTACGTGCACCCTTCGCGTGGCGCCGTCGTGCGGTTGCTCCGCTTGGACCGGCAAGGCGAGATCGTCTGGGACCGGCGCTTCCGCGGACAGGGCGGTGTGAACACGCCTTTTGCGCAATACGTCCAGCTCGTCGGCGACAAGCTCTTGCTCGACGGGCACATGTACAAAGACAAGACCGAGACCGCGTACGGTTGGAAAGGCATCCTGAGTCTCGAGGGCAAGATCGAGAAGGACGAGGTCGGCGAGGCGAATCCGTATTCGAAGGACTGAGTTTCGGGCTTTCTTGCAGCGAGCTACAGGCAACCGACTCGACTCTTCGACACCACTACGTGGTCGAGCATCAGGCCTTCGACGCTGTGCTCTTCGTGGTGGAACAAGTTCAGCCACAGGATCCCGATTTTCAGCTGCGGATCCGTGCGCAACCACAACTGCTCGAAGGGACCGATTTCCTGGCCGTCGACCCAGTAGTCGATACTGCCCGTGGCGCCGTTCTCCGTGCTCGTGGCAGTGCCGGCGTTCAACATGAGCTCCACGCAATACCACTTGCCGGTTTCGAGCGTGGGCGGCAGCACCTTCTCGCGATGCGCCGGCTTCTCGCAGTAGTTCGTGCCGTCATCGGACGTGCAAGGGAAGTGATCTCCCCAACATTGCCCGTTCGGGTCGACGCAGTCTTGGTACATCCCGCGGTAGTACGAGTAGACGCTCAAGATGTGGGGGCTCGCCGTCTCGTAGTCGAGCCACGCCGTGTACCAGTCCGAGCCGTCCGGACGGGTATCGGAGTGCCCGAGCAAGTCGCGCGAACCCGCGTGCAAGCCGCCTCCGTGGTTCTTGGCGTTGAAGTCGAAGCCAGGCTCCCACTTCACGTACCAGCGCGCGTAGAGCGCGTCGTGCTCGCTCGGCAGCACCTTGACGAGGTCCGCTCCGCCGCGCCCCGGTGGGACGCGGAGCCGCATCACGTGGTTCTCTCCGAGCGTGAAGGGTCCGGGCTCGGGCATGAGGAGATTGGTTTCGTCGGGGTTCCCGTCGTAGTCGTCCCAGACGTCCTTGTTGCCCTCCTCGAAGTCGCTGCAGAACACCCAATCCGCACCGGGAGTCTGGCACTCGGCGGGGGAGCTCGGCCCAGCGCCGCCGCTGCCTCCCGAAGCGGTGCTCCCTCCGTTCTGGCTGCTTCCGCTGCCGCTCGAGCCGCCGCCCGAATTGCCCGTGCCACCGTTCCCACTGCCACCCGTGGAGCCCGTAGCCGGATCCTCCTCGCCGCTGCCGCAGGCCGAGAGCAGCAGGGTGAGCGCGAAGAGCTGCCCGAACCTCATGGCGAGAAGGTACCACGGGCGGCTGCCGCTCTTCCGGGTACGAAAACTGCTAAGCGATGGGCGTGCGCCGGGACACGCGAACTTCGTCGATGTTTCTCTTGGGTGCGTTGCTCGCAGCCAACCTCGGGTTGGCGAGCACGGGTTGCGGTAGCGATTCCGATGGCGGCATTCCAGGCACGACTACGGGTGGAGCGAGCGCGGGCGGAACGAGCGCGGGCGGCGCAAGTGGAACGAGCGCCGGCGGCGGAGGTGGAACGAGCACCGGCGGAGCCAGTGTTGGGGGAACGAGCAGCGGCGGCGCGAGTGGTGGGAGCGCCGGCGGTTCTCGAGGAGGTAGCGGCGGTGGGGCGGGCGCTCCGGGCGGCGGTGGGGCAGGGGGCGCTGCTCCGTGCGCGACTCGGATCACGTACGGCTCGACCTGGATCAAACCGCCGAACCATCCAGCGAACCACGATGACGTCGCAGGCGAAGTGACCTGGGACGGCTCGTGTGCGCTGGACGGCAGCGGCAACGCGTATGCGACGCTGTCGAACGGCTGGAAGCCCTTCTTCCAAGGTCGAACTTGCATCCTGGCGCTCGACTCCACGAGCTCGTGCCCGAACACGCCGGCGACGTGCGAGACGCGAGTCCACTACGGGCCGAGCTGGCTTCCAGCCCCGAATCATCCGTCGTTCCACGACGACGTGACGGGGGTGCTCACTTGGGACGGGACGTGTAGCTCCGCGGGCGGCGAGTCCATGGCGACGCTCTCCAACGGTTGGACGCCCCACTTCTCGGGCAACGCCTGCGATCTCTCGTTTCGCTACCGCTCGTGCCATGGGCTCTTCGAAAACCCCGTGGTGCCCGTGGACTGCCCGGACCCTGGCGTGACCAAGGTGGGCTCGACCTACTTCATGACGTGCACTCCCGGTCCAGGATTTCCCATCCGCTCGTCCAAAGATCTCGTGAACTGGAAAGACGAAGGCGCGATCTTCGACTCGGCGTCGAAGCCCAGCTGGGCCACGAGCCTGTTCTGGGCGCCGGAGATCCACGCGGTGGGGGGCACCTTCGTCGCGTACTTCAGCGCCAAGAGCGGCGCTTCCGGAACGTTCGCCATCGGCGCAGCCACCGCACCGACTCCCACGGGACCCTTCCAAGACATCGGGCACCCCCTCGTGACCGAGCCTGCGCCAGGTGCCATCGATGCCCACTACTTCCGAGCGTCCAGCGGAAAAGAGTACTTGCTCTGGAAAGTCGACGGGAACGCCGTCGGTCAGAAGACGCCCATCAAGATCCAAGAGCTCACGCCGAACGGAACCGGTCTCGTGGGCGCTCCCAAGACCTTGCTCGACAACACGCTTGCTTGGGAAGGCGCCGTCGTCGAGGGCCCCTGGATGGTCGAACACGCTGGCAGCTTCTACCTGTTCTACAGCGGCAACGGCTACGCGAGCCCGAGCTACGGCGTAGGCGTCGCCAAGTCGAGCTCTCCGCTCGGCCCCTTCACCAAGAAGGGCGCTGCCATCTTGTCGAGCAAGGGCGACTGGGCTGGGCCCGGGCACGGCTCGGTGCTCGTGGGCCCGTCGGGCGACTGGGTATTCGTGTACCACGCCTGGCACGCGGGCCAGGTCGGGCAGGCGCCGGGCCGCGTGGTGTTGGTCGATCGAGTCGAGTGGAGCGGCGGTTGGCCATCGCTGCTCGGCGCGCCCTCCACACGCTCGCAGCCCATGCCCTGATTGCGAGCTACTTGCCGCGCACCTTCTTCAGGTAGCTCTTCGGGTCCTCGGCACCTTCTGGCTCGATGGTCACCGCGAAGATGCGGCCGCCGCCCTCCTCGATGGCGCCCTTCGACCGCAGGCGTGACTGCTCGACCGCGTACTGATCGGCTGGAATGGTGTGGACCGTCAACGTCACTTCGACGCGCTTCTTGCCGTCGGAGCCCGCTTTGCCCTTGTCGCTCTCTTTGTCGCCGGTGCAGCCGAAGTTGGAGGAGCCGCCGCTCTTGAACGACTGGCAAGTCTGGTAGTTGAGCCCCAGGGTCTTCACCGCGGCTTTCAGGTCTTCTTGGGTGACGTCTGCCAGCGGCTTGTCGACGATGGGTTTCTCCTGCTTGCAGGCGAGGAGCGACGACAAGACCACCGCGACCGCGAGCCAGTCGGAGCCGTGCCCCTGCTTCCGAGGATTCACGTGTCCGGACATGGTCTACTTCCCGCGGAGCTTCTTCATGTAGTCCTTCGCATCTCCCGTGCCCGGTGGCTTCACTTGCACGCTCAAGATCCGGTCGCCCGATTCTTCCACGGCGCCAGCCTCACGAAGTCGCGTGAGCTCCGCTGCCCGGCGGTCCGCCGGATAGGTGTAGACGGCGAACGTCACGTGCATGCGCTTTTTCCCATCCGGCGAGGCAATGCCGTTTTCGTGCTCTTTCACGCCCGTGCACATGAAGTTCGACATGCCCCCGCTGTTCGAGTTCGAACAACTTCCGACGGACAGCCCCATGGCGGTGACGGCGCCCTTCAGATCGTCCTGAGTCATCTGGGCGACGGGCTTGTCCAACACGGGTTTGCCGCCCCCGCCCTCTTCCCCCTTCTTGCAAGCCAAGAGCGCGAGCACGAGAACCGAACTGGCGAGCAACGCAGAGATCTTCTTCATGGGCGCGATGCTATCCGGCTCGCGTCGAGCCCGCGAGCCCATGTCGCGAGGTCGACGGTCAGCCCGATGGCCGGCGCGAGGAAAGTGGGGCGTCCGGCACCTTGAGCACCATCATCACCATGTCGTGCTGCGCGCCGTCGGGGTCCGTGCCGTAGCCCGCGATGGTGTGCCCCTCGAAGCCGAGCTCTTCGAGGGTCGCGACGGCGTCCTTCTCGAGGTCGGAGATCAGCATACACACGAGATGGCGGAGCCCTCGGTGCGCGGCGATGCGCACGAACTCCTGCACCAGCACGCGCCCGAGTCCGCGGCCTCGGTAGTCCGGATCGATCATCCACTTCACTCGGCCGACCAGGCGGAGCGGTCCACCCTTTCGGCGGTGAAGGGTGGCTTCGGCGACGATGCGCGTCCCATCGACGGCGAGCAGCGGAAACACCTTGTCGTAATCGAGGTTCGTGCCCCAGCTCTCGATGAGGTCGCGATCCCCGACGTCGTCCCAAGCGAAGCGCCGCGATTCCGGTGGCAGGTGCTGGAAGAAGTCGTAGAGCGCGCTCGTATCTTCACGTCGCAGCGGGCGTAGCAAGACACGAGAGCCGTCGCGCAGAGCTGCCTCCATCGGGAACCGTTCGGGCATCAGGGATTCTCCTCTCGACCCCCCATCCTACCGCTCCGAGGTTGGCCCGGGGAGCCTCCGCACCCCGCCGATGCGTGAATAAGCTGCGCGCCGTGAGGCACCCTCCCGGGGGCGGACCACGGGTCGCGCCGGGAAAAACGCGTCGGCACGATCTATCTTTCGCGCATGAGTCCCAGCGGCACCACCCGGTCTTTGCTCGTCGCCCTCGTGCTCTCGGGTACGCCGGCCTGCGACCACGGCGGCACGACCGAACGCGCGGCGCCGAGTACGACGACGCCCGCGGTCTCGCCCACGGTACCTGCACCGCCAGCTGCGCCGGCGTCGGGGCAAAAGCCCGAACCCGCCCGACCGCCGCCCGACGACTTCCAGACCGAAAACGAGCGAAACACCATCGAGGTCTTCGAACGCGCGTCCGCGAGCGCGGTGTTCGTCACGCAGAAGCAGGTGGTCGTGGATCCGTGGCAGGGCCGCGCCACCGAAGTTCCTTCCGGCGCCGGTACGGGATTCATCTGGGACGACAAAGGACACGTCGTCACCAACTTCCACGTCGTGCTCGGAGCTCGCGCGCTGAGCGTCACGTTGCTCGACCAAAAGAGCTACGAGGCGAGCGTCGTGGGCACCGAACCGCGCAAGGACATTGCGGTGCTGGCCATTTCGGCTCCGGCCACGGCACTCGTCCCAGTCCGGCTGCCGCCGCCGAACCACCGGCTTCGGGTTGGCCAGAAAGCCATCGCCATCGGCAACCCTTTCGGGCTCGACCACACGCTCACCACGGGCACGGTGAGCGCACTCGGGCGCGAAGTCGACGGTATCGGTGGAGTCACCATTCGCGACATGATCCAAACCGACGCGGCGATCAACCCGGGGAACTCCGGAGGCCCACTGCTCGATAGCGCGGGACGCCTCATCGGAATGAACACCATGATTTTTTCCAAGAGCGGGAGCTCGGCCGGCATCGGCTTCGCGGTTCCCGTGGAGACGATCCGACGCGTCGTGCCGCAGCTGATCGAGAAGGGTCGCGTGCAGCAGGTGGGACTCGGCGTGCAAATCGACTCGCAGCGGCGCATCGAGCGGCGCCTCGGCCTAGCGGGCGTCGTGGTGCTCGACGTGGTCGCCGGTTCTCCGGCCGAGAAGGCCGGGATCCAGGGTCTCGGGCGCACCGCAGCCGGCCTCACCCTCGGCGACGTGATCGTCGGCATCGATGGCAAGGCCATCCAAGACTACGACGACCTCTACAACACGCTCGACGGGCGCAAGGCCGGCGAACGCGTCAAGGTCGAGCTGGTTCGTGGCAACGCCCGCGTGAGCGTCGAGGTCGAGCTCGTTTGGGTGCAATGACGGGAAGGCGCTCGCCTCCCTGGCAGAAGCTCACTTGGGGCGGGTCGCCATGTGGCAAGCCGAGCAGGTCTCGAGGAGCTGCGCGTAGGCCTTGGCCCGATCCTCGGGCTTCTGCTTTCCTCCGAGCGTCGGCGCGACCGAAGTGAATTGGGTCGATGCGCTGCGCGCATGAACGCCGCCCTTCTTCAAGACCTCTTGCGGAAATGACACGCCCGCGAGCGCGTCGGCCCCGGCTTTCCACGCGGGATCCGAGGGCACATAGAGCCCCTCCCACAGGCGTTCGAGGGCCCAGGCGTGGCGCTTCATCTGACCCGACAGGCTCTTGTCTTGAGCCGGCGGCGTCCCCACGTCGACCTTCGGACCACCTGCGATCTTGTGGCAGCTGCCACACGCGCGCCCGATGTCGGCGATGGCGGCAGTGGCCGCCGGCAAGTCGGGGCTCTGCCCGAAACGCGAGGCCGCCGCAGAGAGGGCGTCGAGCGAAGGCTTCCAGCTCTTCTGGACCGTGCCGAGCCCCTTCATGTTGCCGAGCGCTTGGGCGGGCTTCACGGTGTTCTCGAGCGCACCATCGATGACCGCTTTGTGGATCTGAGCGGTCTCTTTGAAGTGGGCGCGCATGAGGCGCTCCTTGGGTGAGCCCGAGGTGTCTTCCGCAGGCGTTGGCTCGGGCGCTTTGGTTTCGCCCGCGCTCGCGTCCGGCGTAGCAGTCGCGGACGGCGTGGGCTCGGGCGGAGTGGCCGACGGCGTCGGCGGAGTCGCAGACGGCGCGGGTGTCGTTGCGGCGGGCGCGCTGGGACCGCCGCAGCCGAGGAGCAAGAGAGCGGTGAAGACGAGGCTGCGTGAGACCATGGCGCCGCTCGCTTTACCACGACTGCCGAAGGTGCCAAGAGGCGCGCCTGCCATCGGTCACGCGCCCTGGCGTTCGGCGATGCACTTCTTGCGTCCGCGCGTAACCGGTTCGAGGCGACGCACCCGTTGCGCTGCGGGCTCGCGTCAGCGGAGGGAGCCGTCTACGCTGCGCGGATGCGGAAGGCGCTCTTCTCCTTGGCTCTGTTGCTCACCGGCACCGGTCTCGCCGGTTGCGCTGCGGAGCCGCCTCCGACCACTGCAACGCCGCCCGTCTCGGTGACGCCGGCGCCGCTCTCGAGCCAGGTATCGCCCGCCCGGAATGGTGCCCCCGCGACGTCCGTTCCGCCCGTGGCTTCGAGCGCGCCGCCGGCGAGCCCGCCCGTGCCCGCATCGCTTCCGGACCCGCCGCCTGGCACCAACGCCGAACAGGTGAAGATCGCCGCCAGCATTTGCGCAGCGGCGTATTCGGGGAAAAGCGTCGGTTGCCGCTCGCATCCGCCCTTCGTGCGTCCGGAGCAGAAGCCCGACGGGAAGATCGTCGAGCACCAGGGTGACCCGCTGGACTTCTGCGCCATCTCCGAGCTGTTTCACGGATCGTTCACCAAACCCGGCAAGAAACAGACGCTGGTCTCCTTCAGTCAGTGTCGCGAGGGCCCGGATGCAGTGTGGGACGCCGGGTTCCCTGGCAGTGCGGTCTTGGTCGAGGAAGTGGGTGGGCGCATCGAGGTCGTAGCGACCGAGCACGAGGCGAACCTGGATCTCTGCCTTCGCAATCGGCGGGCCGACGGTAGGGACTTCCTGGTTTGCCGGAGCGGGCTCGGTGCACCGCCCGCGGGAAGCGTCAGTTACTTCTTCATCGTCGACTTCGGACGCGCCGCCGAAGCGCTGCCCGTCCAGGGAACATTCGCGCGCGTGTATGCAGACCTACCGATGTGTTTGCCCGACGCCGACACCTCTTCCGGGCTGACCTCGTTCGAGATCATCGACATGAAGCTCGCCAAAGTGAATGCCGGCCCTGCCGATGACTTGGTAATGAAGGTGCGGCGTGCCCATGCGCCGCCTTCCGCTGCGCTCGAAGCCAAGGCCAAGCGCGCGTGTGCTGGAGGGCAAGGCCTGCTCGACACGGCCAAGTTGCTGCCGCGCGGAACGCCCGCGACGCTCACGTTCTCGAGCACCGACAAGGGCATGAAGGCGACTCCTGCCACGCAGAAGCTGCTCGACACCTGGGCGAAGGAGAGCCCGGAAGGCTTCAACGGGATGGCGAAGCTCGGGCCGAACGACCTCGAGTGATCGCCGCCCGGCCTCGGGCCCATCGCGCGTGCGGATTGCGTTCGTCCGCGTCCGGTCGCAGGATCGCCTGCGATGCGAGGTCTCCTGATCGTCTGCTCGCTCGTCGGCGTGGCGTGTGGCGCCACGCCCCGGTCCGAGCCGGTCGCCGCAGAGCCGGGGGCAGGCCTTGCGGGATGCTATCGGGTGGACGAACACCTCGGGCGCGGCCGGCTCCGGAACACGCCCAGCGCGCCGACGCCGGAAGCGCTGCGCCAGGGGAGCCTCTTCTGTTTGGACGCGTCGAGTCTTCGGTTTCGCGGTGCCGCGTCGACATGGCATCACGTCACGACGCCCTGGAAGGTGGAGCCGCTCTTCCGCGGAGCCGAGCGCGTCGGCGAGGTTTGGACGAGCGAGCCCGAGCGTGACCCTGCGCTCGCGTGCACGGGAGATCACGAGAACATCTGCAGTATCGATCCGTCCGCCTGTCCGAGCGGTTCTCCGCTGCCACCGAACGCGCTCCGCTTCTCCCGTGTGGACGACGAAGTTCGCGTCGAGATCCTGGAGGGCGGCGGCAGCGTGTCCCTCGTGCCGCTCGCGCGGTCGGAAGAGGAGCGCGTGCGCCGCTCGGCAAGCGCCGCGCCTGTCGTGAAAACGGCGAGAGGCCCGCTTCCCCCTTGCGCGCCCCGCGCTGCGGAGAGCTCGGCGCGAGAGGAACTCGACGGCCCGACCCCGCGCCCGACGCCGAAGTGCGAGGGCGGCGCCGAGCTCGTGGCAGGCGCGTGCCTCGCGTATTGCCCGTCCGAACCGGCGTCGGCATCCACGGGGGTGGTGTTGCTCAACTCGATCCCGACGAGCTGGGTGCTGCTCGATGGCTGCCTGTTGGGCAGGACGCCTCAGATCGGTCGCGTCGTGCCGAGCGGTGCCCACGAGTTCACGTTCGTTCACGAAGAGCGCGGCCGAGAGCTGCGTCGCATCGAGGTGCGCGCGGGCAAGCAGCACACCGTCGCCATCCGTTTCCGCTGAAACGAACGCGGCCTCTCAGAAGTGCAGCCCGAGGCTGACGCTCGCCCTCCGATAGGCATCCACCTCGTCGAGGTCGTTGCCGAGTCGGCTCGAGCGCCGGGTCTCCGCGAACTCGAACCACGCTGCGACCGAGGAGTTCCTCGGCTCGAGAGCGAGCGTGACACCGAGCTGCCGAATCGTCTCGACGCCGTGCATGTCGCGGACCACATGCTCCTGCTCTCGCTCGACCCCGTCGATGGATTCGTATCGGCCATAGCGCGCGGAGCCGCCGAGCTCCACGTCTTCGATGCGAAGGGAAGCAGCGGCCCCAGCCGACAGCCCCCAGGTGTGGAGATAGCCGTGGCGAGACAGCGAGCTCTTCGTCCCGTCCACTCCGAAGCGCGCGGCGTACGTGCGAAACGCAGCCGAATGGATGCTTCCGAAGTCGGCGGAGACGTCGGCCCCGAGGCGTAGACGCGCGGGGCCTGCGGGAAGCCAGGCCTGGGCCGCAGGGTGCGGCAAGTGCACGATCCCGAACTGATCTCGTTCGCCTGCCCATTGTCGGTCTCGGTACGTGAGTCCGCTGGCGAGCGCAGCCTCGAAGGCGCGCGCGCTGGCTCGCGTGCGCGCGGACTGCGCGTAGTAGCCGAACAGGTGAGAGTCGAAGCGCATGAGGTTCTCGCGAGAGCGCCCGTTCGCGCTGATCTCGAAGTCGAAGCGAGTGAAGTTGCCGTTGGAGAACCAGCGTTGGAAGACCCCCGGACGCAGCATGCCCGGCATGGCAGCGAGCTCGAATTCGCCGCGGACGCCGTACAGCTCGACGCGGCGACCGCGCGGGTTCTCCACCACGATCTCTTGGAAGCGGAGCGCGAAGTCGTGGGCATAGGCCGTGGACAAGCCGAGGTTGTCCAGCGGTTCGGGCGGCGGTTCGGGCGGATCGTCGAGCTCGTCGTGGACGTTGCGAAACACGCCGAAGGTGGTCTTGGCGGCGCCGCGGGCGAATGTCCCGGAGTTGCCCACGAGCTCGGGAGCCGTCTTGCGTGGCGCGCTGTTCAGGTAGTTCCCCAGTTGGTGGAAGAACTCCCCCATGGCGGTACCCCCGAAGGGCGTGACGATGAGGTCGTTGATGCTCACGAGCTCGCGCCACTCGAAGAGGAACTCGTAGCCCGTCGAGGCAATGGCCGACGCGGCGAACGAACCTGGGATCCCGAAACCGTTCACCCGCGACAGGATGTAGTGGGTCGAACCCGCGATGGGGTGGTGGATGTAGTTCGTGCTGAGCAGGTTGTCGTCGAAACGAACGGCCTCCGACGAGCTCAGCTTGGAGTCGAGGCTCGGAAACTGCCAGTCCACGACGTTGAGGGAAGGGTCGTACCAGTAGATCGCCAGTTCCAGCGCCGTGGTCGCCACATTTTCCAGGATCGCGCGCGTGTAGTTTGCGCGATAGCGAGCGCCACCGAACCAACTCTCGTAGGTGGGCGTGAACGGTACGCGCACGCCCCGGTCGTTCTCGAAGTAGTCACG
This sequence comes from Polyangiaceae bacterium, assembly GCA_046351435.1. GTDB lineage: Bacteria > Myxococcota_A > Polyangia > Polyangiales > Polyangiaceae > JADJKB01. The sequence continues at coordinate 204,339 of JAXLYN010000012.1, forward strand.
ATCGGGTCGAGGGGATTCGGCGTGTGCGGGGACGCTGCAGACAGCCAACGAGAGCGCGCAAGCAGCCCCCGCGACGAGCGCGCGGGAACGCATGCGAGCGAAAAGTGCAAGCGGCATGCCCTGCGCCGGCGCCACGAAAACAGCGACCGAGCGACGCAAGCCTTTCGTCGGCAGCGGCAGGGCTGCACCGGGTGCGCGAGACGTTGCCCAGTCGCTTCGGTTTCCGGAGACAGTGTGGCGTTGGAATCACGCTGCCGGCCGCGCGGCTCGTTCGGCGCCCGGGCGGCCGGCGAGCACGAAACGCGAGCCCGCCTGCTTCGCCGCCCGGCGTGTCTCGCCTCGCCCGTGCCGCTCGTGTATGAGCTCCCGCCCATGAGCGCAAAACTGATCGAATGCGTGCCGAACTTCAGCGAAGGCCGGGACCCGGCGGTCATCGCCCAAATCGTACGAGAGATCGAAGCGGTGGACGGCGCGCTCCTCCTGGACGTCGACCCAGGCAAGGCCACGAATCGCACCGTGGTGACCTTCGTCGGGGAGCCCGAGCCCGTTCTCGAGGCTGCGTTCCGCGCGGCGCGCAAGGCGGCGGAGCTCATCGACATGCGACAGCACCACGGCGAACACCCGCGTTTCGGGGCCACCGACGTGTGCCCGCTCGTGCCAGTGGCGAACATCACGCTGGAAGAGACGGCGGAGCTCGCGCGCCGCCTGGCCGCACGGCTCGGGAGCGAGCTCGGGCTCTCCGTCTACCTCTACGAGCACGCCGCGACTCGACCCGAGCGTCGCAACCTGGCGAGTGTGCGCGAGGGCGAATACGAGGGGCTGAAAGAGAAGCTCGCGCGTCCCGAGTGGGCGCCAGATCACGGGCCAGCCGTTTTCGACCCGAAGAGCGGCGCCACCGCAGTGGGCGCCCGTGACTTCCTGGTCGCGTACAACGTCAATCTCAACACCACGTCCACCCGGCGCGCCAACGCCATCGCCTTCGACATCCGCGAGAAGGGACGCGAAAAGCGCGACGAGCAGGGCAAACCGGTCAAGGACGCCGACGGGAATCCGGTCTTCGTGCCCGGCACGCTCAAGTGCGTGAAGGGCATCGGCTGGTACATCGAGGAGTACGGCATCGCGCAGGTGAGCGTGAACCTGACGGACATCGGCGTGACGCCGCTGCACCGTGCCTTCGACGAGTGCTGTCGCGCGGCCGAAGCTCGAGGCGTGCGCGTCACCGGATCCGAGCTCGTCGGACTCGTGCCGCTCCGATCCATGCTCGACGCGGGTCGCTACTTTCTGGAGAAGCAGCAGCGGTCCACGGGCGTCGCGGACTCGGAGCTGATCAAGATCGCCGTGAAATCTCTGGGGCTGAACGACCTCTACTCGTTCAAGCCGGAGGAGAAGATCATCGAATACGCCATCGCTGCCAAGTCGGGCGCTCCAGCGAAGAAGCTGGTCGACCTCACGCTGCGAGGTTTCGTCGAGGAGACCGCGTCGGAGTCGCCGGCACCTGGCGGCGGTTCCGTGGCTGCAGCGCTCGGCGCTCTGGGAGCGGCGCTCGGGACCATGGTCGCGAACCTTTCGTCGCACAAGCGCGGTTGGGACGCACGCTGGAAGGAGTTCTCCGACTTTGCGGAGCAGGGAAAGAGCCATCAAGTGGGGTTGCTCGACTTGGTCGACGAAGACACCCGAGCCTTCAATCGGGTGATGGAGGCGTTTGGCCTCCCCAAGGCCACGCCGGCCGAAAAGGCCGAGCGCACGCGGGCCATCCAGGCGGCGACGCGCTACGCCGCCGAGGTTCCGCTGGCGGTCATGAAGCGCTCGTTGTCCGCCATGGACGTCATCCGAAAGATGGCCGAGATCGGCAATCCGAGCTCGGTTTCCGACGCGGGCGTGGGGGCACTCTGCGCCCGGTCTGCAGTCCTCGGCGCGCACCTCAACGTCAAGATCAACTGCGCGGGGTTGGAGGACCGGATCTTCATCGAAAGCATCCTGGCGGAGGCCGCCGAGATCGAGCAGAAGGCGGTCGAAGCGGAGCAGGAGATCCTCGCGGTGGTGAACGCGAAGATCGCAGGATGAGCCGGGCAGCCGAGTCCGAAATGTGTGTCAGGTGCAGCTGGCACACCGAGGAAACCCGCAGAAAGTCCGTGGCGACGCCTGGCACCCGACTTGAAAAAGGCCGCCCCATGACGAAGCTCGACTACGGGTTTTTGGGCGTCCTTCTCCTCGGTGCGGTCGCCTGCGGCGGGAGCACCGACGCGGGTGGGACAGGCGGCGCGGCGGGCGGAGGCGCGGGCGGCGCGGTGGGTGGCAGCGGAGGGGCCGTCGGCGGAACGGGCGGCACGTCGGTGGGCGGGAGCGGCGGGGTCGGGGGCAGCACGGGTGGCGTCGGAGGTGGCGGCACGGGCGGCACGAACCCATTCGCCGAGTGCACCGACGACAGCCAATGCACGTTGTTCTCGGACTGCTGTACCTGCGTCGCGCTCGGTCCCAACGAAGGCGTTCCACCGAGCTGCGACATGGCCTGCAAACAGAACACTTGCGAGGCCCGTGGCGTGACCTCTGGCAAAGCCCAGTGCGTCGCCGGTCAGTGCATCGTGGGCTACGAATGTCGCTCCGAGCAGGCGCTCTGCAACATGCCGCCACCGAAGTGTGACCCCGGTCAGATGCCGAGCATCATCAACGCCTGCTACGGCCCTTGTGTGCCGGCCACCGAGTGTGCGTCGGTGTCCCAGTGCACCGACTGCAACGGCCCTCTCACGACTTGCGTGCACTACGACATGCAGAGCGGCGATGCGTCGGCGAACCACTGCGTGCAGGTGCCCAAAGGCTGCGAGGGCAGCCCGACCTGCGCCTGCATGGGCGCGAACGTGTGCACGGCTCCTTTCAGCGCGTGCACCGATTTCTCGGGAGTGCCGGGGATGAGCTGCTCCTGCCCGAACTGTTGAGCTCGGGCGTCGCCCCACGTGCGTCCGTAGGAATCCGGCTCTGCTAGCTTCGAGCAAGCGTGGTCGCACGCGCGCTCTCGAACGCTCGGCGTCGACAAACAGCCGCGTGCGAGTACACTCGAACTCATGAAGCGCGGTGCGTTGGGCCTGCTGGGGCTTTGTGTAGCTGGAGCTCTGTTCGCGGCATGCAGCAGCAGCAGTGGTGCGGGCGGCTTCGCCGGTTCGGCCGGCACCGGCGCCGCGGGCGCGGGGGGTACTGCAGGGGGCGCGGGTAGCGGAGGCCTTCCCGGTGGCGGAACCGGTGGAGGACTCATCTTGGACTCGAGCTCCGACACGGCGGCCGGCGGCGGCTCCAGCTGCGCGTCGGGCCCCACCGAAGACAAGGACCAAGACGGTTTCACCAAGCAGGACGGTGATTGCAACGATTGCGACCCCAACGTGAATCCGGGCGCCATCGACGTGCTGCACACGGACGACGGTGGCGCGTGGGGCGACGAGGACTGCGACGGCAAACCCGGGGGCACGCAGGCTACGGGTTGCGACGACACCATCGGGCTCGACGATCTCGATCCGATGAACGCTGCCAAGGCCATCGAGCTATGCCAGGTGGCAACCGGCAAGAAGCCGGGCGTCATCGAGGCCAAGTGGGTTCGAGCGGATGGTGCCGCGCACACTCCCGGAACGGAGGTGGGGATCCAACCCGACTTCGGGCCCAACGTGCACGTCCAGGGCGGCAAGCGCATGCTGAGCATTTCTTCGGGTTACGCCCGCACGCCGACTCAGACGCCGAATTGCGGGTCGAACTCCTGCGACACGACGGGCATTGGGGTCGCGCCCACGGGCTTCCCTCAGGACACGTCGGGATGCCCGGGTGACACGGAGATCAACGACGACGTCGGGCTCGAGCTCAAGCTACGCGCTCCCACCAACGCAACCGGCTACTCGTTCAGCTTCCGCTTCTATTCGTTCGAGTACCCCGAGTGGGTGTGCACGTCGTACAACGACCAGTTCATCGCGCTCGTGAATCCAGCGCCGGCGGGAGCCAGCAACGGGAACATCTGCTTCGACAGCAAGAAGAACCCCGTCACCGTGAACGTCGGGTTCTTCGACGTGTGCACGGGCTGCCCGTCGGGTGACACCGAGCTCCTCGGCACTGGCTTCGACACCTGGGACGACGCTGGGGCCACCGTCTGGCTCATGACCCAGGCCCCGGTCCAAGGCGGCCAGGAATTCACGATTCGCTTCGCCATCTGGGACACCGGTGACCAGGCCTGGGATTCGACGGCTCTCATCGACAACTTCCAGTGGATTGCCAACGGCGGCACCATCGACGTGGGCACCACGCCCATTCCCGTGCCGAAGTGACCCGCGGCTAGGCCATCCGGCCGAACTTGGCGCAGCGTGCGCGCCTGGTACATTGGCCCATGCTCACGCGCCGGGAGTGGCTGCTCGCCACGGGGTCGCTCTTGCTCACGAGGTTCGAAGTCGGCTGCGGCTCCGACGACGCAGCGAGCCCGGGTGGTGGTGTCGGTTCGGGCGATTTCGATCGCTGGAGCGCGCTCAGGAAGGCGCTCGTAGAGAGTCCTGACCATCTGCGCGCGCGCGCGGACGCAGCCGTCGAGAGCAAAGACCCGAAGCGCATTTTCGAGTTCGTGCGCGACAACATCGCGACGGTTCCGCCGCTCGGTCAGGGCGAGTCTCTGGCAAAGGCAGTGCGCTTCGGCGTCGAGAACCTCCTGCGCTCGGGGGCCGGCACACCGCGCGAACGCGCGGAGCTGCTAATGGAGCTGCTCCAACGCGCCGGATTCGCCGCGTCCGTCGTCCAAGGCAGCGTCGACGGTCCGCTGTTCGAGAACGACGCGCCCCAGAAAGTGTACCTGCGCCGCATCTCGCTTCCGTTCGAGCCGGGCGCGCCGCCCGGTGGAGGCAGCTGGAGCAAGACCGCGCCCCCGGCAGCGAGCGAGGTCGGCGTGCTGGATGCGGATGGGGTGGAGTCGAGCGCGCTGTTCGAGAAGCTGCGGCCGCTCGTCACGCCGACCGCCACGGTGAACCCGCCGTTCATCGGCGTCTTGTCGCCAGTTCCGCTCGTGGCCCTCGAACGGAGTGGCAAGACGGAGTACCTGAACCCGCTCTTGGCGGACGCCGAGTTCGGTCAGAGCTACGCGACGAGCATCGTCGCCGCCGAACCCGCGGCCGAGCCAAGCACGGTCGTCGTACGGCTCAGCGCCACACGCAAGAGCGCGCCGGCCAAGCCGATCGTCCTCGCCGAAGGGAGTTTCGGCTTCGACGAGCTCGCGGGTAGCCGCCTCCGTATCTCGCCGCAGCCGTTCGTGGACCTGCCGTCATTCCTGGCGGCCAAGCCCTTGGACGTGACGAGCTTCGCCACCGGATTCGCGCTGATCGGCTCCGACGGCATGCCGAAGCGCTTCGTTCGGGGCGCAACCATCGGTGCGAGCGGAGACGTGGTCGGCGATTCGGGCGGGGAGCCCCTCTTGAACGGCGTGCCGCAGCTCCAGGGAGGAAAAGCCGCATCCGTCGCCAAGGCCAGCGCGAGCGCGGCGTCGGTCTCGCCCCCGATGGTCGAGGTCCTGGTCGCGCCGACGGACGCGGGCGGGGCGGTGGTGACGGGGATCCCGGCGTCCGAGTTCGTGCTCGAAGAAGACGGCGTACGCGTGGGAGCTGCGCTGCGCGAAAACGGTGGGGCGCCGCGCGTCCTCGTGCTGTGGGACTGCACCGGAAGCCAGCCCCTGATGAGCGACGCCATTGCCCAGGGGCTCGCCGACGCCATCTTCGCGGGCGCACCCGCGGCGCGTGTGCAAGTACGTGCCGCCGATGGAGGCGTGTCGCCGGATGGATTCACGCTGGCGACTCCCGGCGAGGTGAAAGCGGCGCTGCTCGGCGTGAGCGGTGTCGCTTCGCCCATCTATGCGGCGCTGCTCGAGGCCTTGAGCTCGGCCGCACCGACGCTCATCGTGCTGTGCACCGATGGTGACGTGGAGCTCTCTCCGGCCCTCGCGAGCCAGTGTCTGGCGGCGCTCGCTTCGTGCCCCGTGATGGTCGTGGGCTGTGCGCTGACTTCGACCGCCGTGAAGCCCGACGTCCTCGGCGCCATTGCGGCCGCGAGCGGCGGCGCTTTGGTGAACGCTGGCGACTTCTCGGACATGACGGCGACGAAAGCCAAGCTCACGGAGCTCGGAGCGGCGCGAAGCGCTCGCCCGTATCGCCTCGTGTACGCATCGAAAGGCAAGCCCGGCAAGCACACGCTCGACGTGACGGTGGGCAAGGCGTCGGCGTCCGCCGAGTTCAGCCTCGGCGAAGCGCAAGACGGCGGGAACTGGTCCGACTTCGTCGGCATGCATCTGCACGTGGAGATGGGGGGCGAAACCGTCGAGCGCACGCTGGCGGGACTCGAGGCCACGCCGCTGCCCGACGCCGAAGACGCATCCGTGCGCATCGCGGCCGCCACTCGAGAAGTGAGGGACTTTCTCCTGTCGAGCACTTGGATTGGCTTCGAAGGCGGCGCCCCGACCTTGTCTGCTTGGTACGACGACCTGCTGTCGGCGACCATCGGCTTTCGACCCGTGGCGGAGGCTGTCGAGAAGAAGGACGCCGAAGCTGCCTACGCCGCCGCCGCCCTTGCCCCCATGCGGCCCCTGGCGCGCTCCCTGCTCGCCCACGCTCCGCTGCCCCAGCCCGCGGCCGCGAGCGGCGCCCTCGTGCGGGAGTACGGCTTGCGCGCCGTGCTCCACCGGACCTTCCCCTTGAGCGGGCGCTACGCCATCGACATCCTGCCCACGCTGCGCTTTCGCTGCATCGGCGTCGACGACGGCGGTATTGCCTTCGACCACGCCATGCGTGCGTCGCTCCGCCTCGCCGTCGCGGAGGCAGCCATTGCCCAAGGCTCGACGCTCGCTTATCTCGCCACCGCACCGCTCCAGGGTTTTCCGCCCGGCGGCATTTCCGAGAGCGATCTCACGGGCTTTCCCGCCGCCGAGCGGAAGGCCATGGCAGCGCTTCTCGGTCGCTACTCGGGGAGCCATCGCATCATCGCGAAAGATGGATCGACCCAAGCGTTCTGGGCCATCGACGGTGCGACCGGAACGGCGCTCGGCGTTCTGACCGACGCGAGTGGGGGGGCCATCGAGGAGTGCAAGCAGCTGGTGGAGGTCATCGAAACGTTGATGGACCAGCTCAGCATCGTGGTGGCAGCCATGGACGCGGGCTTGGCCAACGCCTTCATCGTGATTTCTGCGGTAGGCAAGGCGGCGGCCATCTCGGTGGGCGAGGCGGCATTGAGCTTCACCGACCCACTCATCAACCCCAGCATCTGGCAGCTCGGTCAGACCATCGCCTGCTCGGCACTGGGCGATCTCGTGGGCGACAAGATCCCCGGGCAGCTCGACAACGTCTTGGCGCCCGCTCTCGCATGGCTGAAGAACGCGACGGGCGGGGCGGTCGCCGGGCTCGTGCCTGGATGCACGCCCGTCGCCGTCTGTTCTCCGAAGGCGCCCTGAGCGCGAAGGCGCTCAGAACCAGGTCTGCTGGCGGTGCGCGCGGAACTCGTCCCCGAAGCGCTCTTCGAGGATGCGCTCCTCGCGTCTCGCTCGCACGACCTGAATGGCGGCGATCAGCGCCAGAATCGGCAGGAGCAGCAGCACGTCGAAGTACAGGACGAGGCCGAAGAGAGCGAACCAAGAGAAGACGTAGATCGGGTGTCGAAGGCGCGCGTACGGACCGCGCGTCACCAGATTCGTCGCGCGCGCTGCTACGCTGAACGCGCCACCGAGCGCGAAACGCGCCCACGCGAGCAGCAGGAAGCCCACTGTCGCGAGCAGGAGCCCGGCGCGGGCCTGCCACGAATCGAGGGGCGGGCCCAACGCGGCGACCAATACGGCAGCCGCAGCCATCGGCGCGAGCAAGACGAGCCAGCCGCGGGCCGTCATGGTCCAGGTCCGCGGGACGAGGCGAAGGGCGCACCGCGAAGCATGGCGCGAGCGTAGCATCTCGACCCGTGGACCGCTGACTGCGGTCAGCGCTGACGCCTGCCTCCACATTGCTTCTTGCCACAAGACCGTCGCGCCGCTCGTGCGGCGCCGCCATCTTCCACCAGCCGGGAAGCGTGCGCGTGGGTTGTCGAAGCTGTCCCCCTTTCGGCGCCAGCGGGACTCTGCCGGACGGTCGCATTCTGGAGAACCCCGGCGAGTTCCACGAAATCGTGGCCGGCTCACCCGGGCGGTTTCACGAGGTCGGTTCATGCCCCGGGCCACGCGTGTCGAGCTCGACTACGTGTTCGACGGAGAGAGTCTCGCTCCCACGCCCAAGACTCGGGAGTGGATGGCGAAGCTGGCGCGCGAAGCCCCGTGAGGGCCCGGGGCTCCACCCGACGATGGAGCCCCGCCCCTATCGCGTCATTGCAGGAGCTTGAACTCGATGCGCCGGTTCTTCTGCTTGCCGGCCTTGGTCTTGTTGTCCGCGATGGGCTCGTCGGGGCCGGCTCCACGGGTCTCGACGCGCTCCGAACCGATGCCCTTCTTGGTCATGTACTCTTTGACCGAGTCCGCGCGCTTCTTGGACAGCTCGACGTTGTGATCGCGCTTTCCGTCGGTGTCGGTGTGCCCGCTGATCTCGATGCGGAGCTTGGGATAGTCCGTGAGCACCTTCACCGCCTCGTCGAGGATCTTGAACGACTTCGGGCGGATGGTCGCCTTGTTGACGTCGAATTCGATGCCCTGGATGACGCCCGAGAACTTCTGGATGGCTTCGGGCAACTTGTCCGGGCAGCCGTCTTCGTCTTCGAAGCCGTTCTTGGTTTCTGGCTCGGTCGGGCACTTGTCGTCCAGATCGAGGATGCCGTCCTTGTCCGGATCCCGGTCCGGGCAGCCATCGGGAGCGATGCCCTTCACGTCGGGGCACTTGTCGTCGGGATCGAGGAAGCCGTCCTTGTCTTTGTCGCCGACCGGGCAACCGTCGGGAGCCACGCCCTTCACGTCGGGGCACTTGTCGTCGGGATCGAGGAAGCCGTCCTTGTCGGTGTCTCGGATGGGACAACCGTCGGGGGCCACGCCCTTCTCGTCCGGACACTTGTCGTCGGTGTCGAGGAAGCCGTCCTTGTCCCGATCGCTCGGCGCCGCCTTGGGTTCGAGCTTCGGTTCGCTGCGGCCGAGCGTGAGCGTGAGGCCCAAGAGCAGCTCCGGGTGGTGGGCGATTTCGTGGCGGGCGCTCCGAGTGTCGGGGTTCTTTCCCGTCATGGTGTCGCGCAGGTCGAGGCGCACACCGAGCAGGCTCGTGAGTGCCACCTTCACGCCGATGCCGACATGGCCCGAGGGGTCGCCGTCATCACCCATGGCGTCGGTGGTCGCACCCAAGCGACCGAGGCCCGCCAGCACGAACGGGGTCACCCGATTGCCGGGGAGCTGGCCGATGGCGTGTGCGCGGAGCGCCCACAGCGTGGCGCTCGCGTCTCCCGCCGAGGCGCCGGGACCGAGCGCTCCTTCCACTTCGCCCCCCAAGAACGAAAGCGGGAAGTACGCGGCGCGCAGGCCGAGTTCGAGAGCCGGTCGCTTGAAGTCGTAGTGCGTGGCAGCGACGTCGCGGAGGTTGTGGTCCTTGTTCATCCAGATCAGACCACCGAACGCACCGAGCTCGATGAGGCCCGGCTCCGGCGTGTATTGACCGAACCAACCTCCGCTCGAGCTCGCCGATCCTTCACTGCCACCGAGCGAAACCGATCCGGAAGCACTCGCTTCCTGGGGCGTGCGCCGCGAGCGGGTATTGACTGCGAAGAGCGCGGAAACTAGCAGGATGGAAGATCGCATGGGAGCGGTCGTGCCACCCGCTCGGTCGGGCGACAAGCCGTCCGCACGGCGTGCGCGCGCAAACTTTGCCCGAAATGGTTCGGCTGGACCGCTCAGCTCTCACTCACCGGGCGCGCGCTCCGCCGTCGCCCGCGAAGACAGAGCGCCAACATGGACGCGACGACGAAGAGGCCGCCGGACGAGCGGCCGTCCGCCGTGCGGCACCCGCAGCCGCCGTCGTCACCGCCGTCGGAGCTCTTCTTGCCAGCGCTCCCGCCCGTCGTCGCGCCCGCTCCGCTGCTACCGCCGGAAGCGCTCGTCCCCCCGCTGGCAGTTCCGCCGCTGCCGCCTGCGGCTCCCGCTGCGCCCGCATTGCCGCCCGTGCCCGCACCGCCGCCGCTGCCACCCGTCGGGATCACGCTGCCGTCGTGCCACTCGTAGGCGCCGAGATCGACGCCCGCACCTTGCGGACGCGGGACCTTGTCGGCGTCGAGCGGCGGAGCCTGGTCCGACGAGCCTTGGTCGATGGCCGGCGAGGTCGGGAGCAGGTGGAGGTCCCAAGGCGCGACGCTCTTCACGAAGTACGTGGCGAGGTCGTTCTTCAAGGTCACGTTGTGATCTTGCACGACGTTCGTGCCGGAGACGTCGTAGTCCGTCGCCAAGTTGTTGCGCACGACGACGTTCTGGCTCGGAGTGCCGTCCTTGTGGGCGGTCACCATGATCCAAGGCGGACCGGGCTTGGCCGCGTCGGTGTCGATGACCGTGTTGTTCACGACCCGTGAATCCCGCGCGCCGTAGAGCGAGATCCCGTGCCAGTGGTTGGTGATGACCACGTTGTTCTCGACGACCCAGCCCACGAACGTGCCGTCGAAACAGCCGATGCCTTGCAGCGTGCCTTGCAGTGGCTGCGCCGGGTTTTCGGCGTTGATGATCACGTTGCCCCGAAGGGTCATGTTCTTCACTTCGCCGGTTCCGACGCCGCCCGTCCCCACCGACCAACTCTGGAAGCCGTCGTCGTGATTCGTGTCGACGCTGTCGTCCAGGTACGAGTTCTTGACGACGTTGTACTGGAAGGTCTCGTCGTCACCGAGCCCTCGGAGGCCGTCGGCGGAGAAGTTCTCGACGGTGTTTCCCTCGATGAGCACCTTGCTGGCGTCGGCGCTGATGCCGAAGCGCACGTTCTTCACGTGGGTGTTTCGGAGTACGCTCTCGGCACCCCGCACGCTGACCCCGTTGCTGGCCGTGTCGAGCCATTCGGAAACTCCCCAGCCGGTCGCGTCCGCGACGCTGAAGGCTTCGGAATCCTCGACCGTGACCTTCGAGGCGTTCGTTTGGATCTCGATCATGGTGATGGCGCCGCTGGTGGAGCCGTACGACGGGCTCACCGAGACCCCGGACAGCAACCAACCGCTGGTATTCGAGAAGCGCACGTGCCGGAGCTTCGCGCCCTTCTTGGTGTCGCTCTTCACGCTGATGGGCGGAGCGTAGTTGCCTCCGCTCACGGCCATTTCGCCGTGGTAACCGTCGGCGAGGTGCACGGTGTCGCCGCCTTTCACCTTGCTGCCGAAGAGCCCTGCCTGGATCACCTCTTCCAAGGTCTTCCACGGCTTCGCGGCACTACCGTCGTTGGTCGCCGAACCGGTGCTCGGGTTCACGTAGTAGTCGGCGGCGCGCGCTTCGAAGCTCACGAAGAGGACGGCGAGGCCGAGCGCGCGAATGCGAAGGGGGTCACGCATGACCTCAGCATAGCTGCTTTCTTCCCGGTGCTACACGAAGGTCATCACGAGCACGAAGGCGAACCAGAGCAAGCTGATGAGCAAGAGGACCGTCCCCACGATGCCGAGGATGCGCCCCACGACCGCCGTGGTCTCTTGTGGGATGCCCTGAATCGCGCAGACCTGGGCGTAGGTGTTGCCACGCTTCCACGCGACGGGGGCGCACAGCTGGCAAACCGCGATGCCCAGGATCCCCAAGATCAGGATGGTCACCGCGTCGTTCTTGGTCGCGCCCGGCATCTCTTCGGGCACGCTCGGCATGCCGAAATTCGGATTCACCGGGGGTGGGATGAAGCGACCGTCTTGGCTCATGGCGAGCGGTGATCCTAGCGCGCTCCGAGTCACGAGCGTCGAGCGAGTGTGCGCACCCACCAACCGGGGGAGAACGCGAGGCGCATGCCCGCCCGTTCGACGTTCCGCCGGCTCGGGCCGTCGAACAGCGTGTCGGTGACCACCAGCGTGGCACCTTCGGAGGCGGCGGCCTGGATGCGGCGTGACAAGAGCGCACTCTGACAGCCTCGGCCTCGAAACTCCGGCTCCGTGAAGGCATGGGCCAGGTACACGGCGTCGTTCACCCAGGTGGAGCTCGCCACCGCTCGGGGGATGCCGTCCAGCTTCGCCACGTAGACTCGGTGGCATCCGATCCGGAGCTCCCGGGCGCGCTCGTCGCGGACGCTGGCTTCGAAGCCGCGACGGCCGCCGCCTCGGACCAGGAGCTCGAAGGCAGTGTCGAGGGTCTCTGCGCAGAGCTCTTCGACCTCCACCGGGCCGGGCTCTCCCGCGGGTAGGTCTCGTGGATCCGTGAACGCCGTGAAAGAAGCCCCCGCGAATTCGAACCCGCCCGTTTGAAACGCCCGATCGACGGAGCCATTCCAAGCCGACGCGGGCACGTCGACCTGACACGGTATGCCGTGTGGTTCGTAATGGCTGCGCCAAGCTTCGAGGTCGCGCGCATCTCCTGCGTCGATCCCGAAGCCGACGACGCGATTGTGGCGGCCGTCGCCGGGGCGAGTCCCATCGCGCAAGAGGTACACCGAGCCGCGCACGTCCAGCGTCGTCGCGCCATCCTCCGTCCGCAGCGGGGAACGTCCGTCGAGTCGAGCCGCCTCGGCGATCAGCGCAACCACGCGGCGGCGGATCGACGGCGTGGCCTCCGCATCGGCGGTGGCCAGCCAGCGCTCGTGGGTGGGGCTGCCGTCCGACACCACGGTGGGAGCATATGCCGCAGGTTCCCCCGAGGCGATTGTGTCAGCTTGTGCCGCGGGGCCCGGCACGTTTTCTGCACCACCGTGCTGCGATGAGCTTTGCACCGAGGTGTTCCCTGATGCTGTCGGGTGTCTTGTTCTCCGTCGCGTGCGGCGGGTCGAGCGCGGACGACGAAACGACGCTGCCCACGACCTTCGGCGACTGCGGCGGCGCGGCCGAGTGCGAGGTCGCGCTCGAAGCGTTCACGCGAGACCCGAACGCCGTGCCCTTCTGCCCTGCGCAAGCGGCCGACGCCGTGAATGACTGCTCCCACGGCATGTTGCGTACCGGCAAGTGCGGGGAAGCGACGGTCGCGGAATGGACCTACGGTATGGCAGGCGACGCGTGGCGCTGCGTCTACGACGGAAGCGGCAAGCTCGTGGGCGCCAAGTGGGTCACGGACAACCACCCGGTCCAGTACGCCGGGGAGCAGCCGCCGAACTGCAGCCCGAGCGCGCTGCCGTGCGCCGCGCCCTGAGGCCGGTCCGTTTCAGGTGGCGCGACGGGTCGCAGCGAGCACGTCGAGCGCCGACTTGAGCCCAGCGTGAAGGGCGTCGACGTCCGACTTCTTCCAGCTCGGCGCGTCGCCGCGCACGAACGAAGTCTTGTCGACGCGGTTGTCGAAGCGGGCGACGGGCAAGTGAAAGATGCGATCGCGGTACGTGACCTGGCCGTTCGGTGCGCGATCTTCGAAGATGCGTTCGACCCGCACGGTGTTCTCGCGATCGGATTCGCGCATCAGGTATTCCATGTCGTCACAGCCGTATTGCCCCAGCATCACCTCGGCTGGCACCGAATGGTGGAGGATCGAGCCTTGGCCGTCGGGTCGTCCGCGTTCGATGTTCTTGCGCCGAGACTCGGCGGGCTCGACCCAGACGTAGAGAATGCTCGCTCTCGACAGGATCTGTTCCGAGAGCTGTTGGAACGTCGAGGCGTAGCCGACGGGCGGTGTCAGCGGAAATTGGGCGCCGTTGGGGCCGCCTCGCGCGGCTTCGATCACGATGGTCTTGCCTTTGGGGTCCTCCGAGCACACGGAGTTCTTGTGGTCGAGCTCCTGCCTGCATTCCGCTTCGAGCGCTTCGGCGACCTTGCGTCGGATGCGATGGGGCACGTCGCCGAGGAACTCGGGTAGCCCGACCTTCTGGTGCGCTGCGTCGAGTCGATCGAAGAGGTGGTCCGCCGCCGACGAGACCTGTGTGCGCCGCCCCGCCATCAGATCCGAGAAGTCTTCGTTCAGAAGCTCGACCAGAGCGCCCCACTCCCACTCGTCTTGGAACGGTCGAGCGGGGCCCTTGTAGTACACGTAGCGAGAGCCGTGCTTCAGCAGCTCGTCGTCGATGCGGTGCATGAAATGCACGTACGGGTAGTCATCGAGCTGGAGCGTCGGCCCCATGTGGAGCTCATCGCGACACTGTTCGGGGCGCAGGCTCGCCAGGTAGCGTCGAACCTCGCTCTTGCCCGAGGCGGGGAGCGAAAACAGAAGCACGGTGTCGAGAATGGCAGCGCTCATACGGCTTTTTGCCTTAGAGCATCTTTTCGGGGGATGGAACCGTCCGGGCGCCTGCAGCGGTGAACCGCCGGCGAATCGCCCGCCGGCGACTGCCGGCGACTGAGCCAGCGCGGCTCCGGATGTGGCATGGTCCACGCGCTGCGAGTTAGTGATGAGAAGGCTGTTTCCGCCCGGGTTCCTCCTGTTGCTCTTCGGTAGCGCGACCTGTCAGCGCGAGCTACCGAGCCGCGAGCCGGAATCCGAG
>JAXLYN010000013.1:0-209030 GCA_046351435.1 Polyangiaceae bacterium
GCTGGCCGGCAATCGTGAGAGCTACGTTCGCGTGATGGTGACTCGCGGCAGCGGTCCCCTCGGTTTGGACACGGGCTTCGAGGCCAAGCCGCTGCGGGTAATCATCGTGGGGCCGTTGGTCCCACCCAGCGACGAAGCCTACGAACGTGGGATCTCCGTCGTGACCTTTCGTACTCAGCGCGTGGCGGAGGCCACCGACGCCGCGGGCACCAAGGTGGGCAACTACCTCGTCGCGGTTCTGGCCATGCGCAAGGCTCGGAACGAAGGTGGGAGCGAAGCCCTCATCGTCGACCAGCAGGGCAACATCGTCGAGGGAGCGACGTCGAACCTGTTCGCAGTGACAGGGGGCACGTTGGTGACACCGCCGGAGGCGGCCGGCATCTTGCCGGGGATCACCCGCGCCGTACTGCTGGACCTCGCCCGCGAGCTGGCCTGGCCCGTGGAGCTCCGCCCGTTGCCCGTCGACGAGGCGCTCCGCGCCGACGAGCTCTTCGTCTGTTCCAGCATCCGCGAGCTCTTGCCAGTGGTGCGGGTGGATGGCCGTCCCATCGCGTCGGGTGAAGTCGGGCCAACGAGCCGGAAGCTGCTCCGGGCGTTTCGAGAAAAAGTTCGACGAATCCAAGGGTTACGGCGTGCGCCGTCGGGCTGAAT
The DNA here is from genome assembly GCA_046351435.1 of Polyangiaceae bacterium. GTDB lineage: Bacteria > Myxococcota_A > Polyangia > Polyangiales > Polyangiaceae > JADJKB01. The sequence goes on from JAXLYN010000013.1 coordinate 652, forward strand.
GACGGCTCGGCTTCCCCCGTCCAATTCCATGGTCCTAGGCTCGGGGCGGAGCCTGGGAAGATCGCTGCCCTTTTTACGTAAACTCTGTGGACGAGGTAGGCCCGCATGAAACGGATTTTTGGTGCTTTCACTTTGGCTCTGATGGGCGCGACGTTGGTCAGCGCGAGCGGCTGCAAGCTGGTCTGCAAAGAAAACGAACAGAAGAACGGCAGCGAGTGCATCGGCAAGTCGCTGACCAAGTTCAACGGGACGGAAGTCTCGAAGACCGTCGACTACCAGCCCGGCGGCACTTTCAGCGTTTCGGCCACGTACGGCAACATCAAGATCCAGAGCGGAGCGCCCGCGGGCAAGGTGGTCGTCGTGTTCCAGCCCTTCGACTACGAGGGCTACGACGAGAAGGACCTGGCGACGCGTCAGATGAACGAGAACCTCTCGCTCAACGTGGCCGAAGGCGCCAACGTCAACATCACCGCGCAGCGCACCGGCGAGACCACCAACGGTCTCGGTACCTCCATCGTGGTGCAGCTCCCGCCCGAGTTCGACAGCAGCATCACCATCGTGAACGATGGCAAAGGGCCGCTCAATGAGTTCGACGTCGACGTTTCAGGGGTCGGCGCCAGCAAGAGTGTGAACCTCACGAACCACTCGGACCTCGGCAAGTGCACCGTGAGCGGCGCGGCGAGCGTGGTGAATACCAACGTGACGTGCCACAGAGAAGTAACGGTGACCGGCGTCAGCGACGACGTGAACATCAGCACGGAAGGCGCCGGCATGGACGATCCGTCGGTTGTGGTCCGCATCGCGAGCATCTCCGGCAGCGCCAAGGGCGGGACCATCGAGGTGACCGATCAGGGCAGCATCGACGCCACGTTCCCCGCCAGCGGTGACTTCTCGGTGCACGGCAGCGCTCCCAAGGGTGCCGTGGACGTGGGCGCGCCGCCCGCGAGCTGCACCGCGACCGAGACGTCGAGCGTCGACAAGACTGTCGCGTGCGGCGGCGGCGGACCGAGCTACACCGTGCGGACCGCCGGCGAAAACGGCACGGTGTTCCTCGAAGGAAACGTCAAGCTCTCGTACAAGTGACGCGCCGTAGTCGACTCGCTGCCGCGGAGCAGCCGAGCTGAGCGCGCTGTCGGTTCTTCCGATCGCACCACGCACCGCCGAGATGTGAAGAGATTCAGGTCTCGGCGGGGGCGGCGCTCGCCTCGTCGGAGCGTGCGGCCTCGGGCCCGGGGGTGCCCGCGCCAGGGTCGACGGCCTTGCGCACGGGGATTCGGAGACTTCCGCCGCCTTGCGCCAAGAGCAGGCTCACGGCCTTCTCGAAGAACCCCTTCAAGAACCCGACCTCGTGAGGCGCATCGGTGATGAGGCCGCGATTGGCGATGACCGACATCGCTGCAGCGACCTCGAGGGCTTTGGATTCGCCGTCGCGCGACAGCACGCTGAGCGCGCTGTCCTTCATGGCGCGGACGAGCTCGCCCCGCCGTTCCGGCGTGAAGTAGCGATCGGTGGACGCAACGAGCTCTTCCTCGAGGGCGCCCTTCAGCTTGGCAGGATCCGGCTCCTCGCCCGGTGGGACCGTCTCGCCAACCTTGGCGAGCATCTCCTCGACCGCGGAGCGGGTGGGGAACCAACCTCGGAATTCCGGCAACGTGTGCAGCGTCGCCGAGCTCTCGCTCATCGACTTGGCGTCCTCGTCCGAGAGTTCGAAGCCCTCGTCGTCGAAGGGGTGGGTCGGCTGCTCGCTGGGCACCGGCTCGAGCAGGGCACGGGCGCTGGTGAAGCCCAGCGGCTCGGGAGCGCCGCGGCCTTTCTGGACCTTGCGCGCCTCGGCGATGCGGTACCGCACCCAGGGCAGGGGCACGCGGACGGGACGGTAGTGGGCACCCGGCAGCGCCTTCTGCATGCTCTCGCGGAGCTGCGTTTGGCTGAGCTCGGCCACGTCCACCCGATAGACCCCGTGCGAATCGTGCAGCACCACGAACACCGACTTGTGGCGGCTGGCCTTCGCGTGAGAGGTCACGACCAAGAGTGTATTGCCCGCCGTGTCGGGAGGCATGAGCCAGGCCTCGACCGTCTCCTCCGACTTCGGGCCGGCGAGCGAGGCTGTACGCGCTCGCTCCGGGATCTGTACTCCGCGGCTCTTCAAGACGCCGATGCCGCGTCGCGCGGCTTTTCGGGCGGCGCCCGTTGCACGCTCACTGGCTTCGGCGACGGCCGCGGCGTTGCCGCGCTTCACCCAAGCGTCGACGAGCGCCACGGCGCGGCCCCGGCGGCCTCCAAAGCGGCGAGCGCGTCGTCGGCGGAAACCTGCAGGGCCTTCTCGTCGAACGCTGTGTCTTGGTTGGCCATGTTTCGTCCTCTCAGCTCTGGGGGAGTCGTGCGATCCCGTCGATTTCCACGCGCGCCCCTCGGGGCAGAGCGGCGACCTGCACCGTGGCGCGCGCCGGTGGCTCGATGCCGAAGCGCTCGGCGTAGATGCGGTTCACCACGCTGAAGTCGCCGAGGTCGGTCAGGTAGATGGTGGTCTTCACCAGGTCGTCGAAGCTCGCGCCCGCTTCGCGCAGCACCGCCGCGAGGTTGTCGAGCACGCGTCGCGTTTCGATCTCGATGTCGCCGCGCACGAGCTCACCGGTCTTGGGATCGAGCGGGATTTGGCCGCTCAGGAACAGCAGGTCTCCGGAGGCGACCGCCTGCGAGTAGGGACCGATGGCGGCTGGGGCCGCCGAGCTCGAAATCGTGCGCCGGGACATGGTGGGCGCGCATCTTCGCGCCGTGGGGCGCCAGAAAGCAACCCTCACCCGCGTGTGCCCGCCGCGGTCAGTCGCCCATGCTGCGGCGGCCGTCGATGGCCCGCCCGAGCGTGATCTGGTCGGCGAATTCCAGATCCCCGCCGTGGGGCACGCCGCTCGCGATGCGCGTGACGCGTACCGAGAGCCGCCCGAGCTCGCGCGCCAAGAACAGCGCCGTCGCCTCGCCGTCGACGCTCGGCGGTGTGGCCAGAATGACCTCGGTCACGCCTTCGGCGCGCATGCGCTCGAACAGCGCAGGCACGGGCAGCTCTTCGGGCCCGATGCCGTCGAGCGGCGAGAGCAGGCGGCCGAGCACGAAGTAGCGACCCCGCATCGCGCCGCTCTTCTCGATGGCCAGGAGGTCTTGCACGCGGTGCACCACGCAGAGGAGATGCGCGTCGCGCCGGTGATCTTTGCAGATGGGGCAGACGCGGTGTCCGGCGTCGTCGGTTTCCGCGAGATTGCCGCAGCGTTCGCAGGGTCCGACGCTGTCGGCAACGCGCAGTAGCTCTTCACCGAGCTCGCGCGCGACGCCGCTCGTCTCGCTCACCAAGTACAGGCAGTAGCGCTGCGCCGTCTTCTCGCCCACGCCCGGCAAGCGCGCGAAGAGTTGGAGCAATCGAGAGAGACGGTCCGGAAGCACGTGACGGACGAGGATGGTACCGACGGCGAGCGGCAGCAAGCGTCGAAAGCGAGCGCCCAGCCTCGATCACACGGCAACCGATCGAAACGCTGCGCCTCTCGGCCGCTGTCCGGCCCGACTACCGAGCAAGGCTCAGCGAGAGCCACGCCAGCGCTGGTTTCGCGAAGATGTGCGCTCACTCGGAGCCGAGCTTCAGGTCCTTCAAACGCGCGCCCAAGACCTCCATGGCGTCCACCACTCGCGGGTGGCGCTTGGCATCGGAAATCGCTTGCTGGACCCGCGCGCGACGCTCGCGCGACTCGCGCAGCGCCAGGGTGTCGACGCCCCGCGCCCGCTCCGAATCGAGCTCGACGACCACGGTCACGCGCCTCTGGAAATACTCCTCCGCGGCGCGGGTGAGTGCGGCGACCGAGTCTTTTCCCGCAGCCTGGGGCGCGATGACGCTGCCCGGTTCGAAGCCGATCACGAGCTCGTTTTCCCGGATCGAGAGCGGCGCGGCGTGCTCGAAGAACGCCGCGAGCTCCGGACGGGAAGCCGCGAGCCGTTCGAGCACTCCCATGAATTGAACGAGCTCGACGTCGGCCGAGCGCTCGTCGGGCTCGGGCAGCGGCGGCGCGGTGCGCTCGGAGGGGCGCGGCGTGCTCTCGGGGGCGCGCGGGGCAGGCCGCAGGCTCGGCGGAGGTGGCGGCTCGTCACGCCCGTCGCGGGGAGCGCTCGGCCGAGCGTCGGCGCGGGGCTCGCGCGGCCGAGCGCGCGTGTCGGCGGGAGCCGGCGGGGCAGGCGCGGGCGCCCGCTCGCGGGAGAGCTCGGGCTTCGGAGCGTCCCGTCGCGGCGAGTCGCCACGCGTCGCGTCGCGGCGAGCGGCACCGAGGCGCCGCTCGAGGGCAGCGAGGCGCCCGACCAGGTCGTCGATGGGGATCAGCGGGGGCCGCCGCGCGAGCCGCACCAAGAGCATCTCGAGCGCGGCCTTGGGTTGCCCGCTGCGCACGACGTCGTCGAAGCCTTGGGAGAACCCCTGGTGCAGGCGCACGAGGTCGTCGGCGTCGGAGCCCTGGGCCAGCTCGCGCACGTCCTTCTGCTCTTCGTCGGCGAGGTCGAGGAGCTCGGATGGATCGGCACACACCTTCGCGACCACGACGTCGCGCAGGAGCGAAAGCAGATCGCGGGCCACGTGGGAGACGTCGTGCCCTTGCCGCGCGAGATCGGCGACGACCTCGAGGCAGCGCACCGCATCGCCGGCCACGAGTGCGCGGGCGATCTGGTAGAGCACCTGATGGCTGGCGACGCCGAGCACTCGCGCCACATCGGTGCCGCGGAACTCGGTTCCACCCCAGGCGATCACCTGGTCCAAGAGGCTCATGGCGTCGCGCATGCTGCCCGCCGCCTCACGCGCCAGGATCGAAAGCGCTGCGTCGTCGGCGCGCACGCCCTCCTTCTCGGTGACGAAGCGCAGGCGTTCGACGATGGTGCGCGACGGGATCAGTTTGAAGTCGAAGCGCTGCACCCGGCTCAAGATGGTGACCGGGACCTTGTGCACTTCGGTGGTTGCGAAAATGAACTTCACATGGGGCGGCGGCTCTTCCAGCGTCTTCAGGAAGGCGTTCCACGCGCTTTGCGACAACATGTGGACCTCGTCCACGATGAAGAGCTTGAAGCGGTCGCGCGCCGGTCGGTACGGGATCATCTCTTGGAGGCGCCGCACTTCGTCCACGCCGTTGTAGCTGGCGCCGTCGATCTCCTGGACATCCACGTCGCTGCCGGCCGCGATTTCGACGCAGGCCGGACATTGCAGGCAGGGCTTGGCCGTGGGCCCGGGATCCTCGCCGGGGCGAGTCGATCCCGGAGGACGCATGCAGTTCAGCGCTTTGGCGAGGATGCGCGCGCTCGTGGTCTTGCCCACGCCACGCACGCCCGTGAACAGGAACGCGTGGGCCACGCGGTTCTGCTCGATGGCATGAGCCAGCGTGGTCGCGACGTGGTCCTGCCCGACGAGGTCGTCGAAGCTCATCGGTCGCCATTTCCGCGCGAGGACCACGTAGCTCATGGGGATCACGGGGCTACCAGATGTGGCGGCGCGCTGGTAGCCCGAAGCGGGAACACGAGTCTGTCGCGGAATCCGGAGCGCCGAGGTAGCCTGTTGCGCCGTGTGGTCTCGCCTGGTCCTTCCCGGGTGCATCGTGTGCAGCGCGTGCGCGCCCAGCGCGGGTGCCGGAGCGCCGGCCGAGCCGCCCCGCCCCGCGCCCTCGGTGGCGCCTCTGCCCGCACGCTCGAGCGCCGCGCCTGCGGCCGCGCCCGAACCGGTGCTGCCCAAGGCGACTCTCTCGCCGCGCGAGCCGCGCGCGAGCGCGAACGTGCGCGCGGAGATCCTGTTCCCGTTCGCCGAGCAGCGCATTCTGATCCCGAAGGCGAAAGGCTACGTCGTCCGCACCAAGATCGAGCGTGCAGGTCCGCGCGCGGCCGGCGAGATCACCTGGATCAGCCTAGACGGACAGCGACCGCGGGAGCTCGGCGACAAGCAGACTCCGAGCCTGAGCGAGCTCGTCGACGAGCCCGAGGCGCTCGGACCCGGACCGCACTACCTCACGCTGGCGGTGGTGGGCGACGACGGCCTCTTGCGTAACCAGGATGCGTCGCGCGCGGCCTTCGCGGCCGTGCGCTTCTGGATCGGGGATCGCGATCCGAAGCGAGTGGCGGCGCCGCACGTCGCGCTGTTGTCGCCGCGTGGCACCTACAACGGTCCGGAGCGAGTCCGCTCGGTGCTGATCGACTTTCTGGCTTTGCCCATGCGGCTGGGCCCGGGCGGCGCCCGCATCCAGGTCCGTGGTCCGGGCACCGAGCTCACCCAGCGCGTCACCCACTGGCAACCGTACCGCCTGGAGGGCGCCGCGGCGGGAGACTGGGAGGTGGTCGTGAGCTTGCTCGACGAAAAGGCTGAGGTCCAGGGTGAACCCGCTCGAAGCGTCGTGACGCTGAACCCCGAGCTCGACGCCGAAGGCGCTGCTCGGCCTTGATGCGATGCGGCCGCGCGGTCTTGCCAGCGGACCGAGTGCGTGAGACTTCCTCGCCGGCCGAGGAGCTCCGCCGTTGACGAAGCGCGATCACATCGTTGGCATCGACAAGCAGCGCGTCTGGCACCCCTACACGCCGATGGGCGACTACCTCGAGCGCGGGAACCCGCTGGTCATCGAGCGCGCCGAGGGTTCTCGACTGTACGACGCCGACGGCAAGAGCTACCTCGACGGCAACTCGTCGTGGTGGACTGCCGCGCTCGGCCACGGTCACCCGCGCCTCGTGGCGGCGCTCGAGCGCCAAGCCCGTCAGCTCTGCCACGTTTCGTTGGCGGGCATCACCCACGCGCCCGCCGCGCTGCTCGCCGACGAGCTGGTTCGGATCGCGCCGCCGGGCCTCTCGCGGGTCTTCTACAGCGACGACGGGTCGACCTCGGTGGAAGTCGCGTTGAAGCTCGCGCTGCAGTACTGGCATCAGAACGGCCGGCCCGAGCGCACGCGCTTCGTCGCTCTGAGCGACGCCTTCCACGGCGAGACTCTGGGGGTGAGTGCGATTTCTGGCGTCGAAGTATTCCGACGACCGTTCGAACGCGTGCTCATGGAGTGCCTGCACGTTCCCGTAGAGCCCGACGGGTTCGGGCGCGCGTTCACCGAGCTCTGTCGCGTCGTGCGCGAGCAAGCCGATACTCTGGCGGCGGTGGTGGTGGAGCCGGTGGTCCAGGGAGCAGCCGGCATGCGCATGTACGACCCCGAACTCTTGCGTGGCCTCCGGGATGCTACGCGCGAAGCGGACGTGTTCCTGGTCGCCGACGAGGTCTTCAGTGGATACGGGCGCACCGGCCCGATGTGGGCGCTGGAGGCTTCGGGCGTCAGCCCGGACGTCTTGTGCACCGCCAAGGCTTTCAGCGGCGGCATGCTTCCCATGGCGGCGACGTTGGTCAGCGAGCGTGTGTTCGAAGGCTTCTTGGGTGAGCCCAGCCGCGCGTTCTTCTACGGTCACACCTACGCGGGCAATCCGTTGGGGGCCGCCGTCGCGCGCGAGGTCCTCGCGGTCTACCGCGACGAGCGCATCCTGGAGCGCAGCGCGCCCAAGGCGAAGCGGATCGCCGAGTGTTTTTCGGGCCTCGGTGAGCTCGGCGGCGTGAGCGGCGCAAGGAGCCGCGGCATGGTCGGCGCGCTCGACTGGGCCGGGGGCCGGGGCTATCTCGGCGGACGCGGCTGGCAGGTCTACGAAGAGGCCCTCCGGCGCGGCGCCTACCTGAGACCCCTGGGCGACGTGGTGTACGTCGCACCTCCACTCAACATCGCCGATGCCGACTTGGACGAGCTCCTCGGGATCCTCACCGAATCGGTGCGCGCCGTCCTGCAACAGAGCCCGTGAGTCGGGCGCTGCCCTGTCGCTTGCTCGAGTTCGGACGTATACCTACGGCGTCCATGCCCCATCGGAAGCGCTACCTGTTCGTATGTCTGAATCGGCGGCCTGACGGCACGCCCAAGGGCTCGTGCGCGGCGCGCGGCTCCGAGGCGGTGTACGCCGAGCTCAAGGACCGACTGAAAGCCAGCGGCCTGGCAACGCTGGAAGCGCGCGCGTGCAGCGCCAGCTGTCTCGACGCCTGCGCCGCCGGCCCGACCATCGCGGTCGAGCCCGACCACTTCTTCTACGGGCACGTGACCTTGGCCGACGTGCCGGAGATCGTGTCCGCACTGGAACGCGGCGAGCGCGTCGAGCGCCTGGTGCTCGGCGACGACGAGTTCGACGAACCTAGCGCGGCAAGGTGACGGCGTGATCTCGCGAGAGCCGTTCCGCCAAGAGCTCGTCGGTAGCTACACGACTGCCGACTCGCTCCTCGAGCAGCCAGCTCGGTTGCGGCTCGAGAGCGAACAGCGTGTGCTCTTGCCCGGGCTCGGCAAGACCTTGCGCGTCACCGGCAGCTTGGACGCGAAGGGTCTTGCGGATGCTCGCGGCGTGAGCGGGCGCATCACGTTTGCGCGTTTGGCACCGTTCGTCGCGAGCTACGACCTCGCGCTCACGATCGACGACGGGCGGAGCTGTCGCCTGCACGCGGCTCCGGCCGGTGGCTCGACCTCGCTTCGCGCCTGGACCAGCGTGGTCGGGGACCTGGTCGACGGCAGCGGGGCGCGCGTCGCGCGATTCGTTCTTCGCTTCGATTACCGGCGAGATCTGTTGGGCTATCTGACCTGAGTCGCGCCGGCGTGGCTAGCGCTTCCGTCGCTCGCGCCCCGCTGTTATGCCCGGCGAGCCATGCAGCGCCTCGTGCCAGAGTCCACCGCAGTCGTCGTCGTCGACATCCAAGAGCGACTCGTCGCCGCCATGCCGCCCGAACGTGTCGAGCAGGTGGTGCGGGCCGCGCGCATCTTGGTCGAAGCCGCGCGCATCCTCGGGGCGCCGGTTCTCGCCACCGAGCAATATCCCAAGGGGCTCGGCTCCACGCACCCGAGCGTGGCCGAGGCCCTCGGGGCGGCCGGAGTCACGGTGTGCGACAAGCTCGAGTTCAGTGCCTGTGACGCCGGGACGTTCGACGCCGCCCTCCGTGACAAGCAACCGCGCGCGGCGATCGTGTTGGGGATGGAGACCCACGTCTGCGTCTACCAGACGGTGCGCGATCTGGTGGCGAAGGGCCTAGACGTCTACGTCGCAGAAGACGGCGTGGCATCGCGCCGCGACGATCACCGCGAGGTGGGCCTCGGGCTGTGTGAACGCGCAGGCGCTACCATCACCACGGCCGAAACCGTGGTCTTCGACTGGCTGCGCGTCGCGTCGGGCGACGCCTTCAAGCAGATTTCCAAGCTGGTGCGCTGACGAAACCGGGGCGGCAAAGTAAGCTCGTCGAATCATGCGCCGAGTCCCCGGACGTGCCCTCGGCCTGGCCGTGCTCTCCGCCGCGCTGTCGGGCTGCGGCGACGACGGGCGTTCGAGCGAGCCCACCGAGGTCGTGCGCCAGCCGGTCAAGGCGCCGCTCGCTCAGGCCTACTGTCAGATCAACGTCAACGGTTCCAACAAGGACACCGAGACCGACTACCTGCCCCACGTGGTCACCTGCGAAAACGGCGGCGCGAACCTCGAGGCGCTGAAGGCCCAGGCCATCGCAGCCCGCTCGGTCGCGTACTACGCCATGGCGACCAGCGGACAGATCTGCGACGGGCAGGGCTGTCAGGTGTATGGCTGCGGTGCAACGCCGAGCGCGAAGGCGATCCAAGCCGTACAGGAGACGAGTGGTATCTACCTTTCGTACGACGGCCTCCTCACCTATGGGTTCTACGTGGCGGGCGACAAGGACCCGCCGGCTCCCGCGTGCAAGGGGAGCGGCACGTCGTCCACCGAGCACTGGATCACGTACAACGAGGGCAAGACCGGCGCGGACGTGCAGATGACTGGGCTCGGCTACATTCCGCCTGGCCAGCCCATCTTCGGGCAGAACCGCGGCTGCATGGGTCAATGGAGCGCGCGTTGCCTCGAGAACTCGAACGGCTACGACTACGACAAGATCTTGCGCTTCTTCTATGGCGCCGACATCCAGCTCCTGCAAGCGAGCGGTTCTTGTGTCACGCCGGTGAACCAACCGCCCACGGGCTATCTCGACGACGCCGGTTGCGCGACGATTCGCGGTTGGGCGTACGATCCGGATCAGCCAAGCGTCGCCCTCAGCGTCGAGATCTACGTCGACGCGGCGCCTGGAACCGCCGGGGCGTCTCCCCTCACGACCACGGCCAACGTCAGTCGGCCGGATCTCTGCACGGCCATCGGCTCGTGCGAGCACGGCTTCGAGCTCCCGACTCCGGCGGGCCTGCTCGATGGGCAGGCCCACACGGTGTGGGCCGTGGGGGTGGACTCGAGCGGCACGCCGAAGCTCGAGCTCGGCACCAGCCCAAAGACCTTGACCTGCAATCCGAGCGCGGGCGGCGCGAGTGGCGCCGACGGTGGTGGGGCGGGAACCAGCGGCTCGGGCGGTAGCATCTCGCCTGGCTCCGGGGGCGCCGGGCAAGGCGCCGGTTCGAGCCAGAAGACCAAGGTGCAGAGGGACGACGCGGGCTGCGCCTGCCGCACGCCCCTGCCCAGCGAAGCCCCGGGAAGCACAGGACTTTTCTACGTGTTCGGTGGGCTCCTAGCCCTCGGCCTGCGCCGACAATCTGCGACACGATGACAGAGCGTTGACAGTACGGCATGCATAAGACAGTCTGTCGCTCATGACTGACATGACGGCAGAGACCCGTGAGCTGGCCCCCAGCGAGCCCGCGCCGCCCGTGGCCGAGAGCGACATCACCGTCCTCGTCGTCGATGACGAGCCGAGCAACGTGGCGTCCCTCGAGAAGATCTTCCAGCGCGAGGGCATGCGCGTGCTCACGGCCGACGGCGCCAAGACGGCCCTCGAGGTCGCGCGCAAGCACCGCGTGCAGGTAGTGCTCACCGATCTCATGATGCCGGGAGTCACTGGTGTGGAGCTGCTTCGCGCGCTGAAAGAAGTCACGCCCGATACCGAGGTCGTGTTGATGACGGCCTACGGAACGGTGGAGACCGCGGTGCAAGCCATGCGCGAGGGGGCCTACGACTTCGTCGAGAAGCCGCTGAAGCGCATGAACATCGTGAAGAGCATCCGCAAAGCCGCGGAGCGTCACTCGCTCGTGGCCGAGAACCGGTCGCTGCGAGAAGAGCTCAAGTTGCTCACGACGCGTGAGATCGTAGGGCAGAGCGCGACGCTCCGTCGCGTGCTCGACGTGGCGACGCAGGCGGCGCCTTCCAGCGCCACGGTGCTCGTACTGGGCGAAAGCGGTACCGGGAAGGAGCTCATCGCGCGCTACATCCACAGCAAGAGCGCGCGAGCATCGGGACCGTTCGTGGCAGTGAATTGTGCCGCGATCCCAGAGTCGATCTTGGAGGCGGAGCTCTTCGGGCACGAACGCGGTGCGTTCACCGGCGCGGTGTCGAAACGAGAGGGGCGCTTCGCTCGGGCGCGCGGGGGCACGCTCTTCCTGGACGAAATCGGCGAGCTCACGCCGGCTGTGCAGGTGAAGCTTCTGCGCGTGCTCCAGGAAGGCGAATACGAGCCGGTGGGCGGAAACCCCGTGAAGGCCGACGTGCGCATCGTGGCGGCGACCAACCGCGATCTCGCCGCCGAGGTCGAGGCCGGCCGGTTCCGCGAAGACCTCTTCTACCGACTCAACGTGATCGCAGTGACGGCGCCGCCACTCCGCACCCGTCGCGAGGACATTCCGCTGCTCGTCGATCACTTCATCGGCGTGTACTGCAAGAAGAACGGGCGAGCGCGGCTCGTGGTTCCGAACGAGGTGATGCGCAAGCTCTCGGATTACTCTTGGCCGGGAAACGTGCGCGAGCTCGAGAACGTCGTGGAGCGGGCAGCGGTCCTTTGTCGCACCGACACGCTCCGGCTCGAAGACCTTCCGGATGCCGTCGCCCAGGCAGCGACGCCCGCGCCTTCGGAGCTGATCTTCGCCATCGGCACTCCGCTCGAGGAGGTCGAGCGGCGGCTGATCCGCGAGACCTTGGCGCACACGTCGGGGGACAAGTCTCTCGCCGCCCAGCTCCTCGGGATCTCGACCCGGACCATCTACCGGAAGCTCGGCGAGGGGGACTAGCGAGGGTCCCCTCGTTCGCGGAGCGACTGACAAGTTGTCACACTGCGCACCCGTAACGCCCTTCGAGTGCCAGGTTGGCGAGAAAACGCCCCCCGAATCCGCGCCTAAGCCAAGGAAATCCCGAAGCTTTCTTTCTCCATTGACCCTGGCACGCCTCTGGCTTTAAGCGGTCCCAGCGCCCGTGGCTTTCGACGCCCTGCTCAAGAAGTACTTCTCCGTGGTCGTGCTCGCCCTGATCACGGCCATGGCGTTTTTCCAGGCCTCGGCCGCGATGCGGCTGTTCGGCGCGGCGCTCTCGGCGGACGAGAAGACGCTCACGCAGTCCCCGAAGCCCGCGGCCAACGCGAGGCCGCCGATGGCCGAGGTCCACTCGCGCTCGTCGGAGCCCATCCTGTCGCGCAACCCATTCGATTCGCAGACAGGGCCGCTCAACGCCACCGAGCTCGACACGAGTGCGCTGCCGACGCCCAAGGCCGACCTCTCGAATCCGCTCTCAGCGGGCACGTGCGACGGAATTCGTGTGAGCATCATCACGGAATCTTCCGATCCGATGTGGTCCATCGCCGCGCTCCAGGGGCCTGGCGAAGCCCGCCCGTCGATCCGACGGGTCGGCGACAAGGTCGGGGCGCACGACGTCACCTATATCGGCTACAACCCGAAGGAGAACAGCCCGGCCGTTTGGCTCACGAGCGCGGGAGCACTGTGTCAGCTCGTGCTGTTCTCCACTCAGCCGACGCCCAAGGCCGCCGCTCCTGCGGCCAGCGCCGAGTCTCCGCCGCCCGCCGCCGGCAAGCCCGGCGCTGGCAAGGTGCCCGACGACATCGCGTCGAAGATCCAGAAGATCAGCGAGACCGAGTTCAACGTCGACCGCTCCGTGGTCGACAAGATCCTGGAGAACCAGGCCGAGCTCATGCGTTCGGCGCGCATCGTGCCCGAGCAGCAGAACGGCAAGGTCGTGGGGATTCGGCTGTTCGGCATCCGGCCCGAGACGCTGCTCGGCACGCTCGGATTCCAGACCGGCGATCGCCTCGAATCGATCAACGGTTTCAACATGGCGAGCCCGGAGAAGGCCCTCGAGGCCTACGCGCGGCTGCGCACGGCCAGCAACCTGAACGTGAAGATCAACCGCCGCGGCAAGCCGATGAGCATCGATTTTCGGATCAAGTGAGATGAAGCGGAAGTTCTCCTCCCATCCCCCGCGCCTCGCCTTGTGCGGGCTCCTCTCCGCGCTGCTTCCGGCTGCGTCTGCTTGGGCCCAACAGGCCCCGCCCATCCGCGCCCAGGCCGACAAGAAGCCGGCTGCGCCCGCGGTCCGCGGCGCGGCTCCCCCAGCCGCCGCGGGTCGCCCCGCGGGCGATGCGGCGGCGAAACCCGTCACGCCGCCCGCGCCGCCCCCGGCCGGTGCTGCCGAGAAAGAACCGCCCGGCGCCAAGGGCGCGCTGCCCGACAGCATGGAGCAGATCGCCAAGGCGACCGACGTTCCCTTCCGCCCCAAGCCCGGCGGTCACCTGGTGAAGTTCAACCTCCAGGACGCTGACCTGGCGGAGCTCGTGAACCACATCAGCGGCATGACGGGTCGCCGCTTCATCTACGGTCCCAAGGTGCGGCAGGTGAAGGCGACGGTGGTGTCGCCCGAGCCGGTCACTTTGGCCGAGGCTTACGAAGCGTTCCTCTCGATCCTCGAGGCCAACGGCATGACCGTCGTGCCCCACGGGCGCTTCCTCAAGATCGTCGACAGCGGCGGGGTCGTCACCGCTCCCACGCCCATCTACGCGCGGGGCGAACCCGTTCCGGCCTCGGATCGTTACATCACGCGGCTCTATCGGCTGAAGAACGTGGGCGCCGAAGAGGCGAACCAGCTCTTGTCGAAGTTCAAGAGCAAAGAGGCGGACATCTCCGTCTACGGCCCGGGTCAGCTCCTGATCATGACGGACACCGGGACCAACATCCGGCGCATGATCCGCATCCTGGAAGAGATCGACGTCGGCGGCGCCGGATCGCGCATGTGGATCGAGCCCGTTCATTACGGTTCGGCTGCCGACACCGCCAAGCGCATCAACGATCTGTTCGAGCTCGACAAGGCCGGGGCGGCGCCGGGCGCCGGCGGCGGCGGCGGTGGTCTCTCCAAGGTGGTCGCCGACGAGCAGACGAACTCGCTCATCATCGTCGGCACCGAAGACAGCTACCACAAGCTGCTCGAGCTCCTGAAGCGCATCGACTCGCAGCCGGCGGCCGAAGGCAAGGTCCACGTGCTGCCCTTGCAGCACGCGACCGCCGAGGAGCTCGCCAACGTCCTCACGCAGATGCTCCAGGGTGCGTCGCGCCAGCCCGGCCAGACCGGTGGCCCCGCCGGCATGTTCGAGGGCGAGGTGCGCGTGATCGCCGACAAGGCGACGAACTCGCTGGTCGTGACGTCGTCTGGCCGCGACTACTCGGCGATGCGGCTCGTGGTCGGCAAGCTCGATCGACCTCGCCGCCAGGTGTTCATCGAAGCCGTGATCATGGACGTCTCGGTGAAGCACTCGAGCTCGCTCGGGGTGTCGTTCCACGGCGGTACCACGGCCAACCTCGGTGGCGGCGGCGACACGCTGTTCCTGGGCGGTTTCGAAGCCTCGAAGTCGCTCTCCTTCCCGGCAAACCCCGAGCTGCTCCAAGGCGTCGCGCTCGGCGCGCGCGGACCCGAGCTCGCGGGCACCTCCAACCTGCTCGGCACCGGGCTTTCGATTCCGGCCTTCGGCGTCGTGCTGCAAGCTCTCGCGTCCAGCGGTGACGCCAACGTGCTCGCGACGCCCCACATCCTGGCCACCGACAACACCGCGGCCGAGATCAGCGTCGGCGAGAACGTCCCGCTTCAGACCAACCTCGGCGGCGGAGCCGCGGGTCTCGGCAGCCTGGCGGGGCTCGCGGGCGGCCAGCAAGGCGCTGCGAACCCGCTGGCCAGCCTCTCGCTCTTGGGCGGCGGTTTGGGCTTCAACGCTCCCCGTCAGGACGTCGGC
This sequence comes from Polyangiaceae bacterium, assembly GCA_046351435.1. GTDB lineage: Bacteria > Myxococcota_A > Polyangia > Polyangiales > Polyangiaceae > JADJKB01. The sequence continues at coordinate 15,704 of JAXLYN010000013.1, forward strand.
ATCAAGATCAAGGTGACGCCTCACGTCAACGAGACCAACCAGGTGCGCCTCGAGATCGAGCAAGAGATCAGCGAGGCAGGCTCTGCCGTCGGTGCCCTCGGGGTCGTGCCGATCACCAAGCGCACCGCGCGCACCACGGTCGAGGTCGACAACCAGCAGACCATCGTGCTCGGCGGTCTGATGCGGGAGGCCGAGCGCAAGGTGCGGAAGAAGGTCCCGGTGCTCGGCGACCTGCCCGTGCTCGGCTTCCTGTTCCGGCAGTCCGAAGTGACCAGAGAGAAGCTGAATCTGCTCTTGGTCCTCACGCCCACGGTCATCCACGAGCAAGAAGATCTGCGCAAGATCTTCGAACGCAAGATGCAAGAGCGGCAGGAGTTTCTGGATCGCTACTTCGTGTTCAGCGGTCAAGACTGGAAGCCACCGCTCGACTACGCGAAGACCAACGGGCTCATCGAAGAGATCCGGCAGGCGTATTTCGCCGTGGAAGAGCGCCAGCGCCTCGAGGCCGAGACCGCGCCGCGCAAGCTCGAGCACACGCCGAGCGAGCCCATCGAGCTGCCGCACTCCGTCAAGTCGGGAGGCGGCGCCAGCACGCCGGCCACCACGCCGCCGCCGGCGACGAACCCCACGCGTCCGAACCGTCCGCGCCAGCCCCGCCCGAATCCGCAGACTCCCCCCAGCACCAACCCGCCCGCGACTCCTCCCCCCGCGCCCGCTCCCCCCCGCACCGATCTCGACTCGCCGATTCGCATCAATCCCATCGCGCGCAGCGTGAACGTGGAACGGGTGGAGTGAACGTGAACGAGCAGCGCGCCCTCGGGAACATCCTGGTCCGCCACGGCCTCGTGACGCCCGAGGCGCTCGAGCCGCTCTTCCTGCAGCAGCGCGAGAAGGGTACTTCGCTCACCGAGCTCCTGGTGCAGTCGCGCGTGGCGAGCGAGATGGACGTGGTGCGAGCGCTGGCGACCGAGTGCGGTCTGCCCTTCATCGAGCGCTTCGACGCCAACGCCGTGCCGACCCAGACGGCCACGCGTCTGCCCATCGGCTACTGCAAGAGCCACAAGCTGTTGGTCGTTGCCGAGCGTGACCAGAACGTGGACGTGCTGTCGGCCGACCCGCTCGATACCGCTGCGCTCGACGACGTGCGGGCCGCCTTCGGCAAGCCCGTGCAGGTGCTGGTGGGCGCGCCCGAGATGGTGATCGACACCATCAACCGGGTGTTCGAAAAGCAGGACACCCAGAGCGAGCTCGAAGGGGACGACAAGCTCAGCGACCAGGACGAGGTCGACATCCTCGAGTCCGACGAAGACGCTCCGATCATCCGCTGGGTGAACGGCTTGTTCTTCAGCGCCGTGAAGGAGCGCGCCAGCGACATCCACATCGAGCCGGAAGAAAAGGAGGTGCTCGTGCGCTTCCGGATCGACGGCGAGCTCTACGTTGCGCGGCGCACCAGCCGCCAGTTCATGAGCTCGGTGGTGGCGCGCGTGAAGATCATGGCCGGGCTCAACATCGCCGAAAAGCGCCTGCCGCAAGACGGACGCATCAGCCTGCGCATCGCCGGTCGCAGCATCGACATCCGTGTCTCCACCATACCCACGAGCCGCGACGCGGAGCGCATCGTGATGCGCCTCTTGCACAAGACCAACGTGCTGCTCGACCTGACCGAGCTCGGATTTTCGTCGCGTGACTACCACTTGATGAGCCACCTCATCGAGCGCCCCGACGGGATCATCCTCGTGACGGGGCCGACCGGCAGCGGCAAGACCACCACGCTCTACGCTTGCCTCAACAAGATCAACCGGCCCAACGTCAACATCCTCACCGCCGAAGACCCGGTCGAATACGAGATTTCGGGCATTCACCAGGTGCCGGTCCAGGCCAAGATCGGTCTGACGTTCGCCAGTGCGCTCCGCGCCTTTCTGCGCCAAGACCCCGACGTCATCATGGTGGGCGAAATCCGCGACAAGGAAACCGCGGAGATCGCCATCCACGCATCGCTCACCGGTCACTTGGTGCTCTCGACCATCCATACCAACGACGCGCCGGGCGCCGTCACGCGCCTCGTCGAGATGGAGATGGAGCCGTTCTTGGTGCGCTCCACCGTCATCGGCATCTTGGCGCAGCGCCTCGTGCGCGTGCTCTGCCAGGCCTGCAAGGAACCGTATCCGGCCACGGAGTGGGAGCTCCGCCAGCTCGGCATCGATCCCGAGCGCACTCGGCGCCGCGACGCGCGCCGGCTGTCCCCCCGCTACCAAACGCCGGGCATCGACTATTTGCCCGTCGGCTGGCGGGAGTCGGCGCCACCCATTCTGCACCGGCCGCGCGGCTGCGACCGCTGCGACGGCAAGGGTTTCAGCGGACGTCTCGGCATCTACGAATTGCTCGTGATGGACGACGCCGTGGGTGCTCTGGTGCTCTCGAGCTCGGATGCCCAGAGCATCAAGCGCGCCGCCCAGACCCAAGGCATGGACACGCTGCGCGACGACGGCGCGCGCAAGGTGCTCGAGGGCAAGACCACGGTGGAGGAAGTCGTGGCTGCGACGCAGGAAGACTTCCTGATCGACGAGTGAGGCGAGGATGGCCGTCTTCGAATACCGTGGCATCCAGATCGAGACCGGCAAGGCGGTCAAAGGCTATCGCGACGCCGACAACGCCAAAGCGTTGCGGGCCCTCTTGCGCAAAGAAGGCGTGTTGCTCACGCTCGCCAACGAAGAGGGCGAGGCCAAGAAGAAGAGCAAGCGCGAAATCGACTTTCTTGCGATTTTCCGCCGCGTCAGCTCGGCCGACGTAGCGGTCATGACCCGTCAGCTCGCGACGTTGGTTCGCGCCGGCGTGCCGCTGGTGGACTCGATCTCGGCGCTCACCGAGCAGGTGGAGAAAGAGCAGCTGGTGCGCGTGCTCTCGGCGGTGCGCGAGACCTTGAACGAAGGCACGAGCTTCGCGAAGAGCCTCGAAGCGCATCCCAAGGTGTTCCCTCCGCTCTACGTGAACATGGTTGCGGCCGGCGAAGCTTCGGGCACCCTCGAAAACGTGCTCGAGCGCCTGGCCGACTTCATGGAGGGCCAAGCGCGTCTCAAGGGCAAGGTGGTGTCGGCGCTCGCCTATCCGGTGCTGATGATGCTGATCGGCAGCCTGCTGGTCGGCTTCCTGATGGTGGCCGTCGTGCCCAAGGTGACGAGCATCTTCGAGAACCTGGGGCAGACGTTGCCCTGGAACACGCGTGTACTGATCTTCACGTCGAACCTGTTCGGTGACTTCTGGTGGCTGATGCTGCTCGTCGTCGGCGGGAGTATCGCCCTCTTCCAGCGCTGGAAGAGCCGGCCAGCGGGGCGCATGCGTTGGGACATTCTCATGCTGCGCTGGCCGGTCTTCGGCCGCTTGAACCTGCTGGTCGCGGTCGCTCGCTTCGCCCGCACCCTCTCCACGCTGCTCTCGAGCGGCGTGCCGCTGCTCAAGGCCATGGAGATCGGACGCAACGTGCTCGGCAACGCCCGGCTCGAGAGCGTCGTGACCGACGCCATCGGTTCGATCCGGGAAGGGGAGAGCATCGCAGAGCCGTTGAAGCGGAGCGGAGCCTTCCCGCCCATGGTGATCCACATGATTGCCGTCGGCGAGCGCAGCGGACAGCTCGAGGCCATGCTCGAGAACGTGAGCCGCGCCTACGAGTCCGACGTGGAAACCCGCGTGACGGCCCTCACCAGCTTGCTCGAGCCCGTGATGATCTTGGCGCTCGGCGCGGTGGTGGGCTTCATCGCCATGAGCATCTTGATGCCGCTGATGCAGATGAACCAGCTGGTCCAATGAGGATTCATGCGACGCCGCCGAGCCGGAGATCAGCGCATCTTCTTTCCCTGGGAGGGGAGGGGTGGGCTCGTGCGGCGGCTCGGGCTCGGACGCGTACGACCCATCGTGTTCGGTCTGCTCCTGCTCGGACTCTTGATCTGGGTGGGGGCGCGCGAGCGGACGCGTGCCGGCGTGCGCCAGACGCGGGCGACCTTGCTCGACGTGCGTGGCGCCGTGGACGGCTATATGGCCGACCACGAGGGTGGATGCCCGGCCGATCTGGCGGCGGTCCTACCGTACTCGCGTTTCGAGGCACCACCGCGGGATGCGTGGGGCCGGCCGTTCCGGCTGATTTGCCCGGGCAAGCGCGAAGGCGTGGCCTACGAGCTGATGAGCGACGGTCCGGATGGAAGGCCGGGTGGACTGGACCGCATCGAGTGAGCCGGCAGCGGGGAACGACCCAGAAGCGAGATTTGTACGTCGAACAGGAGAAGCACGGACGATGAGGACACGGAGAATCGAACTCGGATCTTTGCAGAAATTGGCGCGGCGCGCGCGCAGCCGGCGCGCTCTTCGCGGCGTCACGCTGCTCGAAGTCCTGATCGTGGTCGCCATCATCGCCATGGTCGCCGGCGGCGTCGCCTTCTTCGCGCTCCCGCGCTTCCGCGAGTCGCAGATCAAGACCGCCGAGACGGGTGCCCGAGTGATCCGGCAGGCGACCCAGAGCTGGCAAGCGTCGAACAACGAGACGAACTGCCCGACGATCAGCCAGCTCGTGCAGGACAAGCAGCTCGACCCGGGCGCCAACACCAACGATCCGTGGGGCCAGCCCTACGTGATCAACTGCACTGACGGCGAGGTGAGCGTCACCTCCACGGGGCCCGACAAGAAGAAGGGCACCAAGGACGACATCCGCGTGCCGAAGGGCGCGGCCCCCGAAGGCGCCGCCGCAGAGTGAGCATCGAAGCGTCATGCCGTCGCGCTTACCGCCCCGGACCCATCGCCGCCGGCCGAGCCGGGGGCGGGGGCGCGCGCGTGGCCTCACGCTGGTCGAGGTCTTGATCGTCGTGGCGCTCATCGCCGTGATGAGCGGCGGCGTGATTTTCGGCTCGGGCATGTTGACCTCGTCGCGCCAGCGAGCAGCGGCCACGTTGATCGCCAGCGCTGTGCGCATGGGGATGACGCGGGCGAGCAGCGCCGGGCGGCCGGTGCGTCTGGTCTTCGACCTCGACACCCAACGGGTTCGGCTCGAAGAGACGCAAGGCGTGATGCTTCGCCAGAAAGAAGCCAAGAACACCGGCGGCGGCGCCGAGGCCTCCACCGAGGCGGAGCAGCGCGCGCGGGCCGAGGCCGATCGCATCATGGAGGGCCCGAAGGCGGCGCGCCCGGAGTTCTCCCCAGTGAAACAGTTCGGCTTCGACGGCGACGATCCGGGTGCGGGTCGAGAGCTCGGCTCCGGCGTGAAGTTCCGACAGGTACAGACCGAGCATGACGAGGAGCCGCGCACGGCGGGCCGCGCGTACCTCTATTTCTGGCCCGGTGGGGGCACGGAACGCGCGGTCGTCCAGATCGGACGCGACGGCGATGCCGACGGCCTCAGCGTCGTGGTGAGCCCGCTCACGGGTCGCGCCAAGATCGAGAAGGGCTTGGTGAAGCTCGATGCTCCGCGCAACGACGAGGAATTCGGGCAAGTCGAGGAAGAGCAATGAGGAGGCGTCGCGGCTTCACGTTGCTCGAGGTCCTGGTGGCCGTCGCCATCTTGGGGCTCGGCATGACGGTGCTCTTGAGCTCGCAGGCCGGGCTCTTCTCGGGCTCGCAACGCGCGCAGAACCTCAGCGTCGCGACCGGGCTCGCGCGCTGCAAGCTGAGCGAGGTCGAGCTCAAGCTCCAGAAAGAGGGCTACCCCATCAGCGATCAGAACGACGAGGGAAACTGCTGCGAAGGGGAAGAAGATTCGAGCTACCAGTGCTCGTGGAAGATCGAGAAGGTGGAGCTGCCCCAGCCCAAGGACCTGGCCGGCGGCGGCAGCGACGGCGGTGCCGAAGAGCCGGGCGGGCTCGGAGCCTTCGGCGGCCTCGCGGCGCTCCAGTCCGGGGGCTCCGCCGTGCTCGGCGGTGACGGCGGCCTCGGCGGGCTCTCGAGCCTGCTCTCGGCGGGCGCTGCCGCGGGCGGCGTGCAAGGCATGGCGCCGCTCGTGATGAGCATGGTGTATCCCGACCTGAAGCCGATGCTCGAAGCGAGCATTCGCAAGGTGACGCTCACCGTGCACTGGAAGGAGGGCAAGAACGAGCGGGAGCTCGCGGTCACCGAATACGTGACCAATCCCCAGCAAGGGGGCCTCGATCCCAACGCGGCGGCCGGCCTCGCCGAAATGGGCGATCAGCTCGGCGGCCTGACCACGCCCACCGGGGCCGGCGGCGGCACGTCGCGCACCAACACGCCACCCACGAGGACGTCGCGATGAGACGTAGAGGGAAGCGCACGCCCCGGGTCTTCGGCTTCACGCTGATCGAGCTCTTGGTGGCCATCGCCGTGCTGTCCATGATCAGCGTGCTCATCTACTCGGCTTTCGCGGGTATGAAGCGCTCCCGGGAGGGCATTCAGCGCCTCGGCGACCGCTACCGCGAGGGGCGCATGGCCATGACCCGCATTTCGCGCGAGCTCCAAGCGGCCTACGTTTCCTCGCACCTGCCCATCGATCAGAGCATCGTGGTGACGAAGACCGCGTTCATCGGCTCCCGAGGCACGCCCGCCGATCGCATTGACTTCAATTCGTTCTCCAACGTGCGCATGGACCGCGACTCCCACGAGTCGGATCAGGCCGAAATCTCCTACTTCGGAGAAGCGGACCCGAAGAAGCAGGGCACGACTCACCTCCTGCGCAGGGTCTCGACTCGCATCGACCTCAAGCCCGAACGCGGAGGTCGCGTCGAGGTACTGGCGACGGACATCGATCTGTTCGATCTCGAGTACCTCGATCCCCTCACCGGGCAATGGTCCGAGACCTGGGACACCACCCAAGCCACCGGCCAGCTCGGCCGCCTGCCGCTCCAGGTGCGCGTCATCCTGGTCTTGAACGAGGGACGCCGCGCCGCCGAGGGGCGCGGGCGCGGGCCCATCCGTTTCGTGCAGAAGATCCCCATCCCCATCCAGCGAGCACTCACCTTCGCCACCCAATGATCGAGCGAGCGACCTCCACGCGCCCGAGCGCACCCTCCGACGCCGGCCTCGCCGGCGCCGGCGCAAGGAGCGTGGTGGCCATCGTGCTGGTGCTCTCCGCGCTCACGATCTTGGGGGTCATGCTCGCCGAGTTCCAGGACGAGACCAGCGCCGAGCTCGGCGCTGCGCTTTCCCAGCGGGACTCGCTCAAGGCCGAATACGCGGCCAAGAGCTCGGTGAACCTGGCGCGGCTCCTGATCGCTTCCGAGCCCACCATTCGCAAGGCCCTCGCGCCGCTCTTCCTCCTCACCAAGCAAGCGCCACCGCAGATCCCGGTCTGGGAGTTCGCCGATCAGGTGCTCGGCGCGTTCAACGACTCGGACGGCAACGAGGCCTTCCTGAACCTCGCGGGCGTGAACATCGCCGAGGGCAAGAACCTCGGGCTCGAAGGCGCCGGCTTCCAGGTCAAGGTCGTCGACGAAGACGCCAAGGTGAACGTGAACACGCCGGCGCGCGGCGATGCGTTCAGCCAAGCGCGGCTCGCGGCTCAGCTCATCGGGCTGCTCTCGGGTCCACAATACGATCCGCTGTTCGCGAACCGCGACGCCGACGGCCAGTTCTCGGACCGGCAGGCGATCTGCGGAGCCATCATCGACTGGGCCGACCCTGATCAGGAAGGCTACGTGTGCGATCCCCACTCGGGCTCCGCGCAAGCTGCCGGCGCCGAGGACTCGTACTACCAACTCTTGAAGAAGCCGTACCCGAGGAAGAACTCCGCCTTCGACAGCTTGCAGGAGCTCCACCTGGTGCGAGGGGTCGGGGAGGACTTCTGGTCCACGTTCGTGGATCCCGATCCGAGTCACCCCGAAAAGCGCGTGATGACCGTGTGGGGACAGGGGAAGATCAACGTCAACACGGCGAATCCCCAGACCGTGCTCGCGATCGTGTGCGGAGCCGCCGTTCCCGGCACGCCGCTGTGCACGGATCCGGCCGAGGCGGCAAAGTTCCTGTCGGTGTTCGACCTGGTGAAGAGCTTCACGGCGGGGGCGCCGCTCTTCGGCTCGCCCAAGGCGTTCATCAACGCGCTGAAGGGCAAAGGCATGTTCGGTGCCGCCCTCGCTTCGCTCGACATGAAGCCGATCCAGCTCCTGTCGGAGACCGAGACCATCAAGGCCGTCGCGACCGAGAGCCTGGTCTTCAGCATCTACGCCACCGGCTACGTGAAGGCCGGCAAGCGCGAGACGTCGGTGCGCGTCCACGCCGTGGTGGATTTCCGCGGGGCGCCTCCTCCCGGAATGGCGCCCGGGGCGGCGTCGGCCATCTCGGCCGCCCTGGCTGGCGCCGCGGCCGGCGCAGGCGCCCAGACCACCCCCGCCAGCGACTTGCCCGAAGGCGCCACCGAAGCCACGATTGCCGCCGCTTTCCAACCCAACCCCGGCGGAAACATCATCTACTACCGAGTCGACTGAAGATGGCCCGTTACGTCGGAATCGATCTGCGACCGAACTACGTACGAGCGGTGCTCGTGCACGCGAGCTACCGCAAGATCACCGTGGAGCGCATGCTCGAGGTCGAGGTCGCCGGCTACGAGACCGTCGACCAGGCGATCTCCGCCACCGTCGTACCCTTGATCCAGCACAGCGAGGCGGTTTCGGTGGCGATGGACGGAGAGCAGACCTTCCTCCACCGCCTCCGGCTGCCGAACACGGCGCTGAAGCAGCTCGCCGAAGTCATCCCCTTCGAGCTCGAGGCTCAGGTGCCGGTGGACTTCGACGAGCTCGTGTACGACCACCGCGTGCTGAAGCGCGGGGGCTCGGGGGCGCCCGTGATCGTGCTCACGGCGGCTGCGCGCATCGAGCAGGTGTCTGCGCGCATCGAGCAAGTGAGCCGCGTCATCGGCCGGCCCGTCGAGCGTGTCGCCGCAGGCGCGCTCTCGCTCTCGAACCTCGTGAGCGTGTGTCCCCCCGTGGCCGGGCCCGGTCCCTACGCCATCGTGGACCTCGGTGGCACCCACACCGAGCTCGTGGTGGTGGCAGACGGCGAGCCGGTATTCGCACGCACGCTGTCGCGCGGCGTCGCAGGTCTGCCCGAAACCGCTCCGGCGCTGGCCGCGGAGCTCCGCCAGACGGCCGCTGCGTTCGCTCTCCAAGGAGGCGCGGCCCTCGCCGCCGTGTATCTGGTCGGCGGTGGTGCGACGGCGCCGGGCGCCGAGGAGTACCTCTCCCACGAGCTCGGCGCGACCGTGACCCAGCTCCCGCGCCTCGAGGTCGAGGGTGTCGGGCCCGATCTGCTGCCCGCGCTGCCTCGTTTCGCCAAGGCCATCTCCGTGGCGCTCGGACTCACCGGTCGCGCGCGCGACCTCGACCTCCGGCGCGGGCCCTTGGCGTTCCAGCGCGGTTACGGGTTCCTGAAAGAGCGAGTGCCGCTCCTCACCGGGCTCGGCGTCGCCATCTTCGTGAGCTTCGCCTTCGCTTCGTGGGCCGAGCTTCGCACCCTGAGTCGCGACGAAGAGGTGCTGTCGAAGGCCGTCGCGACCTTGAGCCGAGAAGTGCTGGGTCAAGAGACCACCGACCCCGAAGAGGTGAAGAACCTGCTCGACAAGGTGCACAGCAAGGACGAAGCCGACCCGCTCCCACCGCTCGATGCGTTCGATGTGATGATCGAGCTCTCGAAGGCAGTGCCCTCGAGCGTGACCCACGACGTCGAGGAGCTCGACCTTCAGCGCGGGCACGTGAAGATCAACGGCGTCGTCGGCTCGGCGCAGGACGCCCAGACCATCTTGTCGAACCTGAAGGGCGTGCGCTGCTTCAACGATCCGAAAATCTCCAAGATGACCCAGGTCATCAACAGCGACCGCCAGAAGTACGTGCTCGAATTCGAGGTGAAGTGCGCGACGGAGAAGAAGGACGCCAAGAAGAAGGAGGGCGGCGAAGCCGCGCCGGAGTGAGCCATGGCTCTCGGTGATCGCCTGCGCCAGCTCGAGCCGCGGGAGCGCCAGCTCCTCGGGCTCTTGAGCCTGATCTTCCTCCTCCTCTTGCTCCTGGCGGTGCCCGCCGGCACCGCGGCCGTGCTCGGCTCGAAGCGCGCCCAGAACGAGGCGCTGCGCGAGGCGGTCGACCAGATCCAAGCGAACCGCGCGGCCGTCGCCAATCGCGATCGCGACCGGCAAGAAGTCGCCAAGCGCTACGGCGCTCCGGCGCCGCCCCTCGCCGCCTTCCTCGAGAAGCTCGCAGCCCAAGTCAAGATCGAGATCCCCGAGAGCCAGGATCGCGCCGTCGTTCCTCACGGCAAGCGCTTCGAAGAGCGCTCGACCAAGATCGTGCTGCGCAAAGTCGGCATGCTCGCGCTGGTGAAGTTCATGGAGCAGATCGCCCAGTCGGGCCACCCGGTCAGCGTGTCGCGCATCAACATCCGCAAGCGCGCCACCGAGCCCGACTCCTTCGACGTCGAGATGATCGTTAGCGCCTTCGATCGCAAGGCTGAAGAGAAGAAGAAGGACGCGGCCAAGGAAAAGGACACCAAAGGAGCAGCGCCGTGAGCCCCCGCGCCAAGAAGCTCATGAAGGCGGTCCTCTACCCGACCTTCTACTTCGGCACGCTCACGCTGTTCCTGCTGTGGAGCTTCCCCTACGACCGCCTGAAAGACCGGCTCGTGGCCGAGTTCAACGCGCGCCAACCCGCAGGCGCCGGCACGCGGCTCGAAATCGAGAAGATGAGCGGCTACTGGCTCTCCGGCGTCGAGGCCCAAGGCGTGAAGCTCCACTCGCCGCCCAGCGCGCCCGACGAAGAAGGAAAGGTGAAGGACGGGCGAGTGGTCGTCGTCGACGACATCCACCTTCGAGTCTCCATCTTTCGCCTGCTGGTCGGGACCCTGAACGTGGCCTTCGGCGGCGAGGCCTTCGGCGGCAGCCTGTCGGGACATACCTCGGACGCCGACGGAGCCCGGAGCTTCGCCCTCGAGCTCGACGGCGTGAGCGTCGGCGAGCTACCGCTCCTCCGCGAAGTGGTGGGGCTCCCCATCGAGGGGAAGCTCAGCGGCAGCATCGATCTCCGCATGCCCGAGGCCAAGCTTTCGAAGGCCGAAGGCAAGATCGATCTCAAGATCGTCGAGCTCGCGCTCGGCGACGGCAAGGCGAAGATCCGCGACACCATCGCCCTACCGCGCATGGAGGCCGGCGAGCTCGTGCTCCAAGCCGAGGCCACCGAAGGGCGGCTCAAGGTCGACAAGCTCTCGGCCAGCGGCAGCGACCTCGAGCTCGCCGCCGACGGCTCGGTGCGCCTGCGTGAACCCCTCGACACGAGCCTCGCGGAGCTCTCGCTGCGCTTCAAGTTCGCCGACAAGTTCAAAACCAAGAACGACACCACCAAGGCGCTCTTCGGCGAACCTGGCTCCTCGCTCCCCGGGCTCTTCGATCTCGATCCCAAGAACCAACGGGCGAAGCGCCCCGACGGCTTCTACGCCTTCCGCCTCACCGGCCCGCTCAGCAAGCTCGACACGCAACCGGCCCCGCTCGGTGCCGCGGGTACCGTGACGAACCCAGGCAAGAGCGGCATCCGCGGCTTCGCGCCCACGCGCTGACCGCGTGGTCATCGCAGCGAGAGGGTCAGCACCTCGCGCGAGTTTCGGACGCCAACGGGGAGCTGCATTTGCAGACCGACCGCGAGCGCTCCTACGTCGGAATTGGCGCGCGCACCCCACGGCTGACCTTGGCTGCGTGACTGCTGCTTTTGGGCCAGTCGCTCCGATGCTACTCGTCTCGCGGTCGCGAAATGAGGCTTCCTCGAGATCCTACCGAACCCGAGTTCGACGCTCTCCACGCCGCGCCGAGAGCATGGCGCCCTGTGCTGGAGGAGATCGCTGCGCAGCATGCTCCTGGCAGAAGCATCACGCTCCCAGCAGATGGAAGCGTCCTCGTGGGCATCGCGGACGAATTGGTCATCAAGCTGTATCCACCCTTCATGCGTGGCCACTTCGAGTTCGAGAGGGAAGCGTTGACGCATTTCGCGGGCAAGCTCTCGGTTGCCACGCCGCAGCTGATCGCGTCGGCGGACTACTCCGGATGGCCCTATCTGGTGATGACGCGGCTTCACGGTGAAAGCCTTCGCCTGACCTGGCCTCGACTCGAAGAGGCAGATCGCGTGGCGCTGCTTGATGCGCTCGGTGCCTTGGTCGCGGAGGTGCACGCGCTGCCAGTGCAGCCCCTACGGTCGCTCGCTCCTCGCTGGAGTGATTTCATCGCGGCGCAGCGCTCAGGGGCCGCCGCGCGTCAGCGAAGCACCGGGCTTCCCGAACGACTGCGTGCGGATCTCGAACGCTTCCTCGGTCAGCCCGACGAGCCGAATGGTGAAGTCATTCTGACGGGCGAGTACACGCCGATGAACCTGTTCGTGGAAGGTGGCCGTCTCGTCGCCATGTTCGACTTCGGCGATGGCATGATCGGTCCGCGTGAGTACGACTGGCTCGGCCCCATGTGCTTCTTGGGGGCGGGCAGCCGCGAACGGCAGGCGGCCTTTCTCCAGGGGTACTCCGGCGAGGCTCCGAAGCATTGGACCGAGTTGCGGCGGCGCCTGTTGCGCTTGCTGCTGCTGCACCGCTACAGCAATCTCCGCGGGCAGCTCGCGCTACGAGGCTGGCAGTCTGCACCAAACCTCGACGCCTTGGCCGAGCGGGTCTGGCCGTAGCGAAGCGCCAGGCGTAGTCTCCGCTCCGCCACACGCGCGCGTCCCGCCCCGTGTTCGCTTCGCCTCGGCGTGCGCCGCCGACGACGCGGTACGCTGCGTCAGCCTTCGACATGCGCCTCGCGGAGCCGTCGCCCCGCTTCGCCGACGAGCTCGAGACGGAGAACCTACCCCCATGGATCAGAAAACCGCCAACGAGGACGCCAAGCGGATGGCTGGGCGGGCTGTGCTCAATGATGTCCCTGGGCGGCTTGCGTTGCACCTTCCACCGCACGTTCGCGCATGCCGTCCTCGACGATGGTGCGCATGACGTGCTCGGCCGGGTGCCGGAGCTCGTGGAACTCGAGCCCGGCGCTCACACCGGTCATCACTGCCGTGATCGCCATGTCCAAAGCCGCGTGCGCGAACTTCGCGTTCCACTTGGCGATGCCTTTCGCCTGCTCCGCGAGGGAAGCTGCTTGCCGCTTCATTTCCTTGGCGGCGGCGTTCATGGCCTCGCTTTGCTCTGTCATCGCTGGATAGTCGCGGCTACGCACCGCTCTGTCGTAGCGGGCTCTCGCGTCGCTGAACGCTCCGGACGCGTCCAGGAACTTTTTCGCGGTGGCGTCGGCGGCGGCAATCTTCCTAGAAAGTTCGCCAGCGATCAGGCCCCCCGCAGCATCGCCGCGTTCGAGCACCTTCCCGAACACCTTGGGCGACCCCGTGACCACTGCCTCCAGCGGCGCGACGGCGGAGGCGCCCACCAGGCCCGCAGCCGAGCCGACGCCAGCCGCGACCTCGGCAGCGCGACTGATCGAGCCAATCTCGTGCTGCAGCCGCTGGACCGACGCGCCGAGCCGGTTGGCCCGCCCGGCCAACGCTTTGGAGTTGGCTAGCGCTTGCGTTTCGAAATTCCAGGCGGAAGCTCGCGGCGCCTTGGCTTCGGGTCGTGCGATCTGCCTCAACGCCGCTCGTTCTCGCGTCACGGCTTCGCCGAAGTTGGCGCCCGCCTTCATGATACCGAGGATGTCGGCTCGCTCCTCTTTGGAGAACGGACCGAGGGCGTTCAGTGTCGTTTCGGCATCGGCGTACTTTCGCAGTCCGCTGTTGCCGCGCTGCGCGATGGCCTGATGAACGATGCTCCGATCGACGCTCGAGTGACCCGTCAAGCGTTCCTCGATCAAACGGTCGGCTTGGCTCGGATCCCGCTCGAGCGTCCGATTGATCTGCGCAAAGGTCGAGTTCTTGCGGGCGTAGGCTGCGACGCTGTTGGGTTGCCCTCGGAGCGCGCCGGCAACGAGGCCATCCGTGCTCTTGGCGGCCTCGGGAGCGGGGCCCGATCCGATGCTCGGCCTCGCACTCGTCTTGCGATTCGCGGGTGCGGTCGGAGACGGATTGGCGGTCGCGGGCTCGGAATGGTCCAGGTGGTCGGTCGCGGGCTTGGCGTTTCGATCGATGCGGGGGCTCATGGTCTTCCTCTGTTTCGTTGGGATGCGGCGATGTGACGCCATTCGTCGCGATCGGTGCGGTTCAGGTACGGCACCAAGCTGCGTGCACGCGTGCGAAGCTCGGAGCCGCCGGGCGCGAGCGCCGCGAGCGCAACCATCAGGGTGGCGCGCTCGGACTGGCAGCGGCGCTCGAACCGATTGCTCTCCCACTGGCCAGGACGACGTACGTCGCGCCCGCACGCACGTCGATCGGGAGGTCTACGTCAGCGGCCATTCGGGCGAGTGCTTCGAGGTCGAAACGCGTGCGATAGGGTGATCGTTTCGCGTCCGAAGCCAGTTCCGTCAGGGTCGCGAGCCACGTGCCGAGGTCGCGCCGTCGCCGGCCCAGCGTTGACGCCCCGGCCTGCCGCCAGTCGCGAGACGTTGGCCGAGCTCCGCGTGGACGCTGAGCGCTCCCGTGCTGGCAGAAAAGCGGAAGCTCGCCGAGCGCTCTCCCGCTGACCCCTGGATGAGCAGGCGGCTGCCGTCCACGAGCGAGGCGCGCCTGATTTCGGTGAAGGCGAAGTAGTGGTGAGACAGCCCGAATACCCCGTCCCAACGCAGACCGCCTTCGTCCAGCGCCAGTCTCGGTCGAGCTCGCCCACGCAGCAGGAGGTAGGGAACAAGCGCCGCCAGCAGCACGATGGCCGCTGTGCCCGAGCCGACCACGACGGCCCAGCAGCCGAGCACGGTAAACCCAAGCCAGACCAACCATGCCCAGCGCGTATGTAGCTCGTATCCAATCACGCCCCCCGGTTCGGCCGCTCGAGCACTCGGTTGCCAGCAAACTTGGGTCGGAGCGGACGAAAGCGGGCTGTCCGCCAACGCTCTCTGCTGCGGTGTGGCCGAGGATCGGAAAACCTCCCAGGATACGAAGGGCGCCAAAGAGAGATTTCTCGGCGAGAGGGAAGCGGCAAAGCGATGTCGCTTGGCCCACGAGGACGCCCCGTCTCGTGCGGAGCCGTTTTCGGCTCCTGCTGTACACTCGCGCCCGGAGGTCCAGATGGCGCTCACGTCGACGAAGGTGGAGTGGGAAGAGGTGCCGACGAAAAAGCTCTACGTGTTTCGGCTCAAGGTGCGAGGCGGGTGGCTGGTCAAGTGCAACGAAGGGCTCACGTTCTTCCCCGACCCCGAGCACGAATGGGACGGCGGCCCACTGGAGTGAGCGCCCCGCCTCACCTCGGGGCTTCGCAGCGGCCCGCAGGCTCGGGCTCAGTCTACGTGCGAGGCGTGCTGCCGACGCCGTAGGGCAGGAAGCGGTCGCCGAATCGCGTCGCGTCCGGTAGCGTTGGACGCATGGCGCCGAAGACCATTTCGTACGTCGCCCTGGCCATGGTCGTCGCTCGTAGCTTGGCTGCTTGCGGCTCGAGTGACGACGGATCGGGTGCCGCTGGCACGGGGGGCGCGACGGGCGGGGCCGGCGGCGCGGGAGGCGCTGGAGGCAGCGGCGCGGGAGGCGCTGGAGGCACGGGCGGCGCGAGCACGGGGGGCAATTCCAGCGGAGGCGCGAGCTCCACGGACCTTTGCGCGGGTCCCGTCTCCGACACCGCGCCCCACGCCATGGGCGCGCTCGCCAAGCCTGCGGTCGGACAAGCCGTGAAAGATCCGGCGTTCGGCACCACCTTGCGCCGCATCACGGAGGCGCCGGCCGGCGGCGTCATCAAGCCCATGTACTCGACGATTCCCGCGTGGAACGCCGACGAGTCGCGCTTCATCTTGTATCAGGTCGACAAGGGGCACGTCCTCTACGACGGCAAGTCGTATGCGTACATCAAAGACCTCGACATCCAGCCTGCCGATCTCGAGCAGGTCTACTGGCACACGAGCGACCCCGACATCTTGTTCTACGTCGACGGCAATGACCTCGTCCGCTACCACGTGGGCGCTGGGACTCCAGAGGTCGTACACACCTTCTCGAATTGCACCGACGGGCCCACGGGCAGCAGCGATCCGATGTTCATGTCGTGGGACTCGGACACCATCGGCCTCACCTGCGACGGGCAGGTCTTCAACTACCGGATCAGCACCAACGTGGTGGGGGCGGCCATCGCGGGCGACCCGAGCATGGGCTCGCAGGCCGCTCCTTCCGGGTCGCTCTTCTACGTGGGTGGTGAGGTGCGCGATTTCGACATGAAGCTGATTCGCACCCTCGATCTCGCGAACCCCGCCGAACACGCCTCGCTGGGCCGGCTCGCCAACGGCCACGACACCTACAACGCGGCCGTGTACGACCCCGGTCCCAACGGCAGCCCGCAAGGGGTGTTGGTCTCGCACGATCTCACCGACGGAACCTCCCGCGCCGTGATCGGTGAGTCCGCCGGCTACCCGTATCCGCCGAGCGGCATCCACGTCTCGACCATGGCCTACCAGGCCCCGGGCTGGGTCTTCGTTTCCGTGGTGGGCGATCACACCGGGCAGAGTCTCCTCGACGGCGAGCTCGTGCTCGCCAACACCAACCCGGGCGGCGCGGTCTGCCGCCTCGCGCACCATCGCTCCTTCGGTAAAGATGGTCCCCAAGGCTACTGGGCCGAACCCCACGTGAGCCCGAGTCCGCGCGGCACGCGCGCCCTCTTCGGTAGCGACTGGGGCGGCGGCGGCTCCGTGGACACCTACGTGATCGAGCTCCCGACCTACGCACCCTGAGACAGAGTCAGAGAAGAGAAGAAGGCTGCCCCCCCACGCTCGGGCTCGGCTTCGCCTCGCGCGAGTGATCGACTTCGCTTTGTTTTCCTACTTCAGCCCGAACTTGATCGGGCCTCTAGGCCTCTAGGCGAGTGCAGCTTGGCGGCCTTGGCGGAGTGGCGGTCCTCCGCCGATCTGCGGGCGGCGATGCGCGCGAGTGGGACCGTCGCGCCGAAGCGCGGCGGCGGATCAGGAGTCGACGGAGATGCGGAGCTTCTTCCGGAGCTTGAAGTAGGGCTCGCTCACGCTGTAGAGCACGAGCTCTTTCAGCCGCTCTTGCTGCGGCACCGCGCTCGAGCTCTCGTCGCTGGCCTTGATGATCTCGACGGCGGTCTCGAGGTCGTGGGCGCAGACGAAGCCGGCGCGGTCCGCGGTCATGTCGATCCCGCCGAGCCACTTCTTCAGATCGAGGGCCGCACCGGCCTGGATCAGCTTGGAGACGATGCGCGCGAGCTGGTCGCGGGCCTGGCCGTGGAGGCTCCGCTCGAGGGCCTGCCGCGCGTCGTTCACGGGGCCTTCCATCTCGGCGGCTACTGGGAACTGGGGTGCGATCATCTTGATGGCGGCGAAGAGCCAGGCCTTGAGCCCCGTGCCGCTCGGCACGAGGTGTCGCACGTACATGCCGGGGCGGAAGTACGTGATGTGGCGCGCGGCGATGAACGCAGCCGCTTGGGGCGGCACGTCGGCGGAGAGCGCCGCCATGCCGAGCACGATGGACGGCTGGTAGGCGTGGAGATACGAGAGGCCGCCCGGGTCGTTGTTGTTCTGGAACGTGGGCGGCGCTTCCATGCCGAGCACGCCGCAGGCGTAGAACAACGTCTGGCTCATGGGGTAGGGGTGACGCGCCAGATCGATGGCGTAGCGCCGGTCGAAGCCGAGCGTCTCGAAGTGTTGGCCGCGGGCCGCGATCACGGCTGGCTCGATCAAGGCGAACACGCTGGTGAGCAGCGGATCGGCGTCGGCGTGCATCAAGTGGACGAGCCAGTCGTCGTCGGAGAGCGCGGCCTGGGCCGGCGCTGCCGTCTCGGGGCGCATGCGTTTGAAGAAGCGCTCCTCGTCGGGCTCTGCCAGGTTCAGCACGTAGAGCGCCTGGCACAGACCCCAGGCCGCGTCGGCGTCTTTCACCTCGGTGTAGAGCTTGCGCATCGCCTTGTAGGTCTCGGGGCGATACGGGTTCTGACGCAAGATCACCTGCTGCGCGGCGACGGCCTTGTCGAGGTACTTCTTGGGGTCCGTCGCGTAGAGCTCGGCGAGCTTCGACTGGCGGCCCGCGTTTTCGGGTTCGAGAGTCTGCGCCGCCTCGTAGGCGTCGATTGCGCGATCGATCCAGCCCAGGTTCTTCTCGTAGAGCTCGGCGAGCTCGGCGAAGGTCTGGAGCATGACCGAGCGGTTCTTCTCGGTGGTCGCGCCTTCGAGCCGGCGCTGGAGCAGGCGTTCGACGCCCGCGTAGTCGCCCTTCTCGCGGCGGAGCTCGATGGCTTCCGCCAACGCCTTCTCGAGCTTGGGGTCGAGCTCGAGCACACGCTGGTAGAGCTCGAGCGCGCGGTCCACGTCACCCATCTGGCGCGCGCACACCACGGCTGCGGTGTGGAGATACTTGACGCGCTGCTTGGGCTCCTCGACGAAGTCCGCGAGACGGAGCACCACGTCGACGAGCTTGCTCCAGTCCTTTTCTTCGCTGTAGAGCTGCATCAGCTTGGTGAGCAAGCGGCGGTCGTCGGGCTTGTCTTCCAAGGCAGCGACGAAGCTCTTGGCGGCGCGCGTGCGGTCGTTCAACTTGCCCGCGGCGATGTCGCCCATGTCGAGCAGGATCTGCACGCGCTCTTCCCCGCTCGCGAGGTCGAGGTGCCGATTCTTGATCTTGAGGACCTTCTCCCAGTCTTCCTTGGTCTCCCAATACTTGGCCAGGGACTCCAAAGCCTCTTTCAGAGACGGATCGAGCTCGGAGGCTTCCTCGAGGGGAGCGAGGGCGCCGTCGAGGTCGTGGGAACGGCGCAGCGACTCTCCCAAACGATAGAGCGCTAGCGCGCGGTCCTTGCCCTTGAACTGTTTGCCGAAGCGCTCGATGAGGTCGCGGTGGAGCTCCGCCGCCCGAGCCGGCGATCCGTGCTCGAACGTGACTTGCGCCACGCGGCCGATGGCGTCGGCGTCGTCGGGGGCGATGCGAAGCAGGGTGTCCATGGGCGCGAGCGCCTGCTCGGTGGAGCCGGTCTGGCTCAAGGCGTCGACGTAGCGTTCGAGGATGCGCGTCGCGTCCTTGCGGTCCAGGCTGTCCGCGCGTTCGGCGATGAGCCCGTAGTGCTTCGAGGCTTCGAGGAAGCGCTTGGCTTCGAATGCCAGGTCACCGAGCACCATCAGCGCGGACAGGCTCGTGGGGTCGAACGAAACGGCGCGCTTGGCGGCCTCTTCGGCGCGCTTGTCGTCCTTCAGGCGATCGCGGAACAGCACCGCCATCTCCCCGGCGAGCTTCGCTTTGGCGCGGTCGCCGTCGGTCTCGCCAATCTCGCGTTCGAGGAGCTGCACGGCGGCGTTCACGTCGCCGCGCGCGAGGTAGGCCGCGCGGAGCGCCGCGGCGGCGCCGGTGTCCTTGGGGTTGGCGTCGAGGGCGAGCTTGTAGCGCTCGACGGCGCCGTCGCGATCGCCGCGTCCTTCGAGGAGCTTGGCGGCGCGGAGGTACTGCTCGGCCCGCGCCTCTTTGCTCGTGGCCTTTTCGGCCAGCGCCTCGATTGCTGCCAGGGCGGCGTCGGCGTCACCAGCCGTTTCTCGGATGCGCGCCAACGCTTCGAGGGCGCCGGGGTGTTCGGGGTTGATGGCGAGGGCTTGCTCGTAGGCCTTGGTCGCGCGTTCGGGGTTACCGACCTGGTCGAGCAGCACGCGGCCCAAGCCGAGGCAGATTTCGAGCTGTCGCTCGGGCTCGGTCGCCACCTTGAGCTGCTTCTCCGCGAGCGTCGCCACGTCTTCCCAACGATCGAGCGCACGGTAGTGGCGAGCGAGGGCCGAGAGCGCGGCCTCGTGGGCGCCGTCGATTTCCAGGACCTGCTCCCAGGCTTCGGCGGCCTTGGCGTGATTCAGGAACTCTTCGTCGTGGATGCCCGCGATGCGCTCCCAGAGCGTGATCTTCTGACGCGGCGTCGCTGCCAGCGAAACCTGCGCGTGCAGGTTCTCGAGCAGATCTTGGAAACGCCCCATCTTGCTGTAGAGGCGATCGAGGGCGCGGAGTGCGTCGAGGTTCTTGGGATCCTCGCCCAGCACGGCGTCGAGGCGGCGAACGGCTTCACCTTCGTCCTTCAGGTGGTCTTCGTACACGTCCGCGATGCGACAGAGCACCTTGAGACGCTCCTCGCCGCGGAGCGCCTCGGCACGTCGCTCGAGCAGCTTCACGAAGCCGGGGAAGTCGCCCGTACGCTCGTAGATCCGGGCCAGCGACTCGCTGGCCTTCTCGTGGCCCGGATCCTGGGCGAGGACCTGTTCGTACAAATCGCGGGCGCGGCCCGTGTCGCTGAGCTGGAGCTCGAGGATCTCCGCTGCCTCGGCCCGGAGATCGCGGGCGCGGGCCGGCGTGACGGCGCCATCGGCGCGGCGGGCCAGCACCATCACGAGCTCCGGCCACTGCTGGGCCTTGCGGTAGATGAGCGTCATGCCCTCGAGCGCGGCGTCGTTGGCAGGGTCGCTGGCGATCACGGCCTGATACGCAGGCAGCGCGAGGTCGGGCCGGCTGATCTTGTCGTGGTCCCATCGGCCCATCCGCGTCAGGAGCGGGGTCTTGATCTCGACCGGGATGTCGGCGCTGGTCACCGCCGCTGCCGAGGTAGCGAGCACTTCGTTCCAGCGCTCGTTGCTCGACCCCGCCAGACGCTCGATTTCGTCGGCGTAGCTGGACACGTTCGGGTCTTCGCAGAAGGCCTGCGTGTAGGCCACGACGGCCTGCTCGGGGTCGTCGAGCTCGGCCACGTACAGGCGCCCGATCTCCGCATAGGCACGCGCGCGCTCGGTCCGGCTCTCGGCCTTTTCCGTGCGCAAGAGCAACATCTCGATGAGCTCCTCGTACTTGCCGAGTTGCTTCCGCACGTCCTCGAGGGCCGTGACCGCGATGTCGTCGGCCGGGTCGAGATCCACCAGCCAGGTGTACATCTGCTCGGCCTTTTCCAGGTCTTTCGCCTGGTACTCGAACAGGCGCGCGGCGCGGAAGAGCAGGCTCTTCTTGGTTTCACGCTTGTCTTTCTCCTCGCCCACGTCGATGCCGTCGGCAGCCATGCTGAAGGCCTCCGCGACGCGCGCGGCGTCGGCCCCTTCTTCGACGGCAGCTTCGAGCATCACCGCGGCGTCTTCGTCCGAGGGATCGGCGACCAGAGCTTCGACGCGCTTGTCGAGCTCGGCGTCGCTGATCTTCGACTCCTTCTTGGCGACCGCCGTGCGGCCCATGGTCTCGAGGGCCTCGATCAGCGCACCGGCGTTCTTCGGACGCTTGTCGGGGTCCTTGTCGAGCATCGACAGCACCCAATCGTCGAGCTCCTTCGTGACCCAGCCGCGCGGCGCCACGCTGCTCGGCGCCGAGGCCGTTTCGGTGAGGTGCCCGATGGCCGCGTGGATCGCGGTCGGACCTCCGAACACGGGCTTGCCGCACAGGATCTCGTAGAGCACGCAACCGAAGGAATAGACGTCGCTCTTGGGATCCGCCGGGATGCCGCGGATCTGTTCGGGCGATACGGTCTTGGGCGAACCGACGGTGGAGAAGAGCTCGTTCTGCCCGCCGGTCTGTACCCGCGCGCGCGCGCGCAGCCGGTCGGAGCCGGCGTCGACCAGCATGAGCTGCTGGCTGCCGTCCGCGTTGCGGTGGACGAGCAGGTTCTCGAGGCGCAAATCGCCGTGGGCAAGGCGGCGATCGTGGACCGCGCGCAGGGCCTCGAGGACGGCTCGGAGCAGGGGTCGGGCCTCGTTGATGTGCATGGGCCCGGTGCGAGAGATGCGGACGCTGAGCGGCTGCGCGTCGACGTATTGGTGAGCGACGAGGTAGCGCTCGTCGACGAGGCCCGCGCTGAGCCGTCGCGGCAGCCCCGGGTGATCGATGGCGCCGATGAGACGGCTGACGGTCAGGAAGCGATGAAGCCCGCGCCGATCGCGCGTCGCTTCGCGGCGCAGCACGCGGACCCGCCACTCGCCTTCGGCGTTCTTGGCGAGGTAGGTGACCGCCAAGCGCCCGTCGCCGAGCTTTCGGACGACGGTGTATTCGCCGAGCGCCGAGCCCGGTCGAAGGTCTTCGTCGAAGGGCAGACCCGCCAGGCGGATCTGCGCGATCTTCGTGTTCACGTCCGGCTTCGAGGCCAAGAGCGCATCGCACAGCGCCTCGACGGCGTCGGACTGGACGCAGTGCTGGGTCAGCGCGTTGGCGAACGAGCCTTTGGCCGCCGAGCCCCCGACTTGTTCCGGGTCGAAGCCCAGCACGTTCTTGCTGAGGTCGATGAGCTCGTTGAGTTCGAAGAGGCGTTCCAGCTCGGCTCGGAGGATGTCGGTCTCCATGTATGCGTTCCCGCTCACGCCGCTCGGCGTGTGTTGTCCCTCACCGGGGGGGCCCCGAAGTCGGGGCGGCGCATGATAGCCAAAGGCCGTCGCGAAAAACACCGCGGAAGAATGGGGAAAAATGGCGCGGCGCAGCGCAGCTGGGAGGGCCGATTTGGGCGGCTTTCTGGACTCGGGCTCCCGGACCGTGACAAGGCTCGGGGCGGTGTCCTCCCGCGCGGTCCTCCTCGAACGAGCGCTGCCCCTCGCCATCCTGGCGATGGCCGTGGTCGCCGTGCCCGTGATGATGCTCTCCTCGACCGGACTCGGACGTCTGAACGCGCTCCGCCAGGAGCGAGGCAAGGCCGACGAGGAGATCTCTCGGCTGTCGCAGCAGATCACCGAGCTGCGTGCCGAGGTGAAGCGGATCAAGGAAGACCCAGCCGCCGTGGAGCGCGTGGCCCGCGACGAGCTCGGCCTCATCCGCCAGACCGAGGTCGTCTTTCAGTTCAAAGAGTGATGGGCGCGGCTCGTGTCCCGTTTGGGCGCGCACACGCCTGTTGACCTCGCTGCGCTCGGCGCCGGCTGGCTTCTCCTTCTCCCGCGCGCGATGGCCACGCGCGGCTCGCCCAGACTCACGAGCTCCGTCGTGGCGTCCCTGGCGGTTCGCGCATTCCGTCGCGGCGATTCGATTCCCTCCTCGAGGCCGCGGGGCGGCCGATTGGGCCGGAAAGCTCGCGCGATGCCAAGCCGAGCCGGAGCGTGGGGGGGCAGTCCGCTCCGCTCTCCGAGAATTCAGATCTCCGTCTTGGCGACGGGGTGGGAATGGAATGGTTGCTGGCATGTGGGGTTTGGTGTTCGCTCGGGGGGTGAGCGCCGATCTGGCTCGTCGACTGCTGCAGACCGGAGTCGTGCCGGCGGACGAGATCTACGCGGCGCTGGCCGATGCGGTCGCGCTCGGCGTGCCCTTCGTGCAAGTGCTGGCGAAGCGCGGGCCGATCACGGCCGAGCTCGTAGAGCGAGAGCTCGGACGCATGCGCGTCCCGTTCCTGAAGAACGTACGACCTGCGCGGGAGCTCGTGCAGGCGCTGCCCGAGGGGCTCTGCCAGCGCCTCTTGGCGGTGCCGGTCGGCTACTCGGAGTCCGGCGAGGTCGAGGTAGCGAGCGTCGATCCGTTCGATCGGGCCGTCGGTGCAGAGCTGTCCCATCAGCTCGGCACGAACGTAGCGGTGATGCGCGCCCCGCTGGCCGAGGTGCTGTCGGCCCTCGAGGACGTGGCGCGCCTGCAGGAACAGCCGAGCTACCCCCCCATCCCGCTGGTGAAGCGGTCCATTCCGCCGAGCCGTCCGCGGGTGGACACGAGCCCGGGCGTGGGCAGGGAGCCGGACGCTCGACTCTTGCACCACGGCGTAGACGAGACCGGCACCAGCATCATCGGGCTCACGCGATCCAAGGCTCCCCCGCCGCACCCCACCGAGCCGGAGCTCGCGCGGCTCGACTCGCTCGAGTCGGCTGACGAGCTCGTGCAGTGTGTGCTCGATCTGAGCGAGTCGCTAGCGGACAGCGTGCTCGTGCTGGCGCAGCGGGGAAAGGCGTTCGAGCTCCGCGGCGCTCGCCCGCGCGACTCCGCCCCAGAGCAGCTGCGCCTCGGCGGTAGTACCGAGGAGAACGTCGTCCAGCGCGCCGCTCGCGACGGCCACTACCTCGGGCGGCTGCCCGACGACTCCCAACATCAGGACCTCGCGCTCTGGAGCGGGGCGGCGGAGGTCTACGTTGCTCCCATCTTGCTGGGCGGGCGTCCCGTCCTCGCTCTCTGCCTCGCGGGGCTCCACGGGACGCTGGACGCGACGCGCATCGCCGACTCCGTGGCAGGCCGAGCCGAAGCCGCCCTCGAGCGCATCGTGCGCGAGAAGAAGCGCGGGGGTTGACAGGGTCTCGCTGAACGGGCTAGCAGCCTCTACCCGTGGCCACCCGTAGAAAATCCGGAAAATCCGCGGGCGGCGAGCCGCCGCGCAGAGGCCGTGGCCGCGGCGCGCAGCTCGAGCTCGGCCTCGCGCGTCCGGAAGAGACGGCGCCGCTCCACGAAGTCGCGCAGACCAAGTATCTGAGCTACGCGCTCAGCGTCATCACCGCGCGTGCGCTGCCCGACGTGCGCGACGGCATGAAGCCAGTCCAGCGCCGCATCCTCTACACGATGTGGCAGCAGCGCATCACCGCCGACGCCAAGCACAGGAAGTGCGCCAAGGTGGTCGGCGACGTGATGGGCAACTATCACCCGCACGGCGACGCCGCGATCTACGACGCGCTCGTGCGCATGGCGCAGCCGTTCAGCCTGCGCGCTCCCCTGGTCGACGGCAGCGGCAACTTCGGTTCGCTCGACGGCGACCCGGCCGCAGCCATGCGCTACACGGAGTGCCGGCTCACGCCCATCGCGGGCGAGCTCCTAGGCGAGCTCGACGAAGACACCGTCCACTTCCGCCCGAACTACGACGGCACGCGCGACGAGCCGGTGGTCTTGCCCGCCAAGGTGCCGAACCTCTTGGTCAACGGCGCGACCGGCATCGCCGTGGGCATGGCGACGAACATCCCGCCGCACAACCTGGAGGAGGTGTGTTCGGGCGCGATCCGACTGCTCGACGCGCTGGTCGACAAGCGCACGCTGAGCGCGCGGGAGCTCGCGCGCACGATCAAGGGCCCCGATTTCCCCACCGGCGGGCAAATCGTCTCCAGCGGCGAAGAGATCAAGCAGATCTACGAGACCGGGCAGGGGACGCTGCGGGTGCGCGGCACTTGGAAGGCCGGGCCCGCCAGCAAGACCGAGAAGAAGATCCTGATCACCAGCATCCCGTATGCGGTGAACAAGTCGGTCTTGGTGGAGCGCATCGCCGAGGTGGTCACGAGCCGCAAGATGCCGCTCCTCACCGACGTGCGCGACGTCTCCACCGACGACGTCTGCATCGAGCTCTCGCTGAAGAAGGACGCCGACGAGCAGAAGGTTCTTGCTTACCTCTACAAGCAGACCCCGCTCCAGACGAACTTCGCCGTGAACCTCACGTGCCTCGTCCCCACCGAAAACGCGGAGGTGGGGCGGCCGGAACGCTTGGACCTGGCGCAGATCCTCTGGCACTTCCTGCATTTCCGCCTCGAGGTGGTCACGCGCCGCTTGCAGCACGAGCTCGCCGCGCAAGAGCGGCGCATCCACATCCTCGAGGGCTTCGCCAAGATCTTCGACGCCCTCGACGAGATCTTGCGCATCATCCGCAAGAGCGAGGGCAAGGCCGACGCAGCGCAGAAGATCATCGCCCGCTTCAAGCTCGACGCCGAGCAGACCGACGCGATCCTCGAGCTCAAGCTCTACCGCCTGGCGCGTCTGGAAATCCTGGTGATCCAGAACGAGCTCAAGGAGCGGCAGAAACGCGCTCGAGAGATCAAGAAGCTCCTGAACGACAGCGAGAGCCGCGGCCGTTGGGCCATCGTTCGGAAAGAGCTGGAAGAGGTGGTGGCCACCTACGGCAAGGCCAACAAGCGCCGCACCGTCATCGAAGAGGCCAGCGCCGAGCCGGAGCTCACGGCGGAGGATCTGATCGTCGCCGAAGACAACCACGTGCTCATCACGCGCGACGGTTGGGTCAAGCGCCAGAAAGAGATCAAAGACCCGAGCGCCACGCGTCTGCGCGAAGGGGATCAGGTGCTGGCTTGCGTGGCGGGCTCCACCCGCGCCACGGTGGTCTTCTTCTCGAGCTTCGGCACGGCCTATACCGCGCGCATCGCAGACGTTCCGGCCACCACCGGCTACGGCGAACCCATCCAGAAGCTCTTCAAGCTGAAGGATGGCGAGAGCATCGTGCAAATGCTCTCCCTCGACCCGCGCGTCACGGGCGACGTCAGCGAGAAGCCCGGCTACTTCCCGGCGACCTACGCCTCCGCCGCGACCAGCGACGGCTACGCGCTTTCGTTCGGACTCTCTGCTTTCGTCGAGCCGAGCACGCGGGCGGGGCGACGTTTCGCCAAGCCGAGCGGTGAAGCGCGGGTGGTCGGGGTGTTCGCGGTGTCGGGCGACGAGACGCTGATCGCAGCCAGCGCGCAGCGCCGGGCGCTGCTGTGCCGCGTCGAAGAGGTGAACTACCTTTCGGGTCCGGGCAAGGGCGTGCTGCTCATGAAGCTCGACAAGGGCGATCGCCTCATCGGGTTCCGTGCCGTGTCGAGCGACAGCGAGGGCCTCGTGCTGAAGACCAGCCTCGGCGGCGAACAGAAGGTTTCGCCGGGCAAGTACGAGCTCTCGAGCCGCGGCGGCAAGGGGCGCGAGATCATGAAACGGGGCGCGCTGACCGAGGTGGTGACCGACCCGCCGCCGCAGCCCGCGCCCCTCGACGAAGGGAGCGGCTGACATGCCGGCCTATTCCGCCAAAGACATCACCGTGCTCGAGGGGCTCGACCCCGTTCGCAAGCGGCCAGGCATGTACATCGGGGGCGTGGGCTCGGCGGGCCTGCACCACCTGGTTTGGGAGGTCGTCGACAACTCGGTCGACGAGGCCATGAACGGTCACGCCAGCGAGATCGGCGTCACCCTGCACAAAGACGGCCAGAGCGTGACCGTGACCGACAACGGGCGCGGCATCCCGGTCGACCTGCATCCGAAGCACAAGAAGCCCGCCCTCGAGATCATCTTTTGCACGCTGCACGCTGGCGGCAAATTCGAACAGGGGAACTACAAGACGGCAGGCGGTCTTCACGGCGTCGGTGCCAGTGTCGTCAACGCGCTGAGCGCGAAGCTCGTGGCCACCGTGAAACGCGACGGCGCCGAGCACCGCATGGAGTTTCGCGGAGGCAAGCCCGTGGGCAAACTCCAGAAGCTCGGCAAGGCGCGCGGCAGCGGGACCACCGTGTTCTTCCGGCCCGACCCCGAGATCTTCCCGAAGACCGACTTTTCCGCGGAAATGCTGCGAGAGAGGCTCGAGATTGCGAGCTATCTCCACAAGGGTCTCACCATCCACTTCGCGGACGAAGGCAAGGGCACGAAGGAGTCGTTCTGTCACCCGGCCGGCATCGCGGATTTCCTCGCCCGCGTGGTCCGTGAGCGGAGCTCGCGGAGCGTGCACGAGCAGCCCTTCACGCTGTTCCGCGAAAACGGGCTCCGCATCGAGCTCGCCTTCCAGTGGACCGAGTCCACCGACGAGCACCTCCGGAGCTACGTGAACGGCATCCCCACCGGCTCGGGGGGCACCCACGAGAACGGCTTCCGCTCCGGCGTAGTGAAGGCGGTTCGCAACTACATCGAGACCCACAACCTGTCGCCCCGTGGTGTCACGCTGAGCGCCGAGGACATCCGCGAGGGCCTCACGGGCGTGCTCAGCGTGTTCCTCGCCGAGCCGCAGTTCCAGGGTCAGACCAAAGACCGCCTGAACAACCCCGAGACCACGGCCGCGGTGGATGGCGCCGTGCGCCCGAGCTTCGAGCAGTGGCTGAACCAGAACCGCACCACCGCCGAGCAGATCGTGGCCCGCATCATCCTGGCGGCCCGCGCCCGCGAGGCTTCACGAGCCGCGAGCCAAGCCGTCACGCGCAAGACGGCCACCGGCGGCCGAAACCTCTTGCCGGGCAAGCTCGCCGATTGTCTGGCGAACGATCGACGTGGCACCGAGCTCTTCATCGTCGAGGGCGACAGCGCAGGCGGCAGCGCGAAACAGGGGCGCGATCGCAACACACAGGCGGTCTTGCCTCTGCGCGGCAAAGTGCTCAACACCGAAGGCATGGGCCTCGCCAAGGTGCTCGAGAACAAAGAGATCGCCGACCTGGTCACGGCGCTCGGCTGCGGCGTCGGGCAGAGCTTCGAGCTCGGGCGCCTGCGCTACGAACGCATCGTACTCTTGGCGGATGCCGACAGCGACGGCCACCACATCACGACGCTGCTCCTCACCTTCTTCTACCGGCATTTGCCGGAGCTGATTCGTCAGGGGCGTCTGTTCGTGGCGGTGCCGCCGCTCTACCGTATCGACCTCGGCAAGGACACGCACTGGGCGGCCGACGACGCGGACAAAGAGCGCATCTTGCGCGACGCCAAAGGCAACGCGAAGCCGGAAATCACGCGCTTCAAAGGTCTCGGCGAGATGATGCCCAAGGTGCTCTGGGACACCACCTTGAACCCCAAGACGCGCCGCCTCGTGAAGATCGACATCGCCGACGCGCTCGCCACCGACCGCGTCGTGAGCGACCTCATGGGCAAGGATCCACAGGCGCGCTTCCACTTCATCATGGACCGGGCCGACGAAGCCCAGGCGCTGGACGTCTGAGCATGCGCTTCGACTGCCTGCTCTTGGATTTCGACGGCACGTTCACCCTGGCCGAACAGGAAGGCATTCCGTTCGTCGAGTCGTATCGCGCGGATCTCTCGCGCCGGCTCGGGCGCGATCTCGTGGTCGAGTGGCGAGAATGCGAGGACGTCGTGCGCGCGCGTCCGACCGAGTTCGGCTGGCTCTTTCAGGGCAAGCTCGTGGCCCCGGGCAACGCCGACCCCTACATCCGATCGACCACCGTCGCGCGCATGCTGATGGATCGGTACGGCGCCTACCCGGACCCAGAGGAGCGCGATCTGGCCCTTGCCGAGCTCTACGCCGAGAGCTACGAGCACTCGGCCATGGTGTTCCGGCCCGGTGCGCGCCAGGTGCTCGAGCGGCTGCTCGCGACCGAGCTTCCGGTCTACGTGGTCACCAACTCCGGGACCCACGCCGTCGAGCACAAGGTCGAAGAGCTCTTGCCCGGTGCGAGGCGCCGGCCGGTGGTGTGCGGCAACGCCATGAAGGCGTTCATCGAAGAGCCCCGCGTGCCCGACGAAGTATTTCGCGAGCTGCCGGAGACGCAGGCCTTGCCCGGGCTCTCGCGCCCGGTCTACCTCCGGCGCGGTCTCTACTACGAGGTCCTGCGGAAGATCTGGCAAGAGACCGGAACGCGCCCCGATCGCACGCTTTTCGTCGGCGACATCTACGAGCTCGATCTGGCGATGCCGTTCCACCTGGGCGTCTGGATCCATCTTCTGATCGGACCCACCACGGCGAGCTACGAGCGCGAGTTCGTGGAGCACGAAGCGAAGGGCGGATCGAGCGCGAGCCTCGAAGGCGTGCTCGACCGTTTGGGATTGTCATGACCAGGCGCTTGGGCGCAGCGCTCGCCTCGAAGCGCCTCGTGCTCGGCGTGGTGCACCTCTTGCCGCTCCCCGGGAGTCCGCGCTTCGCGGGTCGCGAGCCCGTGCTTTCGCGCGCCCTGGCCGACGCCGAGCGCCTGCTCGAAGGCGGTGCGGACGGCTTCGTAGTGGAGAACTTCGGCGACGCGCCGTTCTACAAGGACCAGGTGCCGGCCGGCACGGTCGCGGAAATGACCGCGCTCGTCGAGCGCATCCGCACGCGCGTCGGGTCGGCACCGCTCGTCGGCGTCAACGTGCTGCGAAACGACGCCACGGCCGCGCTCGCCGTCGCCGGGGCCACGGCCTCGGACTTCGTGCGGGTGAACGTCCACGTCGGGGTGATGTTCACGGACCAGGGCACCGTCGAAGGTCGAGCCCACGAGACGACGCGCCTCCGCGCCTCGACAGTGGCCGAAGTGGCCATCGTGGCCGACGTCGCGGTGAAGCACGCCTCGCCCCCGCCCGGCTTCGACTTGGTCCAGAGCGCGAAGGACACGGCCTACCGCGGCCTCGCCGACGCGCTCGTGGTCACGGGCGCGGGCACCGGCGCTCCGGCGAGCCCCGAGCGCCTGCGCCAGGTCCGCGCTGCGGTGCCCGATCGCCCTCTCTTGGTGGGCAGCGGCGTCGATACAGGGAGCATCGCCGAGCTCCTCGCGCTCGCCGACGGCGTCATCGTAGGAACCAGCGTCAAGCAGGGCGGCCGCGTCAGCGAGCCCGTCGACGTGTCTCGCGTGCGCGCGCTGCTCGCGGCAGCAGGGCGCTAGCGTCTGCGATTCAATGCCGAACTGGCGCCGCACCCGCGCCGCCGGCGGCACGCTCGTGTGGGCAATATTTGCGGGTCGGCGCCCGCGGCTGGCACGCTCGCACTTTTGTCGTAGAGCCGAGCCGTCGATCGGAGAAAGATGCACGCCATGGATCCGAAGCAGCAGGCGGACACTTCGCGATGGAACGAGCTCGCGCGGGACGAGCTCCGCGGCAAAGACCCGAAGGGCCTCGTGTGGCACACGCCCGAAGGCATCGAGGTCAAGCCGCTCTACACGAGCGCCGACCTCGATCAGCTCGCGTTCCTCGACAGCCTCCCCGGTGACTACCCCTTCGTGCGCGGACCGAAGGCCACGATGTACGCCGGGCGGCCCTGGACCATCCGGCAATATGCCGGGTTTTCCACCGCCGAAGAGAGCAACGCCTTCTACCGGCGCGGGCTCGCAGGCGGGCAGAAGGGGCTCAGCGTCGCCTTCGATCTCGCGACCCACCGCGGCTACGACAGCGATCATCCGCGCGTCGTAGGCGACGTGGGCAAGGCCGGCGTCGCCATCGACACCGTCGAAGACATGAAGATCCTGTTCGACGGCATCCCCCTCGCCGAGATGAGCGTATCGATGACCATGAACGGCGCGGTCTTGCCCGTGCTCGCCATGTTCGTGGTGGCAGGCGAAGAGCAGGGCGTTTCCCAGGCGGATCTCACCGGGACCATCCAGAACGACATCCTGAAAGAGTTCATGGTGCGGAACACCTACATCTATCCGCCCGTGCCCTCGATGCGCATCGTAGCGGACGTCATCGAGCACACCGCGCGGCGCATGCCGAAATTCAACTCGATCTCCATCTCCGGCTACCACATGCAAGAAGCCGGAGCGACGCTGGACCTCGAGCTCGCGTTCACGCTGGCCGACGGCCTCGAATACGTGCGCGCCGCCCTGAAGAAGGGCCTCGACATCGACGCGTTCGCGCCGCGGCTCTCGTTCTTCTTCGCCATCGGCATGAGCTTCTACATGGAAGTGGCGAAGCTCCGGGCCGCGCGCCTGCTCTGGGCCACGCTCATGCGCGAGCAGTTCGCGCCGAAGAAGGCCGAATCCTTGATGCTCCGGACCCACTGCCAGACGAGCGGGGTGAGCCTCACCGAACAGGACCCGCACAACAACGTGGTCCGGACCACCATCGAAGCCATGGCGGCGGTGCTCGGCGGCACCCAGAGCCTGCACACCAACTCGTTCGACGAAGCCATCGCGCTCCCCAGTGACTTCGCGGCGCGCATCGCGCGGAACACCCAGCTCGTCATCCAACACGAGACGGGCATCGCCAAGGTCGTCGACCCGTTCGCCGGCAGCTACTTCATGGAGTCGCTGACCCATGCCTTGGCCGCCAAGGCCCGCGCCATCATCGACGAGGTAGAGGCCATGGGCGGCATGACCCGCGCAGTGGAAGCCGGGATGCCCAAGCTTCGCATCGAAGAAGCAGCGGCGCGTCGCCAGGCGCGCATCGATCGCGGAAGCGACGTGATCGTCGGCGTGAACAAGTTCCAACTGGAACAAGAGCCGCCGGTCGAAGTCCGCGTCGTCGACAACACCAAGGTGCGGCTCGCGCAGATCGAACGCCTCGAGCGCGTGCGCAACTCGCGCGACGCCTCGCGCGTGACCGCCGCCCTCGAGGCGCTCTCGCGCGCTGCGGAGTCGGGCTCGGGGAACCTGCTCGAGCTCAGCATCGAAGCGGCCCGCGCCCGCGCCAGCGTGGGCGAGATCTCGTCGGCGCTCGAGCGCGTGTATGGGCGACATCGCGCCGAAAGCCGCAGCATCACCGGCGTCTACGGCAGCTACTACGAGAGCGACCCCAAGTGGGGCGCGCTCCGCCAGCGCATCGAAGCCTTCGCCACGAAGGAGGGCCGCCGGCCGCGCATCCTCGTCGCCAAGATGGGGCAAGACGGCCACGACCGCGGCGCCAAGGTCATCGCCACTGCGTTCGCGGACGCCGGCTTCGACGTGGACGTAGGCCCGCTCTTCCAGACCCCGGCCGAAGTGGCGCGCCAAGCCGTGGAGAACGACGTGCACGCCGTCGGTGTCTCGACCCAAGCCGCCGGCCATCTCACCCTCGTGCCCGAGCTCATCGCCGAGCTTCGCAAGGCAGGTGCCGGTGACGTCGTCGTCGTCTGCGGCGGCGTCATCCCGAGCCAAGACTACCCCGCGCTCGCCGAAGCTGGCGTCTCCGCAGTCTTCGGCCCCGGCACCTCCATCCCCGCCGCCGCGGCGAGGGTGCTCGAGGTGCTCGAAGCTCGCTCCGCAACCTGAAAGAGAGATTGGATTTCGGAGCGAGCGGGACAGAGGGCTGCCCCCCCACGCTCGGGCTCGGCTCCGCCTCGCGCGAGCTTCCCCCCCAAATCGGCCGCTCCGCGGCCTCAGGGGGGGACGCGGAGAAGAGACTGTAACGTCAGCCAGATCAGCTCCTCCACGCGCTCGTCGTCGAGCCTCCGATGCACGTTCGGCCGCGGGCTGTCGGTTGACTTGGCCCAACGACTCGCGCGTTCACGAAGCGGCGCTGGGAAAGCTCGAAGCCCGACGCTACGCTCTCGAGCGAGCGCAGGAACATGACCGAACTGAGTTGGTACTGGGCGGACCACGATGGGGCGCCGAAGCTCGCGACGAAAGAGGTGCTCCTCATGTGCCTCTCGGCGTCGGCCCTGCCGCCTTTCGTCTTGGTCTGGCACACCGGGCTCCCGGAGTGGCTCCCCGCATACCTGGTCAATGATCTGGCGAAGGCGCTGGGTGTCGAAGAGGTGGAACCGAGCGAGCTCGATCCGAGCTTCACCGAGCCTCCTCCCGCGCCGCTCGAGTGGTACTTCGAATGCTTCGGCGGTCCGCCTCCGAACCCGCTGGGGCAACAGGCGGGCCTGGCCGAGACGCGCAACATGAACATCGGTCGGAAGTTCGATCCACACCAGATGCAAACCGTCGTGGGCCGGAAGAAGCCGCTCCCCATTGGCGCCTTCCCGAACGTCGGCGACTACCTCGCGCACATCCGCAAGCTGCGAGAAAAGCGCTGAGCCCGCCGCTCCGGCCAGCGCTGGTGTATCCTCCGAGAGCATGGTGCGTCGTGACGGAATCGGCTCCGCGCCCGCTGATGCGGTCGCTGCTCCGATTCCACGCTGCACTTTTCCAACGGGTGGAAGTCCCGTCCCGGTAGGCGTCGGTGCGCCGGGTAGCAGGCCCCAGGTGCCGGTGGGAGACCCCGGTGCCCGAGCGGGGCGTCAAGAGCCCGTGAGGCGGCGAGAGCCGCGCAGCGGGGAGCAAGCACGCGGGCCGCAACATCAAGTGAAGCCTGCAGCCTCGACAGAGGAACAACCCGGGAGCCGAGCCGCTCATGTCACGGCGAAGGCAACATCGACGGCGCTTGTACCGAAGCGCGCCGGCGATTCCGGCGGGGTAGAGGGCGCAGAACGCGTGCAAGGAGGAGTGTGGAACTCGAGAGGCCCGTCTGTGCCGCCGTCGTCGCGGCAAGGGCATTCGTATGAGGCAACGCCGAAGTCGAAGCCTGCACAGCGGGAGAAAGGGGGTCTTGCTCTCTTTCCCCTCGCTTCGGCGGAGAGAGGATAGAAGGATCTACCAATGCGGATCCTCGCTCTCGCAGCTCTCGGTTGGGTCACGGCTCTTTGGTCCTGCGGCTCCGATTCCGGTGGCTCGAGTCCGGGCACGGGCGGCGGCGGTGCCGGCGGCGGCGGCACCGACGGCGGAGGCGCGAGCGGCGGCGGAGGCACCGGCGGCGGAGGCGCGGGGGGCAGCGGCGGCTCCGGGGGCAGCACGGCTCCGCCGCCGTGGTGCTCGAGCGCGAAGGTCGACGCCAAGAGCTGCTCGCGCGCCGACGTCGAGGCCGCCATCGGCGCGGCAGCCGAGGGCGCCACGATCGAGATCCCCGCCGGCGACTGCACCTGGACCGAACCGCTCGACGTCACGAAGGGCGTGGCGCTCCGAGGCGCTGGAGAGAGCCAGACGAAGATCACGCTGAGCGGCTCCGACGGCTTTCTGAACATCGTGGGTGCGGGCGGCGCGTTCCGGCTCACCGGCATGGCGATCGCGGGGGATCCGAGCGGTCCCGTGCTCTCGCTCGACGGCAAGTTCTCCGCGCTGCGAGTCGATCACGTGACGTTCACCAACATCCACGAGCTCTGTGTGATGATCGGCTACTACACTTGGTCGGAAGACTTGCCGGCGGTCCGCGCGCTGTTCGATCACATCACCTACGTGAACGACGACGAGTTCGGCTTCGTGCGCACCTACGGCAAAGATGCGTCGTGGGAGGCACCCGACGCGCTCGGTGACGCGGACGCGATCTTCATCGAAGACAGCTCTTTCACCTGGAATGTCGCGAGCCCCGGCGCCGGAGCCCACGTCAACGACGGCGAGCACGGCGCGCGCTTGGTGGTCCGATACAACACCATC
This sequence comes from Polyangiaceae bacterium, assembly GCA_046351435.1. Classification (GTDB taxonomy): domain Bacteria; phylum Myxococcota_A; class Polyangia; order Polyangiales; family Polyangiaceae; genus JADJKB01. The sequence continues at coordinate 50,352 of JAXLYN010000013.1, forward strand.
TCGAACGGACAGCTCCAGTGGCACGACACCGGCTCCACGCAGCAGGCTCGAAGCACGCGCACCGTCGAGCTCTACGGGAACCAGTTCACGTGCAGCGTGAACGACTGCGGCTGGGGCGCCATCGGGCTCCGCGGCGGCACGGGCGTGGCGTTCGACAACAAGATCCCCATCTACCCCGGTGGCTACGAGAACGGCGCCGTCACGCAGATCTATCGCGTCGACCAAACGGGTGGCGAACCCTGGGCAAACCAGTGCGACGGGGTCATCGAGCGCATCTGCAGCACCTTTCGCTCCCATTGCAGCGGAGGGGATCATCGGAGCTGCGGCGTCGCGGACGAGTGCGCAGGCATCGGTACCTGCGTGGATGCTTGCACCTCCGACGCAGAGTGCCCCGCGGGCGAGACCTGTCTCGCCAAGTTCGACGGCCACGCCGACGCGACCGGTTGGCCGTGCCGCGATCAGACCGGGCGCGGCATGGACGACCCGGTGACGCACGAGCAGGCGAGCTCACCGTTCTACTATTGGAACAACACCGACCAGAACGGCAAGCCTGCGACCGTCACGGTCGCCGACGCCAACCAGGACTACATCAAGGCGAACCGGGACTACTTCGAAGGCACCGCATCGTTCGACGGCACCCAGGGCGTGGGCTCGGGGCCCGTCGCGAGCCGGCCGGCGAAGTGCAGCGTGGGAGTCGCCTATTGGGCCAGCGACGAGAAGACGCTCTATCGCTGCGCCAAGGCCGACACCTGGGAGAAGCACTTCGCGAGCCATCCATACCCGCACCCGCTCGCAGCCGCCTGCCCGTGAGGCGAGGATGGCGGTTCGGGACCGACGACGTGGAGCGAGTCCAAGAATGGACTCACCCTGCATGCCGCACGGATTCGGTGCGTACGTTCTCGTCGTCGCGACGCTGAGCGCGTGCGCACCGTCGGGGACGACGGGAGCAAACGCGGCGGGCGGTGGCGGCGGAGTCGCCGGAGTCGGTGGAGTCGGCGGCGGCGGCGCAAAAGCGTCGCCCATCGGAGCGGAGACCACGCAGCTCTTGAGCGTGGTGTCGGAGGATTGGTCCAGCGTGCCGGCGGCCATGCAGCGCTACGAGCGCGCGCCGGAAGGCGACTGGCAGGCGAGCGGAAGCCCGATCCCGGTGGTCCTCGGCAAGAGCGGGCTCGGCTGGGGCCGGGGCCTGCACCCGGCGGCGAACGACGGACCCGACAAGCAAGAGGGCGACGGTCGTTCGCCGGCGGGCATCTTCTCGCTGGGCACCGCCTTCGGCTACGCGCCGCTGGCCGAGGCCGGATGGATGAAGCTCCCCTACGTGCAGGCCACTGCAGACCTCGAGTGTGTGGATGATCCGGGTTCGAGCCACTACAACCAACTCGTGCATCGAAACGCCGTGACGTCCGTGGACTGGTCGAGCTCTGAGAAGATGCTGCGCCCCGACGCGCTCTACGGTTGGGGCCTGTTCGTCGATCACAACGTCGCGCCCACCGTGCCCGGCGCCGGCAGCTGCATCTTCCTCCACATCTGGAGTGGCGCTTCGAGCTCGACCGCCGGCTGCACTGCGACGGCCGAAACCGAGCTCGAAGCCGTGATCGCGTGGCTCGACCCGGCGGCTCACCCAGTGTTGGTCCAGCTGCCTCGAGCCGCCTTCGATGCACACCGCTCCGACTGGTCGCTGCCCTGACGCGACGCCCGGCGCGCCTTCTGCGCGCGGCCCGAGAAAAACGTGGCGCGTAGGATCCCAAGTCGCCGATGATTCGGTCGAGCAGTGGAGCCGAAGGACGTAACCGACCTCGCCGCGCGCATCGGGTCTGGCGAGCGCCGTACCCTCGCCAAGGCGATCACGCTGATCGAGAGCTCGCGCGCCGATCATCAACTCTTGGCCCAGTCCCTCCTCGCTCGGCTCTTGCCGCACACGGGGCGGGCGCTCCGGGTCGGAGTGAGCGGCGTCCCGGGCGCGGGCAAGAGCACGTTCATCGAAGCCCTCGGCCTCCACCTCATCGGTGCGGGTCACCGCGTGGCCGTGCTCGCCGTCGACCCGTCGAGCGCGGTGTCGGGCGGCAGCATCCTGGGTGACAAGACTCGCATGCCGCGCCTCGCCGCCAGCGACCGCGCGTTCATTCGACCGAGCCCGTCCAGCGGCGCGTTGGGCGGGGTGGGCCGGCACACGCGGGAGGCAATCCTGGCAGTCGAAGCCGCGGGGTTCGACGTGGTCTTGGTCGAGACGGTGGGCGTCGGCCAGAGCGAACACCTGGTCGCCAGCATGGTGGACACGTTTCTGCTCCTCGCGCTGGCCGGCGCGGGCGACGAGCTCCAGGGGATCAAACGCGGGATCTTGGAATTGGTGCACGTGATCGCCATCAACAAGGCGGACGGTGACGGACGCGAACGGGCCGAACGAACTCGCGCCGAATACCAGAGCGCGCTTCGTCTGCTGCGTGGCGAAGATGCGCCCTGGGTCCCCAAACTCGCCTGCGTGAGCGCTCTGGAAGAGCGTGGCATCGACACGATTTGGCAACACGTGCGGGACCACCGAGCGTTCCTCGAATCGACGGGCAGGCTCGGCGAGGTGCGGGATGCGCAGCGCCGCGGTTGGTTGCTCGGGCTGCTCCGCGAGGCCCTCGAGCACGAGCTCCGCGAGCATCCCAGCGTGAAGGCCATGGCGCCCGACATCGAGCGCGAGGTGAGCGAGGGCATCATCACGCCCACCGAGGGCGCGCGGCGTCTGCTCGAGCTCTATCGGACGTGAGCGTCGTACGCGGCGATCACCTCCGGCGGCGCCTGCACGAGCTCGATCAACACGCCTTCGCCGCCGATGGGGAACTCGGCGTTGCCCTTCGGGTGGAGGAAGCAGATGTCGTGGCCCGAAGCGCCCGGCCGGATGCCGCCGGGCGCGAAGCGCACGCCCTGCTCTTGCATCCAAGTCACGGCCTTCGGCAGATCGTCGACCCAGAGCCCGATGTGGTTCAGCGGGACCTCGTGGACCGCGGGCTTCTTGTCGGGATCGATGGGCTGCATCAGGTCCACCTCGACCCGGAACGGCCCGACGCCGGCCTCGACGATGTCTTCGTCCACGTTTTCGCGCTCCATGCGCTTTTCGGCCACGCGGGTCAGCCCGAACACGTCGGTCCAGAGGTGGCGAAGCGCGGACTTGTCGCGCCCGCCGATGGCGATCTGCTGCACGCCGAGCACTCGGAAGGGTCGTTCGGTCATGGCTGCTCTCAGGGGGCTCGGAACTGCAGGCCCGCTTGCAGCTCGAGGTTCGAGTGGATGGAGCGCAGGATGCCCGTGGTGATTCCAGCATCCAGGTAGATGCCCACGAACTTCGCGAAGTCGTATTGGGGACCGGCCGCGAGGTGGAACACCACGTCCTTCTTGTAGGCGGGGTCGTTGCTCTTCCACGCAGGGTCGTCGCCGCCGCCTTCGAGCTCGGCGCCGATGGCCGGTTCGATGAAGATCTTGAAGGCCGAATCCGACATCGTATAGACGCGAAGGCCGGCCCCGAAGATCAGCACCGCATCGGTGTCGGTCTTCTCTTCGCGAGCGAGCCCGAAGCGGCCGAACAGGAACGGCTCGATGGAGTCGATGGGGGCGAAGCTCACGGCGGCTTCGAGCGCGAATGGCGCGGCGTGTCCGCAGAACTTCTGCTGGTCTTTGACCTGCTTCTTGGGGTCGGGGTCGTTGCAGTAGGGCGACTTGTCGTAGCGGAACACCATGCGGTAGCCGCCGACGATGCCGCCCCTCACCCCGAATTGTCGCCCGTGCCCGAAGGCGGCTTCGCTCTTGGCCTTGGCCTCCGCCGCTTCGGCGTCCGGGGCGGGTGCCGGCGTTTCCTTCTCGCCCGCGGCGGGCTTGGTCTCTTCCGTCGGCTTCTTTTCGGCCGCGGCAGGCACGGGATCGGAAGCCGTCTCCTTGGGTGTGTCCGCCGCCTTCGGTGGATCCGTTCCCTCTTGGGCCGCCGCGAGGCGGGACGAGATGACGAGTGCCAGAGCCAGGAGCGCAGTCGAAGGGCGCAGCATGGGCGGAGCATAAACGACGGACCGAAGCGCCGTCGACGGGGCCCGGCCCGATTCAGCGCGCAGGCTTGCCCGGCGGCGGAGCGCTCTTTGCCGTCCCGACCTGCGTCCAGGCTCGTTCCAGCCCGAGCGCCGCCCACTGGGCGCGGAGCGTGCCCGAGCCGACGCCCAGCGAGACCTCGTCCGCGGGGCTCGGTGCCGGAAGCGCCACGGATTTCTCGGTGGCCACACGCTTGAGCGAGGCCGCGTCGGTCGTCAGCACCACGATGCCGAGGGCGGAGAAGAGCGGCACGAGGCCTGCCGGGAAGAACTCGGCGATGACGGCGCGGAGCGCCGGCGACAGCTCGGGAGCATAGCGCGCAGCCCAGCGCACGGCGTCGAGGGAGCTCAGGACCATCGCGCTCGGTTCGGTCGGCACGACGCGCTCGGCCACCACGTTCAGGGTTTGGGCGGCGGACCAGCCGCTCGGCGGCGGAATCACGGCCGCCGGCGTCTTGCCACCATCGCCATCGCCTTTGCCCTTGGCCTTGCCTTTGCGCACGATGAGCACGTCGTCCGTGGGCAACGTGCGCGGAACCGTGACGCGTACCGGGCGCTTGAACGAACGCGGATCTCCCACGCTGCCCGAAGCGACGGCGTAGGCTATGGTCTCGGCAGACGCGACCACGAAACGACGGTCGAGCGGTGCGCTCGGCTCAGGGTCGCAAGTGCGAAGCGAAACGCCACCGGCCGGCGGCGGGTACAGCTCGCCCGTCACCAGCCGGTGGTCGGGCTCGATCAACCGCGCGCCCGTGGCGATGAGGTCGACGAGCGCGCCCGAGTGCGCGAGCACTTCCAGCGCTTGGCGTGAAGGTGGAGCCACCAGGAGATCGAGGCGCGGCGGCACGCGCTTGCTCTTCAAGAGCGCGGCGGCCGCCAGCATGTCGCGCAGCGACGCGCCCGTGTCCCCGCCGAGTACGACCTGGAGCACGGGTTTGCCCGCGAGCTCTCGCACCGGGCGAACGACGCCCTCTTCGTCCATGACCAGGGGGTCGACGGCCGAAAGATCGACGCTGATGGCGTCGGCGCAGGGCGCGCCGGGGTCGGGCACGAGGCCCCGATGCGCCTTCGAGCGTCGTTGGTCGCGCAGATAGACCTCGGTCTTCTCGTCGCTGACGAACACGGCGGCGGCGGCGCCGAGGTGAGGCGCGAGCGCTGCCAGCACTGCCCGATCGGGCACCGAGAGCAGGCGCGCGCTGGGACCGGCGAATTCGATCACGACGGGCGCGCGCGTCTCGCGGTCGACGCGCTGGATGATCTCACCGAGCCCGCGACGGACGAGCTCGAGTGCGACGTCGCGCACGCACACGAACGGACGAATGCGCCCGGAGAGCAACACCTGGATGCTCTGCGGCGGCCGCAGCCAGATGGTGCCGGTGGCGAGAGCCTCGGCGAGCTGCGAAGGCGCTGCCACGAGCGTGAGCATGCCGGCGCCGCCCACAGCTGCGAGTCGCGGCTCGTCGGTGACCGCCAGCCGAGCCGGACTGCCGAAACGCTCGAGGTGAACGGGGGCAGGGAAGCCGATGCCGGGTCGCGACAGCAAGAGACCCGTGCCGAGCGCGGCTCGCGTCACGCGATCGCCCGCGGTCTCGGCGCCGTCGCTCGTGACGCAACGCGTGTCGTAGGCCACGGCGACTTCGACCGCGCACTTCTTCATGCCGTGCTGGAGCGCCTCGCCGAGCACGCGATGCGGCTCGCGCGCGAGGATCACCTGGTCGACCTTCACTCGAACGAGGTCCCCCGTGAGCTCGGGGTTGTCGGCCCGTCCAGCGAGGACCTTCTGTGTCATTGTGCGGGGCGGGTCCCCCGCTCGCGCACGCATGGGCTCCGGCTACCTACCTGAAAGCGAGCAAAGTGGTGATCCGGGGCCACGTGCCCCGGGAGGGACGGGAAGGTAGCCGCTCGCCATCCGCAGGGTCAAGGACACTAGAGCGGACAGATCTCCTTGGTGGACATCCCCCAGCCGGCGCCCGGGTGCAAGCCCCCCGCTGCCGCGCACGTCGATCCCGGGCGTGGGTCGGAGAAAAGGCCGAGAGAGGCGGGATTTTCGGGCAGGTCCGCCACCCGCCGCCCCGGCGGGCGCACGCCCATCCCCCCAGAAACGTTCACTCCCTCGGGCAAAGCAGCTACGATTTGACCATGTTCAAGGAGGCCCTCCAGGGCATGGTGGACGGGGTCGAAGGCGGCATGGCTGGCCTTCTCATGGACTTCGAGGGCATCCCGCTCGAGAGCTACTCCAAGGGCGACTCTCCGTTCGACATCGAGACGGTGGGCGCCGAGGTCAGCGTGGTCGTGAAGGCGATCCAGCGCGCCAGCGAGATGCTCGACGCCGGAGACACGCGAGAGGTCGCGTTCAAGAGCGCCAAGATGGTCACGCTGATTCGTGTCTTGAACGAGAACTACTTCGTTGCCATCACGCTGAGCCCCGACGGGAACTTGGGCAAGGGTCGCTATCTGCTCAGACTGGCGGCGCCCAAGTTGGTGGAAGAGCTATCTTCCTGACACGGGGTTCTGGCTCATGACGACACGGCCGCGGCGCGGTGCCCGAGCGGGGACCGTTCCTCGTCCACCGGCGCCCCGCGTCGCGCCACGCCGCCTCCGCGGAGCTTCGCAGGGTGTTTGGCGCGTGCTCGTGCTGAGCGGCCCCAACCTGGATCGCCTGGGCAAGCGCGAGCCGGAGATCTACGGCACGACGACGCTCGCGCGCGTTCACGAGGAGCTCGGACGCCTCGCGCGTGAGCTCGGTGTCGAGGTCACGTGCCGCCAGAGCAATCACGAGGGGCTGCTGATCGACTGGATCAACGCCGCAGAGGACGAGGGCTTTTCGGCGATCCTCCTGAACCCCGGTGCGCTGACCCACACTTCGTACGCGCTCTACGACTCCCTGCGTGGATCGGGCCTTTTCGCGGTCGAGGTCCACGTCAGCAACCCCGACGCGCGCGAAGCGTTCCGCCGTCACTCGACGGTGGCACCCGCTTGCTTCGGGCGCGTCGCCGGGTTTGGAGCCGACTCGTACAAGCTGGCGCTCCGCGGCCTCGTCGATCACTTGGAGCGCGCGCGCTCGCGCTGAGACGCACCGCGAAATCGCCTACGCGCCGCGGATTCGCGTGGCTGCACCGCGTTGCGACGTCGGGCTTCCCGAGGTCGCGGCTCTCCGCTACTTTCGCGCGCGATGGACCTACCGCTGAAGCAGATCAAGAACCTGCTCAAGACGCTCGAGGACGGGGGCGCGTCCGAGTTCGAGTACGAAGACGAAAAAGTGCGCGTGCGTGTGTCGATGGCACGGGGTGCTGCGGCGTCCGGGGCTCCTGCGCTCGCGGGCCTTCCCCAAGTCCAGGTCGTGTCCGCGTCACCCGCCGCTGCCCGGCAGGAGAAGCCGACCGACCCCAACGAGGGGTTCATCACGTCGCCGTTCGTCGGCACGTTCTATCGAGCGCCCGCGCCCGACGCCGACCCGTTCGTGGAGCTGGGCGCCAGCGTCAAGAAGGGCCAGACCTTGTGCATCGTCGAGGCGATGAAGCTCATGAACGAGATCGAGGCCGAGTTCCCCGGCACCATCACGGAGATCTTGGTGGAGAACGGGCAGAGCGTGGAGTTCGGCCAGAAGCTCTTCAAGTTCAAGAAGAGCTGAACCATGTTCCGCAAGGTCCTCATCGCCAACCGCGGCGAGATCGCCATGCGCATCATCCGCGCGTGTCGCGAGCTCGAGGTGAAGACCGTCGCCGTGCACTCGGAGGCGGATGCCAAGGCGCTGCACGTGCGCTTCGCCGACGAGGCCGTGTGCATCGGTCGCGCGCCCGCCAGCGAGAGCTATCTGAACGTGCCGGCCATCATCAGCGCGGCGGAGATCACCGGAGCCGACGCCATCCACCCGGGTTACGGCTTCTTGTCGGAGAACGCCGAGTTCGCCCAAGTCGTCGAAAAGTGTGGGCTCACCTTCATCGGACCGACCCCGGATTCGATGCGACAGTGGGGCGACAAGCTGCGGGCTCGCGAAGTCGCCAAGAAGTTCGGGTTGCCGCTCTTGCCGGGCAGCGAAGCCTTGACCAGCGCGGCCCACGCCGAAAGCGAGGCGACCCGCGTCGGCCTGCCGGTGATGATCAAGGCGCGCGGCGGCGGCGGCGGTCGTGGCATGCGCGTGGTGCGGAAGCTCTCCGAGGTACGGCGTGCTTTCGAGAGTGCCACGGCCGAGGCCATGGCGAGCTTCAAGAACCCCGAGCTCTATCTCGAGCGCTTCGTCGAGCGCCCCCGCCACATCGAGTTCCAGGCGCTGGCCGACACCCACGGCCAAGTGTGGACGCTCGGCGAGCGCGAGTGCTCTCTCCAGCGCCGGCACCAGAAGCTCGTGGAAGAAGCGCCGAGCGCGGCCATGAGCGAGAAGCTTCGCTCGGAGATGGGCGAGCGCATCCGCAAGGCGGTGCGTGACACCGGCTACACGACGCTCGGCACGCTCGAGTTCCTGATGGACGAGGACAAGAGCCTCTACTTCATGGAGATGAACACGCGCGTGCAGGTGGAGCACCCCGTGACCGAGCTCGTGACCGGAGTCGATCTGGTCGTCGAGCAGCTCAAGGTCGCCGCCGGCCTCAAGTTGGACTTGCCCGACACGCGACCCTGGAAGTTTCGCGGCCACGCCATCGAGTGCCGCATCATGGCGGAGGATCCCGAGACCTTCGCGCCCTGGCCCGGGCTCATCACCGAGTATCACCCGCCCGGCGGTGGCGGCGTGCGTGTGGATTCGGGTGTCTACGGCGGCTGGACGGTGCCGCAGCACTACGATTCGCTCCTCGCCAAGGTCATCGTGCAAGCGCCGACCCGCGAACAAGCTCTCGTCCGCATGGATCGTGCGCTGGACGAGTTCATCATCGGCGGGATTCGCACCAACATCGATTTTCACAAGCGGATGCTGGCCGATTCCGAGGTGCGCCAAGCGCGGATGACCACGCGCACGGTCGAGCGCATCATGGACCAGCGCAAGCGCGAGCGAGTCTGAGCCCATGCTCGCCGAGCTGGTCTCCAGAGTCCTCGCCGGCGACATGCGGAGTGCGGCCCGCGCGTGCCGCGCGGTGGACGACGCGCTGCCGGGCCACCGGGAGCTCTTGAAGGCCCTCTACCCGCACACGGGCAGGGCCTGGGTCGTCGGCATCACGGGCAACCCGGGCGCGGGCAAGAGTACGCTCACGGACCAGCTGATCCGGAGCTTCCGCGCCGACGGCGCCCGCGTCGCGGTCGTGGCCGTCGACCCCACGAGCCCGTTCTCGGGCGGCGCGATCTTGGGCGATCGCATCCGCATGCAGCGTCACTTCGAAGACCCCGAGGTCTTCATCCGCTCGGTGGCGACACGCGGTGCACTCGGCGGGCTCTCGCGCTCCACCGCCGACATCTGCCGGGTCCTCGACGCCTGGGGTGCCCATGTGGTGCTGGTGGAGACCGTCGGGGTCGGGCAGGACGAGCTCGAGGTTACGCGCATGGCGCACACCACCCTCGTCGTCATGGCGCCGGGTCTCGGTGACGACGTGCAGGCTGCGAAAGCTGGCATCCTCGAGTGTGCCGACGTGTTCGCGGTGAACAAGGCCGACCGTGACGGCGCGGATCTCACCGTGCGAGACCTCGAGACCATGATCGCGCTCGGCACCGAGCTGTTCTCATCGGCTGCCCAGAAGTCTCGCGGCCACTCGGCCGCCAGCGTGAGCCCGCGACCGACCGGCGCGAGCGGGGACGTTTGGACGCCGCCCATCCTGAAGACGGCTGCCAATCGCGGCACTGGCCTCCCCGAGCTCGTGTCCGCCCTGCGTGCCCACCAGGCGTGGCTCGAGACCGAGTTCGGTCGCTCGCGGCGGAGCGAGCGCTTCCGGCTCTTGGTCGCTACCTTCTTCCGCGACACCCTGGCCGAGGTTGCATTCGGCGAGCTCGGCGGCGAGATCGACGCCGCCGCGGCCGCCGTCGAGCGGCGCGAGCTCGACCCGTACACGGCGTGCGACGCCTTGGTGGCGCGCTTCCGCGCGCGCTGACGGAGGCCGTTCCATGTCTCGCCATCCGTCTGGTCGCGCGACTATGATTCGGTCGTGGCCGAGCTCGTACCCTATGCCTTCGATCGCCTGATCTCCCGCGTGTTTCGCGAGCTCGACGAAGACGACGCGATCTTCCACCTGCCGAGCAAGAAGTTCGTGCGTGGCTTGCCCGGCAGGGACCTGCGGGTCGACTTCCACGGGCACACGGCGTCGTCGCCGCTCGGGCCCGCGGCCGGGCCCCACTCGCAGCTCGCGCAGAACATCGTGCTGTCGTTCCTGGGCGGCGGCCGCATCTTCGAGCTGAAGACCGTCCAGATCCTCGACCAGCTCGAGATCCCTCGTCCCTGCATCGATGCGCAGACCATCGGCTACAACGTGGAGTGGTCCCAGGAGCTCACGCTGGAGCAGTCCCTGGAAGAGTACGTGAAAGCGTCGATGCTCATCGAGATCCTCTGTGCGAGCGGGCGCCTCGGGCTCGAGCCCGGCTTCGCCGACACCGTCTTCGACATGAGCGTCGGCTACGACCTCGCCGGAATCCAGAGCGACCGCGTGCAGGCCTTCTTGCGAGGCATGCTCGACGCGAGCGCAGTCGTGGAGCGCTTGCGCCGCCAGATCCCCGAGCCCTTCGCGCGATATCGAGACTTGCCGTTTCGCACGCGCCTCAGCGACACCCTCACGCTTTCGACCTTCCACGGCTGCCCGCCCCGAGAGATCGAGCGCATCACGGAATTTCTGCTGGAAAAGGTCGGCCTCCACTGCATCGTGAAGCTGAATCCGACGCTGCTCGGCAAGGAAGAGGTCCGCCGGATCTTGAACGACGTTCTCGGCTACGCCGACCACGCCCCGGACGATGCATTCGAGAAGGACGCCACCTGGCCCGACGCCGAAGCTTTCGTCGGGCGGCTCGGCGATCGGGCCAAAGAGCTCGGTCGAGGCTTCGGCGTGAAGTTCAGCAACACGCTGATCGTGAGGAACGAGCGGAGCTTTTTCCCGCCGAGCGAGAAGGTCATGTACCTCTCCGGGCAGCCGCTCCACGTGCTCGCCATGAGCCTCGTGGGGCGCTTTCGCAAGACCTTCGGCGATCGCTTTCCGGTGTCGTTTTCCGCGGGCATCGACGCCAAGAACTTCCCCGAAGCGGTGAGCCTCGGGCTCGTGCCGGTCACGGTTTGTACCGACCTCTTGCGCCCGGGGGGCTACGGACGGCTCGAAGGCTACTTCCGCGAGCTCGGTGCGCGCATGAACGCGGTGGGGGCGAAGAACCTCGACGAGTTCGTGATCCGAGCTCGCGGCCACGCCGAGCGGGCCCTCGAGGCCGCCGGGGGAGGCGACTCCGTCGCCTGTCGCCAGGCGCTGGACGAAGGTGGCGATCTGCGCGCTCGGGCCGGCGACGCGCTCTTTCGGCGCTGGCTCTCCGCGGCCCGCATCGAGAACACCCAGAGCTACGTCGACGCGATCCAGAACGACCCGCGCTACACGCGCGCGGCCACCCAGAAGCCTCCGAAGAAGGTCGGCTCGCTGCTGGTGCTCTTCGACTGCCTCACGTGTGACAAGTGCCTGCCCGTCTGCCCGAACGACGCGAACTTCACCTATGCGCTGCCGAAGATGGAGATCCCGATCCGGAAAGCCACAGTGCTCCCCGGCGGCGGCTTCACCATCCGGCACGAGGGCGTACTCACGGTGGAAGAGAAGCACCAGATCGCGAACTATGCCGACTTCTGCAACGAGTGCGGCAACTGCGACGTCTTCTGTCCGGAAGACGGCGGCCCCTACGTCCTGAAACCGCGCTTCTTCGGCAGCGCCGCGGAGTTCGCGCGGCACCAGAACCGCGATGGCTTCTTCGTCGAGCGCTCGCCTGCCGGCTTCCGAGTGCTCGCTCGTTTCGAGGGCCGCGACTTCGAGACCCGCGTCGAGGCCGGCGTCGCGGAGTATCGCGGAGCGGGCTTCTCGGTCTCGTGTGCGGCCGACGATGCCAGTTCGAGTCTCACCGGGGAAGCGACGGGCGAGGTGGACCTCACCTACCTCGCCCTCATGACGCTGCTCGGCAAGAGCGTGCTCGAGCAGAGCGGCGTCAACTACGTGAACGCCTGAGCCCGGCTCTCAGGGCGAAGTGCAGCGGACCTTCACCGGCAGGCTGAAGCTCACGCTGGTCGAGCCGCGGGTGATGGTGCCCGAATAGGTCACGGTCGTGGGCCCGGCGATGTCGGCCGCGTCGCAGTAGCCGTCGCCTTTGGCGCCGATTCCGAAGTTGCAGTCCGGGGCCAGCGTGACGCCCGACATCTGCGACTTCACGGTCACGGCGGTATCGCCCTGGTTCACGAGATCGTAGCCAAACGCGCCGCAGCCCGCCTTGACGAAGTTCAGGGCCACGCCGTTCACGATGGCCGACGCCCCGACCGCGTAGTCGATGCCGTCCGGCACCGTGCCGTCGCAAAAGAGCAGCGTGTCGCTGCTGGTCTTCTCGCACACGAAGGACACGTCGATCGGCGTGATACCGTCGGTGGAGGCCACCCGGAAGTTCGAGCAAGTCGGCGCCGCCGCCTTCAACGCTTTCTGGACGCGAGCGATGGTGTCATTGGCCGAGGTGCGAGTGACCACGCTCATGCCCGTGGGGGCTGCGGCGTAGACGAACGGAGCGCCGGTCTTCGTGTACTCGTAGGCAGTGCTTGCGGGCTTGCCGGCAGAGCTCAAGAGCAGCTTCATGTGGTGAAGGTCGGCGAGGAGCTTCGCTTCGGCGGCGTTCAGGAGGTGGACGGACTTGCCGTTGTGGGTCGACGCCGTGCCGGTGATGCTCGCGACGCTCGCGGTGTTCTTCACGACCTGGGTCGCCTGCACCGTGGCTGCCACCGTGCAGCTGTCGGTCGAGCCGAGCTTGCAGGTCCGGACCGAGACGCCGTCTTTGGCCGAGATGCAGTCGACCACCACGTTCTTGCCGAAGGTCGGGGACCCGGCGTTGTCGCCCTTACCCGGATCGACGTTCCCGCCGGGATCCACGGGGGTGGGCTCGTCGTCCGAGGAATCGACGTTTGCCGCGCAGCCAGCGGCCAGCGCCCCGAGCAGGGCCAAGGCAGCGCCTCGGGCGAAAACCAGAGCGAACCGGGAAAGGTCATTGGATTTCGACATTTGCTCTCGGGCCTCCATGGTCCCACTATGTCCTACATCGACCCCACGGTCAGTGACCGTGCCGGCCAAAGCCTTGGCCCGAGCGGCCACGGGGGTCGGGCGCGGAGGGGGAACTTCAGAGGTCGGCCCAGCCGAAGGATGCGGCGAGATAGCCGCCTGCGAGCACGTTGCGCGCGCTGCACTCGGTTTCGCCGCTCTCGGGTGTGCAATCGACCGCGCTCTCGTTCAGCACGCGGCTTCCGCCGGCGTAGACGCGCCAGGAGAAACCGGTGCGCGCTCGGCCTTCGATGGCGACGAGCGCACCGCCGACTACGGCCGGACTCCACGAGCGATACGGGCCCTCGTACTGCCGGTCGACGCACATGAAGCAGTCGTCGTCTGCGTCATAGTCTCCAACCGCCAGCGAAGGTCCTGCAGAGATCGCGACGCCACGGGTCAAAGGCACGCGCGCGCGCGGCCAGAACGCTGCCTGGGGGCCGTCGAAGTTGGCGCCCGCTCCCGCCTCGATGGCCACCCAGCGCACGGGCGACCAGTCGACGCTGAGCGCGAGCACACCGAAGGGTCCAATCGGCGGAACGTGGACCCACACCGTGAACGGCGCTGCCCAACGGTCGGGCTCCTGTGGCTTCTCGCGCTCACCCCAAGCCTCTGTCTGTGAATCGCCGTCACTGGCGTGGGCGAGAGCGGGGGTCAGAATCGACGAAAAGAGCCCGAACGCCGCCAGGAGCCGTCGCATGCCTCCGAAGAGAGCAAGCCGCATGCCCGCTCCGATCAGCCGCGGCGCGAGTAGATCGGGTAGCGCACGTCGCGCGGCAGGTCCCAGCCGGACGGATCGGGTCGGGAGAGCTCCCCGAGATCCACGTCCGAGAGGACGAGATCCGGCCGATCCGACAGGTTCTCCAGCACGCCGTTGGGTCCGGCGACGTGGCTCTTGCCGAAGTACGGTTGGTTCCAGGGCGGCTCGCTACCGAGCCGGTTCGAGCCCGCGATGAAGAGCCTGTGCCGAGCAGCATCGACCTGGAATTCGAGCGCCCACATGCGTTCGCTCTTCTGTCCGAAGGTGACCGCCGGCGAAAACACGAGCTCGGCGCCTTCGCGGGCCAGCGAGTACATCACGCCTTCGAAGTGCCGGTCGTAGCAAATGGCGACGCCGAGCTTGCCGACGGAGCTGGCGAAGACGGGGAAGAACGGGTTCTTCGAGACGTTGGCCGGGCTCGCGCCGTTCTCGCCGTCGCTCTTGTCGTAGTAGAAGGGCTCGTCGAACGAGCCCTTTTCGTTCTGGCCCGCGGGCAGGTGAGTCTTGCGGTACTTGCCGAGGATCGCTCCGTGCTCGTCGATGACCACGGCCGTGTTGAAGCGCTGCCCCGAGGGGTCGAGCTCGTAGAGCGGAGCGACGACGACGAGGCTGAGCGCCCGGGCTTCGGCGGCGATGCGCGTCACGGACGGTCCGGTGGCGGCGTCTTCGGCGAGCTGCCTCCACATCGGATCTTTGCCGAGCGCGAAGTAGGGCCCCGGGAAAAGCTCGCCAAAACCCATGACGTGGGCGCCGCGCTGTTTGGCTGCGCGCATCAGCTCCACGTGATGCTCGAGGTTCGCCTCTCGGATCGCGTCGAGCTTCGGTGCGAGCTCGGCGAGGCCCCCCACCGTTTTCGGCATGTCGCGGTAGGCGTTGACCGTCTGGGTCACTGCGACTCGCACGACTCGCTCTCTGGTCATGCCCGGGTCTCCTCGTTGGCGAACGACAAGAGCACGTCGAGTAGCACGTTCACGCCGTTCGCACACTGGCTCTCGCTGGAGAGCTCGCGGGGGTTGTGGCTGATGCCGTCGAACTCGCCGGGCACGAACACCATGCCGGCCGTGGTGATGCGGGCGAGCTCCTGAGCGTCATGTCCGGCGCCGGACACGATACGTTCGGTCGAGAGCCCCCGGGCCTGCGCGTGCGCTTCGACGCGGTCTTGTACGCGCGACGAGAACGCCACCGTCTCGGTGCGGGCGGTCTGCCGCCACTCGATCTTCACACCTTCGCTCCGCTCGACCTCACGGTAGAACTCGAGGAGCTCGGCTTCGGCGCGACGCATGCCGTCGTCGTCCGGGTTCCGGAGGTCGACGCTTGCGGTGACCTCCGCCGGCACCACGTTCACGAGGCCCGGCCGTGGAGTGACGACGCCCATGGTCGCGCGCATCCCGGGGCCGAAGCGCCCGGAGGTCGCCATCTCGCGGATCCGAACGGCGATGCGCGCGGCAGCGAGCGCCGGGTCGGCGCGGAGCTCCATGGGCGTCGTGCCGGCGTGGGCGCTCTTGCCGACCAGGGTGAGCTCGTGCCAGCTGATGGCCTGCACTCCGGTCACGACTCCGATGTCGATGCCGTGGGACGCGAGGACCGGTCCCTGCTCGATGTGGCACTCGAGATACGCGAACGGGGGCTCCACGCGCTCGGGCGCGTCGCCGCGAAAGCCGATGGCCGAGAGCTCGTCTTCGAGGCGGAGGCCGTTGCGATCGCGGAGCGCGTACGCCGACTCGAGGGGCAATCGGCCGGTCGCGACCGCGCTCCCGAGCATGTCGGTTCCGAATCGCGAGCCCTCTTCGTCCGTGAAGAACGCCACCACCACGGGCCGGAGCGTTTCGATGCCCTGGTCGTTCAAGGTGTGGACGACCTCCAGGCCGCCGAGGACGCCCAGGCACCCGTCGAAGCGGCCCGCCGTCTCCACCGAATCGATGTGGGAGCCCATCATCACGGGTGGAAGCTCAGGCCGCTTCCCGCGCCGCCGTGCGAACACGTTCCCGATGCGGTCCACCGTGATCTCGAGGCCGAGCGCCTGCATGCGCTCGACCACGTGGCGACGGCCCGCGCCGTCGGCCGCTGTGAGCGCCAGGCGATTCACTCCGGTGAGCCCCGTGCGTGCATCGGCGTAGCTGCCGATGGCGCCGAGGGCCGACAGGGAAGCGTAGAGGCGCCCGGAATCGATGCAGAGCGGACGAGCCATGGCCGAGGACGCGAGTTTCACGAGCGAGCCCGCGAGCGTCAACTCGTTTCAGGGCTCTGGGTAGCTCGTCATCTTCTCCCACAGCCGGGGTGCGATCTCGCGGGCGCGCGCTTCGATCTGCGCCATGTCACCCCGCGCGAGCGCGAAGTCGTGCACGACGAGCTCGCCGCCCACGATGACGTGTCGCGGGCGTGGGGCCGCGCCGTCGTCGAAGATGGCGAGATCGGCCGTGCTGCCCGCCTCGACCGCGTCCGAAAGGCGGAGCCCGAAGAGTTCGGACGCGAGGGCGCGGCTCGCGCGGATGCGCGACGCCGGGACCTCGTCGGAGAGCGTGGCTCCGGCGCGCGCGGCCTCGCTCGCCAGTGCTTCGCGCTCCGCGCGCATGTCGGCAGGATAGCCGTCGGTGCCGAGCGCCACCCGAGCGTCGTTCCCCAGCGCGTGGGCAAAGCCGACGCGGTTTCCGGCGTTGGAGCGTGGGTTCTGAACGAGCCAGAGCCCGCGGCCGGTGGCTTCTTCTACCTGCGAACGCTCGAGGTGGACACCATGAGCCAGGATCGAACCCGGAGGAAGAGCTCCTAGGGAGAGCAGGCGTTCGAGCGGGCCCGGGTGCCCGCGCGTTTGGGCGTCGCTCACGTCGGCCCGGTCTTCGGCCACGTGCACGTGTACCGGCAACGACAGCTCGCGCGCGAGCTTTCCCGCGTAGCGGACGGTCGCGTCGCCCACCGTGAACGAAGCGTGCAGTGCCACCAGGGGCTTCACCCGCGCCCGGCGGTTGGTCTCTGCGAAGCGCCGGCACTCGTCGAGCCCTGCGCGACCTTCCGCCTCGCCGGCGTTGCGATCGGTTGCGCCGTAACCCGTGGCCAGACGGCAGCCGAGCGCGTCGGCCGCGTCGGCCAACGTGTCGAGGGAGCCCCGAATGAATTCCGGCGACTCGTGGTGATCGACGAGGGCCGTGGTGCCGTGGAGCAACGCCTCGGCCACGTAGAGCTCCGCAGAACGCGTCAGGGACTCTCGGTCGAGGGCTCGGTCGAGTCGCCACCAGACGCGTTCGAGGATCTGGACGAAGTTCTCGGGCGGCCGCGTGGGCGCGGGCATGCCAAGTCCAGCGAGCCCGCTGTAGAGATGAGTGTGGGCGTTCACGGAGCCAGGGACCACGCGCGCGCCCCGGCACTCAAGCACCCGAGCACCGGCCGGGGCGAGGCCGAGGGAGCCGCGCGCGACCACGACGTCGCCGTCGACGAGGAGCTGTTCGGTTCCGAGATCGACGAAGAGCACGTCCGTCAGCGCCAACGCGAGCGATCTCCCGAGATGCGGCCGACCGTCATGGCGCGGGCCGCCGGCGAGTCCTTCATGGGCAACACCTGACGCCGGACGCCGTCGAAGGCCTCGAGCGCCCCGGCGATGGCGCCGGCCGTGGGTACGAGGCCGATCTCGCCCACGCCTTTGGCGCCGAAGGGGCCTTCGGG
This sequence comes from Polyangiaceae bacterium, assembly GCA_046351435.1. Lineage (GTDB taxonomy): Bacteria > Myxococcota_A > Polyangia > Polyangiales > Polyangiaceae > JADJKB01. The sequence continues at coordinate 67,991 of JAXLYN010000013.1, forward strand.
CTCGGGCTCCTCCACCAAGATCACCTCCACCTTGGGCATGTCGCGCGCGCGCAGTACGCCGATTTCCCGAAGCTTGAACGTGACGGGCATGCCGTTCTCGGTCGGCAGCTCTTCGGTGAGCGCGTAGCCGATGCCCATGTGCACCGAGCCTTCGATCTGCCCCGAGCAGAGCACGGGGTTCACGATCTTTCCGACGTCGTGGGCCGCGACGAAGCGTTCGATGCGTCCCTTGTCGTCGAGAACGCAGACCTGCGTCGCGTATCCGAACGCGGTGTGGGTCTTCACCTTGGGCACGTCTTTTCCGAGCGGGGTCGTATCGTCGATGATCACGTCGGCGGCGTAGACTGTGCCGACGAGATCGCTCAGCGCCTTGCCTGCCCGAAGATCGACCGCGAGTTTCTCCGCCGCGCTCTTCACCGCATTGCCCGCGAAGAGCGTGGCCCGCGAGCCCGTGGTCTGCCCGCAGCCGAGCGCGAAGGTGGAGTCGACCTTGGGGCGGAACACGCTTCCCGGGAGCCCGGTCACCTCCACCGCGAACTGGATCAAGATGGTGAGGAGGCCCTGACCCATCTCGGTGTAGCCGTTGTAGAGCGAGACGGTGCCGTCCTTCTCCACGACGAGCCGGCATTTGCCCCACTCGGCGACGCCGTTGCCAATGCCGCTGTTCTTGATGCCGCAGGCGATGCCCACCGGCTTGCCGGCGTTCTTGGCGGCGTAATACGCGTCTTTTACCGCCTCCAGGGTCTTGCGGACGCCCACGGATTTCTCGAGCACCTGGCCCGTGGAGAACACGTCACCCACCGCGACGATGTTGCGGTCTCGGATCTGGTAGCCGTCGATGCCGAGCTTCTTCGCCAAGAGATCGAGACAGCCTTCGATGGCGAAGCTGGCCTGGTTCGCACCGAAACCTCGCATGGCGCCGCACGGCGGATTGTTGGTGTAGGCGGCCACCGCTTCGATGTCGACGTTGGGCACCCGGTAGGGGCCCGCGGCGTGACCGGCCGCGCGCTCGAGGACCTTGCCGCCCACCGAGGCGTACGCGCCCGAGTCGCCCACCATCCGCGCGCGCACTGCGGTGAGGCGGCCTTCGGCGTCCGTGCCCACCGTGTAGGTCATCCGGATCGGATGACGCTTCGGGTGCATGCGGATCGACTCTTCGCGCGTGAGCTCGATCCGCACCGGCTTCTTGGTGACGAAGGCGAGGAGCGCGGTCTGGGACTGTACGCTCATGTCCTCTTTGCCGCCGAAGGCGCCGCCGTTCGGCACGAGCTCGACGTAGAGATCGTCTTCGGGGATGCCGAGCAGGCGCGCCACCTGACGGCGGTCGTCGAATACGCCTTGCCCTTGAGTGAAGAGGGCCATCTTCCCACCCGGGAGCGGCTCGGCCAGCGCGGCCTCGGGCTCCAGGTAGAGGTGCTCGATGCGTTGGGTCTGCCAGGTGCCGCTCACGACGTGGGCGCTCTCGGCGAGCGCGCGATCCACGTCGCCGCGACGGATGACCGAACGCGAGAGCACGTTGTCGTGCGTCGGATTCACCTGCGGCGCGTCGGGAGCCAGGGCGTCGTCGGGCGAGAGCACCGCCGGTAGCACTTCGTATTCGACCGAAACCAGCGCCGCTGCCTCGCGCGCGGTGGCTTCGTCCACTGCCGCCACGGCGGCGAGCACGTCGCCGACGTAGCGGGCTTCTTCGCCCACCGCCACGAAGGCGGGCCAATCGGCGTAGAGCAGGCCGTACCAACGCTCGCCCGGCACGTCGGCGGCGGTCACCACGGCGGCGACGCCGGGAAGAGCCTTCGCTTTCGCGGTGTCGATGGACAGCACCTTCGCCCGCGGGTGAGGGGAGAGCGCGAGCGCGCCGTGGAGCATGCCCTCGCGCGTCATGTCGGCGACGTAGGGTCGGTCGCCGAGCGTCATCTCCGCGCCGCGGTAGCGCGCGAAGGGCTGTCCGAGGTGTGCGTCGGTGCCCGGCTCGGGCAGAGGCTCACCGCGACGCGCGCGGGCGTAGAGCTCGATGGCGTCGATGATCTTCACGTAGCCCGTGCAGCGGCAGAGGTGGCCGTCGATGGCCTTGGCGATCTCCTCGCGGCTCGGGTTCGGGTGCTTGTCGCAGAGATGTTTCGCGCGCAGGGCGAAGCCCGGGATGCAGAAGCCGCACTGGAGCCCGCCCGAGACCACGAACGCCCGGGCGAGCAGCGCGCGTTCTTCGACCGACACGCCCTCGAGGGTGACGACGCTCTTCCCAGCGACTTTGTGGGCGTCGAGCGCGCAGGTGGTCTTGGCTTGCCCGTCCACCAGCGCCAGGCAGCAGCCGCACTGCCCCTGGGGTTGGCAGCCGTCTTTGGTGCTGGTGATTCCGCAGCGGTCGCGGAGCGCGTCGAGGAGCGACTCCCCGTCCCGAACCTCGAGGGCCTTCTTCTCTCCATTCAGCGAAAACTCGATGCTTCGCATGTCATGCCTTTCCGAGGCCCGTGCGTCCGTTGAACTCCTCGATCAGGTGGTCGAGCTCCGGCGCGACCTTGGGGATCGACGTCCAGTAGTCTTCGTCGTTCCACTGCTCCTGGATCTCGGCGTACGTCTTCCCCTGCTGTTCGACCCACGTGTAGTACTTGAGGCTGTGCACGCGCTTGCGCGCCGGGAACGACAGCTCCTCCATGAAGTCGGTGCCGACGCCGAGGATGTGGCGTTGGTGAGCCACCGCGGCGTCGGTGTCGCTGAACGCGCCGCGTTCCCGCGTCAGCTCGTCGAGCCGTGAGCGGTACATCTCGATGGAGTCGGTGAGCACGGTCAGGACCACGCTCTCGCGTCCGAGCTCGTACCACTTGGCGAGCTTGATGGCCGAGAGCAGGTTGGCCGCGCCGGAGATGCCGAGCAGATTCAAGCGTTCGACCAACGCGGGCGCGAGCCCACGCCCCGCCAGGTACTTCTTGCCCGCGGGCTCGTTGAACAGGCGGATGGAGGCGATGGCCGCTTCGTCGTCGATGGCCATGACCACGTCCGTGTTCTTCACGTTGTGGATCCACGGCACGTGCTTGTCCCCGATGCCCTCGATGCGGTGCTCACCGAAGCCATTGGCGAGCAAGGTCGGACACTGGAGCGCTTCGCTCGCCCCAATCTTGCTTCCCGGGAAGAGCTTCTTCAGGTAGTCGCCCGCGGCGATGGTGCCCGCCGAGCCCGTGGTCACCACCATGCCGGCGAGGCGGCCTTTGGGGCCGAGCTCCTTTTCGAGCACTTCCCCCATGGCTCGACCGGTCACCTCGTGGTGCCAGAGGTAGTTTCCGAGCTCCTCGAACTGGTTGAAGATCATCAGCGCCTGCCCCGACCGTCGGAGCTCCCAGCACTTGTCGAAGATCTCCTTCACGTTGCTCTCGGTGCCCGGCGTCTTGATCACCTCGCCGGCCACCTTGCTGAGCCACTCGAAGCGCTCTTTGCTCATGCCCTCGGGCAAGATGGCGATGGACTCGCAGCCGAGGAGCGCCGAGTCGTAGGCGCCGCCGCGGCAGTAGTTGCCCGTCGAGGGCCAGACTGCCTTCTGGCTCGTGGGATCGAATTGCCCGGTCACGAGCCGCGGCGCGAGACAACCGAAAGCGGCGCCGACCTTGTGGGCGCCGGTGGGGAACCACTTGCCGACGAGGGCGATGATACGCGCCTCGACGCCGGTGAGCTCCGGGGGAAACTCGAGGTAGTTCACCTCGCCGAAGGCGCCCCCCTTCTCGACCGGCTGGTTGTGCCAGTTGATGCGGAAGAGGTTCTTCGGGTTCACGTCCCAGAGCCCGACGTCGCCGAGGCTCGAAACCACGTGGCCGGGGATCTTCTTGGGATCCGCCATCTGGGCGAGGGTCGGGATCACCACGTTCTTTTCTTTGGCGCGCGCTACGGCCTTCTCGAGACCGGACTTGTCGATGCTGAGGTCGATCATGGCTTCTCTTCTCTTTGGCTCAACACGGCGCGGAGTGCCGCGAGGTCGGGGTCGATGGTGGGGGCGTCGGAGGGGCACGCGCGCATGGCGGCGTCCACGTCTTTCAATCCGTTGCCCGTGACGAGCACGACGACCTCTTCGTCGGCGCCGATGCGGCCCGCGGCGGCTTCCTGCGCGAGGCCGGCGTAGGCCGCAGCCGCTGCCGGCTCGGCGAACACCGAGGCCTCTCGCCCGAGCGTCACGATGGCTTCGAGGATCCGCTCGTCCGTGACGATGACGAAGGCCCCGCCCGTGCGCCGCACGGCGCCGAGCGCGCGTACGCCGTCGGCAGGACGCCCGGCCGCGATGCTGTCGGCGAGCGTGGTGGTGGTGCAGGGCTCGATCTCGCCCTTGCCGGCCTGGAACGCCCGGGCGATGGGCGACGAGCCTTCGGCCTGCACCCCCATGATCTTGGGCATGCGATCGATGAAGCCGAGCTCCACGAGCTCGCGGAAGCCCTTCTCCACGCCCACCAAGATGTTGCCGTCGCCGACGGACACGAACACGCGATCGGGCGCTCGCCAGCCGAGCTGTTCCGCGATCTCGAACGCCGCGGTCTTCTTGCCTTCGGCGGTGAAGGGGTTCTGAGCGGTGTTCCGGCAGTACCAGCCGAGCTCTCGCGCTGCGGCTTCGGAGAGCTCGAAGGCGTCGTCATAGCTGCCGCGCACGAGGATCAAGGTCGAGCCGAAGATCCGGAGCTGGGTGAGCTTGGCCGGCGGCGCCGTCGCGGGCACCAAGATCACCGCTTCGAGCCCCGCGCAGGGAGCCATGGCCGCGAGCGCGACGCCGGCGTTGCCCGTCGACGCCGTCAAGATCGGCGTCTTGCCGCGCTCGAGAGCGCTTTGCACCACGACCGCGCTCGCTCGATCTTTGAGCGATGCGGTCGGCATGCGGCCTTCGTCTTTGAGCCAGAGGCTCCGGAGCCCGAGGCGAGCAGCCAAGCGCGGCGCGCGGTAGAGCGGCGTGCCGCCAACCGCACGGAGCGGTCCGGCGGCCGCGTCCGGTACCGCTACCGGCAAGAGCGGTGCGTAGCGCCAGAGCGACGGGTCGCGGTTCGAAGCGATGGACTCGCGGGTCGCGCGGGCGTTGCTCGGGACCACGTCGAGGTTGCCGTGGCAGCGCGGGCAGCGGTAGGTCGCCTCGCGAGGACCGAACGAGGCCCCGCAGCCCCGACAGGAGTAGCCCTCGAAGCGCATTTTTGCCTTCTACCCGAGGCAAAAGCGAGGCGCGACAGAATCCCGGAAAGGCGTGCGGCCGGCGCTGGATGCCCGGGTTTCGAGCGGTCGGATAGCCCTATTGGATCGGCGGCGGCTCGTAGGTCTTCTTCACGTTGGCGCCGCCCGCCATGGCGTAGGAGCCCGCCGAGCCGTAGCCGTACATGACGATCCCGAATGGTCCGTCGCCCGTCAGCGTGTGCACGCCTTCCGCGAGCGAGCAGCGTCGCGACTGGTAGCTCTCGCCGTTCAGGCTCACAGCGGGCTCTGCCACGCAACCGTCGGTGGCCGAGCCGTCGAGCATCGTCTTCGTTCCCTCCTTCGCCACGATGACCACCCAGCTCACCGTCCAGGAGCCCGGCGTCAAGATCACGTAGTCCGAACGGAACTGCTCGATGGGTGGGAAGACGGTGAGCGCGGGGTCTCCCAGGGCTCCTCCGTTCAGACCGTCGACGAGCGTGCCCGAAATCAGGAGCTGGCCGACGATGACGGGCTTGTCTGCGCTGACGGTGACGTCCGACTGGGTCCAGGTCGTGACGGACTTTCCAGGCTCCAGCGTGAACTGATCGTAGGGTGGCGGAAGCGTGGTCGTCACGTGGGCGGTCTCGGCGACGCCGACGAAGCGCAACACGTCAGGCTCTTTCCAGGTCGTCGTGGAGCGGACGGGGCTCCGCGGGATCACGTATTTCTTGCCGACGGATTCCACCGGGAAGAGCTGCTCCTCCAGATGGTCATTGCAGCAATAGCTGCCGCCGTTCATGCCTCCCGAGGCCACGGGTACCGAGTACGGGTAGGGGGAACCCGTCTGCTCCGTGCCGCTGAAGACCGCCACCGGCTGGTCCGATTCGACGACGGTGCCGGTGAGATCCGCGTTGCTGTCCTGGTCCGTGCCGTCGTCGGTTTCTAGGTTCAGCACGTCGAACGGGCCGAGCGTTGCCACGATCTCGCCACCTGCGGGCGTCGCGGGGATGGGTGGGTTGCCCTTGATGCGCCAGCTCGGCCGGACCTTCACCTTCGTTCCCGGCTTCGTTCCCACCACCGTGACGTAGGAACGATCGAGGAGCGGCTCGCCCGTGCCTGGCCACTGGATGAGCTTGGGGTGACCCGCGATCCAACCGATGACGCGGTGCCACTTGCCGAGCGCGCTCGTCGGGAGGAGCAACGAGGCGTCGTTGGAGTGGGCATTTTCGAACACGTTGAACTGGTAGACGACGATGGGGTAGCTCGACGTGATGCGATAGGCGGCGGACGAAAGACAGGTTCCCGGCGAAGCGTAGTCGTTGGGCTTGGCGCCACAGTCGAGCTCACGTGTCGGCAGCACGACCTTCTCGAGTGTGCCCGGCGCAACACTGGCTTGTTTCACTACCTTGAGCGACGGAGGCTGTCCCGGCGGCGCTTCGTTCAGCTCGATGGTGACGTTGGCCGGATCCGATCCCGCGTTCGACAGCACCACGCCCCAGGGCGCGCTCGCCGGATCGTTGGCGGTCACGTAGTCGATCTGGTCCAGGTCGACTGCCCAAAACTCGCATCCGACGTTGGAGGGGCTGTCCGCTGCGAGCTCGCACGGAGTGCCGCACTTCCCGTCGCCGCAGAGCTTGCCCGAGGCCACGTCGCAGGTCTCGACGACCTCGTCCTGACTCTTGCCGTCTTCGGCGCACTTGTGGACCTCGTTGCCGACGCAGCTCGTGGTGCCTGGCGTGCAGACTGCACAACCGGTGGCGCAGATCCCTGCGTCGCCCGCCGTGCCACCGGCGCTGCCCGTTCCACTGCCGCCGACGCCCGCGGCACCGCCGGGGTCGTCGTTTCCGCCGCTACCGCTGGAGGCTGAGCAGGCTGCGGCGAGGCAGACGCCGAGGGCGAGTGAGAGCCAGTCGAATGGACCACGGAGCATGCGACGAGCCATGTCTTCCAGCGTACACGCAGGCCGACGCGATCGACGCTCGGGTCCCAAGTGCTCGACAATGCGATTGAATCAGGAAAATCCGCGAACCGGGATCGGGTCGGGCGTGATGCCCCGCTGAGGCTGTGGAAACCTCCGTATCCGGCGTGGGCGGCGAGCGAACGAAGGCGGCTCCCGAGGGAGGTCCTTGGGCACGACTCGGCGGGTTCCTGCGCCGTGTGCCGCGGCAGGATCGCGCTCGCTCGGTGGTGAGCGCGATCCTGGAAGCGGCCGAGCAGGGCGTCGACGCCATCGAAGAGGGCTCGCTGCGCAGCGTGTTCGAGCGGGCGGGCGTCGCGCCAGGGTCATTCTACGAATACTTCGCCTCGCGCGAAGCGCTCCTCGGCGCCGTCGTCGAGCGCATCACCGAGCGGAACTTCGAGACGTTCCTCGCCGAGATCGATCAGAAGACCGGCGACGAGGACGACTTCGAGCGTGCGATTCGGGTCGGTGCCGAGGTGATCGCTCGGCACTATCTACGCCATCCGAAACGCCTCGCAGCGGTGATCCGCTGGGCCGAGCGGCTCGGCCAGTTGCCGCACGTCTCTCGAGAGCGGGATCGCTTTGCCGACGCGGTCGCCGCTCGCGTAGAGCGTTGGGCGCCCGAGATGTCGAGCGGCGAGCGCAGCGCTCTCCTGCGGCGAGTCGCCGACGCCGTGACCGGCGTGGTCGTGGTCTCCATTCATCGCGCGCCGGTGCCGCCGACCGAAGAGGTCGTCACTGCCGCGGGCGACGCCGCTTGGGGCATCGTGAAGGTCCACCGCGAGCGATTGGGCCTGAGCTGACTCGCCGTTTCGTCACGGAGCGCGCACGAGCACGGCGCATGCGAGGGCGACGAGCCCGAGGAGCAACGAAAACACCACGCCGGTCATGCCAGCGGCGATGTCAGCGCCGGAACCCCAGATCCGCGCACGCCTCCGAGGCGACGTTGCCACGAAGCGCAGACCGGAGCGACCCTCTCAGGGCTCAGCGTCTTCTGGGGCGTCGTCGTCGTGCTCTTCGATGGGGCCATCGAGCTCGATGACCTCCTCCGTGAGCTCCGCTCCGCTGAGCGAGAGCAAGGCCCCCGGCCGAGGACGAAGCCAAGTCACTTCGCGGCCCTCGTCGCTCACCCGTTCCACGAGCGCCCATTCCAGCTCGGGCACGGCAACGGGCGTGAGCCCGCTTCGTGGCAGACAACTTCCGCCGACACGCAGGCCAAAGCCCGCATCTTCGGCGGATTGATCCAACACGACGTAGCCGTCGAGCGGGGGCTCCGACGACGCGCGCTCCGCATCGACGCCGCCGCAGCCGGAGGCCCAGACGACGAGCAGCACGAAGCGGGGCGCACGGCGCGGAAGGACCACCGCGATTCGACAGCGGAGCCGAGCGCGGGTTCCCTCGATGCGATACCATCGCGGGCATGGAGCGGGTGAAGTGGGTACTGTGCTTGGTCGTTCTCGCGACGGCGCTCGGCTGCAAGAAGCCCTCGCCGGCAATCGAGCCTGCGCCCGACGCGGCGAAAGCGCCGCTGACGGGCCTGCCTGCCGACGATGCCCCGTCGAAGGTCGCGGTCGAAACACCATCGTCCAAGGTGGCCGGCTGGCTGGTGGGCGACGTCCGTGAGGGCAAGTGGGACCTCGCCTACTCGATCATGGCCGCGAAGTACCGCGCGACCGTCTCGCGCGACGAGTTCGAACGCACGTTGCGCGCACACCCTTACTTCGCCGAACCGAAGAGCGTGGACGTCTACAGAAGTGGCAGCCGCGGCAACGCCGGCTACGTGAACGCGACCCTGGAGGCTTCGTCCGGGAGCTACGAAGCCGACTACTCCATGGTTTTCGAAAGCGGTGAGTGGAAGATCGCGGGCCTTCGCGTCGGAGGCTCCGAAGTCTTGCCCCGCTTCGTCGGCCCGACCGCGCCGCCGGGTCGTCCCAGCCGCAAGTGAAGGCCTGGCTCGCCGCTCACTCCGCGCGCTTCTGCGCGCGCTGGATCTCGAGCGACGCCCTCACTCCACGTGTGCGGAGCGAGAACCAGATCAGACGCTTCCGGTCCATGACGAAGAAGCGTTCGCCGTAGCGCTTCAGAGCACGCTCGTCGATCTCGAAACCGAGGCCGGCCGAGCGCGGCGGGTCGAGCTTGCCACGCCGGTGCAAGAACGGAGTCGTGAGGAGCCCATCGCGCGCTTCGGGCACCCAGCCCGGAGGGTTCAGCGGGTACTCGAGCTCCTTGGCCGAATCCGTGGCGAGGTAGAGCTGGAGGTTCACCGCGAAGCCGATGCCATTGGTCCAGGTGTGAGGTGTGTAGGTGAGGCCGCGATCGCGTACGAGCTTCGCCAAGGCGAAGGTCTGGGCGATGCCGCCGGTGAAGATCGCGTCGGGCTGAAAGATCGAGTAGCAGCGCCGCTCGACCATCATCGAAAGCTCGGGGTAGCCCTGGGTGTGGAGCTCGCCACCGCTCACCGGGATGCGACTCGTGCGCGTGAGCTCGGCCAGATCTTCGTACGCGTCCATGGGCAGCGGCTCTTCGAGCCAAGCGAGGCCCGCATCGGCGCAAACCTCGGAGAAGCGTCGTGCGCGCGCCAGACCCCAAAGCGGCGCCGGTGCGATGGCAGTGACGCGCCAGGCTTGGTTCACGTCGACGCCGAGCTTCATCTTCCCGCCGAGCGCTCGCGCGGTCTCGGTGACCTGGCGTTCGTCGACGGCGGGGTCGAAGTCGTGGACTCGGAGCTTGAGCGCGAGAAAGCCCTCCGCCAAGCGTGCCTCGGCCTCCGCGATGCGTGCGTCGGGCGTCTTCACTTCGCCCGTGGAGGCGTAGAGAGGCACCTCGCGCGCCTGACCGCCGAGCAGCTCGTAGACCGGCTTCTGCGCGTGCTTGCCCGCGATGTCCCAGAACGCCGGTTCGATCCACCAATTGCGCCACCCGAGGTAGCTCATCTCGCGCAAGCGCTGCTGCACGAGGTCGATGTCGAGGGCGCTCAAGCCAATGAGATACGGGCCCACGAGCTCTCCGAGGCCCGCGCGCTCGCGGCCCATGGCGGGCCCCGCGCTGTGTCCCACGATGCCGTCGTCGGTCGTGACGCGGATCAACGTGAAGCGATTCTCGTTCTGCGGGAAGCCCGGGATCCAGCTCGGGCGAAACGTCGCGGGCAGCGGCACCGCGACGTGGAAGAGCTCGATCCTGGCCACGCGAGTCATCGGCGCCTCGCGGCCTTCGCTGCTCGCTTGGTCTTCGCGGCTTTCGCGGCCGGCTTGGGCTTTCTTGGTGCCGCCGCCTTGGCTGGCTTCGCGGCGCTGGCCTTTCTCCCAGCCTTCTTCGCCGGCTTCTTCGCGAGCTTCTTCGCGCTGCGATCCGTGCGCAGGCGGGGTGGTTTGCGGCCGACCTTCTCGGCCTGGAAGGCGCTGGGGCAGAGGGTGCGCACCGAGCAGAGCGTGCACGCCGGTTTCCGCGCAGAGCACACGCGGCGTCCGTGGAAGATCAACGTGTGCGAGACGCGATCCCAGTCCGCGCGCGGCAGCGCCGCCATCAGATCCTCCTCGACCTTCTCCGGGGTGTCGTGCCGGCTCCAGCCGAGGCGCTGCGAAAGGCGGAGTACGTGAGTGTCGACCACCACGCCCTCGGGCGTTCCAAACGCCACGCCGAGCACCACGTTGGCGGTCTTGCGACCGACCCCTGGGAGCTTCACGAGCTCGTCCAGGGTCTTCGGCACCTGTCCGCCGTGGCGCTCCATGAGGCCACGCGCGAGGCCCACGATGCTCTTGGTCTTCTGCCGGAAGAAGCCGAGGGAACCGATGACCCGCTCGACCTCCGCCGGGTCGGCTGCTGCGAGCGCGGGTGCGTCGGGCCAGCGCCGGAAGAGCTCCGGCGTCACCTTGTTGACGGCGACGTCGGTGGCCTGGGCGCTGAGCACCGTGGCGACGACGAGCTCGAACGCGCTCGCGTGCTCGAGCTCGCAGTGCGCGTCTGGGTGCTCGGCCACGAGCAGCCGGAACATCTCGCTCACCGGAGCGCCGGGCCGGCTTTTTCGGGCCATGGACTCAGCTCGGGTCGCTGTCGCCGTCGGGCGGGCCTTCGCCGCCGGATGGCCGTTCGCCGTCGGATGGGCCTTCGCCGCCGGATGGCCCTTCGCCGCCGGATGGCCCTTCGCCGCCGGATGGGCCTTCGCCGTCGGATGGCCCTTCGCCGTCGGATGGGCCAGCGCTGCCGCCCGCGCCGCCTTCGCCTTCACCGTCAGGGGCTTCACCGGAAGCGCCTTCGCCTTCGCTCGCGTCCCCTTCGCCATCAGGCGGCAACAGGCTCTCGTCGTCGAGGCCCGACGAGGCCTCGCTCATGGCCTCGAGGGCCACGACACGCTCGCCCTCTTCGACGCTCATCACCTTGACGCCCTGAGCGTTGCGCCCGGTCTCGCGGATCTCCGATACGCGCGTGCGAATGGTCTGACCGCGATCGGTGATCAGCATGACCTCGTCGGCGTCGGTCACGAGCGCGATGCCCACGACCGGACCGTTGCGTTCACTCGCGTCGATCAAGATGATGCCCTTGCCGCCGCGGTTCTGCTGGCGGAACTCTTCGAGCGGGGTGCGCTTGCCGTAGCCGCGCTCGCACACCGCCAGCACCTGCGTGCGCAACGGGTCGGTAGCCGAGAAGCCCACGACTTGGTCGCCCTCCTCGAGCTCGATGGCCTTCACGCCGGCAGCCGGACGCCCCATGGGGCGCACCTGCTGTTCGTCGAAACGGATGCTCTTGCCGCTCTTGGTGGCGATCAAGAATTCGCGCGAGCCGTCGGTGACGGTGGCCGACAGGAGCTGATCGTCATCGGCGATCTTCACGCCGATGATGCCCTTCTCGCGGTAGTTCTCGTATTCGACGACCTCGGTCTTCTTGATCTGTCCGCCCGTGGTCAATGTGACCACGTAGATGCCGGCTTGGAAGCCCGGTACCGGAGTGATGGCGCGAATCCGCTCACCCTCTTCGATGCCGAGGAAGTTCACGATGGCCCGACCCTTGGCCTGGCGCGCTGCGAGCGGTACTTCGTACACCTTCTTCACGTAGACCTTGCCGCGGTCGCTGAAGAAGAAGACGAAGGAGTGGGTCGACGCCACGAACAACTGGTTCACGAAGTCGTCGTCCCGGGCCTCCATGCCTCGGTTGCCCTTGCCGCCACGCTTCTGGGCCTTGTAGTCGTTCAGCGCCGTGCGCTTGATGTAGCCCTGGTGGCTGATGGTGACCACCATCGGCTCTTCTTGGATCAAGTCCTCGATCTGGATTTCGGCTTCGTCGTCGACGATTTGCGTGCGGCGCGGCTCGGCGTGCTTCGTCTTCACCTGCTCGAGCTCGCTCACGATGACGTTCATCAAGAGCACTTCGTCGGCCAGGATGGCGCGCAGGCGCGCGATCTCGTCCGAGAGCTCGCCGTATTCTTGGGCGAGCTTTTCGTACTCGAGCCCCGTGAGCTTGGCGAGGCGCATCTCGAGGATGGCCTTGGCCTGCCGCTCCGAGAGCCGGTAGCCCTTCACCTGTGCGGCAGCCTCGATTTCGGCCTCGGGACGCCCGGCGCGGCGCACGAAGGCTTCGAGGCCGGAGAGCGGCAGCAACATCAAGCGCGCGCGCGCCTCGTCGCTGTCGCGCGATTCGCGGATGGTCTTGATCACGAGGTCCACCTCGGTGACCGCCATACCGAGGCCCTCGACGAGCTCCTTCTGCGCTTCCGCCTGCGCCAGCTCGAAACGAGTGCGCCGGCTCACCACCTCGCGCCGGTGCTCGATGAACTGCACCAGCGTCTGCTTCAGGTCGAGCACCGCGGGCCGGCCGTCGACGATGGCCAGGTTGATGATGCCGAACGACGCCTGCATGTCGGTCATGCGGTAAAGCTGGTTCAAGACGACGTCGGGGAAGACGTCCTTCTTCAGCTCGACCACCAGACGCATGCCGTCGCGGTCGCTCTCGTCTCGGACCTCCCGCACGCCCTCGATGCGCTTGTCGCGGATCAGCTCGCCGATCTTGGCGGCGAGGCGAGCCTTGTTGACCTGGTAGGGGATTTCGGTGACCACGATTTGCTCGCGGTCCGAGCTGCCGCCCACCTTCTCGACCTCGGTCTTCGCGCGCATGACCACGCTGCCGCGACCCGTGCGATAGGCCTGCCAGATCCCCGCGCGGCCGTAGATCAGGCCTCCGGTGGGGAAATCCGGCCCCGGGATGATGCCGACGAGCTCCTCGATGCTGGCTTCGGGCTTGCGGATCAGGTGGATGGTGGCGTCCACCACCTCGGTCAGGTTGTGCGGTGGGATGTTGGTGGCCATGCCCACGGCGATGCCGCCCGAGCCGTTCACCAAGAGGTTCGGGAAGCGCGCTGGAAGGACGGTGGGCTCCTGGTTCGACTCGTCGAAGGTCGGCGTGAAGTCCACCGTCTCCTTCTCGATGTCTTCCATGAGCTCCATGGCGACCTTCGCCATGCGACACTCGGTGTAGCGGTAGGCTGCCGGCGGATCGCCGTCGACCGAGCCGAAGTTGCCTTGCCCGTCCACGAGCATGTGGCGCATGGAAAAGTCCTGCGCCATGCGCACGAGCGCGTCGTAGACCGCTGCGTCGCCGTGCGGGTGGTACTTGCCGATGACCTCGCCGACGACGAGCGCACACTTGCGGTAGCTCGACGAAGGCGTGAGGTTCAGGTCCCGCATCGCGTAGAGAATTCGCCGGTGCACGGGCTTCAGGCCGTCGCGCACGTCGGGGATGGCGCGCCCGATGATCACGCTCATCGCGTAGTCGAGATACGACGTGCGCATCTCGTCCTGGATGCTGATCGGATGGTCCTGGGGCGAGGGATTCTGCGGGGGGTTTTCCATGGGGAATCGGGACCCGGGGCCCTCCGGACGAGGGCCACTTCGTCTACCACGGGGAGCCCCCCACGGCACCTCCCAAGCGCCATCAGAAGCGCTGGAAACTACGCCGCAAATTCAGGTTCCCGGGCGGTCCTCGTCGGCTCACCGGAAGTAGGCGCGGAGCTGCCAGCCGAGCAGCAACGCCACCAGCAGCCCGACCCAAAAGAGCCAGCGCTTGTCCCCCGCCTGCGGATCGCTCCGCGAGAGCTCCAGCACCTTCACACGGGCTTCGAGCTGGGAGAGGCGCCGCTCGAGTTCTTCGACGCGGTGGTCCGTTCGCTCGCTCGCATGATCGGCGACCCCGTCGACGCTGAGGAGTGTCGCGTTGCGGAGCGTGGTCGAGACGTCGCCTGCCGCGTCTTCGAGCGGGCGCGTGCTCGACGCCCGAGGAGGCTCGAGATCCCGCTCCGTGTCCTCCGCGCGCACGGTGCTCTTCGGCGTGGAGGGAGGCGGGTCGTCGGCTGGTTTCGAGCTCACGCTACGCTCCCCGTCGCTCCGATCAGAAGAAGTTGCCGATGGTGAACTCGAACACGCTCGACTCTTCGTACGGCAACGGCTTGAAGGGGAATCCCCACTCGAAACGCAGCGGGCCGAGCGGTGAGAACCAACGAATACCGAAGCCGTAGCTCGTTCGGAGCGCCGCCAGGCTCGCGAGTCCGTCGAAGCAGGGGCTGGTCTCGCGGAACGTGGTGCCCTGATTGGCGATTCCACCCTGGCCCGCGGTGTCGCAGTAGTTCTGTTCGAGGTTCCAGGAGTTGCCGGCGTCGGTGAAGAGCACGCCGCGGATGCCGACTTTGTCGATGATCGGGAACTCGAGCTCGAGGTTCTGGAAGTACATCAAGTTGCCGCCGATGTTGGCCCCGTAGGGGATCGGCGCGCTGTTCGGGTCGGTGTACTGCGTCAGCGGCACGCGGGGACCGAGGGATCGGAAGCGGAAGCCGCGCACGTCCAAAATCCCTCCCAGGAAGAAGCGCGCGAAGATCGGCACGCCGTCCTGTGTCGGGCTCGTGACGTGCCCGCCTTCCATGTTCAGCTTTGCGACGAAACCGCCACCCAGTGGGTAGTAGAAGCGCGCGACGCCGCGGTGGCGCAGGAACTCGTTGTCCGAGCCGAAGCTCGCGGCGGCGAGTTCGGTGCTGGCGCGGAGGTACACGCCGGCCGTCGGGAACAAGCGATTGTCCCGGGAGTCGTAGGTGAGTGCAGGGCGGATGCTCGAGGTGAGGCCGTCGTTGAACAGATTGGCGAGCGGCAGCTGGCGGAACACGCTGGTGCCACCGGTCTGACCGAGCAGGGTCGACGTGGTCTGGGTCGAAACCTCGTTCAGCTCGGCGGTGTAGGCCACGCTGGCGGAGAGCTCCGGCTCCACGATGGGGTAGCCGAAGGTGAGGGAGCCGCCGCGGGTCGACTCGCTGAAGTCGTTGTAGATGCGGAGCTGATCGAAGAGATCGACGCTCGCGGAGAAGTCGCTGTCGAGGAAGTAGGGTTCGTAGAACCGGAGGTCGATGAGCTGGCGCAGGCCGCTGACCTGGGCCTGGAGCGACAGGCTCTGGCCGTTACCGAACAGGTTCGCCTGCTGCACCTGCGCGGTGGCGATGAAGTTCTCGATGCTGGAGAAACCGGCGCCGACCTGGAACGTCCCCGTGGGTCGCTCGGTGACCTCGATGTTCACCTGCATCTTGTCGGGCGCCGACCCCTCTTCGGTCGAGATGTCGACGCGTTCGAAGTAGCCGAGCGCGGTGATGCGGCGCTTGGACTTTTCGAGTCGCGTCTCGTGGAAGAGCTGCCCCTCTTCCACTTCGAGTTCACGTCGCAGGACTTTGTCCCGCGTCTTCGAGTTGCCCCGCACTTCGATGCGTTCGAAGTAGACCAGGGGGCCCCGTTCCACGGGCACCACGATGTCCACCTCGTGCCGCTCCTGGTCGAGGCGCGTCTGCGGGTTGGCCTCGACGTTGGCGTAGCCGTGGTCGCGGTAGAGCGTCCGGACGGTCTGGAGGTCTTCGAGGAGCTCGGCGCGGTTGAAGTAGTCGCCGGGCCTGGCCCGCACCATGTTGCGGAGCCGCCGCCGTCCCCCGATGGGCTCGACTTCGGCGCCATCTTTGCCGCGCTCGTACACACGGAGCTGGCGGATGCGGTAGCGCGGACCCTCGTCGATGGTGATGCTCACCTCGATGCCGTTGCGATCCGGAGTGAGCATCACGCGTGGCGTACTGATGGAGACCTGCAAATAACCGCGATCGTAGTAGAGCGCGCTGATGACCGCGATGTCGCGTTCGAACGCGTCTTGCCGGAACGGGCCGCCAGAACCAAAGGCGAAGAAGCCGGCGTTGCCAGTGAACATCACCTCGCGCAGCTCTTCGTCGGGGATACTGTGGTTGCCGATGAAGGTGATGCGACGAACGCTGACCTGGCCGTGCTCCACGATGCTGAGCTTCACGGCGACTTCGTTGTTCTTCTGCGGGACGACCTCGCTCTTCACCTCCGCGAGAAAGAAGCCCTTTTCCGCGTACATATCCCGGATTTTCTGCACGCTCCGGCGCACGGCGGGCTGGCTCAAGATGGTGTTGGACTTCACCTCGATGGCCTCGGTGATGTCGTCGCTGTCGATCTCGCTGTTTCCCTCGAGGATGACTTCGGAGATGTTCGGCCGCTCACGCACGAAGAAGCGCAACGTGACTCCAGCGTCGGTCCTGTCCAGGTCGACCTCGATGTCGTCGAAGAAGCCGGAGTTCCAGAGCTCGCGCACGTCTTGGGTCAGCGCTTCCGGGGTGAAGGTCTGGCCGACACGCTCGCGGAGGTACGTGAGGATGTCCTCTTTCGTGACCCGACGGTTCCCCTCCACCTCGATGTGCATCAGCGTGAGTCCGCGAGCTTTCTCGACCTCGCCCGGCGGCAAGCGCGGTGCGACCACCGGTTCCCGTGGGGCCGGTTTACCCGGCTTTGGCTCCGCGGGCTTCGGCTCTGCAGGCTTCGGCTCCGCTGGCTTCGGCTCCGCGGGCTTGGGTTCGCCGGGCTTCGGCTCGGGCGGCTTGGGCGGCGCGGGTTGCGCCCAGGCGGGCCCCGGGGACAGTGCGATGGCCATCAGCACGAGGAGCCATGCCCACGCGCGCCGGAGCCTCTCCGGCAGGCGCGTTCCGGTGACCGGATTCCATCCCCGAGGGGCGAAAGGCATGAAGGGCATCGACGGCCGTTGGGGGAGCGGCACGCCGATCCCACGGGCGAGCCATCTACTCGAAATCGCGAGCGTCCGGGTAGCCTAGGATCACCCTTGCCTCAAGTCGCAGGAAAAACCCCCGAAAAAACTGGGAGCGCCTTCGTCGACGGGTGCTGGCCCTGGGGCCGTTCGGGCGTCGTTTTCGGGCTCGCCGCGCTGCTCGCTGCACCCGTCGCATGTCGTTCGGAGCGTCGAGACCTGGACCCGGCTCGTGCCTGCGCGCGCGCGTGCGACGCCCTGCTCGCGAGCGGCTGCGAGCGCCCGGGCTCGCGACCTGCCGACGCGGTCGCGTGCCAGGCCCACTGCGTCGACGCGACGGCGAGCGCCGAGCGTGCTGGCTGCGCCAGCGAGCGCTCTGCCTACCTCACCTGTGTCTCCGGCTCGAAGCTCGACTGCTCCCGCGAGTGCGGTGCGCCGATC
Organism: Polyangiaceae bacterium; assembly: GCA_046351435.1. Taxonomy (GTDB): domain Bacteria; phylum Myxococcota_A; class Polyangia; order Polyangiales; family Polyangiaceae; genus JADJKB01. Next base: position 85,587 of record JAXLYN010000013.1, read on the forward strand.
TGCCTCGAACGCGGTGAGGGGCTCGGCGGGTGCAGCGCGGAGCACGACAAGCTCGCGACCTGCCTGTCGCCCTGTGCGCGCCACGGAACCGTGAGCACGTTCGAGCGTGGGTCGGGCGCCGAGCTGCTCCGGGCCGAGGTGATCCACGCCGGCTGCGGCCGAAGCCCCCAGGCCGATCGCAGAGCGCCCGTCGGGTCGGAGTGCAGCGCCGCGTCGGTCTGCAGCCAGTCGATCTGCAAGTGTGCCGACGCTCGGGCCGAGTTCCTCGCCCGAGTGTGCCGGGGGGGTACTTGCCGCGAGGGCGAAGAAGCGTGTCGCGCGCTCGACTCCGTGCGCGATGGCGTGTGCCGCTGACGCCCCGGGCCCGGCGCGCTTCAGCTCCGCCGGAAATCCTCGACGTGGATCCCGTAGCGCTTCATCCAGCGATGCACCTGCATCCGAGCCTTGCCGAGTTGGCGGCCGACCGCTGCCACGTTGCCGCCGTGTTGTTCGAGCAGCGCACGCAGCTCGGAGTCGGAGGGCACCTGCCCGCGCGACGAAGCTTCGCTGGGCTCACGCGCCGGAAATGGACCGCCGGCGGGCGGCGTCATGCTCGGCCCGCGGAGTGCGTCGCCATAGTCCTCCATCGCTTCGATCACCGGCGAAGGCAGCAGCTGGTCCGAGAGCACCCGACTTTCCGCCAGGGCCACACAGCGCTTCATGCAGGCTTCGAGCTCCCGCACGTTGTACGGCCAGTCGTATTGGAGCGTCGCGGTCATGAAGCTGAACGATGGCTCGAGATCGGATCGACCATGCCGAGCGAGGAAGGTGCGGACGAGCAGGAAAACGTCCTCTTTGCGCTCGCGAAGCGCAGGCAGGCGAAGCTGGTATTCGTTCAGACGCGCGAACAGATCTTGGCGGAACGAACCGGCCTGCTGCAGCCGCCAGAGGTCTCGGTGGGTGGCGCACACCACGCGCACGTCGACGCGTTCCGGGGCCGTGGCGCCGAGCGGGAACACCTCCTTCGACTGGAGGACGCGCAAGAGCTTGGCCTGCGCCTCGAGCGGCATGTCGCCGATCTCGTCGAGCAGCAACGTGCCCTCGTGCGCGCTCTTGATGAGCCCGGGTTTGTCGCGGTCCGCCCCCGAGAACGCGCCGCGCTTGTAGCCGAAGAGCTCGCTCTCGATCAGCGTGCCCGGAATCGCCGCGCAGTTCACCGCCGAAAACGCTCCACGGCGGCCGCTCAAGCGATGGAGCTCGCGGGCGATGACCTCCTTGCCCGTTCCGCTCTCGCCCAGCAGCATCACGCTGAGCGGCGTGGGCGCGATGCGCGTGAGGTCGGCTGCGATGCGGTCGACCTGATAGCCGCCGACCAGCGCTCCGTCGCTCGCGCCGCGGCGCGTGGCTCCGTTCAACATCGTTCCGTCGATGCGATAGTCCGCGAACGACTCGGCGTGTTTGTCCACGAACTTGAAGATGGCGTCGCCGACACGGACCTCGTTCATGGGCTCGAGGGCCACGCTCGTGATCCGCCGGCCGTCGACCAGCGTACCGTTTCGGCTGCCGCGATCGCGAAGCACCCAGCCCTCGTTCTCCCACACGACTTCGGCGTGGATGCGCGAGACGGCGTTCACGGGCACGCGTACGTCGGCCGTGTCGTCGCGTCCGATGAGCAGGCGTTCCTTGTCGAGCAGCCAAACCGGAGGCAGCTCGGCGTAGTTCTCCGCGTAGAGCAGCACCAGGCCCGCCATGGGGCCGCCTCGAATCGGCGACGCCGCCGACCCGAACTCGGCCATTGCTCCCGTGGTCTTCTCGCTCATGCAACGAGTGCGATGGAGCGTACCCACGCTCACTCGACGAAACCAGCACTCTCGAAAGACCGCGGCGTTTCTGCGCCCGGCTTCGCCAATGCTCGCTATGCTGAGCGCCCATGTCCGACCGCTCTTCGCCCGAGCCCCTCGTGGTTTCCGCCGTTCAACTGAACTGCCAGGAGAACGTCGGCGAAAACCTCGAAGAGTGCGCGCACTGGGTCCGCGTGGCGGCGCGGCGAGGCGCCAAGATCGTGCTCCTGCCCGAGAACTTCGCCTTCATGGGACCTGAGCCCGATAAACGCGGCATCGCCGAGCGCCTGGGCGACGGCTCGGCTCCGATCCAAGCGTCGCTCGCACGGATGGCGAAGGAAAACGGCGTGCTGTTGATCGCCGGTGGCTTTCCCGAGGCGAGCACTGATCCGGCGCGGCCCTTCAACACGCTCGTCGCCGTCGGTCCGGACGGCGGCCTCGTGGCGAGCTACCGCAAGATCCACCTGTTCGACGTGCGCCTGCCCGACGGCAGCGAACTGTGCGAATCGGCTGCGACCAGCGCCGGCCGGGAGCCCGTGGTGCTCGAGTTCGGCGGCTTCCGCTTCGGGCTCAGCATCTGCTACGACCTCCGCTTCCCGGAGCTCTATCGCGCGCTCGTCGATCGCGGAGCCGAGGTGCTGCTGGTCCCCGCGGCGTTCACGTTGCTCACGGGCAAGGACCACTGGCACGTGCTGCTCCGGGCGCGCGCCATCGAGGCCCAGTGTTTCGTCTTGGCGGCGGCGCAATGGGGCACGCACCCCAAAGGCAGGACCACCTACGGTCACTCGCTCGTGGCCGACCCATGGGGCACGGTGATCGCCGAGGCGTCCGATGGCCCGGGTGTCGTGCTGGCCGGCCTCGACCGCAAGCTGCTCGAACGCGTCCGCGGCAACCTCCCGAGCTTGACTCACCGCGTGCTCGGGCGCTGACGGTTCCGGCGGACGTGCCGAAGCCTCACGCCCGAAGTTTGCTCACCCCGCAGCTCTTGGCTGCGCCACGCCTTGGGGGTGTTGCCGGCTCGGGTCCGCGCGGCCGAGGCTGCGGCCGTCAGCCGAGGATTTTGGCCGTCCACGCTGCGGGTCGACGCGGCACTTTGCTGTCATGGCCTGCTGCGACGGCCACGGCGCTCCTGGGTCGAGCGACGCGTTGACCGCGTGTCGCCGATGCGCGGCCGGGATTCAGAGGTGCCGCTTTGCGATCTCGGTCCACGTGCCTTGTGGCTCGAGCGCGATGTAGCTCTTCCAATAGGGACGCGCTTTGCCGGTCTCGCCGACCTGCTCGTAGGCCATCGCCAAGTTGAAGTACGCGTCGGCGAACTTCGAGTCGCTCTCGAGTGCGCCATGGAAGAGGGGGATGCTGAGCTCGGGGTGGCCGCGCTCGAGCATCACGTACCCCAGGTTGTACTGGGCCTCGGGTTGCCGCGGGTCGATCTCGAGGGCGCGGCGGTACAGGACCTCGGCGGCTTCGGGATCTCCCCGGCGGAAACGCACGTTTCCGAGGTTCGTGTAGGCGATGGCGAGCCACGGGTCGAGGTCGAGGGCCTGGAGGTACAGCGACTCCGCCTCGTCCATCGTGTCGGGGTCTTCGTCCAGCTGACTCGCGCGGAGGTAGAGCTCGTAGGCCGTGCGTGAACGTTCGCGACCCGCGGAAGGACGGAGTACGCGCACCACGTCGTCGCGCAGTGACTTCACCTCGAAGTCGAGGACCATCTGCCCGGTGAGCGGCTCGAAGGCACCGTCTTGCGTGCGCACGATCACGCGCTGGCCGTCCGAGACGATGCGGAGCTCCGCCAGCGGGCGGGTCACGCGGGGCAGCGTGCGTTGCAGCGCCCCCACGGCGCGCGTCACGTCGCGCAGTCGGACGTTCTGGTCGAGGAGTGCCTGGGCGGTGCGGAGCGCGATCAGATCGGAAAAGGTGTAGGCCCGCTTGCCTCGTCGGCGGCCGGTCGGCGGCACCACGCCGGTCTTGTCGAGGGTGCGCAGACGTGCCGGCGAGAGATCCAGCAAGCGAGAGATCTCGCTCTGGGTGAACAGATCGGTCAGGGGTTCGCGGCTCGGCGAAGCGGGATCGCGTTTCTCGGTGGTGGCCCGCCGCTGCTTGGTCTGGACGCGGCCGCCGCCCGGACCGAAGACGACGTGGATCACCTTGTCGTCGCGTCGCTTCTTGCGCTTCATCTGCATCACGTACGGCCTCGGCGAGGACGTTCAGCCTCTCAATTCTTCCGCACGCGCGATTCTGTCAAGTGTCCGCGTGTGGGTGCACGCGCACCAGCGACGATCAGCGGTGATTTCGCGCGTGTGCGCTGCGCACATGTCTCGCTCCGCGACACACAAACGAACTTGACGTTCGCGCGCGAGTGGCTTTACCCGGTCTCGGTTCGCACCGTCTCGTGGACCGGTGCTTCGACGTCGATGTCGACGCGGATGCCGCGCGGGTCGCGCCGCACCGCGACCTCGGCCGAGAGCTTCCCCAACTTGCCACCCGACCGCAGCTGCGCCTCGAGACACGCGACGCGGATCGCTCGCACGCGTGCGTGGGGGTCGCGCGAGAGCAGCACCAAGAGATCCGCCAGTTCGTGGTCGGGCACCTGACCGCCGCGCGACATCGCGGGTAGGAGCACACTCGTCGAGCCGTAGTAGACGCGTCCTTCGGGCTCCTGCCGCGTCGCGCCCTCGCTCATCACGTCAGCGCTCTCGAACAGCTCGCGCCAGCGGTAGTCGCTGCTCTGCCAGAGCGAGACGGTCTTCTGCCGGAGCATGGACTGCCCACGGGTCTTTCGAAGTCCCGGTCCGTGTCCCTTGGAGCGCACGAGGAAATGGTACGGGGCGAGCGCGCTCGAAGACCAAATGTCCGTGTTCACGAAGTGGTTCTCGAAGTGCTCGCCCAAAGTTGGCCAGTCCCGGCGCGGGCTGCGAGCCTCCGGGCGTAGCTCGACAGGAGGACAGAGAGCCGTGATGGACCAAAGAACAGGCTACGGCGGCCCCGACCGCCGCCGCCATCGGATGTACGTGACCCGCAACACCGAGTATCACTTCCGGGACGCGGTCTGCGTCGCGGTCCGGGACCGCCGCTCGGGCAGCTGGCTGCCCTCCCACCTGGCCCTGCACCGGAAGGTCACCGGCCGGGTCCGCTTCCAGCCCAACGGGGTCGCCATCCCCGACGGGGGCGAGCCGGAAATCGGCGAAGCGCTCTACTTCGGCGACGACGGCCGAGAGCTCGTGACCAGCCTTCTGACCTCGGTCGAGCGCCCCAAGAAAACCCTGGTGGTGGCCTATCCGGAGCCGTCGAGCTTCGCGGCCCCGGTGTGAGCGCGGTTGAACCAGTCGGAAGGCCGAAGAAATCGCGCTGCCGCGCACCTTTCGCGCTCAGGTGCGTAGCGGGTTACGCCTGCGTTGCGTCAACCGCCTGGCACCAGAGCGTTGCGGCAGGCAATGGGCCCGGTAGGGGGTCCAAAGAGCCCCACGACCCTTGGCACTATTCTTTCATGTGAGGGCCCGGCGAAAGCGATTGCGGGGGACCTGATCCCGCGAGTGGTTCATCCAGATGGCATTACCGTTCGAAAGCAGCCCTAGTCCCAACGACCCCCGTGCGGCCCGGATCCTCGCCAAGACGATCTACCGGGAGCTCCGGGGCAGCGGCTTTTCCGAGCGGGACGTGATGGCCCTTGCCGGGGAGCTCTTGGCGTTGGTCACGAGCGAAGTGAAGGGGCAGTCGGGCCCGGCTTCCGGGGGCTGAGCGGCGCGCCGCCCTCCGACCGGGGGGCTCGGCGAAGGGGGCTTCGGGCACGGGGCGCTGGGGAGGCGCGACCCGAAATCGTGCGCCGCCCTGACTAGGCCGATTGACAGGCCGCCCGAGATTTCGGCAAATCTACCGGGCCGCGTGTGATTTCCCCAACGCATTCGAGTCGATCGTTGTTCGCCATCGTCATCAGCGAGAAGGGGGGCGCCGAACGCCGGGAAGTCTTCGAGCGCCCCGAAGTGAGCGTGGGGCGCGTCCAGGGCAACGATCTCATGTTGCCCCAGGGCAACGTGAGCAAGCGCCACGCTCGGCTCATCTTCCGGGATGGTCGCTTCATCGTCACGGACCTCAACAGCACCAACGGTACCTACGTCAACCGGCGGCGCATCTCCCAAGCCACCATCGTGCGGGAGGGGGATCGCATCTACATCGGAGACTTCGTGCTCCGCATCGAGATGCCCGAAGGCGCGAGCGAGCCTTCCGTCGCGGGGGAGCAAACGGGCAGCGGGCCCGTGCCTGCACAAGCTCGCGTCAGCGCAGCCGAAGGCGGCTCCACCGCATTCCCCGAGGGGAACGCCGACGTCGAAGAAGGCAGCGGCACGAGCTACCCCGAAGTCCCCGGCCCGCCGCGCATGCCGTCTCACCCGCGGCCCGAGGCGCCGTCGGAGTCGAACCCTTCGGAGAAGCTCCCGCTCGCCAGCGTGGTCGACGTGTCACACGCCGACATCGACCTCAGACAGCTCGCGCAATCGGGTGACGAATCGCGGAACCAGCGCTCGGCCCTCGGCTTGGTCGTGCAACGCGTGTTGGTCCAAATCGACTCGGGCGATTTGGACGGGATCATCGACGAAGCGCTGCGCGCTCGCGTGGAGCGCAGCATCGAAGAGCGCATCCACGAGCTCAGAAGTCAGGGGGAAATCGCGGCCGAAGTCGACCCGAACAAACTCTCGAGCGAGGCGAAAGCAGAGCTCCTCGAGCTCGGCCCGGTGGGCCCGCTGCTGGTCGACGCGCACGTTTCCGAGATCATCGCGTCACGCTTCGACTCGCTGTCGGCGGTGCGCGGTGGCCGGCACGTGCCCGTGTTGCCGGGCTTCTCGTCGGAAGAGTCGCTTCGCCGGGTGGTGCGTCGGTTGTGTCGCGCTGCCGGGGCGCCGCTCGCACCCGACGAACACGCGACCGAGCGCCAGCTGCGCGACGGGTCGCGCTTGAGCGCGGTCGTTGGAGGGCAGACGGCGGGCGGCTTGCTCGTGATCCAGAAGCCGAGGCGTGTCGGGGCCACTCTGGAAGAGCTCGTGCGGAGCGGCACCATCTCGCGCGCCATCGCGACGTTCCTCGGCCAGTGCGTCGCCGCGCGGCTCAACGTACTCGTCACCGGGCCGCGCGACGCAGGAACGAGCGCCGTGGTCGCCGCGTTGGCGGCTGCTCAGAACGAAGCACGCCAGGTCGTGCTGTTCGATCTCGACGACGTTTCCCCAAGTGCGGAGGGGGTCACGCGGCTCGCGCTGTCGACCTCCAGTGACGAGTCGGCGCGGACGTTGTCCATCGCAGCGCGCGTTCCGGGCGCACGGTTGGTCGTCGCGCTGAATGGTGATCCGGGGTTGTCGTCGGAGCTGGTCGACGTCGTGGGTGGCGGCGCGTTGGGGGTCATCGCGTCGTTCCACGCTCAGAACGCGCGCCGGGCGCTCGCGCGGATCTGCGCCGACGTCGCCGCCTCGCGTGCCGGCGCCGGAATCGCCCTGGCGCGCGAGTGGGTGGCCGCTGCGTTCGACATCGTGGTCGAGGTCGGTCGCCTGCGTGACAGCCGCCTGCGCGTGATGCGCGTCGCCGAGGTCCTCGGGGCGGGAGACGAAGTGCGACTCGGAGACATCTTCAGCTTCAACGTCGAGCGCACGGCGGCCGGCGGTGCGGTCGAAGGCACGTTCAATGCGTCGGGCTCCGTGCCGAAGGTTGCGGAAGAGATGGGGGGGCGCGGCTACGCCCTCGACAACGCGCTCTTCACGCGGCCGCCGTCCCGCTGAGCTCGAAGAGCCCCGGGGCGGCGAGCTCCGAAACCAGACGAGCTCAGGCTTCGGCGCTCGGCGAGCTCTTTCGCTTCGCCAGCTTCCTGCCCATCATGCGCTTCTTCAACGCGCTCAGTTTGTCGATCATCAGCACGCCGTTCAGGTGGTCGTTCTCGTGCTGGATGGCCACGGCGAGCAGGCCGTCGGCCTCGAGCTCGAAGCGTTTGCCATCGCGGCCGAGCGCCCGGACGGTGACCCGCTCGGCCCGCTTGATCTCCTCGCTGACGCCAGGGAACGAAAGACAGCCCTCGTTCCAGGTCTGGTTGCCCTCGGTCGTCACGATCTCCGGATTGATGAAAACCTTGAGGTCGCTCGGCTCGTCTTCGGCCGCTATGTCGATGACGAAGACGCGTAGCCCGACACCTATCTGGGGCGCCGCAAGGCCGACTCCGGGAGCGTCGTACATCGTTTCGGCCATGTCATCGACCAGCGCGCGGATCTCCGCGTCCACGCGCTGAACCGGCTTGGCCACTTCCCGCAAGCGGGGATCGGGGTACTCGAGGATCTCACGGACGGACATTCGTCACGAAACGTAACATCCGCCCCGAGCTCTCGCAATCGGGGGGCCGGCGCCGAAAGCCGAGCGCCCGCAAGCAGGTCAGGTGCTTCGGCTCGGTCGCTTCGGATAGACGAGGGGTCCGCACACGTAGGCGTCGCTCCCGCACAGCTCCCAGACCGGAGGGTCGATGCGCGGCGCATCGGAGGGCGTCTCGGGTCCCGCCCAATCCACTGCACCGGGGCGCCCGCGCGGGCCCAGCAGCACGGGGGCGATGAACACGTGCATCTCGTCGGCGAGCCCCGTGGCGAGCAGGCTCCCGGCGAGCTCGGCGCCGCCCTCGCACAGGACGCTCACGACCTCACGCGCCGCGAGCTCTTGCAGGAGCACGCGCATGTCGCAGCGGCCTTCGGCGGTGGCGGGCACACGGATCACCGAAAGCCCGGCCTCGACCAGCGAATCTTCCGTGGCGAGCGGGCCCTCGGGCGTGGTGACCACGCAGGTCGGGACCTCGCGCGCACCCTGCACCAGCTGCGAAGTCAGCGGCAGACGGAGCTTGCTGTCGACGATGACGCGCACGGGGCTTCGCCCTGGAATGTCCCTCACGGTGAGTCGCGGGTCGTCCGCCAACACCGTGTTGATGCCGACCATCACCGCGTCGTGCCGCGCGCGCAGGGCTTGCACACGCGTGCGCGACTCCGGACACGTGATCCATTTGGCGGCGCCGGTGCGCGTGGCGATGCGGCCGTCGAGGGACAGCGCCAACTTCAGAGCCACGAACGACGCGCCACCGGTGATGTACTTCGCCCATGGTCGGATCAACGCGCGCGTCTCGGGCTCGAGGACGCCCGTCACCACCGTGACCCCCGCCTCGCGCATGCGGGCGATGCCGCCGCCGGGAACGTTGGGGTTCGGGTCGGTGCAGCCCACCACTACCCGCTTGATTCCGGCAGCCAGGATGGAGTCGACGCAGGGCGGGGTGCGGCCCTCGTGATTGCACGGCTCGAGCGTCACATAGAGGGTCTTGCCGCGAGCGTTGTCGCCGGCCGCGCGCAGCGCCGCCACCTCGGCGTGATCGAGGCCGGCCGCCTCGTGGAAGGCTTCGGCGACGACGGTGTCGCCGTCGGCGATCACGCAGCCGACGTGCGGGTTCGGCGAAGGGTCGCCCCCGTGGGCCAACTCGATGGCGCGTGCCATCCATTTTGCGTCGACGTCGGGCATTGCCTATTCCGCATCCTTCGGCCGAACCAAGACGCTCACCTCTCGCATGAACTCGTCGATGTCGCGAAACGACTTGTATACGGAGGCAAAGCGTACGTAAGCCACCTGATCGAGGCGCCGCAGGCGCTCCATGACCCGCTCGCCGATGACGAGCGAGCTGACTTCGCGCTCCCCCGATTCGCTGAGCTCGCGCTCGAGCGACTCGGCCTCTTCTTCCAGAGCGTCCACGCTGACCGGGCGTTTGTTGCAGGCGATTCTGAGGCTCGCCAACACCTTCATCCGATCGAACGGCTCGCGCTGACCGTCCTTCTTCACCACCACGGGCAGCGAGTGCTCGAGGCGTTCGTAGGTCGTGAAGCGGCGCTTGCAGCCGTCGCACTCGCGACGCCGCCAGGTGACGGTGCCGCCGGCGACCAGGCGCGAATCGACGACTCGGCTTTCCATCGACCTACACGCGGGGCATTGCATGGCAAACCGCCGGACGTTCAGCCGTCGTAGCGAGCGAGGACCAGGCAGGCGTTGGTGCCGCCGAACCCGAACGAGTTGCTGAGCGCGTAGTCGACGCGACGCTCGCGGGCCCGGTTGGCCAGGAACTCGAGCGGACACTCGGGATCCTGGTCCTCGAGGTTGATGGTGGGCGGCACCATGCCGCTCCCAATGGCGAGAGTGCAGATCCCAGCCTCCACGGCGCCCGCCGCGCCGAGCAGGTGCCCCATCATGCTCTTCGTACTGCTGATCCAGAGCCGGCGGTCGGTGGCGTGGTTGCCGAAGACCTGGACGATGGCTCGGGTCTCTTCGATGTCGCCCGCCGGCGTGCTCGTGCCGTGGGCGTTGATGTAGTCGATCTTCGCTGGGTCGAGCTTGGCGTCCGCGAGCGCGAGGCGCATGGCGCGCGCGCCGCCCGCGCCGTCGGGCGAGGGCTTGGTGATGTGGTAGGCGTCGCTGGAAGCGCCGAAGCCGATGACCTCGGCCAGGATCTTCGCACCGCGCCGCTTGGCTCGGCTGAGAGACTCGAGGACCAGCGTGCCGGCGCCTTCGCCGCACACGAAGCCGTCGCGCCCGCGATCCCAGGGTCGGCTCGCGCGCGTGGGCTCGGCGTTTCGGCGTGACAGCGCGAACATGGCCGAAAAGCCCGCGATACCCACGGGAGTGATGGTGGCCTCGGCGCCGCCCGCCACCATCACGCTGGCGCGACCCTCCTGGATCCAGCGCATGGCCTCGCCGATGGCATGCGCGCCCGACGAGCAGGCGCTCGTGTGCGCATAGCTCGGGCCGCGCAGGTCGTGGGCGATGGACACCTGCCCCGCCGCCATGTTGGCGATCAGCGACGGGATCAGATAGGGGCTGATCCGGCTCGGCCCCTTGTGCTCCAGCGTGAGCGTGTAGCGTTCGAGGTTCTCGAGACCGCCCAGGCCGACGCCGATGAACACGCCCGTGGTGTCGCGTTCTTCTTCCGTCAGCTCGAGGTTCGCGGAAGCGAGTGCCAGTTTGGTCGCTCCCATCGCGAAGGTGATGAACCGGGTCACCTCCTTGATCTTCTTCCGGTCCATGTACTCGGCCGGGTCGTACCCCTTCACCTCGCAAGCGAACCGCGACGGATAGCGCTCGTCGGCGTCGAACTGCGTGATGGGCCCAGCGGCACTTTCTCCGGCCAAGAGCGAGCGCCAAGTAGCATCGTTTCCGATGCCACTCGGCGTGACGAGTCCCAGTCCGGTGACGACGACGCGCTCCATGAAGGTTCTCCGAGGGGCACGAGCGTGGGCCGCGCGTCGCCCCGTAGGTCGACGTCGCGGCCCGTGCGGTCGTTCCGAGCTTCAGCCCGGAACGTGCTTCTCGATGTAGTCGATGGCGTCCTGAACGGTGCGGATCTTCTCCGTGTCCTCGTCCGGAATGTCGATCTCGAACGCCTCTTCGAACGCGAGCACCAACTCCACGAGCCCCAAGGAATCGGCTCCTAGATCGTCGATGAAGGTGGACTCAGCTTTGATGTCCTTTTCGTCGACGTCCAGTTGTTCCTTGATGATCCGCTTGACCTCGGCCTCGATGTTGCGGCCTTCCGCCATATTCGCCTCCAGAAGGGGCGCGTCCTACCTCGGAGCGCGCCGGTATTCATAGGGATTTCGTATCCGTCGAACAAAGCCAAGAGTTACATGTACATGCCACCGTTCACGCGCAGGGCGAGTCCGGTGATGTAGCTGGCCTCGTCGGAGGCCAGGAATACTACGGCGTGGGCGACGTCGGCCGCCGTGCCGGCGCGACCGAGGGGCACCGCGCCCAGCATGGCGCTCTTGGCCTCCTCGGGCAGGTCTCGGGTCATGTCGGTCTCGATGAAGCCCGGCGTGACTGCGTTGACCGTGATGCCGCGCGAAGCGTACTCGCGCGCGAGGGACTTGGTCACCCCGAGCAGCGCGGCTTTCGAGGCGGCGTACGCGGTTTGTCCCGCGTTGCCCATCTCGCCCACCACGCTCGAGAGGAAGATGATGCGACCCGCGCGTGCGCGCATCATGCTCTTCAGCGCGCCGCGTGCGCAGGCCACGGCTCCCTTCAGGTTCACCGCGAGCACGCGGTCGAAGTCGTCGTCTTTGAGCCTGAGGAGCAGCGCGTCGATGGAGATGCCCGCGCTCGCCACGAGCACGTCGAGGCGTCCGAGGCGCTTGGCGGTCTCGGCGATTGCGGCCTCGGCTTCGCCGCTCCGCGAGACGTCGAGCTTCAGGATCTCAGCTTTGCCCCCGAGGGCGGCGCAACGCTCGGCGACCTCGCGTGCCGCCGCTTCGTTGCCGGCATAGCCCACGACGACGTGGGCGCCTCGCGATGCCAGCGCTTCGGCCGAGGCTCGCCCGATGCCGCGCGAGCCGCCGGTCACCACACACACTTTTCCGTTCAGGTCGAACATGCCGTTTTTCGCTTCGGGCGCGCCGTGTGTACCACGCCGGGACGGAATCGGAGCGGCAAAGATCCGGGGCGGCACGTGCAAAACCCGCTACGCACCTCCGCAGCCGACGGGCACCCCGAATTCGGTTCCGCGGCGCGTGGTTTACGCGCTCGGTCCGAGCGCTGCGAGGCTCTCGGGGTCGGCCACGGACTGTACGCGGATGCGCTTGTCGATGCGCTTGGCGAGGCCCGCGAGCACCTTTCCGGGGCCGATTTCCAGTGCCTCGGTGACGCCCGCTTCGGCCATGGCGGCGATGGACTGCTGCCAGCGGACGGCTCCGTCGATCTGCCGCACCAAGAGCTCGGCCACGCGCCCCGGATCCTGGTTGGGCGTGGCCTCGACGTTGGAGATCACCGGGAAGGCCAACGGTGAGAACACGATGCTCTCGAGCTCACGCTTCATGTGCGCTGCAGCGCCGGCCATCAGCGAGCAGTGGAAGGGAGCACTCACCTTGAGCAAGATGGCCTTCATCTTCCGCGACTCGGCGAGCTTCATCGCGCGCTCGACTGCGGCGCGCTGGCCAGCGATGACGATCTGCCCAGGCGCGTTGAAGTTCGCGGGCTCGACGACGCCGCCCTCCGCCGCCTCTTCACACAGCCGGGCCGCGCCCTCCGCTTCGGCGCCCATCAGCGCTGCCATGGCGCCCTCGCCATCGGGCACCGCTTCCTGCATGGCTTTGCCGCGGGAATGGACCAGGCGCACTGCGTCCTCGAGACCCAGAGCCCGCGCGGCGACCAGCGCGCTGTACTCGCCCAAAGAATGTCCGGCGGCGAAGGCAGGAGGCGGCAGGTCGGGCCGAGCTTCACGGATGGCTGCCAGCGTCGCGATGCTGACGGTGACGATGGCGGGTTGGGTGTTGGCGGTGAGCGTGAGCTCTTCTTCCGGACCCTCGAAGCACAACTTGGAGAGCGACCAGCCGAGGGCGCGGTCGGCGCGGTCGAACACCTCCCGAGCCGCTGCCGACGCCGCGAAGAGGGCCTTGCCCATGCCCACGGTTTGAGTGCCTTGGCCGGGGAACAACCACGCGGTCTTCATCGGTCTCCTCGAATCACATGCGGGCGAGCGCGCGGGCCCACGAGATCCCGGCGCCGAGGGCGCACATGAGCACCGTGTCGCCGGGGCGAATGCGACCGTCCCGCACCGCTTCGTCGAGCGCAATGGGGATCGATGCGCTCGACGTGTTTCCGTAGCGCTCGATGTTGAGCACGAAGCGCTCCATCGGGATGTCGAGGCGCTGAGCGACTTGGCTCAGGATGCGCAGGTTCGCCTGGTGAGGTACCACCCAGCGCACCTCGTCGGCGTGGAGGCCCGCGACTTCCAGCGCCTCGCGCGAAGCGCTCGTCAGGTTCCTCACGGCCACCTTGAAGATGTCGCCGCCGATCATGTGCACCTTGGTGCGGCCGGCCTCGATGGCGGCGGGGGTCACCGGCTCGCGGCTTCCGCCGGCCGGGATGCACAGCGACTCGGCGAGCGTGGCGTCGGTGTAGAGCCGCGTGGAAAGCACGCCCCGATCGTCGCCGCTCGCCGGGCAGAGCACTGCTGCGCCCGCGCCGTCTCCGAAGAGCACGCAGGTGGTGCGATCTTTCCAGTTCAAGACGCGAGACAGGAGCTCGACGCCCACGACCAGGACGTTCTTGTGCAGGCCGGTGCGGATGAACTGATCGCCGATGGAGAGGGCGTAGAGAAAGCCCGCGCAAGCGGCGGCGACGTCGAACGCCGGAATGGCGGAACAGCCGAGCTTCTGCTGAACGAAGGCTGCGCAGGCCGGAAGCGGCATGTCGGCGCTGATGGTGCCGACGACGATCATGTCGAGGTCCGCGGGCGTGAGGCCGGCTGCCTCGAGCGCACGTCTTGCGGCCGCTACGGCCATGTCGCTCGCGGCCTCGCCGTCGGCCGCGACGCGCCGCTCGCCGATGCCGGTGCGCTCCCGAATCCATTCGTCGGAGGTGTCGACGAGCTTCTCGAGGTCGTGGTTCGTCGATCTTTTCGGGCACGTACGCGCCCGTGCCGGCGATGCGGCTTCGGGCGTCACGCTCGAGCTCATGCTCGGTTCGTACAGGCTCCCGAATGCGACGTCACGGAAAAGGTTCAACCAGCGGCGGCCGAACCAGTGCGTCGCGTGCTACGCAGCGATCGTCGCGCGCTACGCAGCGATCGCCGTCGCCGGACGGCGCCTTGCCCACGGGCTTGCCCTTGTAGTGGCCGCATGCGGGGCACACGCGGTGCGAGACCATCGGCGCCGAGCAGTTGGGGTGCAGGGTGATCGATGTTGGGCGCCGTCACCTTGTCGTGATTGGCGCGGCGCATGTTGCGCTTGCTAGAGGTCGTACGTCGCTTGGGAACCGCCACGGGATTGCTCCCAACTCTTCGCTCGCGAAGTCGCTCGGCGATGGCCGCGAGCGGTGCGAGCCGGGGATCGACTTCGCGCTTCGGGCTCCGAGGCCGAAGCCGGGGAGGGCGGAGCGATACCGGGAGAATCGTCGGTTGGCAAGTCCCGATGTGCGACCATCGGCAGCTCGAGCAGCAGAACCGCGGACGAATGGGTCCAAGACCACGTCTTCGCCTGAGTAGGCAAGCCGCGGCCGCGTCCGAATTGGTGAGCTCGGGGTCGTCCGTCCAGCCCCGATGTGCGGGTTTTTTCGGCCCGTGCCCCGCTCCAGCGAGGGCTTCTTCCCGCGCTTCGCACCCCCCGGCGCGGTCGCGCGTCGGCGGCGCTGCGGTCGGGACCCAGCATCAGGAACACCGGTGTCGATGGAGATGGGCACCGGTTCGAGCGTCCGCGCATCGGGCAGGAGACCCGCGCCGAGATTCGGCCTTGGACCAGGACTTCGTCTCCGGTCTTCTTGAGCTGCGCCTCGAACTTCCACTTCGAGCGGTGGAATGGCCTGGTGCCGCGAAGCGCAGCTTCGAGCCAGTCGAGTCCGAGGTCCCAGCTCGCGTTGGCGGGACCTCGCTCCAGGTCGCTGAGAGGCACCACGAAGCTCGGTTGAGCTTCATTGAGCACCTACCACCGACGAGCCGCATCGCCCAGGCAGCCCGGTGCTGCTCCGCCCGCGCCGCGGCGCGAGCGCAGCGAGCATCGCGCTTTCATTGCGACCCGAGACGCGGCACTAGCGTCCGCCCGATGTGGTCGAAGCCCGGAGCGACGGGCGTACGCGGCGCCTGGCCCTCGCGTCCGGCGTCTACGTGCTGGCGACCGCGATTCATTTCGCCCTCGCAGCGCGCCAGACTCTCACCGATCACACTCCGTTCAATCACTTCGCGCCGCTCGCCGAGGGCTGCGGAAGGGCGCTCGACCCTCGGCGGCCCGCCGCCGTTCTACGCACAGAACAACGATTCGCGGAGTACGGCGGCAAGTGGTTCGTGGTGTTTCCGCCCCTTCCGGCCGTGCTGCTCCTGCCGTGCGCATCGGGGGCACTGCCTTGCGCGTGCAGGATGGGGCAGTTCTTCCTCTGGCTCGCCGGCGTCGCGCCTGCGGTCTTGTTTCTAGTCGTCGAGAAACTCCGACGCATGCAGCTCGTCGGGCGCGGCCAGGGTTTCAGCTTGCCCTCGCCCTCCTCTTCGCCTTCGGCAGCGTCTACTTCTTCACGGCCGAGCAGGGCACGGTCTGGTTCGCAGCCCACGTGGTCGGCACGGCCATCGCGGCGCTCTCTACGTGCTCGCCCTCGACGTTGCGCACCTGGCCCCTCGCGCTGCGGGCTTCTTGGTCGGCGTCGGCTTCATGACCCGCGCGCCGCTCCTCTACGCGCTCCCGCTCGTGTTCGAGGCGCTGCGGGTCTCATCGGCACTCTGGCGCACGAGCCCCTCGATGCGCGCGAGCAAGGACTGAAGGCGGCTCGCGCGCATGCGCAGCCTCTGGGCCTGCGGACGTGGGGCCGCTTCCTGCGCCTCGCGCTTGCGTTCGCGGTGCCCCTTGGCGCCGTGCTCGCCGTCGCGGCTGGGTACAACCGCGCCTGCTTCGGCGCCTCGTTCGAGTTCGGCTACCGCTACCTCACGGTGCTGTGGCGACCGCGCATGGAGAAGCGGGGCTCTTCAGCTACCACTACCTCGGCAACCTGCCGTGATCCTGACCAGCCTGCCCTACGTCGCCAAGGCGCCCGCCGATCCGCGCTTTCAGATCAACGCCCACGGCCTCGCGCTCTGGGTGACCACGCCGCTCTACCTGTGGCTCATCTGGCCGCGAAAGTGGACGCGCCTGCACTTCCCACTCGTGCTCACGGCGCTCGCCGTGGCCTTGCTCTCTGCTCTACCAGAACACCGGGTGGGTGCAGTTCGGCTATCGCTTCTCCAACGACTACGCGGTGTTCCTGTTCTGCCTCTTGGCCGGGCGGCCATCGCCTCGGACCCGCGTTCTGGAGCGCTGCGTGTGGAGCGTCGCGGTCAACGCGCCTGGCGCGGCCACGTTCCAGCGCCCGCAGTTCGCGAAGTACTACTTCCAGGAAGGCACGCAGAGCGTGCTCCACCAACCTGACTGAGTCGCGTTCCGTGGCCCCCGAGGCCGGCTCACTTGGCGCGGAACTTCTCGACGAAGGCGTCGAGCCTGGCGCTCTGCTTCTCGACCAGTTCTTGGTCCTCCGGCCTCGAGCAGGAAGATGTGGTCGTCGGTCACGAAGATGGTGACGGTGTGCAGGTGCGGCTTGCCGCTCTCGTCGTGGCCGAAGCGAGCCGCTTGCCCGGGAGTCCGCCTCCGGTCTTCACGTCTTTGGTCGAGAGCAGCGCGTACCCTCCGCGCTGCCGCATCCGGTTCCCGATGGCCGGGTCCAGAACCCGATTTCGCCTTTGGGGTCGTGGTCGATCTCGCGAACCGCGATCATCAAGCCATCGGCGGTGGTTGCGCGGTAGTCGTAGGCTTCCTGATCCTCGAGTTCGACGAAGCCCGGGGGAGTGGTCGCTTCGAAGGAGTGGCCACAGCCTGCGGCACCGAGCAGCGTGATCGCCAGGCAGAGGAAATCGCTTCATTTTTCGGTTCCTCTCGCCAGCCGCAGGAGCCTCCGAGCCTGAGCTGATCGAGCCAGGGAAGGGGAGACGCACTTTGGAATCCACGTGGTCGACGGCCGCGGCTGGAACTCCACGGTGATCGAGAACGTGACCAGCTCGCGCAGGAGCTTCAGCCGACCTCCTCGATGCGCTCGAGCTCGCCGGCGACGCGCCGAGCTCGCGCTCGACCTGCAGGGCTTCTTCGACTTTGCCGGCCTTCTTCAAGAGGTCCTCGAGGCGCTCCCGCATCACGTCCAGGTTTCCTCTGCCGGATGGCGAGGTCCGTGTATTCGGCGGTGACGTCCTGCACGTTGACGTTGCGGTGCAGATCCTCCGAGTTTCCCCACTTCGTCGAGAGCCCGTCGAACTTGCCCGCGGGCACGCGCATGGTGATGCGAGTGTCTTCGCGATGACAATTGGGCATCCCCCGCCGTCTTTGGCCAGCTTCTCCACTGCGTCGATGGCCTTCTTGGTTTCGAAGATTGCCGCGCGGCCACCTTGGGCCTTGTAGATGAGCAGCGGCCCGGCGGCGGTTTTGGGCTCGCTGCCGGTCGCGACCGACGGAGCTTCTCTTCCGGTCGAGGCGTCGACCTGGCTCGGGACGCCTCATGGGCGTGCGGAGTCGCCTGTGCGTAGCCGCCGCGCTCGGGCAGAGGGCTGAGATTCGGCGATGCGTAGAGCTCGTCGCCACCGCCGGCCGCCGGCCTCGCCTCGGCCTCGGCGGGCGCGGCCGACATGGGGCTTCCGGCGCCGTCGCCATGGCGCCGCCACCGCAACCGAGCGCCGAGAGGCAGCCACGAAGCAGAGGGAGATCAGGGCGCCGAGCCCGTCTCGCCTCGTGAACGGGAGAAAAAGTCTTCATGGCGGTCCTCAACGCGCGTCGGGCGTCCCTTCTTACACCGAATTGCTCCCCTGTCGTACTGCGTGTCGAGGATCAAGGGTGGCCGCTCGCGGGTGCAGGCGCTTTCGGGGCGGACGCTGCCGGCGCGGGTTCGGCCGCCTTCGGCGCCTCTTTCGCGCGTGCGATGGTGACCCTGTGGATCTTCGGCGGCGTGACGGCGCGATCGCCCCGGACGGGCACGCCTTCGCGAGCGTCTCGATCACGCTCTCGGGCTCGCACTTGCCGAAGATCGTGGCCGCCGTCGAGGTGCGCCGCGACGCTATCCATCACGAAGAACTGCATGCTGCTGGTGTTGGGCCCGCGATTGGCCATGCACACAGGAGCCCTCGCTGATCGTGGTGTGCGTCTTCCCAGACCTCGTCGGGGATCACGTAGCCGGGTTCTCCCTGATCCGGTTCCGAGCGGATCGCCGCTCTGGATCATGAATCCTTCACCACGCGGTGGAACGTCGTGCCGTCGTAGCCGGGCTTCTTCTCCCATTTGCCGTTGGCCTGCTTGAACGGGCGGAGGCCGCGAGGCCCACGAAATTCGCGACCGTGATGGGCGCTCGGTCCTCGAAGAGCGCACACGAGATCGCCTCCTTGTCGGTGCTGATCTTGGCGACCAACGGTCCTCGGCCTGGGAGACCTTTGGTGGCGTCTGCCAGCGTGAACTTGCCCGCGAGCGGATCGTCCGGGCTCGGCCTTCACCTCGGCCGTGGGCTTTGCGCTGATCTTGCGGGCGGCCGGCGCTGCCGGGCGCTCGGGCATGTTCGAGCTGGTGGACGCTGCGGTGGCGCGACCGCCGAGATCGATGGCGCCTGACGCCACGGCGGGCGCGGCTTCTGCAGCTCGGGCGGTGCGCGAGGTTCTCGGCCTGGGCGGCGGGCTGCAGGCGACGAGCACGCTGGACAAGAGCAAGATTTGGGTCGTCTTCATGGTCGGTTCACTTCGATCTCGATGCGTTGCCCTGCGACGATGCCGTGGCTCGCGCTGCAGCCGGCGTTCAGCTCGAGCACGTGCGCCACGGGGCAGGGGACCGTGGGAATCTTCGTTGAGCGTCGGGACGTGTTCGAGCACGCCCGCGATGAAACCCTCGCCGTCGATGAACATGTCGAGAGGAAGCAGGTGTTGTGCATCCAGAAACTCCACCCCGCTCGTCGGGCCAGGTGAAGAGCATGCTGTCGTCCTCGGCCATGCCCGTGCGATTAAGCATCAGACCGCGTTCGCGGGAGTCGGGGCGGTCGGCGAGCTCCACCTCCACGCGAGGAGCACCCGGCGCTTCCACGAAACGCACGCCCGCGCTCGAGTGCCAGGTTGCCCGTGGGGTCGGCCGGGCAGCCTTCGCGCGCTCGGCCTTCGGCGCCGGCTCGCTCGGGCTCGGTGCCACGCAGCGCGCCTTGCGCGGAGGGCCTCGCGGGCGTCGCCGCGGGGCTCGATGCGCTCTCCGGTCCGCCACGTCGACCGTCGCCGTGCGCGCGGGGCGTTCGGCCACGGGCTCCTCGCTGCGCCCACACGCACACGCCACCGTGAGACTGAGCCATGGGGGAAGAGCCGACTCTCATGGGATTGGCACAGCGTGGCAGCCAGGTCACGGCGCGGGAGCGAGCGGTACTCCGCACCGCCTCGCACGGCAAGCGTCGAGTCAGGCACCGAGCCCCTTTGCCGTCAGAATTCGCATCGCGGTCGGCGGACTGCTCGTGGAGGTTCGGGCGGCTTTGAGCCCGGTGAGCGGTGGCACGAACCCCGCTAGTCTCGCGCCCATGCGCTTCGGGCTTGGTGGGTATCGGGGGCTCGCGACCGTTGTCTTGGGGCTCGCGCTGTCGGCCGCTTGCGGTGGCTCGCGGGTGACGGCACGCCGACCGGCGGTGTCGGTGGCGCCGGCACGGGCGCGACCGGGGGCAGCGTCCACACCGGCGGTACGGGTGGCATCATCGTGACCGGTGGCACGGGCGGTAAGGACGCCGGTCCCGACGCCAAGCCCGACGCCAAGACGGGCGGCACGGGTGGCTACATCGATCCGGGGTGCCCCGACGCCGAACCGCCGCCGCCGGTGAAGGATTGTGATCCGTTCGGTCCCAACACCTGCTCCGCCGGCAACGCCTGCTACCTGTTCGTGCAATATCTGAGCGGGCCTTGCGAGCAGGAGATCTTCGGCGCTATCTGTGCGCCTGTTGTCCGGCAAGCAAGGTGATCCCTGCGGCAGTACCCAACTGCTCTGGCGGGTTTTCTCAAAGTGCCGTCACCGGGCAAGGCACCTGAGTGCGTCCAGTTGTGCGATCTCTTCGGCGCGGCCATGCCCGCCCCGGTCTGTTCTGTGTTCCCATCGACGTCGAAGGAATTGGCGGATGTTACTGATTCGTCGCGCGCTCGCCCTGGGCGGCGCAGCGCTTCTGTGTGCGCCGGTGCTCGCCGCCGGTTGCGGCAGCAAGACCGGTTTGAGGCTCGGGGATCGCGACGCAGGGGCCGATTCGCCGCCGACGCGCCGCCCGATGTAGTGCCGGTCGAGTGCGAAACCGACGCAGAGTGTGCCCTCGAAGATCTGTAAGCCAGCGGAGCACGTGCGTCGAAGGCAAGTGCACGGCGCCGATCAGCTGCCGTCTGCAACGACGACGACCCACTGAGGACAGTCTTCCGGAATCGGGCGCATGCGCGACTTCCGTGAGCTCGCGCTCGATCAGGACGGAGATGGTTTCAAGGGGCCGCGGCCTGGTTCGCGCCAGGCGCCTCCGGGGGTCGTGCGGCGACGACTGCGACGACACCGCCAGCAAGAAGGCCTATCCGGGTGGCAAAGAGGTGTGCGACGGCGTCGACAACAACTGCAACGGCGTGATCGACGAGGGTGCCTTCCTACGTTCCTGTGGGCGGGGCGACGCGCGAGTGTCCGGCACCGACCAGCCCGGGCCGGTCACGGCGGGCTCGCGGAACGACCAGTTCTACGCCGCCGCTCATTACGCTGGGCAGAAGGATGCCTGGCGCACCTACGTGAAGGGATTGAACGCCGATGGCTCCACTGGGTTCGGCGGACTCACCCATCACCAACGTTCCGAGCGACACGTTCATGGGTCCGCATCGTGTGGACCGGCGCCATCTTCGGCACGGCTTGGGAAGATCGCAGGGACAACGATTACGAAATCTATTCAACCGCATCGACGCCAACGGCAAGAAGCTCGGCCCCGATCTGCGTATCACCAACGCCGACGGCTTTTCGTTGCACCCGAGCATGATCTGGAACGTGCGGAGTTCGTCATGGTGTGGACGATCGCGAACTGACTGGACGTGACTACCGCGTCTACGGCTAGGCGCGGGCGTCGAAGGCCAGCTCCTCGGCGGTGTTTATCGAGCTCACTGCCCACATCCACGCCGAAATGCCCCGCATCGCCGAGGGCGAAAAGACCTCGGCATGACCTTCAACATGGTGAGCCTGCTCAGCAAGAAGGTCGGCATGCGCATCATGAGCCCCGACCTCGCCACCACCCAGCCGGTGATCACGCTCAGCGAAGACAGCGCCGTCGACCCCGTGATCATCTGAACAAGGACCGCTACATCATCGCCTACAGCAAGCGCCCGAGCGTGCCGGGAGACGCCATCTGGGGCGCGGTCGTGACCGAAGACGTGGCCTCGTCGCCGGCGACCGACAAGAAGCTCACGACGGGCGCTAGCTTCGCGCGCACGCAGTGGCTCTTGCCCTCGGCGATCGTTTCCTCCTGCTCTGGGCCGACGATCACGACGGCAACTACGAGCTCTACTCGCAGATGATGTCGAACGACCTGCAGATCGTGACGCCGCGCAAGCGTGACGAACGACTCTTCGGACACGGTGTCCTCGATGGCAGTTCTCGGCCCCGAGGGCGACGTGGGCGTGCTGTTCGACGATCGCCGTACGGGATCTTGGCAGGTCTACTTCACGCGCCTCACTTGCGTGGCCGGCACGACCGAAGGCTGACGGCTCATCAGGTTCGAGCTGGAACGGTCCCGCTTGGTGGACCTTCCCGGGAGTCGGCGGCCGGTGACCGCTTCCGCGACGCGACCGGCGTGGATCAGCAGATCGAGGTCGATTCCCGTCTGCACGCCCATGCCGTGAAGCATGAACACCAGATCCTCGGTGGCCAGATTGCCCGCGGCGCCTGGCGCGTAGGCAACCGCCGAGTCCGGCTACCGACGCATCGAAGTCGCGGATCCCGAGCTCGAGTCCCACGAGCGCGCTGGCGAGGGCCGTGCCGCGCGCCGTGCAAGTGGAGCGCCAGCTTTTCTCGGGGGGAATTCCGCCAGGAACGCCTCGACAACTGGGCCGCGTCTGGAGCGGTGTGCTGATGCCGATGGTGTCGCTCAACGACACCTGATAGCAGCCGAGGTCGAGCAGCCGGCGCGTGATGCCCAGCGACTGCGCGATGGCCACGTCGCCTTCGTACGGGCAGCTGAACACGGTCGAGACGTACGCTCGACGCGCATCCTGGCCTCCAGCGCCGGAGGCATGACCTCCGAAAAGGTGTCGAGCGAAGCCTCCACGCTCTTGTTCGTGTTCTTCTTGTTGTGCGTCTCGCTCGCCGACATGAAGACGGCGATCTCGGGGAGGCCCACGGCCCTGGCTCGCTCGAAGCCTTTGGCGTTGGGGCAGAGCGCGCTCAAGGTGACGCCTGGGCCCGCCTTCACGTCGCGGGTGAGCTCGTCGGCGTCGGCCAGCTGGGGGACCCAGCGTGGCGAGACGAAACTCGTGAGCTCGAGCCGCCGGATCCCGGACGCGAGCAACGCCTCGACCAAGCGCTTCTTGGCTTCGAGCGGGATGGGCGCAGCCTCGTTCTGCAGCCCGTCGCGCGGGGACACCTCGTAGACCGAGACCTGGTCGGGGAGCGCTTGGAACATGGTCATCGCTCGAGCAGGCGCGTGGGGCGTTGCCGCGGGTGCGGAGTGAATTCGATGGGGTACTGGCCGCTCCAACAGGCGTGGCAGAACGACTGCTGGTCGGGGCGAGAAGGAACCACGGGCAAGCTGTGGGGCGCCCCTCCGTTGGCGGCCCTGCGCGGCTCCGCCGAGGTGACCGCTCCGAGCATCGACTCGAGGGACAGGTACGCCAAGCTGTCGCTGGTGATGTACTGGTTGATTTCGTCGACGCTGTGGGTGGCGGCGATCAGCTCGCCGCGCGTCGGCGTGTCGATGCCGTAGAAGCAAGGCCAAGCCGTCGGCGGGCTGGAGATGCGCATGTGCACCTCTCGCGCACCCGCGTCGCGCAGCATCTTGACGATCTTCCTGCTGGTCGTGCCGCGAACGATGCTGTCGTCCACCACGATCACGCGTTTGCCTCGCAGCGTGTCGCTGATCGGGTTGAGCTTCAGGCGTACGCCGAAATGCCGGATGCTCTGCTGCGGCTCGATGAACGTGCGGCCGACGTAGTGGCTGCGGACCAGGCCCATCTCGAACGGGATCCGACTCTCGTCCGAGTAGCCGATGGTGGCGGGGACCCCGGAATCCGGCACCGGAATCACGACATCGCCTTCGACCGGACGCTCGCGGGCAAGAGCGCGGCCCAAGTTCTTTCGGGCTTCGTACACGCTGATGCCATCGATGCGCGAATCGGGGCGCGCGAAGTACACGTATTCGAAGATGCAGGAACGTTGCGGGCTCGCCTCGAACGGGCGACTGCTCCGTAGCCCGCGGCGGTCGACGATCAGCATTTCGCCCGGTTCGACGTCGCGCACGAACTCCGCGCCGATCAGGTCGAAGCTCGTGAGCTCGCTCGCGACCACGTGGGCCTCCGGGTTGCCCGGGAGCACGCCGAGGCAGAGCGGGCGGATGCCCTTCGGGTCGCGCACCGCGACCATCGCATCGCCAGTCAGGAACAGCAGCGAATAGGCGCCCTCGACCTGGCGGAGGGCGTCGGCGATGCGTTCCTCCAGCTGACGTGCTCGGCTGATGGCCATCAAATGGACGATGACCTCGGTGTCACTGACGCTCTGGAAGATGGAGCCTCGCTCCTCTAGCTTCTCCCTCAGCGCTTCGGCGTTGGTCAGGTTGCCGTTGTGTGCGACCGCCAGCGACCCACGGGCATAGTCCACGGCGATGGGTTGGGCGTTCTTGAGGAACGAGCCGCCGGCGGTCGAGTAACGCACGTGCCCGATGGCGGCCGAGCCTCTGAGTCGCGCGATTTGCTCCGGAGGGAACACGTCTATGACGTGCCCCATGCCGCGGTGCAGGGAGAGCTGCTCGGCGTCGCTCGTCACGATGCCCGCGCTCTCTTGGCCCCGATGCTGCAACGCGTGCAGCCCGAGGTAGGTCAGGTTGGCGGCCTCGGGGTGGCCGTAGATGCCGAAGACTCCGCACATGCTGTTCCGGGGGCCCGGGCCCGCCTGATACTGCACACTCGGCGGGGGGGCTGAAAGGGGGCGGAGGGGGGCGCCGGCGATTTGTGCCGTGACCGCGAAAAACCCGAGGCTCCCTGGGCCGAGGGGTCAGTATTTCTGGCGTAGCCGCGAAACTCTTAGAGCTTTCCACCGCGTCTGACTATTCTTCCGACCCCGATGGGCGCCTTCGAGCAGCTCCTGGAGGCTTGGCGGTCCAATCCGGACGCCGACTCCACTCTCACGCTTTGTCGCCAGCTCGGGGAGGCGCCGCGAGAAGAGCTCGTGCGCGAGGTCGGCGCTCGCGCCGAGCAGTGGCATGCGGCCGATGGCGAGGTGATGCTCGGGGTCGGCCGGATGTACCTGGACGCAGGTCTTCTGGCCGAAGCCCAGGCCGCGCTCGTCAATGCTGGCAAGGCCAACCCTCGCGACGGCCGAGCGTTCCGTTTCCTCGGTGAAGTCCTGCTGCGCCGAGGCGACGCTGCACGCGCCGAGAAGGTGCTGCAACGAGCGACCCAGCTCGGTGCAGCCGACGCCGACACCAAGCTCTGGCACGATCGTTCCGTCGTCTACGTCGCGCTCCAGAAGCGTGTCGGTCCCCAGGCCGTTGCCCAGGAAGTGGCCAGGACGCTTCCGGCGCGCGCGCCGCAACCGCCGCCCATGGCTCCGGTCGCCATGCCTCCGCAGACGCGGTCGCCGTGGGCAGAAGAAGCGCCCACTCTACGTCGCTCCGCCGCCCAGGCTCCGCCGCTCGCCGCCCGCCCGCCGATGCCCAATGCGCGGCCGCGCTCGGTTCCACCGCCGCTGCCCCCAGCGCCCGTCGCACCGGTCGCCATCCCTGCCGCCGCCCGCGCACCCAGCATCAGCGACGACGACGAGACGACGGTTCACCAGAACCTGCCCCCCGGCGGCCCCCGGGACATGTTCCCGAGCGGCACTGGCTCGACCACGACTCGCCGGCATGTCGAGGGGCCGGCTGCACCGCCTCCAGGCGCCTACCAAGATTTCGGAAGCCCGGCGCCACTGCCGGCTTTCGGCGGACCCGCTCCGCAGAGCTTCCCTGGAACGTACGGCGCGCCGCCGCCGGCCCCACCGGCCCCGCCGCCGCCGACCTACGGTGCTCCGCCGCCGCCGGCCCCGTCCCCGCAAGGCTACGGCGCTCCTGCTCCACAAGCCTACGTCCCGCAATCCCCCTTCGCGCCCATTCCACGCGGGCCGCTCGAAGAGGACGACTCGGAGCCCGTGCGTCCCGAAGACGCGGCGAACCCGACGCCGGAGGCCGTGCTCGAGAGCCTCGCTCGCGTCGGCATCTACGAACCGGGTGGCGGCGCGCCGCCGGCGTGGGCAGCGGCGGCGCAGAAGTCCCGCGGCTCGTGGGTGCTGATCGTGGCCACGGTCCTGATCTTGGCCGTGGGCGGTGGTGGCCTCTTCTACGCGCGCAAGGTCCAGAAGGATCGCCAGGCTCTCGCGCGTCGCTTGTCGGACGAGGTGGAGGTCATGCTCCACAGCGGCGAGATGGCGCAGCTGAAAACCAGCGACGAGCGCTTGAGTCGCATCTTCGAGCTCGACTCGCGAAGCCCCCGCGCCGCCAAGCTCTGGCTGCAAAACCGCGTGCTCGGCGCGTTGATCCTCCCGAGTGAAGCCCGCGGCATCGACTCCGCCATGCATCGCGCGCGCTCGGTGGAGGTGCCCGAGGCGGAGGTCGTCTTCGGCAAGCTCGCCTCGTATCTCGTGGAAGGCGACCTCGCCGGCGCGGCGGCCTCGCTGCCCAAGTACGACAAAGAATCGGGGAAGGACCCGTACTACCAACTCACTGCGGGCGCCGTGCTCGAGCGCGCGGGCGACGCGCGTGCCATCGAGCGCTACGAAGCCGCGCGTGCGCTCGATCCGAAGCTCATCGTCGCGGATATCATGCTCGCGCGCGCCGTGCTGCTCGAGCTCGGCCCGCCGAAGGGCAAGCCGGTCATCGAGGAGTTGAAGAAGAAGACTGGAGAGACCCCCGCCACGCGCGCCCTGGAGGCGCTGGCTTGGGCGGTGGATCCGGACCGGCCCAAAGAGCTCCCGAAGAGCGCCACCGTGAGCGAAGAAGACCGCAAGGTGCTGATCATGCCGCTGCAGCCGGTGCCCGCGGTGGTGGAAGCGATGCAGGCCATCAGCGGCGGGCTGGAGAAGAAGGCCACGGGCGCCATCGACAGCGCCATCAGCCTCTCCGATTCGCCGGCCATGGCCACCGAGCTCGGCTTCTTGGCCATCAAAGCAGGAGACGAGAAGCTCGCGCGCAAGGCGGCGCTGCGCGCGCTGCAGTTCTCTGCGCTCTATCCCCAGGCGCGCGTCCTCGCCTCTCGAGTCGCGCTCTTGAGCGGTCGCCTCGACGAAGCCAAGAAGGCCATCGAAGAGCTCGACCCGAAAACTCCAGAGGTCGCCGTCGTGCGCGCGGTGCTCGCCTACGAGACCCTGGATGGCTCGGAGCTCGGCAGCGCCATCGAGTCGATGGGGGAGCTCCCGCAGAAGCACCCGGACTACGTCTCGTTCGCCACCATGCCGTCGGTGGTGACCGGCGTCGGCATCCCCGCTGCCGACAAGCTCACCGCCATGGCCCAGCCTTCGGTGCCGTGGGGCGAGCTCGTGGCAGTCGACGCAGCGCTCGCCCAGGGCGATTTGGCGCTTGCCGACAAAATCACCAAAGAGTGGGGAGAGGGTGCCAATCGCGCGGTCTACGCCCTACGGATGTCGCGCCTCGCCCGTTACCAGGACAAGATGGACGACGCCGAGAAGTTCAGCGGTGTAGCCATCGAGCAGGGCAGCACCACCGTCAGCGTGTTGGTGGAGCGGGTATGGGCGCTGATGGCGAAGAACCAAGCGGGACCCGCGCGCGATCTGATCTCGAAGTACCCGAGCCTGCTCGGGCCCCTCGGCGGCTGGCTCCGCATGTACGTGGATGCGAAGGGCGGGCGCGCGCCGGAGGCCCGCGCCAAGGCGGCGCAGCTGGATCCGCCGCCGGAGGAAGCGCCGCTGTTGCTCCGGGTCACCGCGGCGCGAGCGTTGGCCGTCACCAAGGATCGGCGCGCCAAAGCCTACGTCGCCGCCCTCCAGAAGAAACTGAAGAAGCACCCCGAAGTGCTCAAGGCCGCCGAAGAGCTGAAATAGTAGACGCTGCGCGCCTGGGAGTGAGACCCAATCGCCGGCCGCGCATCGGCGACCACCGATGCGACCGGGCCAGGCACAGGGCTGATGCGTCGAGCCGCACAGTGACTGAGCTGGGGCGCCGTTTGCGCGCTGTCGCGGCCGCGCGGCCGTCGACATAGCGAGGCCCGCCGCGACCAGGTGAACTCGCGTCGCGGACGTTCGCGCTGGCATCCCCCGATTCCGTGACTGCCGTCAGTTGGTGGTGACCACGACGCCCAAGGTCGTCGTGAACGCCTTGTCGCTGGTGTCCCGCACCTTCTCGCGGAAGATGTTCTTGTCGGGGGACGCCCCGAGGGCGAAGTCGCCGCGGTTCTCCAGTCGGAGGATCAAGTTCTCGGTGGGACGCGCTTCGACCGTCAGGGTACCGCTCGCGAGCTCGACGTCGTCGAGCACCTTGCCCTCTTCGGCGGTGGTACCGGGTAGCGGGTATTCGAAGACCCGCCCGTCGGCGTCCTTGAAGTACTCGCCGCGGAGCGCCACCGCCCAAGTCTCATTGAGCTGCATGCGCCCGACGAGCGAGGCGCCGTACCACTTCTGGGTGACCGTGGTGGCCTCGATGCTGGTGTCGACGGGGCGCACGCCTTCGACGCCGTAGTCTGCATTCAACACCAGCGAGAGGCTTTCGGTCGGCTCGAGGCTGAGGGTCAGGTCGATGAGGTGACGGAACGCATCGAAGTCGTTGGCGCCGCCACGGTCGACCACTTGGGTTTGGGCCGGCGCGCCCGCCTGCTGAGCGCAGGTGCCTTGCGCGGGATCGTAGGCCGTGCCCGCCGCACACGACACCTCGGTGGTGTCGGTCTGCTCGGGCCCGCCGATGTAGGCGAGGCTGGCGGAAAACGCGTCACTCGGATTCACCCGCAGGCCGAGGCCGAACGTCTTGCCGACGTTGTTGTCGACGGAGCGGTCCCAGCCGTTCACCACCATCGCCGCCAAGGTCAGCTCGGGCAGGAGCTCGAAACTAGCGCGCAGGCCGGTGTGGAAGTGCGGTTGGGCGAAGGTCCAGAGCAAGCCGCGCGTGTAGGTGGGATTGTCCTGACTCTCGGCCACTTCGGCGCCGACGAAGCTGTCGAACTTCCCGAACTCGAGCGTGACCGAGCCGGAACCCGGACGCCACGCCACGAACGCCTGCTTCAGATTCTGCAAGCCCGCGTCGGCGTCGGAACGCGCTTCGCGTTCGGCAGAGGGGCCGAAGCGGAGCGACACTGCGCCGCCCACGGGCTCGGGAGCGTAGGCGGCGTCGAGGCCGACCCAAGAGAGGTTCAGTCCCTGCGCGCCGTCGAAGTGGCGCGTCGGCGGCGAGTACGAGCTCGGCTTGGGGAAGCCCCAGTTCACGTTCGCGTAGGCGTCGGCGAACGCGCGCAGCTGCACGGCTTCGTACCAAGGCTCGGTGGGCGGGGGCGGTTCAGGCACCGACGGCTCTGCGAGCGCAGCCCGGCCGAGCACGAACACCGCGGCTCCGATGCCAAAACCAAGGGAGCGCCCGAGCATCCGGAGTTTGGGTCATGGTCCTCCGATTCGACGGGGGCCTTCCTACCAGTTTTTGCCTAGCTGCGGGCGCAAAAAGCTGGCGCCCGCCCCGCGCTCGGGGAAAGCCGAGCGCCCTCCCTCAGCGGCCCGCCGGGCCCATCGCAGCCGGTGATACCGGGGTGCGACCCTCCAGCATCATTCGCAGCTCTTCCGGCTCGCTCGATCGACCCATGCACTCTTCGAGCGTGATCAGCCGCCGTTGATACAGCGAGAACAGCGACTGGTTCATGGTCTGCATGCCGTGCTTCGACTGGCCGACCTGCATCTGCGAGTAGATCTGGTGGACCTTGTCCTCGCGGATCAGATTGCGAATGGCCGGATTCGGCACCAGGACCTCGAGGGCGAGAACGCGCCCTGGACCGTTGGCGCGGGGCAAGAGCAGCTGGGACAAAGCGCCCTCGAGCACGAACGAAAGTTGCGCGCGCACCTGCGACTGCTGATGTGGCGGGAACACGTCGATGATGCGGTTGATGCTCTGCACTGCCGAGTTCGTGTGCAGCGTGGCGAAGACCAAGTGCCCGGTCTCGGCGATGGTCAGCGCGGCCTCGATGGTCTCGAGGTCACGCATCTCACCGATCAGTACGACGTCGGGATCCTGACGGAGCACGTACTTGAGCGCGTCCTTGAAGCGCATCGTGTCCGTTCCCACTTCGCGCTGGTTCACGATGCAGCGCTTGTGCGGGTGGAGATACTCGATCGGGTCTTCGATGGTGATGATGTGTTGGCGGGTCTCGCTGTTGATCTTGTCGAGGATCGAAGCGAGCGTCGTGCTCTTGCCGCTTCCGGTCGGACCGGTGACCAAGACGAGCCCGCGGGGCTTCGACGCCAGCTCGCTCACCACCAGCGGCAACCCCAGTTCATCGAAGCTCAAGATCTTGAACGGGATGGAGCGGAACGCGCCCGAGACCGCACCGCGCTGCATGAAGATGTTGGCGCGGAAGCGCGACAGGTTCTTCACGCCGAACGACAGGTCGAGCTCCTTGTTCTTCTCGAACTGGATCTTCTGGTCTTCGGTGAGCACCGAGTAGCAGAGCTGCTTGGTCTCCACCGGGGAGAGCGGTGGCAGCTTGAGCGGGACGATGGCGCCGTCGATGCGCAAGAGCGGCGGCGAGCCCGTCGTGATGTGCATGTCGCTCGCGCCCTTCTCGATCATGGCGCGCAAAAGCTGGTGCAGGTTGACTTTGACGCCTTCGTCTCCGATGGCCATGAATTGCTCCTGGTTCAGTCGGCCATGGTTACGCGCAGGACTTCTTCCGGCGTCGTCATGCCTTCGATCACTTTGCGGATCCCCGCGGCGCGCAGCGTGGCCATGCCGCGCTTGATGGCGCCGGTCTTGAGCTCGGCGGTCGAGGCACCTTGGAGCACCATCTCCTTCAGGTCCTCGCTGAAGCGCATGACCTCGTAGAGCGCGATGCGGCCCTTGTAGCCGGTGTTGTTGCAGGTGTTGCAGCCGCGACCTTTCATCACGCGGACGCCCTGCGCCATCTGCTCTTCGCTCACGCCCATGTCGGTGAGGGTCTTGGGGTCGGTCGGGACCTCGTGTTTGCAGTCGAGGCAGACCTTGCGCGCGAGGCGTTGTGCGAGCACGAGATTCACGCTCGCCGTGATCAAGAAGGGCTCGACGCCCATGTTGAGCAGGCGGCTGATGGTCGCCGGGGCGTCGTTGGTGTGCAGCGTCGACAGCACCATGTGACCGGTGAGTGCCGCCTTGACCGCGATCTCGGCGGTTTCGAAGTCGCGGATCTCGCCCACCATGATGATGTCCGGATCCTGACGCAGGAACGCGCGCAGGCTCATGGCGAAGTTCAAGCCAATTTCGTCGTGCATCTGCACCTGGTTGATGCCGTGCAGGTTGTACTCGACCGGATCTTCGGCGGTGCTGATGTTCACACCTGGCTTGTTGAGCTCGGACAGCGCCGAATAGAGCGTGGTCGTCTTGCCCGACCCCGTGGGACCCGTCACGAGTACCATCCCCCAGGGTTGGTTGATGGCCCATTGGAAGTCGTCGAGGGGAGCGGTGTCGAACCCCAATTTGGTCATGTCGAGCTGTAGGTTCCCCTTGTCGAG
Organism: Polyangiaceae bacterium; assembly: GCA_046351435.1. Classification (GTDB taxonomy): domain Bacteria; phylum Myxococcota_A; class Polyangia; order Polyangiales; family Polyangiaceae; genus JADJKB01. Next base: position 116,824 of record JAXLYN010000013.1, read on the forward strand.
GAGCCGGAGCACGACCTTCTCGCCCCACATTGTGGGAAGGACCGAGACGCGGAAATCCATCTCGCGGCCCTTGCCGAGCTTCAGCTTGATGCGGCCGTCTTGTGGCAACCGGCGCTCGGCGATGTCGAGCTGGCTCATGATCTTGAGGCGGCTCACCAGCGCGTTCTTCATGCGCATGGGAGGCGACATCTCTTCGTGCAGCACGCCGTCGATGCGGTAGCGCACGCGCAGGCGCTTTTCGTACGGCTCGACGTGGATGTCGCTCGCGCCCTTGCGAATGGCGTTCAGGAGCAGCACGTTCACCAGGCGAACGACCGGTGCGTCGGCGCTCTGCTTCTCGAGTTCGAGCGCGTTGACGTCCTCTTCTTCTGCCGAGAAGTCGATGTCGGTCTCGTCGAGCGAGAAGTCGCTCATCAGCTCTTCGTAGGAAGGGCCGGCGTTGTAATAACGCTCGATGGCGGCGGCGACCGCCGTTTCGCTCGCGACCACCGGCTCCACGTTGTAGTTCGTCAGGAACTTGATGTCGTCGATGGCGTGGAGATTGGTGGGGTCGGCCATCGCTACGATCAGCGACTGCCCGGAACGCGAGACCGGGATGATCTTGTGCTTTTCGCACACGTCCCGGTTCACGAGCTTGATGATCTCGGAGTCGATTTCGTACTCGTCGAGGTTGATGGCCGGGAGACGGTACTGAGAGCTCAGGAAGTTGGTGATCTCGCCGTCGGAGATGAAACCGAGCTTCTGCAGCGTGTACCCGAGGTTCTGCCCGGAGCGCTTCTGCTCGTCCTGGGCGCGGCGAAGTTGCTGCAGGCTGATGAGCTTCTCCCGGACCAGCAGCTCACCCAGACGATGGTTGCTCATGTCGCGTTCGTCTCCCGTGTTCGAGTCGGAGGGAAAGGGGAGTCTACCAGGCGAACAGGCCGGCCAAAAGCCGGAGATCTACGGCGCTTTGTCGCACCGGGCCGCACGCGCTACCCGCTTTCGACGGAGTCGGCCGCCGCGTGCGTCGACGCGCGCCCGCGGCGCTCCCGAGCGGCCACGAAAGCGCTTGCGGTTCCGGCGAAAGCGACGGGGAATGTCGGGGCATGGGTCTCTTCTCCCGAGCCCTCGAGCTCATGGGCGTCGGACGCGCCGGCGCGCGCGAACGCGCGAGGCGAGAAGAGGCGCGCGGCAATCTCGAGGAAGCCACCGCGCTCTGGATCGAAGCCGACGCCCCCGAACAAGCCGTGCGCGTGCTGCTCGTACGCGCCGACGCGGCGCTCGACCTCGAACGACGGCGCCTCTTCTTGGGTCAGGCGGCGGGCCTGGCCAGCGGAGAGCTTTCGCGCGAAGTGGAGCGACGCCGCGCTCGCCTCTTGCTCGAGGCTGCCGAACGCGGCGCGGCGCCACCGCGAAGCGAGCTCTCGGAGCAGGCGGCGCGGCTCGAGGCGGTCGGCGAGCCGTCGCTGGCGGCCGAGCTCCACGCACTGGCCGGAGACAAGGAATCGGAGGCTCGCGCGCTCGTCGAAGCGGGCGCCATCGAACGGCTCGAAGCGGTGCTAGAAGCCGAAGGCGCCCGCGAGCGCGCCGAACGCCAGCGCACGTCCCTCTCGGCGCGCATCGCGGATCTCGACCGCTCGGGGTCGAGGCGCCAGGCGCTCGCGCTCTGCCGCGCGGCGGAGGCCGAAGACTCCGCGCTCGCCGCGCGACGCCGCGAGCTCGAGCAGCGCCGCGCGCTCGGCCCGCGGCTCGACCTCGGGCTCGAAGGCGAGCGGCTCCAGGTGGTGTTCGGCGACGAGCTCAGCGTCGGCCGTTCGGACGCCAGCGTGCTCGTGGCTTCGCCTGCGGTGAGCCGCACGCACCTCGTGCTCCGGCGCGGAGATGCGGGACCGGTGGCGGTGGACCTCGGGTCGCGCAACGGCACTCTGCTGGCAGGCGTGCGCCTCGCCGCGCCCATCGCGGTGGGCGCGGGTCTCCGCCTCGAGCTCGGCGGCGAAGTCCCCTGGGAGGTCCTTGCCCTGGCGCGAGACTGGTGTGCGGGGGTGCGCGTCGGGAGCGAAGAGGTGTGTGCGCCCTCGGTGCACTCGAGGCCTGGCGGTTTCGCCTGGCGCTGGGAGCCGACGCGCCTGCCCCGAGCTCTCCTCGAGTCCGGAGCCGTTCGAGCCTCGGGGAGCTTCACCGTGAGAGGCAGCATCGAGCTCTTGCGCGCGATCGTGTCCGACGCGGCACCGACTCCGCCCTCGTGCTCGAGGTCGTGCCGTGAGTTTCTGGCAGCGCCTGCGCAGGCGCGGCGGCGCCGCGCGGTCGACGAGTCCCCGCGGCGCCGCTGCCACCCGCGGCGACTCGGGCGCGAGCCCGAGCCTGAGCCCACTGGAACGTTTGGCGGGGGGAGATGGTGCTGGCGGACGAGGCGCTGTCGGCGCTCACGGCTTCCGTAGGAGCCCGGGCGAGCGGCGTGCGCTCGAGCTGGTCGAGGCGGCCCTGCGCCAGGGTCTGGCAACGACGCGCTGCGGGGTGAAAAGGCTGCCGGCACCGCGTTGGCGCGCGGAGGCGCTCCCCAGCGCAAGGCTCGCACTGCTCGACGCTCTGTCTTCGGTGGCGGGTTCGCTGCTGTCTGCCGACGCCTGGGCCGGTGCTCGGCGACCTGCCGCGCGCGCTCACGCTCGTCGAGCGGCGCTGGTCCGCGACTTCGAAGCGCCGGGCGCTCGGGAGCGGCACGCACGCTGGCGCGAACGCCCGGCGGACGGCGCCGCGCGCGCTGTCGCCCGCCGCGAGCCTATCGTGTTGACCGCCGACGCTCCCGAGACGAGTCTGTGCACATCGTCGCCGAGGCCGGGCGCGCGGTGGAGCGGGCACGGTCTACGCAGCTTCATCGACGACGTGCTCGAGCGGCGCGAGTCGCGCTCAAGGTCTACCACGAGCCCCGAGCCGAGCGCGCCAAGCTCGAGCGCGAGGCTCGCACGGCGGTCGCGCTCGCCGGTGCCGGCATCGTACGGTGTTCGACGTCGACCTCGAGCGGGGCCTCTGGTGATGGAGTGGCTCGCCGGCGGTTCGCTTCATGCCCGGCGGCGCGCGACCGGAGCTACTTGCTTCCGCTTTCACGTTGGCTCTTGCCCCTCCTGACGCCATCGAGGGTGCACGCCGGAGGCCGTGCACGCGCGGATCTGAAGCCCGCCAACGTGATGTTCCGGGCACCGGGCGAGCCGGTGCTCTCGACTTCGGTTTGCACAGCGCAAGACGCCGCCATCGGTGCTGGTGCCGGGTTGCTACAGTCCGGAAAAAAGGAAACGGCGCGTGGCGCGTCCGAGGATCTGTACGCCCTCGGGCGGCTCGTGGAGGACGTGGGCGGCGCTCGAGCCTCGACCTGAGCCTCGGCAGCGGTTTCAGCGTGCCCCTGCTCGGCCTGGTCGAGACGCGACCCCGCAGCGTCGCGGAGGTCCGCGCGCTCGTCGAGTCCCTGGCTCGCCGGGGCCTTTTCCGGGCGCCGCTTGACTCGTAGCGAGCCAGAGCCCCCCAAATATCAGGGGTCTGGAATTCCCGGCATCGGAAAAGTGCGACATTCCGTTGGTTCCCGAGAAACATGCCGAAAACCTACAGCGATTCAGAAAGAGCCTCGAAGTGCTCGAGCGTGCGCACCCATCTCGCTCGAGGAGTTTCCACCAGAGCTCGAAGCTCGCCACGAATTCACGCTGCTCGACGTGCGCGAGAAGGACGGCTGGGGCTTCATCCTGGGCGCGCTTCACATCCCTCGCGGCTTCCTCGAGATGCAGGCCGAGCAGAAGCTCCTGACCGCCGGCGCGAGATCGTCGTCTACCGCGCTGGCGCATCCAGCGTGCTCGCGCCGCACGCACGCTGGCCGAGCTCGGCACGAGCGCGTGCTCAAGCGCGAACCCCGGCTTCGTACGTTGGAAGGACCCTACCTGGTGGAGACTCCGCCGGACCTCACGCCTGCGCAACTCGACCGCTACTGCGGCACATCCTCTTGCCCGAAGTGGGCGAACGCGGACAGGCGCGCCTGCTCGCGTCGCGGGTCCTCCTGCTCGGCGCCGGAGGTCTCGGAGCGCCCGCGACGCTCTACCTTGCTGCAGCGGGCGTCGGCACGTTGTAGCTCGTCGCCGATGCCGACGTGGTGGACGCGCCGAACTTGCAGAGGCAGGTCATCCACGCGACGTCGCGGGTCGGAATGCCCAAGGTCGAGAGCGCCGAGCATGCGATCCGCGATCTGAATCCGGACGTGAAAGTCCTGAAGTTCCAGGAGCGCCTGAACAGCGAAAACGTCGATCGCATCTTCGGCCAAGGCTGGGACGTCATCATCGACGGCTGCGACAACTTCCCGACGCGCTACTTGGTGAACGACGCCTCGCTGTTCCACAAGATCCCGGTCGTGCACGGCTCGATCTTCCGCTTCGACGGCCAGGTGACCACGTTCCAGCCCTTCGTCGGGCCGTGCTACCGCTGCCTCTACCCCGAGCCTCCGCCGCCCCACTTGGCACCGTCGTGCGCCGAGGCGGGCGTGCTCGATCCTGCCCGGCATCGTCGGCACGCTCCAGGCCACCGAAGCCATCAAGCTCATCCTGGGTCAGGGCGAACTGCTGGTCGGCCGGCTTCACCTACGATTCCCTCCGCATGAGCTTTCGCACGTTGCGTCTGCGGCGTGACAAGGCGTGCCCGGCTTGCGGCGAGAGTCCGAGCATCCGTGGCTACGTGGACTACGAAGGCTTCTGCGCCAACGTGGGTTGAGCTGCCAGAAGGGGGCTGTAAGCCCGAGCCGCGCCGCGCCACGGTGCAGCCTTTGGCCCAAGGAGCCTCCATGATCGCTTCGCGTCGTCGTCTGGTCCTGCCGTTTTGCGCCCTGATCCTCGTCAGCGCCTGCAAGAAGAAGGGGGGCGAAGAGTCCAACCTCGGCAATGTCCCGCCGCCCTCGTGCACGCCCGGCACCACTTGGAACGGCAAGCCTGCGTCCCGATGACCCGGAATCCTCCTCCGCCGGACCACCGGGTCGACCACGCCGCCGCCACCCCGGCCCGGCCGGTAAGGCCACGCCGCTCGACGCGCAGAGCTCCGCCGCCGCCACCGCAGGTCTCGGCGCGCTGGCGCAACAGAGCGCGCCCGGCGCGAAGCCCGTCGCGGGCAGCTTGCTCGCGGGGAACTTCCAGCAAGGCCAGACGTTGGACGTCGTCTTCAGCGTCCAACCCGGCCGCTGCTACACGGTGGTGGGCGCGGGCCTGCCCAACGTGCAGAACCTCGACCTCGCCTTCATCGCCGAGACCCCGCTGCCCGGCTTCTCGAGCCCGGTTCTCGCCACCGATCAGACCGTCGGTCCCAACGCGACCCTCGCGCCCCAACCGAACTGCTGGAAGTGGGCGCTGCCCATGGCCGGCACGCTGAAGCTCGTGATGACGGTCTCGTCCGGCTCCGGGATGGCCGCCGCGCAGGTCTACGAGAAGTGAACACCCGCGAGGAGTGAGCGCAGTCAGCGCGGCAGCGGAATGGGACCGCGCCGGAAGCGAGGCCAGCCTTCGGGTCCGCCGTTCTTGGACTTCTCGAGCTCCCAAGCGGTCACCCGCGTGCCGACCACGAACGCGGCGGTCGCCAGACACAAGCCGGCGACGACGTCGATGACGTAGTGCCAGCGCAGAAACATCGTCGCGCCGATGATGTTCACGGCGCAGAATGCGGTCACCGGCCAGCTGGCCTTGAACGGCAGCTTGTCGCGATGCCGGAAGCTGTACAGAGCCAGGAAGCTCGGCGCGGCGGTGTGCAGGGACGGGAAAATGTCCATCTGCGAGCCCCCCGAGGCGACGGTCGCCATCACCATGTCGCGCCACATGCCGTGGGGCAGTTCGTTCTGGAATTCGTGCGCCAGCGATCGGTGCGGGCCGTATCCGGGTACCAGCATGTACACCAGGTGTCCGACGCAGAACACGAACAGCATGCCGAACGCGAACTCACCCAGGAGCCGCGCGCTGCGCGAGAAAAGCAGCATCGGGATCACGTGGATGGCCAGCAGGAAGAAGTAGCCGAAGTAGAAGAACGAGAACCACTCCGTGGTGAACGGATTGACGATCTTGTCCATCGCCACCGCCGGCTCGAAGCCGAAGAGCGAGAGATCGACTCGATAGAGCTCCGCGTCGAGCGTCGTCGGGTTCACCAGCGGCAGTAGTCGGGCGAGGAAGAAGTAGCTGAGCTGCACCGTGCCGTAGAGCGCCAAGCGGTAGAGCAGCGGAGCGACGAAGCCGTGTCGAAGGAGGCCGCCGCGCACCAGCACCAGGGTAACGACCAAGAATCCGAGGAGGGACGCCATGCGAACGGCGGACACGCGCTGATCCGGCGACGGCGCGAGGCGCAGCGTGACGCCCGTGAGGATCACGAGGAAGGCGAGCACGAGCCAATCGTGCATGCGGAAGTCGCGCAGCATGCGGCGCAAGAATCCCACGCGGTCGGACTCCTCGGTCCGAGGCAGGTACAAGCTCTGCTGGTCGATCGTCATCGGGCTCGGCTCGCTCTGTACAGCGAAGTTCATGCCACGTTCCAGGGGCCTGTGCGAAGCCGAGAGATCAGCGGATTTGGATCCCCATGCGCTCGCCCGCGGCGCGTAGCGCTCTACGCAGCGAAGGGAAGTTCACTTCGCGTCATGATTTGGGCGGCGTTGCGCGGGCTTCCGCTCGTACCGCCGCTTCGTCGACCTCGGCAGCTTCGAGCTCCGACTGCTCGTCGGCGGTCGGCTCGGCCTCGACGCGGAGTTTGTCACCCGTGACCGAATACGCGATGTCGCCCTCTTCGGTCACCCGCGCGCGCACGAAGTCGTGGAGGTTCAGTTCGGCGAGGACCTGCTCCGCTCGTTCCAAATCGATGCGCAGGATCTTGGCGAGCTCGTCGGCTTCGACCTCGCCGCCGCGACTGCGGAGCACGTCGGAGGCGACCAGCGTCCACGCCGACGACAGCGCGGCGTCACGGTCCTTGCCGCGCGTGCGGGCTTTGCTCCAAGCGAGGGCGGACACCAGGAAGGGAACTGCCGTGGCGCCGAACATGGCCAACGTTCCCACGAGTCCGGTACCCACGCTGGCGACCACCAAGAGCGCGACGACCAGGGAGAGGAGCGCGAAGCCTCCGACCACGCCGGACGCGGTGAGCCACGCGGCCCGCGCCACGTGGGCCTTCTGGGCGCGCAGGAGAAGCGGAACCTCGCGACCACTACGTTCGACGCTGCGGTCGTCGACGGGCACGCGCGCACCTCCACACACCCGACAGCGGAAGCGCAGCGGCTCCGCCGGCTCGACGTCCGTCACGGCGCGGCAGTGGGGGCAACGGTTCGGCTCGCCGTACGCCGCGCCACACTGCCCGCAACGCAGCGAGTCAGAGAGCTTCGAGCCGCAAACGCGGCAGTTTCCTCCTGCTGCGGGTTCGCCGGAGAGCACGGGGTTCATGGCGTTGGGCAATCTAAGTCAAGGACCCGCCATCGGCGACAAGATCGCTCGGAGCCCCGTCAGCGCCCGGGGCGCCGCGGCGCGGCGGCGACCAGGTCCACCGACATTTTTCGCAGAAACGCGCGCTCCGAGATTCATTCGAGCCGAGTCCTGTCCGTGCTTCTTCACGCTCGACTCCGAGGGGCGCGAATCGGCGCGCGAAGGCGCTCGAGGTCGCGTGCGACGATCACGGCCGCCGCTCCCGGTTTGACCATTCGGGGGGTGGGGCCTATCCTCGAAGTCCGGTGCTTTTGCCGCGACGCCTCCTCGCGCTCGCCCTCGGCGTGCTGACGACGCGCTTCGTTGCGTGCGCGACCGACGTCGGGATCGACGACGAGGGGTCGGGGGGCAAGAGCGATGCCTCGGCGGGCGGAAGCGGGGGCAGCGGCGGCAAAGACGGCGGCATCGCGGGCAGCGACGGTGGTTGGCCCACCGGCGGGTTCGGCGGCCCGTGCAACAAGGACAGCGACTGCGATACCAAGATTTGCGCGGACATCGGGCAGGGCAAGCCGAACCTGGTGTGCGTGGTGCCATGCCAGCCGCCGAGTCCGTGCCCTTCGGGCGGCTACTGCACGTTCCACCCGAACAAGGGCTACATCTGTGTGCCGGACTCGGGCAACCAGTGTGAGAAGTGTACGGTCGACGCTGACTGTCCGGTCGTCGGCGACCGCTGTACACCTTCGCCCCAAATCGATCGCTTTTGCGCGCACGACTGTTCGAAGGACTTGGTGTGCCCGAGCGGCTTCGACTGCGTCGCGGTCGGCAGCTACCCGCCGGGCAAGCCACCCGTGCAGGATGGTGGGGTCGCGGACTCGGGTTCGGGCGAAGCAGGACCGCCTACGAGCCCACCCAAGATGTGCGTCCCGAAGAACAACGAGAGCTGCCCCTGCAACAGCAAGCGCGACGGCGTGAAGCGCCGCTGCACCAAGACCCAGGGCAGCGTGACCTGCGAAGGGACGGAGACCTGCAACGCTTCGACCCAGAAATGGGAAGGCTGCACGGCCACTTCGCCCCAACCCGAGGTCTGCGACGGCGCCGACAATGACTGCAACGGCACGCCAGACGACACCACCATCGACAAACTCTGCGGCGCGACGGCGCCGCCCCACGCCAAGTGGGCCTGCAACTTCGGAGCGTGTGAAATCGGTTCGTGCGACACGGGCTATGCGGCGTATCCGCCCGGGCCGGCCAAGAACGGCTGTGCCTGTCAAGTGGAGGCGACGGAGCCGGCCAACAACACCTGCGCCGGCGCCGTCACCTCGGCGGGCAGCGTCACCGACGCGAACACCACTCCGTTGACGTTGAAGGGGTCACTCAGCGCGGACAACGACGAAGACTGGTTCAAGTTCGACACCACCGACGCCGACGAGACCACCACCAACAGCTACCACATCAAGATCGCGTTCACGGCGCCCGCTTCCAACAGCGAGTTCGTGTTCGACGTGATCCGGGGCGCGAAGTGCGGCACGCCCGACGCCAAGCACTCGAACCTCACCGACTACGATTGGTGTGTGGACGGCACGGGCACCGTCGGCGGCAAGGCGGTGGGCGAGAAGACCTGCGGGCCCACGGCATCCATCCACTGCGGGCCGCACACCAAGCCGTATCTCGTGCGGGTCCGTCGCAAGGCGGGAGCCACCCCGAGCTGCACGCAATACACGCTCAGCGTGACGGCCAAGGGCGGCGCGGCGTGTGATTTCACCCAGGCTTGCGACGCGCAGATCAACGAGACCTGAGTCGCGGGAGCTTCAGCCGGCGTCGCGCACGGCCTCGAGGAGCGCCGAGAGCATGCGGTAGGTCAGGCCCCAGACGACGCGGCCGCCGACGTCCCAGCCGGGCAGGAGCAGCTTCTGCCCCTCGAGCGAGTATTCGACCTCCACGGCCTTTTCGCCCCGAGCGAGCTCCGACAACTCGGCCCACACCACCTCGACCACCTCGGAATTCGGTTCGAGCGCGACGTCTTCCGAGAGCTCGAACAAGAACGGCGCGATGGTCATGCCGACCCGGCGCCCGCGGGCCACCGCAGGCAACGGGTCGAGGGCGCCGAGCAGCTTCGCCGACCGTCCGAGGTCGAGCCCGACCTCCTCGCGGGTCTCGCGCGTCGCCGTCTCGAGCAGGTGCCGATCACTCTCGTCGTAGCGGCCGCCCGGGAACGCCATGTGGCCCGACCAGGGATCGGCCTCGTGCTCCGCTCGGCGAATCAGCAGCACTTCCGCCCCGCGCGGTCCACTCCGGAGCACCGCAGCGACCGCGGCGTACTTGCCCTCGGCCCCGGGGGCGAGCGGCTCGACCGACGGCGAAAATGCGCGACGAATTCGCGCGAGCTCGAGGAGTCTCGGCGCTTCGGTCACCGCAGGAGCTCGCGTGCGATCACCAGTCGTTGGATCTCGCTCGTGCCTTCGTAGATGGTCGTGATCCGCACGTCGCGCAGGTAGCGCTCCACCGGGAACTCGCGGATGTAGCCGTAGCCGCCGTGGATCTGCATTGCGCGGTTGCAGATCCGATTCGCTGCTTCACTGGCGAAGAGTTTGGAAATGGAGGCCTCCTGCGTGAACGGCGCAGCCTGCTCCTTGAGCAGGGCAGCCCGGAGGCACAAGAGCCTCGCGGCTTCGAGCTCGGTGCGGCTGTCCGCGAGCATCCACTGGATCGCTTGAAAATCCTTGATGGGATGCCCGAACGCGCGGCGCTCGTGGCTGTAGGACACCGCCGCTTCCAGCGCGGCGGTCGCGATGCCGATGGCTTGCGCGGAGATGCCGATGCGGCCGCCATCGAGGGCCATCATCGCGATGCGGAAGCCCATGCCCTCTTCGCCGAGGAGCGCCGAGCTCGGCACGCGGCATTCTTCGAACGTGAGCGGTACCGTGTTGGACGCCCGGAGGCCATGCTTGTCTTCGGGGCGCCCGACACTGAGCCCGGGCGTGGCTTTCGGCACGAGGAAACACGAAATCCCTTTGGCGCCGGGGCCGCCGGTCCGCGCCCAGACCACGAGCACGCCGGCGTATCCGCCGTTGGTGATCCACTGCTTCTGCCCATCGAGCACCCAGCCGTCGTCGCTACGCCGCGCGGTCGTGCCGAGCGCTGCCGCGTCGCTGCCCGCGCCCGGCTCGCTCAGCGCGAACGCCCCGGTCAGGTATTCGCCGCTCGTCAGCTTCGGGAGGTGCTCGCGCCGCTGTTCCTCGTTGCCGAAGGCCTGGATCACTTCACCGACCATGCTGGTGACCGCCATGGTGACGGCAGTGGAGGCGCAGGCCCGCGCGATCTCGGTCATGGCGAGGGCGTAGGCCACCACTCCCGCCTCCGAGCCGCCGTAGGCGCTCTTCAGATTGACGCCGAACAACCCTTGCTCGGCGAGCCCGCGCACGATGTCGGTCGGGAACGTCCCGCTCCGGTCGAGCTCGGCCGCGCGGGGAGCGACGACTCGTTCGGCGAACGTGCGCGCCGCGTTCTGCACGAGCTTCTGGGTTTCGTTGTAGGACACGTCCATGGCACCGACTCTTCTGCTACTCGAGCTCGCCTTCGTCGAGCCCGCTGCCGGGCTCGGGGACTTCGCGCGGTCGCGGGGCGTTGGCGCCGCGCGGCGTGGACACTAAATCAACGACCCGTCATCGGCGACAAAAACGCTCGGAGGCGAGGAAGCCTGCGGCCCCGCGCAGCGCTGGCGGCTCGGCGAGCCTCGCGGTCCGGCGGCGAAACCCGTCCGCCATCGATTCCGGGGTCCGGCACGTCCGCGATGGGTTCGGGGAAGCTCGGGACGAGACTCGGGCGACGTCCGCTCCAGGCCCGCACTTTCCCGCGAGGGCCTGTCGCCTTTGGGCTCGGGTCATGTAGTCTTCCGCGCGATGAGAAGGACGAAGCTCGCCATTTCGGCCGTTGCGCTCGCGCTCGGCTCGGGGTTTCCCGTCACTGCCCACGCGCTCCCCGGTTTCTTCGTGACCAAGAAGGAGACCGCGGGTACGGCACACGCGACCCACATCGTGGTGATGCCCAAGGGCGACGCGACCATCGTGAGCGTGATGCCCGACTACGAAGGCCCACTGGAGCCGTTCGCCTTGGTGCTGGCCGTGCCCGGCGACGTCACCGCGGACAAGGTCAAGACGTTGAAGCGCGAGTTCGTGGATCGCCTCGAGATGCTCACCGCGCCGCGCTTCATGGAGTTTTGGGAGATGGACCCATGCGATCCCGGTCCGCTGGAGCAGGAGTGGGAGCGCTCGAAGCTCGCCAGCGCCGAGACCGCGTTCCTCGGCGGCGGCGCGGTCGGCGGCGAGAAGAAGGTGCCGAAAGAGATGCTCCTCACCGTCGAGCCCGACTTCAAGGACGGTGAATACGTCATCACGGTGCTCGGCAAGGACAAGGCCGGGGACCTCGCGGGCTTCTTGAAAGGGAAGGGCTACGTGCTGCCCGACAAGGCTGCGACGGCGGTGAAGCCCTACGTCGAACAGGGCATGAACCTGGTCGTCGCCGAGGTGGACACCAAGCGCGTCGAGCTCGTCGGCGGGGACCGAGCGTCGCTTTCACCCATTCGCTTCTCCACCGCGACGGCGTGGAACAAGCTGCCGCTGAAGCTCGGGCTCGTGAACATCGACAAGAAGCAGGAGACCTTCATCTACGTGATCTCGCCGGATCAACGCTACGAGGTGAAGAACTACGGAAACCTGTTCCCTCCCACCAACATCAGCGTCGACTTCGCGGTCAAGGAGCGGATGGGCGAGTTCTACGCCGCCATCCACGACATGATCCAATCGAAGGAGCCCAAGAGCTTCCTCGTGGAGTACGCCTGGTCGTCGGAGGGCTGCGGGCAGCCGTGTCAGAACGAACCGCTCTTGCCCCACGAGCTCTTGACTCTGGGCGGTGACGTGCTCGAGCTCGGAGTGCCCGAGGCGGACCGTCACCCGGAGCCTCCGCCGCTCACCGACGAAGAGAAGAAGAAGCAGGAGGCCGAGCTCAAGGAGCTGAAGCCCGCAGAGCGCCCCAAGGCCAAGAAGCAGATGGAAGAGGATCGGAAGGAGCTCTTCCGGCGAAAGGCGCTGCTCGAACGGCAGAAGTACGTAGTCACGCGACTGCACCATCGCTACGACGCTTCGAACCTGCCCGACGATCCCGAGATCGGTCCCGCCTCCCACGTGCAGGGCGGCGCCACGATCCCCAAAGGCGAGAAGATGGAGATCTCGAGCGAGGTGAAGCCGGGCGACAAGAGCCTGCTCCAGACCCGCTACAACAACTTCCACCCGTGGAAGGGCATGATGAAGTGCGACAAACCCGAGCGCTGGCGCTGGGGCAAGCCGCCGCGGGACTATCGCGGGCTGCGCAAGACGTGGGTGGCCGCCGACCTCACGCGCAAGAACCGCAAGCAGATCGATCCCGCCAAGATGGTGCTCACGCCGATTCCCAGCCTCGGGCTCATGGGCGCGCCCGCGGTCGACGATGCCGACGCCGGCGCGGACGCCGGCACCGCCGGCGACGTCAAGAAGAAAGGCGGCTGCGGTTGCGAGGCACTGGGCGCTAGCTCCCACAGCGAGCGCGGCGGCATCCTGGCCTTCGGCCTCGTGGCAGGCTTCCTCTGCCTCCGTCGCCGCAAGACACATTGAGGTCGCCCGCCGGCGCGCGACACGTGCTCAACGGCGCGCGATTTCGCTCGCAGGCTTCTGCGGCAAGGCCGGGTCTTCGAACGGGTCGCTCACGCCTCGCCGCCCTCTGTCGTGGAAGTAGGCGCGCATCATGTCCCGCGCGAGCTCGTTTGCCTTGCGGCGCCAGACGCCACCGTTCACCAGCATCACGCTGACCACGACCTCGGGCCGGCGGCTCGGGGCGAAGCCGGTGAACCAGCTGGTGGTCGGCTCCCGGCTGCTGGGTTTCAGCGTGCCGGTCTTGCCGGCCACGCGGATGTTCGGCAGGTAGGGGCGCCCCGTCTCGTCGCGGAATACCTCGGCGGAAGTCCCTTCGCGCGCGGTCACTTCCATCATCTTGAGCAGGCGGTTTGCCGTCCACTCGTCGGTGACGCGTCCGAGCATCTCACGGCTCGAGGGTGCCTCGAACGCGTCGCTGCGCCCCACGATGCGCAGTCGGATCTTGCGACCGCCTGCGGCCACCGTATAGGCGAGCTGGGCCGCGCCGAGCGGGGAAAGCGTGCTCCCGCTGAAGCCGGCGGCGGTGCGCGCGAAGTCCAGGTCTCCGTATGGAATCGTCAGAGTGCCGAGCGGGATCTTCACGTCGAACGGCAGCGGCTGATTGAACCCGAAGCGCTGTGCCGTGTCCTCGAGCTCGTCACGTGACAGGTGGCGTGTCGCGAGCTGCGCGTAGGCCGCGTTGCGGCTGTGGCCGAGCGCGAGCCCGAAGGGTGCGCAGATCACCCGGCCCGACTTGGGCACTTCGAGGTGCCGCCGTTCGATTCGGTGGTTCCCGCCCGCCGTGCACACTTCGGTGCGCGGGGTGACGACGCCCTCCTCGAGGAGCGCGGTGGTCGTGACCAGTTTGAAGACGCTCGCTGCCGGTTGACGTGACGTCTCGAGCGCGGCAGCTCGGCCCGACGAGCTGGTCTCGGCCCAAGCCAGCAGTCGACCACTGCGGGCATGAATCATGGTCACCGCGCCGCGTTCCGGGCGCGCCAGCGCGAGCAGACGCCGCGCTGCGCGCTGGAGCTTCGGATCGAGGGTGAGCTCGGCGACCCCGCCACGCTCGAGTGGCGCGGTGGCTCCCCCATCGGTCACGTGAAGATGTTCCAGATCCAGACCCTCAGGGCCTTCCTCCGCGCGAAGCGCGCGGGGAAATGCGGCGAACAGCGCGAGCACGGAAAGAACGCTCGCGGCGCCGCTGACGATCGAGCGAGGCGCCCAGGGCACAGCCTCGCTCTAGTAAAATCATCGATTGTTCCGGGCCAACTTGTGGCTGCCTCGCTTCGAGAAGAGCTTCACGAAGTGCAACGCGCGGCTCTCGGCCGCGGCCGCCGCAGACGCGACGTGTAGGCAGATGTGCGTCTTAACTTGGCCCTGCGAGCCACGCCGCCCTTACGATTTCGTCAGAAGCGGAGGTTTTCATCATGGAGCGTCGCGTGGGCTTACGGGGCCGGACCGACTTCGGCGTCATCGCGCACGACGGCATTTCTCGAACGCGCTGCCGGTGCATCGAGCTGTCGCCGACCGGCATCATTCTGGACCTGGGCCGGCAGCCCGAGCCGAGAGGGTGGCTCTCCAAGCTGACTCTCGAGCTGCCGGAGCGAAGCCAGCTCATCGTGGCCTGGGCGCGTCCGATCTGGACTCGGGGCAACCATCAAGCGCTGCGGTTCGTGCGCATGAGCGACGCCGATCGGTTGACGCTGGCGGAGCACTTGGACGTGCTCAGCTTGCGAGGAGCCTTGGTCGCGTGAGGGGTTCGACGATGCACGGTTCGAGCCGCTTCGCCTTCCTGCTCTGCACGCTCGTCGCTCCGGGCTGTCTCGTGCCGGCCGCGCGCTACGAGGAGGCGCGTTCGGCGGCGCAGGTGGAGCAAGAGGCCCAGCGCCGTACCCAACGCGAGCTCTCTCGGGCGGCGTCCGAGCGCGACGCTGCACGCGCCGAGCTTCGCACGCGGGAGCGCCGGATCGAGAAACTCGAATCCGAGCTGGCCGAGGCCGCCTTGGCCACGGACGTGGCCGGAAGCGAACGACGCTATGCTCTGGAGCTCGTCGAGCAATTGCGCGGCGAGCTCTTGCGCACGGGCGACCACCTCCGGGAGTTCGCGGGCGATCGCAACCGTTTGGCCGACGCGCTCAAGAGCGCAGAGACCCGCGCCCGCGGCCTGGCGGCGTGCGAGGCGGACGCCGCGGACAACGCCGGAATCGTGCGCGATCTGGCGGTCGAGCTCCATCAGCCGATTCGTTCGGGGGAGGTCGATCTCGAGGTCGTGGACGGCGTGCCGCTTCTGCGCATCGACTCGCAAGAACTGGCGGGGGAGGTGCCCGACACCACCGGCCGTACGCTGCTCGCCGCGCTGGTTCGCGTGAGCCAGAAGCACGCCCACGCACGGGTGCGGATCCGTGAAGTGGGCAAAGTGCCCGACGGAGTGGACCGCGCAAAGCGGTTGCGGCGCGTGAGCGACGCGCTCGCCGCCCTCGGCCTCGCTGCCGAACGGGTCGAGCTCGCGCCCGCCGACGAGAAGGGCAGCGGCGCGCCCAGCCTCGAGCTCGCGCTCTACGCGGCGCGGGCGGCGGATTCCGACGCGGACTGAACCGCCTCAGCGCACCGGCCGGAACTCGGCCTCGAGCTCCAGGGTCTCTTCCGGGTTTCGACCCCGAGGTGCCGCGCGCACCGCCCAGCGCGGGTCGCTGCGCAGCACCGAAAACACCGCGCGTACGAGCTCGGGCTTGAGCTCGCGCTCGAAGTGCTCGTGCCACGCGAACCCATCTTCGTCCCCGTCGTAGTCCGCGGCGAACGCGGCCGACAGGTGGATCGTGATGCGAAACTCGCGCTCTTCGCGGTGCTCCATCCTAGAGATCGACGCTGACCTTCGCAGGCCAGCTCCCCGGAGAGTTGAACTTGGTACGCTTCAGCACGTCAACCAGACACTCCACTGCTCCGGCGCCTTGCTCGTCCGGCGGCGTCACGCCCACCGCGAGCACCGAGCCGTTGGTGTCGACGTAGATCGTGGCGTTGAACTGGCCGCCGGCGCCGCCCTTGCACTTCTTGATGTCCTGGGCGCGGTGGCCGATGGAGCCGCTCACGCGCTCGGCATCCCACTCCGTGGGCGGGCGCACGTCGTTGGGCGGGTCGAAGTCGAAGCCCTTGCGCGCGAGACCCACCTTGCCGCCCACCGGCGCGGGCCAGTCTCGCGAGCGCAGCGCCTCGAGCATGCACTTCTCCGTTTCCCAGTCGCCGAGCGTGGACTTCTCGAGGTGCCCGTGGGCGATTTTCCCGTGGGCATCGATCTTCAGGAAGAACGCCACCGAGCCACCGAGGAACTCCACGCGCTTCGCGCCGTCGGCGAGACAACGCTCGAGCCCCTTCAGGCTCGACTGGAACGCACGCGTCACCTGGTCTTCGTTGAGCGCGCCGATCTCGGCACTGACTTCGGGCACCGCGCCCGTGTGCTCTTCGGGTTCGTGGTCGTTGGCGTCGTGCTGGGACTTGGCCGGCGGCTCGCCGCCGCCGCACGCGGAGAGGCAAAGGGAGCCGAAGCAGACGAGCGTGTGACGAAAGCGAGCGCGCATGACGAGCCTCGCCGTCTAGCGCGGGTTCCTCCCGCTGCCAAGCGGCCTCACTCGGCGAGGCCCCAGCGCCGACGAGTGCGCCGTTCGAGCACGCCGAGCAGTCCGTGGTCGAAGAGCAGGCCGAGCACCACGATGACGAGCATCCCCGCCATCACCTGCGGCATGTCGTTCAGCTCGCGACCGACGTGCATGACCTGACCCAGGCCGCCGGCCACGAACAGAAGCTCTCCGGCCATCAGCGCGCGCCAGGCGAAGCTCCAGCCGATGCGCAGCGCGCTGAGCGTTCCTGGCAGCGTCGCCGGCAAGATCACCCGCCACCAGAGCCTCGGCCCGCGCTCACCCATGGAGCGAGCCGCGCGCAGCCAGAGCCGCGGCACTCCGAGCACGGCATCTCGCACGGCGAGCGCAACCGTGCCCAACGTGGCGATGACGACCACGAACAGGATGGCGCGCTCGTTCAACCCGAACCACAAGAGTGCGAGCGGCATCCAGCAGATGCTCGGCAGGGACTGGAGGCCCGTGAGCAGTGTGCCGACCGAGCGCTCGAGCAGCGCCGAGCGCCCCATGCCGATGCCGAGGAGCACGCCGGCTGCGCTCGCGAGGCCATACCCGATCACGAGCCGCAGGAGGCTCGTGAGCACCGCGCGCGGCAGCGTTCCGCCCAGGATGCCGTCGCGCACCGACGCGAGCACCGCCAGCGGCGAGGGCAAGACGTAGTCGGGCCAGGGCCCGAGCCATTTCACCAGCTGCCAAACCCCGAGCCACGCCGTGAGCGCAGCGAACCGCTCGAGATCCGCTCGCTTCACGGGGTCACGCCCTCGGTCGGGTTGCCGGGCGCGTCGACGTCGAGCCAGAGGCCCGAGCGGGACCGCCCCGGCGGCAAGAAGCCTTCGGCCTCGGCGTCCCTCGCGACCTTTTCCAGGGCTGGCAGCAGCGGATCGGGGCTGAAGGCGACTCGCCGCGCGGCCTCTGCGAGCACCGCCTCGGGGGGCGACTTGCCGAGCCGCCGCCCGATCCCCGCGCGCGTGAGCGCCAGCGCTTCCGGGCGATGCGCTTCGACCCAAGCGATCTCCCCGCGCAAGCTACGCAGGAAGCGCCGCACGTTTTCGGGCTGCGCTTCCTGGTAGCGCTTGCGCACCACGAGCACCGCCGCGGGGTAGCGTCCGTCGGGCCACTCGTCTCGCTCGTCCACCAGCACCCGAGCCTTGCCCGCCTCGACGAGCTCGGACACGAGCGGCTCGGAGATCCACGCTCCGTCGATCTCGCCTCGAGTGAGGAGCTGGCGGATCTCGGCGGAGCCGAGTGGCAGCACGCGGACGTCTCCCCCCGCGAGCGTGGACGCCAGGCCATGGCGTCGGAGGTAGGCGCGGAGAGCGACGTCCTGTGTGCTCGCGATCTGCGGCGTTCCGATGCTCGCGCCATGCAAATCGCTCGGCGCTCGGATGTGCGACTTGGCTCCCACGACGAACGCCGACCCGCCGCTCGACACGCCGCTCACGATGCGGAGCTCGCCGTGAGAGCGCACGAAGCCGTTGATGGCCGGGTTCGGTCCGAGCACGGCGACGTCGAGCTCGTCCGCGAAGAGCGCTTCGACCACCGCATTGCCGACCTCGAACGGCCGACTCTCGAGCTGGACGTCCGGCAGCGCCCGCTCGAAGCGCCCGCTGTCGAGGCCGGTCAGGGCCGGTGCGTGGGTGAGCCGCGCCATGTACCCGATGCGCAGGCGCGACCCGTCTTCGTCGGCCCGCCCGCAGGCCGCCGCGAGGAGCGCCAGCAGGGCGATGAGGACGCGAACGTAAAGACGCATCGGATATGTGCGTGTATGACACGTAAGTATGCAAAGTCAATTGAAAATACTCCTGGCTTCGGACGCGCATTCGGGTCCGAACAGCGCCCAGGCTGGGTTTTTCCCCGGTGTTTCCGCGCTGGCACCGCCCGGGTCGCTCAACCGAGGACGGTGGCTCGGGCGAGCTCGCCGAGTCGGGCCCGGAGGCTCGGCTTGGGACACACCGCCACGCCGAGCTCGGCGGCGCCCAGCATGTCGAGGTCGAACACGCTGTCCCCGAAGCTCGCGAGCCAGGTCGCGTCGCCGAGCAGCTCGCGCCCGAAGAGCACCTTGGTCTCCGCGTAGGGCACGGGCGCGACGAGTCGCGGCAACATGCGCTGTCCTTCGAACGCGGGCGTGGTCGCGGCGATGTCTTTCGGTCCGACGTCGACGCGCCGGGCTGCTTCCTCCACCACGAAGCGGGGAGAGGCCGAGATGATCACGACGCGCACCTCTTGGTTCCGTGCCCAGTCGAGCACCGGATCGAGCGCGCGATTCAGGCGGGCGTCGAGCCCGGTGTCGCGGAGCGCCTCCCGCGCGAAGCGTGCGAGGTCGTCCCGCGAGTGCCCGGCGAAGCACCAGGCCATGATCTCGCACACCGTTCGCTCGGGGAACCGCCCATCCGCGTAGGCGTCGAACATCCCCTTGGCGATCTCGTTGGAATCGCCGCTCGCCTCGAGGCCGTGCGCGCGTGCCACGCGCTCCAGGTCCTTCTCCGGCACCTTCCCCAAGAGCTCGCGCTGGATGGCCCAATGGAACACGTCTTCCGCCACGTCCCCTTGCCAGAGGGTGCCGTCGCCGTCGAAGGCCAGCGCAGCGCGTGAGCGCCCGCGCCGCAAACGGTCGAGTCGATCGACCAGCTCGTCGGGGCTCGAGTGCTCCGGAGTCTTCATGGCCGTTCGCGCCACCAGCCCTCGGCGAGCGCCAAGTCTTCCTGCGTGTCGATTTCCATGTAGCCGCCGGGCGTGTCTTCGCGGTGCATGCGCGAGCCCGCCCGCAACATGTGCTCCAGCAGGTCGATGAGGTAGGCCTTCTCGAAGCTGCGCCCTTCGCGGAATTCCCGGCCGCGGTACTCGGCAGCCGCGCGGTCGAACGCGGAGACGAGCTCGCGTGCGCCCGCCGGCGTGGCCTTCATCACTCCGATGAACTCGCCGCTCGCGCGTTCGCTCGCGACGTGGCGCGAGAGCTCGAGCACCTGGCGGCCATCGGCGATGAGCTTCTCCGCGTCCGTCTCGGGGTGCTCGGAGCGGGACACGTAGCGACGGCGCCAATGCGTGTCGCATCCGAGGACGATGTCCTCGGGGGCTTCCACCAGGCGTTTGACGATGTCGCCGTCGTACACGATGTCGGCGTAGGTCGAGACGAACCCATCCGCCAAGTGTTCTCGGGCACAGAGCAGCGAGAGCAGGATGTTGTTGTTCTGCCAGTCCGTGTTGCGCACGTAGGTGAACTCGGGATAGCGCTGGCGCACGACGTCTTCGGCGTAGCCGCACACGAACACGACGTCGTGCCTCTGGAAGCCAGCGCTCGCGAGCGCTTCCAGGATCCACTCGAGCATGGGTCGCCCCATGACCGCGACCAGGGTCTTGGGGATGTCGCGAGTTTCGGGGCCGAGGCGGCTGCCGCGGCCGGCGCCGATGATCACGGGACGCATCGCCGCCGGAGCATAGCCGAGGGACGCCGCCGGGCCAGGGCCGTTCACGCGAGGATTTCGGGCGGAACCGCGCCCTCCCCGTGCTATCCGACGCGTCTCGTGAAAGATCTCGCGTTGAACGAGCCTCGATTCCTCGGCCTCTTGTCGGAGCTCGTGGCGCTCGGACCGAAGCTCCAGAACTCGCCGACGCTCGGGCTCGTGCCCGAGGAGCGACTCGCTGCCGAGTGCGTGCTCGAGCGCCTGGCGCCGTTCGTGAAGCGCGGGCAGCTCCGGGCGGAGCTCTTGGCGGCGCCGGGGCACGAGGCGCGCCCGAACTTGGTGCTCACGCTGCCGGGCCGCGGCACGGGCTGCATCGGGTTTCTGGGGGCACACTTCGACGTGGTTCCGGCCGACCGCGAAGGGGAAGGCTGGGAGCGCGACCCGTGGAAGCTCGCGGTCGAGGGCGGCAAGCTCTACGGGCGGGGCGTGACCGATTGCCTCGGGCACGTCGCGTTGCTCACCGATCTCGTGGCCGAGCTCTGCTCACGCGAGCTCGAGCTCGAGCGCACGCTCCACGTGGTGCTCATCTCCAACGAAGAAGAGGCACCGATCCCGGAGATCGGCCTGGACTACGCCGCCAGCGTCGGCGCTCTCGAACCGCTCGCCAAGGGCACGAGCTACTGGCTCGACAGTGCCGACTTCGGTCCGACCGTCGGCACCGGCGGGATGGCCATGTGGCGCCTGGAGGTGACTGGAGTCGGCGGCCATTCGGGCATGACCCAGAACTGCGTGAACGCCCTGGAGCTGGCCAACGCCACCGAGCGCGCCCTGGTCGAGTGGTTCGAAGCACGCTTCCCGCCGCACGCGGACGAAGCGCGTTGGGGCTTTCTGTCGGCGTCGACCCTGAAGGCGACGCGCATGACCGTACCCAACGACAAGGTGACCAAGATCCCCGCTCACGCCGTGGTCGAAGGCGACATCCGGCTCACGCCGTTCTATTCGATGCAAGACGCCATCGACGGCGCCGAGGCGTTCGTGGCGGAGCTCGACCGTCGGCTCGAGCAGGGCGACGCGCCACGCGGGTTTCCTCGCACGCGGACCGTGGGAGGTGAGCGCGGTCGCGTGAAGCTCACGCCCGTGGGAAGGAGCATGGAGGGGATCGCCTGCGACCTCGCGTCGCCCGGCCTCGAGGCGCTCCTCGCTGCCTTGCGCGTGGCCCGCCCGGGCACCGAGCCGAAGCCCTACGCCATGACCGGGTCGCTGCCGCTCGTGCGCGACCTGCAGCGTCGCGGTTTCGACGTGCAGATCACCGGCTTCGGCCGGAGCACGTACTACCACGCGCCGAACGAGCAGGCCGAGCTCGAGCACTTCCGGCAGGGCTACCGCATCTTGAGCGAGCTCTTGGCTTGAACGCGGGCGGCTATTCGTCCTGCGCGCGGAGCTTCGCCAGCACGTTGAGATCTTCCAGCGTCGAGACGTCGCCCTTGGTCTCTCGACCGGCGGCGATGTCTTTGAGCAGGCGCCGCATGATCTTTCCGCTGCGCGTCTTCGGCAGACTCTCGGCGAAGCGGATGTCGTCGGGGGCCGCGAACTTGCCGATCTCCTGGCCGACGTGGGCTCGGAGCTGAGCTTCGAGGTCTTTGCCGGCTGAAAACCCGGGCTTCAGCGTGACGAACACCACCAGGGCCTGGCCCTTCAGATCGTCGGGGCGCCCCACGGCCGCTGCTTCGGCGACCGCCGCGTGGGCGACCAGCGCGCTCTCGATCTCGGCGGTGCCGATGCGGTGCCCCGACACGTTCAAGACGTCGTCGATGCGACCGACGACGTGGAAGTAGCCGTCTTCGTCCTGGCGGGCACCGTCGCCGGTGAAGTAGTTGCCGGGGATTTCGCTGAAGTACTGCTGCACGAAGCGCTCGTCGTCCCCGAAAATGGTGCGCAGCATGCTGGGCCACGACTGGCGCAGCACCAAGAGCCCACCCTCGTTGGCACCCACGGCCTTGCCGTCGGCGGTGACCACCTCGGGCCGCACGCCGAAGAAGGGCAAGCCGGTGGAGCCCGGTTTGGCGAACACGGCGCCCGGCAGCGTCACCATCATGATGGAGCCGGTTTCGGTCTGCCACCACGTGTCGACGATGGGGCAGCGCTTCTTGCCAACGATCTCGTAGTACCAGATCCACGCTTCGGGGTTGATGGGCTCGCCGACCGTGCCGAGCAGGCGCAGGCTGTCGAGCTTCGACTTCGTCACCCAGTCGTTGCCGGCGCGGATGAACGCGCGGATCGCCGTGGGCGCGGTGTAGAGGATCGAGACCTGGTGCTTGTCGATGAGCTGCCAGAAGCGACCCCAATCGGGGAAGTTCGGCGCGCCCTCGTAGAGCACGCAGGTCGCGCCGTTGGAGAGCGGGCCGTAGACGATGTAGCTGTGGCCGGTGACCCAGCCCACGTCGGCCGTGCACCAGTACACGTCGTCTTCGCGCAAGTCGAACACGTACTTGGTCGAGACGTGCGTGCCGGCGAGGTAACCCGCGGTGGTGTGGAGCACGCCCTTGGGCTTGCCGGTGGAGCCCGAGGTGTAGAGGATGAAGAGCGGGTGCTCGGCGTCGACGATCTCGGGCGCGCCGCGGGCGGGGTCGGCGGTCTTCACGACGTCGTGCCAGAACACGTCGCGACCGGCGTGCATCTCGATGGGTGCGAGGCTCGAGTCGAGGCGTTGGAGCACGACGACTTTCTCGACGCTCGGGGTGCTCTCGATGGCCTTGTCCACCGTCGCCTTGAGCGGGACCACGTGGCCGCGGCGGTAGGCGCCGTCTTGCGTGAGCACCACCTTGGCCTGACAGTCGTTGATGCGGTCGCGAAGCGATTCGGCAGCGAAGCCTCCGAACACCACGCTGTGGGCGGCGCCGATGCGGGCGCAGGCCAGCATCCCCACCACGACCTCGGGCACCATCCCCATGTAGATGGCCACGCGGTCCCCTTTACCCACGCCGAGCGCGCGGAGCGCTGCCGCGAAGCGCACCACCTCGGCGTGGAGTTCGCCGTAGGTCAGGGTACGCGTCTCGCCCGGCTCGCTCTCCCAGACGATGGCGCGCTTGTCTTTGCGCGTCGCCAGGTGGCGGTCGAGGCAGCTCTCGGTGATGTTGAGCTCGGCGCCCACGAACCACTTCACGTGGGGCAGCGCGCCCTCGGTCACTTTCGTCCAGGTCTTGTGGAAGCTGAGCTCGGAGGTCTCACGCCGCCAGAAGCTGTCGGGTGAGTCGAGGCTCTCGCGATAGAGGGCTTGGTAGTCCGCCTGGCTCTGGATGCGCGCGAGCTTCCGGAACTCGGGGCTCGGTTCGAAGCGACGGTTTTCGGCCGAAAACGTTGCGATGGCTTTGCTGTCGGTCATGTCGAAAGCTCCCCTCGGCGGTGACCCGAGTCCGTTCGCTCAACCGGGTTTTGGGCCGGAGAGCGGGGCGAAATCGGAATCGGCCGTCTACCACGGGAAAGGCCCCGCGAAACCGTCTTCCGTGCGGGCTCTGCCCCTACTTCGGCTTCCACTCGCTCCAGCCGCCGCGGAGGCCGATGCCACCCATCAGGAGGCCGCCCGTGTCCTGGAACGGCTGCCACGACTTGCCACTGTCGTCGTGCCCCTTGGCGTTGCTCGCGCCGTCGATGAACACCAGGCCGTCGAGCTCGAGCAGCACGTGGCTCCAGTTGTACTGAACGCCGACCTCCAGCAAGAAATACGGGTCCCAGCCCTTGGCGTTGCCACCGGGCATGGCCTGGGAGTAGTCGGGGTCGTTCTTGTCCGCCGGCGTGAGATCGATCTCGTGCCGCACTGCGCCGGTGCCCACCACGGACGTGAAGCGAAGCTTCTCCCCCGCGCTCATGATGCGCAGGTTCGGTCCGAACCGATACGAGTCGAGCGTGAACGAGCGGTTCAAGGCGTTGTCGGTGCCGCATTTTCGGCCGGCGTCTTCTGCGCCGGTGTCGCAGGCCTTCTCGACTTTGTGCTGTCCGCCCTCGAGCAGGAGCTCGGCTGCGACGGGCGTCCAGATCCGGTAGCCCGCGCGCACGCCGAACGAGCTTCCGGTGACCTGGCTCTGATCGAGCTCGAGCCCTCCCGGCGCGTTGCGGAGCCCGATGCCACTCAGCGCGACGAGCCCGTACCAGCCGCGCTGTTCGGGGCTCTTGGGCGCACCGGGCTTGGGCGAAGAAGACGCGTCGGCCGTGAGCAGCGCGCGGAGCTCCACGGTCTTCCCGAGCTCGACGACGAAGGCCTGCTCGAACGGACGAAACCCGTCGCGGTAGACCTGCACGTAGTGACGTCCGGGCTCGAGGGGGCCGCGCCAGCTCGAAAAGGCGAGGGCCTTGCCGTCGATGGCGATGGCAGCTTTGGGATCGTCCGACGTGATGGACGCGAAGCCTGCGCTGGGCTCGAGGGCGAACTCGACCAAGACGTCCTTCTGGCCGCCGGCGACCCGGATCGTGCGGGCCACCTTGGCGAACCCGGGCGCCTCGGCCACGAGCACGTGCTCGCCGGTGTTCAGGCGCAGGCTCTGGCCGAGCTCGCGTCGTTCCAAGGCTCGGCCATCGAGAAATACCCTGGCTTCCGCCGGGGTCGCGCGCACGACGATGCTCCCGACGAGGGCGCCGAGCTCGTTCATTGCGTCACGCACCGAGGCCTGCTCGTTGGGCGAAAGCTCAGCGCCGTGCCGGTCGAGGAGCTTCTTCAGCGTGTCGATGGCGTCGGTGTAGCGGAAGAGCTCTTTTTGGCAGAGCGCGATGTTCTTGAGCGAGCTCGGCCCTTGCTTCAAGCGGTAGGCCGCGTCGAACTCGGCGAGGGCTCCTTGCCAGTTCTTGCTGTTGAAGAGCTTCACGCCATTCTGGAAGTGCGTGCGGGCTTCGGTGGTCTTCGGATCCTCTTCGCCGTTCGGCTCGACCTTGCCGGGTTGCGCGGCGACCGGCGCCGCGCAGAGCCAAGCGAAGAGGACGACTCCGAGGAGGGGTCGTCCCGGGAACCCAGGAACCGAGGCCACGCGCTCGTGGTTTTGCCCGATCGCCAGCACGAGGTCACGAGGTTCTTCTCGGCCTCTGCCAAACGCGGGAAGCTCACGGCCCGCGCGTGTCCAGCGTGAGCCCGGTCGCGACCCCGGCCGGGCTCGCCTTGCCGCTGCTCGAGACCTGAGCGGGTCCCGCCGAGCTCGCCGGTTTGGCGCTGGGCTTGCCGACGCGGATGGGCTTGGTCGCGCTTCCCGCATCGACGTCGCCTCCGGGGCTCGCTTCGGTGTGGGTCGCGCTCGCGCTCGGGGCCTCGGGTTGTCGAGTGTCGCCGCTCCCCGACGGCGGCGCGAGGCTTCGGGTCTCGTTGGAGTTGCCCGAGCGCGCCATGAAGAGCGCCGTGAGCGCGAAGGCTCCGAGCGCAGCCACCACTGCGGTCACGACGGTGCGATGGGTTTGGGTCTTCGGGTTCGCGCTGCTCGGCCGAACGGCAGTGCCTTCCGCGGTGACGCTCGGCCCGCTGATGGCTCCGGGGATGATTGGAGCCGTGTCGGGAGAGCTCGAGCGGGCCGAGGGAACGAGGCCGATGCCGCCGGTCCGGAGCAGGCCGGGAGCGGCCAGCGACAGCGCGTCGTAGAAGTCGTTGGCGTCGGCGAAGCGCTGGTCGCGGTCACGGGCCAACGCTCGCTTGAGCACGCTCGCCACGCCTTCGGGTACCTCCGGCACGAGCGAGCGAATGTCCGGCGCGTCTTTGGTGCAAATGTCGATGAGCACCGCTTCATAGACCGCGCCCACGTGCGGCGGGCGTCCCGCCAGCGCCTCGAACAGGATGGCACCGACGCTGAAGAGATCGGTCCGGCCGTCGATGTCACGCAACGCTTGGGCTTGCTCGGGCGACATGTAGAAGGCGGTCCCGAGCACGACGCCCCGTCGAGTCAAGGTGTCGGCCGAGGCGTGGCGGCGCGTGACCTTCGAGATGCCGAAGTCGACGAGCTTGACGAACATGGGGTCGTCGTCGCGCCGGCACAGGAACACGTTGTCGGGCTTGAGGTCGCGATGCACGATGCCGGCCGCGTGGGCGCGGGCGAGCGCGCGCAAGACCTGTCCGGTCACGTGGATTGCGTCGGTGAGCGGCATGCGCCCTTCACGTTTCAAGAGCGCACGGAGATCTTCCCCGCTCAGGAGCTCCATCACCAAGAAGGGGCGATCGTCTTCCGAGACACCCGAATCGAAGATGTGGACGATGTGAGCGCTCTCCACCGCGCCTGCGGCCTCGGCCTCGCGCTGGAAGCGCGCCACGGCGTCGGCGTCGCGCGCGGCGTCCTTGTCCAGGAACTTCAGCGCGACGCGCTTGCCGATGACGGTGTTGGTGGCCTCGTAGACCGCGCCCATGCCGCCGCGACCGATCAGACGATCGACGCGGTATTTGCTCGCGACGACCGTGCCGCAGAGCTTTTCGTCATCCTCGTTGGGGCGCCCCATGCGGCTCGCACCGCGCATCGTAGCACGGGGCTAGGACCGGGGTGTCGAGGCGGCGGATCAGCCGAGCTTGGAGAGGGCAGCCTGGATGCGCGAGGTGGTGCGCGCCGCGGCGTTCTTGTGGATCACGCCCTTCTTGGCTGCCTTGGCCAGCGCCGTGCTGGCCTCGGCCACGTTGGCCTTGGCGCCGGCTTTGTCGCCGCTGGCGATGGCTGCGCGGGCCTTCTTCACCGCGGAACGCACGCTGCTCTTGGCGGCGCGGTTACGTTCGGTGCGGGCGACGCGCTGACGGTTGCGCTTTTCTGCTGAGGGATGGTTCGCCATTGGACAGTACTCGCTCGGGTCAGCCGGTCTTCTTCTTCGCGTCCGGCGCGTTCGCGTCGTGGCTCGGGGTGTGGATGGGGAAAGCGGGCGTGCCAGTACGCGCGCGTGCTCGCTTTTGAGAGCGACCGTTGCGCGCAGTGTTGATCGCGCGCCGTCGCATGGTCTGCTTGGTGGACGAAACCATCGTCGAATCCTCGGAAGAGCCGCGGCCACCGGGCCGGCGGGGGGGCGGGAATATGCGGGATGGGGGGCGGCTTGTCAACGCGGGCGAACGCCGCGCCGTCAGGGCCGAATCGTCGCGCCCACGCTGAAGGTGGGGCGGGCGAAGGGCTGAACCCGCGCCTTGCCCAAGGCCGCTTTGATGCAGGCTTCGGCGGGAGTGCCGGCGGCCTTCCCGGAGACGGCCACCGACTTCACCATTCCGTCGGAGCCGAAGGTGATGGTCGCGCGCGAGTCTTCGTCCTGACCCGCCACGCAGGCCCGGGCCGAGCCCATGACCGAGCCGATGGCGGCTTGGACCGCGCCCGTTGAGGGCTTGTCGGGCACGTCGCCCGCGGTGGCGGCGGGCTTCATCTTGGCCGCCTCTTCGTCCTTTTTTTCTTCCGGCTTGGGGGGAGCGGCGCTCGGCTCGCTCGGCTTCTCCGTGCCCGGCTTCGGCTCTTCCGGCTTTGCTTCTGCCTTTGCCGCCAGCTTCTCGCCGCCGCTGGTGGGAGCGCGGGGCGATGGGCTTGCGCCGGCTCCCTTGCCGGGCGCGAGATCCTCCAACGCGACGACGTCGTCGGGCTTCTGCGCCTGCGTGGCCGCGGCTGGGGCGGCGGGCAACGCGGTGGGAGCCGCCGCGGCGACGGGCTCGGGCGCACTCGCGCGTTGGGCGCGCACGACGATGACGGCGGCAGCGGCCAGACCCAGGAGCCCGATGCCCGCCATGGCCAGCGGGCCCGCCGCACTTCGACGAGGCGGCGGCGCCGCCCGCGCCGCGAGCTCGCTCGGCACCGCCGGCGGCGCGCTCGCTCGCATGCGCTCGAGCTCCGCGCGTTCGGCGACCTCGCGAGCGTGCGCCTCGGCGATGACCGGAGCGCTGGCGCGGCCGAGGGCCGCGAGCGAGAGGCTCTCTTTGGCGATCTCGGAGCTCTCGGGTGCCGGAGCGCTCGCTTCCACCGCCATGCGCGCGAGCTCGGCGAGGCTGCGCGGAGCCGGTTCTTCGGGGGCGGCCGATTTTCC
This sequence comes from Polyangiaceae bacterium, assembly GCA_046351435.1. Taxonomy (GTDB): domain Bacteria; phylum Myxococcota_A; class Polyangia; order Polyangiales; family Polyangiaceae; genus JADJKB01. Next base: position 144,906 of record JAXLYN010000013.1, read on the forward strand.
GAAGGGTTCGCCCTCTTCGGGCGGCAGCGGCGCCGAGAGCAATGCGCCGTGCTGGTCCGCGTCGGCTTGGGCGCTTTCGAGGCGTTCGGCGACGCGAGCCGCGTTTTCGTCCCAGAAGTCCGCCTTCGGTTCCACCACCGACCAATCGCGGAGCATGTCGTCGACTGCCATCGACTTCTGCCCTTGGGATTTGTCCTCGCTCATGACTCGTCCGACTCGTCTGAGTAGCCTTCGCTCGTGAGGTGCGCACGGAGTTTCCTCCGCGCTTCGTGCACCCGCCATGCCACGGTGCCTTCGGGGCACCCGAGAATCTCCGCCGCTTCGAGGTGCGAGAGTCCGTCGATGCTCACGAGGATCAGCGTCGTTCGCAACGTGTCGCTGAGCTTGTCGATTCCGGTCGCCAGCACCAACGCCGCCTCGCGGTCCGCCGCCAACCGGGCGGGGTCCGCTTCCACGCTCTTGCGATCGGCGAGCATGCCTTCGATGCGCGGGTCGTCCGGCGTCGTCGCTTTGCGACCGGTCTTGCGCGAGCGGATGGCGTTCAAAGAAAGGTTCACGGCGATGCGATACATCCAAGTGAAGGGCTCACTGCGCCCGTCGAAACGACTGAGGGCTCCGTAAGCCCGAACGAAAGTCTCCTGCGTCACGTCCTCGGCTTCCGCGGCGTCTCGGAGCAGGTGCACCGCGAGTCGGTAGATGCGCTTCTGGTGGCGGCGCACGAGGATCCCGAACGCCTCGGCGTCGCCCTCACGGGCCGCGTCCACCAGCTCACGGTCGCTCTTTTGAGACATGCCGATCCCGGCGTGCGGCCCCGGCCGACGAACGAACGTGGCGGGGACGAATACGAAGGGTCACGATAGTTCAACACCAAGCCATTGGACAAACCGGCGACGCGGACCTTGGGGGACCCCGGCGCTCCCGGCGAACCCGCTGAAATTGCGCAACAAACTGCCGCAGACCGCCGCGCTCGGCCGCGGGCTCGAACTGGGCGGGGGCGGGCCGACCCTTCGGCGCTATATGGTGGGTCCCCCGTCATGAGTGATCGCGCGGAAAACGGTACGGAGCCCGGGCTCGTCAGCGATGCAGTCCGGGACCTCGAGAAGCAGCTCCGCGCCGAGGGAGCTCGACGGTGGCTCCGTCGTGGCGTGATCGTGGCGCTCCTGGTCGGTGCGTTCGTCGGGTTCAGCGCCTACCGCCGCGCGACTCGCCCGCCGCCTCCGGCTCGCTACACCAGCGAGAAGGTCGAGCAGCGCGACATCATCGAGCAGGTGCAATCGACGGGCAGCGTGAAGCCCCTCACCGAGGTCCAGGTGGGGGCTCAGGTCTCGGGTCGCATCGTGAAGGTGCACGTCGACTTCAACAGCAAGGTCAAGAAGGGGGACCTCTTGGCCGAGATCGATCCGACGCTCTACGGCGCGCAGGTGAGCCAAACCGGCGCGCAACTCAAGGCGGCCGAGGCGAGCGCCAAGCGCGCCGAAGCCCGACTCACTACGGCCAAGTCGAACCTGAAGCGGCTCACGGGACTCAAGGTCGAGGGCATCGCGACTCCCGCCGACGTGGAGCAAGCCCAAGGCGAGCACGACGTCGCCGAGGCCGACCTGGCGGCGTCGCGCGCGCAGATTTCCCAAATCCGCGCGCAGCTGTCGGGCGCTCGCACGACCCTCGCCTACGCTCGCATCTTCTCTCCCATCGACGGGATCGTCGTGAACCGCGCCGTGGATTCCGGGCAGACCGTGGCAGCGAGCTTCGCTGCTCCCGTGCTGTTCGTCATCGCCCAGGATCTCTCGAAGATGCAGGTTCTGGCCGAGATCGACGAGGCCGACGTGGGCAAGATCCGCGAGCAAATGAAGGCGGAGGTCGTGGTGGACGCGTTCGTCGGAGAGAAGTTCGACGGCACGGTGACCCAGGTGCGCTTCAGCCCCAACAACGTGCAGGGCGTCGTGACCTACTCGGCGGTGATCGAGGTGGCGAACCCCGAGCTCAAGCTCCGACCGGGCATGACCGCCACGGTGACCATCAAGACTCGCGAAGCCAAGGGCAAGCTCGCCGTGCGGAACGCCGCGTTGCGTTTCCGCCCGCTCCCGGAAAAAGACGACGAAGGCAAGCCGAAGCCCGTGAAGCCTCCGCCGCCGCTCGACCCCGGCAAAGGTCGCATCTACCTCGTGACCGGGGGCGCTCAGGGCAGCGAGACCATCGAGGACCGCGTGGTGGGGGTCGGCATCACCGACGGCGTCTGGTCGGAGCTCACCGACCCGGCAGGCCTCGGCGCGGGCACGGGCGTCGTCGTCGAGCAGCGCGACGAGAAGAAACAGAAGCGCTTCGGAATGTTCTGAGCGAGGCCGCGTGTCGAGCCTGATCCGACTCCAGGGCGTCTCCAAGGACTATCTCAGTGGTCCCGAGGTGGTGCACGCGCTCGCGGACGTGGACCTGGACGTGGGACCGGGCGAGTTCGTGGCCGTGGTGGGTACCAGTGGCAGCGGCAAGAGCACGCTCATGAACATCCTGGGCTGCCTCGATCGCCCGACGCAGGGTCGCTACGAGCTCGCGGGCATCGACGTCACGAGCCGCTCGACGGATCAGCGAGCGCTGGTCCGGAACCGTCTCATCGGGTTCGTGTTCCAGGGCTTCAATCTCCTGCCGCGCACCAGCGCCCTCGAAAACGTGGAGCTGCCCTTGGTGTACCGAGGCGTGGGGGCTCGCGAGCGGTTTCGCCGCGCCGCCCGCGCGCTCGCCCAGGTCGGCCTCGCCGACCGCGTCCACCACACGCCCGCCCAGCTCTCGGGCGGCCAGCAGCAGCGGGTGGCCATCGCGCGTGCGCTGGTCACGAACCCGCCGCTTCTGCTCGCCGACGAGCCCACGGGCAACCTCGATACCAAGACGAGTCACGAGGTGCTGGCGCTGCTCCAAGCGCTGTCGCTCGACCACGGCATCACCGTGGTCATCGTGACCCACGAAGCGGACATCGCCGCCTGCGCGCGCCGCATCATCACGGTGCGCGACGGCAGGATTTTTCGCGACGAGCGCAACGAAAATCCCCAGATCGCCTCGGTGGAGAGCCACCGGTGAAGGCGCTCCGGACCGCCCTCGAGATGGCGATCCTGTCGCTCGTGCGCCAGCGCCTGCGCTCGCTCCTCACCTCGGTCGGGATCTTGATCGGCGTCGCCGCCGTGGTGCTGGTGGCCGCTCTCGGCAGCGGGGCGCGTTCGGAGATCGACCGCCAGATCCAGAGCCTCGGCTCCAACGTGGTCTTCATCTTCTCGCAACCGGCCGCCAAGAGCGGCGCCAAGTCCCGAGCCAACATGGGCATGGGGCTCACCGAGCGGGATGCCGAGGCGATCCGACGCGAGGCCACGGCCGTGAGCGCCGTCACCGTCTACTCCGAGGTCAACGCACAGGTCGTGAGCGAGACGGGCAACGGAAAGATCGGCGTGATGGGCGTCGACGAGAACTACTTCGAAGTGCGCGGCTACGAAGTCGCCACCGGCCGGCGCTTCAACGAAAGCGAAGCTCAGACCAAGGCCAAAGTGGCGCTGATCGCCCCCACGGCCCAGGAAAAGCTCTTCGGTAGCCTCGACCCCGTGGGGCGTTGGGTGCGCGTCGGAAAGCACCCGTTTCTGATCATCGGCACGTTGCGCTCGAAGGGGCAGTCGCCGTTCGAGGACCAAGACGATCGCCTGCTCATCCCCATCGGCACCTGGCGTTCGCGCGTGGTGCCGACCCTCGGCGACCGCGTCCAGCTCGTGATGGCGTCGGCCAAGACCGCCGAGCACAGCAGCGAAGCCGAGCGACAGGTGAAGCAGATCTTGATGCAGCGCCACCAGATCGCCGAAGGTGAAGAGCCCGATTTTCGCATCGGCACCCAGCAGGAGTTCCAGCGGATGCAGGAAGGCATCTTCACGGTACTCACCGTGCTCTTGCTCAGCGTCGCCGCCATCTCGCTCCTCGTCGGCGGCGTGGGCGTGATGAACATCATGCTCGTCGGGGTCACCGAGCGCACGCGCGAGATCGGCATCCGCATGGCCATCGGCGCCAAGCCCGGGCAGATCCAGGTGCAGTTCCTGCTCGAATCCGTCGCCCTCACTTTGTTCGGCGGTGTGGCGGGCATTCTGGTCGCCACCCTCCTCATGCTGGCGTTCGCCGATGACCTCGGCTTCCCGATGCAGTTGAACCCCGCCGCCATCGGCGTCGCCGTGGCGACCAGCGTGTTCATCGGGCTGGTCTTCGGTTTCTGGCCGGCGCGGCGGGCGGCACACTTGGACCCCATCGAGGCGCTGCGCCATGAGTAGATGGCTGCGCTCGATGTGGACGGCCCTGGCGTTGGCCTTGGGGGCGCTCCGCCGGAGTCCGCTCCGCGCGAGCCTGACCGCCCTCGGCATCCTGATCGGTGTGGCGGCCGTCACCATCGTCGTCGCGCTGGGCGAGGGTGCCACCCAGGAGGTGTCGGGGCGCATCGACAGCATGGGCGAAAACGCCCTGATGGTGATGCCGGCCGAGACCCTGCGGAGCGGCGTGCGCGACGAGCGCGCCGTCGGCATCTTGACCGAGGGCGACGCCGACGCCATCGCGGAGGAGGCCCCCGCGGTGGAGAAGGCGGCGCCGCTCCTGTTCAGCTCGGCGCAGGTGGCGTGGCGCGACGCCAACGCACCGACCACGGTGCTCGGCTCGAAGCGCGCCTTCTTCGACATCCGACGCTGGAAGGTCGATCGCGGCAGCATGTGGCCAGTCTCGAGCGAGACGCTCGGCGAGAAGGTGTGCGTGATCGGCGTCACGGTACAGACCGCGCTGTTCGGCAGCGAAGATCCGGTGGGGCAGACCCTGCGCATCGGCCGCCACCCCTTTCGCATCGTGGGCGTGCTCGAGCAGAAAGGGCAGGGGCCTTTCGGCAACGATCAAGACGACGTGGTCGTGATGCCGGTTTCGACCCTCCGGGCGAAGCTGGTGTCGACCCGGCCCGGGCAGGTCGGGCGCATCTTGCTCCAGGGCAAGACGCCAGATTCTGCCGGCGAAGTCGAGCGCCAGGCGGGCGCCATCTTGCGCCAGCGACACGGGCTGACCGAAGGCGCCGAAAACGACTTCCGCATTCGGAGTCAGGAAGACTTTCGCCGCCGGCAAGAAGGCATCCTGAGCACGCTGCGCACGCTGCTCTTGTCCATCGCGCTGGTCAGTTTGGTCGTCGGCGGTATCGGCGTGATGAACATCATGCTGGTCAGCGTCACCGAGCGCACTCGTGAGATCGGGATCCGCATGGCCATCGGCGCCAGGGAAGTCGACATCCTGTTCCAGTTCCTGGTGGAAGCCGTGGTGCTGTCCCTCCTCGGCGGTGCGCTCGGGACGGCGCTGGCCATTCTGGCGGTGCGGGGCATCAGCGGCGCGCTCGGCTGGCAGATGGGGGTGTCGCCGGAAGCGCTGCTCGTGGCCCTCGGCACCAGCACGACCATCGGCATCGCGTTCGGGTTCTTCCCAGCGCGCCGCGCCGCGCGCCTCGACCCCATCCACGCCTTGCGCCGAGAGTGAGCGAGGCTGCGCCGCGCCGATAAGGTTCCGCATCCGGTGTGCGGGTCGGGCTCACTCGAGCGCCCGCGTGGAATCCTTGCCCGAGCGTGTCGAGGCATCGGCTACATTCGGCTCCGGAATCATGACGGCCGAGATCCAGTTGTTTCGCTTGGAGCCAGGGCTTCGCTTCGAACACGAGGGAGCCCTCGCGAGCACGCTTCGCGCATGGAACGAAAGCGCGCTCGACTTGCCCGCGGGCGCTACCCACTACGTCTACGCGCATCGAGGCGGCGCCACGCTCGAATGCAGCCAGGGGCGTTTCGTGCTCGAGCAGGGCATGTACGCCGCGGCGGTCGGCGCAGCGCGCGTCGAGGGTCCGGGCAGCGGCATGGTCGTGAGTCGGAACGGACACCTCGCCATGTTCCTCTTGGGCGGACCCATCGAGGTCGAGGGGCGCCTCCGCTACATCGACGGCTGCACCGACTCGCTGCTCCTGCCGCCGACTCGCCTGGGGGATCCGTGCTTGAATCACCTGCACATCCCGGCGGGGACTCGCCAATCGCGACACACCCACCCATCGGTGCGAATCGGCATGGTGACCCGCGGGCGCGGGCGCTGCGTGACGCCGGGTGGGGAGCAGCCGCTCGAGCCGGGCGTGGGATTTTCCATTCCGCCCGATGGGCTCCACTGCTTCCACACGGACGCCGAGGCCCTCGACGTCGTGGTGTACCATCCCGACAGCGACACCGGGCCCAGTGACGAGGACCACCCCATGTTGAATCGGACGATCTTGGAGACGAGGCAGCGGACATGAAGTGCCCGAATTGCGCCACCAGCCAGACTCGGCGCGAAGGCACCACCTGCAAACAGTGCCATTACGAATACGTCTTCGACCCCAAGAGCGATGGCATCGCCGACGGCAAGTTCAAGGCCCTGCTCGATGGTGCGAGCAAGAAAGGCACCTACTACTTCACGATGAATCAGCTCTACGCCCGCTATTGCCGCGGGCGGGAGCAGCGGATCTTGGCCGTGTTCGAGACGCTGCTCACGGCCGGCGGAAAGGCGGGCCGTGCCGTCGCCGTGCTGGGCCTCGCGGGCGCAGCAGCCGGCGCCGCCCTCGAGAGCATCCCGCTCATCGTCGGCTCGCTGTGCGTCGCCGCTGGCGGCGTGGTCGCCTGGCTGGTCGGGCGTTTTCGCCGCGAGGTCACCCCCGAAGGCCGCATGGCGGCGTCCCGCGCGAAGCTCGAGGGTTGGGTCGAGAAGTGGAGGAAGGCGGGACGTCCGCTGGAGCACTTGCTCGAACGACCCTCGCTTGAGAAGGCGCCGGGCCCCTACCGCGAGGGGGACATCTACGACTACGGAGTCGAGCGCGTCCTGGTCGTGGAGCACGACCTTCTCGTCGATCTCTTCGTGCGGAACAACTACCACGCCGATCAGCGCGCGCTGGTCTTGAGCGAGCGCGGATATCCGAGCTACCTCCTCTCCCACGCCAAGCGACTCCTGGAGGAACGGCCGGATCTGCCGGTGGTGCTCCTGCACGACGCGACGCCGACGGGCGCGCGGATGCGCGAACGCCTGCTCGCCCGCGGCGAGCTGCCGCTGGCCGGGCGACGGGTGATCGACGCGGGTCTCTTTCCCGACGACGTGAAGAAGATCAAGGCGCTCGCTCCCACCGTGCCTGAAGCCGCGGGCTACGCGGTGCCCGTGGATTTGCTCACGTTCGGTGCGCTCGCAGGTGGCCTCGGTGCCTTGGCGCTGGCTCCGCCCGCGCTGCCCGCCATCGTGCCCAACGGCCACGCGAAGCCGGCCGCTGCCGACTCGGGTTCGTCGAGCGGTGATGCGGGTTCCTCGGGCTCCGTCGACAGCGACCACGCCGATTTCGGGGGAGACGCGGATTTCGGCGGCGACGCCGACTTCGGCTGATGGGCGCGCTCTTCGGCTTTTCGGGTCCGCCCGATCCCCGCCTGCTCGCGCGCATGGGCGAAGCGCTCGCCCATCGTGGCCGCGGAGACGTCGTCACCCACGTCACGGCGCACGGCAGCTTGGCCGTGCGCAGCGTTCGCCCGAAGGACGCCCCTCGCTTGCGCGCGGCGAGCCTCAGCGTCGACGGTGAGCTCGCCGTGGCGTTCAGCGGGCTCTCCACCAGCCGCGTCTTCTCCGAGCCGAGCCAGCTGCTCGCTGCCTACCGCGAGCGCGGTCCCGAGCTCTTGCACGACCTCCGCGGCGCCTACGTACTCGCCGTGCTCGACGCTGACCGAATGCTCCTCGCGCGCGATGGCGCTGGCGTACGCACGCTCTACTACGGCCAGGCAGGCGGGCGCTTCTTGTTCGCCGTCGAGCCCAAGGGTGTGCTCGCACACCCGGAGTTTCCCCGGCGGATCCGCCCCGCGGCTCTCGCGCAATACCTCAGCATGAGCTTCGTGCCGGGGGGCGGCACCATGCTGGAGGGCTTGTACGAGCTCTGCCCCGGGCACCACTTGTCCCGCGATGCCGCTTCGCCGGAGCCGAAGATCGAGCGCTGGTTCGTGTTCGAGGACGACCGCGAGACCGAGGCTCTTTCCGAGGAGGAGTGGGTCGAGCGCTTCCGGCGAGAACACGCCGAGGCGGTGGCTCGCCGGCTGCCCGACGGACCGGTCGCGGTTTTCCTGTCCGGTGGGCTCGACTCGAGTGCCGTGACCGCCGAGGTCGCGCGCCAGCACGAGCACCCCGTCCTCACGTACGCCATCCACTTCGGGCAAGGCTACGACAACGAGCTTTCGTTCGCGCGTGAGGTCGCCGAGCGCGCCGGCACACGTCACCGCGAAGTGCTGCTGCGCCCCAAGGAGTTCCTGCCCCGACTCCGCCGCATCTTGTGGCACCTCGACGATCCCATCGGGGATCCGATCACGGCACCGAACTTCGAGCTCGCCGCGCTGGTGGCCCGAGACGTCGACTTCGCGTTCAACGGCGAGGGTGGCGATCCGGTGTTCGGGGGTCCCAAGAACATCCCGATGCTGCTCCATCACTGGTACGGCGGCATCGATCGCGACGAACGCTTTCGCGCTCGCATGTATCTGGCGTCCTACCGGCGGAGCTACGAAGAATGGCCGCGGGTCCTGGCGCCGCTCTGGCGTTCGAAGGTGGACGCCGAGCGAGACCTCGAGGCGGTGTTTGCGCCCGGCTTCGACGCCGAGCTGCCGACCTCCTTCTTGAACAAGCTCTGCGCCATCAACATCCGTCAGAAGGGCGCCCACCTGATCCTCCCCAAGGTCGATCGCATGGCGGGGGCCTCCGGGCTCACCACGCTCTCGCCGCTCTTCGACGAACGGCTGATCGAGTCCAGCTTTCGCATGCCTCCGACGCTGAAGTTGAAGAACGGCATCGAGAAGCTGGTGATGAAGCGCGCCTACGCGGACCTGCTGCCCGAGTCGGTGGTGCGCCGGCCGAAGAGCGGCATGCGTGTGCCCGTCCATTTCTGGTTCCAGGGCGAGATGAAGCGTTACGCCAAGAAGGTGCTGTCGAAGAAGGAGCTGGCGCGGGCCGGGATCTTCGATCCGAAACGCGTGGCGCAGATCCTCGGTTATGACACCGACGAGGGGCCGGGGCGCTACGGGCTCCGGCTCTGGATGCTGCTCTCGTTCGAGATCTGGCGGCGCATCGTGGTCGAGCGCGAACCGGTCTGAACGAGCTCAGTCCTTCGAGAGCTTCTTCGCCAGAAGGTCGCCCAGGGTGCCGAAGCCGCCCTCTTTTTGCAGGGCGGCGCGGTACTCGCGGTGCGCCCTGCGCTCCTCGTCCTCGGCCATGGCTTTCACGCTGAGCTTCGGCTCGCCGCGCCGCGGATCCACCTCGATCACCTTCACTTCGAGGGTGGAGCCGAGCTTGAAGTTCTTCCGGAGATCGGTGCCGCGCGGAGTGCCGGTTTGGCCGGCGGGCAAGAAACCGCGGGCCGAACGCCCCGTGACGCCCAGGATGCGGACGACGAGGCCCGAGGCTTCGTGCTTGATGACCTCGACCTTCACCACCGCGTTCTTCTGGATCTTCTGCGGCGCTTCGTCGGCACGCTCGGGCGGGGGCGCTGGGTGGAGCGCGATCTTCTTGGTGCGCGTGTCGAAGTGGTGCACCACCACGTCGACGTCCTGCCCTTCCTTGAGCACCTCGCTCGGGTGCTCGATGCGATTCATGCTGAGGTCGGCGATGTGGATGAGGCCCTCGACCCCCGGCTCGAGCTCGACGAACGCCCCGAAGTCGAGGAGCTTCTGCACCTTGCCGGTGTGACGCGAGCCGCTGGCGTACTTCTCTTTGGCGGCGCCCACGGATCTTCGATGAGCGCCTTCCGGCTGAGCCAGATCTTCCCCTTCTCGTCGATCTTGAGGATCTTGACCTCGATGGAGTCGCCCGGCTTCATGAGGTCGGCCATGCGCGCGCGCGTCGTGGCTCGCCTCGGAGATGTGCACCAGACCCTCGAGGTTCTCGGCCTCGGGCAGCGCGACGAACGCCCCCAGTCGACCACCGTGCGCACGAGCCCTTTCAGTACCTGACCTTCGCTGAGCAGCGTGAGCGCGTGCTTGCGTCGTTCGTGGGCCTCGGCCTCCAGCATCGGGCGGCGTGAGACCACCACGTCGCGCCCGGCGTTCTTGTACTGGATGACCTTGAATTCGAGGCGTTGCCCGACGAGACCGGTGAAGTTCGCGTTCTGCGGGTGGAGATCCATGCCGGAGGCCGGCGCGAAGGCGCGAAGTCCGTTGATGTCCACCTCGACGCCGCCTTTGATCACGCCGGTGATGAGGCCTTGAACGAGGCTTCCCTCCTTCGCTGCCGCTTCCACCGCGGGTTTGATCTCTTCTTCGCGGAGCGGCTTGCGCGTGAGGACCACCAGGCCACCCCGCGCACCGTCGTTGTGGATGCGGGCGACGAAGCGGTCGCCGACGCTCGGGACGAGGTCGTCGGCCTCCATCTCACCGCGATCGAAGATCGCCAGGGCTTTGCCCGAGAGGTCCACCATCACCGCGGTGTCGAGGACGGCGGTCACCTTGCCGAACACCTCTTCGCCGACGTGGAACGGCGCGCGCTCGGTGGCCGGGCGGTGCGAGCGATGCTTCTGCGCGTGCTCGTCTCCCGCCTCGTGGGTCTCTTCTCCAGCTTCGCCGGCGGGCTTCTTCTTCTTCTTGCGTCGGCGCTTCTTCTTCTTGCCCGGTTCGCCTTCGGCCGAAGCTTCGGTGGCCTCTCCCTCGGTGGCTTCGGATTCCTCCGCGCTCTCGTCGTGCTCGCGTTCGTGCCCCTCGGCGGCGGGCGCGTCGGGCGGAGCGGCCACCGCCGCGGCGTCGGCCGGCGTGGGAGCCTCGTTTGCCGGAGCTTGGGGCTCGGGCGGAGTGGGCGCGTCGCCCGGGGGCGTTGCGTCAGGCGCGGGGTGTTCGATCTCGGAAGACATGCGGGCACCGCCCCCCGTGTTCGGGGGAAGGCCCTATAACGCGCCTTTTGGCGCCTGCCAATCGCTGCGCACTCGGCCGCGCGCCGTGGCGTTCAGCGCGAGATGGGCAAATGGCGATTGACGCCGCCGCTGCGGTCGATGTCGAGGCCCCCGGAGGCCGTCGAGTTGTCGCGGTCGAGCTCTTCCACGAGCCGGTCGGCGACGGCCGTGAACGCCTTTGCCATCTCGGAACCCGGCGAGGCCTGGACGATGGGCGTGCCGGCGTCGCCCCACTCCCGGACGCTCGGGTGGATCGGGAGTTGTCCGAGCAAGGGTGCGCCGGCCATTTCCGCGACCTTGGCGCCGCCCCCCGAGCCGAAGAGCTCGTGCTTCTTCGAGCAGCCGTCGCACACGAAGTAGCTCTCGTTCTCGACCACGCCCGTGATGGGGATCCCCACCTTCTGGCACATGCTGACGGACTTGTAGACGTCTTGCAGGGCCACCTCTTGGGGGGTCGTGACGATGACCGCGCCGTTGGTGCGCAATTGTTGCGAGAGCGTGAGCGCCACGTCGCCCGTGCCTGGCGGCAGGTCGAGCAACAGGAAATCGAGCTCGCCCCAGTCGACGTCCTTCAGGAACTGCACCAGCGCCCCGTGCAGCATCGGCCCACGCCACACGATGGCGCTCTTGGGATCGTCCAGCAGAAAGCCGATGCTCATCAGCTTCACGCCGAAGCGCTGGAGCGGCTGGATCTTCTTCCCGTCGGTGGTGGGCTGCCCGAGGATGCCGAACATGGTGGGCACGCTCGGCCCGTACATGTCGGCGTCCAGCAGCCCCACGCGAAACCCGCGCCGCGCCAGCGCCAGCGTCAGGTTCGCGGCCACCGTGCTCTTGCCGACGCCGCCCTTGCCGCTCATCACCAGGACGACGTTCTTCACGCCGGGCACCGGGTCTCCCTCGGCGATCACGCGACCCGACACCTTCGGAGCAGTTTCTTCGCTCATGGCGAGGGGGCACGTAGGGCCGTCCGCGGCTCGTGTCAAACGCGGACGTCGGGCCACAAACGCCGACGGCGCGGAGACCGCGTGGGCCCCGCGCCGTCTGGCGCTCGCTTCGTGGCGCTTCAGTTCGTGCTGACCGAGCCGACGATGCTGCCCGACACCTGGACGGAATCGGTCACGTCGGAGGCTGCGTCACCCGCCGCCGCGATGATGGCCGGGATGCACGCGGCCTTGATGTCCGCGACCGCGTCCACGTTGCCGCTCAGCTGAGCGGCGATGGTGGCCATGCCCTCGAGGCGTGCCTTGAACGCGTAGACCACGCCGAGGTTGGCCTTGAGGGTCGCCTGGAGCTTGCCGACCGCTTGGACGTCGGCGGCACCCGAGAAGGTGATGGCGATCTCGGGGGGACGGCACTCGGCCTTGGCCTTCACGCTGGCGTCGCAGTTCGCGTCGCACTTTGCCTCGACCTGGCAGCCGCCCTTGAGCTCGCCGCCGGTGCACTTGAGCGGCTCGTAGTCCGCGCTGCACTCGCCGTCGCACTTGACCGACGCCGTGGCCGAGCCCTTGCAGCTCGCCGAGCAGGTACCCTTGCACGAGCCCGTGCAGGTGGCCTTGGGAGCCGTCGCCGAGCAGGTGCCCTTGCAGGTGCCCTTGCAGCTGCCGTTGGCCTGCGGCCCGGAGCCGCCCGCCGACGCTTCGCAAGTGCCTTCGCACTTGCCGTCGCACTCGACGCCGCCCTCGGCGGTGCACGAGCCGGTGCACTCGCCGGTGCACTCGCCCTCGCAGCTCAGCGTGGCGCCCGCCTTGGCGGTGCACTCGCCCTTGCAGGCGACCTCGAGCTTGCCGCCCTCACACGTGGGCGGGGTGGCCTTGATGTCGCACTGGCCGCTGGCGGAGCACTTGGCCTGGCAATTGGCCTTGGCGCTGATGGACGCCTCGCACTTGGGCGGAGTGACGCTGACCGTGAGCGTACCGCCGGCCTTGGCCTTGAACGACCCGATGGCGGTGACGGCCGCGGTGCACCAGGCCTTCATCTTCTCGCGCTTGTCGGCCTTGGCTTCGGCGGCGTCTTGCGTGGCTTTGTCGGTGTCGAGGTCCTGCGCCATGGAGCGGCAGGCAGCGGTGATGTCGTTGACCGCTGCCGACGCGATGCCGGCGAAGTCCGCAACCGCCTGGGCCGCGACCTGTCCTTCGGCGCTGCCCGAGATGTCGGCGGTGATGGTGCCACCGACCTGGAACTCCTCGCAGCACACCGCGCTCTGGGCGTCCTTGACCTTGTCGCAGCCACCCACGGACAGCATGCCGCCGCCCAGGAGGAGTGCTGCCACCGCGGTTACTCTGGTTTTCTTCATGACAAAGCTCCCTCGAAAAAATGGACGCGAAGCGCGTCGCCCCCCGTCGAGCGTCGAGCCCGACGGGTCACCCGCCGTTGGACGGGCATCTGCCGGCGCGCATGCAACCAGACTCGCTGCCGCGGATCCACCAAGAATGTCCAGCTGGGCAAGAGGGGCCATGCTCGCCGCGGCTCGCTGGCGCGACCGCTCCCCCCGCCGCCTTCGGCGGGCTCGCTTGGGCGCCGAGGGCGCCGCGAACTGCCAAGTCAGGAGAATGCCCGGACTTCGTGCTCGCTCACTGGAGCGGCCAGCAGCCCGGCAAGGTGTAGGGCGCCTTGGCCCCGTTCAGCGCGTCCGCGCCGACGCAGGTCTGATAGAGCGGGCTGTTCGAGGCCTTCACCGAGTCGCCGCCGTAACACTTCATGTCGAGTGTACCGGGCGTCTTCGGGCAGCCGCCGCCGTCACAGGACACACCCTGATCGACGCTGAGGCCGGCGCAATCGCACTTCACGGCGAGGTCCACGCAGTAGTGCTCGCCACCGTAGTCGGTGGAGAGGCAGAGCCCCGTCGGGCAGTCCTTGTCGTCGAGGCACGGCTCGCAGCCTTTGCCGGTACCTTTGCAGGCGCCGAAGCGGTGCGCGCAGGTCGGCTTGCCGAGCGCGGTGTCGTGGACCGCGCACTCGGCCGCGCTGCCCCAGGGGCAGGCGTTCGACACGTTCGGATCGCAGATCACCGTGCAGTACTTGTGGCCCTTGCCGTCGCTGGCGCAGAGCTGGTTCGGCATCGCGCGACAATCGTCGTCGCTCTGGCACTCGCCGCAGAACTCGCGCTTCATGCAGATGTTCCGCAAGAGCGTGACCGGGCCGCACGAGTATTCCTTGCCCGCGCCGATGTCGGTGGCCTTCACGCAATTGGCCGCGCTCGGCTGACCGGTGATGTTGCAGGCGGTGGCGCAAGGCGGGCGGCTGGTCCGCACGGTCGAGCAGCGGTAGCCGTCGGCGCAGTCGGCGTCGGCCTGGCAGCCTGCCTTGGTGCAATACGCCTCGATGTCGCCGGCGCCGGCGCCGATGCACACGAAGTTGTTGGCTTCGTCGCACTCCTTGGCGGTGGCGCCTCCGGTGCAGGCGGTGCCGAACTGCCCCTTCGGATAGGTGGTTCCCTTCGTGCACGCGAGGACGTCGGCCCCTTCGGCGTTCTTCGCCGCTTTGCACAGGCCGATGCTGGCGCAGTCGCTGTGCTGGGTGCAGCCCACGTAGGCGCACTCGCCGCCGACGCAGCCGAGGCTCTGATCGGCGTCGCACTCCAGGCTCTTCGTGCACTTCTCGCCGAGGCCGAGCACCTTCGTGCCCTTCTCGCAGTAGTTCTTGGTCGAGTCGCCGCCCGCGTCTTTCACGCACACGCCCGGCACTGCCGCGCAGTCGGCGTTGGAGGTGCAGCCCGTGAGCTTGCACGTGCCGGCGAGGCACTTGAAGCCACGCATCTCGTCGCACTCGGCGTCGGCTGCGCAGGTGTCGTACTGGCCCGTGCGCTTTCCGCCTTGGGCGAACGGCGCCCAGTCGCAGAACTGGCCTTGGGTTCCGTCGTCCGTCCCGGTCGCGTAGCAGTACTTGCCGGCCGGACAGTCCTTCACGACGTCCGTGCAGGGCTGCGTGCAAGCGTTGTTCTTGCACTTCATGCCCGGCGCCGCGCAGCTCGCGTCGTCGCACTTCTTCTGGCACTCGCCGTCCACGACCACGCCAGCACATCCCGGCGCAGGCTCGTCGCTGCTGCACGCGGGCAGGGCCGCGCTCGCCACCGCTGCCAGCCCGAGGAAAGCGGCCACGACGCGACCGAACCCCACGAGCGACCGAACCGAGCCCTTCCTTGACCTCACCATTGCTGACCTTCCGCGCGCCGCATCGAGGCGCCTGTTCGCGAACTTATCGACGACTGACCGAGGGCTCGCCCTTAGCGCGGTGCGGCGGGGGAGAAAAGCCCGCCGGCGCCGCTTGACGGGATCACCACTCCCGCTATGCTCCTCGCGGGTTTAGCACGAGTCCCGGGAGGCTACCCATGAAGACGGTCTGGTTCGCGAGCTTCGCCGCTGTATCCCTGCTCACTCTCTCCGCTTGTGGTGGCTCCGACGGCGGTGATCCGCCGAAGCAGAACGACTTCGACAAGGGGTCGGTCGTGAACAACGGTACCGGAGGCGGCGACGGCGGCAGCGCGACCGAAGCTCCGTTCAAGTCCTACGACTACCCCCCCGGTCCGTACGGCACGAAGGTCGATTCGATCATCGCGCCCCTCGACCTCCTCGGTTGGAAGAAGCCCGCCGAGAAGGGCTACGACGCGGCGCAGTTCGAGCCCATCAACATCGCCGAGTACTACAACCCCGACGGCAAGAAGTCGGTGAAGCTCCTCTGGATCAACTCGTCGGCCGTCTGGTGTGGCCCCTGCAACGCCGAATATGCGCAGCTTCGCGACGAGAACATTTACGCCACCGACATCGCGCCGAAGGGTGTCGAGATCATCGGCACGTTGATGGAGAACGGCGCGAACCCGCCTGGGCCAGCAACACCGGTGAACCTCACGGCGTGGGGCAAGAAGTATGAAGTGGCGTTCCCCCTCGCGCTGGATCCGGCCTTCAAGATCGCTGCCTACTTCGAGCAGGCCACGGTGCCGGGTGGTCTCTTGGTGGACACCAAGACCATGAAGATCGTCGCGAAGCTCGCGGGTGGCGCGGTCACCGGTTCGGGCGGCGTGCTGCAAGAGATCGACGCGGCGCTGGCCAATCTATGAGAGCGCGCTTTCCCCTCGCGGGCGCGCTCGCGCTCGCGCTCGCTGCGGCGTTCTGCCCGGCTTGCAGCTCCTCCACGCCCGGCGCCGAGAGCGCTTCGACCGGTGGAAAACCGCCGGACTTCGAGCTTTCCACGCTCGATGGCAAGACCGTGCGCCTGTCGGACCACCTCGGCAAAGACGTGGTGCTCATCGACTTCTGGGCGACGTTCTGCGACCCGTGCCTGGCCTCCATGCCCCACCTCGACGAGGTCTACAAGAAGCACAAGTCCGAGGGCTTCGTGGTGCTCGGCGTCAGCATCGACGGGCCGGACTCCGTCGCACAGGTGAAGAGCACGGTGTCGAAGCTCGGCGTGAGCTTTCCCATCCTGCTCGATCAAGAGACCAGCGTGGTCGCCCTCTACAACCCCAAGACCAGTGCGCCCTTCAGCGTGCTGATCGGCAGGGACGGCAGCATCATCACCAAGAAAGAGGGTTACACCACCGGCGACTCGTCCACCGTGGACCAGGACGTCGCGGCGGCCCTCGCCAAGAAGTGATCAGCCGAGCGCGCGTCCCACTCGACGCGCGAAGCGTGAGCCGAGAAGCACCGCCGCCAGTGTGAGCCCGGCGATGAGGCCGAGCCACATGCCACTCGGCCCGAGACCCCGCCCGAACGCCAGGTGGGCCCCGAGCGGGATGCCCACGGCCCAGTAGGCGATGGCCGCGAGCACCATCGGCACTCGAGTGTCGCGGAGCCCGCGCAGTGCGCCGTTGGAGAGCACTTGGATGCCGTCCGAGAACTGGAAGAGCGCGGCGTAGAGCAGGAGGCGCTCGGCGAGGAGCAACACCGCGGCGTCGCGCGTGTAGAGCGTGACGATCTTTCCCTTCAGGAAGAACAGCACGAGGAAGGTCGAGAGCTGGGTCGCGACCAGCAGCAGGAAGCCCGAGAGCGCCGAGCGGCGCAGGGCGGCTCCGTCGCGCGCGCCCAGCGCGAAACCCACGCGCACCGTGGTCGCCTCGGACAGGCCGAGCGGGATCATGAAGCAGAGGCTCGCGACGTTGATGGCGACCTGGTGAGCCGCGGCGGGCACCTCACCCATGCGTCCGATCAAGAGCGCCGCCAGGATGAAGGAGCTCCCCTCGAGGAACACCGTGAAACCGATGGGCAGGCCCGTGCCGAGGAGCTGCCAGAGCTCGGATGCGCGCGGGCCTTCGAAGCGCGCAAAGAGGCCGAGGCTACGGAAGCGGCGCGCCCGCGCGAGGTAGCCGGCGAGCGCGAGCGCCTGGCACCAGATCACGGTGGCCGACGCCAAACCGAGCCCCGACGCCCCGAGCTCCGGGATGCCGAAGCGCCCGAACGTGAGCACGTAGCCGAGCGGCAAGAGGAGCACGAGCCCGCCGAACCCGAGCAGCATGGTCGGCAAGGTGTGACCGAGGCCATCGGACGTGTAGCGCATGACCAGGAGCAACGTGAAGGCAGGCAGCCCCCAACGCATCCCGTGCAAGAAGGCGGTGGCGCCCGGCGCGATCTCCGGCGAGATGCCGAAGCGCGCGAAGCTCAGCGGGGCCAGGCTGACGAAGGCGAACAGCAGCGGGCCGAGGGCGAGCCCGAGCCAGAGCGACTGGCGGAACGTGCGGGCGATTTCGTCGGGCTTCTTCGCGCCGTGGAGCGCCGAGACCAGCGGCGGGATCGACATCAGCGTGCCGAGCACGGCCGAGAGCGGCAGCCACATCACCGCGGTGCCCACGGTCACGGACGCGAGCGTGCGGGTCGAGTGGTGGCCGGCGATGACGTTGTCGACGAACGTGGTGAGCCCCGTCGACAGCTGGCCGAGGATGAGCGGAGCTGCGAGGTGACTCGTGGTGCGAAGCTCCCGGCGGAGCTCGGCGTTCACAGGCTCTTGCCGTCGAACTCCCGGATCGTGAGCGCTCCGAGGTCGACGCCGTCCAGGCAGCGCGCGTTCACGGCCACCATCTCTTGGCCGTTCGGCCCCGTGCCGCGCCCGAAGGCGCCGATGCCGCACGTGGAGCAGAAGAGGTGGTGGATCACGTGTTTTCCGAACTGGTAGTCGCTGAGCGCCTCTTCACCCGAGAGCAGCTCGAAGCGCTCTTTGGGAACGAAGGTCAAGAGGTGCCCGCGCCGCGAGCAGATGGAGCAGTTGCAGCTCATCACGCTGTCGAGCTCGAGCTCGACCTGGAATCGGACCTTTCCGCAGTGACAACCGCCGGTATGAGTCTTGGGCATCGCTAGCTCGTCTCGCCGATGAACCCGTAGTAGCGCCCCATCCAATATGCAACCAGGTAGTCGGCTGGAGACTTCACCACTCGGGGTTCGGCCGTGCAAGGCGTCGCCGTGTAGGGTGAGCCCCACCACACGAAGCGCGCGATGCAGCGCTCGGACACCGGTCTCGGGTAGTCGGTCATGGGCTCGTCGAAGCGGTCCTTGCACTTCTCGACGCAGCTCGCAGCCGGACAATCGAGGGCCACGGGCAGCTTGTGGGCCGGGAACTCCTGCAGCATGCAGATGCCGTTCTCCACGGCGGCCGTTGCTGGACCGCTCGCGGCGCCGGTGGGCCGCGCCGCCGCGTAGATGAAGTCGAAGAAGGCGTTGTTCTGCTCCGAGAGCGGGCGCTCGTAGCCCGCCGGGTTCCACATCTCGTCTTCGAGCACGTGGAGCGCCTTCTGGCGCACCTCGGGATCGAGCTTGCCCCAGAGGAGGCCGTGGAGAGAGAGCATGTACATGCTGTAATTGTTGAAGTTCACCTTGCAGCCGAGGTTGAGCCCCGTGGGAAAGAGCACGTCATCGTAGGGCTTCGGCGTCGCTCCGATGTGGTGGATGCAGGTGTTCTCGCCGCTCCGTTGCAGCAGGCAATCGCGGTAGAAGGTCTCGTATTTGGCGTCGCCGGTGGCGAGCGCGATGGTCTTCAAGAACGAGAGGCTCATGGCGGCGTTGTAGCCGCCGAAGAACGAGCCCGCCCAGATCTTGCCGTGCTCGGTCACGCGGCCGTCCCAGTCGACGAACGTGAGCTCGTTTTCGATCAAGTGATCGCCCACGCGACGCAGGAGCTCCACGGCCACGCCCTTCACTTCCGCGTCGTCGACCAGCTTCGCGACGGCCCCGAGCGCGAACATGTGCCCCGCGTATTCGTCCTCGCTCACGTTGTCGAGGAAGCACCAGCCGGCGTACTTTTGGAGCCCGCAGCGCGCCGACTTCTGGAAGGCGAGCGTCGTGGGATCCGCGCTCTCGAGGCAGCCGTCGCTCCCGACGCGCACCCAGCGGTTGTCGTCCTTCTCGACGTCCGGCACGTACGCCTTGGGGTCGGATGGGCAGGCGATGCCCGGGACGCCCGGCGGGATGAGCTGTCGCGTGAAGACCCCGGACACGCTCGTGATGTCCATGCGGTCCTGCTCGGAACGAAGGAGGAGCTTCAGCATGTCGAGGGCCTTCGGATCCTTCGTCACCGCGTAGCGATAGGCTTCGGCGCCCATGTAGAGCGCGCTCCAGAGCCCGTCGTTCTCTCCGGTCTGCCAGCTCTCGACGTCGTCGAAAGTGGCGGCCGTTTCGGGCACGGCGGGCGTGTTGCAGTCGCTGCCCGCGCACGGCAGGACCAAGTCGCTCATCCAACCGAGCTTCGGGTTCACGTGCAAACGTGCCGAAATGGCCTCGAAGTACTCGGCCTTTTCGTGCAACGACTCGGCCGTGGCCTTGGGGTGGCCGCTGCATGCGTCGAAGGTCGGGTTGCCCCAGCGCCACGGCTCCACGCAGTGGTCGACTTCGCAGAGCTTGCCCTCGTCGCGCATGCACTCGGTGTCCTGCCACTTGCCGTTTTCGCAAGTGCGGAGCACGAACCCGTCGTCGGAGCAGGTGGTCTCGGTTGCCTGACACTCCGCCTTCGCCGAAGGCTCCGCCGAATCGTCGCTCGAACACGCCACGCCGAGCCCCGTGAGCAGGGCGAGGACCCCGGAAATCCGCCGCGTCATGCCCCGACGATAGCGCGTTCGGCTGGTTCGGAGGTCGACGGCGGCGAAGCACGCCTTACACTCGTTCGCGAGTCACATGCCCAAAGACCCCCGCGCCGCAGGTCTTCGCCGCGAGCGCATGCAAAGTAGCCCGCTCTGGCGGGGAGACGGCTTCGCGAACCCGAGTGGCAAGGGTCCCGGTCTCTCCCAGGGAAGCGCGCTCCCGGTCCTCAAAGAGTTCCTGCGGGGCGGCAACCGGCGCACACCGCCGCTGCCGCTGCCGAGCTTGGATCCCCGCGAGATGTGGCAACGACCGGTGGAGACCGGCCTCCGGGTGACCTGGCTCGGCCACTCCACGCTCCTCCTCGAGCTCGGCGGGGTGAAGCTCTTGACCGATCCCGTGTGGGGCGAGCGGGCGTCGCCCGTGGCGTTCGCGGGCCCCAAGCGCTTCCAGCCGGTGCCCGTCCCCATCGCTTCGCTGCCGCCCCTCGACGCCGTGCTCATCAGTCACGATCACTACGATCACCTCGACTACTCGAGCGTGATGGCTCTCGCCGAGCGAGACGTGCCGTTCATCACCTCCCTCGGCGTGGGCGGCCACCTCGAGAGTTGGGGCATCCCTAGTGAACGCATCGTCGAGCTCGACTGGTGGCAGAGCGTCGAGCGTTCGGGGGTCCGCATCACCGCCACCCCCGCCCAGCACTTCTCGGGTCGCGGGCTCGGCGATCGCAACCGGACCTTGTGGTCTTCCTTCGCCGTCGAGAGCGACCGCGCGAAGCTGTTCTTCAGCGGCGATACCGGGCTCACCGACGACTACCGGGAGATCGCCAGGCGCCTCGGAGCATTCGATCTCGTGATGCTCGAAGTCGGCGCTTTCCACCCGGCCTGGGGTCACATCCACCTCGGCCCCGACAACGCGCTCTCTGCCCTCTCTTTGCTCGGCGGGGGTGCGCTGCTGCCCGTGCACTGGGGCACTTTCAACCTCGCGCTCCATGCTTGGGACCAACCGGCGGAGCGCTTGCTCGAGCTGGCGCCAGCGCACGGCGCGCGTCTCGTGATGCCTCGAATCGGCCAAGCTTTGGAGGTCGAGCGAGCGCGCGAGCCCGTGGCCTGGTGGCGCGAGATCGCGCGAGCCGAACGCGCAGGCGACGAGCTCCCACCGCCCACGCCCGCGATGATCGAGCCCATCGACTGACGGCGCGCCGCTCAGAAGCGAATGGTCGCGTCGAGACGAGCGCCTTCGAACGGCGGATAGATGCGGCACACGCCGCCCACGCAGCGGAGCGAACCGCGGCGCTGTCCGATGAACGCACCGATGCTGGACGATTGGGTGATCTTGTACGTGACCTGTCCGTTGAAGTAGGTGCTCGGTACTGCCGGATTCGTGCTGTATTCCACGCCGACCGCCGCCGACAGATGAGGGGACCAGTCGATGCCGGTCAGGTGCTGGCCTTCGAACCACGGCTCCTCGGGGCCGCCGATCACTTGATGCCGCCGCCGGTGCCAGCCTTGGAGCTGGAGCGAGAACGGCCCGCCGAGCCAGCGGAGCACGTCGTATCTGGCGTAGGTCTCTTGGTAGTAGAGATCCGTGAGCTCGCCGGTGGCCGCTGAAATGGGCTCGGCAGACTGGTCGACGCGCGCGCCGAAGGTGAGGTTCGCGCGGCTCTTACGCTTCTGGGAGGTGATCTCCATGCCGGCCGCCACGTCGAACACGCGGTTCAGATTGGCGTCCGCGGTGTCGCAGCTCTCGTTCACGGCGCGCTCCGCCCAGGTGCGGTAGTGGCCGAACCAGGCGAAGACGCTCTCGTCCTTCCCGAGGTGTACGTCGCTCTTGAGCCGGCCGCCCGTGACACAGGTGTTCATGCCCTCGAACTCGGTGTCGGTCCAGAACGCCTCGGTGGTCGGAGGCGCGCTGTATTGCACCAGGGAGAACTCGCGGGCCCGCGCGGTGTCGACGTTGGCGGCCAGTGGAAAGAAGCGTCGATAGTGTTTGCCCTCGAAGGTGAACGAAAGCGGCTTCTCGATCAGGGTGAGGGCCGTGTACACGGCGTAGCCCTTCTTGCCGTCGAGGAGCTCGCGATCGCTGCTGGTCGCGTCGCGCGTCGCGTCGTCGAGGCTCTGGAGCGCGACCTCGAGGTAGCCGTCGCCGTGCCCGTCGAAATCCGAGATCTCGATGGACTGGCTGCCGGTCAGGATGGTGTCGGCCTGGCGTACGACGTCGCTCGAGAGCGGATCTTGCCGGCGCAAGAACGAGGCTTGAGTGCCGAGCTTGAAGCCTTCAGGCAAGAGCTCGATCTGTGCGCCCACCACCCGGTCGGGCGCGTAGGTCGGCGCTCCGCGCGAAAAATCGGTCTCCACCGCTCGCGGCATGCCCGCCTCGGTGACCGCGAGGAAATCCGGCGTGACGCTCGGATCCACGCCGAGGTAGCGCCCGCTCGCTTCGTCGATGCGGAGCGGGTTCATGGAACCACCCAGGGCCGACAGGCGAAGCTTCAAGGGTCCGGCGTTCACTCGGCCGGTGACGCGCGCACCGCGCACCGTCACGTCGCTCGCGAGCTCGTCCATCTTGCGCACGCTGAGCACGAAGCCGCGACCGAGCGCCGCGTAGAAGTCCCCGAGCGTGAGCTCGATGTCGCGCGTGGTGTAGCCCGCGTAGTACTTCGCGGGGTAGACCCAGTTGATGTAGCGGTTCGAGAGCTCGACCCCGGCTTCGTTGAACTTCTGACGGAAGAGCTGCGGGTCCGAGATGCCGCCGCCCGCGGGGCGCGTCTCGACCACGTCGAGGGCGATGGCCTCGGGGTAGGGCGAGCGGTAGAACCAGGCGTTGTCGACGCGAACGCCGGCGGTGAACTTGCCCCACGCCGCTTGCAGGTTCAGCCGGTTGTACCACATGCCCCATTCGTCGTTGGCGCGGGTGGGTACGTCGAGCGCCTTGGTGTCGCGGTTGTCGAAGTTGTAGAGCACGCTCGTCGCGTCGGTGATGTCGACGTGGAGCGGATCTTTGCCGAGCTTGCCCGGTTCGAGGGCGCGCGCGCCTGGGGCGAGCGTGAGCCCCAGGAGTCCGCCCAACGCGGCTCGGCGAACGGCCCGGCGCATCGGCTACTTCCCGCGCTTTTCGAGCTCGCTCTCGATGAACGGCCAGATCACCGCGGCCTTGTCCCCGGTGGTACCGAACAGGACCTTCATGTCCTTGGCGTCGACCACCAGGTTGAGCGGCGCGCTCTGGTCCACGCCGAACGTGCCGCCGAGCTGGTTCTCCGGGTCGAGCACGAACGGGAAGCTGGTCTCGTAGGTCTTGGCCCAGGCCACGAGGTGCTTCTCTTCGGCTGGGTCGAAGGAGCCGTCTTCGAAGAGCGCGCTCATCACCAAGAGCCCGCGGGGCCGCAGCGTGTTCGCGTGCTCGCTGAGCGAAGGATTCGAGCCCGTCCCTTCGTGCTCGTTCTTGCAGGCTCCGCACCAGCCGGCGGCCGTGTTGAGCAGGAGCAGCACGTTGCCCTTGCTGCCGTCCGGGTCGTAGAAGTCGGCGAGCGCGATGGCTTCGAGCTTGGCGGGGTCGTAGCCGGAGCCTTTCGGATCGAGCCAGCCCTTCTGGAACTCGATGTTCGCGATGGTGCGACCGACATCGGCACCGATGTCTTTGGCGTAAGGCCCGCTCGGGTAGCCCGCCGTTCCGCCCGCGTCGTTCTCGAGCAGATAGTCCGGGATCTCGGGCCGATTGCTGCCGCACCCCAGCGCGAACGCGAGGGCCAGGAGCGGCAGGGCTCGTTCCGCGCGACCGATCATTTCTTCTTGATTCCGAACGTGCTGAGCACCGGGATGCCCTCGCCGTCGCTCGTGACGACGCTCTTGCCGTCGGCCGACACGGCGCCGCCGCTCACCTTGGCCCAGCCCGCGTAGGGCGCCCACTCTTCACCCGGATCGAGCCCGTGGATCCAGAACTCGACTTCGGTGCCCGCGGGCCAGCCGGGAGTGTTGGGCACGCTCAGCTTGGCGTGGGGGCAGAGCTCGGTGTCGAGGGGCGTGGTTCCCACGACCATCTCGAAGCCGAGGGCCTTGTCCACCGCGGGGGGGATCTTGGCGATGGGCACCTCGGCGGCGCGGAATTTCTGGAGCTCCGGCGTATCGAAGGTGAGCTCGTCGATGGTGATTTGAGCCCCCGCGCCGAGCGTCAGGGTGATCCCATTGCTCGTGGCGGTGCCCCCGGGTGCCAGGGCGACCCCCTGACCGACCGCGGGCAGGCGCTCGGTCATCACGTCGCCGATGGCGTACTTGGTCGTGGTCGTCTCGAGCAGCTGCGCGAACTTCACGTAGCCGATGCCGTCGCCGTACTTGAAGGCCGGCCGCTTGAACTCCTGCGCCGGCAGAATGCCGGGTGCGCAGATGCCGGTGCCGCCGTTGGGTGTGCACACTTCGCCTTGCGCGTTGGTGCTGCCGTTGATGCAGAGATCGAGCCCGCACACTTGAGCCAACACGCCGTCGGCAGGCGCTCCGGTGGTGTCGAGGATCTTCGCCGTGAGCTCGTCCACCTTGTGGGGCGGGTCGCTCGAGGGGAAGCCGGGTCCGGCGTTGCAGCCCGCTCCGCTGGCGCCGCCGCTACCGCCGCCGCTCACGCCGGCGGCACCGCCGGTGGTCGTGGTGCCGCCGGTGCCCCCCGAGCCGCCGCTGGCGCCGCTGCCGCCGCCGCCGCCACCTCCTCCTCCACTGTCGCTGCCGCAGGCGACGACGCCGAGAGCCGAGAGGGTGACGAGCACGGAGAGAGCGCGAACGAATGCCATGATTCCCTAGACGCTGCCGCGGGCCGACCTTGCGCGACGACGCGCTCGATCTTTACCAGGTCGACGGGCGTTGGCCAGCCGTGAGGCGGAGGATCGCCCTGATTTGTCCTGATTTGGAGGGTCGGCGGCGGGCTGCGCTTCCTCTCGCCGACATCTGCCGGGCCCCGCTCGCGGCAGAGCGCCGAGCCCTGCCGTCAGCGCGGAAACGCCGCCGCGTTGCCTCCGTCCACGGGGATCACCGCGCCGGTGGTCGCTTCGGCCGTCGCGAGATGGAGGAAGGCTTCGGCGCAGTCGCGGCCGAGCGTCTCGCGCCCGAGCAGGTTCTGGCGGAAGTAGGCGTCGGGAGAGATGCCGCGGGCCTTGGCCCGTGCTTCGAGCACGCCGCCGCCGAAGAGATCGGTGCGGATGCGATCGGCGTTGATGGCGTTCGCGCGGATGCCCTTCGGCCCGAGGTCCACGGCGTATTGCTTCATGAGCGCGACGACGCCCGCCTTGGCGATGGCGTAAGGGCCGAACTCGGGTCCCTGGTTGAACGCGCTCTTGGAAGCGTTGAACAGAAGACAGCCGCCCATGCCCTGCGCGAGGAAAATTTCGCTCGCGGCGCGAGCCACGCGTTGGTGTCCGAGCAGGTTCACTTCGAGCGAACCGAGCAAGGCCTTTTCGCCCGCTTCCTCGTGGAGGAGTCCGGTGGGGGCGGTGCCCGCGTTGGAGACCACGAGGTCGAGGCCACCGAACGTGTCCACGCCGAGCTCGAAGGCGCGCGTGACGTCGGCCGCCTGGGTCACGTCGGCCCGGGCTCCCGCCACGCGGTCGCCGTGCTTCTTCGCCAGCTCCGCGCGCGCCGCCTCGAGCTTGTCGGCGTCGAAGTCGGTCAGCACGACGTGGGCGCCGAGTTCGAGGAAGAGCTCCGCCGTGGCACGGCCGATGCCGCTCGCCGCACCGGTCACGAGGGCGATTTTCCGCGCGAGCTTGCCTGCGCTCGACTTGCCGAGCTTCGCTTGCTCGAGGCTCCAGTACTCGACGTCGAAGAGATCCAGCTCGGCCACGGGCCGATAGCCGCCCATGCTGGCAGCGGCTTGGATCACGCTGCTGGAGTGGAACCAGATGTCGCCGGCGATCTTCGCCTCTTTCAGCGAGGCGCCCAAGCACGCGGCGCCGAGCCCGGGCACCACCACCAGTCGCGGCAAGGCGTCGAGGCGCCGGAGCTCACGCTTCGTCGCGCTCACGCCGCGCTCGAAGTAGGCGACGTAGTTCCGAGACCAAGCGCCGAGCGCCTGCTCGACGCTCTCGCGATCGGTCGCCGGTAGAAACAGCGGGGTCGGCTTCGTGCGGATCACGTGATCCGGCGTCACCGTTCCGACTTGGGTCACTCTCGCGGCGTCGTCCCGTGCGAGCAGCGCCAACACCTCGGGCTCGTCGCGCCAGCTCACCAAGAATCGCTGCCCCTCGGGTGCTCGCGCGAGGGCACCTCGGAGCACAGGCGACAGCGCACGCTGCCGCGCGCGGCGCTCGGACGGGTCGAGGGCCGCAGGCACGCCGAGCGACACCCTGGCGTTCTTCTTCACGTACGCCTCGGCGCGATCCACCGCGGCGATCATCCGTTCGTAGCTCTCGCGGGCGCTGCTGCCCCAGGTGAAGATGCCGTGCTTGTCGAGCACCATCACCTCGGCCTTGGCGAGCTCGGCTTCGAGCTCGACGATGCGTTTCGCCAGCACGAACCCGGGCATGACGTAGGGGACGACGAGGAGCCCGTCGCCCCACACTTCTCGTGCGCGCTCGGCGCCGTCGGGCTGATCGACCACGGCGAGCACTGCGCTCGCGTGGGTGTGATCGACGAACTTCTGCGGCAGGAACGCGTGGAGCAGCGCCTCGACGCTCGGCGTCGGGCTCGCCGGATCGAGCATCTGACTTCGGAGGCCCTTCACCATGTCCTCGTCGCTGAGCTCGGCGAGCCGCGCTTGGCGCCGGAGCGGGTCGAGTCGGCAAGCCGGGAACCCGGCGGGCTCGATGTTGCCGAGATCCCAGCCGCTGCCTTTCACGTAGAGGACGTCGACGCTTTCGCCCGTGAGCTCGCGAGCGCGGCTCTTGACACTGGTGTTGCCGCCGCCGTGGAGCACGAGCGTCGGATCTTGGCCGAGCAGGCGTGACGTGTAGACGCGCAGCGCGAGGTCTTCACCCTCCCGCGCGTAGCGTTCGATGAAGGTCCGGGCGTCGCTCTCCGAATACCGCGATTGCATGGCTTCCTCGCGGGGCGAAGCCTACCTCACGGCGCGGAAGCGCGCGCTAGACGCGCGGTCGAGGCTCAGAACAGAACGCCGAGGTACCAGCGGAGGATCTGCGCGGTGCTGGTCTCGGCGGCACCGGCGCCGAGGTCACGCTCGATTACCCCAGCCTCGACCTCTTCTTGGTAGCCGAGGCCACCCATGGGGAAGAGCACGCCCCACTGAAGCATCGTGTAGAAGCCGCCGGGCTTTTCGTGGTTGTCGTTCAGCGAGCCGTCCTTCGACTGGTAGTAGAGCGACAGGTCGAGCTCGATGCCGAGGTCGCGCTTGTGGCCCGGGGTCTGCACGAACTCGCTGGCGCGGGACCAAATGCCGGCAAACCCGCCGCCGAAGCGCTGCCCGCTCGGCTCGCGCACGAAGTCGTACTCGACGCTCGGCCGGAAGTAGTAGGTGCCCTGCACGCGCGAGAGCAGGTTCCGGTGCAGGATCAGATCCACCTTGTAGTTCGGGTGGAAGCGGAACGTGCTGATGGTGCGGTCGCCCTTCTGTTCTTGGAGGCCGTTGAAGCCAGGCGACAGGCCGCCCGCGCCGTCGATGGGACCGAACACGTCGGGATCACCTGAGGCCCAGCCGTGCTTGAATTCGAGCTTCAGCCGATCTTCGACCAGGCGCTGCTCGATCTCGGTGGCGTAGCCCCACATCCGGAGCTTCCTCCCGTTGACGGCGTCGCCCGGCGTAGCTTCGATGTCGCCTTGCACGGTGACCACTTCGGTCTCGAAACGGAACTTCTTATAGAGGAGCTGGAGCCAGAGATCCGGGATCCACGCCGTTGCCCCGCGTCGCGTGTAGCCGCTCCCGAAGTTCTCGCTCGGGCAGCCAAGTGCCGCTGAGCCCGTGGCGCACGACCCGGCGCCGTCGTTGGCAATGAGCTGCCGGCGGTAGACGACGTAGGCGCCGCCGTTCAGGACCAGATCGCCCTTGGCCAGGGCGAGCTTGGCGAGCTCTGGGTTCTTCCGCCGCGCGAGGACCAGCACGTATTGATCGACGTCGTCGAGCTGGCCGAGGTCGTAGGGCTGGGCCTGGGGCTGGTTCAGAGAATCACTGGTCTGGCCCTCGTTGGCGAAGTCCCAAGCGCCCGCGAGGTAAAGATCGAGGGACTTCAGACCGGTCACGAACATGATGCGATCGTTCGTGCTCTGGTGGTCGTCGTCGGGGCCGTCCCCCGAGTTCGCCAAGATGCCGAGGCCCCAGTGGCTCGGCATGCGGCCGAAGCGGAGCTGGCCGACCGGCGTCATGTATTCGGCCCACACGCGCTTCACGCGGATGCTGTCGCGGAAACTGTTCCGGCCGTCGCTCGGCGGCACCTGGGTGCTGTCGAAGGCGCCGAGGGGCGTATAGCCCGCGCGCGTCCGCACGTTGTAGCCGCCGGCGCCCGGCTCGTTGGCGTAGCCCTCGGGCGTCGAGCCGAGCACGAGGTTGTCGAGCAGGTCGATCTGGGACAGGACCCGGAGGTTGTCGGAGATGTGCAGCTCCGGATTCAACCGGAAGCGCATGTTGGCGCCGGCCTGCGTCTTGTTCTTGCAGGGGTAGAGCCCGTCGCGCGGATCGTCGCTCGACGAGAACGACTCGGCCGATTCGTCGCCGGTGCAGAGCGCGGGGCCGAAAGAGTTGCCGTCCCTGGTGTTGTAGTGGTTGTCGCTCGGCATGGGCCAGAGCGCGTTGTTCGGCGAGTCGACGCGGCCGAGCGAGAAATTGTGGAAGAGCTCAGCGCGGAGCCGGTAGTAGCCGTGGATCTCGAAGATCGGCCGCGCGTGGCTCCACCAGTCTTCGGCGTAGATCTCGTCGGCGCTCTTCTTCTTGGCGACCTTCTCGTTCTTGTCGCCTTGGCGCTCGAGCGCTTGCGCGTCGGTCGCAGGCTGCGGCCACATGGGCATCGGGCCGAAACCCCCGGGCGCAGGCGTGGGCGAGACGTTCGGCGACGTGGGGCCCTTGCCCGTCGTTGGCGGCTTCGGCGGTGGCTCCTCTGCCGGTGAGGTCGGCGTGGGCTCTTCTTCGGGATCGGCGGGCTCTTCCGCGGGCTCGCCTTCGGGTTTCGCGCCCGGGGCCGGCTTCGCACCAGGAGCTGGCGCGGGCTTCGCGCCAGGCGCCGGAGCGGGCGGCTTCGCGCCGGGAGCGGGCGCGGGCTTCGCGGCCAGGAGCGGGCGCCGTCGGCTTCGCGCCGGGAGCGGGCGCGGGCTTCGCACCAGCGGGAGGCGCACCGGGCGGTGCAGCGGGGGGCTTGGCAGGCGCGGCGGCCGGAGGCTTCGCGGGTGCGGGCGCCGCAGCCGGCGGCTTCGCGGGTGCGGGCGCCGCAGCCGGCGGCTTCGCCGGAGCGCCGGCGGGTGGTTTCGGTGCGGGTGGCGCGGGCTGCTGAGCGGCCGCAAGGGCACTCGTCAGAACCCAGCTCGCGGACAGAAGAAAGGCAGATCGTTTCAGCATGGGTCGCGCAGCCCGTGGAGGCTATCGCACGCGCCTGGGAAGACTGTCAACGACGCTCTTTTCGCGGGCTTGGGCGGGCCCCGGGCCGCTTTACTCGCCCGCTTTCGGGGCGGCCTCGTAGGCCTCCATGACGGCGGTCCGCATCTGGTCGGCCTGGGTCTTCGGGATGCCTGCGCTGCTCTGGGGCAGGCCGAGCTGGGAGATGGCGCGGGCGTTCTCGGCGAGCCGCTGCTGGGCCTCCCAGCCGGTGGTGTCGGGGAGGCTCAGGGCCTCCCGGAAGGCCTCGCCGAGCTCGATGGCGGAGCCGTAGCGGTGCATGGGGTCCTTGGCGAGAGCGCGCGCGAAGAGGAGGTCGAGCACCGGCGGGGCACCGACCACCGCTCGGGTGACCGGCGGGGGCGATTCCTCGACCTGGGCCGTGCGCACCATGATCTCGTTCCGCGTCGGTGCATCGAAGGGCGTCGCGCCGGTCAGCATCTCGTAGAGCACGATGGCCGCGCTGTAGAGGTCCGCGCGCGCGTCCATGTCTTTGCCCAGCACCTGCTCCGGCGCCATGTACGCGCCGGTGCCGGGCGCCATGCCACCGGTGTTCTTGGCGTCCTCCGCCGGCAGTCGAGCGATGCCGAAGTCCGTGAGCTTCACCACACCATCGACGCGGATGAGCACGTTGCTCGGCTTCACGTCGCGATGGATGATGCCGAGCGCGTGGATGGCGGCGAGCGCGCCGAGGAGCTGCGAGAAGTAGTGCCACGCACGCATGAAAGGCATGCACGGGAGCCCGCCGGGCGTCGCGGTCTTGGCGTGGCGGTCGATGAGTGACGAGAGCGGTTCGCCCTCCACCAGCTCGAGCGCGATGGCGAGCTGGCCCTCGGGCTCGGCCATGCCGAAGAAGTGCACGATGTTCGGGTGCGAGAGCCGCGCCAGGGCATTGGCTTCACCGATGAACAACCGGCGCGCGCGTTCCCGGCTCTTCAAGAGCGGGTGGAGCACCTTGATGGCGACGGGATGGGGCGGCGTTCCGGCTTTGGGGCCAGCGGGGTTGTAGTAGAGCCAGCCGCGATGGACGACGCCCATCCCGCCCTCGCCGATGCGAACGCCGACGACGACCTTGCCCCACTCGAGGTCGATCTCGCTGCCTTCGCCGAAGCGGCGCGGAGCCTCGCGCACCGGCTGCGGCGCGCCACACTGCGTGCAGAACCGGGCGCTGTCGAGGAGCACGTTCTTGCACTGCGGGCAGAGCGCCACGCCGGGCAGGATAGCGTGCCGTGCCCGATGGTGAGTCATTCGCGCGCCCAAGTGGGGATTGCGCGGCGATTCGCGGCGCCGGCCCGCCATCATGGGCGTTGCGAAAGGCTCGCCGGGTGTGCGAGCCTAGGCTTCGCTGAGGGAATGGTATCCCTCGGCGTCGGAGGAACTTCCGTTGCCGCTGTCTCTGTTCGTGCTGCCTCCTCGTCGGACCCTGCGCTCGGTCGGGCGGGCCGGGCGCGCGGGTCTCGTCACCCTCGGCGTCTTGACCGCATCCGCGGTCGTGTGGGCCCAGGACGCGAAGGACAAGGAGTTCTCGGTCCAGCGTTTCGACCCCGCACCGGGGCCGCGGAACTTCTTCACCACGCGCGGCGTCCGCACCGAGGGCAAGATGGCGTTCAGCGCGGGGCTGTTCGTCAACTACGCCTGGGAGCCTTTCGTGGTCCGGAGCTGCATCTCCGAGACCGACTGCAACGCGGCGAATGCCTCCGGCGTCGGCGACGTGAAAGTGATCGAGAACCTGATCACCGGCGACGCCTTGGGGTCGCTCACGCCCATTCCGCGACTCCAGATCGGGCTCAAGGTTCCGGTGACTTGGGTGAGCGGCGACGGTCTCGAGGACGGCGGTGTGGCTTCAAAGGACGGCATCAAGGCCGTCGGCCTGGGCGACGCCACCCTCGAGGGCAAGTACCGCTTGCACGGCGAGATCAAGGACCCGTTCGTGGTCGGCGCGGGCGCGTTCGTCACCGGGCCGCTCGGCCGCGCTACGAGCAAGGGCAACTACCTCGGTGATTCGACGCCCACCGCGGGCATTCGCGGCATCTTCGACGGCGCTCAGGGCCCGTTCTCGTTCGGCGGCAACCTGGCGGCGGTCTACCGGGGCGAAGGCCGCGTCGGGTCGACCACCCTCGGGCCCGAGTTCCGGTATGGCGTCGGTGCCGGCTTCAAACCGAGCCCCGTGCTCCGCGTCGTCCTCGACGGCTTCGGTGGCACCAAGTTCAGCGCGAAGAACGGGACCAACTCCCTCGAGGTCGACGGCGGCGTCCAGATCCTCCCGCTCGATTCACCCTTCGTGATCTCGGCCGGCCTCGGCACGGGCGTGATCCAAGGCGTGGGCGTGCCAAAGCTCCGCGCGTTCGTCGGCGTGATGTACGTCCTCGAAGGCGGCGACCGCGACGCCGACGGAATCGATGACGCGAGCGACCAGTGCCCGACGGTGCCCGAAGACAAGGACGGGCACGACGACGCCGACGGCTGTCCCGACAACGACAACGACGGCGACACGGTTCCCGACGACGTCGACAAGTGTCCGAAGCAGGCCGAGGACCCCGACGGCTTCCAGGACAAGGACGGCTGTCCCGAGCTCGACAACGACGGCGACGGCGTCGCCGACGATCAGGATCGCTGTCCCGACAAGCCGGAGACCAAGAACGGCTTCAAGGACGACGATGGCTGCCCCGACGAGCCCGACAAGGACGCGGACGGCGTGCCCGACAAAGCCGACAAGTGTCCAGACCAGGCCGAAGACACGGACGGCTTCGACGACACCGACGGCTGCCCGGATCCGGACAACGACAACGACGGCGTACTGGACCAAGCCGACGAGTGCGGGGACCAGCCCGAGACCAAGAACGGATACCAGGACGAAGACGGCTGCCCCGACGAGCCTCCCAAGGGCGACAAGCCCGACAAGAAAGACGACAAGAAGAAAGAGAAGAAAAAGAAGTGATGTTCCCGAACCGTAGTCGTTTGGGGGGGTGGGTAGTGGCGGCCGGGCTCGCGCTTTCGGCGGCCGGATGCGGCAAGATGGGTGCTCAGTCGTCGGGGGCGGCCGAGCACCAGCTCGTCGGCGCTCCGGCACCGGCGTTCGACCTGCCAGGGAAGGCGGGAGGGGTGCAGAAGGTGTCCCTCGCCGACGGCGCTGGCAAGGTCATGCTGGTCGACTTCTGGGCGACCTGGTGCGAGCCGTGCAAGGACTCTTTCCCGCACCATCAGAAGCTGGCGGAAAAGTATGCGGGCCAGCTCGTCGTGGTCGGCATCAGCATCGACGACGATCCTGGCAAAATCGACGACTTCGTGAAGAAGACCGGCGCCAAGTTCCCCATCGGGTGGGACGAAGGGCAGTCCGTGTCGGGTACGTACAACCCGCCGACCATGCCGACTGCCTACATCATCGACAAGAGCGGCATCGTTCGTTACGTGCACGCTGGATTCCACAAGGGCGATGAGACCGAGATCGAAGCGCACGTGGCCGAGCTCCTGAAGTGAGCGGGGCTTGTGCGCCGATGTAGTCCGAATGCGCATCTTGGGCCGAGTGCCTGACTGAGCTAATCTCACGTTCAGCGTGCGGACCTGGCTCGGCCCCAAGCTGCAGCGTCTCTTGCTCGCGCTCTGTTGCGTGCTGGCGCTCGTGTTCGCCCAAGGCCACGCGCGCGGTGGCGCCGCCGTCGAGCAGCTCATCGAGCGGCTGAAGAACGGTGAAGACTTCCGCGTGCGCGTGCAAGCTGCGCTCGAGCTCGGCAAGACCCGTCACGGCGCCGCTCGCCTCCCGCTCGAGAAGGCCCTCGACGACGACAACGCGGCCGTGCGAACCGCAGCCGCAGCTGCCCTCAAGGTGCTCGGCGACAAGAAGAGCATCCCGGCCCTCGAACAGCACAAGGACGACAGCTCCCAGTCGGTCCGCACCCAGGTCGAAGCGACGTTGACCTCGCTCCGCATGGTGACGAGCAGCAGCGTCACCAAGATGATCGTGAAGATCGGGCGCATGCGCACGGGCAAAGACGTGCGCACCAAGCTGGCGAGCGATCTCGAGAGCGCGAGCCGCCAGAAGTTCTCGGAGCTGCCGGGCGTGAAGCTCTCCGACGACGGCGGCAGCGAGGCCCGCGAGAAGGGCAAGAAGCCGCCGGTGGTGATGATCACGGGGCTCCTGCGCAAGCTGAACGAGTCGCGCGAAGGCTCCGAGGTGGTCTATTCGGCCAGCGTCGAATACGTCGTTCACCGCATGCCGGAGCAGGCGATTGCCGGCACGGTTTCCGGGTCCGCGACCACTCGCGCTTCGACCGTGGAGGCGAAACGCAGGGCTCCCGAGCTTCAGCGGCTGGTGCTGGCCGCGGCCGTCGAGAGCGCGGTCAAGCGCGCTCCCGAGGCCCTCGCGGCTGCGACCCGTTGACGACGGTCCGGTCCCCGTTCGATACGAGGGGCCGTGTCGACGCCGCCGCGCGTGCTGTTCGTCTCGAAGCCCGTCGTGCCGCCCTACCACGACGGGACGAAGTGCCTCGTGCGCGACGTCGCGACGAACCTCGAGCTCGTCCATCCGCTGGTGATGGCGACGCCCGGTGCAGCTCCGCTCCCGGGTGTCGAGTTCGTTCCGGTGTATCGCGACTCCGGGAGCTACAGCCCCGCCCTCGCCGAGAACGCGCGCGCAGCCTTCGCGCTCGTCGCGCGGCGGGACGCCGACCTCTGGCACTTCGTGTTCGCACCGAATCCCAAGAGCAGCGTCGTCGGGCGCGCGCTGAGGCGAGTGCTCGGCAAGCGTGTGGTGCAAACCGTGGCGTCGCCTCCTCGCAGCTTCGATGCTGCCGAGTCCCTCCTCTTCGGCGACGTGGTGGTCGCGCAGAGTCGAGACACCCGCACGCGGCTCCTGGCCCACGCGCCCGCTCGACGTATCGAGGTGATCCCACCGCCCGTTCCAATGCTCCACCCGCGGACCCACGCGGAGAAGGAGAACGTGCGCGAGCGCCTGCTCCTGCCGGAGGAAGGCCCGCTCTACGTCTATCCCGGGGACATCGAGCTCGGGGGAGGAGCCGAGCACGTGGCCCGCATGGTCGAGCCCCTCGTCCGCTCCGAGCCCGACGCCATCGTCGTGTTCGCGTATCGCGCGAAGACCCCGCGGGCGGCGGGCGTGGCTCGTGAGCTCGAGCAGCGCCTGCCAGCGCGACACGTGCGCCTGTGCGAGACGTTGCCGGACGTGCTGGCGCTGATCGAGCGAGCCGACGCGGTCCTGTTTCCGGTGGAGGATCTTTGGGGCAAGGTCGACATGCCCATCGTGTTGCTCGAGTCGATGCGGCTCGGCGTGCCAGTGGTGGTGCTGGCTCGGGGCCCGCTGTCGGAAATTGCCGGAGCCCTCTCGCTTCCGAGCCCGGAGCCCGAGAGCTGGGTGCGTCTCCTCACGCTCCTGCGCCGTGAGCCCGGCTACGCGGAGAGCGTGCGCGAGGCCGGCAGGCTCTACGTGGCCCGCGAGCACGACGCTCGCGTCGTGGCCCGTCGCTACGAGGAGCTTTACGTCGAGCTCTGCGCGAGGCCCGCTTCGCGCGCGAGACGCGCGTAGTCGTCCGAGAGGTAGAACGAGAGCAGCGCGGCGATGCGCACCGCCAGATCTTGGTGCGCGAGATGCCCTTCCGGAGCCCGCTGGCGAAGCACCATCTCGATGCCCTCGCGCTCGGCGAGCGCCAACGCTTCGCGGTGATCGGGCCGCACGAGCAGCATGGCGCGGAGCGCCGCTCGCGGATCGCCGCAGGCGACGAGGCCCGCCCGATCGGCCGTGAGCTGCATCACGCGGGCGGTGGCCACGAGATCCTCGTGCAGGGCCGAGAGCACGTCTTCCCCGACGCGCTCGTCGTGGACCGCCGGGCCTTTGGCGAGCTTCTTCTGGACTGCGCGGGCGCCACCGACCACGCGGCGGATGGTGCTCACCGGGACCTTCTGCAGCAGGCGATACGCTCGCTCGGCGACGCGATAGCTCTTGAACAGCGGCAGCACGCCCAGCAGGAGGTCGAGGCCTTCGCGGCTCTTGTCCACGAGCCCCAGCCAAACCTCGCTCGAAGTCACGCGCGCGTGCCCGAAGGCGACGTGGGCCACTTCGGTCGTGATGGCGAAGCGGAGCTCCGCGCTCGTCATGCCGTACTCGGGGTCGTCGTCCAGGTGGCGGCCGCCCACCAGTACGAACGCGGGCGGTCCTTCGTAGGCGCGAAGGCCGATGCCCTTCTTGCCGCGCGACACGAAGCCTTGGACGGGGTCGTGGCCGAGCAGCCGGGCCGCGCCAGCGAGGGCGCGCGCTGCCTTGGGCTGCCGCGCGAGACTGATGGGTTCGACGTATTCGAGCAGCATGCCGTGGTCGGGAGCGGGCACCGTCGCGAGCAGCGTCTGGATCCTGCCGACGAGGGCGCTGTCTTTGCGCGCGGCCGGGTGCGAGAGCACCTCTCCGAGGAGCTCCGCCGAGAGCGCAGCGGGCTCGGTGCCCGCGTCGTCTTCGTCGCGTCGGAGGCCTCTGGGCGCGAGCACATCGAGCACCAGCTCGGCGCGCTGCCGCAGGCTTTCCGGCGCGTCTTTCGACAACACGCGCACGCGGTCGATCACCAGCGGCTGGAGCCGCGCGAGCTCGGTGCGCGCACGCAGACACGGACCGTCGGCGGTCCGGCGCGCCTCGGCCAAGAGCTCGTAGACACGGATCCGCTGGATCTGCCCGCCGGCGCCTGCGGTGAGGTCGGCGTCGTCGCTCGGCAACAGGTCGAGCAGCTCTTCGCTCGGGAGCGCCTTCACACGCGCTTCGAGCAGCACCCGCGCCCGTTCGCGCTGCGCCGACGCGATCAAGTGCTCGGCGAAGTCGATGTCGGCGCGCGCGAGCCGTCGCGGGTCCTTTCGCAGCTCGGTGAGCCGCGCGTGCAGGGCATTCGTGGAGCCCGAGGGCCCAAGGTTCGGCGCGGTCGCCGAGGGCGCGCAACCGATCGACCAGGAACGTCGCCGCTTCGGGGGTCGCGCCGAGGCTCTGCCACAAGCTGCCGAGGGCGTCGGCGGGTGCGCCGGCCTCGGCCAGGCCCGCGACCAGAGCGTCGACGTCGGGCGAGTCGGACCCCGCGTCGTGGCCGTCGAGCGCGAGGAACTGAACGGCGGCCGCTGCGAGCGCGTCGCCGCGAGCCTTGCCCGTGGCGAACAGCTCGCGGGCGAAGCCCGCGGCCGCGGCATCCTGTCGCCCGCGCCAGTTGGCGAGCGCGAAGGAGCGCAGTCGAGCTGCGCCTTCGAGGCAGAGGCCGGCCACGATCTCTTGCCACACGCTCGAGGTCGCCGCGGCGGATCTCGAAACGGAAGCGACCTGCGAGCACGTCGCTCGCTCCGAGGCCCTCGTCGATGGAGAAACTGACACCGTCCAGCGATTCGACCCGGCTGTCGCCGAGCTCGGAGAGCACGACCCGCGCCTTCCGTTCACTCGTCACGACCAGGTAGCCGGTGCCCGGGAGGCCCGGGCACCAGGGGGATTCGATGGGCGCCCCGTCGTCGGTTTTCTGGAACGCGAAGAGGAGCTCGCCCTCTCGCAGGAACCCGGCGACGAAAGCTCGCTCGAGGGGCCCCGGCGCGCGCACGTGTCGCGCCTCGGGCAAGCGCGGGAGCGAATCGCCGACGCCGAGGCGTCCGAGCCCGAGCGCCAAGCGCGCCTCGCGGCGCGAGCTCGCGGGCACGGAGAGCTCAGCCTCGCCGATGCGCAGCTGATCGCCGAACCGGCCGAGTTCGTAGCGTACGTCGCTCCGGCCCACGAGCGGGATGGCGACCGCGTCGTTCGCGACCTTCGCGGCCACCACGAAGACTCCGCGGGTGGTGCGCACGAGGGTCGCGCTCGCGCGCGCGCCGCTGGGACACGCGAGCTTGCCGCGCAGTCCGACGCGTTGCTCGACCCGGCCGAGGTCGGAGGAGTCCAAGAAGGC
Source organism: Polyangiaceae bacterium (assembly GCA_046351435.1). Classification (GTDB taxonomy): domain Bacteria; phylum Myxococcota_A; class Polyangia; order Polyangiales; family Polyangiaceae; genus JADJKB01. Next base: position 182,252 of record JAXLYN010000013.1, read on the forward strand.
GAGGGTGGCGTCGGCCATTCCGGAAGAATCCTCGTCGTCCCGCCCGTCCGCTGCCAGCGATATTGGCATGCCTGGGCCGCGCGCCGCACGACCCCGGCAGTCCCGGCGTTCCTGTTGCCGATGGGGGGGCGGTCATGTAGACCCCCGGCATGTCGAAGACGTCCCAGGAGCTGCGCCGCGCGTTCCTCGAGTTCTTCCGCTCCCACGGCCACGAGGTGGTAGCGAGCGGTGCCCTCGTCCCGCCCAACGACCCGAGCCTGATGTTCGCCAACGCGGGCATGGTCCAGTTCAAGGACTGCTTCACGGGTCGTGAGAAGCGGAGCTACAGCCGCGCCGCCACGAGCCAGAAGTGCATTCGCATCAGCGGCAAGCACAACGACCTCGAGAACGTCGGCCCGAGCCCGCGGCACCACACGTTCTTCGAGATGCTCGGCAACTTCAGCTTCGGTGACTACTTCAAAGAAGAAGCCATCGTCTTCGCGTGGGATTTCTTGATCCGCGAGGTGGGGCTCGATCCCAAGCGCTTCGTGTTCACCTACTTCAAGGGTGAATCGGGCGTGCCGGCCGACACCGAGGCGAAGGAGCTGTGGCGCAAGGTGACCGGTTTCGGTGACGACCGCATCTTGGGTCTCGGCATGGCCGACAACTTCTGGGCCATGGGCGACACGGGTCCGTGCGGGCCTTGCAGCGAGCTCCACTACTACGTCGGCCCCGAGGTCGATCTCCGCCGCTTCGGTGAAGAGCAGACCGCCGAAGGGCACGGCTGGATGGAGATCTGGAACCTGGTCTTCATGCAGTTCGAGCGGAAGCAGAAGGACGCCGCTCTCGAGGCGCTGCCGGCGCCCAGCATCGACACCGGAATGGGGCTCGAGCGCCTCGCCGGCATCGTGCAGGGCAAGACCAGCAACTACGACTCCGACCTGCTCCGGAGCTTGGTCGAGCACGCGGCGAAGCTCGCCAAGAAGCCGTACCAGGGCGGGATGAGCCCCGACGAGGTCTCCATGCGCGTCATCGCGGATCACGCGCGGACGACCGCGTTCCTCATCGGCGAAGGCATCATGCCCGACCGCACCGGTCGCGAATACGTGCTCCGGCGCGTCATGCGCCGAGCCATCCGTCACGGGCACCGCTTGGGGATCCGCGAGCCGTTCTTGCACGAGGTGGCGGGCCTCGTGGTGGACGCCATGGGAGAGCAGTACCCGGAGCTCCGCGAGCGCCGCGAGATGATCGAGAGCGTGGCCCAGGGCGAAGAGGTCCGCTTCCGCCAGACCATCGAGCGCGGGCTGGCGCTCCTCGAAGAAGCCTTCGTGGAGCTCGACGCGCAGGGCTCGAAAACGCTCTCGGGCGCCGAGGCCTTCCAGCTCTACGACACCTACGGCTTCCCGCTGGATCTCACCGAGGTCATCTGTCACGAGCGCGGCATCACCGTCGACGTCGCTGGCTACGAGGCGGCGCTGGAAGAGGCCCGCAAGCGGAGCGAGTTCCGCGGCATGGAGCAGGCGGTGGAGGCGGTCTATCGCGACGCCCTGGCGAAGCTCGGCGACGGTTCCGTGAAGTTCTCGGGCTACGAGCGCGACGTCGACAAGGCCAAGGTGGTCGCCCTGGTGGTCGACGGCGCGCTCCGGGAGCGCGCCGAGGCGGGCACGAACGTGGAAGTCGTCACCGAGCGCACGCCGTTCTACGGAGAAGCCGGCGGGCAGACCGGCGACACGGGCGACCTGATCGGAGCGAGCGGACGCCTGCGCGTCGAGGACACCCAGAAGCCCATCACGGGCCTCACCGTCCACAAGGGCAAGCTCGAGAGCGGCTCCCTCGCGGTGGGCGAAGTCGTCGAGCTCGTCGTCGATCGTTCCCGACGCGAGGCCATCCGCAAGAACCACTCGGCGACGCATCTCCTGCACTGGGCGCTCCGCCAGGTGGTCGGCGCCCACGCGCAGCAAAAGGGATCGCTGGTCGGTCCCGAGCGCCTGCGCTTCGACTTCACCCACCAGAAGCCGCTGTCACGGGACGAGCTCCAGCGCATCGAAGATCTGGTGAACCAGCGCACGCTCGAAAACGTTCCGGTCAAGACCGAGATCCTCGGCATCGAGGATGCGAAGAAGCGCGGCGCCATGATGATCTTCGAAGAGAAGTACGGAGACACGGTGCGGATGCTGAGCATGGCCGAGAGCGTCGAGCTCTGCGGCGGCACCCACGCGCGCGCCACCGGTGACATCGGTCTGTTCAAGATCCTGTCGGAGCAAGGCATCGCCGCGGGCGTGCGCCGCATCGTGGCGACGACGGGCGAAGGGTCGCTGACGCACCTCCGGGCCCTGGAGAAGGACATCGAGCGCGCCGCCGAGGCCGCCAAGGCTTCGCCGCGGGATCTGGTGGAGAAGATCGAGAAGCTCTGGGCGGAGGGAAAGACCCTCGAAAAGAAGGTCGAAGAGCTGCAGAAGAAGCTGCTCACGGGCGGTGGGGGCGGTGGGCTCGATCAACTGGTCGGTCGCGCCCGCGAAGTCGCCGGTGTGAAGGTGCTGGGGCTCCGCACCGAGATCACCGATCGCGGCGCGCTCCGCGAGTTGGCCGAGCAGCTCCGGGACAAGCTCGGTGACGGCATCGTGCTCGTCGGCTCGGAGGCCGAGGGCAAGGCGCAGCTCGTGCTCACCGTTTCCAAGTCCCTCACGGCACGCTTCAAAGCGGGCGAGCTCATCCGTCCCATCGCCGCCATCGTCGGCGGCTCCGGAGGGGGTCGCCCCGACATGGCCCAGGCCGGCGGCACCGAGCCGGGCAAGCTCGATCAAGCCATCGAAGCGATCTACGCCACGGTCGGCTGAGCCTCGGGCGCGAAGGGCGAAAACCCCCAGAACACCGGCTCGGGCTCGAGCCGCACGCCGAAGCGCGCCTGCACCTCGTCTCGCACGAAGCGAGCGAACTCGGCGACGTCGCTCGCCTTGGCACCGGCGTGCGCCACGATCGAGAGCGAGTGCCGAGTGGAGAGGCCCACCGCGCCGCGCCGCGTGCCCTTCACGAGCCCGGCGTGCTCGATGAGCCACGCTGCGCTGAGCTTCACGCGTCCGTCGGCTTGTGGGTAGCGCGGCATCGAGGCATCGCCGACCCGAGCGAAGAGGCTTTCGGCCGCCTCCTCATCGACCACCGGGTTCACGAAGAACGAGCCGCAGCTCCGTCCGTTTTCGTCCAGCGGGTCGAACAGCATGCTCTTCTTCGCGCGGAGCTCGAGCACGGTGGTGCGCACGTCGGCGAGGGACGGGTGGACGGCGCCGCGGCTCCGCAGCTCCCGTTCGAGCTCGGGATACCGCACGCTCGGCGCGCCATCTGGGGCGAGGTCGAACGTGACCGCCAGCACCACGAAACGCCCGGGCGCGCGGCGCTTGAAGAAGCTCGACCGGTATTCGAACTCGCACGCGGCACGATCGAGCTCCACCACCTCGCGCCGCTCCAGATCGAAGGCACGCACGCTCACGATGGTGTCCTTCACCTCCTGGCCGTAGGCGCCCACGTTCTGGATCGGCGTCGCGCCGACGCGCCCCGGAATTCCGCTCAGGCATTCGATGCCGGCGAGGCCGCGCTCGACGCTCGCCCGAACGAGCTCGTCGAAGGGCTCGCCGGCAGCCACCCGCACGCGTCCACCCGCGAGCCACTCGCTGCCGCGAAGGCTCATCTCGAGCACGAGGCCGTCGACGCCCGGGTCGGCGATCACGAGATTGCTGCCGCCGCCGAGCACGTGCAGGCCGAGCCCGTGCTGTCGGGCATGGGCTGCGGCATCGAACACGTCCGCTTCGCTTCGCGCCCCGACGAACCAGCGAGCGGGGCCTCCGATCCCCAGGGTGGTCTTGGCGGCGAGGCCGACGGCGCGCTCGAGCTGCACGATGGCGCTCCTAGCACGGTCCGGTCCGGGTCAGCGGATTCGTGCGCGCCGGAGGCCGGGCTTCGGTCGCGCGAGCACGCGGATCTGGCGTTCGCGGCTCTCTTTCTTGCCCTGACCGCTCCGTCGCGCACGTGCAGCGTCGAGGAGCTCGCGCACCTCGGGCGCGATGCCTTCGGGCAGGCCTTGATCCGAAAAGGGCACGAGAGCGTCGGCCAGAGTGAGCACCCGATCGAAGAGCGGGCTCTTCGAGTCGAGCAGCACCACGCTCTGGCCGTTCAGCCGCACGAGCCCGCCCGATGCGTGGTGCACTGCGATGCGCAGTGGCTCGATGCGCACGGTGATGCCGAGCCCTTCGGCCACCGAGACCAACTCAGCGAGCAAGCGCTGCGGGTCCACGCCGAGAGTATACGGGACAATCCGGCGCGCCGCCCTCCGTCTGGAAATTCCCGTGTGTTTCTGCTGCGGAGAAATCAGCCGAGGGTGATACCGTCGGCCATGCTCCGTTTCCCGGTCGGGCCGTCGACCCTCGAGCTCAGCCAAGGCAACATCACCGAATCGGACACCCACGCCATCGCCAATGCAGCCAACGCGATGCTCATGGGAGGTGGCGGCGTCGACGGAGCGATCCATCGCGCAGCGGGTCCCGAGCTCATGGACGCGCTGCGTGAAATCAAGCGTGACCTCCCCGGCGGTCTGCTCGAGACCGGCGGCGCCGTGATCACTCCCGGCTTCTCCCTGACCGCGCGTTGGGTGATCCACTGCGTGGGTCCCATCTACGAGCGGGAGGGGGAGCGCTCGGCGAAGCTCCTCGCGCGCTGCTATTCGAGGTCGCTCGAGCTCTGTCGAAAGCACGAGATCGCGAGCGTCTCTTTTCCGTCCATCAGCACGGGCGTCTACGGCTACCCGGTCGAGCTCGCGGCGCCCGTGGCGCTCGAGGCCGTGCGCCGCGGCATCGCCGAAGGCGGCTCGCCGTCACTCGTGCGCTTCGTCCTCTTCGACGCCGAGACCCTCGAGGCGTACCGGAAGGCCGCGGCCGAGGTCCTCGCCTGAAAGTGGTTCCCGGCCCGCTCACCGCCGTGCTATGAGCCGCGGCGCGCGAGTGTCTCGCCGGAGGTGGGAGCGATGAGCGCTTCCCAGGCGAGCACCGAGAGAACCCATGTTCTCGTTCAACCCAGAGACTCAGAATGACTTTTACCGAAGCTGCGGCGCAGGTGCTGCGCCTGGTGGGCAAACCACTTCACTATAAGGAGATCACGGACGTCGCCATCGAGAAGAACCTGCTGAGCCACGTGGGCAAGAGCCCCGAGGTCACCATGGGGGCCAGGCTCGCAGCGCTCGTGAAGAAGGGGGACAAAGAGAACCCCCTCGTCCGGATCAAGCCAGGCGTTTTCGCTCTCCGCGAGTGGGATCAGTCGACCATCGACAAGGGGCTCGCGGATCGCACGCCGGCCCTCGAGATCGCCAAGAACGCCAAGCTCGACGTGAGCGCGCTGGTGACCAGCGATCGCTCCGACGAAGAAGAGGAAGAGGAGCTGGCAGCGGGCGACGAGGCCGCCGCCGACGACGCGGAAGAGGCAGGCGAAGCGGCTCCCCAAAAGACCGACGACGAAGAGACGGCGCGGCGTGAGCGCGCTCAAGCTGCGACCGACTTGTTCGAGGCGGAGGATGACGACGACCTGCCGATCTTCGGTCGCCCCGAAGAAGAAGAGTCCGACGAAGAAGGGGAGGGAGACGCAGCCGGTGGAGGACGCCGCCGGCGCCGACGCCGCCGACGCGGCCGAGGGACCGAGCGCGACGAGATCCGCGGCGGTGACGATCTGCCGACCTACACCGTGTCCGACGCTCCGCAAGACGTCGAGATCGAAGCCGAGGCTGACGGCGAGCGAGCCGAGCACCCGGAGCGCGCCGAGCGTGGCGAACGCGACCGCGGCGACCGCGAACGCGGGGAACGCGACCGTGGCGAGCGTAGCGAGCGCGGCGAGCGCGGCGAGCGCGGCGAGCGCGCCGAGCGTGGCGAGCGCGGCGAGCGCGCCGAGCGCGGCGAGCGCGCCGAGCGCCGAGCGCGGTGAGCGTGGCGAGCGCGAACGGGGTGAGCGCGGCGAGCGCGGTGAGCGTGACCGCGGTGAACGTGGCGAGCGTGGTGACCGCGACCGGCGCGACCGGCGCGAGGACCGTGACCGGCGCGACGACCGCGACCGGCGTGACGACGGCGGCGCACCTCTCGACGAGCTCGCGGCGAAGCCCCTCGCGGACCTCGTGGCATCGCTCCTCTCCACGTTCGATCGTGGCGGCGGCCCGGTGGGCGCCCAGAAGCTCGTGGATCTCGCCCAGCGGCGCGGCCGCCTGAACGGCGACTTCCAGAACGCGCAAGGTCAGATCTTGGCCGCGGCTCGCGCCGACAACCTCCGACGCTCTGCCGCCGGCCAGCGCCCTCGCTTCCGCGTGAGCGGCGGGCGACTCGCGCTCACCGAGTGGAGCCTCGACGGAGAAGCGCTGCGACTCGAGCGGGAAGTTTTGGCCCTCGCCGAGCGCTATCGAGAAGCCGTGCGTCGCTCCCTCACCCGCAAGATCCAGGACCTTCCCCATCGCGCCATGGGGGAGCTCGTATCGCTCCTGCTCGAGCGCTTGGGCCTCTCGGACATCCAGAGCGTGCGCCGGCCGGGGTCGCCTGGCTCCGAGCTCCACCTCTCGGCCGTCCTGCGTGGTCCCACCGGTAACGTCCCGACCGCCATCGTGGTGCGCCGCGACGGCCGCGAGATCGGGCGTGAACGGGTCACCGAGCTGCGCGGGGCCCTGCACCACTACGGTCCGGCGGCTGCGGGCTGGCTCGTGACCACCGGGCAGGTGCTGAGCGGCGCTCGAGAAGAGGCGGCGGCCGCGGGTGCTGCGCCAGTTCACCTGCTCGACGGTCTCGGCTTGGCCAAGCTCTGCGAAGAGCACCTGGTGGCCGTGACGGAGACGCGGGTCAGTCTGCCGGTTCCGGACTTCGACCTGCTCGACGCGCTCCGAGGCTCATGAGAGCTCGGGGGAGCGCTTCGACCGCGGGTGCGGCGTTGGCCGGCGGGCTCCTGCTCGCCGGCTGCTCGGCCTCGCCGCCGCCCTCCCGCTTCCCGTCGGCGGCCGATGCGCTCGAGCGCATGCACGCGACCTATGCCTGCAGTCGCGGCATCCAGGGCGAGGCCAAGCTCGAGTACTTCGGTGACCGCGGCCGCGTGCGCGGCAACGTGCTCTACATGGCCATGCTGCCCGAGGAGCTACGCTTCGACGTGTTCAGTCCTTTCGGAGTCACGCTCTCGACGCTCACCTCCGACGGTCGCGACTTCTCGCTCTACGATCTGAAAGAGAAGACGTTCCTGCGCGGCCCCGCCAACACCTGCAACGTCCAGCGATTCACTCAGGTGCCCGTCCCGCCGTTCGCGCTGGCGCAGCTCCTGCGCGGCGAAGCACCCGTCCTCGTGCACGAACCCGCTCAGGCCACGTTGACCTGGGAGAGCGGAGCGTACCTCGTCAAGATCCAGAGCACGCGCAAGGCGGCCCAAGAGATCCGCCTCGTCCCGACGCCGGACGACTGGAACCAGCCTTGGGAGAAGCAGCGGGTCCGGGTGCTCGAGGTCGCCGTGAAGCAACACGAGTTGGATCTCTACCAGGCGTACCTCGCCGATCACGAGACTGCGCACACGGGCGCGCCGCGCAAGGATCCCGAGGGCCTCGACCCTACCATCCCACCGAGCGGGCCGGCCTGTGACGCCGAGATCCCGCGCCGCCTGCGCCTGGTCACGCCCGACACCGACCAAGAGCTCGTGCTGCGCAACAAAGAGGTCATGCACAACCCGCCGCTGCCCGAAGGCTCGTTCCGCCAGCCGGTGCCGAGGGGAGTGCGCGTGCGGCAAGCCGCCTGCGCGGATTGAAGCGCCGGGTTCAGGCGTTCTTCGCTATAGTCGAAGGCTCGAGATGCCGAAGAAGCGCAAGGCACGCGCGGCGCAGGTGAAGGCCGCCCGCTCCCAGCGGCTCGAAGAGGCCAAGGAGCGCTCTGCCGCGCGGGCGCGCGCGCGCAAGCACGCCCTCGAACGCGAGCGGCAGACCGAACGCCGCCGCACGAGCGAGGCTCCGCGCGGGGAAGACATCCCCGAGGGGCAGTTCCGGCCGCGGAGCGCCGAGCACATGCCCCGCTTCGCCGGGGTCTCCACCTTCCTGCGCTTGCCGCTGGTCGACGCGTCGGCGTCCGTGCCCGATGTCGACGTGCTGCTCACCGGAGTGCCGCTCGACGTCGGCTCGAGCTACCGGCCCGGCACACGCCTCGGACCCCGCGCCGTGCGCGAAGCCTCGTCCCTCACCCGAGGGTTCTCCGCTGCGCTCGGCATCGACGTGTTCGAAGAGCTGCGCGTGGCCGACGGCAGCGACGTGGCTCCTTCGCCCCACGATCTCGAAGCCGCCATCGAGGCGGTCGCCAGCCGCGCCGAAGCCATCGCGCGGAGCGGCGTCATCGGCGGTTACGTCGGCGGTGATCAGACCACGACGCTCGGCGCGTTGCGGGGCATCCACCGCGCAAAGCTGAAGAGTGTCGGCCTCGTACACATCGACGCGCACAGCAACACTGCGGGTCCCGCCTGGGGGCGTGACGTCCATCACGGCAGCGTGATCCGGCATGCCGTCACCGAGGGCCTGATCCGGCCCGATTGGACGGTGCAAATCGGGCTCCGCGGGCCGTACTCCACTTCGGGTGACCTCTCGTTCGCGCTGAGCCACGGCTTCGAGATCGTGAACGTCGACGAAGTGAAGTGGGATCTGCACTCGGCGGTCAGCACGCTGCGCAAGGTGGTGCGCCACGGTCCGGTCTACGTCAGCGTCGACGTGGCCGCGCTCGATCCGTCGCAGGCGCCCGGCGTGGGAATCCCTTGGCCGGGAGGGATGACGGCTTGGGAGCTGCAACAGATGTTGCGCGCGCTCGTGGGGAGCGAGATCGTGGGCTTCGACGTGGTGGAGATCTGCCCGCCCTACGACGTCTCGAGCATCACCGCCCACGTCGGCGTCATGGTGCTGCAAGAGATCCTGGCTGCCATCGCCGATACGCGCCGCTCCGCGCGACCCGCGCCCAGCACGCGAGACGCCCGCGGCGGCCGCATCTCTGCCTGAGCGTCAAGGCGCGGCGAATGCCGCGACGACGGCGCCCGGTACGTCGCTGATGAGCGCGTCGACTCCGGCGCGGCCGAGCCGGAGGGCGTCGGCGGGCTCGTTCACGGTCCACACGTTGACGAGGGCGCCGCTCCTCCGCCAGCGCCGAACTCGGGCGTCGCTCGCCAGGGCGAGCTCGGGGTGGACTCCGACGGCGCCGAGCTGGGCGTAGAGCGGGGCCCGCGAGAGCACGCGCTGCTTCGCATGAACGAGCCACGCCACCGGGTAGCTCGGCAGGAGCCACGCGAGGCCGCGCACCAAGAGCGGATCGAAGGACGAGAAGAGCACGAGCTCGGCGAGGGCCCGGCGGCGCGAGAAGAGCTTGGCGACGCCGAACAGCAGGGCCCGGCGCTCGCTCACGTCGCGCTTGAGCTCGACGTTCAGGCGGTGCCCGCCGCGCTCGGCCCACTCGAGAACCTGCGGCAGGCTCGGGACGCGCGCGTCGCCGGCCAGGCGCACGCGGTCGAGCTCGGCCGCCGAGAGCGACTCCACGTCGGCCAGGTTCTCCTTGCGAGTGACGCGCTCCAGCGTGCGATCGTGGAGCACGATGATCCGCCCGCTGCCGTCGAGGCGCACGTCGAGCTCCACACCGTCGGCCCCCTGGCGCACGGCGAGCTCGAAGGCAGGCAGGGTGTTCTCGGGAGCCTCGCGCCGCGCGCCGCGGTGACCGAGCACGAGCGGCCGCCCATTGGGGGAGCGGCGCCAGCCCTGGACGGCGAGACGGCGAGCGCGCGACCTCACGCCAGCTCTTCGGCGATGGAACGGGCGACCTCGCGCGCACGCTCCACTTCGCTCGCCCGGAACGCGATGGCGCCCACGACCGGGTGGCCGCCGCCACCGTGTCGCGCGCAGATGGCGCTGATGTCCGTGTCGAGAGGCTTCCCGCTCCAAGGGTTATAGCCCACGCTGACCTTCGCGCCGCTCTTCAACACGCCGACGATCACCGAATAGACCGAGTCGGGGAACAGGGCATACGTGACGAACTTGCCCACCGTCTCCAGCACCGATTCGCTCAAGTCGACGAACACCACGCGGCCCATGCGCTGGCCCTTCTCGCGCACGCGCTCCACGAACCGCGACTGCTTCTCACCGAGGGGCTTGTAGCGCTCTTCGATGTTCTTGCTGCGGGCCACTTCGGCGAGCGGTTTCGCCAGAAGCTCCGGCACCATGCGCTCGAGGAAGCCGTCGTCACCGTAGTGCTCCACTACGCTGACCATTCGCAGCACCGGCTCGCTGCGGGCGATGGCCGCCTCGGGGGAATCGAAGCGCGCGGAGTCCACGATGTCCGCCCAGTGCACCAGGTCGTGCAGCATCGGATCGTTCAGCGCGAAGTGCCGCCAGGCCACGTCGGAGATCAGCTTGGTGCAGGAGCTGTAGTCCGGGTCGTAGAAGTACTGGCGCTGGCCCTTCCGTTCTTCGAATACCCGCTGCTCGTCCAGCGTCTGAAATGCAGTGCGATGGTGATCGAAGAACCAGGTCACGTTGCCCTTGGCCGAAAAGCGGTAGTCCAAGATCGCGTTTTGTTCGCCGACCAAGATGTCTTCGTCCGCGCGGCTCTGGCCGATGCCGTACCCGCATGCGCGATACACGAACTTGTGCTTGTCCCCGTCGACCGCTCGGAGGAGGCGCGTGAACAACACCGCGCTCGCGAGCCCGTCGAAGCAATGCCCGTGAGTGGCGACGACGACCTTCACCCGACGCCTGTTAGCACAGGTCCTGGCACTGTGGGGCGATGTGGGTATAGACTTCTTCGCCGGAAATCTGGATGTCGAGAGGGAGCACCAACATGCGTTCCGCGACCACGAAAGCCGTCCTTGTCCTCGCGTGCTTGGGCGCAATTGCGCTCACCGCGTGCAAGAAGAAGGATCAGGGACAGGACGCGCAGTTCCAACAAGGGCAGTCGAGCGGTGGCTACACGCCAGGTACCGGCGGCCCGGGCGGGCCGGGGCCGGCAGGCCCCGATGGAGGAGCACCTCAGACCTGCCCGCCGGGTCAGCCCTGTCAGCCCCAGCCGGGGCAGGTGCCGCCCCTCGGCGCCATCGCGAGTGACCCGAATGCGCTGCAGCAGATCCTGGCGGGTGCGCTCGCCGGCACCGCCGCCACCCTCGGCGCGTTCACGGGCGGCGAGCAGGCGCAGCTCGAGGCGGGTGTGAAGATGAAGGCGCAGACCGACGCCAAGGGCAAGGTGCCCGACGGGCCGCTGATGAGCGCCAAGCTGCAGCAAGACGGCCACGCCGAAGCGATGTTCAAGCTCGAGCCGAACCGCTGCTACACCTTCGTCGGCTTCGGGAACCCGGGCGTGTTCGTCTACCAAATCAACGTGCTGACCGCCCCGCCGATGCCGCCGCAGGTGCTCGCCCAGAGCGACGCGGATGGTGGCGACCCCACCGTGGGACCCGGCGACCAGTGCGTTCGCAATCCCTATCCCACGGCCATGCAGGTCAAGATCGACATGCACGTCATCAAGGGCCAAGGCCTCGTGGGCGCACAAGCGTACCGGAAGTAGCGGCACAACTCCGTCATCGCACGCGCCGAAGCGTCGCGCGTGTCCGCTTTCGATCGCCTGCTGGAGGGCGCGCGACTTCCGCCCCGGATCCGCGATCTCCTCGAACCCCCGCTCACGCTCCATCTTCGCGGTGAGCTGCCGCGGGGCCCCGCCGTTGCCATCGTCGGCACCCGCGCGCCGAGCGCCGACGCCGTGGCCTACACCGCGCACCTCGCGGGCGCGCTGGCGCAGGCCGGGGTCCTCGTGCTGTCCGGCGGAGCGCGCGGCATCGACACCGCTGCGCACGAAGGGGCCCTCGCGGTGGGAGGGTTGAGCGTCGTGGTTTCTCCAGCGGGCGCCGACCGGCCGTTTCCGGCCGAGAACGCCGAGCTCTTTCAGCGCGTGATCGTCGGCGGTGGCGGTCTCCTCTCCGAGCACGCGCCGGACGTGCCCGCGAATCCGAGCGCGTTCTTCTCCCGAAACGCACTCCTCGCGGCGCTCGCCCACGTCGTGATCGTCGTGGAGGCCCCATACCGGAGCGGTGCATGGAACGCGGCCAAGCACGCGCGACTGCTCGGGCGACCCCTGCTGGTGGTCGCGCACCCGCCGTGGAACTTCCGCGGCGCCGGGTTCGCCGCCGAGCTTGGCCGCGGTGCCGAGCTCTGCCTCGGTCCGGCCGACGTGCTCCGCCGGCTCCGCGAACGGAACCTCCACCCACTCGGCGAGCCGTTGCCCGCCGAGCCCTCGCCGTTGCCCGTCTGCGCTCCTGCCCGGGCCGCCGCGCCCCTGCTCGAGCCCCCGCCCCGCGCGCCCGCGCGCGAGCCCGCGCCCGCATCCGCGCCCGCGCCCGCGCGAGGGCGCCGCCGGCGGAAGCGCGGCGATGCGCTCGATCCCGACGCGACCCAGGTGCTCGAGGCGTGGAAAGCTGGAGCCACGCATCCCGACGAAATCGCTCAGCGAACCGGCTTGCCCGTGGGCCGGATCCAAAGCGCGCTCTTGACTCTCACGCTATCCGGCGTGTTAGTACCGGCCCCCTTCCCGCAGGGCACATCCATAACCCGTCGAAAGCATTGATTATTGAGGTGCTGGCGTCGGGGGGTGGGCTTGCACGAGCTGCTTCGGGATCGCATCAGGAAGGGGTTTCACGGTGCCCATGGAGAAGACCCTCGTCGTCGTCGAGTCGCCCGCCAAGGCCAAGACCATCAAGAAGTACTTGGGTCCGGGCTTCGAGGTTTTGGCGAGCAAGGGGCACGTCAAAGACCTGCCCAAGCGCATGGGCATCGACGTAGAGAACGGCTTCCGCGAGACCTACGAGGTCATCGAAGCCAAGGCCAAGGTGCTCTCCGAGCTCAAGAGCCACTCCAAGAAAGCCGAACGCCTGCTCCTCGCGACCGACCCCGATCGCGAGGGCGAGGCCATCGCGTGGCACATCGCCGAAGAGCTGAAGCGCCCCGAGCTCGAGGTGGTGCGGGTCGAGTTCCACGAGATCACGAAGAAGGGCGTCGAGAGCGGGCTCGCCTCGCCGCGCCCACTCGACGAGCACCTCTACGCTGCTCAGCGCTGCCGTCGCGTGCTCGACCGCATCGTGGGCTACGACGTCTCCGCGCTGGTCTGGAACAAGCTCGCGTTCGGTCTCTCGGCGGGGCGCGTGCAGTCCGTGGCGCTGCGCCTCATCGACGAGCGCGAACGGGAGATCGAGGCCTTCGTCGCCGAGGAGTATTGGAACGTCGGTGCGGCGCTCAAGAGCAAGTCGTCGACGCCCCTGGTCGCGCGCCTGACTCGCGCCAACGACGAGAAGGTCGAGGTCACCAACGGCGAGCAAGCCGCGGCCATCCGCGCCGACCTCGAGACCGCGAAGTACCGCGTCGCCGCCATCACGCGCAAGGAGCAGAAGCGGAACGCGCCGGCTCCCTACACCACGAGCAAGCTGCAGCAGGACGCGACGGCCTACCTGCGCTTCACCACGAAGCGCACCATGAGCGTCGCCCAGAAGCTCTACGAAGGCGTCGATCTGAAGAAAGACGGCGGCCCCGTCGGTCTCATCACCTACATGCGTACCGACAGCGTGCGCGTGAGCCAGGACGCCATCCAAGAGGCCCGGGCCCACATCGAGCAGAAATACGGCGCCGACTTCCTGCCAGCCAAGCCCAACGTGTTCCGGGCCAAGAAGAACGCGCAGGAGGCCCACGAGGCCATCCGCCCGACATCGCTCGAGCTCTCGCCCGCCGTGGTCGAGAAGCACCTCACTCCCGAGGAGTTCAAGCTCTACAAGCTGATCTGGGATCGGTTCGTGGCCTCGCAGATGGCGCCCGCGGTCTACGACCAGACCGCCGTCGACATCGAGGCCAAGCCGGCGCGCAAGGCTGCAGCCCACCGGTCGCTCACGCTGCGCGCCAACGGCAAGGTGCTCAAGTTCGCTGGCTGGCTCGCCGAATACGGCAAGGGCACGTTCGGGGAAGGAGAGAAGCTCGCGGGCGAAGAAGACGCCAACGAAGGCGAGGGGCGCGACAGCGTGCCGCCGCCCGCGTCCGGCGAGAACGTGAAGGTCCTCGGCTTCGACAGCGACGACGGCACGCTGCCCGAGCTCAAAGAGAACGAAGAGCTCACGTTGGTCACGCCGCCCGGCGTGCTCACCGAGCAGAAGTTCACGCAGCCCCCGCCCCGCTACAACGAAGGGTCGCTGGTGCGCGAGCTCGAGAAGCGCGGCATCGGCCGTCCCAGCACCTACGCCGAGATCATCAGCAAGGTGCAGGCGCGCGACTACGTCGAGAAGCTCCCGGGCGGGCAGATGAAGCCGACGGAGCTCGGCCGCATCGTGGTGTCGGGGCTGCTCGGCACCCACCTCGATTTCATGGATCCGGACTTCACCGCCAAGATGGAGGAGGAGCTCGACGAGGTCGAGGCCGGCCGCCTGGATCGGGTGAAGCTGCTCGGGCGCTTCTACTCGCGCTTCCGCGAGGTCCTGGACGTCGCCAAGAAGCAGAAGCGCTGGACCCCGGAGCCGGAGCGCACCGAAGAGAAGTGCCCGGAGTGCGGCTCGTTCTTGCTGAAGCGCTGGAGCAAGAACGGTTGGTTCATGGGCTGCGAGGCCTACCCCAAGTGCAAGTTCACGCGCGACCTCGCCAAAGACGGCTCGCCGGCGCCGGCCCCCAAGGTCACCGACGTGGCTTGCGACAAGTGCGGCAAGCCCATGGTGATCAAGACCGGGCGCTTCGGTGAGTTCCTGGCCTGCAGCGGCTACCCCGGCTGCAAGAACGCGAAGCCCGTGCCGCTCGGCGTGCCGTGCCCGAAGTGCGGCGGCGACATCGTCGAGGTGCGCGCCAAGAAGCGCGGCGGACGCACCTTCTACGGCTGCACGAAGTATCCGGAGTGTGACTTCAAGCTCTGGCAGCGGCCCGTGAACGAGCCGTGCCCACTCTGCAAGCACCCGGTCTTGACCGAGACCACGGGCAAGAAGAAGAAGATCGTCTGCCCGCGCGGCAAAGAGTGCGGTTACTCCCGCGAGGTCGAGGTGCCCGAAGAAGCCGCGGCGGAAGGCGCAGACGGCGCCCCCGCCTCCAAGACCACGCTCACGAGTCGCGGCGAACACGCCGCGGCCGAGTCCGTCGCGCCGTGACCCGCGTCCACGTGGTCGGCGCAGGTCTCGCCGGCTCCGAGGCCGCTCTGCTCCTCGCCGACCGCGGGCAGCGCGTGGTGCTCCACGAGCAGAAGCCCGTGGCTCGAACGCCCGCCCAGTCGAGCGACTCGCTGTGCGAGCTCGTGTGCTCGAACTCGTTCCGCGGCGCGGCGCTCTCCAACGCGGTGGGCCTCTTGAAAGAGGAGATGCGCCGGCTCGGATCGAGCGTCATGGCGGCCGCCGCGCTCACCCGGGTGCCGGCGGGAGGGGCACTGGCCGTCGACCGCGAGCGCTTCGCGGCCGAGATGACCCGGCGCCTGGTCACCCACCCGAACATCGAGCTCGTCAGCGGCGTGCTCGAGCAGATCCCGGTCGAGCGGCCCTGCATCGTGGCCACCGGTCCGCTCACGGGAGAGGCTTTGGCGCGCGACATCGCCGCGCGCGTCGGCAGCCAGCACCTCGCCTACTACGACGCCATCGCGCCCATCGTCGACGCCGACAGCATCGACTGGGACAAGGTCTTCATCGCGTCGCGCTACGACAAGGGGAGCACACCGGAAGAGCAGCAGGCCTACGTGAACTGTCCGCTCGATCGCGAGCAATACTTGGCATTCGTCGATGCCGTGCGCGGCGCCGCCAAGGTGGAGCCCAAGGGCTTCGAGGACGTGCGCTACTTCGAGGGCTGTCTGCCCATCGAGGTGATGGCGAGCCGGGGAGATCTCACGCTGCGCTTCGGCCCCATGAAATCCGTCGGGCTCGACGACCCACGCACCGGCCGCTGGCCGTTCGCCGTGGTGCAGCTCCGCAAGGAAGACGCGGCCGGCACCGCCTACAACATGGTGGGCTTCCAGACGCGCATGACCTGGCCGGAGCAGCAGCGCGTTTTCCGCACGCTCCCGGGCCTCGAGCACGCCGAGTTTTTGCGCATGGGCTCGGTCCACCGCAACACGTTCCTCGACGCTCCGAGCTGTCTGGATCCGTTCCTCGCCCTGCGCACCGATCCCGAGCTCTCTTTCGCCGGGCAGATCACGGGCACCGAAGGCTACGTGGAGAGCGCAGCGGGGGGCTGGCTCGCCGCTCATTTCGTCGCCGAGCGCCTCGCCGGACGAACGCCGGTCCCGCCGCCTCCGACCACTGCACACGGCGGTCTACTCACGCACCTGTCGCGTCCGTCGCCGAACTTCCAGCCGTCGAACATCACGTTTTCCCACCTGCCACCCATCGAAGGGACGAGGCTCAAGAAGCGCGCGCGCTACGAAGCCCTCGCGGCCCGCGCGCTCGCGGAGCTCGACGCATGGTGGTCGGAGGTCTCGGCTCGGATGCGCGCCGCCTGAAGCTCGGCAGGGCCGAGGTCAGAGCAGCTCGGCGATGGTACCGTCGGCGAAGAGCCAGGCCGACTTGGGAATGGCGAGCACGCCGCCCTGGCGCGCGAGGCGGCCGCGGGCACACAGGCGCTCGACGGCCGCGCTCAGCTCGCGCGTCCACGGATCGACTCCGAGCTCCTGGCCGACGGCGTCGAGGTCGAGCCCTTCGGCCAGCCGAAGCCCGAGCATGATGCGTTCGGCGAGCGCGGTCTTTGCGTCGATGAGCTCCACCTCGGACACGAGCTGCCCGGGTTCGAAGAGCGGCTCGCCAGAGTCGTGAGCGGCGAGGTAGCGCTCCACGTTGGGCGTGTTCCGGTAGCGCACGCGCCCGCTCGGCAGCGTCACGGTGCCGAACGCCGCCGAGCCGAGCCCTGCAGGGTCGCCCGTCCAGTAACTGACGTTGCGGGCGCGAGCGTGCGCCCGGCCGCGCGTAGTTGCTGATTTCGTAGTGCTCGAAGCCGAGCTGGCCGAGCGCTTCGTCCACTGCGACGAACGAATCGGCGACGAGCTCGTCGGAGAGGAGCGGGAGCGAGCGCTGCTTCGCCCGCCGTCCGAACTCGGTGCTGGGTTCGATGGTGAGCGCGTACGCCGAGACGTGCTCCACGCCGAGCTCGGTCACGATCCGCGCTCACGCGCGGCGTCGTCGGGCCTGCCCGTGGACGCCGAAGATCAAGTCGGCGCTGACGCGGCACCCGCTGGCGAGCGCGTCGCGCAGCGCGCGGAGGCCTGACTCGACGTCGTGCAAGCGGCCGAGGCCAGGCGCTCGGCATCGAGGCTCTGCACGCCGATGCTGAAACGATTCACGCCGCGATCGGCGAGCGCGCGTGCGCTTTCGTAGTCGGTCGAGGGGTTGCACTCGACGGTGACCTCGAGCTCGGCCGCGGGCTCGAACGTGCGCGTGATGGCGGCGAGCACGCTGCCGAGGGCGTCAGCGTGCCAGAGGCTCGGCGTGCCGCCGCCGAAGAACACGCTCTCGAGCCGGTGCTCGCCCAGCACCTCCGCGCGCCGCGCGAGCTCCGCCACGACCGCCCGCGCATAAGCGTCGTGGGGGATCTCTCGGCGTTCGGCGGGAAGGCTCGCGAAGTCGCAGTACGGACACTTCCGGAGGCACCAGGGGAAGTGCACGTAGACGCCCATGGCGACGGGCGTGAGCTGATTTCGTGGTTCCGCGCGTCTCATTTGGCAAGGGTGTCGGCAGCCGCCGCCGCCCGCGCTTTTCGCTCGAAAGTCGCGCTCGAGCTCGGAGGCGGTCGCTTCCGCGCGCGCTGGCTCGCTCGCTCGCGCCAGTCTACCCGCGAAGGGTCGAATGGGAGAGGTCGGACGAGCGAGCAGCGCGGAGAACGCGGGTTTTGCGGGCGACTTGGGCTGGTGATAACTTCCATGCGGCCGAGCTTTTGCTCGCCTCTCCCCTCTCGCCACCGTGCTCGACATTCAACAGCTCGTTTCGCGCATCCAGGCCTACCAGCCTGCGGCGGACACCGATCTGATTCGGAAGGCCTACCACTACTCGGAGTGGGCTCACCGCGAGCAGATGCGCAAGAGCGGGGACCCCTACTTCATCCACCCGGTGAGCGTGGCGGAGATCATCACCGACCTCCGTCTCGACTCGGCCAGCGTGTGCGCGGGCCTGCTCCACGACGTGGTCGAAGACACCGTTGCCACGCGCGAAGACGTCGCCCGCGAGTTTGGCGAAGAGGTGGCGCACCTGGTGGATGGCGTCACCAAGCTCGGCAAGATCAACTTCACGAGCAAAGAGGACCGCCAGGCCGAGAGCTTCCGCAAGATGGTCGTGGCGATGGCCCAGGACATCCGCGTGCTCCTGGTCAAGCTGTGCGACCGCTTGGACAACATGCGGACCTTGCAGCACATGAGCGCCGACGGCCAGGAGCGCATCGCGCGCGAGACCCTGGAGATCTACGCGCCCCTCGCCAACCGCCTCGGCATCCAGCTCTTGAAGAGCGAACTCGAGGACCTGTCGTTCCAGTACCTCGATCACGACGGCTACAAAGAGATCGTCCAGAAGCTCGCCAAGACCAAGAAGGAGCGCGAGCGATACATCGAAGGCGTGTGCCGGACCATCTCGTCCCGACTGGCCGAGTACGGCTTCGCCGCGGACGTCACGGGTCGCGCCAAGCACCTCTACTCGATCTACCGGAAGATGAAGTCGCAGCAGACCGACTTCGAGCAGGTCTACGACATCCTGGCTTTCCGCATCTGCGTCGAGTCCGTGGCCGATTGCTACGCCGTCCTCGGCGTCATCCACTCGAAGTGGATGCCCGTGCCGGGCCGCTTCAAGGACTACATCGCGCTCCCCAAGCCCAACATGTACCAATCGCTGCACACCGCGGTCATCGGGCCCGGCCGGCAGCGCATCGAAATCCAGATCCGGACCCACGACATGCACCGCGTGGCGGAGCACGGCGTGGCCGCCCACTGGAAGTACAAAGAGCGCAATTCGGGCGGCGTCGACCCGGGCACCGTCGAAAAATTCAGCTGGCTCCGCGAGCTCACGGAATACCAGCGCCACCTGAAGGATCCGGCGGAGTTCCTCGAGAGCGTGAAGCTCGATCTGTCGTCCGACGAGATCTACGTGTTCACGCCCAAGGGCGACGTGCGCATGTTCCCGCGCGGCTCGACCCCCATCGACTTCGCGTATTCGATCCACAGCGAGGTCGGCAACCATTGCTCGGGCTCCCGCGCCAACGGCCAAATCGTCCCCTTGCGCTACAAGATGCGGAACGGCGACGTGATGGAGGTGATGACCTCGCCCCAGCAGCGGCCGAGCAAGGACTGGCTCGACTTCACCGTCACCACCCGCGCTCGCAACCGCGTGCGCGCCTTCTTGCGCAGCGAGCAGCGCGAAAAGAGCATCAACCTCGGGCGCGAGCTCCTGGACGGCGCCATGCGCGACGCGGGCATGAGCCTGACGAAGCTCACCAAGAACGACGACGAGATGCGCCGCTTGTGGGAGGCTCACAAGGCGGGCAGCTGGGACGAGCTCTTGCTCACCATCGGCTACGGCAAGCTCGACACCGAAGCCGTCATCGAGTCGCTGCGCAGCAAACACCCTTCGGGCAGCACCGAGCCGCCGGCCCAGCTCAAGACGAGTCGCATCGAGCAGCTCGTGCGCAAGGTCACCGGCAAAGACACCGGCGGCATCAAGGTGAGCGGCGTCGACGACGTGCTCGTCCGCTACGCCAAGTGCTGCAATCCGCTCCCCGGCGACTCCATCATCGGCTTCATCACGCGTGGTCGCGGCGTGACGATCCACCGGCGCGAGTGCGTGAAGGCCTTCGACACCGACCCCGAGCGACGCATCGACGTGTCGTGGGACAGCAAGGCCAAGATCAACCGGCCGGTGCAGCTCCGCGTCACCACCACCAACAAGCCTGGCATCTTGGCCAACGTGAGCCAGACCTTCAGCGCCCAGAAAATCAACATCAGCGAAGCCAACTGCCGCGCGCAGGACGACGGTCGCGCCTGCAACGTCTTCACCTTCCACGTGGGTGACCTCGCCCAGCTCAAGAACGTGATGAAGGCCCTGACCAAGGTGCAAGGCGTCGTCGACGTCGAACGCGTGTGAGGAGTCCGGTGCTCCCGCGGCGCGAGTGGCTCGAGACGGTGCTGTGGTCTGCGCTCGGTCTCGCCACGGGCTGTTACGCGCAGCCCCCCAAGCCCTACCCCTATCCGGCCACGCCCGACGAAGAGCGCCGCGCGCGCATCGGCGAACGGGTGAAGGCGTTCCAAGCGGGGACCCCCGACGCCGGCGTCGCGGTCGGTCTCCTCGAACGCGGCGTGCCGCGGGTGTACGGCTTCGGTCGCACCACCTATCACGAGCCCCGCCCGCCTTCGGCGGACGCCCTGTTCGAGCTCGGCACGACGTCCGAGGTGCTCGTCGGCGCGCTCCTCGCCGATCTGGTGGCGCGCAAGCGCGCGCGCTTCGACCAGCCCGCCCGCGAGCTCTTGCCCCAGAGCGTGAAGCTCCCGACCCACGGCGAGCGCGAGATCACCCTCGCCGATCTCGCACTCCACACCTCGGGCCTCCCCGCCGACGTCGCGCCCGATGGCGTGAAGGACGAAGCCGCGCTCGCGATGCTCCTCGCCGCCCGCCCGCTCGAGACCGCTCCCGGCGAGCGCTACCAGCCGTCAGCGCTCGGAATGGCGCTGCTCGCCTGGGCCCTCGGCCTCCGCGAAGGTCGCGCGTTCGGCGACCTCGTTCGTGAACGCGTGACGCTTCCGCTCGGCATGCTCTCCACCACCACGTTCCGTCGCGACGTGGCCTTCGACGAATCGCGCCTCGTAGAAGGCCGCGATGCCTCGGGGCGCCTCGCCCCGCAGCGGTTCCAGGAGCCGCTCCTCGCCGCGAGCTCCCTGCGCACTTCCGTGAACGACCTCCTGCGCCTCGCGGCCGCGCTCCTCGATCCGACGTCGAGCGCCGCGGCCACCACCCTCGCGCGCGCAGTCGAACGACGCCGCCCCCTCGCCGACGGCAGCGAGGTGCGTATGGGCCTCCGCGCGAGCCCGCGCGACGGCGTCCTCTGGCAGACCGGCGCGACCCCGGCGTTCCAGACCGGCCTCTGGGTCTCGCCCGAGAGCTCCCGAGCCGTCGTGCTCGCCGTGGCCTCGCGCGCCCTCGATGCGCGCGGCCTCTTGTTCGAGCTGGCGCGCGCCGACGCGCTCCCTTCCGACCGCACGCTGCCCCCGCGCGGTCCCGTGCTGAGCGCGCTCCCTCCGGACGCCATCCGCGCCGACGTCGTGCTCGAACGCCTCGTGCGCTTCGCGGGCTACCGCAGCCCAGCGTCCGTCGCGCGCCCCGGTGAGCTCCTGCGCGTCACGCTCTACTTCCAGTGTCTCGCTCCCATCGACCGCGATCTGCAAGTCATGGTGCTCGGCGCCGACGAGTCCGGCCGCACCGTGGTCGACGCCAGCCACTACCCCGCAGCCGGTCGCTACTCGACGCGCTCGTGGCGCACCGGCGAGGTCGTCGCCGACGAATTCGACCTCGCCATCCCCGCCGACACCCGCGCTTCGCGCATCACGCTCTGGCTCGGCCTCACCTCGACCGGTCGCGTCCTCGGCGCCGCCCCCGGCCCGAACGTCGACCTGGCGGGACGCATCCAGGGTCCGAGCCTCGAGATCGTGCGCCCGGCCCGCTGATTTCCCACGCGAAACTCCCAACACTCGCGAGCTTGACAGGCCCGTCGCCGAGCGGTAGTTACACGCCCCTCCGCGGGAGTAACTCAGCGGTAGAGTGCCACCTTGCCAAGGTGGACGTCGAGGGTTCAAATCCCTTCTCCCGCTCAATCAGAGCAGAACAGAATCAGCCGGTTAGCGTAGACGCGCTAGCCGGCTTTTTCGTTCTTGGCACCACCTCCAGGATCCGAAGCACCACCTGAAGCACCACCTACTCTGGGAAACGCACCACTTTGGTGCATTCGATCACGACCGGCGTCGTGAATCCCGCGCGTCCCGAACAGGCTGATGACGCGCCCGATGCTCTCCCGCTGCTCGTCGGGTTGGACCGTCGAGTAGTGGTGCTGCATCCGCTCGGTGAGGTGCCCTGAGATGCTGCGCGTAACGAGTGCCTCGACCTTTGCAGCTCGAGCCAGATCGTTGAACGTGCGGCGCATGCCGCTCTGCGTGAAGGCGTAGCCGAGACCGATGGCCTCGGACACCTCCGCGAAGGGCTTGTTGAGCACCGTCGGTGACCGATAACCACCCGGTTACGGACGGAAAGAGCAGCTCGGACTCCGCTTGCGGCGGGGCGACGAGCTGCGTGTCCACGTGCCACCCCAGGACGTCCAGGACTTCCTGCGGCAGATCGATGGTGTAACGGGTCTTCTGCTTGGTGGTGTTCAACGGCGTGTCGCCGAGCCGTTTGTGAGCGGCGGACCAGGAGCCGGCGCTGCTCCCACAGGACGTCCGGGGTCGGCCCCGTGCGCCTGAGCGGTCGCAGGACGACGGGCGCAGGCCTGTCGCCAGCCCGAGGTAGGTCATGGCGTAGTGCGCCGGGTGGAGCTCCCGGAGCGCGGCCAAGAACTCCGGCACCTGCTCGCGGGTCAGCGAGTTCGGCGCCTCCTCGGCGTAGGTGACGTGCTCGGACGTGTCGAAGTCCGGCACGCCCTCCGTGAAGGCCTCGGGGAGCTTGAACCGGCGCTTGGCCTCCTGCGCAATGACGCGCGCAAGACCGAGAGCCAGCCGTTGGTCGTGTTGGGCGAGTACTCGCCCGCGACGATCAGCTCAACGATGCCCTCCCGCCACTCCAGCACGTGCTCGCCCGGATCTGGTCGACGAAGCAGTCGCCGAAGCCGGGCACGTGCCGAGACTCGTCGGCGGTAACGGTCCCGCCGATCAGGTGCTCGAGGGTGTATTTCCAACGCTCAGCGCTTTTTGCGCTTTTGAGATGCCCCTGTCGGAGCTTGTGGTCCAGGACCGAGAGCGCGAAGTCGGCGAAGCGCGTCTTCGGTAGCTGGGCAATGACGAGGCCGGCCCGCACGCGTGCCCGCTCGTCTTCCAACCACTTGAACGCCGTCGCCAAGTCCGCCTGGGGCAGGACCTTCTTGATCTCTCTCATGCGTCCCGTCAGGGGATCGACGACCCGGGCTCGCACGAGATGACCTCCTTCCTTCTTCTTCCAGACGCCCGGCACCCGCGTCGGGGCGACCAGGCAGTTCCACCGCATTTTCCAGTTGTCCATGTGCGACTCCTTTGGCGCCGCACCCGGACGATCCGACTCGACCGTAACAGGTGCGTCTCCCCGCAGGAATCGGTCGAGCACCGCCGGGTCCCACATCAGGGTCCCACGCGCACCACGGCGGCCGGCGGCGACGATGCGCCCCTCGTGCTTCGCCTTCCGCAACGCGGAGGTGCTCTTGTAGCCGCAGTAGGCCGACGCCTCGCGCGTCGTCAGGAGGCGCCTGGCGGGCTCGGGACTGGGTTCTGGCTCTGGGTCTGGGTCCGCGCTAGCCGACGGCGCGGCACGAGCCGGGCGGGCCCGCCGGGCGCGACGCTGGCGGGAGTGGCTCTGCGACCGGACCGGCAAGGCCGGCGCCTCGGGCGCTTGGGGCGCGGGCGCCGGGGCCGCGAAAGCCGGCGCATGCGCTCGAGGACGGTCTGACGCATTGCGTCCATCATCCGCTGGCTGACGGCCTCCTGCTCGGGGGGCGGGAGGGTCAGGATGCTCACGCGCGCCCGAACTTCTCGAACGAGTCGTCGGCGGGCGGGTTTACCTGGAGGTCGCGCAGCACGAGCCAGATATCGTCCGGGCAGCCGCTCCAGGAGGTAATCAAGACCTCGATGAAGCTCAGGGCGTTCTTCCGGGGCACCGGCTCCGACAGCAGAGCCTCCTTCGCCGCCTCGAGCACCGCCAGGGCAGCTCGACGCTCGCGAGTGACTACCAGGTACTTCGCGGCGGCCATCGGCTCACGTAGATACCATTCGAGCCAGAAGGCGCCCTGACCGTAGCGCCAGCTCTCGGGTGACCGCGCCAGGGACAATAGTTTCTCGGCGAATTTCTGCGTTTTCGGCGATGCGCTCCTGGCCATCTCGACGGCGGCCGCGCGCGTGTGGTCCAGCACCAGACGCCGGGGGGCGTTGGCGGGGTCCGCGCAGAGAAAGGCGTCGAGGGCCGGAAGCATGGACGAAGCCGCCCACAATCTGAGGCGAGAAGGTTTGGAGTCAAGGCGGGGCGGCCGACAGCGCACCTCGACGGTGCCGTCTCCGAGCAAGCGGGCGAGACGGTGTCATCCCGAGCGTCCTGAACGCGACTAGGTGGGGATCCTCGAAGCCTACCACCGCGTCGGCGCGATGCGTCGCGATGAGGCGGAAGGTGCACGAGTCAGAGCCCGTTCCATCGGCGGGCCCCCTCAGCGAACCAGGTAGCGCTGCTCAAGGTAGTCCAGCCAGTCGCGAGCCACCGCGTCCGCTCCGGCGAGCTCCCGGGATTCCTCGATGAGCCGCTCGAAGGTCACGGGCAGAAATGTCCTTCGACGGTCCGGTACGATGAGCCCCATGTGCGCGCTCGCCGCCTTCGCGTAGTGCTCGTTGCCCTTGGGGTAGAGCAGCACGGACACAAACTCCTCGATCCCCGCCCCAGGTTTCATCCGGAGAGCTTCTCCCAATAGCTGATTCCGCCAGATCTGCTTCAGCTCGCGCGTGCGGAGCGCATCGAGCGCACCCTCGATGTAGAGCTGAGCGCGCTCGTGGATCCGGTGGTACGGCGAGCTCTCGTCGAACATCCGCGCGCGCTCGGTCTTGCCCCAAGCGTAGGGGCCCTCAGTGTACTTCACCTCTATGCCGAGCGCAGCGCGGCGCCCGTCGGCGAGCGCACACTCGACGTAGGCGTCGAACGAGGTGTTGTCGTTCAGGTACTCGGCCTTGGGTTCCGGCGCCCACTCGATGGCTACCTTGACCAACTCGGCGACATCCAGCCGGAGCCACCGCGCGAACAGTCGCGGGGCCCACGGCAGGTCGCGCAGGGGAACGAAGATGTTGAACGGGATGTGCTCGCTCCGCAGCATGTCGTGCCAGAGCGGCGTGTCGGCTCTACCGTAGCCTTGCTCTACCGATGCGAGCATCCCAGGCCAGTCACAGAAGTTCTTGCCCGCGATCGCATCCGCAGTCGTCAGCCGGTTTCCGTACTTGCGATACCCCGTCGGGCGGAGCTGTTCCACCCGGAATCGAGACTGGTGAAGCCGGGCGCGCGCTTTGAACGCGCCGTCGCCCGAGTATTGGGGGCCAAGGCTGGTCATCGCTCCGCCGAATAGCTCCCTAACATCGACGCGAGTCGCGGTCCCCGCGGGTGCGGGCAAACGAGTATTCTCGGCATGCGGCAACCTGCGTCGCAGAATCCGCCTATCATGCCGGGCGAGGATCGGGATGGCCGGATCATTCGTCGCTTGGGTGGACTACTCGGCTGCCGAGCAAGAACGCATGCGCGAGGCCATCGCGATGTTCGAGCAGAAGGAGACCCGCGACGAGCTCGGCATCGGCGCGATCCGGGATGCGCTTGCGGACCTGCTCTTCCCGGGTACGTCGACCATCCAGACGCGTCTCCGCTACTTCATCATCGTCCCCTGGGTCTATCGCGAGCTCGAGCGGCGGCGCGGCGTCACATCGGCGACGATCCAGCAGACCGTGCGCGCGAGAGAGATCGCTCTGATCGAGCCCCTGACCAAGTCCGAGGGCGGCGGCGTGTTCGGCGCTCAGTCGGGGCGCACCTTGCAGCGCTTGCCGAGCAATGTGTACTGGAACGGCCTTCGCACCTGGGGGATCTTCCGGCTGCCCTGGTCACAGGACGAGTACCACCAGCACTGGGACGCACTGCGAGATCGAAACCAGAACATCGTCATCGCCGACGACTCCGGGATTGCTCCCGATCTCGTGCGCGCTTGGGACACGTTTCCGAGTCCGCCGAGTCAAGACTGGGGCGACGCGATCACCCTCGACGTGCCGCGAAGTGAAGCGAGCTATCTCCAGCAGCGCATGGAAACGACGCACGGCTCCCTCCTCGCGCATTTCGCCGCGGACGTGGCGGCCGCCGAGATCGACGCGGAGATGCCGTGGGACGCCGCCGACCGGCTTCCCGTTAAGCTGGCCCGGCTCGTCGAGCAGGCTAGGGCGTTCTCCGGCGTCATGCACGGGGCGGCATGGCTCTACAACCTGGTGCTCTGCCGGTCGTCGAAGCTCGCAGCGCACAGAGAGCGAATCGCAGAGCTCGAGGCTAGCTTGACCGAGTGGGCCGCAGCGGCGGCGCCAGTCTTCGAGTCGTGGCAACCCGGTGAGCTGTGGGCGTTACTGGAGGAACGCGCCGTGGCGGTGCCGGCACAGCGACCCGACCGGCGCTTCGTCGAGGACTGGTTCGCGCTCGTCCGCCGGCGAGAGCCGCGGGCGCTCGCGAATGACCGTGACGCGGCGCACCTCATCGTGGAAAGGGAACGCCGGGTGAAGGGCGCGAAGCGCGCTCGTTACGACAACCCACAGGCGTTGGCGCGGTGGGCGGGCTCCGGGACCGCGCCGTTCGACTACCGCTGGTTCCGCGTGCGCGGTTTGCTTCGTGACCTCTACGCCGGGCTGAACCGCAAACCGTCTTGAGGTGCCATGCTCGCCCCTGGAGATCGCCGTCTATATACGAGCTGCTTCTCGACGCCCGAGGGGTACGTCTTCGACTATGGAGTCGGGACGACGTTCACGCTGGATTTCAGGTCGTTCTTGTTCGTCCCCGTGGCTCTGGCGAGCGCCCAGCTCGAGGAACCCGCTGATGCGCTGAGGGATCC
>JAXLYN010000014.1:0-190416 GCA_046351435.1 Polyangiaceae bacterium
GCGGCTCGGGCTTGGACTTCGCCGGACGTTCCAACATCCGCTTCACGGTGCTGTCGGCGAGCTGGAGACCGGTGCGAAGCAGGAGGTCGGCCTTCATACGTCGACCTTTTCCCGGAGCCGCACGGTGGAGCGCGTGCACGAGCTCCGAGACGGCGTCGTCGAAGGCGTTGACGGGGTGTGCCGGTTCAGGGAGTTTTCCTCGAAGGAAATGAAGGAGATTTGGGAGCCGTGAGCGTGGCTGCGAGACGAAAATCGAGGTTGACGAGCGCTGGGGCGCGACGCGACGTTTTCGAATTTCGTGAAAAAGGGGAGCGCACCACACGGGGATTTTGCGAGGGTGCTGTCGTGGTGCTTCCGCACGTCGTCGCGAACGAAGGCTGAAGCCGTTCCGGCCCCGCGCAATCGCTGCATGTGCTCCGCCCGGCCACCTCGTGGGATGAGGTGAGAGATTTTCAATTGGAAGTCGTCGGCCGTGCGAGTCACCGCGTCGGTAGCATCCGTGCAGAGGGCTCGATCACATGGCGCGACAACCGCTCTTGGTCCTGACGTTGGGGTTCACGCTTGCCTGTTCGGAGGGTCCGCGCGAAGGCGCGGGAGCCCGAAGCGCTTCTGACGACGACGCCGAGGCGGCTCGCGTCGCGCTCTCCGAAGCCGCGCGGGCTCTCGGTCCGCGGGCGGATTCCCGCATGGGCCGCGGGGCGGCGGGCGAGCTCGTGCGAAGCGACGAGGGCGTGCGCGTTCGTGCGGGGTCCGTCGACGTGAGGTCCACGGCTCGACCTGCGGACGTGACCCTGCCGTTGGATGCAGCTGGCCGCGTGCGACTCCGCGATCGCGGCTCCGGCGCAGAGATCGCCTTCGCTCTCGCTGGCGCGAACGCGGCCCGCGTGGGCCTCGTCGACGGCCTCGCGGTGTATCCGAGAGCGTTGGGCTCCGAAACGGGGGCTCACGGCACGCTCTGGCATCGACCGTCGTTCCAAGGCACCGAGGACTTCGTCTATCTCGCGCGGAGGCCCGCGAGCGAGTCTCTCGCATACGCGATCGAGCTCGGAGCCGGGGTCGCGGGCCTGCGTTTGGTCGACAGCACGTTGGAGATGCTGGACGCCAGCGGGACACCTCGATTGCGTCTCGCTCCGCCGTACGCGATCGGAAGCGACGGAGAGCCGGTGAGGATTCGGGTGAACGTATCCGGTTGCGCGGTGGACCGTCACGCCGGTGATCCGCGAGACCGCGCGCCCGTCGCGCCGGGGTCCCGCTCGTGCAAGGTCGTGCTCGCGTGGGGCGGAGAGGGGCTCTCGTATCCCGCGCTCATCGACCCGACCTGGAGCACGACCGGTACGATGGGCGTGGGCCGGGCGACGCACACGCTGACGCTGCTCGGAAACGGGCGCGTCCTGGCGGCGGGCGGCGCCATCATCGCCGCGGCTCAGACCTCTTCCGAGATCTACGACCCGACGTCTGGCACATGGGCTGCGTCGGCCACGCTGGTCGCCAAGCGCGGCACCCACACGGCGACGCGGCTCACCGACGGCCGCGTTCTGATCGTCGGTGGTACACAATCGGGTGCCTCGGCCGAGATCTTCGACCCGTCGGCACCCTCGCCGTCGTGGGCCGCTGCCGGGACGCTGACCTACTCGCGGGTCTTCCACACGGCGACGGTGCTCGCAGACGGCACGGTGTTGGTCGCGGGCGGGGCGAGCGCACCGTCCGCGGAGATCTTCGATCCGGCCGCATCGGGGAACCCGTGGTCGCTGACCGGAGCTCAGGTCGCGACGCGGTCGGGTCCAGCTGCCGTCCGGCTTCCGGACGGGCGGGTCTTGTTGTCGGGCGGCGATGGCAGCCCGCTACCCGCCAAGTCGGCGGAGATTTACGACAAGGCCACCAACAAGTGGTCGAGCGCCGGAAACATGTCCGTGAACCGCACGAGGCCGGCTTCTGCCCTGTTCGGAGGCAAGGTGCTCGTGGTTGGCGGTGCTTTTTCGACCGTCGATGTCTTCGATCCTGCGACGTCGTCCTGGTCGCTCGGACCCGAGGGGCCCTACGCCATGGGCAGCGGGCGCTTCGTGTCGCTCTCGAATGGAGACTGGTTTGGTTACACGGAGGGCAGCTCCAGCTACGCCGAGCTCTACGACTCCGTAGCTCAGAAGTTTTGGGTAGTCCAAAACCACGTCTTTCAATCGTCGACGGCGGCGGCGCCGCTGGCGGACGGGCGCGCCTTGGTCAGCGGCGGCGGCCTCAACTTCACGTTTTCCGCGGAAGCTTTCATCTTCGACCCCAAAGCGCCCGAAGCGTACTTGGGTGGCCTGTGTACGAGCGCTTCGGAGTGCAAAGGAGGCTTCTGCGAAGGGCACGTCTGCTGCAACGCGGCTTGCGGGAAATGTCTTTCGTGCAACCAGGCCGACACCGGCCAGCCCAGTGGCAATTGTGCGCCCGTGCAGGCGGGGAAGGACCCGAACAACGCCTGCAAGGACGACGGTTCGCCGAGCTGCAACGACAATGGCCTGTGCGACGGCGCCGGTGCCTGCCAGAAGTATCCGGCGGGCTCGAGCTGCGCGCCGCAGGCGTGCAGCAGCGGCTCACAGTGCACGAGCGGTGTGTGCAGCGACGGCATCTGCTGCAACGTCGCTTGCTCCGGCACGTGCAAGGCCTGCACCGCGGCACTCAAGGGACAGGGAGCGGACGGCATCTGCGACTTCGTCAAGGACGGCTCCGACCCAGAGAGCGAGTGCGGAACGATCGGATCGGCGACGTGCGCCGGCAATGGCGTCTGTGACGGCGCGGGCGCATGCCGGTCGCCCCTCGCCGGCACGGTGTGCGGACCGTCGAGCTGCATCGGCGTAGACGCCCAGAACAACGCTTCCACCTGTAGCGCCGCGGGGACCTGCACGAACAACGGCACGTCGGCGTGCGCACCGTACCTCTGTTCCGGCGCCGCGTGCCTCACCGCTTGCACGAGCGACGCGAACTGCGCACAGGGATACAAGTGCGCGGGCGGCAAGTGTGTGCAGCCGAAGGGGAACGGTCTCGCCTGCGCCACTGGCCCGGAGTGCGAGTCTGGCTTCTGCGTAGCGGGCCTGTGCTGCGACTCGCTCTGCGACGGCACCTGCGAAGCTTGCGCGGCCTCCGAGAAGGCGAGCGGTTCGAGCGGCGTGTGCGGACCACGCAAGGCGGGTGCCACTTGCGGCGCGTCGAGCTGCAAGGACGGCGCAAGTGCGACCGTGAATGCCTGCGATGGATCCGGCGCTTGCGTCGCGAAAGAGCAGCCGTGTGCGCCGTATCTGTGCGCGAACGACGCCTGCCAAACCACGTGCGCGACCTCAGCCGACTGCGCGGCGACTTTCGATTGCGTGTCGAGCGCCTGCGTCTCCTCGACATCGGACTCGGGCGCCGGAGGCGCCGCCGGCTCGAGTGGTTCCGGAGGCACTTCGAGCGCTGGCGCTACGGGAACCGGCGGCGCGGGGACGGGCGGCGCGGGGACGGGCGGCGCAGGGACGGGCGGCGCGGGGACGGGCGGCGCGGGGACGGGCGGCGCGGGCGCAGGGGGAAAGAAGCAAGCGAACGACGCGAAGGACGATGGCGGATGCGGCTGCCGCTTGCCCCACTCGTCGCCGAGCGACGGACCATGGGCTGCGCTTCCACTCCTCGGCCTCTTGGCGTCGAGGTTGGGCCGCCGGCGGGAACGACCGCGCTCGCGCCTCGGCGAGCGCTGAGCGTTCGGCTCACCCGCCGCGCTTCGCGGCCGAAGGTAGGTTCGGGTGTTGGAAGAGCAGCTTCTTCAGCGCCGCGTGCTTGCGCACGAAGGGTTGCTTCAAGAGGTGGGTGAGGAGCGCGGGCGGACAGGCCGGGAAGCGTGCGAGGTTCTGGATGAACAGGACGGAGTTGTAGGGGCGGCCGCAGAGGAGCGTGGTCATGCGCGAGTCGAAGGTCTGCCCGACGAGGAGCGAGAGACAGCGCGCTTCGGTTTGGATCACGAAGCTCGCGCGTTCGTCGCTCCCGCTCGAGGACCAGCGGTTCCTGAGGAGCGCGCGGCAGGCGATGCGGTTCTTCTCGGGCACGTCGCGATCGAGACAGGGCTTGTAGAGCTCGGCGAGGGGTTTGCCCGCCAGCGTGCGCCCGAGGAGGCTCGCGTCGAGCTGAGGGTTTCGCACGAGGAGGCGCTGCACCTGGGTGTCGCGCAGCCATTCGGCGCGCTTCACCACGCATTCGAGGCCCGCCGCCGTACGGTGGTGGCGTGCGATGTCCCGCGCGTGATCGGGCCCGGCCAGCGCGTTTTCCAGGACCGCGCGCACCACTTGGGGCTCCGGATCGAGACAGAGCGCGCGCAGCTCGGCGCCTTCGGCGCTCTGGGCAGCGGCGACGCGCGCGTCGCGTTCCAGGCCACGGAACTTCGTCTCGTAGACTTGCCGGTAGTTGCGCGAGGCCTCGAGCTCTTCGGGCTCAGGCGGCTCGCTCTCGGTAACGAGCTCGGTGTCCGGCGGCACGGCTGGAAGCGCCTCGGGTTCGTCGTCGTGGACCTCGTGCTCGGGGCCCAGCTCGGGCAGCGCCTCGGGTTCGTCGTCGTGAACCTCGTGCTCGGGGCCGAGCACCGGGAGCTCCTCGGGGAGCTCGTGCTCGGGCTCCGAGACCTCGATCTCGACGCGGAGCTCTTGCTCGGGGTCGAGGTCGGGGAGCTCTCCCGTGCGCGACGACGTGCCCGGCGACAGATCCGGCAGGCCGTCGTCGGAGAAGTCCGGCAAGCTCGCGAGATCGACCGCGACCTCGTGGACTTCGGCCTGCGCCGGGGGCCGGACCGCAGCCGCGGCCTCGGGGTCGGACTTCGGGTCGGACTCGGTCACGCCCTTGGAGAATACCCGACGCCGTCCCTCAACCGGTGCAGGTTTCTTGAGCCACGACGGGCTCGAGGGCCTGACACTTGCCGATGGCGCACACGAAGCTCTGACACTCGAGGTCGCTCCCGCAGTTGGCGCCGCCCACCTTGGCCTTGGTGCAGACGCTCGTCTGCTGGTTGCAGTAGAAGCCGGGCCCGCACTCGAGATTGAACTGCTTGAAGCCGTTGCACTTCTGTCCCTCGGCCGTCGCCGTCTTGCACACGCCGGGATAGGGCGGGAAGGGTGACCACGCGGCGTCGCAGTAGAGACCCTGGGCGCAGAAGTCCTTCGCGTCGCCTCCGACGGCGCAGTTCGCGTTCAGGTGCAGGCGCTTCGACTGCGTACACTTCTTGGTGGTGTCGTCGCAGTCGACGAACACGTCGGGGTCGCTCGAAGGGGCACACTGGACATCGCGATCGCAGCTCGCTCCCTGGGGCAAGTAGCCTTCGAACAGGTAGCTGCACTGCTTGAGCTCGTCGAGCACGAGCAAGAGGTCGTTCACACCGAGCGTGCAGGTGGCGAAGACCTTGGCGTAGACCGAGAGGCACACGTCGACCTTGGTCGGGTCGAACTTCATCTTCCCGCTCTTCACTTCGTCGACGTTCTCTTTGCAGGAGGCCAGAGCCCCCTTGGTGCAACCCGCCTCGTCGTAGCCGAAGCCGCTCGACTGGCAGCAGCTCTTGGCGAGCGCGCAGCCCTGGGGTTGGGTCTTTTCGCACACGTTGTCGAGCGTGATGGCCTGTCCGCCAGCACCGCCCGTGGAGCTGCCGCCCGCGCCGCCCGCGCCACCCGCGCCACCTGAAGCGCCGATGCCTCCCGCACCGCCACTCGCTCCCGCGGCTCCCCCGACCGCACCCCCGCTGCCCGCGTCGCCGCCGATCCCGCCGGATGCGCTGGAGCCGCCGCCACCGCTCGCACCACCCGTTCCGTTCTTCAGCCCCGAGTCCGTGCTGCCCCCGCAGCCGACGCCGAAGATCCCTAGGAACGTGAGCCCGATGGCGAAGCTTTTGAGCATGGCCTTTTCGCCTTAGCACGAGTCGGGCCAGCCGACCTTCCAGGCCATTTCCACGAATTTCTCGGCCAGCGAAGCTCCGAGTTCACACCCGGAGCGTGATCTTCCGACCGGGGGCCCCGCACGCGGACCGTGGTATCAGGAACGCCCGTCCGGGCGGCGGGCAGGCGGAAGCACATGAGCTGGTCCGAAGGCTACATCTCCGAGGTCGACTACACGACGGGCTACTTCACGGAGCTCTCTCCGGCGCTGGCCGAAGTGGCGCTCTTGAATCGTTCGATCCGAACGCGCTCGCTGGCCCGGCCGACGTACCTCGAGCTCGGATTCGGGCAGGGGCTCTCCTACGCCATCCATTGCGCCACGGTGCCCGGCGAGCTCTGGGGCACCGACTTCAACCCCGGGCAAGCCGCGAGCACCGAAGAGATGGTGCGCGCTTCCGGCTCCGACGCCCGTGTGCTCGACGCGAGCTTCGCCGAGCTCGCCGAGCGGGACGACTTGCCCGAGTTCGACATGATCGCGCTCCACGGCATCTGGTCGTGGATCGGCCCGGAGAACCGGCGCGTGATCGTGGACATCGCGCGGAAGAAGCTCAAGCCGGGCGGCGTGTTCTACGTTTCCTACAACGTGATGCCCGGCTGGGCGCCCATCGCGCCGCTCCGCCATCTGCTCGACATCCACGCCAGCCGGGGCAGCGCCGAAGGCACGGGGCTCCTGAATCGACTCGATTCCGCCATGGAGTTCGCCGAGAAGGTCTCGAGCGCTGGGGCGCTCTACTTCAAAGCCCACCCGCGGGTGCTCGAGCGCCTTCAGAAGATGAAGGACAAGAACCGCAAGTACCTGGCGCACGAGTTCTTGAACGCCGAGTGGCACCCGATGCCGTTCTCGCAACTCGTGACCGAGCTCGAGCCGGCCAAGCTCTCCTTCGCGGTGTCGGCGACGCTCATCGAGCAGGTCGACGGCCTGCACTTGAGCGCGGAGGGGCAGGCGCTCGTCAACTCGTTCACGGACGTCGTGCTGCGGGAGACCGTGCGCGATTTCCTGGCGAACCAGCAGTTTCGACGCGACTACTTCGTGCGAGGTTCGCGCCGCTTGCCCGGCTTGATGCAGGCGGAGAAGCTCCGCGCCGCCCTCGTCGTTCTCACGGAACAAGCCAGCAACATCAAGTTCGAGGTGCGCGGCGCGCTCGGAACCGCCAAGCTCCAGGAATCGACCTACGCGCCACTGGTCGAGGCGCTCGCCAGCGAAGGTGCGCGGAAGAAGAGCCTGGGCGAGCTCGAGCGCGTGCTCGAACCCAAGAACATCGGCCTGCCTTCCATCGTGCAGGCGGTCACGGTGCTGATGGGCAAGAACCAACTCATGCCGGCGCGCGCCGACGAGGTGGTGAACGAAGTGATGCCGCGCACGCGCGCGCTGAACCTTCATCTCATGGATCGCACGCGCGCCAACTCCGAGATCGGATACCTGGCCTCGCCCGTGACCGGCACCGGCATCCCGGTCGGGCGCATCGATCAGCTGTGTCTCCTCGCGCGCTCGCAAGGCAAACGCGGCGCCCAGGCCTGGGCGGACAGCGTCTGGGAGACCCTCTCGGCCCAAGGTCAACGCGTGCTCCGAGAAGGCAAGCGTGTAGAAGAAGAAGCCGAGAACCGCGTGGAGCTCCTCAAGATCGCCAGCGCGTTCGAGAAGGAGAGACTGCCGGTGCTCGAACGCTTGGGCATCGCCTGATACGCCAGGTCGGCTCGGCGGAGCTCGAGATTCGACACTTTCACCTTGGACGCCGGCCGGCTTTGAGCTAGTCCGCGCGCCAACATGTCCCTGCCCAAGCGGCCCGACGTCCGCAACGTCGCCATCATCGCGCACGTCGACCACGGCAAGACCACCCTGGTCGACGCCATGCTGCGTCAGACGGGCGTGTTCCGTGACAACGAAGTCGTCGCAGAACGGGTGATGGACTCCAACGATCTCGAGCGCGAGCGCGGCATCACCATCCTGGCCAAACACGCCAGCGTGCGCGTTCGCGGCGTGCTCATCAACATCATCGACACGCCGGGACACGCCGACTTCGGCGGCGAGGTGGAACGCACGTTGAAGATGGCAGACGGCGCCATCTTGCTGGTGGACGCGGCCGAAGGGCCCCTGCCCCAGACCCGATTCGTGTTGAAGAAGGCCCTCGAGCTCGGGCTGCCGGTGGTCGTGGTGATCAACAAGATCGACCGGCAGGACGCCCGCCCCGACGAGGTCTTGAACGAGATCTTCGACTTGTTCTGCGAGCTCGAAGCCAGCGACGAGCAGGCCAACTTCCCGACGCTCTACGCCATCGGCAAGCTCGGGCAGGCCAAGCACAAGCTCGAAGACGAGGGCCGCGACCTCGCGCCGCTGTTCGAGACTCTGATCGAGCGCGTGCCAGGGCCGAGCGGTGACCCGAAGGCCCCGCTCCAGCTCCTCGTGCACAACATCGAGCACGACGACTACGTGGGCCGGCTCGCCATCGGGCGGCTCTGGCAGGGCTCGGTGGAGGTGAACCAAGAGGTCGTGCTCTTGCAGGAGACCAGCGAGGTGCGCTCGCGCCTCTCGAGCTTGTTCACCTTCGAGGGCACGAAGCGCACCAAGGCGAGCCAGGCCTCGGCGGGCGACATCGTCGCCATCGCGGGCATGGAGAACGTGCAGATCGGCGATACCGTCGCGGCGCCCGAGAGCGCGAAGGCTCTGCCTCGAATCCAGGTCGAGGAGCCCACCATCAAGATGAGCTTCTTGGTGAACACGTCCCCCTTCGCGGGGCGCGCCGGGAAATGGGTGACTTCGCGCCACGTGCGTGAACGGCTCGAGAAGGAATCTCGCAGGAATCTCGCGCTCCGCTTCGAGGACACGCCGGAACCCGACACCTTCATCGTCTACGGGCGCGGGGAGCTCATGCTCGCCATCTTGGCCGAGACCATGCGCCGCGAGGGCTACGAGTTCGCCCTGGGCATGCCCGAAGTCGTGGTACGTGAGGTCGACGGCCAGAAGATGGAGCCCGTCGAGCGCGTCGTGGTCGACGTGCCCGAGCAGTTCGTCGGCGCCGTCACCACGCGGCTCGGCGAGCGCAAAGGCCAAATGGTCAAGATGTCGAACCTGGGCTTCGGGCGCGCACGCATGGAGTACATCGTGCCGTCCCGCGGGCTCATCGGGTTCCGCTCGTCGTTCCTCACCGAAACCCGCGGCATGGGTCTCTTGAACACGCTGTTCGAGGGCTGGGAGCCCTACCGCGGCCCGATGCTGCGCCGCGTGAACGGCGCCATCGTCTCGGATCGCGCGGGCACGGCCACTCCCTACGCCCTGTTCCACCTCCAACCGCGCGGTGTGCTCTTCATCGAGCCGGGCACCGAAGTGTACGAGGGCATGATCATCGGGGAGCACAATCGGGCCAACGACCTCGACGTGAACGTCACGCGAGAGAAGAAGCTGACCAACATCCGTGCTGCGGGTCGCGACGAAAACGTGATTCTGTCGCCGCCTCACCTCCTCAGCATCGACACCGCGATGGAGTTCATCGATCGCGACGAGCTGGTCGAGGTCACTCCAGACGCGGTGCGCGTGCGCAAGCGCATTCTCGACGTGAATCGCCGGCCGCGCCGGGACGACGAGCGCGTCGACTGAGCCCGAGCCGACCAGCCCTCGGTCGAAGTGCCCGGCCGGAGCACGAGTTCGCGTCTCGGCGCTTGAAGCTCGGCGCCCGGCCTGCCACTTTTCAGCGGCGATGCGTCGCAAGATCGCCGATCGGTTCGAGCTCCTCGAGCGCGCGGGGGTCGGTGGCATGGGCAGCGTCTATCGCGCGGTGGACCAGCGTGACGGCCGCATCGTCGCCGTGAAGCTGCTGCACACGCTGTCGTCGCCCGAAATCGTGACTCGCTTCGAGCGGGAGGCGCGGCTCTTGGCCGAGCTGCGCCACCCGCACATCGCCGAATGGGTGGCCCACGGGCGCACGGACGAAGGCGAGCCCTACCTGGCCATGGCGTGGCTCGCCGGCCGCCCGCTATCGGAGCGGCTCGCCCGCGGGGCGCTCTCGCTCCAAGAGACGTTCTCGCTCTTGGAGCGAATCGGGAGCGCGCTCGGCCACGCCCATGCTCGCGGTGTCGTCCACCGCGACGTGAAACCGGAGAACTTGTTCCTGGTGAACGACGACGTCGACCAGGTTCGTCTGCTCGACTTCGGGATCGCCCACGCGGGCACCGTCATGACGCGACACGGGGAGTTCTTGGGCACGCCCGGCTACGTCGCGCCCGAGCAGGTGCGAGGCGAAACGGTGGACCCGCGCACCGACCTGTTCTCGTTCGGTTGCGTGCTCTACCACTGCCTGACCGGGCGCCCTCCGTTCATGGCCGACGATCCGGTGGCGGCGCTCTTCAAAATCGTGGTGGAAGAAGTTCCACCGCCGAGCGAGCTCCGCGCGCTGGTGCCGAGCGGCCTCGACGAGCTCGTGGTTTCGCTGCTCGCGAAGGACCCGGCGCGACGCCCGGCCGACGGCGGAGCGCTGCTCGGTTTGCTCTCGAACATCGAGCCGCAGAGCTCCAGAGCCTCGAAGCCGGCTGCCACCATCACCGAGAGCGAACGCGCCATCGTGACCGCGGTCTTGGCGGCGACCCCCAGGGATGCGCAGCTGACCGCGCTCGCAGCGGCGGCCGCGGCATCGGGAGCGCGGGTCGAGGCGCTGAAGAACGGCACGCTTCTGGTGCTGTTCGAGCCCCAGGGAGGCACCGGTGAGCACGCGGCGCGAGCCGCCATGAGCGCACTGACCTTGGCCGCTCACGGCGCTCCCAGGGTCGCGCTCGCCACGGGCCGTGCGACGACCCAGAACAAGCTGCCCGTCGGCGAAGCCATCGACGCCGTGGCGGCGCTCTTCGCCGCGACCCCGCCCGCAGAAATCCGCACCGACGAGCTGACGCGCGCCCTGCTCGATGCGCGCTTCGAGCTTGCCCCTTGCGAACGCGGCTACCGACTCTTGGGCGTGAGGAGCGAAGCCGCGACGATGCGCACGCTGCTCGGACGCCCCACGCCCTTCGTGGGTCGAGCCCTCGAGCTCGGGACCCTCGAAGCCGTGGTCCATGCCGCGCTCGACGAATCGACGGCGCGTGTCGCACTGGTCGTGGCCCCGGCCGGGTCGGGCAAGTCGCGTCTGCGTCACGAGCTCCTGCTCCGACTGCAACAGAGCCGCCCGGAGCTCACGGTGTGGCGCGGTGAAGCCGAGGTCATGTCGGCGGGTGCACCTCTGGGCCTGGTGGCGCAGGCCATTCGACGCGCGGCCGGCATCGAGCGGGGCGACGCCGTCGAAGAGCGCAGCGCGAAGCTCTCGGCGTTCGCGCGAGCGAGCGTAGCGGAGACTGGCGCCGATGAAGTGGCGGACTTCGCATCGGAGCTCCTGGGCCTCACCCCGGAGCCCTCGGAGCGGGTGCGCGCAGCGCGCCGCGACCCCGTCGTGCTCGGCGATCGCATTCGAGCGGCGATTCACCGCCTGTTCGCCGAGAAGACCGCAGCCCAGCCGCTCCTCTTGCTGCTCGACGATCTGCACTGGGGAGATCTGGCCAGCGTGAACTTCGTCGACTCGCTGCTGCGAAGACTCGCGGACAGGCCCCTCGCCATCTTGGCGTTCGCTCGACCCGAGGTCGACGAGCTCTTCCCGAACCTGTGGCACGAGCGCAACCCCACACGCATCGCACTCGGCAAGCTTCCCGAACGCGCAGGCCGCGAGCTGGCGCGCGCCGTACTCGGAGCGGAGGCGGCCGACGCCCAACTCGCAAGGCTCGTGTCGCGTGCGGACGGTAACCCGTTCTTCTTGGAGGAGCTGATCCGAGTCGCAGCCGAAGGCCGTTCGAGCGAGCTGCCCGAGAGCGTGGTGGCCGTCCTGGCCGGGCGTCTGGCGGGGCTCACGCCCGAAGAGCGCCGCATCCTACGCGCCGCCAGCATCTTCGGTGAGACCTTCGAAGCCACCGGCATCGCGCATCTGCTCGGGGCGAATGCGGACAGCGTCGATCTCCAGCTCTCGCT
This sequence comes from Polyangiaceae bacterium, assembly GCA_046351435.1. GTDB lineage: Bacteria > Myxococcota_A > Polyangia > Polyangiales > Polyangiaceae > JADJKB01. Next base: position 11,896 of record JAXLYN010000014.1, read on the forward strand.
GTCTTCGCTCCGGCAAAGCGAAATCCTGATCCACGGCGAGCCGAGGGGCGGGCAAACCGCGTTCCGATTCCGCCACGCGCTCTGGCGCGAAGCGGCCCATGGCATGCTCACGGACGACGATCGGCGCACCGGTCACCGGTTGGCGGCCGAATGGCTCGAGCGCGAGGGCAACGCCGACCCGCTCGAGCTGGCGGAGCACTTCGAAAAGGGCGGCGCGAGGGCACGCGCTGCAGCCTGGTACGTACCCGCCACGGAGGATGCGCTCACACAAAACGACCTCGAGGCCGCCATCGAGCGCGCGGAACGCGGCTCGAGCACGGCGGAGGCGAGCGAAGAGATCCGCGGGAGCTGCCGAGCGCTGGCTGCGGAAGCCTGCTTCTGGCTGGGTCGTTCACGGGATTCGCTCCACTACGCGTTCGAAGCGGTGATGCTGCTCGAGCGTGGGAGCCCGCGCTGGTGCCAAGCCATGAAGCGGGTCATCGGCGCGTCGTGGGTGCTCGGCCACGCCGATTGGGGCGAAGCCGCCGTCGCCGCGCTCAGCGCCATCGAGCCCAGCGCCGACGCGGCCCCCGACTGGACCGCTGCCATGGCCATGGCGGGCTTCCGGTTCATCAACGGCGGTCGACGCGCAGAAGGCGATGCCCTCGTGGCGCGAGCCGAGTCCGTGGCCACGCACACGCCGGCGCCGGATCCGGCTGCGATGGCCCACCTGCACCAGGTGATCGCGACCCAGGCGCTGTTCGACGGCGACTTCGCCCGGTATGCCGAACAAAACGCCGAGGCCGCCACGTTCTGCACCGCGGCGGGAGACATGCGGCGCTTGGCGAACATCCGCGCGAGCCTCGGCTACGCCTTCACTCTGCTCGGCCTGTACGCGGACGCCGAGCGAGAACTCCATGCCGTGGTCGAGCTCGCCACGACCATCGGCCTGCCGACCGTGCTCTCCCTCGCCCACAACAACCTCGGGCTCACGCTAGCTTGCCAAGGGCGCTTCGCCGAAGCCGGCGAACACGAGCTCACCGCGCTCACGCTCACGCGGGCCCAAGGCGACCGGCGCATGATGGCGTCGGCGCACATCTACTTGGCCCGGATCCTCCTCGGTCTTTCCCAGAGCGAAGCCGCCGCTGCGGAAGCTCGAAAGGGCGTCGAGCTCACCTCGGACGCGGGCCCCATGCGAGTGGTAGCCCTGGCAATCCTCGCGCGCATCGAGCTCGTTCGGGGCGAGGTCGACGCGGCCGTCGCGCACTCGACCGAAGCCGTGGAGATCGTGGCCGCCGAAGGCGTGGAAGAGGGCGAGGTCGCGCTGCGCTTGGTCCACGCCGAAGCGCTGTTCGCCCGAGGTCGCCGCGAAGAAGCGAAGCAGGCCCTTACACTGGCCCGCGAAGCAGTGGAGCGGAGCGCATCGAGAATCTCGCGTCCCGAATGGCGGCAGAGCTTCCTCTCGAACGTCGAGGAGAACGCGCGCACGCTGGAGCTCTGCCAGAGCTGGTTCGCGACGGAGTGAGCGGCCGCTCAGCGCAACGCTCCGACCGCGGCGCCGACACAGGCGAGCGCCAGGACGAACAATCCGGCGGCGACGATCCGCGCCCCCGTCGTCGACCTCGTCGTGACCACGAACTGTCCGAAGCCCCCGGGGCGAGCGCCGCCGAACATGTGGATGCCGCTCCTCCAGGCCACGAGGCCCGAGTAGCCCCACGCCGCCGCGGCAGCGCAAAAGCCCAAAGCCAGCAGCTTCTCCGAAAGACCGCTCGTCAAGACTCCGACGACGACGCTGCCCATGCCTCCCGCGAACGCCAGCGCGTGCCGCGAGTAGTCCCGATGCGCAGCGGCCTTTGCTCGAGCTCGAGCTCACGAGCGTCGAAGTCGTCTCCCGCCACGCCAGCAAAGTAGCAGAACTTCGCCGGCGGACCGTTTCCTCAACGCCGCCCCGCGCCGAAGTCGTAGCGGCCCGGAGCGAGGATTCCGGCAGGGTCCAACAGCTCGATGAGCCTGGCGAGCAGCCGCCCGTGGTCGTCGCGGGCGCTCGGCAGCGCCTCCATCGCGGGCAACGCGAGCCGCTCCGGCAGGTGACCGCGCGCGGCGAGCTCCCGCAGCATCGCGTCGTGGCAGGCCAGCGCGCGCTCGTCGGCGCCGGGCACGTCGCGGTCGAAGACCAACATCGGCAGGAGCGTGAACGTCCGCTCGCTCTTGCCGAAGATGGCGAGCAGAGGTTCCAAACCGTGCTCGAGGCAGATTCGCTCGATGTCGTCCGTCGCGACCACGACCTCCGAACCCCGGGCAGGCACGACGGGGCACAGCCAGAGCACGCCGGCGCCGTCGCGATCGGGGTCGAGGTCGGCGGGCGCGCCCGCGGGCTTCCGGTAGTACATGCTGCGAAGGCTCTGCTCGTGGGGGATGCCCTGCAGGAACGCTCGACCCGGGTTCTCCGGATCGAAGAGTGGACGATCGGCGCGAGGATCACCCGATCGCTCCTCGACCGCGAGCTGAGCGACGTGCGGACCGAGCAGCTCTCGGATGCGCGCGACGCTGGCGCGGCCCTGGGCTTCGCTCGCCGCGTAGATCGAAGCGAGCCCGAGCCAGCGCGCTCCACCCCACTCCGCGCGCTGTTCGGCCAAGAGCTCGGCCGGGAGCGGCGTCTTTCCGTCCGTGCGCTCGAACGGGTAGCGGCCGGCAGCGGAGAGGACGCGATAGTCGTTCCAGATCCCGACCGGCGTGCGCAGCGTGCCCTCGAGACGCAAGTCGCGAAGCGCGTCGAGCGCTCGCGCGAGCTCGGCGCTGGTATGGAGCGCGAAGCGCAGGGCGGCGAGGTAGCGCGGAAGCGGCGCGAGCCAGAGCGTGCCACGGGTCACGACTCCGAGGCGGGACTGGGAGAACAGGCCGTCGAACGCGGGTCCCACGCCGAAGCGGTGCAGCTCCGCGGCGCTCGCTCCGTCGAAGCGATCGAACCCCGTATGGATCACTTCGCCCGTCGGCAGCACGACTTCCAGCGCAGCGACGTGAAGCGCGCGCTCGCCATTGGGTCCGGAGCCGTCGCCCCGCTCGAGGGCGTTGGCGAGCACGCTGCCGTCGGGGCTGCCGCCCGTGCTCGACAGCATGAGCCGCGACTTCTTCGCCACCAAGTAGCGATGGAGCTCGCGGAACGTGACGCCGGCTTCGACGCGGACGGTCGCGAGTTCCTCGTCGAAGTGATCGATGGACCGCATGCGACCGAGATCGAGCAGCGCGGCAGGCACTGGCGGCACGCGGGAACCGAGACCCCAGTTCTTCCCGCCGCTGATGGGGTAGAGCGGCAGGCCCGTGCGCTGAGCGATGGTCAGGATCGCCGCGACCTCCCGGGCGTCGCCGGGGTGAAGCCAGGCCAAGACCCGCGACTCGGTGGCAAAGGTCGCACGACCGGCGTGCGCGAGGGCCTCGGGATCGGTCACTACGTGCTCGGCCCCGATGCGGCTTGCGATCTCGCGCAGCGGAGACCCGAGGTCGGGCGCGGGACGGGACATCCCGCGATGCTACACCGGCAGGTCTTTGCGGCTATGCTCCAAGGCGGTGAAGCTCGACGCCCCGCGCAACTGGCTGACCCAGACGTTCCGGGATCCGAAGCTCGAAGACGAGTACCACCGGAGCGAGCTCGACGGGCTGCGTGCTCACCTGAGCTTCAGCATCACGCTGACCTCGCTGGTCTTCGTCGCCTATGGCGTCCACGACGCGCTGGTGGTGCCGGAGGTGAAGACGCGGGCCTGGCTCGTGCGCTACGCCCTGTTCCTGCCGGTGGCGCTCCTCACGATCGGGGTGGTGCGCTCGAAGCTGCTGGCGCGACTCGGTCAGCACGTCATGCTGCTCTACGGGCTCGCGGTGAGCAGCGTCGTGCTCTACATCGGCACCATCGCCCAGGGAGCGGGGTTCTATCTCTACACGTCCTACGCCGTCCTGTTCGTGACGCTGGGCCCGTTCGTCGCCCGGATGAACGTGGTGACCGAGTCGGCGTACACGCTGCTCTCGGTGCTGCTCTACAACGTCTTGGACGCCCTCGCCGCGCACAGCGGTGGCACGGTGCGCGCCAGCGTGAGCGTGACCTTGCTCGCGCTGGGGAGCATCGGAACCTTGATGGCACGCGAGGCCGAGGGACGCGCGCGTGATGCCTTCGTGCAGCGGAAGCTCATCGGGGAGCACGTGGAGGCGCTCGACGCCGAGAAACAGCGGAGCGAAGCGCTGCTCTTGAACCTGCTCCCGCCGAGCATCGCCGAGCGCCTGAAGAGCGAAAATCGGGCCATCGCCGAGGGTTTCGAGCAGGTCTCGGTGCTGTTCGCCGACATCGTGGGCTTCACTCAGATGAGCGAGCGGCTCGAGCCCGAAGAGGTCGTCTATCGCTTGAACCTGATCTTCTCCAGCTTCGACGACCTCGTCGACAAGTTGAAGCTCGAGAAGATCAAGACCATCGGGGACGCCTACATGGTGGCGGGCGGGCTCCACAGCCGCGAATACGACCACGCCCAGACCATCGCCGAGATGGCGCTGGCAATGCGTCGCCGGACCGAAGAGCTGAGTCGTCACTTCGGCGACCCCCTGAGCATCCGCATCGGCATCAACACCGGACCCGTGGTCGCCGGCGTCATCGGCAAAAAGAAGTTCATCTACGACGTGTGGGGCGACACGGTGAACACGGCGAGCCGCATGGAGTCCCATTCGGAGCCGGGGAGCATCCAGGTCAGCCACGCGACCTACCTCCTACTGCGCGATCGCTACGAGTTCGAGCCCCGAGGGGAAATCGAGGTGAAGGGGAAGGGGCGCATGAAGACCTGGTTCTTGGTGGGGCCACTGGTGAACTCGGCGGGCGGTCGCCCGGTTTCGACCCAGTTGCCCCAGCGCCTACGCTCGAATTGAAACGCGAGTACAACGAGCCCGCGAGCAGCGCCGGCGCTCGACGCGATCTTCGGAGCGCTCACGCGTCGGGCAGTCTCGGCAGGGCCCGCCCGAGCTCGCGCACGAAGGCCTCGAGCCGCGCGGAGTGCTGACGCCCCGCGGGAAACACGGCGAAAACCGGCACCTCGGGCAAGGCGAACTCCGGCAGCACGGGCACGAGTCTTCCGCTGCGGAGGTCGTCGGCCACGAGCCATTTGGCGATGGGCGCGATGCCGAGTCCGGCGAGCACCGCGTCGTGTACCGCCTCGACGTCGTCGCACACGAGCCGCACGCGGAACTCGGGCGGCGCGGCCAAGGCCCCGCGGGCCACGAGCGCCGCCAGGTGCGCGCGCGTGTCGGTGTGGAACACGGCGTCGTGCGTGTTCACGTCAGCCACGCTGCGCGGAACGCCACGCCTTTCGAGGTAGCTCGGTGCCGCCACCAGCACGATGGCGAGCTGCCCGAGCTTCCTGTGGACCACGGTGCCAAAGCCTGGAGCGGTGATGCGCACGGCAAGGTCGATGCCTTCACCGATGAGGTCGATGGGGCGGTCGGAGAGCAGGAGCTCGACTTCGACGCGCTCGTGCTCTCTCAAGAACGCGGCCACGACGGGCAAAACGAACCTGCGACCGAACGCACCCGGCGCGGAGATCCGGAGCGGGCCCGAGAGCGAAGCCAGACCGGCAGAGACCTCGTTCTCCGCGTCCAAGAGCTCGCTCACGGCGCGCGAAGCGCGCTCGTACAGGGCGCGACCGGCGTCCGTGGGGCTCACGCGTCGGGTGGTGCGCAAGAGCAGCCGGGTGCCGAGCCGCGACTCGAGCTCGGCGACGTGCCGGCTCGCGTTGGGCTGGCTGATCCCGAGCTCGCGCGCGACGGCCGAGAAGCTGCCACGCTCGACGACCCGGCAGAACACCCGGAGACCGGTCAGGCGATCCATGCAGGCCAAGCATAACTGCTAGCCAATTCGAGGCAATTATCCCGAGTCGTCGCATTAGTTACATGGGGTGCATGGAAGCAATCAGCCGCAGGTCGTTTGGCGCTTGGCTCGGGGCCGGGGGCGTTCTGTTCGTCGCGCCCTGGCTCGAGGGCTGTGGCCAATACCCGGCCGAGGAGGGCGAGGCGTACGCGCCCTGGGACTTCCCAGGAGACGAAACCCGCCCCGAGCGCGTCGCCGTGGCAGCAGCCCTCCTGGCGGCGAGCCCGCACAACACCCAGCCCTGGCGTTTCGCGATCCGAGAGACCAGCGTCGACGTGTACTTCGCCACCGAGCGGCGCCTCGGCGCCGTGGATGCGCTCGGCCGCGAGCAACACATCGGTCTCGGCTGCGCCATCGAGAACCTGATGCTCGCAGCGGAGGCCCACGGACGAAGCCCGACGCTGAGCTGGCTACCGTCGCCTGCCGACCCAGAGCACGTGGCCCACATCGAGCTCACCGAGTCAGCACCAAAGACGCCGCCGCTCTACCACGCCATCGCGCATCGTCACACGAACCGTGGAGCCTATCTCGACGGAAAGCCGCCCGGCGATCTCGAGCCCGCCCTCGGCGCTCTGGTCGACGACGCGGACGTCGAGCTCACCTTCCTCGGAACACCGGAAGCGAAGTCGCGCTTTCGGCAGGGCACCATCGCCGCGGCCCACGCCATCGTGGACGACCAAGAGATGTGGAACGCGAGCCACCGCTGGTGGCGGCAGACCAAGGCGGACATCGAGGCGTATCGGGACGGCATGACCATCGACGCCATGGGCTTCGGCGACGGGCTGCGCGTCCTCGCCAAGCTCACCGGCGCGCCGAGCGCCGCCAAGGCTGCCGAGTATTGGCTCGATCGTACCGAACACGAGCAGACCACGGGGTTCGCGTTCGTCCTCTTGTCGACCACCGACCGCGCGTCCCGCCCGCAGCAGCTGCGGTTGGGCCGCATCTTCCAGCGCATCCATCTGTGGACGGCGAGTCAGGGCTTGGCCCTTCAACCGCTGAACCAGCTGCCGGAGCGCCAGGACCGCGAAGAACAGCTGAGTCTCGCGCCCCGCTTCGGCCCCCTGCTGGCCGAGCTCAGCGGGCGCGCGAGCTCGACCGTCCAGATGTGCTTCCGCATCGGCGTGGAGTGGGACCCGGCAAAGAAGAGCCCGCGGCGTCCCCTCGGGTGGGTGGTCCAATGAGGCGCTGCGCTCTTGCCTTCGCTTGCGCGTTGGCGTTCTGGCCGAGCTCCGCACGGGCGGAGGCGCGGTTCACTCCGTTCGCCGGCGTGGCCGCCGGCCAGAACGGCGAGCGACTCCGCGTGCGGTTCGACGGCGAGGAGCAGTACGAAGATCGTTGGCTATGGAACACGCGGCTCATCGCAGGCTTGAGCCTTCGCCTGCCCGAGACTGTGGGCCCGCGCGCGCGGCTCGACTCGAGCGTCGGCTTCGGCGTCGTCTACCACACGGGTCATGGTCAGCTCGAGCTCCGTGAGGCCGCACTCTACGAGCTGCCGATCGCAGGCGACCTGTCGTTGCCGGTGGGAGTCGCGCCGGCCGTCAGCGTCGATACCGCGAGCAGCGCGCGGAGCTCGCTGGCCCTCGCGCCTTCGCTCGGGCTCGCGTGGCGCTTCATCGAGATCGCGTATCGTCCGAGCTACACGCTCCCGCTCGGCGCAGAGCGCAGGCGCGTCTTCACCGGAACCCGAGAGCTCTCGGCGAGGCCGGGCATTTCGCTCGTGGAGTTCTCGCTCTTCTTCCACCTGCGTGGGCTCGATTTCTGACTTCTGCTGGCGCAGGGCGGCGTGGCGTGCTCGAATGAGCGGCGATGAAAACGAGCCTCGTGGTCTTCGCTTGCGTGCTCACCCTGACGGGCTGCGGCTCGAAGCAGTCCGAGCCCCAATCCGAACCCCCGCCCCAGGGCTACTACGGTCCGCCGCCTCAGGGGCCCATGGCGCCGGCACCCGCCGCCGCACCCGCGCCCGCACCCGCGCCTGCGCCCGCACCCGCACCCGCCGCGACTCCGGCACCCGCAGGCACGACGCCGCCCGCTGCCGGATCCGCAACGCCGACGGCCATTCCCGGCGTGATGAAGAACGCCGATGGCACCTGCAGCCTCACGCCGCCGGGTGGCCAGCCCATCAGCGGACCGTGCCCGCCAGGCATCTGAGCCGTCGCTGAAAACTGGGCCAATCTCTCCGGGGCATGCCACCGGGGGACATGGCTCGCCGTACGCTCGGACTCGGCCCCTATGCGGTTTCGGCCGTCGCGCTCGTCGTCGCGACGGGGACCCTCGGCTGCTCCAAAAAGAAAAATGACGACCTGCCGGCCCTGGCGAAGAACGAGGAAGTCGAGGTGCCCTCGGTCCCAGTTCCGCCCGCCAATGGTCCCAAACTGGGTGCCATTGCCGAGGTGACGCCGGTGATGGACCGGCCTTCGACCACGGGCAAGCAGATCGGGTACCTGCACGCGGGCGCGTTGGTGCCCCGCGCGGAGAAACCCTATACGACCGATCGTTGCCCAGGCGGTTGGTACCCCATCCGCCCGGCTGGCTTCGTCTGCGTCGGAGAGGGGGCGACCCTCGATCTGAAACACCCGACCTTGGCCGCCATGGCGCAGGCGCCGAAGATGGATCAGCCCGCCCCCTTCGTGTACGGACGCATGAAGAACGAGAGCCCGCTCCTCGAGCGCGACGGCTCCAAAGAGAACGCCGTCAAAGAAGTCGGAAAGCTCCGCCGGCGCAGCATCGTGGCGGTGGTGGGTTCCTGGAACGCGGTGGATCCGGAGGGGAAGATGCAACGGCTCGCGCTCACGCCGAGCGGTCAGTTCGTGAAAGCGAGCGACCTCGAGCCCGTGCAAGGGAGCGAATTCAAGGGCGTCGAGCTGGGCGACAAGGCCGAGCTCCCCGTTGGCTTCGTCGTCCGGCGCGGCGTCAAGGCGTGGGCTGTGGAGAAAGGGGAAGCCGAGAAGGTCGACAACCTCGAGTTCCATCAGATCCTGAGCCTCACGGGGAAGTTCCGCACGGTGGGTCCGCTCAAGTATTGGGCCATGGCCGATGGTCGCTTCGCCCGCCACCGAGACGTCTTGGTGGTGCGCAAGCGCAACAGCTGGCCCGACTTCGCCCAAGGGGACCAGAAGTGGATCGACGTCAGCGTCGTGACCAACACCGTCGTGCTCTACGAAGGCAAGAAGCCCGTCTTCGTCACCTTGGGGAGCACCGGGCGGGATCGATTGGGGGACCCCAAGACCACGGCATCCACCGCCCAGGGCGCCTTCGAAGTCGTCACGAAGCACGTCACGGCGTCCAAGTTCAATCCGAAAGGCATGGAAGAGCTCTTCGACGTGCACGACGCGCCGTGGGCGCTCGAGCTGACGAGCGGCCAGCTCGTGGTCGGGGCCCCCTGGCACGACCGCTTCGGCATCGAGAATGGCCAGGGCCAGATCCAGCTCTCCCCGGCCGACGCGCTGCGCGTCTGGCATTGGGCAGATCCCGCCATCCCGGACGGCTGGCACGGCGTCTCCGCACAGGCGGACAAGAAGGTCTACGTGGTCGTACGCAAGTAGCCGGGCAAGGTCCCGTATACTCGCGCTCGCAATGTGCGCCGCGGCCCTCGAAGCTGAGCGCGCCCTCGGAGGCACACCCTATCGATTCGTAGCGGTGTTGGGCGAGGGCGGCATGGGCACCGTGGTGCTCGCCGAGCACGCCGGGCTCGCGCAGCGCGTCGTGCTCAAGCTCCTGAAGACCGACCTCGCCGCGCGTAGGGATCTGGTCGATCGACTACGCGTCGAAGCACAGGCACTGTCGCGACTCTCCCACCCGAACCTGGTGCGCGTCACCGACTTCGGTACGACTTCCACGGGGCGCGCCTACCTCGCCATGGAGCACCTGTCGGGACGGACGGTCGCCGAAGAGCTCGCGCGGAGACGCCCCCTGCCACTCGCCGAAGCGCTCGACGTCGTGCGGCAAACGCTCGCGGGTCTCGGCGCCGCACACGCCGTCGGGCTCATCCATCGAGACGTGAAGCCGGAGAACCTCTTCCTGTGTGAAGACGGCACGCTGAAGGTTCTGGACTTCGGCGTCGCCAAGGTCGTGGCGGAGGCGGCGCTGGCCGCACACGTGCGCCCGCGTTTCTCGACGTCGGAGGGCGGTGTCGTCGGCACACCGCACTTCGCGGCGCCCGAGCAGCTCCAGGGAGGCGTCATCACGGCGAGCACCGACGTGTACGCGGTGGGCCTCGTGCTCTACGAGCTCGTTACGGGCGCACATCCGTTTGCGCGCCATCGCTCCGCCGACGCCATTCATCACGCGCAGATCGTCGAGATGCCGCGTCCCCCGTCCGAAAATGCGCCGCAAGCCATCCCGGAGTTCGTCGACCGCGCCGTGATGCGCGCCATCGCGAAGCGACCGCAAGACCGCTTCGCGAGCGCGGACGCGTTCCGGAGCGCCCTCGACGCGAGCGGCGCCCGGCAACCGCAAGCTCCCGATTCGCGAAACGCGCCGACCCTGGCGTCCGAAGCCATTCCCCTGCTCGATTCCGCTCCGCGCACCCTCGCCTCCCCCGTGGCGAGCGAGAGTGTTCCGACCCTGGCTACGCTTTCTCACGGCGCCCCGCCCACGGTCGTCGTCGTGACGCCGCCGCCCACGGTGGAAACCACTCCCCCACCCGAACGCGTGAAGAGCGAGGGGCTCGGCGTGCTGTGCCTGGTCGCCGGCATCGCGACGAGCCTGTGGAAGCTGAGCTCCGCCTTCTTCGCGCTGCCCGAGATCGTCGACCCCATCGGTTTTCTGAGCAGCATCCGTGGCTCGGCTCCGGTCCCAGACGAATCCCAGGTTTCGCTATTGGCTCGCTCTGCTGCGGTGGTGGGGCTGCTCGACAGCGTGCTCCTGATGTTCACCGGAGCGGCGCTCATCGTGGTCGGAATCGTCACCATGCAGCGGACTCCGCGGGGTGTGCGCTGGGTGCGACGTTGGAGCCACTTTGCGCTGGTCGTAGTACTCACGAGCGCCTTTCTGAACCTGGCGCTGGTGGTGCCGCTCCGCGCCATGTTGGTGAGCCACGTTCCCGCTCTGCCCGACGTGATCCCCGGGCTCGAAGAGTTGGGGTTCGCCTTCGGGATCGCGCTCCTCCTGGGCACGGCCGTGCTCGAAGTGGGGTTCGTGCTCGGCGTGCGCGCCTGGGCCAAGCGCCTCGAAACCGCCCGCTGAACGATCGTGCTATCAACCGGTCGTGGTCGATCCCCCGCCGAGCATCCCACGCGAGACGTTGGCTACCGAACACGCGGGTACGCGCCTCGAGCTCGGCGAGCGGCGCTATCTCGCCGTATTCGAAGCGAGCTCGTCGCGGGTCGTTCCACTCCCGGAAAGCGGGGAGCTCCTCGTCGGCCGCGGTGACGACGTCGCCATTCGAGTGCGCGACGCCAAGGTCTCGCGCCAGCACGTCCGATTGACCGTGTCGCCGAACGGCGTCGTGCTCACGGATCTCGGCAGTCAGAACGGGAGCTTCGTGAACGGTGAACGGGTCACGGGCTCTCGACTGCTCTTGTCGGGGGACTTGGTCGACCTCGGGAGCACGTCCATCGTGCTCCACGCCCGCGGCGCGCCGTCTGCACCCCCGGATGCCTTCCGCCGGCTGTGCGACAAGCTCGCGCACGAGATCGATCGAGCCGAGCGCGGAGGCAAAGCGCCAGGGCTCACGGCGTTCGAGCTCGCGAACACGGAAGCGACCGAAGCCGAGGCAGCGCTGGAACCCGAGCTGGTCGGACTCGAGCAGGCGGCCTGCGACGGACACTCGCGCGTGGTGGTGCTGATGCCCGACGCCAGCCCCGAAACCGCCGCCGCGCGCACGCGAGACTTGCTCGCTCAACTGGGAGCCCGCGGGATTTCGGCCCGTGCGGGCCTCGCCAGCTATCCCGGCGACGGCTGCGAGCCCGACGCCTTGCTGGCCGCCGCGCGGCGCGCGGCTTCCGAGGGCGAAGCCGGAGCGCTCCGCAACGCCGACAGCGCCTTTCGCGAGCTCGATCTCGGCGACGCCCGTGTGCTCTTGGCAGACTCGGCGATGCTGGAGCTCTATGCGCTGATCGAGCGCCTGGCCCAGTCGGACATTCCGGTGCTGATCCACGGGGAAACCGGCAGCGGAAAGGAGCTCGCAGCACGCGCGCTCCACTTCTTCTCCAGCAGGCGCCAGAGCCGGCTGGTGGCCATCAACTGCGCAGCCCTGCCCGAGTCGCTCATCGAGAGTGAGCTCTTCGGTCACGAGCGCGGCGCGTTCACGGGAGCCACCGGCACCAAAGTCGGGCTGCTCGAAAGCGCCAGCGGCGGCAGCGTGTTCTTCGACGAGATCGCGGAGCTACCTCTCGGCACCCAAGCCAAGCTGCTCCGCACCCTCGACACCGGACGCATCGTCCGCGTCGGCGACGTGAACGAGCGGCCCATCGACGTGCGTTTGGTGGCGGCGACTCATCGGCACCTCGAACGCGAGGTGGCCGCGGGACGCTTCCGGCAGGATCTCTATTTCCGCCTGAGCGGCGCGACCCTGTGGCTGCCGCCTCTCGCTCATCGACCGCGCGAGCTGTCGCTCCTCGCGCGGCGCTTCCTCGAGCTCGCGCGCGCGCGTCTCGGACGTCCGGCGCTGAGCCTCTCCGACGATGCTCTCCGCGCGCTATCGCAACATTCCTGGCCCGGCAACGTGCGGGAGCTGAAGAACGTCATGGAGTTCTTGGCGGCCACCGAAGACGGACCGGTGATCCAGGCGCGACAGCTCTCCTTGCGGCTCACCCACCCGGACGCCGAGCCGCCCGAACCTCCAGCGAAGGCGCCAGCCGGCACGTTTCGCTCGCTCGAAGAAGAGGTGCGGGACCTCGAACGCATGCGCATCACCGAAGCCCTCGCCGCCACCGGCGGCAATCAGACCCGAGCGGCCGAGCTCATCCAGATGCCGCTCCGCACGTTCGTGAGTCGCCTCACCGAGCTCGGTCTACGCGCCAAGAAGCGCTGACCGCGTCAGTGATACGCGAACACCCAAGCTGCCGTTCCGTCGAACACCGAGGGCGGGAGCCCCAGCGGGTGCGAGATGGCGATACCGAACTTGTCCGGGTCCACGACCCAGGTCACGGAGTAGTCGCTCTCGATCTTCGGAGTCTGCCCAATCCGGTACTCGGTCGTGATGCCATACGCCTGGAGATCGATCGGCGTGTAGACGCCCCCTTGGACTTTGAAGAAGTCCTTGATCAAGATCTCCGACTCGGTGTCGCCCTGGATCCACTTGGGATACGTCGCCCAGAAGCCCCCAGCTTTGGTTCCCGAACCGTAGGAGATGTTCGCGGACTCGACGTACGCCGTGTGCACGAAGAACCGATAGAGTCCGACGGACTTCCGACCGTCGGCGCGGTAGAGCGCCTTCGCGTCGGGATCGTCGGGGCGCTCCAGCTCGACCTCGTACGCGCGCGGCGACAGCTTCTGGAGCTCGTGAGGCAGCATTCCGGCCTGGGCGTTGCTGGGGAATCCGCGCTTCGAGCCGGGGATCCGCGCCCATACCGTTTGGTTGTCGTAGGACCATCCGCCCTTCTCGAGCTTCAGGTTTCCGTCCCAGATGTCGAGGGACTGCTTCTGACCGTTCGCGTTGGTGGCGACCACCTTGCCAACGGCGCCGCTCCCCGTCTTGATGCCGACGTTTTCGCCGCTGAGCTTCAGCCAGCGGTTTCCATCGTCCTTCACGATGGCGCCCACCGAGTCCGGGTCGTCGGCGGTCTTGCGCACGTCGAGCACGGGGATCATCTCGCACCAGTTCTCGAGCGACTTGGGTGCGTGTCCCCACGCGCCCGGCTTGCCGGGGCCGTCGACGTAGCCCGGTTTCAGATAGTACGGCTTGTCGTCGTCCTTGGCGTCGGTGGTGCGGATGTCCGCCGCACCGCCATCGTCGAAGTACGCACAGATGGGTTCGTAGCTCGGACCGTACTTCGGAGAGGTGCCCTCGGGCAGGAACTCGCCGATGCGCTCGAGCCGTGTCCCAGACGTGTAGGCTGGGTCCGTCGACTTGTAGACGCGGCCCGCCAGGTAGGCGCACGCCGCCCGTGCGCGCTTCGATTCCGTCGACAGCCGCGACTGCTTCAGATTGTCCTTTTCCTTCTCTGCTGCGAGCTCCAGCTCGAGCCCCTGGTTGCGCAAGAGCTTCAGGGTCACTTCCTTCTTCTTGTCGACCTTCTCGCTGCCGTAGAGCGTCTTGCACCAACCCTGCACCCGCGCGCGATTGAAGAAGCCGTCGATGCTGGAGCGATCGCGCCCACCGCTCGGCTGCTTGCCGCTCTCCGTGGCTTCCGAGAACCACGGCAGGTCGTCGATGTCTTCCGGCTCGAAGTACGCGGGTACGTCGAACTGGTTGTTGGGCCGGAAATCCAGGCCGAAATACGAGAACGAGATGCCGTCTTTGGCGCTCTCGACGCCATAGCGCACCTGCTTGCCAGCCTGGGCTTCTTCGTCGGCCCACTTGTTCTTGCGCGCCTGCCAAGCGACGAGGATCGAGATGGGCAGAACTCGCACGCCCGGCGGCGTGTAGCTCGGGTCTTGAGGGATGTCGTACCAGCTCTTGATCTCGTCGGGGATGGCTTGGACGGCGGTCTTGCCGAACGCAACGACTTCGGCGAGGAGGCCGTCGCCGAGCAGCTTCGTGGCGCCGACGATGGTTCGCGCACCGTCGACGAACGCGTCGTTGGTCACCCAGGGCTCGGTGCACGCGGGCTGCTTCGTCGGGTCGTTCCCCGACGTCGTCGCAATCGGAAGGGTCTCGTTGGGGTCCGGGGCCGCCAGCGAGAGCTGGTGTGCGCCGTATACGCCGTTCTGCGCAGCAAACGCAGAGATCACGTCCCGCATGCCCTCGCCGGCGCAAGTCCGGAGCGCCTTCTTCTGGTTGCGGGCTCCAACCTGCTTCTCCGGCACGGCCTTGGGGATGCCCGCGTTCTTCTTCGAGTCGAGCACGGACGCATCGCACTTGTCGTCGATGACGTCTGCGAAGTAGTAGTCGCCGACTCCGTTCGCGAGGCTCTGGATCGGGTCCTGGTAGACCGCGTTCCCCTCGCTGTAGCGCCAAGTCATGGGACGGATGACGTCGTCACCCACCAGCGTGTAGTCGATGAACGGCGCGCTCAGCGGATCCGGCTTACCGAAGACGGCCAGGCTCCCGTGCACCGTGCCGCTCAAGAGACCCAAGACGGCGACGTCGTCGAGCATGGGCGTCGCGGTGAACTTCTTCGGCAGGTCTTCGTACCCGCCGCTACCCCAGCGCGAGAACATGTGTCCGGTGGACCAGCGGTCGTGCAGGAAGTGCTGGCCCACCATCTCGTAGATCAGCGCCAGAAGCTCCGCCTCTTTGGCGTAGTCCGCGTGCCAGATGGCGCCTTCGACGGGCAGCGACTTGCTCGCCCCACCCTGGCGGAGCATCTCGAGCAGGGCTGCCGCGCGCGCGGCCTCGGTCTTGGCGATGGCGTGATGGCGTGCGTACACCTTGCTCGCCAGAGATCCGAAGTGCGAGCTGTTCAGGCCGGCCCCGAGCCAGGCCGAATAGACGTGGCAAAGGTCGTAACGGTCCGCAGTGAGCGGCAAAGCAGGACACCGGGTCCCTTTGTTGATCCAGTCGTAGACCGTGTAGTTGAAGTCGGGCAGGCCTCCCCACATGGCGAGCGGCGGCAAGCGGCGCTCTTCCAGCACGGTATTCGGATCGTCACCCCACGGTTTCACCGCCGCGACTTCGGGGCGCATGTAGCTCGAGTTCAAGTCCACGATGGCAGGCGTGGCCGCGCAGGTATTCACGTCCGTGCAGGCATTGGCGGCGTTGGCACCGAACAGGTCCAGATACTTCTTGCCGAGCATGAACAGCACGTCGTCACTGATCTCGGCGTGCTCGTTGCCGGTCGCCTTGGCACCTCCGTGGAAGCTACCGGTCGGGCTTTCGTAGATCGATCGCCAGTCGTTTTGCGGGTTCACGTGGGTGTCCCACGCAACACTCGGCCGGGCTGCCGTGGCCGCACCCAGCCATGTCAGCGTGGCCAGCACGCGCGCGCGCCTCACGGCGTCACCGCTTTCGGCTCGGGCAGCGTGCACGGCGCATCGGCATCGAAGAAGGTGCGGTCCACCGCCTGGACTTCGCTGCCCGAAGCGAGCGCCTTCTCGTAGGCCGCCTTGCACACGGCCGGGCAGACCGAGCCCGCTACGCACTCGCGGATCGCCTTGCCGTCGTCGATGCAGTGCATGAAGCTCAACATGCAACGGCTCCACTGCGCCGTGGGATCGTCGGTCACCGTGTCGGCGAGCAGATCCGCCTCGCCAGCGTGAGCGATCTGGCCGGTTCCCAGCGGCTTGCAGCTGGCACACGTCGGGTCGAACGGATGCGTCGTCGACTTCCAGGGAGCGCCACCGGGCGGGTTCGACGAACCGCCGCCGGCGTCGTCCGAGCCGCACGCGAACATGATCGAGGGCAGGAGCCAGCACGAGACCGCCAGGAGCTTCCGCATCGGATCCTCACTTGCAGCTGTCGTTGAAACAGAGCTGCCCGCACGCGAAGTAGTCGGAGCAGTTCGCTTCCTTGATGCAGTCGCAGTTGCACAGCGTGTACGCCGCCATGTCCTTGCAGTTGCTTGCCGTGGCGTACCAGCCCTCGCACGTCGCTTGGGTCATGGGCTCCTTGCACTCCTCGATGGTGCGCTTGCAGAGCTCGGTCGGCCCGCAGCTGGCTCCGCCGCTGCCCGCTCCGCCTCCACTGCCCGAAGCTCCGCCCGTCGCTCCCCCGCTACCGCCGGTGGCGACCGTGCCCCCGGTTCCGCCGCCTCCCGAATCGTCCCCCTCTACAGCCCGCCAGCAGAAACCCCAACAGTGCGAGAATTGCGAAGTACCCCATGCGGAGCAGTGTCCGCGATGCGGTGGGCCGTGACCACGAGCGCGACCGGGGGTTTTCCGGGGAGGCCCGAGCGGCGGGGCGCGGCGGCGGGCGGGGCAGGCTGGTCGGCTACGCAGGAAGTCCGGTAGTCTCGGGAACAGTGGCCATGACTCGACTTCATCTGCTCTTCGCCTCCGCTCTATGTCTGGCTGTCGCCTGTAGCTCGGAGTCCACCAACGTCGGTGGCACGGGCGGCGCGGGCGGCTCGAGCGGTGGCAACAGCGGCACTGGCGGCGGCACGGGCGGCACGGGCACAGGGGGCAGCGGCGGAACGGCCGGCGCGGGTGGGTCGGGCGGCGACGCCTCGACGGACCCTTGCACCGACGGCGTCAAGAACGGCGACGAAACCGCTCAGGACTGCGGTGGCTCTTGCTCACCGTGCGACAACGGCAAGGGGTGCAAGACGGGGGCGGACTGCGTCAGCAAGGTCTGCGACGACCAGCAACTGACCTGCACGCCGCCGGACTGCACGGACGGGCAGACCAACGGGCAAGAGACCGCGCCCGACTGTGGGGGCCCGGCATGCCCCAAGTGCGCCGACGGGAAGGCGTGCGCGAACGGCTCGGATTGCTCGAGCGGCGTCTGCGTCGGCAGCGTTTGTCAGGCCCCGAGTTGCAGCGATGGACTGAAGAATGGAAGCGAGACGGGAGTCGATTGCGGAAGCACCTGCACCACGGGACAAGGCAAGACGTGCAAAGACGGGGAAGGTTGTGGCGACCCGAGCGAGTGTGCGAGCGGCGTTTGCATCGGGTCTCCGGTCAAGACCTGCGCCGCGGCAACCTGCACGGATACCGCCAAGAACGGCAGCGAGACCGATCTGAATTGCGGAGGCGGCTCGTGCCCGAAGTGCGCGGACGGTCTGGCCTGCGGAGCCGGTACGGATTGCACGAGCGGGGTCTGTTCGAGCTCGGTCTGCCAGGTCGCAACCTGCAACGATGGCGTCAAGAACGGTGCCGAGACGGATCAAGACTGCGGCTCCGGTTGCCCCAAGTGCGCCAACGGGAAAGCCTGTGCAGCGCCGGCGGACTGCACGAGTGGGGTCTGTTTGGGAAACCTGTGCCTCGCGCCGACGTGTAGTGACAACGTGAAGAACGGGAACGAAGGAGACATCGACTGCGGCGGCAGCCAATGCGCCGGCTGCGCGGCCGGGAAATCTTGTGGCGCCGACGCAGACTGCACGACAGGCCTCTGCTCGACGCAGAAGTGCGAGCGCTGGTCGAAGGACTTCGCCACGGCGAATTGGGAAACCCCGCTCGGCTTCGCCATGAGCGCTTCCGGACGGACGGCCATCTCGGGCCAGCACCTCGGCGCCGACTTGAACTTCGGCGCGGGGAAGCTCGACGCCGGCGTCAACTACAATGCGTACGTTGCCGTTCACGACGTGAAGGGCAGTCTCGTCTGGGCGCGGAGCTTCGGTAACGCCGTCTACTTCGAGTCTGCACTCGCAGTCGCGATGGATGCTTCCGACAACGTCCATGCGCTGGTCGCGTATGCCGGCGAACTCGATCTCGGCACCGTGGCGTGCCCCAAGCTGACCGTGAGCGGGCCCATCTACGGGCTCGCGGTGGTGAAGCTCGCTGCAGCAACCGGCACCTGCTTGGGCCAGACGTCGCTGGTCACCACCGGAGGCGTGCTCGGGAACGGGGCCTTTGGAGCCAACTTCGGTGATATCGCCGTGAACGCCGCAGGCGTGGTGGCAGTGACGGCGACGGTGAACGACGGCGACGACGATGTCTTGGTTGCACGCATCGACGGCGGGAACGTCTGGCAGAAGAAATTCAGCGGCGCTACGGCCGACGCAGGAATGGGCGTCGGCCTGAATGCCACCGGTGACGTATTCGTCACCGGGTTCTTCCACAGCAGCCTCGACATCGCGAACCCGGCACTGACGGCGGTGGGCGGGCACGATCTGTTCGTGGCGCGCCTCGACAACACGGGAGCGACGGCGTGGGCAAAACGCTGGGGTTGCGCCAACCCAGCCGAAGGGCCCGGACCGGACCGAGGCGAGGCGCTCCTCGTGGACGGCAGCGGCGACGTGTTCGTCGGCGGGGCATTGATCCCCGGTGGTTGCGACCTCGGAAACGGAAGCTTCAATGGGACGGGCGACAGCGACGCCTTCGTCGCGAAGTACAAGGGCTCGGACGGCTCGTACCAATGGTCGGCCTTCGCAGGCAGCGCGGTGGTCGACGTCGTGACGGCACTCGGCGTGGGGCCAGGTGGAAGGCTCGCCATCGGTGGGCACACGGCCGGCTCCACGTTGAGCTTCGGCGAACCCGTGGGCGCTGGCGGCTCTACCGACGCGTTCGTCGCCACTTTCAGTCCCGCGGGCGCGCACGTCGACTCGCTCACGATCTCGGGCGCGGGCGAGGAACGAGTGATCGGTCTCGCCTACAACACCCAGGGCGGGCTCGTCGCCTACGGACCCCACGGCGTGAGCGCCAACGTGGGATTTTCGCCGCTTCTCGCCGGAGCGGCGGCGTATGATCTCTATCTGGTGAGCTGGGGCAGCACGCTCCCGTGATGATCCGGCCGCTGCCTCCGGGGTATGCGTCGCAACGCTTGCGTCCGAGCAGCAGGGCGACGTTCCCCGGTGGCCGGGCTGTCGTGGCGCCTGGGGCACGGAGCCGCGCTGTGGCTCATTCTGAGGCGCATGGCGGGCAAACCTCGGCGATTTCCCGGGTTCCCTCAGGGTTCGAGCGTCAGAGCCGTTCAGAGTGTCGGATTGCTGCGCTATCGTGAGAGTGTGAGAGGCCAAGCGCCTGGCCGCGAGGTCAACACCGTCGTCGGCGACCCCCAAGACCGGCTGGGTCAGATCACCATCTTGGCCGGGACCCTGCTGGGCCGGCGCTACGTGGTGAAAGACGGTGTGACCATCGGGCGCGCGGCCGACGCCGACATCGCGCTCGAGGACGCCGAGGTGTCCCGGGCCCACGCTCGCATCGAACGGGCTCCCGACGGTCGCTTTTTCGCGTCGGATCTCGGCAGCCGAAACGGCACCTACGTCAACGGAGCGCAAATCGAGCGCGCGCCGCTGACCTTCGGCGACAAGCTCCGCGTCGGCGCTACGTCGATGGTGTTCACGCGCCACGACGAGTTCGAAGAGGAGCGCATCCAGCGCCACCGGCTCGAGACCTTGGGCCGGATGTGCGTTGGGGTGGTCCACGATCTGAACAACGCTTTGTGCGTCGTGTCCTCCAGCGTCGCCTACTTGCGCGATCAAGAGGCTGCCTGTGCGTCCGAGCAGCGAGAGTGCCTGGAGGACATCCAAGCCGCGAGCGACCGGGCTGCACAGCTCTCCCGCCAGCTCGTGGCATTCGCGCGCGGCACCGGCGACGGGCCGCGACGCATGGACGTGGCGGCGCTCTGCACCGAAGCGACGAAACTGGCGCGGCGAACCTTTCCCCAGAGCCTCTCCATCACGGCTCGCCTCGAGCCCGGCCTGTTCGTCTTGGCCGAGTCGCCCCAGCTGCACCAGATCTTGATGAATCTGTGCGTCAACGCGCGGGATGCGATCCTCGCCACCGGTCGACAGGGCACGATCCTGATCGAGTCGCGCCGCGGCCTACTCGAGCCGCGTCCAGGTCAGCCTCCCTGCGTGATCGTGTCGGTGCACGACGACGGGATGGGCATGGACGAGCGCACGCGAGCCCATCTGTTCGAGCCGTTCTTCACCACCAAGGGGGAGGGCGGCGGATTCGGCATGGGCCTCGCGACCGTCGCCGACCTGGTGACGCAGCTCGGCGGCCACATCCACGTCGAGAGCACTCCCGGTGCAGGCAGCGTGTTCTCCATCGAGCTCCCCATGGCCCCGGACCGCGCGGATCCGGCCGTGGCAGTCACCGGCTCACCGACGCCGCGCGGCACGGAACGCCGAGGGAACGGCGAGCGGATCCTGGTGGTCGACGACGACCCTGGCGTCCGCAGGAGTTTCGCTCGTGTGCTGCGCCACGCTGGCTATGCCGTGTTGGAGGCGGGCGACGGCGTCGAAGGGCTACAGCTGTTGTCCCGGCCGGAGTCCGCCATTTCGGTCGTTCTGCTCGACCTCGACATGCCCAAGATGGGCGGCGAAGAGATGCTCGGCCGAGTGCGCCATGCGTTTCCGCGGCTGCCGGTCTTGATCGTGTCGGGTCACACCGGACCGGAGACGCTGGCGCGCGTGCGTGCGCGCGGCGCACAGGGGCTCATCGCGAAGCCCTGCGGTTCCGAAGAGCTCCTCGCCTACATCGGTCGCTCGCTGGAGGCGGCCGCGGCGCGCGGCATCTTCGAAGAGCACACCGCCGTGTCGCGAGCTCGCTGAGACTCTGGCGCATCGGGCGCCAACGAGGGAGACGGCTGCGGTGGTCGGGTGTAGCGTGTCGTGCATGCGCAAGGTTTGGGCCGCAGGTATCTTCGCGTTTCTCTCGTTCGAGGGCGAAGCCCTGGCCGTGTGCGGCGACATCGTGACGTTCAACGACGCGACCACCACGCAGGGAGTCCAAGCCAAGAGCGTGTCGGTCGAATTCGACGTGACCGGGATCGACCCCGCAGACTACCCGGACGGCAAGGGCTGGCTGCTCGAGTTTGCTTACACCCAGTGCAAGAACACCGACTACAACGACTTCGGTGGGCTCGCGAACCTGAAAATCTACGGCAACCAGTCGGTGCCCGGGAACCACGCCTCGGGATCGATCAAGTTCGAATACGGCTTGTGTTGCGTGTCCCCGCCCGGCGGGTGCCCCGACAACTGGGCAAGTGGCGATTTCCAGCAGGCCATTTTCACCAGTCCGAGCCAGAAGTGCCACGTGAAATCCGGCGTCGACCCGACCAACGTGAGCTACAGCATCCAGTGCGACGGCGGTACGACGTACGCGGGCACGGGTGACAACGTCGCGTTCGGACTGATGCCGGACAAGGTATCGGTGTTGAAGAGCGTGAGCGGCGGACACGCCATGGCCGCGAAGGTCCAGGTGAGCAACGTACAGGTGTGCTGGGAGCTCGCACCGCCGACGGTGGCCAAACAGCAGGTGATGGCCATCGAGGACGCGACCATCTCCAGTGCGACGCCGACCACCGTCGTCACCCCGGACACCGACCTCGCCTGTGGACCCGACGACGGCAACGTCTTGCTGAAGTTCACGGTACCGGCGTCGGTCGGAAAAGTGACGAACGCGAAGCTCACGCTCACCGCGTCGAGCGCACCGTCATCGGACGGCGACGGCGGCGATCTGTATTTCGTCAGCGACAACTCTTGGTCGGAGAAGACGGTCACCTGGAACAACGCTCCAAAGACGGTGCCGCCGTCGCTCGGCAAGGTCAGCGCTGTCACGCTCGGCGGCACGTATTCGGTGGACGTGACGAGCAAGGTCCCTGGTCCCGGCACGTACTCCTTCGCGCTCACCGCGCTCACCACCGGCAGCAACGGCGCTCACTTCCTGTCCAAAGAGGCCTCGAGCACCAAGGGGCCACGTCTGGTGCTCGAGGCCGATCCGGACGCCGGAGTCTCCGGCGCCGGCGGAAGCGCTGGCACGGGCGGCTCGACCAGCGCCGGCTCGGGCGGCAGCGGTGCGTCAATCGACGCCGCAGTCGGCGGCGGTGGTGGAACGAACGCGACGGGCGGAACGGAGGAAGCCGGGGACGACGGCTGTGGTTGTCGGCTCGCGCCGCGTGGCGCTTCTCGCGTGCTCGCGCTGGCCGCGCTCGGGCTCGGGCTCGGGCTCGCGCGCCGGCGCCGGCGCTGACACCGCGCTCTTCCCCGAGAGCGACTCGTCACCACCACGTGTTAGGCTGTGACACCTTGGCCCATCGAATCATCGCCACTGGACTCGTGGCCCTCGCGCTCGTCGCTGGCTGCGGCGGCAGCGACGGCTCGCCGTCGCAACCCGGACCCGCCGTACCGGATGCCTCGGACGGCTCCGCCGGCGACGCCGGCGCGGACGTCGCGACGGACAGCGCCTCGGACGCGTCGGACGACACGACCGAAGTCGATGCCGGGAGCGACGCGAAAGCCGACGCCGACTGTGGCACGCCCACCGCCTGCGCCCTGGCCGACGAAGAGCGCGCGGCGAACCAGCTCGAGCAGGTCGAGAGCGATCCGGTCGCGCTGGACAAGTTCCTGACCGCCGTGCCCAAGGGCGGCGACCTGCACAACCACCTCTCGGGCGCGGTCTACGCCGAGACCTATCTCGGCTGGGCCAAGTCCGAAGGCGGCTATTGCATCACCACGAGCTCGCTCTCGCTCTCGACGTCTTGCAACAACAGCGCGACCACCTCTCCGATACCCAACGCTGGCGACGCTCTGTTCCTCCAAGTCGTCCGCGCCTGGTCGATGCAGGACTTCGTCGCGGGTAGCGAGACCGGCCACGACCACTTCTTCGCCACTTTCGGCAAGTTCGGCGCCATCTCCGGGCCAGCCCACCACGCCAAGGGCCTCGCAGACGTCATGCAGCGCGCGGACAGCGAGAACGCACTCTACGTCGAGCCGATGCTGTTCTCCAACTCGACCGCCAGTAACCTCGGGAGCAACGTCTGGACGGGGGGCACGCTCACGACCGCCGACCTCCCGACGTTCCATGCCGCGCTTCTTGCTGCGAGCGGTTGGAACGCCGCAGTGCAGGCCATCCTCACGGACGTCCAGAACACGGACTCGGGCGCCAAGCAGCTGCTCGGTTGCGGGGGCGCGAGCCCGGCCAGCGCGTGCCGCGTCGGTGCGCGCTTCATGGTCTACATCTCCCGGAGCGGCAGTGGCCCCGGAGTCTTCGCGCAGATGGTCGCGGCGTTCGAGGCGGCGAAGACCGAGCCTCGCCTCGTGGCGCTGAATCTGGTGGGGCCCGAAGACGGGTCGACGGCGCTGAACAATTACGACCGCGAGATGGAAATGCTCGGCTATTTGCACACCGCCTACGCCGGCAAGAGCCCGCTGCACGTGAGCTTGCACGCGGGCGAAATCACGCCGAAGTACCTGCCTTCCAGCTACTCCATCCCGAACATCAACCACATTCGGAAGGCGGTCGAGGTCGCCCACGCCGAGCGCATCGGGCACGGAGTCGACGTGCTGGGCGAGACCGATCCGACGGGGCTCCTCGCCGAGATGAAACAGCTCGGCGTCATGGTCGAGATTGGCCTCAGCAGCAACGTCCAGATCCTCGAGGTGGACGGGACCAATCACCCTCTCGACGCCTACTTGAAGAACGGCGTGCCGGTGGCGCTCGCCACCGACGACCAGGGAGTGTCTCGCTCGAGCATGGCGGGCGAATACGAGCGCGCGGTCTTGGACCAAAAGCTCGACTACAGGACGCTGAAGAAGATGGCGCGCACGAGCCTGGAGAAGTCTTTCCTCCCCGGCTCGAGCCTATGGACCTCCCTCGACCCGCTGACGTCCGTCACCGAGTGTGCTCCGAGCGCGACCGGCTACTACGGCGACGAACCGGCGGCGGCGGCGTGCCAGACCTTCTTGCAGGGCAGCGCCAAGGCCACGTTGCAGTGGGAGCTCGAACGCCGGTTCCGCGAGTTCGAAGCCCAGCAGTGACTGGAGCGCGGTCAAGGCAAGAGGTGCGCGAAGAACCCGCTCTTTCCGCTGGGCAAAGGTCCCGTGCCGACGTCGACGATGCCCGAAGCGTAGGTGCCCGCGAGCCCGATGGCGGCGGAGGTGAATGCCACACTGGTCACCGTCTCGACGCTGTTCGAGCCCCAGGACTTGGACGCTAGGTGTACCCCCGCGGGCGAGTAGCGCGCGAGGACTCCGTCGCTCTGGCCGCCGAAAGGCAGCGAGCCGCCGCCGAAGTTGGCAGCCGCGGACATCTCGGCAACCAGCGCGATCTCGCCGTTGCTCTTGATCGCCAACCCGCGCGCCTTGTCGTCTGCGCTGCCGCCGAAGGTCTTCGCCCAAGTCGGGCTGAACGTCGCGCCGTTCACGCTCGTGAGAAATACGTCGAGGCCGCCGCCGCTCACCACGGGGCCTGCTCCGAAGTCGACCTGGCCGGAGAAGTTCCCGGCAACGACCAGCGCTCCGCTGCCGTCGCGCGCCACGGCGGTGGCCGAATCGGCGCCGGAGTCGCCGAACCGTTTCGCCAATAGGCCGCTGCCGTCGGAGCCGGCGAAACGCGCCACGAAGGCGTCGGGGTTTGCGCTCGCGCTGGTCAGGGGCTTGCCGCTGAAGTCGGCGGTACCGTTGAACTCGCCAGCCGCCACCACGTCGTTGCCGTCTCCGACCAGATCGCGCACGGGTGCTCCAATTCCGGGCGTGGCGGTGAGTTCCTTGCCCCACGCGAGGTCTCCAGTTACCCCGGAGTACTTGGCGACGAACCCTTGGCTGTAGACGTCGTTGATCACACTGCCGCCGAAGTCGATGCTGCCGTAGTAGCGACCGCCGATGTAGACGTCGTCCTTGGCGTCGGTCGCGATGGCGTAGGGCTCGACGTTGGTGCCGGCGCCGATGGTGAGGCACTTGCTCCACACCTCGGCGCCCTTGTCGCTGGAGAGCTTGACGATCGCCGCGCCCAACGCCGGGCAGCTCAGGGGCTTCGCGAAGCTGCCGCCACCCGTCGTGGAGAGGAGGAGCAGCAGGTTGCCCTTGCTGTCTACGGTAACGTCGGCGAGGGTCTCGCCCCCGCTTCCGCCCAGGCGAACGAGCCAAGAAGTGGCCCCCGCCGGCGTGAGCTTGCCCGCGAAGACGTCGTTGTTTCCCGCCGACACGAAGGGCACGCCCGCGATGTCTTGCGTGCCGTAGGCGCTTCCCGCGACCAACAAATTGCCGCTCGGATCTGCCGCGACGCGCGGCTCGCCCAAGAACGCCTCGACCCAGTTCACCGCTCCCGCCGGCTTGCACGTCTTGGCGACGCAGTTCCCACTCTTGCAGTCGGTGTTCAGCTTGCAGGCCTTGCCATCGGCGCAGGCCGTGCAATCCGGACCGCCGCAATCGGTGTCGGTTTCGTTCCCGCTCGTCGTGCCGTCGGTGCACCCGGGCGACGTACAGCTGCCCGCCACGCACTTGCCCTCGACGCAGTCGTTCCCCGTCCAACAGCCCTTGGGCGCGGGGCACTTGCTGCACGCGTTGCCGCCGCAGTCCGTATCCGATTCATTGCCGTTCTGGAGCCCGTCGGTGCAGCTGGGCGCGGCGCAGGTTTGTGCCACGCACACGTGGCTCGCGCAGTCGCTCGGTTTGGTGCAGGCCGTGTTGGGGCAGCTGCCGCAAAGCCCTCCGCAGTCGACGCCGGTCTCGCCTGGGTCCTGCACGCCGTTGCCGCAGGCGCCGGGCCCGCTGTCGACTCCGGCGTCGCTCGACGATAGCTCGCACGCGCCAGCCTGGCAGGTCGCGCCG
The DNA here is from genome assembly GCA_046351435.1 of Polyangiaceae bacterium. Lineage (GTDB taxonomy): Bacteria > Myxococcota_A > Polyangia > Polyangiales > Polyangiaceae > JADJKB01. The sequence continues at coordinate 37,966 of JAXLYN010000014.1, forward strand.
AGCGGGCAGTCCTTGTCGGTCTTGCACTCGGCCTGACACGATCCGCCTACGCAGTGGAGATTGCCCGGACAGTCCGAGTGATACACGCAGGATTTCCCGAGCGACGCGTCGAGGGCCGCATCGGCTGGCGGGATCAAGCCGCCGTCTGCGTCGACCTCGGCCTCGACCGCGCAGGACCCTTCCGCGCACTTCTGACCCGAGACGCAGTCCTTGTCGGTCTTGCACTCGGGCCGGCACTTCGCGAACACACACTTGAAGTTGGCCGGGCAGTCCGTGTGGTACGCGCACTGCTGTTCCTTCTCGAACATGCAGACCTTGAACGGCTTGTCGGTCGGTACGCAGAGCTCGCCCGCAGGACAGTCGCGTTGTTCGTTGCACTGGACGTGGCAGGCGCGGAACGCGCACACGAGCGGGCTCTGGCAGTCGGTGTTGATCAGGCAACCTTCGGCGAGCTTCGCCCGGCGGATGGCGTCCGCATCGTCGGAGCCACACGCAGGCGCCAGACACGCTCCGAGCCCCAAGCAGCCCAAGACCAGAACCCCGCGCCGGACTGACCTCCGCTTCGCTCCGCCCATGAGCGAAGCGTAAGCCAGCTTCGCCGGACGCGCGAGCGCGCCCCCCGCTGCCCTCAAGACTCGATGCGCGGACCGCCCAGAGCTTCGATGGCCGCGCGGAACGCGTTGGCGCGGAGCTCCTGGCGCTCCACCAGCGAAGGACGACCGAGCCGCTGCGCGGCTGCCTGCAGGTTCACCGCATCGCGCTCGAGGCGTTCGGCCTCGCGCGACAGCGCTTCGAACACCAGTGCCTTGGCTTCGTCGGTGAGCTCGTCCCAGAGCATGCCCCGCCTTTTTCGCAGAGCCTCCACGGCGAGGCAAGGGGCACGGCGTTCAGCGCAAAGCTTCGAGGATCTCCACGGTCGCCGTGGAACGATTCAACGTGTAGAAGTGGATGCCGGGTGCGCCGCGCTCGAGCAGCGCCCGACACTGTCGGGTGGCGTGCTCGACGCCAACCTTGCGAACTTCGTGGGGGTCGCCGTGGGCGGCCTCGAGGCGCACCAAGAGATCTTCCGGAATGTGCGCACCGATCATGGCCGTGAAGCGCTTCACCTGGTTCACGTTGGTGATGGGCATCACGCCCGCGATGATGGGGACCCGGATGCCGAGGGCCGAGGCTCGCTCGACGAACGAGAAGTAGTCGTCGGGGTCGAAGAAGAGCTGGGTCAGGAGGAATTCGGCGCCCGCGTCGACCTTCTTCTTCAGATTGGCGAGGTCGAGCTCCAAGCTCGGCGCTTCGGGGTGCTTCTCGGGGTAACACGCGCCGGCCAGACAGAAGTCGTATTGGCTGTGGACGTACTCGATGAGCTCCGAGGCATGGGCGAACCCGCCCTGAGTCGGCACGAAGTCCGTTTGGCCCTGCGGGGGGTCCCCTCGGAGCGCCAGCACGTTTTGAACGCCGCCATCCCTCAGATGGTCGAGCACGCCGTGGAGCTCGTCGCGCGTCGCGCCCACGCAGGTGAGGTGCGCCATGCACTCGATCCCCGTTTCCCGCTCGATCCGCAGGGTGAGTTCCACGGTCAGGCGGCGGGTGCTCCCCCCTGCCCCGTAGGTGACCGAGACGAAGTTCGGGGAATACGGCGCTAGGTGCGCCACCGTCTCGAACAGTCGCTCCTTGCCTTCCTCGTCTTTCGGCGGGAAAAACTCGAACGAGAACGACGGCTTTTTTGACGCCAGCTTCTCGATGATCTTCATACGGGAAGCGTCCGTGTAGCAGGGCGAGGTCCCGAGCGAAAGGGAACGAGAGAAGGCATGCACATTCATGTAGTGGCCGTTGCGGGAACCGGAATGGGGGCGCTCGCGGGCCTGCTCCAGGAGCTCGGTCACGATGTCTCGGGCAGCGACGTGGCGTTCGACCCACCCATGGGCCCGGCCCTCGAGTCCTGGGGCATCCGCCTCTTGCCCGGCTTCGACCCAGCCCACCTCGAGCCGGCTCCGGGCCTGGTGGTGATCGGAAATGTCTGTCGACGCGACAACCCCGAGGCAGTGGCGGCGTTCACGCGGGGCCTTCCGACGACCCACATCGCGGGCGCGCTCCAGGACTTCGTGTTGTCCAAAACCTCGCCGCTGGTCGTGGCCGGGACCCACGGCAAGACCACCACGAGCGCCATGGCCGCTTGGCTGCTCGAGTGCGCGGGTCGTTCGCCCGGCTTCCTGATCGGCGGACTCCCCAAGAACTTCGCTCGAAGCTTTCGAGCTCCACGCGCGCTCGGATCGCTTCCGACCCAGGGTGCGCTCCGCAGAGCTCCCTTCGTCATCGAAGGCGACGAATACGACACGGCCTTCTTCGAGAAGACCGCCAAGTTCCTCCACTACCGCGCCGAGGTCGCCATCGTCACCAGCATCGAGCACGACCACGTCGACATCTATCCGACGCTCGACGGCTACCTGGACGCCTTCGCGAAGTTCGTCGCCGGCATTCCCGAGAGCGGGCTCGTGGTGGCGTGCGCCAGTGATCCGCTGGTCGTCCAGGTCGTGAAGAGCTCGGCGCGCGCGCCCATCGCCTGGTACGCCCTGGAGGGCGAAGAGACCCACGGCGTTCCTCCGCACTGGCTCGCGGCGCCGGCGGAGCACACGCTCGAGGGCACCACCTTCGACCTCTACGCCGGGGGCATGTCGCTCGGACGCCACGCCCTGCGGGCTCCGGGTCGCCACAACTTGAAGAATGCCCTCGCTGCGTTCGCGGCCTGCGCCCAAGGTTTCGGCGCCAAGGTCGCCGACCTTGGCCGAGGTCTGGCCGAGTTCGGCGGCGTCCGGCGGCGGCAAGATCTGCTCGGCACACCGCGAGGCATCAGCGTCTACGACGACTTCGCGCACCACCCGACGGCCGTGCGCGAGACCTTGGCGGCTCTCGCCCAGAAGCACCCCGGTTCACGGCTCCTCGTGGTGTTCGAGCCTCGCAGCGCGACGGCCTGTCGCAGACTCCACCAAGACGAGTACGAGAAGAGCTTCGACCAGGCTCACACCGTGCTGTTCGCTCCGCTCGGGCGTGACAACCTCCCCGAGTCCGAGCGACTCGACACCGCTCACCTGGCACGAGTGATCAGCGCACGCGGCCCGAAGGCCGAGGCAGCGCCCTCCATTCCGAGCATCGTTCAGACGCTCGTAGAGCGCGCGCGCCCCGGCGACGTGATCGCGCTGCTTTCGAATGGCGCGTTCGGTGGAATCCACGAAAAGCTCCTCACGGCACTCGGTCGCGACGCGCGCCCGACCAACGTCGAGCCGAACCCCGACACGATGGCTTGAGCCACTTCGGCACAATCGTCCACCGGTGGTTGCCGATCCCCGTCGAAAGGACTAGAGCCTTCTCTCCCTTCGTTGGCTTCCCGTCTCCGCTCTCCACGATTCGTACCGCTGCTCGCGCTCGGCGGTTGCGTGCTGACTTCCGCGTCGGCCGCGGGCGCCACGCCACTCGAGCACGACGAGCAGAAATACTCCGCGTGGCAGTCGAATCAGCACAGCTTCTACGTCTCGAGCGCCAGTGACGTGGGCGTGATCTACGCTCGGCCGCAGCTCACGCTGGGCTGGGGCGCGCCGTTTTGGAACTTCTTCGGCATCGATGCCTACGGGCTCGCCACCAACGAGTTTTCCGCGGCCTACGTGGGCTGGCGCGCGAGCCTCCCGTTCTTGGACGTGCAACTCGGGCGACGCTGGAACTACGCCTACGATCGGCGGTTCTTGCCGCCACGCGACGAATACGAAGCGAAAGATCTCGAGCTCATCGAGGGAGCGACGCGTTCGAAGTACCAGGTGATGGAGCTCGAGGTGACCCCCCTCGCTCCGGTGCTGCACGGCGCGGTGTTCGTGGAGTTTCACCCCATCTGGATCGACGCTCCGAACGACCGCTACGTGTTCGAAGAGGTGACTCGCGTCGTCGCAGTGCCACCGTTCGTCATGCGAACACGCCTCGGCTACGTCTACGGGGTCGGCGCGAGCGGCGACGTCAAGGCCGGGGCGATGGTCGAATACTTGATCGCGCCGGGGCGCCCCCAGAACACCACGCGTGTGGGACCGCTGCTGCTCGCGAGCTTCACCAAACACTTCGAGGGCCTGTTCACCTGGACGGTGGTGGTCGACGGCCCCGACAAGCTCGGCGTCTACGCTGGGAGCTACGGCTTCCTCGGCGTGCGCTACCGCTTCGCCGAGCGCTTCTGATCGGCCGAAGCTTCGCCCATCAGTTGTTCTGCGACGCCGGCATGCCGATGCGGCGATCGGCGCACGACGAAGCTGCCGCCCATTCGTCGAATTGAATGGCCACCGTCGGGTAGGTCGGCGTCGACCAGAAGCTCGCCCAGGGCACGCTGTTGGCGGCGCAGCCCGTGCCGGCGCTGCCGCACTCGCACGTGGCCGCTCCCGGGTGCGTCTTCGAAACCTGGAAGTGCAGGTGGATGCCGGTGGACCAGCCCGTGGTTCCGGCCTTGGCCAGGGCCTGGCCGCGCTGCACCGAAGCGCCGCAAGAGATGCCCGAAGCGAGCGTCATGCCACCCAAGTGGAGATAGGTCGCGTGCGTCCCGTCGCCGTGATCGATCACGATCAGGTTGGCGTTGTTCACGCACGAGCTCGAACCGCAGCCGCTCGTCGAGTTGATCTTCAAGTGCGTGATGGTGCCGCCGCGCGCAGCGACCACGTCGAACGCCGAACCGTTGGCAAAATCCCAAGCGTAGCCGTCGTCGTTGATGTGATCGCTACAGCACGAGTCGTTGCAGTCTTGGGTGAGCTGCATGCTCACGCCCGGCTTCCACGGCAGGCGATAGCCACCCGGTGAGGTCGTCACCTTGCAGTGATCGGCGACGCCCGCCTGCTCGACCACGCAGCCATTCGGGCAAGGCGTGGAGCTCGTCGGCGCCTTGTTCTTGCCCGGGCACTGGTAGAGCACGTTGGGATCGGCCCCGGTCATCTCGTCGTTGCCGCAATACGCTCCCGCCTGGCTGCCGAGGCAGACGGGGCTCGTCGCGCCGGTGCCCCCGGTGTTGCCGCCGCCGCTGCCCCCGGTTGTGCCGCCGGCGCCACCGCTCGCGCCGCCGGTCGCACCGCTGCCGCCGCCGCCACTCGGAGCACCGCCGCTTGCGCCAGCACCGCTCGCGCCGGCAGCGCCCGCGACACCAGCAGCACCACCCGCGCCTCCTCCAGCAACTCCACCGCTCGACGAACCACCCGATGCCCAGCTGCCGCCGGTGTTCACACCACCGCTTCCGGTGCCGCCGGACGACATGCCAGCTTGCCCAGCGCTGCCCTCACCATCGGGGTTCGTTCCGCACGCGAGACCCGAAGCGGAAGTGAACGCCAAGCCGAAGACGAGCCATACCCGAGACCTCATCACCAGAGCGGCCACACCCTCAAGATACCACGCCTTCGAGCCCTTTTCGCGCCGTCAACGGCCCAGATTGGGTTGGGCGACTTCTTCGCCGATGCAAAGCCCCGTGAGGCTCATGGGTCCAGCGTCGACCCGCCACCGCTCATTTTCGTCTGCATCTCTACATACGAGCGTGAAGTCGAAGCTCCACGTCGATGTGTTCACGGGTTGGGTCGCGGACCAGAGGAGCTGGCCCGAAGGATCGACACATCCGAAGCCGTCCCCGGAAAGGTAGAGGTGGCCATCGTGGACGACGCCCACCGTGGCGGTGAACGGCAGCTCCGTGCTCGCCACTTGGGCGCCGGACTCGGCATCGACGACCAGCAAGGTCTTTTCCACGACGAGGAACAAGCGGCCACCCGCTCGGAAGATTCGTGAAGCGGCGCTGGGCAAGGCGATGGTCCAGCGCAGCGCGCCGGTCTTGGGTTCGAGCGCCAAGAGCTGCTTGGCGAACGCGACGTACAGCGAATCGGATTGGGGCGGAGTTCGATAGGTCACCCCACCGGGGTAGCATCGAACGGGTCGCGCGCGTTCGTCTTCCGAGAGGGACATGCGGGGGGTCTCGCGTGGGAACCTCGCGAACTCGAATCGGCGAGACGCCCGCTCACTTCTTCGCCTTCGGGTCCTTCGCCTTCGGATCCTTCGCCTTCGGGTCCTTCGCCTTCGGGTCTTTCGCCTTCTGATCCTTCGCTTTCGGATCCTTGGCTTTGGGTGCCGGGTTCTCCCCGCACTCCTTGACGCAGGCTCCCACTTGCTCGGCGCAGCTCTTCGCGCAGGCGAGGTCGCCGTCGCAGGCCAGCGTGCAGTCCGTGTAGCGCTCCTGACAGCGCGTATTGCAGGTCTGGGTCGCGTTCGTGGGGACCCAGTCGGAAAACCCGAGCAGGCAGAGGGCGACGATCAGGGCGGTCTTCACTCGATCCTCGGGAACGGTTCGGGACGGTCGGACTTGAGGAGCTTCCGGGCCCCGTGCTACGCGGGCGGACTTCGGGAGGCGGCATGACGACGGTCGCGCGTGAAGAGGACCTGAGCTCGGGGCCTCCACAAGTACGTGAAGTGGGAGAGGTCTTCGAGGTCGTCGGGACCATCGACTCGCCCTACAACAACCACGATCTCCGGCCGATCCGCGCCGGGGAGCGCAAATGGGGAATGAAGGACATCGCGGCGCTGTGGATCTCCATGAGCGCCTGCGTGCCCACCTACATGCTGGCGTCCAGCGTGATCGCCGAGGGCATGAGCTGGTGGCAGGCGGTGCTCACGATCTTCATCGGCAACACCATCGTGCTCCTGCCGATGGTGCTGAACGCCCACGCGGGAACGAAATACGGCATCCCGTTTCCGGTCTACTGCCGGCCCGCGTTCGGGATCTTGGGTGCCAACGTGCCCGCCATCTTGCGCGCCCTGGTGGCCTGCGGTTGGTTCGGGATCCAGGCGTGGATCGGTGGCTGGGCCATCTACAAGATCCTGACGGTCTGGATCCCCGGTTGGGAGAAGCTGCCGAGCATCCCCGGGCTCGGCATCAACGTGGCCCAGCTCGTGTGCTTCCTGGTGTTCTGGGCGATCAACATGCTCGTCATCTACAAGGGCATCGAGTCGATCCGCGTCCTCCTGAACATCAAGGCCCCGCTCCTGATCGCCCTCGGGCTGGCCTTGCTCTACTGGGCGTATTCGCGAGCCGGCGGCTTCGGGCAAATGCTCGACCGCCCGAGCGCCTTCGCCGAAGGGCAGCCCAAGGCAGGACAGTTCTGGTCCTTCTTCTTCCCCGCGCTCACCGGCATGGTCGGCTTTTGGGCCACACTCTCCCTCAACATCCCGGACTTCACGCGCTACGCGCACAGCCAGCGCGATCAGGTGGTGGGGCAAGCGCTGGGCCTGCCCACGACGATGGGGCTCTTCTCGTTCATCGGCGTCGCGGTCACCAGCGCCACGCTGGTGATCTACGGCGAAACCATCTGGGACCCCGTGATCCTGATCACGCGTTTCAAGAACCCGGTGCTCTTGGTGGTCGCCTTGGCGGCGCTTTGCATCGCCACCCTGGCCACCAACATCGCCGCGAACGTAGTGAGCCCCGCCAACGACTTCGCCAACATCGCTCCCAAGAAGATCTCGTTTCGCACGGGCGGTCTCATCACGGGCATCATCGGGATCTTGATCCAGCCGTGGCGGCTCGTCTCCGATCCTTCGGGGTACATCTTCACCTGGCTCGTCGGCTACTCGGCGCTGCTCGGCGCCATCGGCGGCGTACTCATCGCCGACTACTACGTCGTCCGGAAGAAGCGCCTCGAGCTCGTGGAGCTCTATCGGCGCGAAGGGCCCTACTGGTATTCGGGCGGGTTCAACCTGAAGGCGCTGATCGCGCTCCTGGCCGGCATCTTGCCCAACCTGCCCGGATTTCTGGGCGTGGTGAAGTGGGCGCCGGTCTCGAAGTTCTGGCTCGACCTCTACAACTACGCCTGGTTCGTGGGCTTCGGCGTCTCGTTCCTGGTCTATCTCGCGCTGACTGCGCTCGATCGGTCCACGCAAAGGCCCGCAACCAGCGGCTGACCGCGCGCGGGTCGTCTCCGCGTCCGGCCGCGGGTATGCTTGGACACCATGAAGCACACCGCCTCTCGCCACCTCGTCGCGTGGCTCTTCGTGCTCGCGAGCACGTTGGTCGGCTGCGCGAAGGCATCCATGGGCCCGCCACCGCAGGCACCGGGAGGCGGCGCCTATAGTGCGACGGCAGAGAGCGGCGGCAGCGGCGCCGGGTTCGAAAGCGACGAGGTTTCGGCGGAGTACCGCGCGACGGACGCACCGCCGGCGCCCGCACCAGCGGCCCCGGCCGCGCCCGAACCCATCGCGGATCGGACCAGTGCCGCGCGCGGTGCGCCGCCGCCACCCCCGGCGGCGATGCCCGTGGCCAAAGCGGCTCCGGGCAAGGACCAACGCGAAATGGAGCGCACGGGCTCCACGGGCGGGCAGCCCGTCGCGAGCGCCACGACACCCGCGGGCAAGAAGAGCGGCAGCGAGACCGCCGCTTCCCAGATGTTGGTCTACACCGCCAACGTCGTGATGGTCGTTACCGACGTCGCCAAGGGCGTGGACGCCGTGGAGAAGCTGGCGAAGTCCCGCGGAGGCTATCTGGTGATCCGCGAAGACCGCCGGATCACCGTGCGAGTCCCCAGCGCGAAGTTCGACGAGACCCTGGATGCGCTCGGTGGCTTCGGCGAGGTCACCCATCGCAACGTCAGCATCGAAGACGTCACCGACGCCTACTTCGACATGCAGACTCGGATCAAGAACCTGGAAGTCGTGAAGAGCCGCCTGGAAGAGCTGTTGAAGAAAGCGACGACGGTCTCCGAGGCGCTGGCCGTGCAGCGGCAACTCGAACGCGTGAGCTCGGAGCTCGAGAGCCTACGCGGCAAAGTGAAGCTCCTCGCCGAGCTCGTCATGTTCTCGACCATCACCGTCACCCTCGAGCCGCGCGACAACGAGCGCGTCGACTCCAGGGTGCGCCTGCCCTTCCCTTGGATGGACCGCCTCGGGCTCGGGGAGCTCCTCCGCCTGTGACGTTCGCCAGCGTCCTCGATGCCGCCCGCGCCGCGGAGGGCGAGCTCGTCGAGCTGACGCAGGCCCTGGTGCGCGTGCCCAGCGTGAATCCGCCGGGCGAAGCCTACCGTGACGCCGCCACGCTGCTCGGAGAGCGCCTGGGCGAGCTCGGCTACGCGGTGGGCTACCACGAAGCCGAAGGCCGGCCCGAGCACAGCGTCCGCTACCCACGCGTCAACGTGCTCGGACGCTTGGGCGACGGCCACCCCACCGTCCACCTGAACGGTCACATCGACGTCGTGCCGGCGGGCGCGGGCTGGACCGTGGATCCCTTCGCGGGAGTCGTGCGCGACGGCAAGCTCTACGGGCGCGGTACCGCGGACATGAAGGCCGGCATCGCCGCCGCGGTCTACGCCGTCGAGATCCTGCGACGCACCGGCCACACGCTTCGCGGCAGCGTCGAGCTCTCGGGCACGGTCGACGAAGAGAGCGGAGGGCACGCTGGCGTCGCCTGGCTCTGCGAGCGTGGTGTCGTGAGGCGCGAACGCATCGATCACGTGATCATCCCGGAACCGTTGAACCCCGACCGCGTGTGCGTCGGCCACCGGGGCGTGTACTGGTTCAAGGTCACCGCCCGCGGCCGTGTGGCTCATGGCAGCATGCCGTTTCTCGGCAAGAGCGCCATCGACCATCTCTGTCACGTGATCGAGCGCATGCGCACCGAGCTCGTGCCCGCCCTCGGAGCGCGCTCCACGGAGATGCCGGTCGTTCCGGCGGCGGCTCGCCACGCGACGCTCAACGTGAATGCCATCGTCGGCGGCCAGGCTGGCCGCGAGCCCCAGACCCCGTGCGTGGCCGACCACGCGGAAGCCATCTTCGACCGCCGCTTCTTGCTGGAAGAAGGTTTCGAGCGCGCGCGGGAAGAGATCGTCGAGCTCCTCGCTCGCGCGGAGCGGGAAGATGGCGCTCGGAGCTTCGAGCTCGAAGACCTCCTGGTCTTCCACCCCGTGAGGACTCCCGACGGTTCCCCGCTGATTTCGGCGCTCGAGCGCGCCATCGAGCGCGTCTACGCTCGAAAAGCCCAGCGCGTGGCGAGCCCGGGGACCTACGACCACAAACACTTCGCGCGGCTCGCCGGCATCGAGAGCTGCGTCGCCTACGGCCCGGGGACGCTCGAGCTCGCCCACCAACCCGACGAGCACGTCGTCGTGGAAGAGCTCGTCCACGCCACCGCCGTGATGGCGCTCGCTCTGCTCGAGCTCGGCGTTTTCGGCTGAGCTGGCGGTCTGACCGAATCCTGACGAACCAGGTGCATTCCGGAGCGAACCGTGACGCAACGTGAAGCCTCCGCACACCGCTGACACGGAAGCCATGACGCGCGCGCGGCGCGGCTCGAGAAAGCGCGAACAGTTCTTCGCGGCGTGGAGCTTGCACCCAACGCGACCATGCGCTCAGTGACATTCGCTTTGCTTCTCGCCTCCACCCTCACGGCTTCGCTACCGGCATGGGCCGAAAGTCGGGCCGAACCCATCGACGATCGGGATCTCGGCCCGCGAGATCACTTCGAGCTCTCGATGGGCTTCTTGGGCGGTCAACGCCGCCACTCGCAGGAGAACTTCACGCAGCAAGGAGGCGGTCAGGTCATGAACCTCGACGAGCCATTGAGCCGCTTCCCCTACGACAAGGTCACGGTGCTCGGCTTGCGCTACGACATGCGCCTCGTCGTCAGCTACGTGCGCATGACCGCGGGCTTCGATCTCCCGTATGCGGTCTATCGGGCCGGCCAGACCACGGGCCGGTACGAAATCGACGGGACGGAACGCGAGGTGACGGCGCGCTCGCTCCACATGAAAGCGCTTCGCTTCGGCATCGGAGGCGAGCTGCCGCTGTCGCCGGTCACGCCCTTCGCGGATCTGCTCGGCAGCATCAACTGGCTGAACACCGAGCTCGCCGTGGACAAGGACCGGCGCGAGCTCGAGGCGACGACGTTCGGCTTCTCCGTGCGCGCCGGCGTACGCCTGCAGGTGCGCCGCTGGTTCTTCGCTTCGGCGGCCGGCGAGGTCGGGCTCTCGAGCAACGTACTCTGGGGTGCCGAGCTCGCCGTCGGCTTCTCGACCTGGTGACCGGGGCGACGCGGGCCGAGCGCAACGCGGCTCAGCGACGCGCCGGGGGTGTCGTGGATCCCACCCGCGTCATCTCCAGCATCGTGGGCAAAAACCCCGCGCTCGCGAACAGGCGCTGCGCCGCGTGATTGTCCACCATCGTCGACAGCAAGATGCGCGGCGCACCCATGCGCTCGAGCTCGCTCACCAGGGCATCGAGCAGCGCCTTGCCCACACCGTCGCGCCGCGCCGACTCGACGACGAAGATGTCGTGGACCGCGCCGTGCGCATCGAGCAAGAGGTTCCAGTCGCGCCCTTCGAGCGTGCCGTAGGCATAGCCGACGAGCTCCCCGCCACGCTCGGCCACGAAGAGGCGCGCCGCTGCGCGCGCGAGCTCTCGATGAAACCAGCTCGCGTAGCCCTCTTCGACGCGATCGACGAGCAGGAACCGATCCGGGTTCTTCGCGTGATGCTGGCGCACGAGGGCGCCCGCCATCTGGCCCATCTCGCGCAAGTCGGCTTCTGCTGCGCGACGCACTTCGAAATTCGAGGAGCTCACTTGGGTGGGATGCCATACATCGGGGCTGCGCTCCCAGGATCCGGCGGAGCGCTCGAGCCGCCGCCGGGATGTGGCGCGGGCATTCCGTACATGGGGGCGGGCGCACCCGGATCACCGGGTCGCGTGCCCGCGCCAGCATCGGCCGGAGGCAACGGTTCGAGGGGCTGGCCGTCGCCGGGCTCACCGGGGCTCGGCGCGACGGGCGACGGCTCGACGGGCGCAGGCGCACCGTAGGCGGGAGCCACCGGCCCGGGGGCGGGGCTCGCCGCGCAGGCGCTCGCCAGCGCGGCCCCGAATGCAATGCGCGCGGCGCGCGAGAGGCGCGACACGTCTTGCACTTGCGGCGGTGATTCGTCGGGCAGCGATGCGCCGCAGAAGGGGCAGCGGGCGTCTACGAAGCGCACGTGGCGAGAGCAGGCGGAACAGACCCGGAGTGTGGCGATCATCTGGTGCGGAACCCTCGGTGAAGCGGCGAGCTTACACCGACTCGGCTCTCACTGAACATCGGAACGGCACTCGGCGATGGTTCCATCGAGCGGCGAGTCGCTCTATGACCGGAGCTCGAGCAAAGGACGGAGACCATGGCCCAGATCGTTCGCTGCGGGTTGATTCAATGCGCCAACGCTCTCAACGACGAGAGCGCTCCGGTGAAGAAGATCCAGGAGGCGATGCTGGCGAAGCACATGCCCTTCATCGAAGAAGCCGCCAAGCGTGGCGTGCAGATCCTGGGCCTCCAGGAGATCTTCAACGGCCCTTATTTTTGCCCGAGCCAAGACAAGCGCTGGTACGAAGCCGCCGAGAGCATCCCAGGTCCCACCACCGAGCTCTTCCAAGCCATCGCCAAGAAGCACGGCATGGCCATCGTGCTGCCCCTCTACGAACAAGAGATGCGCGGCGTCTACTACAACACCGCCGCGGTCATCGACGCCGACGGGAAGTACCTCGGCAAGTACCGAAAGCAGCACATCCCCCAGGTCGCCGGCTTCTGGGAGAAGTACTTCTTCCGCCCGGGCAACGGCGGCTACCCGGTGTTCCAGACCGCCTTCGCCAAGGTGGGTGTGTACATCTGCTACGACCGTCACTTCCCCGAGGGCGCACGCTGCCTCGGCCTGAACGGCGCCGAGATCGTGTTCAATCCGAGCGCGACGGTCGCGGGTCTCTCGCAGTACCTCTGGAAGATCGAGCAGCCCGCCCACGCCGTGGCCAACGGCTACTACGTGGCGGCGTCGAACCGCGTCGGCACCGAGGCGCCTTGGAACATCGGACGGTTCTACGGCACGAGCTACTTCGTGAACCCGCGCGGTCAATTCGTCGCCGAGGCCAGCGAAGACAAGGACGAGCTCATCGTGGCCGACCTGGATCTCGGTCTCATCGACGAGGTGCGCCAGACCTGGCAATTCTTCAGGGATCGCCGGCCCGACGCGTATCACGAACTCGTGCGGCCCTGAGCGTCAGTCGCAGCCGCCGCAAAAGCCCTGAGGGCAGCACGGTGGGTTCTGCCCGCAGTCCGCCGGCTTCGTGCACATCACGAGGCCGGTGCAGCTGTTCGTGCACGCCGCGGGACCGCTGCCGGTCTTGCAACAGATGGCGCCACCACAGTCCGACGCGCCCTTGCACTCGGCCCCGCCCGCGCCGCCGCTCGACGTGCCGCCGCTCGACGTGCCGCCGCTCGACGCGCCGCCGCTCGACGTGCCGCCGCTCGACGTGCCGCCGCTCGACGTGCCGCCGCTCGACGTGCCGCCGCTCGACGTGCCGCCGCTCGACGTGCCGCTGCTCGACGCGCCGCCGCTCGACGCGCCGCCGCTCGACGTGCCTCCGCTCGACGTGCCTCCGCTCGACGTGCCGCCGCTCGACGTGCCGCCGCTCGACGTGCCGCCACCGCCGCTGCCTTCATCCGATCCGCACGACGTGAGGAGCAAGAGCAGGAAGAGGAACCTGTGCATCACTCTCGGAGCGTAGCACCGGCGTCTTGGGGGACTTCCGCGGGGGGGCGCGAGGAGGGGCGCGCGGGGCCGCGCCGGATCGCCCGCGCGGGCTCTGCCTCGGGGGCCATGCCTCGGGCGCACGTGCCCCCTCGGGCGCGGCGGGCACTGAACGAGCTCCGAGCTTGATGACCGAGGCGTCGCGCGTCATGCTCCGCGCCTCGATCGGAGTCGTGCGCCGATCCCAAGGAGACCCCGCTCATGAGCAAGCTGCCCACCTTCTCAGCCCGTAGCTACGACTTCGTCGAATACGTCCCGGTGAAGAACTGGATCGCTGGTGAGTGGCGCGAGCCGACCACCGGCAAGACGATTCCGGTCGAAAATCCGCGCTTCGGCAAGGCGATCTCCAGCGTGCCCATTTCGGGCGCCGAAGACGTCGACCGGGCGGTGAAGGCTGCGGAGCGCGCACAGAAGAGCTGGCGCGACGTCCCGATGCGGGAACGCGCGCAGGTCTTCTATCGCCTGAAGCAGCTCATGGAGCGCGACATGGACGAGCTCGCATGGCTCGTGACGCACGAGAACGGCAAGCCCATCGAAGAGGCGCGCGCGAGCGTCGAGAAGGGCATCGAGTGCGTCGAGTTCGGCGCGGCGCTGCCCAACGGTGGCGGCGCGGGCGAGCAGCTCGAGGTGAGCCGCGGCGTGCTGTGCAAAGAAGTCCACGAGCCCCTCGGGGTCGTCGCCGGCATCACGCCGTTCAACTTCCCGATCATGGTGCCGCTCTGGATGATGCCGCAGGCCATCGTGGGCGGGAACGCCTTCGTGCTGAAGCCGAGCGAGCAGGTGCCCCTCGGCGCCATGAAGCTCGCGGAGCTCTTGAAGGAAGCCGGGCTGCCCGACGGCGTGTTCAACGTGGTGAATGGCTCGGTGGACGTCGTCAACGCGCTGTGCGACCACCCGACCATCCGAGCCATCGGCTTCGTGGGGTCGACCAAGGTGGCAAAGCTCGTCTACGGGCGAGGCGCGGCGGCGGGCAAAGCCATGTTGTGCCTGGGCGGCGCCAAGAACCACCTGATCGTGGTGCCCGACGCCGATCCCAAGGTCAGCGCTGACAACATCGTGGCCTCCTTCACCGGTTGCACGGGCCAGCGCTGCATGGCAGCGAGTGTCCTCGTGGCGGTGGGCAACGTCGAGCACGTGCTCGGCCCCATCCTCGAGAAGGCGCGAAAGCTCGAACCCGGCCAGCACCTCGGCCCGGTGATCAGCGCCGCGGCGCGCGAACGGATCGAGCGCTACGTCAGCGAGGCCGAGAAGGCGGGGGCCAAGGTGGTCGTCGACGGGCGCGGCAAGCAGGGTGGAAAAGAAGGCTACTGGACCGGCGCGACCATCATCGACGGCGTCACGCCCGAGATGGGCGCTTGGCAGGACGAGATCTTCGGACCAGTGCTCTCCGTCGTGCGCGTGAAGACCCTCGACGAGGCCATCGAGCTCGAGAACAAGCACCCCTACGGCAACGCCGCTGCGATCTACACCACGAGCGGAGCGGTCGCAGAGTACGTCACCCACCGCGTCGAAGCGGGCATGGTTGGCGTCAACGTCGGAGTGCCCGTACCGCGCGAGCCGTTCGGCTTCGGTGGCTGGAACCAGAGCAAGTTCGGACACGGCAACCTCACGGGTCTCGACGGCTTCCACTTCTGGACGCGACCGCGCAAGGTCACGATGAAGTGGGAGATCCAGAGCGACACCACCTGGATGGGATGATTCGCTCGAAAAGCGTCGGCTGCGGAGCGGGCGCTTTTCGCCTCGCGCTCGTCGCCGTCGATGCTTGCACGAAGGCACCGGCTCCAGCGCCTGCCAGGTGGCCCGTGAGGGTGCTCGCGGGCCGACGCTGAACGGTTCGGGTCGGTCCCGGGAACCGTTCGCGGGCGGCCGCGCCCAGCGAAATCCCCAGGATTCGCGCGTTTCGTCGCGCTTCGGCGCCGGCACGTCCCTGCGAAGAGCCCTTCGTGGAGGACGACGAATGAGAACGTTGGAAAAGGCCGTATCGCCGCTGCTGGTCGCGGCACTCACGCTGGTGGTCGCGCGCGCACGAGCCCAGGAGGCACCGCCCCCGGCTCAACCCGCACCTGCCCCGCCACCCGCGGCCGCTCCGATGCAGCCGGCCGCGGCTGGCCCGCCCGCGCCGATGCAGCCAGCACAGCCCGCGCCGATGCAGCCGATGCAGCCCGCGCCCGGAGAGCCGGCACCCATGGCCGGACCGGCGCCCGCCGCTGCCTGGCAGCCTGCGGCGGCCCCGAAGCCGGCGATGGGCGGCGCCTACACGCACGACGGGTTCTATCTCCGCCTCGGCATCGGTGTTGGCAGCGCCAGCTTCACGGTCAAGGAACCGAGCACCGACGTCGACGTGACCGGAATCGGACCTTCCCTGGAAATCGCACTCGGCGGCACGGTGGCGCCGGGCCTCGTCTTGGGTGGAGGCATCTACGGCACGTCGCTGGCGTCGCCTGAATACAAAGCGCAGGGAGTCACCTCCACGGGCGGCGCCGCGACCGTGTCGATGATCGGTCCGTTCCTCGACTATTACTTCAACCCGACGGGCGGCTTCCATCTGCAAGCCGCCGCCGGCTACACCGCGCTCAACGCGCTGAAGGCCGACAGCGATCCCTACCCGAGTGAAGACTCGTCGGGAGGAGGCTTCGGTCTGGTCGCGGGCGCCGGCTACGAGGCGTTCGTGGGCGAAGAGTGGAGCGTCGGCGGGCTCGCCCGCATCCAGTACATGTCGGGCAGCGTCGAAGGCGCCGACTCGGGCAATGAGCGCGACGTGAGCGGCACCGTCGTCTCACTGCTGTTCACCGCAACGCTTCACTGATTCCGAGGGAGAAATGGCCATGAAATCCATGTTCACAGTTCTGTTGGCTTCCGTGACGATGCTCGCTGCCGTGGGCTGTGCGAGCAAGAGCGACTCGGGCGGCATGAGCTCGGGCGCGAATCTGTGCAGCGACGACGGCGAGTGCGGCAACCTGGACGATTGCGAGCACGTGAGCACGAGCAGCGAAGGCGCTTGCGTGAACCATTGCACCTCGGACTCGGACTGCGGCGACGGCTCGGTGTGCCTGAGCGGCGACGGCATCGGCCTCGAAGCCAGCTGCTTCGAGCGTTGCGAGAGCGACTCGCAGTGTTCCGGTGGCTTCGCCTGCTTCCAGGTCAGCACTGGCGAAACGGCGTGCCTGCCCAAAGCCTGGAACGGCTGACTCACGTTCTCGTGAGCCGAGCAGGTGAACGGCCCTTCCCTCGGGCGACCGAGGGCGGGGCCGCTTGACGCTCGGGAGATTCCACCGAAGGCTCGGCGCATGACCCAATACATCGTACGCGGCGGCAGTGGGGATGCGGGTTGGGAGCACGGACTGCCTCCGGCGCTCACGCCGGCTGCTTGGCCCCGCCACCGGTCGAACGGACTGCCCCTCGTGCACGGCTTCACGATTCGCCTGCCCGAAGAGTTTCGAGCGCAGGGCGATGACCGTGTCGCCATCTCGTACTTCCACCCCGGAGAGTCCGAGTCGTACGGAGCGACGCCCGCCCTCCAGGATCGCATCAGCAAGATCATGGCGGGAGAGCTCGCGCCTTCGAGCTCCGATACGCCGTTCTGGCACGCGCTCGCAGAGCACGTGAAGACGCCGCAGCCGAACACGCAGTACTTCAAGGACCTGCTCGAACACACGCACGCCATCGTCTGGCTCACGGAAGCGGAGCTCGCCGGGCCGCGCTGCCCGCGCCCGGAGCAGGAGCTCCCGGACGGCGTCGACCCGCGCACCATGCACTTGCAGAAGCCGGTGCCCGACGAGGAGAAACTCTCCTACTCCGCCGACGACGACGAGCGGGTGATCCAGCTCGGGCAGCCGCTCAACTGGGTTCAGGCCGAAGTGGATGGCTTCGGCGAATGCGTGATGGAAATCGAAGACGACGTGGGCCGCGCGAACTACGGAACGGGAAACTGCCAGATCGACCTCGAGAACTCGCTCCTCGACTGGGCCTGCTGAGCGGTCGGGGGAAGCTCTCCCCCGCCCCGCCGTAGATCCTCGCGTGCGGCTCCTCGGCAGCCTCGGACTGATGCTCCTCGCGACGGGCTGCGAACCGGAATGTCCGGCCCAGCCCACCGCCTGTGCGCCCATGGCGGAAGTGCACGTCACGGTGCCCGATGGGACGCCCGAGGCCTACGAGCTCTCGCTCGGCGCCGACGACGAAGCCCCGAGCCGCTGCCTCGTCGTCTTGCCGCTCCCCAACGACTGGCCCCTCGCGTCGCGGCAGGTCGCGACCTGCGTGGGAGAGAGCCCCGCGTACGTGTACGTGCAGCGTGCAGCGCATGGCGACTGCACCACGGGATGGAACGGATCATCGTGCAGCGTCGACGCGGGTCCCACCGAGCTGGTCGTGGAGCACAGCGGCACACCCACCCGAATCACGCTCGCGCTCACGCGCGGCAGTCAGAAGTTCTCGCCGCGCAGCGTGGAGCCAGCCTATGCCGAGTTTCGCCCCGACGGGCCGAGCTGCGGCATGGGCTGCCAGCGGGCCGCGACCCAGCTCCAGCTCGCCGAGTTGACCGAAGCCGAGTGAAGGTCAGCCGAGCGCGAAGACCCGCTGGCGATCGCGAACTCCCTTGAGCTCGTGCTCGCCCTTTTCCTGGAGAGGATCGGTGACGTGCTCCGCCAGCTCGGCGCTCAAGAGCAGGCGTTCCCCGAGCTTGCTGGTGAGCGCTTCGATGCGCGCAGCGAGGTTCACGGCCGGCCCGATGCAGGTGAAATCGAGACGGTTCGCGCCGCCGATGTTGCCATAGGTGACGTCGCCGACGTGGAGCGCGAGCCCGAAGTAGAGCTCGGGTTCGCCGCGCTCCGCGCGACCGGCGTTGCCGCGCGCGAGTGATTCGAACGCCTCGCGGGCGGCGGCGAGCGCTTCGCGCGCGACCTCGGCGACCTGGCGCCCTCCAACCGGGAAGATGGCGAGCATGCCGTCTCCCATGAACTTCAGGACCTCGCCCGCGTGGCGCTCGATGGCCGGCACTTGGTAGTCGAAGAGCTCGTTCAAGTTTCGAATCAGCGTGGCGGGCGGGACCTGATCGGCCATGCGGGTGAAGCCTCGGAGATCCGAGAACCAGATCACGCAGCGGATGACGTCGGTGTCGCCGCGCAGGATCTTGCCGGCGAGGATGCGCTCGCCCGCGTCGTGTCCCACGTACGTATTGAGCAGGTTCACCGCGGTGCGGGAGAGTGCGAAGATCTCGCCGACCCGAGTGAGGGGCCGCACGACGTGGCGGAGAGTCGCGAGGTCCGCGTCCGAAAAGCCCGAGGCATGGTCCGTCGCGAACGTGATGGCGTGGATCTGCCCGCTCAGAAAGCGCATGGGCAGCGCGAAGTAGTCGGTCATCTTCTCGCGGGCGAGCCCCTGCAAGAGCTCGTGCTCCGTGGACTCGAGCGTGTCGAGCCGGCGACGAAACTCCGCGCCCGTCTCGAACACGCGTGCCACCGGACTCTTCATGAACTCGGGCGAGCTCAGGATGGCGTGGCTCGCCTCTTTCACGACGACGTTGCCACCGGTGCGCCAGAGGAACGAGCGACCCATGATGTGCGGGTGCAGGGTGCGCACGAACGCGGCCACTCTCGCGAGTGGGACGCCGCGCTCCACGAGCTCTGGGCACATGCGTTCGAGCACGTCGACCGGCGTCTGCGCTCCGGGCGCGCCGTCCACGAGCCAATCGAACAACGCCGAGACGTCGTGGCTCACGGCGATTCCTGGGGCGGACGTGGGAGGAACAACCGACCGACGGGCAGCTCGACGGCTTCGAACGGCACGATCCGCGCGGTCTCGCTGTCGTCGAAGGAGCCCGCGTCGACCCAGCGCCCAGCTTCGAGCGAAGACGCCTCCAGCGTGCGCGCGTCGGGGTCGACGATCCAGTAGTGGAGAACCCCGTGCTCGGCGTAGATGCGCCGCTTCATCACCCGATCCCGCGCTGGATCCGACGCGCTCAGGATCTCGCACACCCAGTCGGGCGTGACCGCGATGGGCCGCTGGTCGGGCTCGGGCAAGCGCTCGCGGCGCCAGCCCGAGAGGTCGGGGCGCACCACGTGGGGACCGAGGAGCACGTCCACCTCGACGAAGATCCACCAGCCACCCGGACCGCCGAACCCGTCGTCGTCGTCGAACGGACCGCCCAAGAATCGGCGTAGTGCTCCCTGGGGTTTGCTGTGCCGCGGGCGCGGTGCCGGTGCGGTCACGACGTGGCCGCCGAGGATCTCGGCGCGCTCGCCTTCCGGTAGCGCGAGGAGGTCCGCGTATGTGGGGATGGGACGCACCGGGTTCGCCATTTGCGGCTCGCGGCAATCGTAGCATCATCCCGCTCCTCTCGCGCGAAAGGCCGACCCGGATGGACACCCAGGAAATGATCGATCTCTGCAAGCGGCACACGCTCTACACCTGGGCGGCCACCGACGCGGTGCAGCCGCTGCCCATCGCGCGCGCCGAGGGCGTCTACCTCTACACGCCAGAAGGCAAGCGCATCCTCGACTTCAACAGCCAGCTGATGAGCGTCCTCATCGGCCACAGCCACCCCAAGGTGGTCGAGGCGATGAAGAAGGCGGCCGACGGTCTGATCTACGTCTACCCGCAGACCGCCACGGAGATCCGCGCGCGCTACAGCAAACGTTTGGCCGAGCTCACGCCGGGCAACATCAACACGTTCTACTACACACTGGGCGGAGCCGAGGCCAACGAGAACGCCATCCGCGCCGCGAAGCAGTTCACCGGGCGACAGAAGATCCTGACGCGCTACCGCGCGTATCACGGCGGCACCAACGCCACGATGCAGCTCACCGGCGATCCGCGCCGCTGGGCCAACGAGCCCGGCATGCCGGGTGTCGTGCGCGTGATGGACCCGAACCCCTACTACTTCAGCTTCGGCGCGAGCGAAGAAGAGATCACGGCCAAGAACCTCCAGTACGTGGAGGAAGTGCTCATGTACGAGGGGCCGCACACCATCGCGGCCATGATCCTCGAGACCGTGACGGGGACGAACGGCGTGTTGGTCCCACCCAAGGGCTACATGCAGGGGCTCCGCGCGCTCCTGAAGAAGCATGGCATCTTGATGATCTGCGACGAGGTCATGGCCGGCATGGGGCGCACGGGCAAGCTCTACGCCTTCGAGCACTTCGACATCGTTCCGGACATGGTCACCATGGCCAAGGGGCTCACGAGCTCCTACGTGCCGCTCGGCGCCATGGGCGTCTCCGACGAGATCCGGGACTATTTCCACAAGAACGTGTTTTGGGGCGGCCTCACCTACAACTCGCACCCGTATTGCTTGGCGGTGGCCGAAGCGGTGCTGGAAGTGATGATCGGCGAAGGCCTCGTGGAAAACGCCGCGCGCATGGAGAAGGTCGTGCGCCGCGAAATGGATCGCCTGACGGCCAAGCACCCGAGCCTGAAAGAAGGTCGCGTCATCGGCCTCTTCGGCATGATGGACGTGCAGAAGAACTCCAAGGGCGACCTCATCGCCCCTTACAACGGCAGCCACCCGGCCATGGGCAAGCTCGCCAAGTTCTTCGAAGAAGAGGGCCTCTTCACCTTCGTGCGCTGGTCGAGCTTCACCTGCAATCCGCCGCTCACCATCACGGAAGAGCAGCTCCTCGAAGGCTTCGCCATCGTGGACCGCGGCCTCGAGATCACGGACGCAGTCTTCGAAGGCTGAGCCCCCGAGGAGCTCTCGGGCTCACCGGGACCCTGGACTCGTCACTTGCACGTCGAGCCGTCGAAGCACTTGCCAGTCGGACACTGGCAGGCCTGCACGTCGTGGCTGTTCTGGGGTGAGCAACCGCAGGCACCCACCGAGCACTCGTTGGGGAAGTCGCCCGTGGCCTGACAACACGAGTGGGTGATCACGGTTCCACCGGAGTCGACGCAGGCCTGCGCGGCGCCGCCCGAGCCGCCGGAACCACTGCTGCCACCGGCGCCACCCGCGCCACCCGCGCCGCCGGTGCCTCCTCCGCCGCCGGTGCCGCCACTGCCGACGCAACTGGCGCCGTCGAAGCACGTGCCGGACGGGCAGGTGCACACCTTCACGCTGTGGCTGTTCTGGAGCGAGCAACCACACGCTCCGTCGAGGCACGTGTTGGGGAAGTCGCCAGCGCTCTGACAACAGTCGGCGTTGGTCACCGCGCCGCCCGAATCGGTGCAGCCCGTCTCGGCGCCACCGCCACCGGCCGCGCCACCGCTGCCCGACGTACCTCCGGAAGCTCCACCACTGCCCGCCGTTCCACCGCTGCCCCCGCCCGCCGCGCCACCGGTCCCCTGTCCGAGTTCCTTGTCGTCGCTCGAGCACCCAGACAACACCGTGACCAGTCCGAAGATGACGCCTACGAAGTGAAGTTTCATGATTGGAGCCTCCTCACGCTTCCTGTTCGGGTGATGTCTGCCGGCCCGCTCCAGGATTTCGCGCCGAGAAAGAATTTCTCCGAGGTCTTTTTTTCGAGTTCTGGAAATCCTGGCAGCGGCCGCCGTACATTGCCCGAGCGAAGGTGCGACTCGGACGACCCCTCGGGACCCTGGCGGCCTTCGGGCTGGCCCTCGCGCTCACCGCGAGCAGCAGCGGCTTGCGGGCCGAAACGGGGCGCCGCTTGCGCCTCGACTACGTGGCCGAACAGGTCTGCACTTCGGATGCGGAGCTCATGCGCGCACTCACGGCGCGTGTGCCGAGCGCGGTGCGCGTAGTCGAGGGCGACGCCGACGTCACTGCCCGAGTCGAGGTGAAGAAGCACGACGGAGCTCTCACGGCCGTCCTCGAGCTCGACGCGCGAGATGGAACGACGAAGCGTGAGCTGCCGGGCGCTGACTGCGAAGAGCTCTCGGGAGCCCTCGGGCTGATGATCGCCCTGGCCCTGGATCCGGACGCGCCTCGAGTCGAGCCCCCGAGGCCATCCGAGCCGCAGGCTCCAGCCACCACTTTGCCCAGGCCCTCGCCCCCGCATCCCAAGCGCCAGACCAGCTGGCTCGGCGTCGGCGTCGGGTTCGGTTTCGCGTCGGGGGTAGCGCCCGAGCTCGAAGCCTACGAAGCAATCCGTTTCGAGCTCGGCTGGGACGAGCCCGCTTGGTTCTCACCGCGCGCCGGCCTCTCGGTACATCATGCTCGAGGGCAGAGCGAAACGGCGTGGGGCATCGCCGAGCTCGAGCTCTTCGCGCTCCGTGTCGAAGCGTGTCCGCTCCGCCTCGGGCGCACCGCCTACGCCGAGCTCTGCGCGACCTTCGACGCAGGGCGGCTCCAAGGCAAAGGCACGCACACCGTGGCGCCCACCACGGAGAACAGCCCGTGGTATGGGCCCGGCGGTTCGCTCGGCGCTGGTGTGCTCGTGCTCGAGCACGTGGACCTCCGCGCCATGGCGGGGAGCCTCTTGCCCCTCGCGCGGGACCGCTTCTACTTCGGCCCGGATCACACGGCCCACCGGGTGCCAGCCGTCGCGTCGTATTTCGGCCTCGCGATCGGAGCTCGCCTGTGACTTCGAACTGGCACATCGACCTGGCACAGACGGATCCGGCGCTCACGGCGCTTCTGCGCCCTGACGCAAGCGACCGTGGTTTTCAGCCAGTTTCGCTGATGGAACGGATACTGCTTGGCGATCGGCGAATGGTCGCCGACAGCCCTGCTCTGTTCGCGCCGGTGAAGCCGGCCGGCGAATCCGGGGAGCGGGTCGCGAGCCTCCTGACCGAGCACTATCGCTTCGTGTGGCGCACGCTGCGGCGGCTCGGAGTCCACGAAGCCGCCGTCGACGACGCCGCGCAGCAGGTGTTCCTGGTAGCGAGCGGGCGGCTCGCGGACGTCCCGAAAGAGAAGGAGCGCTCGTTCCTGATGGGCGTGGCCGTTCGCACGGCGGCCAACGCCCGGCGCACCCAGAGCCATCGCCGCGAGGACGCCGACTTGGACGCGGTCAGCGAGCACCCGAGCCCCACGAATCCGGAAGAGCTCCTCGACTGGAAGCAGAGGCGGCAGAAGCTCGACGCTTGGCTCTCGCGGCTCGACCTCGATCTGCGTGCACCGTTCGTGCTTTTCGAGCTCGAGGGGCTCGCGCTCGACGAAATCGCCGACACCCTCGAGCTCCCGCTGGGCACGGTGAAGACGCGCCTCCGCAAGGCGCGCGCGATCTTCAAGCCGCGCGGGAAGAGCGCCAGATGAGCGAGCTCCGTCGCCTGCTCGATGACACGGACGATCTCGGTTCGTTCGCGGTGTTCCGCACCGGTCTCGACGACGAGCCCAGCGACGAGAGCTTCGGCGCGCGCGGCTCGGTGGTGCTCGGCGGCGCCGCTGGCGCAGCGGGACTCGCTGCGATCGCCAGCGGCAGCGCTGGAAACCGCCGGCCTCGGCGCGAGCCTCGCTCGGTCTCGCCTTCGCGAAGTGGCTCGGGGGTCGGCTGCTGGCGGGGGGCGTCGTCGTGACAATCGCTCGCACTCCGCCCCCGGCGCCGCCGAGCAGCCAGGCCGCGAGCGAGAGCCGAAGCTCCAACGGCGCCCCTGGCCCCGAAGCACAGCACGGGAACCTCGGTGCGAGCCCGACGCGGGCCGAAGAACGAGGCCGAGCCAGAGAAGCCACGGCAGCCGGCCGCCAACGCCCGCGCCAACCGCGAACCGATCGTTGCGCCTCCGGCCGAACCACCTGCCGAAGCTCCGAGCGTCGCTTCGCTTCGAGAGCGCGGGCGAGAGCGCCTGCGGAAGAGGACTGACGCCTTCGACAGCGCACGCCGCGCGCTCCAGAGCGGGGATCCCGCAACTGGCCCTCGCGGCGCTCGCGCGCCACGATCGACTGACCCAGAAGAAGCTCGGTGCCGAAGCGACGTTGCTCCGCGTCCGTGCACTGGTGGCGGCCGGCCGCGCGGCCGAGGCACAACGCATCGCTCGCGAGACCCTCGCTGCCCGCGGCGCCGACGGCCATGTCGGTTGGCGAAGCTCGCTGGGCTCGCCGATGCGGCCTTGCAGCGAACGTTGACCGGGCTCGCTCAGGGCTTGCGCTCGTGCGCTCCGATGTCGAAGCCCGCGCCCTGAGGGCGACTCGTGCCGAGGAAATCCGTGACGGGCGCGTTGATTCCGCCGAACGTCGCCGTCCCCTTGTCGATGGCAGGCGCCCCCGCGGCGAGCGTCGCCCGCTGCGGCGTTGGTGAAGAGCGCCGCGGAAGCGACGAACGAGTTCTTGTCGAAGCCGAGGGCCTGCTGTACCGCGAGCCCGAGCATGCTCGACTCGCCGTCCGCCGAGAGCCGATCCGAGACGGCGTTGTAGCGTTTCCGAAGCCCTGGAGACGCGGACCATGCTGATGGCTCCCGACGAACCTAGGAGCACGTTACCGAAGACCACGTGGCCCCCCTCGTCCTCGCTGAGCTTGAGGGCGAACCCGCTCTGCTCGGCGCGCAGCGTGTTGTTCACGACGCGCAAGCCTTTGGGACCCGCGGCTCCGTCGATGGCGTAGGCACGAAGCCCGTTGCGCGCGTTACCGTAGATCACGTTGTTCTGGAAGAGCGAGCTCTGCACTCCGTCGAGGTTCAGGCCGTTCTGACCGTTGTCGTAGATGACGTTGGACTCGACCACGAGGCCGCTGATGATGCCGTCGCCGCCCACGGAGAGGTCGCCGTTCATGTGGATGCCGTTGGATTCGGCACGCAGCCGTGGAGCGCTTCCGGCGGATCGTGCCGTCGCTGCCGGGCGTTGGCGAGGTAGATGCAGTGACTGCGCGTGTGTCGCCCTTGACGCCCGCACTGCTTCACCTCGTTGTCCTCGATCAGCGACTTGGAAACCTCGGACAAGTAGAAGCCTTCGACGGTGGCGTTCTTGCAGAGGTTCCTGCGAACGGTGACGTCGATCACGGGCGCTTCCGGGGTAGCGCTGCGCGCCGCGATGCACCGTTGAGGCGGCGCCTCGATCTTGAAGCTGTCGATGACCACGGTGGGTACGTTCTGCAACCGAATGCCGTCCCCGGTGCTCGCGGGCTCGTGATCTTCACTCCGGCGCCGTTCGCGAAGAAGTAGATGGGAGATCCCGCCGCTCCGGATGGATCCACCTGGAACCCAGCGTAGGCGCCGGGATGGACGACCACCGTGTCCCCAGCGGCCGAGGCGTCCGCTGCTGCCTGGATCGTCGAATACCTTGCGTGGGGCCCGGCGCGTCGTCGACACAGCGCACGTTGGGCAGCGCGCAGTCCGCTTTGTTCTCGGCCCGCCGCCCGAACCGCCCAGGCCCCCGGCGGGTGAGCTTCACCTCCACCGCTCGCTCCGCCCGTCGCGCCACCCGCGCCGCCCGCGCCGCCGGTCACGCCCCCTGCTCCACCAGCGGGCTGGGCGCCCGTGCCGCCACCGCCCGACGCGCCGCCAGTGTTGCCTTTGGTTTCGCCACCATCGTCGCTGCTGCAAGCTGCGAGCGCGACGGACGACACGAGGAGCGCGGACCATGCGTTGGATCGAAGCCGCATCGAGCGAGCATAACATCGACGAAGAGTCGTGTTAGGTTTGGCCGCCATGCGCATTCGCTTGCTCCCGGGCTTCTTGATCCTCACCTCGACCTGGTTCGTCGCCGCGTGTGCGACGGGCTCGGATGACACCAGCGGCGGCTACTCGGGCGCGGGCGGTGGCGGCGCGGTGGGCGGCGCAGGTGGTTTCGGCGGGGGCTTTGGCGGTGGCGTCGGCGGTAGCTCCGCCACGGGCGGCGGCGGCGCGGCCGGGGGCGGCGCGGGCGGCGCAGCGGGTGCAGCAGGCGCGGCCGGCGGTGGTGCAGGCGGCGGCAGCGGCACTGGCGGCAGCGGCACTGGCGGCGGCGGAACCGGTGCGACGGGTGGCACGGGCGGCGCATCGGGCGGCACCGGCGGCGCATCCGGTGGTACCGGAGGCGCATCGGGCGGCACTGGCGGCGCGTCCGGCGGCACTGGTGGCGCATCCGGCGGCACCGGCGGTGCGTCCGGCGGCACCGGCGGCGCGTCGGGCGGCACCGGCGGCGCGTCGGGCGGAAGCGGCGGAACGGGTGGCGTCGTCGGGTGCCCCGGCACATCGATCGGCTCCACCTGCGTCTACATGGCGAACAAGACGGGCATGAGCTTCACTCAGGCCCAAACCACGTGCAGCGGCCTCGGCGCGGGTTGGGCCCTGTGTTCCGCCACGCTGCTGTGCAATCCCTCGACGCTCACCTATCTCGGGACGGCGGGCTGCAACTGCAACGGAGGCAACGCGGCCTGCGCCTGCGGCACGACGAACAACCTCTACATTCACGTCAATTCGTCGCTCGACTCGCCCTACTACATCCGGACGGCCTCGGTGCCGAACTGCAACTGGGCTTCGGACGCCTGCACGAACTCGGTGAGCGAGACCTGCGGCGCCGCGCTCTGCTGCAAGTAGCCCGACGCGTTCTTCAGTCGCGCCGACGACGTCGCGCCAGGGAAGCACCGAGGAGCACGAGCGCCGCGATGCCGAGGTCGCCGCGTGAGTCACCCGACGTGCGGCATCCACACCCGCCGTCGTCGCCGGAGTCCGTGCTGCCCTTCTTACCGCCGGTCGCCGCGCCGCCGCTGCCGCCGGCCGAGGTTCCGCCGGTACCAGCGCCGCCGGTCCCGGCACCAGCATCGCTACCGCCGCTCCCACCCGTCGCTCCGCCGCTGCCGCCGGTGGCGCCGCCACTCCCGCCCACCCCAGCGTCGGGCGGATCGGGCTGCACGTCGTTGGTGTAGCTCCCGGGCGCGTCCAGTGCGACGAGCGTTCCGTCTTCGAGCGCACACAAGAGCTCGAGCTTGTCGTCCTTGTCGAGGTCGGCTGCGATGGTGTGCACGACGGGAGCGCCCAAAGAGAGTGACCAGACCAAAGCGCCTGTTGCGCCGTCGAGGGCGTACAAGTAGCCGTCGTCGGAGCCGAGCACGACCTCGTCGTCGCCGTCGCCGTCGAGGTCGACCGCGATGGGGGAGTAGAGCGCAGCGCGTTGCGCAGGCGGGGTGGCCTTTGGATGCACTGCGCCCGCCGCCAGATACTCGAACCACGCCTCGGTCATCGTCGCCCCGTTGATGCGCGCGACGGCTCCGAGGGCGTTGCCGCTCATGCCGCTCCAAATCACGTCGTCGAAAGTCGGCGCGCCCGGACGCCGGATCAACGCGGCCGTGTTGGCATCGACGCCGGCCACACTGGTGGTCGGCGGCGTGTAGCCGGCTTCGACGGCGCCGGCGAGCGAGCGTCGCTCGATGGCCCCGAACGCGTTCTGCGACGCGGCCCGCACCAGGTCGATTTCCGTGTCCGCGTCGAGCTGCCCGACCATCGCTTGGCCGTTGGGGCCGTTGGCGGTGCGGAAGAGCTGGACGAAGCCCTGGGCGGGCACTCCGGTCCCGGCCTTCGATACGTCGAAGGCCACGAACCAAGAGCCATGCAGCGCCGATACGACGTCGAGCTTGCCGTCTCCGTTGATGTCCGCGGCGGCATGGCCCTGGAGATAGACGCCGCTCGGCGGAAACAGGTCGCCGACGGGACGCGTCACCATCGGGCTCCCATCCGCGCCCTTCCTCACCACGAGCTGCTGCTCGTCGGTGGCGTCGAGCTCCGTAAGGAAGAAGTCTCGCGTGCCATCCGCGTCGAGATCGTCGAGCAGCTCGAAGTTCTCGAAGCCCGCGACGTTTCGACCCTTGCCCACGTCGACCTTCCAGGCGGTGGTTCCGGTCGCCTCGAGGGCGACGAGCGCCTCTTCTTCATAGCTCGCGGTGGAGTGTCCACGGACGACCAAGCGCGCGCCGCCGGCCGGCTTCGGCACGACGAGGCCCGGCGCGTTCACGTAGCCCCGCCCTTCGGGCTGCGCTGCGTCGGCCATGCGGAACGAGGTCACGGGCACGCCCTTGGTGTCGAGCAGGGTTCCGTCGATGGCCACCAGAGCGTCGGACGACTCCACGGCGAAGATCCGCTGCTGGGTCCCGTCGAGCGACGCGACGCTGGGCAGACGGGCGAAGTTTCCTGGTCGGAGCGCGTTCTTCTGCAGCAGGTGATCGTCGAGCACACGGAGGCCGCCGTCGGTGAGCATGACCAGGGACTCGGCTGACGCAGCCGGTGCGCTCACTCCGCTGTCGAGCAGGTGTACGGCGCCCGTGATGCCCTCTGGGAAGGCGTACTTGTAGAGCACCACGCCATCGGAGCCATGAACGGCGAGGAGGTTTCCGGGCCGCGAATCCGTGATCGAAGCGGCGCTCGCCTTTTGGAAGATGTAAGCCTCGGCAGCCGCATCGCTCGTGCCGTTCACGTTCTGCCGCGCGAGGACGCCGCCGGCTCCTCCGGTCACCAGCGCGTAGCGCCGCGCGCTCACCGTGGCAGCGCGCGCGTCGGGAAGGACCCAGCCTTTGTCAACGAACGCCGTGCCATTGAAGGCGTAGGCCCGAAGCTTCGAGAAGTAGGGCTTGGGGACCGATCCGATGCCGTTGGCCTCGCGCAAGAGCACGTCGGGCTTTCCGTCGGCATCCAGGTCAGCGACCCCCTCCAGCACTTCGCCCGCACGCGAAGCCAGGGTGGTGCCCGTCGCAGCGTTCTTCACCACGGTGGTCCAGGTGCTGCTCGCGGCGTCCCAAACCGAGTAGATGATCTCCACGCCGCCGGCCCCATCCAGATTCGACACGGCGTCGCCCAGGTAACGCACCTGCTTCCGCTCGACGTCGTTGCCCGGACCGGCCGTCGTGTCCGTCACGTACTGGTCCTTCCAGCGGAGCGTCGGTGTGAGACTCGTGCCGCTGCCGTTGCAGGACACCACGAACACGCCTGCGTCTTCGCTGTAGTAGTAGCTGTAGTCGTACAACACGACCTCGGCTCTTCCGTCGCCGTCCACGTCCGTGCCGCCGAACGCCGGGAAATACATCGGCGCATTGGTGCCGGTGACCAGCGTGGACTGCTCGCAGCGCACGGCGCCCGTCGCCGCGTCATGGGCGGTGAAGCCGCGATCCTGCCCGCGCAAGAGCTCGAGCTTGCCGTCGCCGTCCAGATCCAATGCGGCCATGTCGACGGACCAGGGTGAGGTCGTGCTCTGCCAGATCTGGTTTTGCGCCGGTGTGGTCACGCCGCTCGGGAACGCATAGGCAGTCAAGAGCGCGAGCTGCTCCGCGACGAACAGGCGGGCGCCCGACGCCCCGTTCGGAACCACGAGCGCGTCGATGGCGACGGTGCCCGTGGGCCGGAACCACAGCGTCGCGCCGGTCGCTGCATTCAGCACGTACAGACCCACCGGGCTCGCCCCTACGGCCACCACCTCGGCAGGCCCTTGCCCGTCGAGGTTGGCCACCGCGACCACCTTCCGAGCGCCGATGTTCGCGCTTTTCCAGATCGAACCATCGTTCGCCTTGCGCGCGACCACCGAACCCGCCGAGACCATGACGACGTCCTTCGCGCCGTCGCCGTCCACGTCCGCCGTGGTGAGCTGAGATTCGGCCAGCGAGCCCCCGGACGGCCGTTTCCAGGCCACGCTCGGCTGGACCCCGATGGCGCCAACTCCGGCGGATCGAGCGGTCCGCCGAGCGTCGTGGGCGAGCGCAGGCCAGCCGTCACCTCCCGTGGCGAGCGCAGTCTCGTGCGCAAAAACTCCGACACCGAGCCCCAGGACCGCGAGCCAGCTCCGCATTCCCGCATGGTACCGACCGGGCCAGTCGGTCACCAGCACCCAAGAAAGTCGGAGCATTATTACTGGGTCAGGTCTTTCTCGGCGCGTAAGGGTCCGCTAAAACCTTGTGCCATGGCGGAGGCTTCCGAGAACGGCCACGCACCGCAAGCATTGGTCGTCGAAGACGATCCCGCGGTGGGGCTCGCCATTCTGCGGCTCCTCCGCAAGCGCGGGTACGAGGTGAAGCTCGTCGCGTCGCGCGCCCACGCCATGGAACAGACCGGCAACTTCGATTGCGCCGTCGTGGACCTCGAGCTCCCCGACGGCAACGGCGTCGACATCGCCGAGCGCATGATCGCGCGCGATCAAACCCGGGTGGTGGTGTTCTTCACCGGCGGTCACAACGCCGCGCTGGTGGCCCGCGCAGGCGCCTACGGCCCCATCGTCACCAAGGGCGCAGACCTGCACGAGCTCGAGCGCACGCTGGCGGAGCAGCTCGGGCGCGTGCGCTGATCACTGCCGCTTCCACTCGACGATCTCGTCGACCAGCACGTGCCCCCATCCACCCACGTGGGCGTCGACGATCTGTATGCGCGCCCGTTTGCCTTTGAAAGGGCGAATGTCCCAGGTGCGACGTCCGAGCGCCTCGGATCCGCAGCCGGTGGATACACGCACTTCCTGTCCGTCGACGACCAGCGCCACTCTCAACTCCGCCAGCGATTGGCCGCCACCGACCAGAAGCGTCATGGCGTCGCCAGCCAGGACCAGCTCCCGCGAGGAGAGCGTTCCGGTCACCTGATCCAGCTCCCCTGGAGCCATCGAATTGGCAAACGTGCCTTCGTTGCCCGAGACGATTTGCTGATCCGGGGATGGTCCGCTGGCAGGGAAGACACGGAACGCTTCTCCGGCGGCGCTCCAGCCTTCGTCGGAGCTCATGCGCAA
Source organism: Polyangiaceae bacterium (assembly GCA_046351435.1). GTDB lineage: Bacteria > Myxococcota_A > Polyangia > Polyangiales > Polyangiaceae > JADJKB01. Next base: position 69,034 of record JAXLYN010000014.1, read on the forward strand.
GCGCGACAATTCACTGAAGCCACTCGTGCCTTGCGGCGCTCGGAGCGACAGCTCGGGGTAGCCCTGGAACGCGCCTCCCAGAGCCGACAGCTTGGAAATCAGGGTGCTGCGACGCGCCGGATCGTCGACGTGTCGGAAGTAGTATTCGTCCCAAAACCAGACATCGCACTCGCGGCGGTCGGGCGCCACCAGGGTCGGCGTGTAGCCGTCGATGAACGGCCGCACGTCGACCATCTCGATCTTGGGCGCGCCAGCGAGCTTCGCGAAGAGGTCCGGTTGATAGTGCGACATGCTGTAGGGCACGCCGGCCACCTTCAGGAGGACTTGTGCGTTGTAGGGCTCCGGAAAAATCGGATCGACCGCGAAGTCGACTTGCCGGGCCAACAAGTAGGCGCCGGTTCCGATCTTCTCGTGGCCGGGGCGCATGCGCTTCTTGATCGGCATGCGCGCAACCGTTCGGTCGGTCAGCGCGAGCGTATCGACGATCTTCACCTTGCTGAACCAGCCGTACATGCCGACGTTTCCAGCGCCGATGAGCGGTTCGACGCCGCGAGACACGACCAGCTCGCGCAGACGCTTCGCCTCCGCGGCGTAGTGGCTCGTGACCCCGGCCTCGGTCAGTCCCTTCAAGGCATAGAAGGTCCGTTCGTCGCTGATCCAGACGAACTTCTCCATGGGTTTGAAGACGGTGACGGGGATGGCCGGGAGAAAGACGAGGGCGAGCGCCGGAGCACCGACCAGCGTGAGCCAAGGGTTCTTCCGTGCGAATAGATCCCGCACGCTGCACTCGGCGAACACCATCAAGAGCGGCAGCAGCGGCACGAACAGCCTGCCGAGCATGAAGTCGCCGCCGATCTTCGCGACATAGGCCACGAACAGCGGCGCAGCGATCAAGAAGAAGCGCGCACCAAGCTGGCGAAAACGCACGATGGCGCCCGCCAAAGCCAGCGGGACGACGCCGAATAGGCTGGCCGAGAACACCGTCGCGACAACGTACGTCCAACCCTGGCTGAAGTAGGCGCGATCCGCCGACTTCGCGTAATAGGTGTTGGGGAACAGATCACCGTAGTAGCGCCAGCGCCACAGAAAGTAGGGCAGGTAGATCAAGGCAAACGGCGCCGCGTAGCGCAGGAGTTTCTTCCAACCAGGTCGAGTGGTGGCCAGCGCGATGCCCATGGACAGCAGGAAGATCCCGTGGTCCGGGTGGGCCATCGTGGCGAAGGTCGCCGCGAAGCCGGCAGCGAGCGGTCGCTCGGAGCTCGCGAGCTCGACACAGGCCAAGACCAGTGCGGCGCCGAGCATCGTCTCGAGACCCGAGGTGGCAAAGCTCGCTAGCGTGTAGTTGGCTGCAACCACCACCGCGGAGATCGGGATCAGGTTGCCCGGACCCGTGGGCGACCAGCGCTCGACGAGCCGCGTCGCGAGCGCCATGGTCGCGACGAAGCTCGCCATCGAGAGCACCACCGACAGCGCAATGGGTTGAATGCCCACCCGAATGCCGGCGGCGAGCAGCACGGTCCACAGGAAATTCGTGTAGCCCTCGACCCGCTCACCGGGGTTGAAGACCAAGCCGTGACCGCGCGCCAGGTTCTCGGCGTAACGGAACGAGATGAAGGCATCGTCGCCCATCCACGCGAGGTGCCACGCCCAAACCAGCCCGAAGGCCGCGGTGGGTACCAGCAGCGCCCAGGTCACGAGGCGGCGCGGCTTCTGCGTGCGGAGCAAGACCAGCGCGGCGGCGGTGAGCATCGCGACGCAGAACACGACGATGAGCCAGAGCGCGTCGCCGGCGAAGCCCGCCGAGTAGCGCGAGCCGAACTCCTTCCAAGGGATCACCCCGTGCATCCGCCTCTCCGCCCCGCGACACCTTATGCGTGCCTGGCTCGCCGCTCCGAGGTCGAATACGGTGGCCGAAATACCGCGAGCGCCATTTCTCTACCTGCGATACCGAACCGACGGGAGCGATGGGCGCCCGGCGGTGTCGCCGGACCATAGACCAGCCCCGCCCAGCGCGCCATTCGGCCTCCTCCTGAAGCCGGCCGCGCAAACTACGCGGAGCGCAGGGTGAGTATGTGTCGCCGACAAAGGCTTGCTCGGATAGCATCCTCGGACCCGCGCGGCGCAGCACCCATGACAACGGACGACACTCTGGCATTGGTGACGGGGGCAGCAGGTTGGCTCGGACGTCGCCTGGTCGACGTCTTGTCGAACGGGCTCGAATCCGCGGCACATCCTGGCCGATTCGCGCAGCGCCCGGTGCGCGCGTTCGTGCTCCCCGGCGAAGACGCAGAAGGCCTCCGTCGGCTCTCGCCGCGCGTCGAGGTGGTGGTGGGTGATCTGACGAACCCCGCCGACTGCGCTCGGTTCGTACGCGGCGCGCACGGGGCGACGGTGTTCCACTGCGCCGGCATCATCCATCCGCGGCGCGTGCGTCAGTTCTTCGAGGTCAACGTCTCCTGCACCCAAAACGTACTGTCGGCGGCGGCGAGCGCCGGCCTTCGCCGCGCCGTGGTCGTGTCTTCGAATTCGCCCATCGGAGCCAATCCGAGCTCCGGTCATCGCTTCGACGAAGAGTCGCCCTACCACCCGTACCTGGCGTACGGACGCTCGAAGATGGAGATGGAGCTCGCGGTGCGCGAATTCCAGAAGCAAGGGCTCATCGAGACCGTGTTGATCCGGCCGCCGTGGTACTACGGGCCGTACCAACCGCCGCGCCAGACGCTGTTCTTCGAGATGATCCGCGACGGCAAGGGGCCGGTGGTCGGCGGGGGAGAGAACCGCCGCTCCATGGCCTACATCGACAACCTGTGTCAGGGCCTGTGGCTGGCGGGTGACGTCGACCGAGCGAGCGGAGAGCTCTACTGGATCGCCGACGAACGCCCGTACACCATGAACGAGATCCTCGACACCGTCGAGCGCTTGCTCGAGGACGAGTTCTCGATCCCGTGCAAACACAGGCGGCTGCGGCTGCCTGGCATCGCGAGCAGTGTCGCTTTCTTGGTGGACGGCTCGCTGCAGAGGGTCGGGCTCTACCAGCAGAAGATCCACGTGCTGTCGGAGATGAACAAGACCATCGCTTGCAACATCGACAAGGCAAAACGCGAGCTCGGTTACGTTCCCGAAGTCGCGCTCGAGGAAGGGATGCGGCGAAGCATCCGCTGGTGCATCGAACAAGGCCTCCTCGGGCGCGCTTAGTCCACCGAAGCCATGAAGACCCTCGTCACCGGCGGCTCGGGCTACTTCGGTGAAGTGGTCACGCGTCACCTGCGCGAGCGCGGCGACGCGGTGCGCGTGTTCGACTTGGTCGGGAACGACGACCGCCCGGAAGACGTGGAGCTCGTGCTCGGTGACATCCGCGACGCGAGCGCCGTGCGCCGGGCGCTGGCAGGGGTCGAGATCGTGCACCACGACGTGGCCCAGGTGCCGCTCGCCAAAAACCGCGAAGAGTTCTGGAGCGTCAACGTCGACGGCACGCGCATCTTGCTGGAAGAGGCTGTCCGCGCGGGCGTGCGCAAGGTGATCCTGGTCTCGTCGAGCGCCATCTACGGCGTGCCGCGCGCGAATCCCGTGACGCTCACCACCGAGCCGGAGCCCAGAGAGGCGTACGGGCGCGCCAAGCTCGAGGGAGAGCGTCTCGCCGAACGCTTCGTCGAGCGAGGGCTGAGCGTGAGCGTGATCCGGCCCCGCACGATCCTGGGTCATGGCCGCCTCGGCATCTTCCAGATCCTGTTCGAGTGGGTACGCAGGAACCGGCCCGTGTATCTGCTTGGTGGCGGCCAGAACCGCTTCCAGTTCGTCCACGCCGACGATCTGGCGCGCGCGTGCGTGCTCGCCGACCAGCGGAGCGAGAGCGAGACGTTCCTGTGCGGCACCGATCGCTTCGGCACGATGCGCGAGCTCCTCGTCGGGCTCGTGCGCCACGCGGGCTCGAAGAGCAGCGTGCGCTCACTGCCCTTCTCCGCGACGGTGACCGCGATGAAGGTCACGAGTCGGCTCGGCCTCTCCCCCCTCGGCGACTATCACTCGCTGATGTACGGCCGCGAGATGTTCTTCGACATCGGCCCGACCTGCGAACGCCTGGGCTGGTCGCCTCGCCACGGCAACGCAGACATGATCGCCGAGTCGTACGACTACTACGTGGCCAATCGCGAGGCGATCCTCGCGCGGCGGGGCGCCTCTCACCACCGGTCGCCGGTGAAACTCGGCGTTCTCAAGCTCCTCGAACGGCTCCCCTGAGGCCCGGCATGGCGCACTTCCCCCGCGCCGCGGGCGGAGTTAGGGAGTCCATATGACTCGCACGACCTCCTGCCTGGCCCTCGTCCTTTCCACGCTCCTCGCTGCGTGCGGGGGCGCGACGCCACCGCCCGAGACGCCCGAGGCCGAAGAGCCCAAGGCCGAGCCTCCTCCCGTGAAGGAAGAGCCCAAGGCGGAAGAGCCCAAGAAAGAGGAGCCGAAGAAAGAGGAGCCGGCGACGCCGCCCGCGGCGCCCGAGATCCCCAAGAGCGCGGCGACCATCGGCGGTGCCAGCATCAGCGAGGTCACTCCTGAAGCGTTGGTGGCGGAGATGCGCAAGCTCGGCTGGGCGCCGGAGAACGTGGAGATCAACCACGGCACCGTCGGAAAATACGAGAACATCGAGTTCGGCATCGCCAAAGGCAACGACAAGGGCACCTGCGAGCTCGTGCGCCGCGCAGCCACCCCCACCGGCTCGTCCGGCAGCATGATGTCCCCGAAGGATCAGGCCGCGATGCACGAGAAGCTCGGCGCGGTGTACCTCGACGACAAGGCGGAGGTCGTGGTCATGGTCATCATCGAGGGCAAGCCCGCCGAAGCGAAGAAGGTCCTCGACAAGCTCGTGAAGAAGTGAGCGACCGGAGTCGCACGCGAACGTGCGAAGACTGACGGCGTCGAACTCGCGCCACGAAAATCCCTGATTTCCGCGCCGGCATGCGGCTTGCTTTGGTGCGCCCCCAACTTCGGAGGGACGATGCTGAAGCTCAAGTTGCCGCTGCTTTCACTGTTCGCGCTGGGTCTCGTTGCCTGCGGAGGCTCGGAGAACGACGGAGCGAGCTCGAGCACGGGAGGCTCGGGTGGCAGCATCGCGACCGGTGGCGCCGGCGGTGCGGGCGGTAGCGCGGGCGCTGCGGGGAGCGCGGGCGCAGCCAGCGGCGGCGCGAGTGGAAGCTGCGCGCCGGGCTCGCACGTCGATGGCGATGGGTGTCTGTCCGACATCGAGAGCTGGAGCAACGCTCCGTCGCTGGCGTCTGCGCGCGATCATCACGTGACTTTCGCGGTCGAGACGCCCTCCGGCCGCTTCTTGTTCGCGACCGGAGGCGTGAAAGACATGTCTTCGGCGGTGACCAGCACCGAACGCAGCAGCATTGCCGCCGACGGATCGCTCTCGGATTTCACTGCCGTGACCAAGCTCCCGGAGCCCGTCGCGGGGGCCGGCGTCGCGCAGATCGGGAGCACGGTGATCCTGACGAGTGGCATGCGCCCGGTGGGCACCAAGCTCGGCCTGAGCGGACGTGTGAACGTGGCCGAGGTCGCCGACGATGGCAGCATCGCAGCCTGGAAAAAGGGCCCGGAGCTCGCGACCGCGCGCTTCCACGCGGCCTCCATCGCCGTGGGCTCGTTCGTCTACACCATCGGCGGGCTCGCCGGCGACGGCACCGACAACACGCCCTCCGTGGAGGTCGCGAAGCTGGACGCGGGTGAGCTCGGTGCTTGGAAAGAGACCACGTCGCTGCCCGACAAGCGCAGCCATCACGCGGTCTTCAGCCACGCCGAGAAGGTATACGTCGCGGGTGGCTTGAGCGGCGATCCGGCGGGCGCCAACGTCGGCTACTCCGACGTCATCGCGGCCAACGTGAACGCCGACGGCAGCCTCTCGGAGTGGAAGACGGTGGGCAGCTTGCCCGACGCCCTCGCGACACACTCCGCAGCGGTGCTCGGTGACTCCGTCTTCTTGGTAGGCGGCGTCATCGGCTCCGGCTTCGCGGCCATGAACACCGCCGGCGTGTGGCGGGCGAAGATCGCGAAGGACGGCTCGCTCGGCAGCTTCGAGCCCGAGCTCGATCTCCCGAAGGCGCGCGCCCACGCCCACCAGACGCCCATCGCGAACGGCTTCCTCTACAGCGTGGCGGGTGCGTTCGAGCACGCATCCATGACCGACGTGTTCGTCGCCAAGCTGAAGTGACCCGCCCTCGATTCCCGTCGGCGCCGTGGCCATCCGCGACGTCTCCGCCCTCTTCGCCGAGTTCCTGCCCGTGCGCGAGAAGTGGTTCCACATCGCGCGCTTCCAGCCAGGCGCTCGATTCAGGCGTAGCCTATCGACGTGGCCAACCCGGAGACAGGCAGCAGCCTCCACGACTTGTCTCGACAATCTGCTAGATGTCGGGTGTGGGCGGATACGACGCGGTCGTGGATACCGCCGTGTCGATCGATCTCGGCGGTACTCTCGTCCGGGCTCTGTCTCTCGAGAACTTGATCGCGTCGAAGCGCGCGGCGGGACGAGCCAAGGATCTGGCTGTGATACCGGTGCTCGAGGAGACGCTGCGCATGTCCAGAGAGCCGAGGTGACTCCGTCTGGCGCTCGAGTCCCGGCGATTGGGCGCGAGTGCCCGTCACCGGCGCGACTCATCGCCCGGACTTCGACCCGCCGACGGAAGGGAAGCAGCAAGAAGACGCGCCCAGCTGAACTGAAGACCGGGGGACCTCTTGCTCGCTCAGTACTTCACGTAGATCTCGAAGCGCGGAGGCGGATGGGGGACGCGGATGAACCCGACGCGATCTCCCGGGACCGGAAAGCGCTCGATCTGACAGTCGGGCCGGCAGGCGAGCGGTTCGAACCAGTGGAAGCGGAGCACCACGTCGTCGCCTCGGGCGTCTTCGATGGTGATGCGGTTCATGGCCTGTTCCGTCACGCGACCCGAGCCGCGGAGGAAGTAGCTCGGCTCCTTGCGGACCCGGTAGATGCGATGCTTCTCCACGGTGGCGACGAGCTCGAGCAGGTCTTGCCGGTAGTCGAGCGAGATGTAGTCCCCGGCGAGCACCACCCAGCCGACGGCGTAGGTGTCGAAGTATTCGCCGAGGGCGTCGCCGGGCAGGTTGCCGTTGGCCGAGCGACGGAAGAGGTGCGCGTCGGCGTGGTGCACGTTCCGGTGCTCGAGCCCCCCGAGGATGGGCAAGCGCGTCGAGGCAGCGATGTATTCGGCGAGGACCCAGTGGGTCGGGAACACGCCACGCACCACGATGCGGCCGCGGTCTTGCGCGTTCTCCTGGAGCCAGGTCCGAAGCGCTTGGGACTCCGGGCTCGCCTGGGAGAGGCGCGCGCCGAAGGGCTTCGGCTCGTTGAGCACGACCTCGGCGTTGTCGAGGATCGGAAGCACACCGGGGAAGAAGAAGAGCACCGTGCGCACGAAGCGCGGCAGCGCCAAGAGCGCCACGAGGGCGACGAGCACTCGGGCGCTCGATCCGAGCTCGGCGAGGCGCTGCCGGGTCACGAGCTCGCGCAAGAGCGCCGCGGCCGGAATCGCAGCCGCCAGCATGGCCGGCGCGATCTGACGATAGGGCTGGGTCTGGCGACCCGCGCCGAGGTGGCCCGCCAGGTAGGCGAAGCCGACACCCCAGAGCACGAGCGCGCCGAGCGGGAGCGCGCGGCGGTCGCCGGCCTTCTTCCAGCGCAAGAGCATCACGCCGCCGGCTGCGAAGCACAGCGTACGCACCACCGTGCGGACGGGTGCCCCGGTGTGGTCCGAGTTCCGGAGGAGGTCGAACAAGTCGTACAGGACGTATTCGATGCGCGCGTTGAAATACGAGTCCGCCGTGTCGACGTAGTGCTTGAAGCGATACGCCGGGAACACCCAGACGAGGGCCGTGGCAGCGCCGAGCACCACGGCGAGCCAGAGCAACGCGTGCTGGCGCAGACCGAGGGTCTTCGCCGAACGAACGTAGAGCCAAGCGCCGGGCACGAGCAGCGTGATGCCGGAAAACGGGTGCACGATGGCGAGCACCGGCGCCAGCAGCGCGAGACCCACGAAGTAGCCGAGCTTCTGGTCCTCGAGGCCGCGGTAGAGCAGGGCGATGAACAGCACCGTGCCGTAGGCCGCGAAGGACCACGAGATCATGCCGATCCACCAGGTCCAGTGCAGGAGCGAGTCGAAGTACCAGAGCAGCACCCAGAGCAGCACCGACACGAGAGACGCCCGGCGATCGAGCCGGAAGAGCCGCGCTGAGAGCCAGCCCACGACCGGAACCAGCGCCATCACCAGCGCGATGAACAAGTTGAACGCGAGCCCGGCGTGCACCCCGAGGGCGCGGAGCCCGATCACGAAGAGCTCCGTGCCTTTGCTGGTGAGATCCTCGGCGACGCCGGCGGGTTGACCCGCGAGCAAGAGCGGGTCCCAACCCCAGAGCCGACCCGAGCCGCGGAAGGCCGACAGCGCGCGGTCGACCTGATAGGCGTGCAGCGCGTAGTCGACGACCACCACCGGCTCTTTGGAGAAGAGCACGCGGGGCGGCGCGAACCACGCTAGCAGCGCGAAGTGGAGCCCCAGGACGGCGGCGAGCCCGGCCGCGAAGCGGCTGGCGTTCGGACGGGCCTCTTCGCTCACGGCCGCTCGAATCTACATCAATGGCCGCTCACTCGGCGCTGGCGTGCTCGGCGTGGGTCGGCTTCGGGACGTAGGCGCAGAGCGGATCCTCGGCCAGCATGTTGCCAGTGGCTGCCAGGGCCCGGGAGCGGGAGCCGCCGCAAGGGCCGCGATATTCGCAGTAGCCGCAGCGACCTTCGAAGGACTCGGTGTGGCGGAGGGCTTGGAACATCTGGGAGCTCCGGTAGATCGTCACCGGATCTTCGATCTTCACGTTGCCGGCCACGAGCGGCAGAAACCCCGACGGCGACACGTCGCCGACGTTGGAGATGAACAAGATGCCGTTGCCGTCGCGGATGCCGAGCCCGGGCACGGGGCCGTCACCGCCGTGGGGATGCGCGTGGGGGTGGCCGCCGCCTGCCGGCGCGCCCTCGGGCTTGCCGCGCGCCTTGACCTTCTCGAGCAAGATACGCCGATAGTGCGGCGCCTCAGTAGTCGTCACGATGGGACCGCCCTTGCGCGGCAGCTCGCTCATCCACTGGAAGAGCTTCTCGCACTCGTCGGCGGAGATCGGGTTCAGCACCGTGCCGCGGCCGACCGTGACCAAGAAGAAGAGGCTCCAGCGCGCTGCGCCGATGCTCTTCGTGAGCGGATAGATGGCCTCGAGATCGGGCAAGGTCTCTTTGGCCACGAGCGTGTTCACCTGGAACATCAGGTCGACGGAGACCGCGGCCTTGGCCGCCTCGAGCGTGCGCGCGAAACAACCCGGCACCTGACGAATCGCGTCGTGGCTCTCGGCGTTGGCGCCGTCGAGGCTGAGCGAGATGGCGTCGACACCCGCCGCCTTCAACTTGGCGATGGCGTCGGGCGTGAGCAGCGGCGTGCCGCTCGGCGACACCGACACGTCGAGCCCGAGCGAGCGCGCGTAGGCGATGAGCTCGAACAGGTCGGCACGCTTCAGCGGATCGCCACCCGTGAGCACCAGGTGGGGCAACGGAGCACCGAAAGCGGCGAGGCGCTCGATGAGCCGCCGGCCCTGCTCGTGGGTGAGCTCGCGCGGGTCTGCGTGTGGGGCAGCCTCGGCCCGACAGTGTTGGCACGCGAGGTCACAAGCTCGGGTGGTCTCCCAGTAGACGCGCGCTGGCGCGCGATCGAAGACGAAGCGGTTCGACATCGGCGGAAACGTAGCGCGAACCGCGCTGAATGAGAGGGGGTTCTCCGAGGTCGGCCCGCTCCCGGTTGCGAGCGCCGGCGTGCCGTGAAAAGCTCGGCGCGCTCGCTTCGTGGAGGTGGACAATGCTTGGTTTTCGCAGGGGTTTGCTGGTCACCGGTGCAGTGCTCTTGGCGGTCGCTTGTGGCAGCGATGACTCGGACGGCGGCGGTGGGTCCTCGTCCTGCGCGAGCTCACCCGCGAGCTGCGGTGACGGCAAGACCTGCTGGGTGGTGAACACCAGCGGCAAGTACGGCTGCCTACCCGCGGCCAACGCGCAACCCGAAGGGGCGGCCTGCCAAAACACGGTGGGTCAGGCCAACTGCAACGCGGGCCTCACCTGCTTCCCGGGCCAGCAAGGGAGCGCCACCGGCACTTGTCAGCCTTTCTGCGCCAAGGACGGGAGCTGCACCAACGGCGGCACTTGCGTGCAGGTCGGTCTCATCGGAACGCCCGGCGCCGAAGTCATCAAGGCCTGCTCGCCCGCGGGCACGGGTGGAACCGGCGGCACCGGCGGCGGCGCGGGCAGCGGCGGTGCGAGCGGAGGAGCCGCGGGCAGCGGAGGCAGCGGTGGCTCGACCGGCGGCGCGGCAGGCAGCGGAGGCACCGGCGGCGGTACGGGTGGGACCGGCGGGGGCAGCGGCGGAACGACGGGCGGAACGGGCGGCGCGAGCGACGCGGGCACGGACTGACTCGAGGCAGAGCGGAGCGAACGGAGCAAAGCCATGAGCATTCTGATCCAAGGTGGGCGCGTGGTGACGGCGGCGGACGACTACTTCGCCGACGTCTTCATCGAGGGCGAGAAGGTCCACAGCATCGGCAAAGACCTGAAGGTGAACGCCGACCGCGTGATCGACGCGCGGGGCAAGCTCGTCATGCCCGGCGGCATCGACCCGCACACACACCTCGACATGCCGTTCGGCGGAACCACCAGCGCCGACGACTTCGAGAGCGGCACCATCGCAGCGGCTTTCGGCGGGACCACGAGCCTCGTCGACTTCGCCATCCAGTCGCGCGGCGAGAGCACCTTGAAGGGCCTCGACACCTGGCACGCCAAGGCCGAGGGCAAAGCCAGCATCGACTACGCCTTCCACATGATCATCACCGACATGCCCGACGAGCGGCTGCCGGAGATGCAGAAGCTCGCCGACGCCGGTGTCACTTCCTACAAGCTGTTCATGGCCTACCCCGGCGTCCTCTACGTGGACGACGGCACGCTCTACCGAACGTTCCGGCAGGCGGGCGAGAACAAAACTCGCATCTGCATGCACGCAGAAAACGGCATCGTCATCGACGAAATCATCAAGGCCGCCGTCAAGGACGGCAAACTCGAACCGAAGTACCACGCGGCCACGCGTCCGACGCGCATGGAGGCCGAGGGCGTGCACCGCGCCATCGCCATCGCCGAGGTCGCTGGCGTTCCGCTCCACATCGTGCACCTCTCGTGCGCAGACGCGCTCGAGCAAGTGAAGCTCGGCCGCATGCGCGGCGTCGACGTGCAGGCCGAGACCTGCCCGCAGTATCTCTTCCTCGACGAGAGCTTCTACGAGAAGCCCAACTTCGAGGGCGCCAAGTGGGTGATGACGCCGGCTCTGCGCGAGAAGTGGAACCAAGACGTGCTGTGGCAAGGCCTGCGCTTGGGGCACCTGGCGCTGGTCGCCACCGACCACTGTCCGTTCTGCTTCAAGGGCCAGAAAGAGCTCGGGCGCGAGAGCTTCACCAAGATCCCCAACGGCGCCCCCGGCGTCGAGAACCGCATGACCCTCCTCTATCAGGGCGTGCAGAAGGGGCACTACGACCTGAACCGCTTCGTCGAGATCAGCTCGACGGCGGCGGCGCGTACCTTCGGCATGTTCCCGCGCAAGGGCACCGTGGCCGTGGGCTCCGACGCCGACATCGTGGTGTTCGACCCCGACAAGCGCGTCACCATCAGCGTGAACAACCCCGAGACCCACCACATGAAGGTGGACTACAGCTCCTACGAGGGCTTCGAGGTCACGGGCTACCCCGACACCGTGCTCTCGCGCGGACGCGTCATCGTCTCGAAGGGAAAGCAAGAGACCCGCGGCGGCGGTCGCTTCGTGAAGCGCGCGCTCTCCGGCGAACTCCTGCGCTGAGACGGCCCGAGCGATGCCCACTCGGTCCTACGGGCGCGTGAAGCTCCTCACGCCCCGCATCTCCAACGTCTGGCTGTTCACGGATACGGAGGGGCATCGCTTCCTGGTCGACACCGGCCATCGCGTCGAACGCACGATCCTCGCGCAGAGCCTCACGCGCGCGGGGGTCGTGCGCGGCAGCCTCACGGCCGTGCTGTTGACCCACCGGCACTCGGATCACGCGGGCAACGCCGCTTGGCTCCGCGACGAGCTCCGGGCACCCGTCATCTGCCACGCGGCGGACGCCAAGAAGCTCACCGGCAACGAGCGCCCGGCTCGCCTGGCCCGGCGGGGCGCCAACGCCTTCTACGACGCGCTCTGCCACGTCGAAGACGCTTTCCCCGCCCGCACCTCCGTGGACGACGTGTTCGACGAGGGCTCGTGGCGCTGGGGCTTCTCGGTGATCCCCGCGGCCGGCCACACCGAGGGCTCCTCCATGCTGCTCCACGAACCGACGGGCACGCTGTTCACCGGTGACGCAATCCTGGCCGGCGCGCCCGTGCAGCGTCTGCATACGCGGCTCTCGCTCGCCATCCCCGGCTTCAGCGAAGACGTCGCAGCCTGCCACCGCGCCGTGCTCGCGTTCCTCGCCGAAGAGCGACCCGTTCGCACGTTGTGCGCCGGTCACGGCCCGAAAGTCCGCCGCGATCTCCCGCGGCTGTTCCATGGCCTCCTCCGGCGCGAACGCGCGGCGTGAGCGTCTCCTCCACTCCCACGGGACATCCTCCACGTCGGCGCGTTAGCCTCTGCGAATGACTCGTCGATCCCACCTGGTGTTGGTGCTGCCCCTCCTAGGCGTGATGGGCTGCTCGTCGGACGACGGCGGCGTTGCAGCGAACGGGGGGAGCGGCGGCAGCGCCGCGAGCGGCGGCAGCGCAGGCACCGGGGGATCTTCCGCGAGCGGTGGAGCGGGCGGCGCGAGCTGCACGCCACCGAAGACAATGTGCGGCGCGAGCTGCGTCGATCTCGGGCAGGACTCCACGAACTGCGGAAGCTGCGGCTACGCCTGCAAGAGCGTCTCGACGTGCAGCCAGGGTTCTTGCAGCACGAACCCGTCGCTTGCCATTGCCTCGATCTCGCCGAGTCTGGGCCCCATGTCGGGCGGGACCTGGCTCACCATCAAAGGCGAAGGCTTCGCCAAGGGCGCAAAGGTGAAGCTCGGGAGCTCCCGCGCTCCGGCGGGCTTCGTGGATGCGCAGACCCTGATCGCGCAGGCGCCTCCGGGTTTGGCGGGCGAGGTGGACGTGAGCGTCGACCTCGGGGCGGCCGGCGCGAGCGTGCGTGGCCACGCCTACACCTACGCGGCGTTCGGGCTCGAGGGCACCTGGCAGAAGATCGACATGACATCAGCGCGCGGGAACTGGCCGGGCATCGCGGTGATGCAAGACGGGAGCGTGCTGATCACCGGGGGCGTCTCGAACAGCAGCGGGAGCTCGGTCCAAGACACGGCGGATCTCTACGACCCCGCCACCCAGAAGAGCGCGGCGACGGCTGGGAAGATGTCTGCCCCGCGCTGGACTCAAGCGTCCGTGACGTTGCTCAGCGGCAAGACCCTGGTGCTCGGCACCTGGTTCGGCGGCGTGGGCGCGGTGAATGGCCCGCTGGCAGACCTGTTCGATCCCAAGACCAAGACCTTCACACCCACCGCGAACAAGCCGACGATCGAGCACCGTTGGCCCCACGCCGTGCTGCTCGCGGACGGTCGTGCGTTGATCGTCGGCTACACCTCGGGGGTCGTCGAGCTCTACGACCCGAGCTCGGACACTTTCTCCGACGTCGCCGGCGCGCCGGACTGCACGGGCTATCGGCCCTCGCGCTTGCTCGACGGACGCGTACTGCTGGTCAAGGGTGGGAACGCTCCGGTGCACGTCTTCGATCCCGACGCCGGAAACTTCAGCAGCGGAGGCACGGGACCGTCCGCCATCGACGGCGATCTGTTCACGCTCCCCGACGGCCGCGTGCTCTACGTCGCGGGTTCGATCCCGACCAGCACGCAGCTCTTGCCGACGGACGTGCTCGAGCTCTGGGATCCCGCTCAACCCGGCTTCAAGGCCGCGAGCTACCACCTGTCACAGAAGCGACAGCGCACGCTGACGACCGCCATGGCCGGCGACGGCAGTGTGCTGGTGCTCGGGGGCGAAGTCGGCGACCAAGTGCTGAACCCGGCGTGCTCGGTGAACACGTTCGTGCTCACCGACGGTGTCGAGCGCATCGATTCCGTCGCGGGCGTCGTGAGCGCGTTCGACAAGCTGCCGGAGAAGAACTTCGTGATGTCGGCCGCGACGACCCTCGACGGCTCCATCGTCTCCGCCGGCGGTGCACCCTGCGGCGGCGGCATGGCCTACCCTTATTTCTATTTCTTGAAGGGCAAGCCGACCGTGAAGTGACCCGCCGCGCCACTGCCCACGTCCATTTCTGCCGTGGTGGGGCGACAGAGGGGCGACAGAGCACAGCGCGACCCGACCACGCTAGGCTGCGGGTGTGCTTCCCCAACGCGCGGCGCTTGCCGTCAGCATGATGCTCGCAGGCGCCGCAACCCTCGGGGCGTGCCGTGACAGGTCGGAACGCGTCCCCGATCCCTCGCCGACGACGCAAGCCGCGGCGTCGGCGCGCAGCTGGCCGACCGACGCTCCCGCGAACGACGGCGTGTGCACGAAGCACGACGAGTGCGCGATGATCGTCTGGGACGGGCCTTCCCCTCCGGACCCGTGTTGCGACGCTCGCATGGGGTACGTGCCGGCCCGGAGGAGCTACCTCGAGTGGTTCGCCGACTACCGCAAGCAGCACTGCAGCCAGGTGACCTGCCCTGGCGCGCCCCTTCCGGGTGCGGAGCCTGTCGAGTGTGCGCGCAGCGCGCGCTGCGTGAACGGGAAGTGCACGCGAGCGTGCGACGACCCGACCTATCGGAAGGACGCGCCTCCGAGCCCGGAGTAGATCGCGCCATTGAAGCGCGCCGCGCCCCGCAGGATAGTCACGCCTGCGATGCGTACCGTCGAACTCGCTCTTTTCGGCTTGGTTGTCCTCGGCTGCAACTGCGAACGTGCCACGGGCAACTCTGCCCGACCGAGCGCGGTGGTCGCGGCGCCGAGCGGGGCGCCGGAAGCCGCTGAGAGCGCGACCACGCCTAGCGCGGCGCCGAGCGCGAGGGCGAGCGCTTCCGCGGCCGCACCTTCGGCCTCGACTCAGCCAGAGGCCGACTCGGATCCCAAGCCTTTCCCGAAGCGCACCACCGACGCATGGCCCATCGAGATGGGCGACTGCAGCTACACGCCGTGCAAGCTCGCCGGCGGCGCGCCCGGCATCAGCTGCAAGCCCGGGCAAGCCTGCTTCAATCCCTGCCTGCCCGGGATGGGCCCCGAGAAGGACCGCTGGTCCTGCGCGAAGCTCTGCAAGAGCAACGCCGACTGCGGCAAGGATAGCTGCGTGAACGGGGTTTGTGACCGCTGGCCGAAGCATCCTTGCAAGGACCCGCAGGACAATTGCACGACTGCCGACGGGCAAGTGGGCTTTCGCTGCAGCGCGAAGGACAAGTGTCTGCCGATGTGCAAGCGCGGGCTCGTCGCGTACGGCGGCACGCACTGCGCCAAGCCCTGCAAGAGCGACGGCGATTGTCCCGGCGGCTGGTGCTCCGAGGACGTATGCCTACCGCTCTGTCCTTCCGAGGGCTGCCCTTATCGTTGGGAGTAGGGCGGAAGCGCCAAGTCCCTCGAAGCGTGAAGCAACCGCTCAGGGCCGCGCGGTCGCCACCGTGAGGTCGTCGACCCAGAACTTCTGCGCCACCGGCGAGCCGTCACCGATGTAGGGCAGGACGGCGAACTGGTTGAACTTGAGCGTCGCGTGGGCGTTGGTCCGCATCAGGATCTGATCGCTCGAAATCAAGACCTTCCCGTCTTGCACCCAGCGGATCTTGCCGTCAGGCACGCCCTTCCCACCCTGGATGGTGTTCATGCGGAAGTAGACCTCGACGAAGTGCCAGTCGCCCTTGTAGTTCGGGCCCGCCGCGTCGACGAAGGCGTTCGGCGAGTCCCAGCTCCGAGAGCTGTAGTAGGTGCCGTTGCCGTTCGAGAAGCAGTCCTTGCCGTCGAGCTCGCCCACGATGCCGTTGCAAGCGCACACCGATCGGTTCTCGGTGAACGCGTAGGTCGAGAAGTTGCCGTTGCAACCGACGAAGGAGCCATTGTTCAGCAAGATGCAGTTCGGATCGTTGTTCTTGCTGTCCTGGAGGGCGAGAAAGGCGCGGCCCTGCACGACCTCGGTGTAGGTCGTGAGGAACGTGTGCGCGGGTCCGACGTATTGGCTGTCGAGCTCGTTGATGAAGTGGAACATGTGCGGGTGGTAGGCCTTGCCCGAACCCAGCCAGTTGCTGCTGAACTTGAGCCAAAAGCTCAGATAGACGCTCTCCGAAGCGGTCACCGGGTGGCGCGCGGGCGTCCCCGCCGTGCATCCGGTGGCGGATACGGCGAATGCGCACTCGAACGAGCTGGTGCTGCCGGTAGCGTGCTCGGCCGTGCTGATGGTGCCGCCCGGGCCGTCGTACCAACCGCGAGTGGAGAAATTCGCGTTGTCGAACTTCTCTTGGAACAGGATCGTGCCGCCGCCCGGAATGTCGGCGCTGCCACCACCGCCGGTCGAGCTGCCCCGTTCCACCACCGCTTCCCCCACTTCCTCCGCTTCCGCCTGCGCCGGTACCTCCCGCGGCAGTGCCGCCCGTGCCTCCCGCAGCGGTGCCGCCCGAGCCTCCCGCTGCCGTGCCTCCCGCGCCTCCCGCGTTGGTGCCGCCGCTGCCAGCTCCACCCCCCGTGCCCGAGCTGCCGCCGCTCGCCGAGCTTCCTCCGCCTCCGACCGCGCCACCACCACCGCTCGTGCCACCACCGCTCGTGCCACCACCGCTCGTGCCGCCGCCGCTCGAAGCACCGCTACCGCCTGCGCCTCCGCTCGAGCTTCCACCGGTGTTCGACGAGCCGCTGTCGTCCGAGCCGCAAGCCAGCAGGCCGAGCGCGAAGAGCGAACCCACGATCGCTTTGCCGACCATGCGCATCACTCCAGGGGCGGAACGGCCACGACCTCGAACGCGTTGGCCGGGAGCGTCTTGAGCTCACTGATGAACGAGTCCGGCCAAGAAGCGTTGCGTTCCCCTTGGAAGAAGAAGTTCGAGCCGTTGTCCGCGATGATCATGCCGTACTTCTTGAAGGCGGCGGTGACCGCCTTGGCCTCGGGCGAGAGCGCGCTGTCGTTGAACGATGCCTTCATCCGCACGCGGAGACCCATGGGCGGCGCGTTGGCATCGGTCGGACTGCAACCGTTGGGCACGGCCTTGTGGGTTGCGGGCTTCGCGAATTTGTTGATGGTGCACGACGTCGTGAAACGAATGGCGTGGCGCACCGAGTGGGCCATGACCTCGTCGTAGCGGAGGAGGCCAGCGGTCACCGAGAGGCCCGCGGCGTCGGCGCTGGTCCAACCCTTCGGGCGCTGCCCGTAGGAGAGCTTGGTCAGATCCCAGATGGCGCCGTTCGCGCAGTGCCACTTGTTGCTGTATTCGCAGGCGTAGCCTTCGTACAGCTTGCACGTGCCCTGGAGCACGGAGAGCAGGTGACAGTCGCCGCTGCAGTTGTTGGGCGTGCCGCCTTCGATCAGCGCGGTGCCTGGTCCCGGGAACGCGTAGGGCGGCGGATCGCTTTCTTGGGGCCACGAGTCGAACGACACGTCGACCAGGGGCGTGTTCGCCGGCACGACATTGATGGGGATGCCGTATTGGGTTCCGCCGAAGTCGGGGTGCAGCTTCAAGTTCGAGCCCACCCAAGTCATGAGCTTCTGGGTCCAGCCAGCGTCGACCGTGGCTCCCGAGACATCCAGGTTCCACTCGTCGTTGGCCGGGAACACGTTGCAGCCACCGATCACTGGACTCTGGCCCGGCGTGCCACCGGCGCCGCCACTCGGGGAGCCGCCACCACCGCTCGGGGAACCGCCGCCGCCGCTCGGCGCTCCGCCGCCGCTCGGCGCTCCGCCGCCACCGCTCGGCGCTCCGCCGCCACCGCTGGCGCCTCCACCCCCGCTGGTCGTGCCGCCGCCGCTGGTCGTGCCGCCACCGCTCGGCGTGCCGCCACCACCGCTCGTGCTGGCGCCGCTGCCGCCGCTGCCGCCTTTGCCGCCGGTCGAGCTCGATCCGCCGCCATCGTCGTCACCACCGCAGGACACGAGCCACGCGCAAGCCAGCCCCAACACGCACGCACCGACGAGTTTCATGAGCCCTCCGGACCGCGATGATACGCGATCTTGGTGGAAGTGGCCGCTCGGCCCAGTCCTTTGGCCGGATCGGGTCAATGTCCGCGGAAGCTTGGGAGGGCAAGATGGTGTCGTAGGAGAGACGACATGGGAAACCAGGACCAGAGGAGCGACGCGCGGGCCCGGCTGGATGCGGTGGCCTTCATCGGATCCGGCGACATCGAGACCAGCGCCGAGGGCGTGAACGCCTCCCGCACCGGAATCGCCCTCCGGAGCTCGCTCTTGTGGGCCCCGGGCAGCCGGGTCCGGGTCCGCCTGCGCGTGAAGAGCGAGACGTTCGCGGCGCGAGCCGTGGTCGAGCGCGTCGACGGCGACGTGATGGGTCTCACGTTCATCGCGACGGGTCCGGCGCTGCGACGACTGCTCGAAGCGGCGTGAGAGCCCGGGAGCTACCGAGCGTCCACTCGACCCGAGGGGGCCCTCAGAGCGTTGCGTCCTTGCAGCGCTCGATCCCGGAGCGGAAGCTCTTCTCGATCATGTTGGAGCGGTCCTTGTCCGAGAGCTTGTCCATACCGGTCTTCGGAAACTCGTCGCGGTAGACTCGGAACGCCGCCTTGCAGTCGCCCGCCCGGGCGAGACACGCTGCGCCCGTGTGGAACAACGCTTTGGGAGCCGAGTTCACCTGGGAGTCGTCGGGGCCGTTCGGGGGGACCTTGGGCAAGAGGCGTTTGACGAGCTCCACGTTCGCCGCGCAGTCGCTGCGCGTGCTCATGTACGCGCCGTCGGTGAGCTCACGCAACGCGCGCAACAGCCGATCGCGATCGGTCTCGTCACCACCGCGGCAGCGCATCGACGCGATGCTCTCGACGCTGGTCTTCGCCACTTCTGGGCTCAGGTTGATCTCGCGCACGTAATAGTCGAGGAGCGCGGCCTTTCCGGCCTGACAACGCCCGGCCAACATCTCGCACTGCGCGCGAATGACGACCAGCGTGCTCTCGAGCTTCGGATCGAGCGCCTTGAGCTTGTCGAGCTCGTCGAGGCAACCCTTGCCGTCGTCGTGCAGCATCTTGCGATTCGCGCCCTGCACCAGGACGGCCACGTCGCCGAGGCTCGTTCCCCCGGCCGGGGCCACGGGGTCGGGGCCTCGAGCGGGATCCGCAGGCAAGGGGCCGGTGGCCACCGCGGGCGGCTCAGCCGGTCGCCCGCTCGCCGCGGGCTCCACCGAACGCGTCTCCTTCTGGCAAGCCAGGAAGGCCAAAGGCGCGATCAGTGAAACCCAGCGGGAGCGCTTCATACGGTCACTTCTTGCACTTCTGGTTCGACGTCTCGAACGCCGAACGCATGATCTGCTCTTTCAAGTCCGGCTTGGCGTTCTTGAGCAGCTCGACGGGGTAGCCATCCTTGTAGAGCTTCCAGGCGAGGGTACAGTCTCCAGCCTTCACCGCGCAACGCGCTGCTTGATCGAAGAGCGTACGGGGCCCATGGACGATCTGAGTGTCGTCTTCGTCCTTGGGTTTCACGGTCTTGAAGAGGCGCTTGGCGGTGTCGTATTGCGCCTGACAGTAGGCCGCGTCCTTCTTGTTGATGGTGGCCATGGTCAGGTTGTGTAGAGCCTGGAGCAGCGTGTCCCGGTCGCTCATCTTGCCCTGGCAGTACATCTTGGCCAGAGCTTCGACGTGGCCATCGATCTGTTCGGGTGACTGGTCGCCCTGGAAGGTCATGAGGCCCTTCCGCGCGATGGATTTGCCTGCGTCGCACTGCCCCGCGAGCATCACGCACTGCCCGCGCAGGTAGTGCGGGAAGCCGGACTTCGGCTCGGTGGACTTGTTCTTGGGGTTCAGCTTGTCGTGGGCATCGAGCTCGGCGAGGCAGCCCTTGCCGTCACGCGCAGTGTGCTTGGCTTGTGCGCTCTTGAAGCGCTCTCCTGCCTCGCCAGAGGCTTCGAACTTGGCTTCGACCTGCGCCGCCTTGTTCAAAGAAGCGTCGGTTTCGGGAGCCTTGCTCGCCGCAACGTCGGGGTTTTCGCCGCTCTCGATCTTGCGCAGCGTGAGGCGGATCGGGACTTTGCAGCCCTGGATCTCCGTCGCCGTTTCGCTCTTGCACGTCGTGAGGTCTCCACCCTGCTTGTCGGCCTTGCTGCTCTTCTTGCTGCTACCGCCGGCTCCGAACCCGTAGAGCGAACCTTCGGCGGAGATGGATTGATCCTTGGCGCTCCCCAGGGCGAAGGCGCCGAGGTTGTAGCCGTACACGTAGTGGGTTGCGCCCTTGCAGCCCGCGACCTTCTTCAAGTCGCTCGAGTAGACCGCAGGGCGCGTGGCGCTGCGCGTGCCCGCCACGTAGTACTCCATCCGGAACTGCTCCCCACCCGAGACGCGTCCGCCGAGCGAGGCGACGCCGAGCGGAAGATTCGCATAGAGCTCGGCTTCGCTCTTGATCTCCATCTTCTCGAGGGACCCGCTGGTCCATTCGACCGGCTTGTACGTTCCGAGGGCACCTCGGACGGAATCGTCTTTGCAGCTGTCGAGCACGGTCAGCTTGCAGCCTTCGTAGTGAACGAAGACCACGTCGTTGGCCGCGATGGACTCGAATTGACTCATGTCGGTCGCGTCCCACTCGATGATGAAGGGACGCTCGTGGTTCTCGGGGTTGCACTTGTTCTTGCCGGCGAAGGTCTCGCCCATGAGCTTGCTCTGCCCGGACTCGCGGCTCCCGCCGGCGCCGGGAGCGCCACCCGGACCACAGGCAGCGAGGATCAAGAGATAGGCGGCGGGGCCGGACACGATGAGCTTCTTCGACATGACGTTCCTCGATGCGAG
Organism: Polyangiaceae bacterium; assembly: GCA_046351435.1. Classification (GTDB taxonomy): domain Bacteria; phylum Myxococcota_A; class Polyangia; order Polyangiales; family Polyangiaceae; genus JADJKB01. Next base: position 90,032 of record JAXLYN010000014.1, read on the forward strand.
TGATGGCGCCGGGATGGACCCCGGACCTCGATGGGCGACGACTTCGCACTGCCGCCGCTGGTTTTCAATCCTCGGAATGCGGGCGATTGCGCGCCGAACGCACCACGTCGAGCCAGCGCTCCTCGGGCGTCGTGACCTCGGTGAACCCCAGCTCTTCCCGGAGAGCACGGCTGCTCACGACGAGGTCGTTCGGCATCACGCCGAGCGAAGCCAGGTCGTCGGGTAGGGCGCTCGGGCTTTCGATCCACGTGAGTTCGACTCCCATACAGGCCGCCAGGGCTTCCACACGCTGGCTCTGGGTCGGCGTCGGGGCCTCTCCTACGTTGTAGACGGCGAAGCCTTCCCTCGAGCTTTCCGCCGCGAGCACGATGGCATGGGCCACGTCGCGGACGTGGGCGTGGGTCCAGCGAAAGGTCCCACCACCCTGGCGGGGGAACGCTCGCTCCCCGGCGTCGAGCCGGTCGACGAACGCCCAGAAGCGCCGGCGCGGGTCTCGGGGGCCATAGACGCCGGGCAGCCGCAAAACGCGGACCGTGAGCCCGCTCGCGCGGAATACCGCCTCGACCTCCTTCTTGTCGTAGTCCGGCCCCGCCTCGTGTCCACCGATGCCGCGGAAGGGAAAGGGGATGGTGAGTGGAGATCGCTCGTCGACTTCGACCTCGGGCTCCGGAGCGGGCAGTCCGTTGAGACGACCGAACTGTGCGTACACGTCCTGACTCGAGAGCACCACCACTGGAACCGCGAGTGCCGTCACGGCCGCGACGACGCCCTCCGCATCGCTACGGAGCATGGATCGGGTGTCGACGACCACGTCGGGTCGCGCTCGCTCGAGGGCGCGGCGGAGCGCGTCGCGATCGCCGCGGTCGACCCAGATGTCGGTGACCGCACGATGGTCCGTCGGGGTCTGACCCCGGTGGAGCACGGAGACGGCGTGCCCTCGCGCGAGAGCCGCTTCGACCGCAAAGTGCCCGATGAAGCGAGTGCCCCCCACGAACGCAATGTTCACGCGAGCCTGCGTAGCACGGAGCGGTCTTCTGGCGGAGGCCGAGCCGCGTCCCAGTCCTTCCAGCCCATTTTCTTGGCCCAGCGCTCGGAAACGAGCGATGCCCGGAGCCTGAGAGGTGTGAGAGATGAGCGCTCGTTCGCTTTCTTCCCTGCCCATCGAGCTCGAAGCCGCGAAGATGCCCAGCGTCGTCGTGCGCGATTCGGAGACCGGATCGAGCTACCCGCCGCCGCCGTCGAGTCGTCGTCGAGCACGTGTGCTCACGCTGCGCGGGCTCGGTGAAGATCTGCCGAAGAACCTCGCATCGTTGGAGCGCGCAGTGCGCGAGGCCAGCGACTACGACGACGAGTACAGCGACGTCGACGAGCTCCTCGCGCGGAGCTACGACTGCTTCGAAGTCGACGCCTTCTGAGCGGCGCCGCTCAGCCGCGAGCCCGGCTCCGCGGAGCGGGCGCGCCGTGGGACACGAGCCACGCCTCGAGCTCCCCGAGGTCGGAGACCCGCACCACTGCGCGTGGCAAGCTCTCGATCGCCCGCGCGCGCGCCCCACCCACCACGACCGAGGTGTGCGCGGGCAGGGCCTTCACCAAGGCCTCGACCCGAGCGCCGCCCACGGCCGGCGACAGATCCACGATCGAGAGAAGGACCGCGGCGGCGCCGCTCGTGCGCGCGGCCTCGGCGATTTCCCGGGCGGGTAGATTCGGACCGAGGTAGAGCGCGCGCCAGCCGCTCATGGCGGCGACCACCGCGGCCATGAGCGCCCCGAGCTCGTGGGCCTCACCTTCGGGTGTCGTGGCGACCACGGTGGACGCGCCCGAGTCCGGAGCGAAGAGTCGCAACATCGCGCCGAGCTGACTGCGCACCATGGCGGTGGCCGCGTGCTCGTGGGCGACGTGGAGCGCGCCATCCTGCCAGCGCGCGCCGATCTCGTGGAGCAGGGGTACGAGCACGAGGTCGATGAACTCGCGCCGAGGGAGCGCCAGGGCCGCTCCGGCCAGCACCTGCTCGGCTGCGCCGAGGTCGAGCGCTTGGATGTGACCGAGGTAGCGCTCTACGAAGCGACCGCTCGGGTCGACCTCGCGCTTCGGCTCGACGTGCATCTCCATCAGCCGGTCCAGCTCGTCACTGCCGAGCCGCGCGACGTCTCCGATGGCGTGGCCCAAGCCGAGCAGACGTTTGATGGCTCGCAAGCGATGCACGTCACCGTCGGAGTAGAGTCGGTCGCCTCCCTCCGAACGTTTGGGGTGCAGCGTGCCGTAGCGCCGCTCCCAGACCCGAAGCGCATGCGTCGAGATGCCGGTCAGGCGAGCCACGGCTCCGATTCGGTGCCGCGGCGCTTCGTCGTCTCTGGTCATGGCCATCCGCTCGTCAACCGCCCAAGTGGAGGAGCGTGTCTTTCACTCCAGGATAACCCTGAAAGAACCAGCTCCACCAGCCGGTCATCATGCTGCCGTGGCCCACCAGGATGCCGACGTGGCTCCACATTTCCACGCGATCGGCGCGCCTCCCGGCGTAGCGCCGCCAGTGGAATGCCTCGTCGATGATGCTGTAGAAGAACGAGAGCACGGTCAGCACCATGGCAGGGATCCAGAGCGCCCTCGGGTGCTCGTAGGCGGCGCACAAGAGGACCGAGCTCCCGATGCCGCAGAAGATGGTGATGCCGTGGACGAGACCTTCGGCCTTGCTGATCTCCTCCTTGTAGACCGTGCGATGGCCAATGGTGTCCACGGAGATGCTGGCAGCGAAGATCGCCGCGCCGAATGGCACCATCCACGCCTCCATCGGGAAGCGCACGCCATGCTGGTGGCCGAACGCGAGGAAGCCGCCGGTCGAGGCCACGAGCCCGAGCATGAGCCCCACCCAGCCCACGTAGACCCACCAGTCGCGGTCGTCGAACTCGCGAATGCGCCCGACGTAGAGCGCGACTTCAGACGGGAAGGACATCATGGGGAAACCTCGTCGGCGGAAGAATCGGAACCGGGGACCACGTCCCGGGTCGCAGGCGTCGCGCCAGCGTCTCGAGCAGGGCGCGCCCGACCAAGAAGAGCTTCTTCCAGCGCGGCACCACGACTCGCCCGCGGCAGGCATCGAAGCGCCGCGCCCGGAGCTCGCTTCCGATGGCGGAGTAGACCAGGCGCGCCACCCGAACCGCGAAGGCGCTCCGTGGATCGAGCGCCGGGATGCCGCGATCGGCGGAGGCGTAGAACCGATTGGCGAGCTCCGTGAGCTCGCGCACGACGCGAGTCAGAGCGGCTCGACTCGCGCTGGAGATTTCGGCGCCGACCTGGGCCCGAAGCCCGGGCGCGCCGGCCCTTTCCAGCCGATCGTCGGGCAAGTACAGCCGGCCGCGCCCCCAGTCTTCGAGCACGTCGCGGCACACGTTGCTGAGCTGCATGGCGATGCCGAGGTGGGCGGCATTTCGCAGCGCCCGCCCGTCGGACACGCCGAGCACGTGGCAGAGCATGAGGCCGACGACGCCTGCCACGCGATGACAGTAGACGAGGAGGTCGTCGAGCGAAGCGTAGCGCACCCCGTCGACGTCCATGCGCATTCCCAGGAGGAGCTCCTTGGGGTAGTCCGGCGGAATGCGCGCGCGCGTGCACAGCTCGGCGAAGGCGCCGCCGAGGGCCGTGCGGGGTGCCTCGAGCTCGGCTTCGAGCCGGAGCAAGGCGGCGCGCTGCTCGTCGGGTCGAGCGAGGTCGATGGCGTCGTCCGCGTTCCGACACCAAGCGTAGAGCAACGCTACGTCGTCCCGCGCTTCCGGCCGGAGCAGGCGCGCCGCGAGGTCGAAGCTCTTGCTGTGTCGTGCCAAGATGTCGCGCCAGGGTCGTGCGAGCTCCGCGCGCTCCGGGCCCCCGAGCGCGATCTGAACCCCGACGCTCACGCAGCGCGCTCCCGCGCCAAGTCTTCCAGGATCACGCTGAGCGTGGCTTTGGCCGAGTTGATCACGCCCGGCAGGCCGGCGCCCGGGTGGGTTCCCGCGCCTACGATGTAGAGACCCGGCAGCTTCGGATCGCGATTGTGCGGCCGGAACCAGGCGCTCTGCGTGAGCTTCGGCGCCACCGAAAACGCCGACCCGTGGAAGGCGCCGAGCTCGGACTGGAAGTCGGAAGGAGAGAACCAACGCCGCGTCACGACGTGTTTCCGAAGATCGGGCATCAGGCGTTCGAGCGATTCGAGGATCTTCTCGGCATAAGCCGGCGCCGTCGCCGCCCAGTCGATGGGTGCGTTACCGAGGTGCGGAACCGGACTCAAGACGTAGTGCGCGCCGCAGCCCGGAGGAGCCAAACTCGGATCGGTGACCGTGGGGGCGTGCAAGTAGAGACTGAAGTCGTCCGGCAGCGTCGACCCTTGGAAGATGTCCTTCAAGAGCCCCTCGTAGCGCGGGCCGAACACCACGGTATGGTGCGCGATGTCGTACTGCCGGTCGGTGCCGAAGTACAAGACGAAGAGGCTCATGGACCAATCCGCCTTCGCGAGCCGGTCCGCGGTCTTCCGTGCGCGCGAGTCGCCCGCGTAGAGCTTCGCATAGGTGTGATGGAGGTCGGCGTTGGACACCACGAGGTCGAAGATCTCGCGCCCGCGTCGGCTCTCCACCACGTGCCTGACGCGCCCGGCTTCTGCTTGCAGCTCGATGTGCTCGACGGGAGTCCCGAGCGCGAGCTCGCCGCCGAGCTCGCGATAGAGCCGCACCAGGGCCTGGACGAGGGCGCCGGTCCCTCCCCGCGGGAAGAACACCCCCCACTTGCGTTCGAGGTAGTGGATGAGCGTGTAGATCGAGCTGGTTTCGAAGGGGTTTCCGCCCACGAGCAGCGAGTGGAACGAGAGCGCCTGGCGCAGGTGCTCGTTCTTCACGAAGCGCGCCACCGTCGAGTAGACGCTGCGGTCGGCCCGAAGCACGGCGAGCTCGGGCGCCACCTTCAACATGTCGACGAAACGCAAGAAGGGCGTCGCTGCCAGCTCCTCGTAGCCCTTCTCGAAGACGCGCCGGCTGTATTCCACGAACCGCTGGTAACCCGCCGCGTCTTCGGGGCAACGCTCGCGGATCTGCTCGAGCATCGCGTCGGAGCTCCCGACGTAGTCGAACTCGTCGCCGTCACTCCAGCTCAGGCGATAGAACGGCGTCACGGGTAGGAGCTCGACGTAGTCTTCCATTCGCCGCCCCGCGATCTGGAACAGCTCCTCGATGCAGTGCGGAGCCGTGATGACCGTCGGTCCGGCGTCGAACACGAAGCCGTCCTGCTCGTAGACGTAGGCGCGCCCGCCCGGTCGGTCTCGCGCTTCGTAGAGCACGGTGCGGATGCCGGCAGTCTGCAAGCGAATGGCGGCAGCGAGCCCGCCGAAGCCGCTGCCGATCACGGCGGCGCGCCGCGCGATTGCGTAGTCTCCACTCTCTCTTTCAGCCATAGCTTCTCCCGAGCAGTTCGATCTCGCTTTGACGTCCACCAGCGCCGGCGCATCGCCGAACACGCTCCCCACCTCGAAGGCGCTCCGCAGGTGCGCCGAGATGCGCTCGCGACCCACGCCACCCACTCGGTCACGGAGCTCTTCGGCGAGCGCCTCGGGGTGGAGCTCTCGTTTCGCGACCTCCTCGGAACGCCGTCGCAGGCGTTGATACGCCGTGCGGTCGAGCTCCTCGGCCGCTCAGCAAACAGCCAGGTGGGCCTGGCGCTCGTGAGGTCCTCGTGACCCTTGTGGCAGCGCTCGACGCTCACGATCCCGCCGAGGTCGTCCAGCATCTGGAGACCCGCTCCGAGCTTCATGCCGAAGCGCGCGAGGGCCTGGGTGACCTGCCGAGGCCCTCCCGCTGCGATGGCGCCGAGCGACGCCGCGAGCTGCATCAACATGCCGGTCTTCAGCCGCGTCGTGACGCTCACGACGTCCGGCACTTCGCTCTGGGTCAGGTCGAACACCCGGGTCGACAGGTCGAGTGCCTGCCCGTGATGGGCCGAGAGGAGCGTGCGGTCGATGGCGCGGCGCACGCCGAGCTCGATGGGAGGCGCGAGCTGCATGCGTTCGAGCAGCGCGTCCGGCCAGAAGTAGAGCCATGACCCGGCGTTCAGAGCGCGCGGGAGCCCCCACTTCTTGTGTAGCGCGAGCTCACCGCGGCGATAGCTCGAGTCGTCCTCGATGTCGTCCACGATCAGCGACCCGGCGTGGAGCACCTCCACGACCAATGCGAGCTCGGGGGGCGGCGAGCTCTTCTGACCCGCGAGCTCCCAAGCCATGCTCACGAGGCGCCCGCGGAACTCTTTGCCGGGGCGCGACAAGAAATCCGACAGCGGGCCGTAGAGCGCCTCGTCCCAAACTCGCCAAGGCACGCGCTCTTCGCCGAGGCCCAGCGTGCGCTCGAGCGAGGCCTCGGAGAAGTGCTCCGAGAGCACCTCCAAGATGAGCGGTTTGTGATCGAGGACGAGGGCGGTGTTCGTCATGCGTGGGCTCCACTGGACAAGGCAGCGCGCACCGAGAACCCGCGCGGAGGCCGACCACACAGGATGCGCGCTCGGTCTTCGGCGGTGGTGCGAAGGGCGTAGAAACGACGAATCGTCGGCTCGGGCAGGCGGTAGAAGCGCTCGAGGACGTTCCGGCGATCTTCCGGGCGAAACGCGGCGAAAAGCAGCCGGTTCAGCCACAAGACGAAACGCTGCTGGCGGCGCACGTCGGCCACCAGCCGCTGCCAACTCTCACCGAACAGGTCCGAGGTCGGCTGGCTCGCGACGTGTCGCGCGAGACGCAGCGCAACCGGCAGCGAGTAGCCCGTGGTCGGATGGAACCAGCCGCCGCCGTAGCCCGCGCGGAGCGGGAGCGCGCGAGAGAGCTCCGGCATCGCTCGGGTCGGGATGGGGAGCACCCCGACTTCTTCTCGGGCGATGGCACGCACCCGGAGACCGCGAGCCTTGGCGTAGGCGAGCACTTCTGCTCGCAAACGCGCGCGAGAGAGCTCGGGGCGATCGGAGTAGTAGGTGTCTTCCACGAGCACGCGACGTTCGTCGAGCGGCAGCGAGTAGAAGAACCGAAAGCCGTCGACCTGAGGCACCTTGCAGCATCCATGAGTGTCGGCAGCTCGATGGAGTGAGGAGCGTCGAGCGCGAGCTCGAGCCCCAGGAACTTCTGGTACGCGACGGCGCCTTCCGTCGCGAACTGCTCCGGGCCGCGCGCGTCCACCACCATGCGGCCGCGGAAGGTTCGGCCGTCCTCGAGCCCGACCTCGTGGGCTCCGATGCGACGCGCCCGAGCATCGACGACCAGCTGCGACGAGGGGTGCTCGCGAAAACGAGCCTCGACCACCTCGGCGAAGCGGTCGCTCGTGACGGCCGAGTAGCGGGACGCGAGCCGGCGCGTGAGCCGCTCGAACGCGACGTCGTAGCCCGACCAGCTCTTCACGGTGAGCTCTTCGACGAGCCCCGCCAGCTCCGGCGCCACGTCCGCTTCGTGGAAGCACCAGGTGTGGTTGCCCCCGGGACGCGGCCCCGCTTCGAGCAAGAGCACCCGCGGGGCCGGCCGTCGCGCGAGCAGCGCGAGCGCCAGAAGACCCCCTTGGAGGCCCCCTCCGACGATGACGATGTCTAGGTATTGGCTGGCGGGTTCCAATTTGTGTCTAATCATATTGTCCAGCCTATTGCCAACGTCAACCCGATTGTCTAACTTTTGTCGACTATGTCGCTAGCCCGGGTCATCGCCCTCCCACGGCCGCGAAGCGAGCCGGCTCGCGCCTGCCTCGAGGTCGCCCACGTCGAGCGGCGGTTCGGGCGCCTCGTCGCGCTCGCCGACCTGAACCTCGAAGTCCGTCGTGGGGAGACCCTCGGCCTGCTCGGCCCCAACGGAGCCGGAAAGACGACGTTGCTCACCCTGCTCGTGGGCGCCGACGCGCCCGACTCGGGTCGCATCACCCTCGACGGTCGGGATGTCGGCCGCGACGAGACACGTGCCCGCATCGGGATCGCTCCCCAAGACGTGGCGCTCTACGGGAATCTCACGGCGCGAGAGAACCTGGCGTTCGCGGGACGCCTGTACGGGCTCTCGGGTCGCCGGCTTCGCGAGCGCATCGACTACGCCCTCGGCGTCGCGGCGTTGAGCGAACGGGCAGACGATCGGGTCGGAGTGTTCTCGGGGGGCATGCTGCGACGCCTGAATCTCGCCTGCGCCATCGTTCACGAGCCAAGCGTGGTCTTGCTCGATGAGCCCACCGCAGGCGTCGACCCTCAATCGCGCAATCACATCTTCGAAGCCCTGGAGCGGCTCTCGGCGGAGGGAGTGACCATCGTCTACTCCACGCACTACATGGAAGAGGCGGAGCGGCTCTGCGATCGCATCGCGATCCTGGACCACGGGCGCCTCTTGGCCTTGGGCACGCTGGGAGAGCTGACGGAACGGCACGGCTCCGGCTACACGTTGGAGGTGGCGTTCGAATCCCACGTGCCCAAAGACCTCGTCGGCCTCGGGAGCGTGAACGACGAGACGCTGCGCGTGCTCACGCGGGAGCCCTGGAAAGTGGTGAACCGAATCACTGCGAGCGGAGCAGCCATCGCCTCGCTCCACATCGAGCGACCGAGTCTCGAAGGCGTGTTCCTGGTGCTGACGGGCCGGAGGTTACGCGACTGAAACCCCGGTTTTTCTCGCCAAGGGGCAGCTCAAGTGCCGAGCAGGGCCCGCGCCGCCGACGAAATGGCCACGACTCCGGGGTGCCGGAGCCGGCGCTCGAGGCTGATGGCGTAGTAGCGCTCGCGGAGCTCCGGCACGCGACCTACGACCTTCACGGAGTATTGCTCCACGAGCTCGCGCTCGATGGCCGTGGGGGCCGCGAACACGCCGATGCCCGCCTGCCCCAGGACCTTGGCGAGCGCGCTGTCCTCCACCTCGGCGACGATCCGCGGGTGGACGCCGCGGGCATCGAACCAGGCGTCGAGCTCGCGACGCATGACGCTCTGCACGCACGGCACCACCATGGGCATCCCTGCCAGCGAATCGGGAAATGCACGCGAGGCCTTCGGCGCGAGCTTGGGAGCTGCGAAGAAGGTCGTCCCGCTCTCGCCGAGCACGTGGTTGAAGGCCCGGGTACCCGAGCCCGGCGCGAGCGGAGCGTCGGTGAGAACCAGGTCGACCTCGTGGGCCGCCAAAGCTGCTACCAGTCGGTCGCCGTCATCTTCACGGCAGATCACGCGCAGCGGCTCGGGCAGGGCGAACGCTGGCTCGAGCATGCGGTAGACGACGAGCTTCGGCAAGACGTCGCTCACGCCGACGACGAGCTTCGCGAGGCGCCCGGTGGAGCGTCCCTTCACCGCGTCCAGCAGGTCACGACCGATGCCGAAGATCTCGTCCGCATGGCGAAACACGATCTGTCCGAGGTCGGTGAGCACGAGCCCACGTCCGCGGCGCTCGAAGAGATCGCCCCCGAGACTCTCGCCGAGCGCGCGGATCTGCCCGCTCAGGGTGGGCTGCGCCAAGCGCAGCTTCTTCGCCGCACGGCTCACTCCGCCCTCCTTTGCGGCCAGCCAGAAGTAGAACAAGTGGTGGTAATTCAGCCATTCCATCGGGGATTCCCTCGCATCCAATATACCGATACCTCGATGCCGATCTATCTATTGGCGCAATCTGACGGAGCGCCCCATATGGGAGGAGATGTCGACCCTCGGCAACCCCGTCCACTGGGCCATTTTCGTCGTATTCGTCTTGGCAATGTTGGCGCTCGACCTGGGCGTCTTCCACAAGAAGGCCCACGAGGTCTCGCTCAAGGAGGCGGGCATCTGGAGCAGCGTGTGGGTCGCGCTGGCAGGCTTGTTCGGCCTCGGCCTCTGGCACTGGTTCGGCTCCGCCAAGGCCATGGAGTTCGCGACCGGATACGTGATCGAGAAGGCGCTCAGCGTCGACAACATCTTCGTGTTCGTAATCATCTTCGCCGCGTTCGCCATTCCCGCGGTGCATCAACACAGGATCTTGTTTTGGGGCGTGCTCGGCGCATTGGTGATGCGCGCAGCCTTCATCGCTGCCGGCGCGGCTCTGCTCCAGCGCTTCCACTTCGTGATCTACGTTTTCGGCGGACTCTTGGTGGTGACCGGAGCCAAGCTGCTGCTGGCCAAGGCCGAAGCCGAATCGGATCCGACGCGAGGTTTCGTCTATCGCTGGTTCAAGAAGCTCGTGCCGAGCACCGATCGGATCCAGGACGGAAAGTTCTGGGTGAAAGCGAACGGCAAGTGGCTGGCTACTCCGCTCTTCGCGGTCCTGGTCCTGGTCGAGGCAACGGACTTGATCTTCGCGGTGGACTCCATCCCTGCCATCTTCGCCGTGACGACCGATCCGTTCATCGTGTTCACATCCAACATCTTCGCGATCCTCGGCTTGCGCTCCCTCTACTTCCTCTTGGCGGGCGTGGTGCACAAGTTCCACTACTTGAAGCCGGCGCTGGCCATCGTGCTCACCTTCGTGGGCGTGAAGCTGTGCCTGACGAAGATCGCCCCGATCCCCACCGGAGTCTCGCTCGCGGTCGTGACGCTCTTGGTCTTGGGTGGGGTCGTGCTGTCCTGGCTCCGTCCGAAGCGCGAGCCAGCCGCTTCGCTGCCGGCGCCCGCCGTCGAGAGCTGAACCCGAGTCTCGGTGTATGCTCGCCCCATGCGGTTTCGGGTGGCGAGCGGGCTCCTGCTTTCGACCCTCGCGCTCGCCCCGACCCGAGCTCACGCGCAAAGCCTCGACCCCGAACAGCGGACCATGCAGACGCGCATGGAGCACTACTTCGAGGGCGAGAAGACCGAAGGCTACGTGTTCCTCGGGCTCGGGCTCGCCGCCGCGGGCAGCAGCGTGTTTCTCTACACTCGGGAGGACCGAGTGGCGCGTGGCGCCGCATACCCCATCGCAGCGGTGAGCTTGATCCAAATCGCTGCGGGCGCGGTGCTGCTCGTTCGCACCGACGGCCAGGTCGCCGACCTCGAGACTCAGATCGCCAAGGACCCGGCCGGCTATCGCCGCGACGAAACCCGGCGCATGGATGCCGTGTCGCGCGAGTTCACCTGGCTCACCTGGGGCGAGATCGCGCTGATTGCGGCGGGCGCTGGCCTCGGCACCTACGGTGCGTTGGCGAAGGAAGACACGCTCGAGGGCGTCGGCATCGGCCTCGCCGCCCAGAGCGCCGTGATGCTGACGTTGGACCTCTTCGCGTCGGCGCGGGCCGAGCGCTATCGCGACGACCTCGCGCGCTTTCACCCGACGACCAGCAGTGCGAGCCCGCTCGGCTTCTACGTGCCGGTCGGCGCGCGCTTCTGACGAGGTCGGCGTGAGCCGGGTTCCCGAGCTCCGGCGGACGCTGCTGAACGCGGCGCCCGTCGCCCGCGGCGACTACGTCCTGTATTGGATGACCGCCGCGCGGCGCACGCGGCACAGCTTCGCGTTGGATCGCGCCGTCGAGCTGGCCGTCGAGCTCCAGCGCCCGCTGGTCGTGCTCGAGGCGCTCCGCCTCGACTACCGCTGGGCGAGCCGCCGGCTCCACGCCTTCGTCATCGAAGGCATGGCCGACAACCGTGAACGCCTGCAGAGCGCGGGAGTTCGTCACCACGCCTACGTCGAGCCCGCACCGGGTGCGGGGCGCGGTCTCCTCGCCGCCTGGGCCGAGCGCGCCGCCGTCGTGATCACCGACGAGCAGCGCGGCTTCTTCCAGCCGCGCATGGCCGCCCGAGCGGCCGAGCGCCTCGGCGTGCGCGTGGAGAGCGTCGACGGTGTCGGTCTCCTGCCGCTCCGCGCAGCCGATCGCGCCTTCGCGCGGGCAGTGGACTTCCGGCGGTTCCTCCAGCGTACATTGGCGACTCACCTGGAAGAGACGCCGGCTGTCGATCCGCTGCGCGGGCTCCGGGCCTTGCCGCGTCTCGAACGGATCCCGGCGCACATCCTGGAGCGCTGGCCCGACGCGAGCCCAGAGCTTCTCGCAGGACGACTCGATGCGCTGTCGCGTCTGCCCGTGGACCCGTCGGTGGAAAAGGTGGAGCTTCGAGGCGGCGCGCGCGCAGGCCACCGGCGGCTCGAGGAGTTCGTGCGAGCTCGCCTGCCTCACTACGCAGAACGCAAGCATCCCGATCGCCACGCCTCGAGCGGGCTCTCGCCCCATCTCCACTTCGGACACGTCGGAGCGCACGAGGTGTTCGCCGCCGTGACCGCGGCGGAAGACTGGACGCCGGCGGCGCTTTCGCCGCGGGCCTCGGGGCAGAAGGAGCACTTCTGGGGCATGAGCGCGCCAGCCGAAGCCTTCCTGGACGAGCTCCTGACCTGGCGCGAGCTCGGCCACAACTTCTGCGCGTTCCGCGACGACTTCGATCGCTACGAGTCACTACCCGGCTGGGCACTCGACACGCTGGCACGACACGCGAACGCACCTCGACCTCATCTCTACCGGCTGGAAGAGCTCGAGGCGGCGCGTAGCCACGACCCGGTGTGGAACGCGGCGCAGCGTGAGCTCACGAGCGAAGGCGTGCTCCACAACTACCTGCGCATGCTGTGGGGCAAGAAGATCCTCGAGTGGAGCGCGTCGCCGAGAGAGGCCATCTCGATCATGATCGAGCTCAACAACAAGTATGCCCTCGATGGCCGCGACCCGAGCTCTTACAGTGGGATCTTCTGGTGTCTGGGCCGCTACGACCGCCCCTGGGCGCCCGAGCGACCCATCTTCGGCGTCATCCGCTACATGAGCTCGGACGCCACGCTGAAGAAGCTCCGCATGAAGGAGTACCTCGCACGCCATGCGGGTGAAGACCGGCAGCGGAGCCTCGGATTCTGAGCGCGAGTTGCCGTGAGCAATTCGCTCTGGCAAAACTCACGCATGACTCTTCGCGCGAGCTCGCTCTGGGCCGTGCTCGCGCTCGCCTCTTGCCACACGTCGAGCACGCAGAACTCGCCGACGTCTTCCAGCGCGACGCCCCTCGGCAGCGAAACGCCACGCACGGCCGCGCCGCCCCCGTCTGCGCCAGCGAAGATCGACGGTCCCCCTCGGATCGACACGGCGTGCAAAGTGGATCGCGACTGCGTGGTGGCTCGCATCGAGGTCGACGGGGAGCTCACCTGCTGCGACGCATGCAAGGTCACGCCCGGCAGTCGCCGCTGGTATTCCGAGCTCGAGCTGTATTGCGGCAGCCACACGCCGAGCTCGTGCCCACCGCTGGCGTGTCCCATGGGGCCCACCCACGCGCGCTGCCAGGCAGGGCAATGCATCGCCGAGCCATCCGACGGAGGCTTTCAACCCTTCGAACGCAAGTGTCTTCCAGCCGTCGTGTGTGACGAGTGGGCGGGCTGCGCTTCGGCTCATGGCAACGAGGAAAGCGGCTGGTACGTCCGAGAGAGCTCGCGGGTTCCGCGCGGATCGCCAGCCGTGCCCGACCGCGTCGCCGTCGTCGACGGCGGGGCAAAGAGCGTGCTGCGGCTCTGGCCGAGCGGAGTCGTGTGCTTGCCCCACTCGGTGCCTCCGCTGTTTTCCGCCGACGTGCCCAAGTGCGTCGATGCGGCGGGTGGCTGCCGGGAAGCGCCTCGCTGAGGCTGCGAATCCATCGGGCCGGACCTGGGCTCTCACCGGTGAAAATGGCCACCGTCGTCGCCGTCGTACTCGGGGGGCTCCTGCTCCTCACCGTGGGCCTCCAAGTCTTGGTGCGCCTGCGCGCGCGCTCGATGGAGGGGCGCCCGCTGCCGGCCTTGCCCGGGCCCGTCGGTGCCAGGGTGCAAGCGAGCGAGCGAGCCTTGCTCTACTTCATGAGCCCCGGCTGCGGCGCATGCCGCGCTTGGACGCCCAAGCTCACCGAGCTCAGCCAGCAGCGCTCCGACGTCTTCGTGGTCGACGTCAGCCAAAGCCTCGACATCGCCATGGCGCTCGGCGTGATGGCGACCCCGAGCGCCATCGAGGTCGAGAAGGGGCTCGTGGTCGGCTACCACATCGGGGGCGTGCCGAAAGACGTCCTGACACGCTTCGCGTGAGCGAGCCGCCGCTGCCGCCGGGCGCGCCCGGCCGTTCTGGTCCCCGCGACTTGCCGGGCGACGACCGAGCGGGGAGACCTCTATACTCCCGAGGAGCATGAGCGACGGCAACGCAGACCCCGTCACGCGATTGGTCGAGCGCACTCAAAGCGTGCCGGTCGTCTCGGCGGAGCTTCGCGTCATCGACGGCCCGGATCGGGGCCTCGTCGCGGAGGTCGGCGCGCAGGCGCTTCGAGTGGGAACCGGCGCGGGGTGCCAGCTCCGGCTGACCGACCCCACCGTGTCGCGCCTCCACTGCGAGCTGCGCGCGCGGGATGACGAGCTCCGCTTGCGCGACACGGGCAGCACCAACGGAACCTTCGTGGACGGAGTCCGTGTCTATGACGCCGCCATCGGGTCGGGCGCATCGATACGCGTCGGTAGCACCGTGCTGCGCGTCGAGCTGGCTCGCGAGCCCATGCACGTGCAGGTGTCCGAACGCACGTCGATGGGCGAGCTCCTCGGAACCAGCGTCGCGCTCCGGCGCGTCTACACGCTGATCGAACGCGCCGCCGCGAGCCAAGCCACCGTCCTCATCGAGGGCGAGACTGGCACAGGCAAGGAGCTCGTGGCCCGCGCCGTCCACGCCGAGTCCGCGCGTCGGGATCGCCCGTTCGTCGCCGTCGACTGCGGCGCCATCGCCGACGGGCTGATCGAGAGCGAACTCTTCGGACACGTGCGCGGAGCCTTCAGCGGAGCCGTCCAGACCCGCGCCGGATTGTTCGAGGAGGCAGCGGGCGGCACGCTCTTTCTCGACGAGGTGGGTGAGCTTCCGCTCGCGCTCCAGCCCAAGCTCCTGCGCGTGCTCGAGCGGCGCGAAGTGCGCCGCGTGGGGGCCAACGCGTCCACCCCCGTCGACGTGCGAGTGCTCGCCGCGACCAACCGTTCGCTGGCCGAGAGCGTGAACGAGGGTTCGTTCCGCGAGGATCTCTTCTATCGGCTCTCGGTGTTCGAGATTGCGTTGCCCCCGCTGCGGGCGCGCCGCGAGGACATCGCAGTCTTGGCGCGCCACTATTACTCGACGTTCGCCGACGTCCCCATGCCCGAATCGCTGTTGCCTTCCCTCTTGTCGCGCGGTTGGCCGGGGAACGTTCGCGAGCTCAGGAACTTCATCGAGCGCACGGTGGCCATGGGCTACTCCGGAAGCGAACCTGCGCCGCTGCCAGCGCCCTCGGCCGCTCTCGAGTCCGCAGTTCCGGTCCACCTTCCGCTGAAAGAAGCCCGGGTGGCGTGGTCGGAGCAGTTCGAGCTCTTGTACGCGCGGGCGATCCTGGCCCGGGGTGGGGGCAACGTGACCCGCGCAGCCGAACTCGCCGGCATCAATCGCCGCACGCTCCAGCGGATGCTCGCGCGGGTCGGCGTGAACGTCGCCGACGACGACTGACCTCGTGTACGATCGGAGCGTGCCCCCCACGAGCCCGCCGATCGCCATCGGGAGGTACCTCTTCTACGACGAGGTGGCGCGCGGTGGGATGGCGTCGGTGCACTACGGACGCCTGACCGGGCCCGCCGGCTTCTCGCGCACGGTAGCCATCAAGAAGCTGCACGCGGACTTCGCCAGCGATCCCGAGTTCGTCACGATGTTCTTGGACGAGGCTCGCTTGGCTGCGCGCATCCGCCACCCGAACGTAGTGTCGGTGCTCGATGTAGTCAGCGAAGGCGACCAGATCCTCCTGGTGATGGACTACGTGCAAGGCGAGAGCCTGGCGCGCCTGCAGCGACGCGTGAACGAGCGCGGGGAGAAGATCCCACTCCCCATCGCCAGCGCGGTGATGTCCTGCGTACTGCATGGCCTTCACGCCGCACACGAGACCAAGGACGAAGGACAGCGCCCCCTCGACATCGTGCACCGCGACGTCTCGCCACAGAACGTGCTGCTCGGGGCCGACGGCGTGGCGCGGGTAGTGGACTTCGGCGTCGCCAAGGCCGCCGTGCGCGCCCACACGACGCGGGACAACCAGATCAAGGGCAAGCTCTCCTACATGGCGCCGGAGCAGCTGCGCGCGGGCGAGGTCGACCGGCGCGCCGACGTGTACTCGGCTGGCGTCGTGCTGTGGGAGATGCTCACCGGGCAGCGTCTGTTCACCGGCGCGAGTCAAGCCGCGGTGTTCGGCGCCGTGCTCGAAATGCGACCGCCTCCGCCGAGCCAACTCGCGCCCGACGTGCCACCGGAGCTCGATCGATTGGTGCTGTCGGCGCTTGCCAAGAACCCGGCGCACCGGCCCGCGACAGCGCGCGAGCTGGCCGAAGCGCTCGAGCACGCGGTGCGTCCGGCGACGCAGCGGGAAGTCGGCGATTGGGTGCAATCGATAGCCGCGGACGTGCTGGACCACAGAGCCGGGCGCGTGGCCGAGATCGAGAGTCACTCGCGTTCGCTCGGAGCATCGGCAGCCGCGCACACGCCGGAACCCATGCCTTCCCAGGTGTCGAGCATCAGCGTGAGCTCGTCGCCGAGCCGCCGCTCTGGCTCGAGGCTTCGTACGTGGATGGTCGTCGGGCTGGTCGCGCTCGCGGCAGGCGTCGTGTTCTTGGCGCTGCGTCGCGGCGCGGCCGACGCCCCGCTTTCGCCGGTCGTCGCCACCGCGGTCGAGCGGGCGGACCCTGCGCGTGGCGCCTCGCCGCCCAGCGCCGCCCCGAGCCCGCCGCTGACGAGCACGCCGAGCGCCACCGCTCCATCGAGCGCGAGCCCGGCGCCGAGCGCGAGCACCGCGCCCGTCGGCCGAGTCGCTGCTGCACGACCGAGCGCCCCAGCCCCCGCCGCGAAACCGAGCAAGAAGCTGCCATCGAACTGCTTCACTCTGGACGCCGACGGCGTCATGCATCCAAAGCCGGAGTGCCTGAAGTAATCGTCAGAACGAAACGCTCAGGCTGCCTCTGGCGCCGCCCTTCACTGCCACGGCTCGAAGCGTGACCTCGCTCGATCCCTTGCCCGAAGACAGCGCGATGAAGGTCGCCGCGCCGAGGGACACCGCAGCCACTCCGAGCGAGATGTCCGCGAAGAGGAGCTTGCGATCGACGCCTTCCTTCTGGTCTTCCGTGCAACGAGGGGCACATTCGTCTTCCAGACTGGATTTTTCGTCGAGGGCCGTGAACCCGAAGTAGCCGAAGCTTCCGAGGGCGACGACTCCCACGCCACCGAGCACGTAGACCGACAGCGGCCACGCAGACGATCGAGCCGGCGGCGCCGCGGCTGCATCATCGGTGCGAGCGCGGGCCTCTGCTCGAGTCCCGAAGGTGACCTCGATGCGACGGTCTTTCTGGCGCGAGGTCAGCACGGCTCGCTCGAGCTTGCGCTCGGCCCCGTGTCGGAACTCGAACACGTGTTCCCCAGGATCGAGCGCGATGGGCCTCCCGTCGATGCTGCGAGCCCCGCCTTCCTGGTCGATCCGGACTTCGACGCCATCGACGTCGCCGCCGGCGCTCGACTTTGCCACCAGCACCACCGTGGGGATCTCGGCCTCCACCTCGGGCAGCCACTCGACGCACTTGTCACGGACGATTTCCGGGCAACTCCCCTGCCCGCACGTCACCAACGCGTCGCGCGCGGCGACCAACGAGCCTGCCTTGCGCAGCTTCTGTGCATCCACGAAAGCCGACGTACACGCGGCCTTGTCTTGAGCTCGGACCCACGCCGGCGACGATAGAACCGCGACCAGGGGCAGAACGACACGCCAGTGCACGTTCCGATTGTCTTGCCGAGCGGCGAGCTCAGTCAAGAAGCGGTCACGTTCCTCTGGTGCTCACTCCGAGCGACAGCCGGTGGCATAGCCGGTCGGACACGGCACCTGACTCGGGGGCACGGGGGAACCAGCGGCGCCCGTTCCCACGACGCCACCGATGTCGTCGATGAAGGGCAGGATGCCCGTGTCCCATTTCTGCGCAGGCCCGCCCTCCCAGCGGTTGTCGCACCAGACGAAGTATTGGGGGTAGGTCGGTTCGACGCCGAGCGCCGCGTCGCCGTTCATGGTGTGATCGAACAGCTCTTTCGGCGTCCAGGTGCCTTCCTTGCCGCCGAGCTCCGGCGACTGGACCTCGGCCACGAACGGCACGACCCCTCGGTGATCGGGCGAACCTCCGCCTCCACAGAACACGAAGTTCGCATCGCAGACTTCGCTCGGCACCACGTCGGGCGGACCGATGGCCACGCCACGCTGGACCATTTCACCGAGCAGGGCGCCCATGGCCGAGTTTCCTCCGGGAAAGAAGTTCGCGTTCAGGCGCAGAGCGGTCGACGGCCAAGCCTTACGAGAGGCATCGTAGAAGCGCACGAGCTCGGTCCCCAGAGCTTCGCCGGTGTAGCCATCGGTGCCCAGCGTCAGATTCACCGAGGTCTCGGCAGCCGCCAACATCTCGAACGCGGGGTTCGCGTCGTAGCGAGCCGCATACGCCTGGGACAGCGCGATCAATCGATCGTTGGTCGCGGGCTGCCAGATGCGCGCAGTGAGCCCTTCGCCATTCAGGTTGAACTTCGATACTCCGTACGCGTCGTCTTCGACGATGTACTTGGGGAAGAACAGGTCGACGTCGGACGGCGGATAGCTGCCGAAATGCACCGTCGCGACGCTCAGCATGAGGTGCTTTCCATGCTGCGCGAGCCGCGCCAAGATCGCATCGATGGCGGCAAAGCCCGCCGCATGGTCACCGGGCGAAGCGCCTTCGAGCGCCGCCCAATCCGCGATTACCTGGATCCCGACCACGCCTGGGTGGTTCGCAATGCCGTCCACGAACGAGAGCACTTGCTCGTAGATCACCGGTTGATCGACGCGGAAGCCGTTGTATTCGACGCCGCCGCTCGTCGCCTTGTCCGGGATCACCCAAGCGTAGTGGCCCGGGTCGTACTTGATGCCAGCGGTCGCGCCACCCGCTCCGGCGCCGCCGCCGGAGTTGCCTTGTGAGGCGGAGCCTCCGCTGCTCGTGCCGCCTGCGCCTCCCGTCCCGTGCGCCGCACCGCCGCTGCCGCCGCTGGACTCCGCTGCCTTTGGCGAAGGCTCGGGCGAGGCAGGGTCGCCCGAACCGCACCCCGTGAGCCCGAGGACGGAGACCAGAGAGAGAACCGAAAGGCGGGCGAAGCGCTGACTCATGCGGACAACGAGAGCAACTGGCGTTCCACACACGAGGAGACCTCGATCCGCGCGCGAAACCGTCGAAATCATGCCTGGCGCCGCGGCGCCGAAAGGTCGTCGGCGCCGCGCCCACCACCCTTGGTGCGGCGGCCGGCACCGCACCAATCCCGCCGCCAGTTCGTCCAATGCGGCCGCCGACTCTGCGAAGCAGTGAGACCGCCGCGGCTTGACCACCTCGCCGAAGAGCGGAAAGCTCGATCGGTGGCGAAGGCGATCCGGGCCGCGTGGACGTTGGCGCTCCTCTTCGTGGCGGGTTGCGGCGGTGACGACCAAGAGAGCGGCGGAGCGAGCACGGGCGGCACCAACACGGGCGGCACGGGCTCCGGTGGCTCCGGTGGCTCGGGCGGCGGCAGCGGTGGAACCAGCAGCGGAGGCACGGGTGGGAGCCCCACCGTGTGCTCGTCGTCGACGCCCTGCGTGTACGTGACGCCCTCCGGCGGCGGAACGAAAGACGGCTCGGACTGGGCCAACGCGCGGGCAGGCCTGCCCTCGAGTGAGGTGCACGCGTATCTCGATCTGCCGAAGGCCGAGCTCGTGCGCGGCGTGACCTACTTCGTCGCAACGGGGAAGTATCCGGGCTACGTGCTGCCCAACGTCGCCGGTGACGAGCTCATCACCATCAAGAAGGCCACGGGTGCCGATCACGGGACCGACACGGGTTTCGACGCGAAGCTGGGAGACGGCGAAGCCGTGTTCGAGTCGGCTGCCTCCGCTTGGGTGTTCGCGCCGGGCGCCAAGCACTACCTCTTGGACGGCCAAGTCGGGAGCGGCAAGAGCCCGGGGGGTTACGGATTCCGCCTCTTCTCCAGCGCCGGGCGGGGCGAAGGCGTGGCCATGATCACGCTGGACTCGAGCGGAACCTGGGACGATGTCGGCGACGTGAGCGACGTCGAAATCCGGCACGTCGAGATCGATTGGAACAACGGCACGGCGGCGGGCCCTTGTGGTCATTCGACGGGCTTCGAGATCG
The DNA here is from genome assembly GCA_046351435.1 of Polyangiaceae bacterium. Taxonomy (GTDB): domain Bacteria; phylum Myxococcota_A; class Polyangia; order Polyangiales; family Polyangiaceae; genus JADJKB01. The sequence continues at coordinate 110,106 of JAXLYN010000014.1, forward strand.
GCGGCGCGAAGCCCAACGGGAACTTCCGGGTCTCCGACTCGTTCGTCCATCACGCCTCGGGCGGAGCCGCGTATCTCCGGAACGGCTCGAACTACGCGTTCCGGAACACCTACTTCCAGCTCATGGGCGACGAGACGGAGAGCGGAGCGTGCCCGGGCAAGCCCGACCACGGGCACTGGGAGACGTTCTGGATCACCATCGACCAAGACCTCTTGCTCGAGGGCAACACCTTCGAGGACGCCTACGGCGCCGGGCAAACGGGCTGGGTAATCATGGAGGCCAAACACGTCGCCGTGCGAAAGAACCTGTTTTTCTGCAGCAAGGCCGAGACGTGCAAGGTGGGCGGCAACGGCGTAGTCGGAGCGTGGAGCGCATCGAGCAACACCGACGTGCTCATCACCCAGAACACCTTCAAGGACTTCTTCAACGGCGCTCACTACCTGTTCGAGAATGGCAGCGGCATCGTGATCAAGGACAACACGTACGACAACGCGCCGGGCCTCGCGGACAACCAATAGGGGCCCGAAGCCCGAGTCCACGGGGCGGGGCGAGCTGGGAGGTGCGTTTCCGTCCTGCACGAATGAGGCTACGCTTCGCCCATGAACGCAGCCGAGCTCGCGACGAAGCTCGCCGACGTCGAGCGGCTCCTGGCGCTACGGGAGGATCTGTTCGCGCTCACCGTTCGCCGGGATCCACCGGTCTCGCTTCCGACCGTCGAGCTCGTGGAGAATCGAATCGGCACGCGGATACCGGAGCCGCTCCGGACCTTCTACCTCGAGCACGCGGAGGGCGTCGTCATTCACTATCGCATCCGCGCCGATGCCTGGCAGACGGCGGGCTACGACCCGGAGATCCACGCCTTCGGCCAGGTCGCCATCCGCAAAGCGTCCCACCTGGGCGAGCGCGAGTGGTTCGAAGGGCTGATTCAGATCACGGAGAGTCTGCCCGGCTGCGGCTGGTTCTTGGACTTGACCGCGCCGGGCGCCACTTGCCCGGTGGTGTGGGCTGACCATTCCTCCGTCGACCGTGTGGGCTTGGAGCTCGAGAGCAGTGAGCGACTCTTCGAAGGCCTGATCGACTACTTGGTCGAGTGGAGGTCGGAGCTGGGCGAATTCGTCGCTCCCCTGTTGCGCACCGGACGCATGCCGAAGCCGCGCTGATCCGGAAGTGAGCTCGGGAATTCAGAAGCTCTTCCCCAACGCCAAGCGCGGCCAGAACAGGGCGAAGGGGCCATGGCTGCGTTCGCGCGCCACGGCTTCCGAGCGACGCGCGCAAGTGACGGGTTTTGCGGGGTCGCACGCGGGCAAACGGGTCTCGCCGTGGTCGTTCTCGGGACCGCTGACCGGGAAGATGACCGCGGCGATGCCGACGCCCATGTGCCAAGACCCGAGAGGCATGCGCACGCCCAAGCTCGGCATCAAGAATGGGGCGACGCTGGTCGTGACCTTCCCGGAGCCTTCCACCGTCGCGTCCACTCGATCCCCGCCGGCGCTGGCACTCGCTGTCACCACGTCGCGCGTGCGCGCGAGGAGCGCCCCGAGGTGCAGGCGACCCTCGAGGGTCGTGCGACCGGTCAGCGGCAAGCCGTAGCTGGCGCCCGCGCCCACGAAGGGCCCGTGTAAGGTGATGGCGTCATTCCAGGTCCAACGCACGTCGATCACGTCGGGCGCTGCGCCCGATCGCTCGCTCTTCGCGCGCTCGATCTTCTGATGAAAGAAGGCGTAGCCGAGCCCAGCTTCGACGGCGAAACCGGGCGTGAGCTCGTAGCCCGCGAGCACTCCACCGAGGGCGCCGATGGCCCAGCCGTTCGTGGCGCAGTCCGCCGAGTCGCAGAACGCCTCGGCGCCGCTCCCGAGACCGGGACCGAAGGCGCTGCCCGCGTAGGCTTCGGCGAAGATGCGCGCCGGCGTGGCCTTGCGCCAGCGCGGGTGACGTTCGTCCACGCGAAGCGCGAGCCGGATCTCCCCCCGCGAGCTCCGCGTGACCGAAGGTTCGAGTCTCGCGCTCACGTAGCCTTCGTCGCGGGCCTCGAGCACGTGCTTGCCCACGGGCAACCGCCCGACGAAGCCGCGTTTGCCCAGCACGACGCCGTCCAGCGAGAGCGTGGCCTCCGGTGGCTCGACCACGATGCGAAGCTCCGCGCTCAACGGCCGAGCCGGTGCGACCTCGAGGCTCCGCCCTTCGAGCAGCACCACGGCCCGGGGCGCCGTGCCCTGATCCGCCTTCTCGATCCAATAGAGGTGCGTACCCGTGGCGAGCGTGCCTTCCCAAGGCAACGTTCCCGCGGGAGCGCCGTCGATGAAGAGGCGTGCTCCCTCGAGACCGGCGGCCTTCACGCTGAGGCGCCCCGCGCGCGCGAGTCGGGTGAGCCGGGCGTCGATGGGCACGGTCTCGCCCGCGCGCACCTCGACCTCCTTCTCGAACGTATCGAACCCATCTTTCATGACGCGGAGCGTGTGACGACCCGGCATGACGCGAATGGGCGACGGGAGCGGCAGGCTGCCGCGCATCCGCCCGTCGATCACCACGAGCCCCGTGACGTTCGCGCTCACTTCGATGCTGCCGACGCTGGGTCTGAGGGCCGCCATGCTGGCGGCGATGGCGTCGCGCTCGGCCTGGGTGAGCTCCGCGCTCATGCGCGTAAGCAGCTCTTCATGGAGCTCGAGCGCCTCGGCGCTTCGGCCGAGCTTGTCGAGACAATAGGCGGCATTGGAGGTGTTGGCGACCGAGGGCACGATGGCGCGCGACTCGAGGTAGAGCTCGAGCGCACGCTGGAAGTCGCCTGCCTTTCGCATTGCATTGCCTTGGCGGAAGAGCTGCTTCGCGCGTTCGAGCTCCTCGGCTCGGGGCTCGACGTTCGCGGGCTCTTCGGCGCTCGCGAGGGTGCGACAAGCGAGCACCATCGCCAATGCGACTCCGTGAATGAGCCAGCGAGGCAGCACGCATCGAGCTTAGCGCTCGCAGCAACGCTCTGGGGTGCGCGTTCCTAGCGTGCTCTTGGCCGTCGTTCGCGCAGGCTTTGCAGGCGGAGCTCACCAGTCTTCTTTCGGAACGATGCCAGTCGCGGTGCCCGCCGGCGTCGGCGGCTTCGACTTGGCATCGATCTTCGCAGCCCCTGGCTTCGGAGGCTTCGTCGTCGGCGCTGCGCTGGCGCTGGGCGCCACGGCCACAGGCTCTGCGGGCAAAGTCACTCGACTCGGCGCGAGGGTGCCGTCGCTCGACATCACCACGCGTGCGCTCGCCTCTCGGCCTTGCTCACCGATCGAAATCTCGAAGCTCTGCCCGGGTGTGCCCTGGAGGCGCACGTTACCGTCGGTGACGATCGCCGGCTTGCCGTCCACGCGAACGCTGGCAGACGCCGGCTGCACGGCGAGGAGCGCGCTCTTGACGGTGGGCGCGACGACCGCGCCAGCGCTCGGGAGCGTGCTCGAGCTCGAAATCGCTCCCCCGCGCACGAAGAGGACGCTGCCGATCGCGAGCGTCACGCCGGCGATGGCGGCCAGGACCCACGCCCTCCCACGTCGCGCACGGCTCTCCGCGGCCAGTTCGTGGGCGCTGTGTCCCAGAGTCGACACCGCTCTCGCTTCGCCGCTCGGAGAAGAAGGCCGCCCGGAGTCGTCGGAGAGCACGGTACGGTCGAACGCGACGAGGAGCTTCGGATCCACGCCCCGGAGATCGCGTGCGTCGATGCGCTCGCTGCCCGCGGTGAACGGCTCGAGCGCGCGCAGCATGTCGTCGGCCGACTTCCAGCGGAGAGCGACGTCCCGCTCGAGGCACTTGTTCACGACTGCTCCGAGCTCGGCCGGTACCCACGGCGCCACCTGTTCGAGGCGTGGAATGGTCGAGGTGCAGATCGCCAAGATCAGCTCGCCGAGCGAGGTCTGGTTCGCCCACATGCGATGACCGCTCAGCGCCTCCCACATGGACACGCCGAGGGACCATAGATCCGACGCCGGGCCGACGGTCTTGGCGTTCTTGGCCTGCTCCGGCGACAGATAGCTCGGCGAACCGAGCAGACCGCCGGTGCGCGTGAGCTCCTTCGACGACTGGTCGAGTTCGCCGCCGAGTTGCTTGGCGATGCCGAAGTCGCAGACCTTGACCACGATCTCGTCGCTCGGGCCGCAGTGAAGGAAAAGGTTCGCGGGCTTGATGTCGCGGTGCACGACGCCTTTCGCGTGGGCAGCCGCGAGTCCGCGCGCAGCCTGGCAGAAGATGCGCGCCGCGAGCGTCGGCGGCAGCGCCCGCTCCTTGGCGAGGAGGGCCGAGAGATCCGCACCCGAGAGCAGCTCGAGAATGATGTAAGGAAGCCCGGTGGCCTCGTCGTTGCCCGCCTCGATGGTGCGCACCACGTTGCGATCGTGGACCGAGAGCGCGGTCCGCGCTTCGCGCACCATCCGCCGCGACGCGGTGTCGTCGCGGAGCGCAGCCTCGGAGATCACCTTGGCCGCGACCTCGGCGCCGCCTTCGCCCTCCGCCAAGTAGACGCTGCCCATGCCGCCGCGGCCGAGCAGGCCTTTGATCTGATAGCGGCCGGCCAGGCGCTTGCCGATCAAGGGGTCGCCTTCGTCCTCCACGACCGCAACGTCGATGTCGAGTCCTGCGCTGAGGTCGGCGCGTTCACGCGCTCGACGGCGCGTCTCGCCCGACACGCTGGTGAGCTCGGCCCGCAAGAGGAGCTCGCTGCCACCCGAAAAGCGGCGCAGCGCCTGGGCGAAGTCGCTCATGCTCCGAAAGCGCTCGTCGAGGGAGCGCGCCAGCGCCTTGTGAACCACGACGGCCAGCCCGGGCTCGACCCAGGGAGCGAGGTCTTGGAGATGGGGAGGCGCTTCGGAGGTGATCCGGAGGAGGAGCTCGGCGAGCTGGTCGTCTTTGCCGAATGGCCTCTCGCCGGCCAGCATTTCGAACAGCGTGACGCCGAGCGCCCACACGTCGGTGCGCTCGTCGACGTGTTTCGAGCTCTGGATCTGCTCGGGGCTCATGTACGACGGAGAGCCGATGAAGGTGCCCGTCGCGGTCAGCACGCTGACGTCGCCGGCGCCGAGCTTCTTGGCGATGCCGAAATCGCAGACGCGTACCAGGCACTCGCCCGCGTCCTCCGCGTCGTCCAAGAAGAGGTTCGCGGGCTTGAGATCGCGGTGCACGATGCCAGCTCGGTGCACCGCGGCCACGCCGCGCGCAGCTTGGAGCGCGATGCGCACGGCCAACACCGGCTCGAGCGCGCCGTGCTCCGCGAGCAGATGCGCCAGGTCACTGCCGTGGAGCAGCGGCATCACGAGGTAGTGCAGATCGAGCTCCGGGTCGCGCCCGGCCCGCAGAATGCGCACCACGTTGGGGTGATCGAGCTCGCCGAGGAGCCGAGACTCGCGCGCGAAGCGCAGCGTGAGCTCCGCTCCCATCGCGCTCTTGTCGAGCACCTTCACCGCGACTTCGGCACCCGACGCATCCTTCGCGCGATAGACCGCGCCCATGCCACCGCGACCGAGGGGCTCGCTGAGCTCGAACTCGTTCGCCAGCGTGCGACCGCTGAGCGATGTGCTCTCCGGAACGGGCTGCGCCGACAAGCTGCCGCGCAAAGATTACTCACGGCGAACGCCACGCGCCACTCTCTCGCGCTTGCGCACGGAGGGATGGAGCGCAACGATCGCGACACCGAGAGCTCTCCCGATCATGTCGCTCTTCGCCCGATCCATCTCGGTCGTGAGCTCGCTTGCGATCATCGCCGCGTGCAACGCAGAGCCGCGCGCGGATCCGCTGGCAAAAGCCGCAGGATCGGTCACCTGGGCCGACGTGGATTCGCTCCGCCGGCAACGCAGCGCCCAAACCAGCACACTGCTCGGCGACGGAAACGTGCTCGTCGCCGGTGGCTACACCAACGAAACTCCGACGGACACCGCCGAGCTCTTCCGGATCGAATCCGGAAAGACCGAGGCCGTCGGCAAAATGAGCGCGGCGCGCGCCGAACACAGCGCCACCTTGCTCTCGAACGGCAAGATCTGGGTCGTGGGCGGAACCGACGGCAAAGGAGCCCTGGCGAGCTCCGAGCTGTATGACCCGGCAACGCGCGCGTTCGCGCCCGGCCCGGCGCTCACGACTGCACGCTCTGGGCACACCGCGACGAGGCTCGAGTCCGACCTGGTGCTCATCGCGGGCGGCGGCACGGCGTCCGTCGAGCTCTACGACCCCGCGACGGGGAGCGTCGGCCCCGGGCCCAACCTGAGCGTCGCCCGCACGGGCCACACCGCGACGCGGCTCGCCGACGGTCGAGTGCTCTTCGTCGGCGGTACCACCGACGCGAGCCCCAGCGAGCTCTACGATCCGGTGCAGAACGCCGTCAGTCCGAGCGGGAGTCCGAGCGCGCTCTTGCCCATCGCCCACACCGCCACGCTGCTCTCGGATGGGCGGGTGCTCGTGGTGGGCGGGTGCCCCGCGCCGCCCGGATCCTGCTCGTGCGATCCGATCTTCGGCTGCATCGGCTCGAAGAGCGCCGAGGTCTTCGATCCGAAAGCGAACGGCGGCAAAGGTGCGTTCACGCTGCTCGTCTCCGAGACTTCGATCCCGCGACAAGCCCACGCCGCCTCGCTCTTGCCCTCCGGCAAGGTCCTGCTGAGCGGCGGCGGCGGCGCCGGAAACATGGCGGCGCCCAAGACCCCGAGCGCCACCAGCGAGCTCTTCGATCCTTCCACGAATACCTTCAGCGCCGGTCCGAGCTCGAGCGCCGCGCGGGCGCGCCATGCGGCCACCGTGCTTCCCACTGGTGCCGTGCTCCTCACGGGCGGCGCGCTGCCCGAGCTCCTCGACGAACGCACCGAGCTTTTCGCCGACCCCGGGGGCTTCGCGCCCACGAGCCCGATGCAGAAGAAGCGCACCGGGGCACTGGCGGTCCCGCTGCGCAGCGGCCGCATGCTTCTCGTGGGCGGCTACGGAGACGAGCCGGGCGGCGGCTTCCCGTTCCGCGCGCTCGCCGAGGAGTACGACGGAACGACGGGGACGTTCACGGGCTCGGGTACGATGCTCGGCGAACGCGGCAGCTTCACCGCGACCTTGCTCCGCGACGGCAGCGTGCTCGTCGCTGGCGGCCTCGCAGCGTCCAAAGCCCTGGCGACCACCGAACGCTGGGTGCCGGGCGCTCAACTGGGCCAAGGCACGTTCGTGGCCGAGGCAAACCTGGTCACCGCGCGCTTCCTCCACACGGCCGTGCTCTTGCCCGACGGCAACGTGCTCGTCGTGGGTGGAAGCTCGAACGGGAACAAACTCGATAGCGCGGAGCTCTACGTACCCGGCAGCGGGTTCCAAGCGCTCGCGGCGAAGCTCAGCGTGCCGCGCCAGAACGTCGCTGCCGTGCTGCTCGCCACCGGCAAGGTGTTGGTTGCTGGTGAAGGGTCGGCCGATCTCTACGATCCGGTCACGCAGACCTTCTCGGCGACCGGCGCGCCCATCGGCGCCTTCTTGAAGAGCCGGAAGCTCGTGCTCCTACCCGACGGGCGCGTGCTCTACGCCGGACAACCCTCGGGCGTCGCCGAGATCTACGACCCGGCGACCGGCACGTTCTCCGCCAGTGGTCCGTTGGTCACTCCGAGCGCAGCGGAGCGCGCGGTGCACTTGCTCCCGAGCGGCAACGTGCTGATCGCCGCAGGCTACATCCTGACCGGGTTCTTCGCCTCGCCCACGCCCATCACCGAGCTCTTCTTGCCCGGCGCGAACCACGGCAAGGGGGCGTTCGTCCGCGCCGGAGATCTCGGCAAAGCGCGCTTCTCCCAGGCGAGCGGCGTGCTCGCCGACGGGCGCGTCCTGATCGCGGGAGGCACCGTGTGCGGTTCGTGTACGCCGTTCGCGGAGCCCGATGTCTCGCTCTACTCGGCGGCCATGGAAGCCGCGCGGCGGCCCGTGCTCACGACTGCCCCCGCGAAGCTCGCCGGTGGGGAGCCCGTCGTGCTCGGCGGCACCGGTTTCGCGCCCCACCACGAGGCTTCGGGCAGCGCGAGCTCGAGCTCCGCGAGCAACGCGCCGGTCGTCGTCTACATGCCCGAGTCGGGTCAGGGCCTGGTGAGCGGCACGCTGCTCGACTTCACGGACACGAGCATCACGTGGCGCACTCCCACCACGGCCCTGCACGGCTTCGGACGCCTGTACGTTTCCGTCAACGGCATCCAGAGTGTCGGCCGCTCCGTCGAGCTCACGCCCGGCGCGCTCGGTGCTCACTGCAGCGTGGGCGCGGGTTGCACCAGCGGCTTCTGCGCCGACGGCGTCTGCTGCGACGAAGCGTGCGTCGGGGCGTGCAAGGCTTGTACACAAGCCAAGAAGGGCAGCGGCGCCGACGGCACCTGCGGCGTGATCCCTCCCGAGCTCGACCCCGCCGACTCCTGCGCCATCACCAATGGTGCGCCTTGCACGTCGGGCGTCCACTGCACCTCGGGCCATTGCGCCGACGGCGTCTGCTGCGACGAGGCCTGTGCGGGTCAATGTGAAGCCTGCAACGAGCCCAGCGCCGTGGGCCAGTGCATCGCGGTGAAGGGCGCGCCCCGCGGCGCGCGAGACGCATGCGCCAAGTCTCCGAGCGCCAACCCCTGCGAAGCGAAGACCTGCGACGGGCTCGAAACCCAGAGCTGCGCCGGACTCGTCGGGATCGAGGTCGAGTGCGCCGCCTCGAGCTGCTCCGCAGGCGTCTTTCTGCCGAGCGCAGGTTGCGACGGCAAGGGAGCATGTTCGTCGCGCGAGAGCCAGAACTGCGCTCCAGCGGGCTGCGACGGCGATGCGTGCGGAGACGGGACCTGCAAGACCGCGAGCGACTGCCACCCGGACTACCGCTGCTCCAAGGGCGTCGGCGCCGACGTCGGCGAGTGCGTGCTCGCCAACGCCACCGAGTGCGACGGCGACCACACGCTCGTGAGCGCGGACCAGAGCACTCAGGACTGCTCGCCCTATCGCTGCACCAGCGCCGGCACCTGTTTCCCACGGTGCAGCTCGTCCCTCGACTGTGTGCGAGGGTTCGCGTGCACCGCCAAGGGTCGCTGCGTCGCCGACAGCGGAGCGAGCACGGGCCTCGCGAGTTGCGGCTGTCGCCTGCCGGGGTCCCGGGAGAGCTCGACTCCGAGCTTCGCGCTGTTCGCGACGGCTCTCGGGATCGGACTGGGGCGCCTGGTAACTAAGCGCGATTCACCGCGCAGATGCGCAACGTGTTCGCCACGATCGCCCCATCGTGCAGAATTCGCCGACCAGAAAGGCCGGAATGTCGATGTCCTCGCTTGTCCGCGAATTCGGCGCATCGGTCAAGGCGCAGATGTACTTCAACCGAACTCCGGTGGTTGGCGACTTCGACCGGGACTACCGCGACGACGTGTTCTGGTTCTGACCCGTGCAGCGCTACTGGCAGGCGTGTGCCGCGGCGGTGGAACGCAGGAGCCCTGGGACGCCGGGAACGGGCAAGAAGTTCGCGCTGAGCTCCGGGCTCGTCAGCGCCGCACGTCGGGGTGTGTGCACCAGGTGTGTCACGCCAAAGCGGCGACCGGTCGCAACGATCGCGTCCAGGGGGCCATTCGGGATCTGAACGCTCCGGTAGCCCGTTAGCTCCGTCAGCTCCCAGGGATCGCGTGTCATCACGACGATTGGCACACCAAGGCACCGCGCGTCCTGATCGAGGGCTCGCTTGATAGCGGTGAGGCGCATCGCAACTTCGTTGTTCTCCCGGACCACTCGGAGCGGAGCGCCTTTGGATAACTGGTACCAGGGCCATGATACGGCCAAACCCAGGGCCAGTGCGCTCAAACCCGGGCCAACGCGCAGTACTTTGAGGCCCAGGAGAGTGGCCACAAGCAACATGGAGACCACCGGCGGAAGCGAACGAGAATATGCGCCCGCCGCGGACGCGACGGGTGTGATGGTAGCGTGCAGCACGAAGAGCGCCGTCACGTACGACGCTGGGAGCACCCAGCTCGTGCGACAGAGGTGTCGCCCGAGGGACTCGTCCGCATCGCGCACTGCCGCCCGAGCACCTGCAAATGCACCAGTCCCCAACATCAGGACGAGCCCTGGAACGCTCAGCAGATCGCGGACGAAGTCAAATGCGCGATCCAATGACGCCCGCTGGCGCAGGAGCACCGCGTCCCATAGCCCCATTCGGAAGAGCTCCCCTAGCGAAGGACCAGGTGGGAGCCGGTACATATCCTCGTAGTCCACGATGAACGGCAGCGCGCCATGGGACGGGACTAGTCGGCCAGTCGCGCGGAACAGCATGAATACGTACGGAGCGACCGCGGCAACGTGCCCGACGGTGATCAAGCCGATCCGACGCCGATAGTCGGGCGCGCGCCAGCAGAACTCCGCGATGAGCATGCTCACCAGCACCAGGAGCCCGTCGTTGCGACACATTTGCGCGCAGCCGCTGAGCACGCCGGCCAGCAGGAGCGCCCAGCGGGCACCCGAGTGACGACTCCTTACGCCCAGCGCCATCGAAAGCAGAACGAACACTGAATAGAAGAGACTGGAGTCGGCCTGGACACTGAACTGCGCGACCGGAAGGGCAAGGAAGGCTGCGGCCGCCGCAGAGAGCGAAGCCCACGGTGCAAGACGCATCGCTCGGGCAAACGACCACGTCGCGGCACTGAACGCCAGCGATGCAGCCACTGCAGTGCGAGCGGCAACCACCGCCGAGGCCCCCCAGGCTTTCATCGCTCCCGCGATCACGAGCGACGGCATGGGCATCCAGTAGTCGGGGCCAAAGTGCGTAGCGTCAACTTGAGGCACCCAAAAGTGCCAAACGTAGTCGATCACCGGTCCTCGTCCGCTCGCGATGCTCTTTGCCAACGAGAAATAGAACGCAGGATCGGCATGCCCGGGGAAACGCGCCTGGCCGGCAGCCGCCCACCGCTCTGAGAATGCTCGCAAGCAAGGGACGAAGAACACCGCAGCGACCAGTACGACTCTGACCGCTTCAACGCGTGAAATCGAGCGCAGGGCCCGAATCGAACGGTTCCCTTCCATCGGTTCTCGCGCGTGGTGACGCATGGTGGAGCGCGGAGAGCAGCAGCGTCAAGACGCCTGACAACTCAGCGGCGTGACCGCGGACGTCGGTCTGGCAGCCGCCCAGGGGGCCCTCGATGCCCCGGCTGTCGGACTCGGACCACCTGGGCTGAGCTCTTTGCAGGGTGCCTCGGCTCGGCTCGAGCCATCTCAGCCCAGGATCCTGCGCGAGTTGCGGCTGTCGCCTGCCGGGGTCCCGGGAGAGCTCGACCCCGAGCTTCGCGCTGTTCGCGACGGCTCTCGGGATCGGACTGGGGCTCTCGGGAGCTCGCCGGCGACGCTCGACCGGCCATCGACATGCTCGCGGGTGAGCGTCGCTAGAACGAGAGCGGGACCCCGGCAAAGGCATGCACCGACAAGCGGCTGAGGGGTGCGTCGGCCGAATCGCCCACCCCATTCGAGGCTCGCGTCATCTGCATTCGCGGAACGAGCCCGAGCTCCAAGAAGACGTTGCGAGCCAGCTGAAAGCGGCAGCTCGCGCCGAGTTCGAACAGAACCCCGGCGCTTCGAAGGTCGCTGGCCCCAGCCGCGCCCTCCTGATTGTGCTCCCAGAGGATCGCGTAGCCGAGGCCTGCCATGAGGAAGAGCCTTGCCGAATCGTCGCCGACGCCGAGGAAGCGGAACCTCAAAGGGATGGCGAGCTGAGTGGACTCGTGAGCGCTGTCCTCTCCCTCGGCCTGCAGATCGAGTGTGTACTCGAACTCGGCGGCAAGACTCGGCATCCACTTCGCGGAGAGACTGAACCCCGCCTCGATGGCGCCCCCAATCAACCACGGCTCAGCGGGCTTGTCGTAGGGGGCATCACCCGCGTCGGCCGCGAGCGGCGACACGTACGCTTCGGGAATCACCCAGTAGCTGCCCGATCGACCGAGAGCGCTCCCGCTCACCAGGAAAGCCGCGAGGCCGGCGAGGTGCGGGCGCGTTGCGAGCTTTCGACTTCGGTGCTCCGAAGCTCCGGCGTGATGCAGTGGGCGCACGCTCGCTCCCCCCTCACTTCGACAAATCCAACACGAACACGTCGCGCCGTCCGCTCGGACCCCAGGTGCTGGTGAACGCGACGAAACACCCGTCGCGACTCACGTTGGCGCGTGGCGAGTCGAAGTAGTCCGCGACCTGCGAGCGATGGTGGGCCAATCGCCGCCACTTCTGCGTGCCGTCGGTCGAGACCTGGAGGATCTCACCGTGGAAGAGGCCGCTGGTGTGGGCGCCGCTTTCATAGAAACTGACCAGCACCTGGCTCTCGTCCGCCGAGAGCATCGACAGGTGATAGTCCTGAGCCCAATCCGACTTCAGATCCAAGACCGTCTTCGGCTGCTTGGGTGAAGCGAGGGCGCGAAACGTGATGCGGTTGGTCCAGTTGTCCGCGCCGACGACGCTGCCGACACCGTTGTCCGAGTGACCCGGAGCGTAGTCGGGCGCGTCGTCCGTGAGGTCCACCAGCGCCTGGGTCTCGAGATTCGCCACCCTTACTTCGATGGCGCCCGCTCCCTGCTTCGCTGTCTTGATCACGAGCCACTTGCCCGACTTGTCGACTTGCACCTCGTCGAGGCCAGCCTCGGAGTGCTGCAGCAACAGCTTGTCGTCGCTGGCACGCCACGCAACGGCTCCGAGCACGTTCCAGGTCGCGTCTTGCGTGCTGAAACCGAAGACGTCGTCATCGGTGCTCTTGCTCATCTGACGCACGTGACCAGAGCCCACCAGCGTCCCAAAGTCCTTCACCAGCGTGTAGGTGCCGGCGGTCGTGTCGTACTTCCAGAGCTTGAGCGTGTCGTGCCCATACAGAACATCGGGCTCTTTGGAGCTCCAAATGGCGTCTTCCCAGCTCAGGGTCGTTCCATCCGGAGTCGACTTGGTGAACAAGCTGCGCTTGTTGCTGGTGGTGGCCGTCTGCGGATCGAAGTCGTAAAGCTCGGGGCCGCCGGTGCAGTGGACGAATAGGCGCGTACTCGTCGAGTTGAACGTCGGCCAGTAGGAGTACGCGTTCACGCACTCGCTCCCGTCGGCGGCGTCCGTGATCCGGATCACGCCGGTGCCGAACGTGGGGTCTTGGGTGCTGGAGCCGGCGTTGGGCAACGAGGGTAAGCTGGGCTCGGGATGGTCGAGAGCGTCGGTGATCCAGCCGCCGGTCTTGGGTGTGCACCCGGACACTGCGCCCGTGCCACCACTGCCAGCGATGCCCCCTGAGCCACCGCTCCCCGACGCACCCGCAGCGCCGCCGCTGCCCGAGCTGCCCCCTGCCCCACTGCTCCCCGAGCCTCCGCCGGTCCCCGACGAGGAGCCAGTTCCTGCCGCGCCGCCGGAGCTCGCCCCCGACGACGACGAGTCGTCACTTCCGCATGCCGTCGCGAGCAGCAAAAGGACGACGGCGGCAAGACGGATGGAGTCCCTGCGCATCCGCGGATCCTCCACGCTTCCTTCGTCGCCGGCAAGGGCCGGCGTTCGAGGACGAAGCAGGGAGAGCGACGCGCGTGGCCGAACTCTACCGGCACTGCTACTCTCCGGCGGTCTTGAGCGCCACGTCGGACAGCATGGATGCCGTCGTGCGGGAGTACCGCAAAGGTATCGATCGGACTCTCATCCAGCGCAACTTGACGTTGAGCGTCGAGGAACGCTTTCGGCAGCTGATGCAACTCCAGCGCTTCGCAGAGGAGCTCCGTCGAGCCGGACGCGCCGCGGAGCGCAAGTGATCGACTTCGAAGCCGTGCTTCGTGGCCTGGCGGGCGAACGCGTGCGCTTCATCGTGATTGGCGGTGCGGCAGCGACGGCCCATGGTTCGGCGCGCCTCACTCAGGATCTCGACGTCGTCTACGAGCGCTCGCCCGCCAACATCGCGTCCCTGGTGCGCGCGCTGGAGCCCTTCGCGCCCTACCTCCGCGGTGCGCCGCCGGGACTGCCCTTTCGCTTCGACGTCGAAACGGTGAAACACGGGTTGAACTTCACCCTGACCACGATGGCAGGGGATCTGGACGTCCTCGGCGAGATCGTCGGTGGCGGCGGCTACGACGCCCTGTCTCCGCACAGCCAGCGCCTGGAGTTGTTCGGCGTCGAGTGCCTCGTGCTCGGGCTCGACAAGCTCATCGAAGTCAAGCGGGCAGCGGGTCGGCCGAAAGACCTCGAGGCCATCGCCGAGCTCGAAGAAATCAGAGACCTGAGGCCCAGCGGCTAATCGGTGGTAGGCGGAGCTCGGGTCGTTGGCCCGCCGCCTCGAGCGAAGATTCGAAGCGGTGACGACCTCGGCCCGGCGAGAACCGATCGAGGCGAGTTCCGGCCCCTCCGCTTGCCAGAAGCCGAAACCCGCGCTATCTGTCCCGGCGCTCACGAATCGTGTGGCCCCATCGGCCTCTGGTGTCTGGGCAAGCCCGACGCTCCGAGAACGTGACCAACGCGGCGACGAAGCCGCCAGAAAGTGTGTTTTTCTAGATGAATTCCCTCAGCCCCGAGCGGCTCGGGCCCACGCCCGCCCGCACGGCTCTTCCTACTCCTCCGTCTCCTTTCGCCGCCCTCGGCTTGATGGACCCGTTGGTCCGCGCCGTGCGAAACGAAGGCTACGAGACCCCGACTCCCATCCAGACCCAGTCGATTCCGCCGCTCCTCGCCGGGCGCGACCTCCTCGGCTGTGCCCAGACCGGCACCGGCAAGACGGCGGCGTTCGTGCTGCCCATCCTGCAGCGTCTCGCCGCTCGCCCGAGCCGCAAACAGATCCGGGCGCTGATCCTGACGCCCACCCGCGAGCTCGCCGCGCAGATCGGGGAGCGCACCGCGGCCTACGGCAAACATCTGGGCCTTCGTCACACCGTGATCTACGGCGGTGTGGGCCAGAGGCCACAAGAGCAAGCGCTGGGGCGCGCACCCGAAATCGTGATCGCGACTCCGGGACGTCTGCTCGATCTGATGGCCCAAGGTTTCGTTCGCCTCGATGGCCTCGAGGTGTTCGTGCTCGATGAAGCCGATCGCATGCTCGACATGGGCTTCATCCACGATGTGCGACGCGTGATCCGCGAGCTGCCGAAAGAGCGCCAGACGCTGCTGTTCTCGGCCACCATGCCGAGCGACATCGGCGAGCTCGCTCGGAGCATCCTGAGCGATCCCGTGCGCGTCGCGGTGACCCCCATCGCGTCGACCACGGATCTCGTGACCCAGTCCGTGTATTTCGTGAACAAGGCCGAAAAACGCTGGCTGCTCGAGCGTGTGCTCCGGAGCGAGGGCGTCGAGCGCACGTTGGTCTTCACCCGCACGAAGCACGGCGCGAACCGCGTGGCCGAGCAGCTCACGAGGAGCGGCATCGCCGCGGCGGCCATTCACGGCAACAAGAGCCAGGGCGCACGTGAACGCGCCCTCGGCGACTTCAAGGTCGGCAAGATCCCGGTGCTGGTCGCCACCGACATCGCGGCTCGCGGCATCGACATCGACGGCATCTCGCACGTGGTGAACTTCGACCTGCCGAACATCCCCGAGAGCTATGTACACCGCATCGGGCGTACCGGTCGCGCCGGCGCCACCGGTACCGCGGTTTCCTTCTGCGACGGAGAAGAGCGCGCGTTCCTCCGCGACATCGAGCGACTGATTCGGAAGAAGGTGCCCGTGGCGAACGCCAGCGAGTTGCCGGAGCAACCGGATTCACCGGCGCCGGTGGGCCGCGACGTGCAGCGAGAGGCGAGGCCGTCGGTGGCGCTCGAGAACCAAGCCCCGCGCGTGGCGCCGCGCCGCCCGCGGAGCTTCCGACCGCGCGCGTTCCGCTGAGCTTGCGGGTCGCGCCGCAGGCGCTTCGCGCGCGAGAGCCGACCCGGCTAGGTCCGGAAGCCGATCTTCGTGTGGGTCCCGTCGCAATACGGTTTGTTCGCCGAGTGACCGCAACGGCAGAGCGCCGTCTTCTCGGTTCTGTTGACGGTTCTGCCGGTGCCGCTCACGATTTCGATGCTACCGGCGAGCAAGAGTGGGCCGTTGTCGCGCGGAGTGATGCTGAGCTTCCCTCCGCGGTTCGCCAGCGGCTGCGACTCGATCGTCGGGGGCTCGCCGGTCGCCACGAAGCCGACGGCCGTGTGGCTGCCGTCGCAGAAGGGCTTGTTCTTGGACGCACCGCAGCGACACAACGTGGCGCGCAGCGTGGCGCCGTGTCCTTCGATTTCCATGTCGGCGTGGAGAGCAACTGGTCCGTTTTCGCGCACGCGGCCCAGGTTGACGAGCGGTGGAGCCTCCGCGGGCCCGCCATCGAGCCGCTCGTAACGGATTGCACCCGATGGGCAGGCCTGGGCGAGCGCCACGATCTCTTCGGCTGTCGCCGCATCCGGGTGGATCCACTCGCCGTCCACGTTGGGCACGAACACGTCCGGTCGACCGAGCACGCAGTTTCGCGCGTGAATGCAACGCTTGCCATCGAACTGTATGACCACTCGCTTGCCGCGAGCTTCCTGGATTCCGTCGCCCATTTCCCAGGTGTAGGGCAGAGCGACGCCGTCCGGGAGCCCTGAGTCGCGCCAGCGCGTGGCTCACCGCGGCACCTGCCCAAC
Organism: Polyangiaceae bacterium; assembly: GCA_046351435.1. GTDB lineage: Bacteria > Myxococcota_A > Polyangia > Polyangiales > Polyangiaceae > JADJKB01. Next base: position 126,629 of record JAXLYN010000014.1, read on the forward strand.
GAGCGAGTGCTCTGCTACGCTCGCGTCGTGGGTCGGGTCGTTCGGGTCGTGCAGGTCCTGTGCTTCGCGACCATCCCTTCGTGCTTGACCCTGACCGGTACGGAAGAGGGCGACAGGAGCGGTGATCCCGTCGGAGGGAGCGGGGGCAGCACCGCGGGAGACGGCCAGTGGCCGGAGGCGGGTGCGGCCGGGCAGGGTACTGATGGTTCCGCGGCGGGCGGAGGAACGGGTGGGGCCGGGGGTGCCGCGAGCGGCGGGACGAGCTCGGGCGGCGGCGCCGGGCTCTGCAAAGGTGTGGAAGATTGCGACGACTCGGACGCTTGCACCAAAGATTCGTGCACGGCCGGCACATGCTCGCACCTCGCGATCCCCGTCGACGATGGCGACGCTTGCACCGTCGACACCTGCAACAAGGCGACCGGGCCCTTGCACGCCGCTGTCGACTGCGACGACAAGAACGACTGTACCGAGGATAGCTGCGCGCCGACCAGCGGCTGCAAGCACAAGCTCGACTCGCCCACGACGGTGTGCGGCGGGTCGTGTCCATCTGGCCGCTACGTGTCCGGTGAGCTCTGTAGCGCATCCTGCTCGGGAGACTGCACGGCGAAGGGCTACAACGCCGTATCGTGCAAGGTGATCTGCGGAAGCTCGTTCAGCACCTGCTCCTCGTCGTGTCCGGCGGGGTACCAGAAGGTGGGCGCCGCGTGCCCCGCCAACTGCACGGCGGCGAGCTGCGCTTGGGCATCCCAGTGCACCAAGGCTTGAAGCTCCGCTCGCGCCGGCTCGCGCCGAGGGCGGCTCGACGCGAACGCCGACCTTCGGTAGCATCGATGACGCTTGGCATTCGCAGCGGTCGACCTCGATGCAGCACGGCGCACGCTGGATCTCGACCGGCGGATCCGCGATACGCCACCCACCGCGATGTCACGCGGCATCTTCTTCAACATGCTGCGAGACGATCTGCGGCGGCGCGGGCTCTTGGGTCTGCGCGAAGTCGACAAGCTCCTGGCCAAACCACGCCGCACCTTCGAGCTCTATTCGACCCGAGAGCTGATCGAGGCCTACGGCATGGCGGGCGCCATGATCGCCGACGACCCGGTCGAGGGGACCCGCGAGCTCTTCGCCGGCACGGCACGCTACTTCTCTTCCACTTGGTACGGACGCGCGTTCGCGCGATTCCTCAAGCCGGATCCGCTGGCTGCCCTCGACTGGATCGAACGCTCACGCGAACACGTGGCCAACTACGGTCGCTGGCGCGTCGAACGGCGAGGCAAGACCGAAGCCATCATGCACATGTTCGACGAATACCTGTGGATCGACGGGGCTCAGCGCGGCGGCTGCGAAGGGCTATTGGCGGCGTGCGGAGTCGTGGGCGAAGTCCGCGCCGAACTCGAGTCTCCTTACACCGGCCGCCTCCACGTGAGCTGGCAGCAGAGAAACTGAGGTCAGTCCGGAAGCCAGTTGCGTCGGGCGGGCAGCGCAGAACGCTGGAGCTCGGCGTTCGCCGTGACTTGCGCGCGGGGCAGGATCAGCCGCACCGTGGTCGCCAGCACGTCGGTGTCGACCAGGAGCTCGCCGCCCCAAGCGCGAACGCGATCGCGCAAGGCTGCGAGCCCCGAGCGCTCGCGCGCACCCGACTCGAGCAGGTTGCCCTCGAGCAAGTCGGGCCTGAGGTCGGCGCGGGTGAGCCCGCCGTTGTCGTGGACTTCCAGCACGACGGCGCCCTCGGCCCCGTACACCTCGATTCCAATCTCCACGCGCTGTCGTTCTTGGCTCGGGGCCGCCCGCAGACCACGCAGGACGAGGGAGGCAACGACGAGCACCAGGCCGCCACGCGGAACCGCGGCGACCGAGTTCGGCTCCGCCCGAACCGTGAGCGGTGGGACCTGCCCGCGCAGGCAATCCTGCAGCTGCTCGGCGAGCACGCAGCAATCCACCGTACTGCTCTCGGCGTCCGACGAAATCACGTCCCGGAGGAGCCGCACGACCCACTGCGCGCGCACCAACTCACCGCCGAGCCTGCCGAGGGTGGACACGAGCTCGGCCGACTTCGGCGCCGTCAGCCTGCGAGCGAGGAGGTGCCGGTGCTCCGCGGTCTCGGGCGCGGATGCCGCGAGCTCCGCCAGCTCGTCGCCGATCCCCAACACCACCGGCAGGCCGGCATCGAGCACGCCATGATGCAGCGCGGCGACCGCCAACGGTTCGCGTAGCTCGTCGGTCAGCGCCGAGAGCAAGAACACGACCGCGGCAGCCCAGTCGTCACCCTCGGGCGGGCTCTTGTCCGCTCGTACCTGGGCCCGCAGGCGCGCTCGACCAATGGCAGCGCGGAGCGCTTCTCGCGTGACCTCGCCGGCGCGCAGGACTTCGTCCACTCCGGCGGCGAGCCCGGCGGTGGAGGTTCGATCGTCGCTTGCCACGAGCAGCACCGGACCTCGGGCGCGAGCCGGGAGCGCCCGGCCGCGCAACGCGTCCATCGAGACGCGCTCGACCGTCGCAGCGAGCTCTCGAACGGCATAGTCGAGCGCGTCATCGTCGCTGCTGACCACGGCGCAGCGGAAGATGGTCAGTGGCTCCATGCGAAGATAGAAGCCTACCGCTCCTCCGCGGCGCGTGCCAGTCACCAGCGGATGAGTGCCGCATATCGCGCGATGCCCGCGCCGTGGGCGTACAGGACCACGGGCGCGCGTTCGCGAAGGAGCCCGCGTCTGCGAGCTTCGAGCAGATTCGCGACGACACCCGCGCCCCCGAGGTGGGCCCAACGGTCGAAGGTGCTCGGCACGCGGTCGGGCGGCAATCCCAACGCCTCGGCCACCGCGGGTTGATACCACGGCAACGGTTGGATCATCGCCAGCGCGGCGATGGCGTCCACGGGCAGCTCGGTCACGCGTAGGAGCTCGCGGATGGTCTCGATGGGATACTCGAGCGCGCGTTTGGCGAGCGTGCGCGCGGCCTCGAGGTCGTCGATACCTGGGACCACGGGTCCCTTCGCGTCGCGCCACCACGTGGCGCCGGGCGTTTCCTTGAACGCGTGGGTCACGGCGCCCGCCAGTGAGCCGTCACCGCCGCGTACGACTCGCACGACGCCGCGCCCCTCGGGCAGGCGCCCGACCACGAAGGCCGCCGAGGCGTCGCCGAAGATGGGGGAAGCCGGGAGCTCGAGATCGTTGATGCGGTTCAGCTGATGGGACTGCACGCAAAGCACGAAGCGGGCGCGGCCAGAATCGACGAGCCCGGAGGCGAGATCGAGCTGAGCCGGTGCGGAAGCGCAATAGCCCTCGACCCCGAGGCCAGCCGCCCGCGTACACCCCAAGAGGTGCTGGATGGCTGGCCCGTTGGAAGGCACGAGACGGTCCTGGACCACCGCGCTCGAAAGCACGAGGTCCACGTCGTCGGGACGGATGCCGGCGTCTTCGAGGGCGAGCGCCCCTGCGTGCGCGTCCCCGACCGCGGTCGGCACCTCGGGGTCCGCCACATGGCGCCGCCGCGCGCCTTTGAACGGATCGTCGTCGTAGGGCAGCGCATGGCGCACGAACAAGTCGTCGTGCGGCCGACCGCTGCTCCGTTTCTCGATGTGGGTAAAGTCGCTCCGCTTGCGTTGCTCTCGCTTGTCACGAAAAGCCTCGACGAACGCCGGCGGCCAGGCGTCGTTTTCGCGCACGGCGTCCGGCAGCCACAAGCCGAGTCCCGAGATCCCGGCGCCCATCACGCACCCCTCTCGGCGAAATCCCGAAGCGAAGCGCTTCGCGACAAAGTGGAGAGCGCCGTGGAAGAGTCGAAGCGTACGTCGAGCAAGAGCGGGCGCCCGGGCGTCCGCAAAGCGCGCAGATACTCCGGCCGGAGCTGCTCCGGCGATTCGATGGCCACGCCACGCGCGCCGAAGCTCTCGGCGACTCCGGCGATGTCCGACACCTTCGAGGGCAGAGCATCGGGTCGCCGGCCGAAGACCGCCTGGAATCCGTGGTGCACCATGTTCCAGCGGCCGTCGTTCATCACCACGAGCACGAGCTCGAGCCCCTGTTCGACGGCGGACAGGATCTCGCCCGCGTGCATCACGAATCCGCCGTCGCCGCATAGGGCGATGACCGGGCGCCCGCGCTGGGTCGACGCCGCGCCGAGGGCCAGACCGATGCCGCTGCCCATGGCTGCGAAGCCCACCAGCGTACGCAGCTCGTCGGGGTGATCGACCTGAAGGTAGTGGAGCGCATAGGCGCAGTGCTCGCCTTGGTCGACGGTCCAGAAGGCGTCTGGGAAGGCCTCCTGCAACGCGCGCAGGATGCGCGCCGGCCGCAGCGGCACCGAGTCGTCGACGAGCGCGCTCTCGTCGTGGCGGCGTACGCCGCGGAAGTCGCGAACCGGAGTCGCCACGTCCTGCGGCAGGTGCGACGTGATGGTCGCGACGGCTCGCGCAGAATCCGCCACGATCCCCAACGTCACCGGATAGTTTCGCCCGATGAACAGCGGCTCCCGGTCGATCTGGTAGGTGGCATCGGTCCCCGTGAGGCGCTGGGCCCAACCGTTGGTCGCGTAGTCCCCCAGGCGAGAACCGACGATGCACACCACGTCGGGCGGAGCGTGGAGGTATTCATCCACCGAGGGATGACCGCCGATCCCCAAACCGCCCAGGTGCAGCCGATGCGACTCGGGGAACACTCCCTTGGCGTGCGGCGTCGTCACCACCGGGCAGGCCAACCGCTCGGCGAGGTGACGGAGCTCGGCGGCAGCGCCGCGGGCGCCGTTGCCGAGGACCAAGAGCGGTCGGCGCGCGCAGAGGAGCCGCTCGGCCACCTCCTTGCAAGCCGCTTGATCGGGTTCAGCGGGACCCAGCGCGCAATCCAGCGCGATGGGGCAAGGCACGGTCGTCTGATTGCCGACGTCGAGCGGAAGGGAAAGGAACACGGGCCCAGGCCGCTCACCGCATGCGATGCGGAGCGCTTGCTCCGCGATGCCGATTGCCGCGGCGGGGCCATCCACCCGCGCGGACCAGCGAGTCACCGTGCGCAACATGGCGACCGTGTCGATGCCGCTCGTAGAAGAGTCTTGCAGAGCCATGCGCCCGGAGGCAGAGGACGGCACGTCGCCCGCAATCACGATGAGCGGCAACCCCTCCAGGTACGCAGCCGCGACGGCGGTGATGGCGTTGGTGAGTCCCGGGCCGCCGGTGACCACCACCAGCGCGGGTGTCCCCGTGACGACCGCGTGGCCCATGGCCGCGTACCCGGCCATCGTCTCGTGCCGCGCGGAGAGGAGCCGAATTCGCGGCTCTGCGCGGAGCGCGTCGAACACGGGGCTCACGAGCCCGCCTGGGATCCCGAAGGCGCGAGTGACGCCGCGATGAGCGAACGTGGACAGCAGGGCACTGGCCGTGTTGTGCCGAACTGCCGCGTGCCTGGACGAAAGAATGTCGGTCTGCATGATGAAAGCCCTCCAGTGGAGCGCAGTCCTAGCAGCTCCGTCGATCAACGCGAGCGGAGTTCGGCGTCAGATTTCTGACACCTCGGAGGGCGCACGTGCGTTCCGGGGGAAGATGGAGGGCATGACCTTCGAGCGTGTCCGCGCGTTTCTCGATCGCACCTACGGCGCGAGGAAGTGGTTGCTCTCGCTGGACGTACTCGCTGCGGCACCGCCCATCGTCAGCGCGCTCCAGGAACACGGCGCGAGCTCCTGCTTCTGCATCGGCGGATCTCGGGGAACGGGCCCGCTGCCCGACCCGGCATACGCCATGGGCGCGGTCGACCTCGGCATCGTCGCCGGGGACATCATGAGCGGCATTCGTCTCTCGTTGGCGGCACTCGCGGACTTGTCGCCTGAGATCGTCGCGCGGGTGGATGCCTTCGACCCCACTGGCGAGGCGCGCGTGCTCGGCACGATTTTCGACGACGGGCGCGACGTCGCCCAACGGAAGAAGTTCGGCGCTCGCCCGGGCGCATGGCAGCTCCTCGAAGACAAGACCGTCATCGACGATCTCTGGGATCGGGCGGGGGTCGCACGGGCTCCGGCTCGCGTAGTTCCCGCGAGCGAAATCGAGCTCGTTGCCGCCGGCGCCACCGTCGACCGGGGTGAGGGCACGGTGTGGTCCGGCGACAGCAGCGAAGGCTTCAACGGAGGCGCGACCTACGTGCGCTGGGTGCGCTCCAGCGTGGAGGCGCAGGAAGCTGCAGCGTTTTTCGCTCGACACTGCCAGCGCGTGCGTGTGATGAGCTTCCTCGAAGGGATCCCTTGCAGCATCCACGGCTTCGTCTTCGCGGACTACGTCGTGGCGCTCCGCCCCTGCGAAATGGTCGTGCTGCGCAAACCCGGAGACTCGCGCTTCCACTACGCGCGGGCCGCCTCGTTCTGGGACCCGTCGCCCGGGGATCGCGACGAGATGCGCACTGCCGCCCGGCGCGTGGGCGAACACTTGCGGACGAGTCTCGGATACCGCGGCGCCTTCACCATCGACGGTGTGATGAGCCGCGACGGCTTCTTGCCGACGGAGCTCAATCCCAGGCTCGGCGCGGCGCTCATGGTGATGACGCGCGGCGTCCCGCTGTCGATGCTGCTGCTCAACGCTGCCATCGTCGAGGGCGTCGAGGTGGACTTCGATCCACGAGAGCTCGAGGCGGACCTGCTGGCGCACATGGACGCGCACCGAGCCGGGGGCGGCACGGCCATCGTGGCTCAAGCACCGCCAGAAACGAGAAGCGCGAGCCTCAGTTGGACGCGTGACCGCTTCGAAGTCTCCGAGGGCGACGACGCGGACGCCAAGGCGCACTTCGGATCGAGCCCAGCGGGCGGCTACGTGATGGTCGATTTGGTCCCGGAGCGCACGGCCGTGGGTCCGTCGGTTGCGCCGCGCATCGCGGCCGCGCTCGCTTGCCTCGATGCACACTGGCAGCTCGGACTCGGAGCGCTCGTCCCGGCGAAAGACGTGCGCAGACAGGCCACGGGTTGAGCTTCCCGGACCGCACCTTTCGTGCGACAACTGGATCCGGGGAGAGCAGATGCGGGTAGCGGGACCGAAGCACGCGTTTTGGGGGATGGCGCTCGGGCTGGGGTTCACGCTCGGGAGCGGCTGGGCCACGGCAGCACCGGATGCAGGTCGAAGAACCCCGGCGGCGTCGAGCGCGACGCAACGGGCTCCAGCACCAAAGCCCTCCGCGTCCGAGGAAGGCGAAACCGACGAGCTCGACCTCGCCGAGCTCGGTCTCACCGATGCGGGCGCGGTGGATCCAGCCATCGCCCAAGCCTGGAAGCCCGGGCCGCAGAAGATCGATCTCGGACACGAACTCGCCCTCGACTTGCCGGAGGCCTACGTGTTCCTCGGCATGCCCGAGGCCTCCAAGCTGATGGAGAAGAACGGCTCGTTCCACAACGAAGACCTGCTCGGGCTCGTGGTGGACAAAGCCGACGACGCCGACGATGGCTCGAGCTGGTTCGTGGTGATCCGCTACGAAGAATCCGGCTTCATCAAAGACGACGAGAGCATCGATTCGAGCGAGCTGCTGAACGCGATGAAGGAAGGGCAAACCGAGGCCAACACGGAGCGCGTCCGGCGCGGTTTCACCGCTCTGAACATCGACGGCTGGCAGGAGCCGCCGCACTACGACAAGGCCCCGCACCACTTGATTTGGGGGCTACTGGTCAGCGACCCGGAGGCTACAACACCCGCGTGCTCGGTCGGCGGGGCTACGTCTCGCTCAACCTCGTGACGGACCCCAAGGACTTCGAGCGTTTCCGACCGAAAGTGAACGCCCTCCTTGGCGCGACCAGCTTCCGGTCGGGCGCCCGCTACGAGGACTTCGACGACAAGACGGACAAGGTGGCCGAATACGGCCTCGGAGGCCTCGTGCTCGGCGGTCTGGGCCTCGGTGCTGCCAAAGCCGTGAAGCTCGGCTTGTTCGCCAAGCTGGCCGCGGTGTTGGTCAAGGGCTGGAAAGTCGTCGTGCTCGCCATCGGTGGCGGCGTTGCGGCGTTGAGAGCCAAGCTCAAGAACAAGAGCGAGTGAGCCTCACGAGCGCCGGTCGAGGAGCTCTTTCGCGAACATCATCGCGAGCGCCAAGAAGCCACACAATCCGAAGTAGCGGAGAGCCCAAGTGCGCCGCTCCTCCGGCGTCGCCGGCTCTTGTTCGCTTGCCGACGACGCGCGACGCAGCCCGTGCATCAAGGCGAGCACCGCGATCACGAGCAGTTGCGGAGACGATGCCCACAGGAACAAGGCGCCCAGCAACAGCGCGCCCAAGAGGGACATGGATCGGGAAAAGCTCGCCGCGACCCGGCCGCCATCGAGCGGCGGGACGGGAATGAGATTGAAGAGATTCAGAAAGAACCCCGTATACGCCAGCGCCAAGAACAAGCGCTGGTGGAGCAGGAAGTAGAGCCCGGCCGCGACCAGGCTCGAGAAGGTGCCGTAGAGCGGGCCGGCATAGGCGATCTCGGCTTCGATCGCAGCGGTGCGCGGGACACCTTTGAGCGCGATCATCGCGCCGAACCCCGGGATGAACAGCGGCCACCCCGCGGAGAGCCCCGCGGCCTTGATGGCAGCCCCGTGACCGAGCTCATGGATCAAGATCAGGAGAACGAACCCGACCGCGAACGGAAACCCATAGCGCTTGGCCTCGTACCAAACCATGACCAGCATCGACAGCGACGTCAGCGTGAGCTTGCCCAGGCTCGCGAGCTTCAGGAGCCCGAGCAAAGCCTTCCCCTTCGAGAGCGCGAGCGCGCCCAGGGCAACGAGTCCCAACGCGGGCCCTCGGCCGCGGGGCGGCTCGTCTCCGGTCCGTTCGTCGCTCTTCACCCCGAGCCGTAGCGTACCCGAACGCCTGCTCGACGCCTACTTGCCCATCGAGTCGCGCTCGAGGGCCATGCGCTCTTCGATCACACCCTTGAGGTTCTTCGCCAAATCTCGCATCGACTCGGCGGACCACTCCTTCTCGGGTTTGCCTTCGAACCAGGTGAGCTCGTCCGAGTTCGTGGTGCGAAACCGATAGCGAGCTTTCAGCTCGCCCGCGGGCAGCGCGAAGAGCAGGAGATCGCCCTCGACCTCACCCGGGTCGAAGCTCTTGGTGGCCATCTTGATGGTCGGCTTCGACACCTTGCGCGGCCGCACCACGGCGACGTACTGCCACGCGAGGCACTGATCCATGTAGCCCACGTCGTTCTCGAGGTCGCTGTCCTTGACGCTTTCGGGCTTCTTGTCGGCAGCGTAGGCGCAGAGCGACAACGTCGTGTTCGAGAGATCGACTTCGCCGTCGCCCGCGCTCTTGTGGAAGTCGGCCAGCCACTGGTCTCCCACGGTGACGAACTTCGTCTTCTCGAGCTTGGTCTTGAAGGCCTGCTCGGCCTTCACCTGGGGCTCGCTCTTGGCTTTCTGCCCGAGCTCCGACACCTTGCCGAGCAGCGTCTTCACCTTCGGCGCGAGCTCTTTGAACCGTTTCATCTTGGCCGATTCGCTCGCGACGGTGGGAGTCGGGTCGGGCGCGCTCTTCTTCTTGCAGGCGAGCAGCCCGAGCAGGAGCAGTCCCAAACATACGACCGAGTGCAAACGTTTCGCTTGGCGCAACGCGAAGCCTCCCGGCAGAAACGCTACCACGGACGCGGCCGGACGATCACTCTGGCGCGGGCACGATCAAGCGGAGCGCTCGAGGCTCCACGCGCACGTGGACCAGCGGGGCGCGCTCGATCTCTTCCCCGTCGATCTGGGCGAAGACGGGCACGGAGCCTTCGGCGGCCAAGGTGATGTCGAAGCGCGAGGCCGAGAGCGGACGGCTGTGCTCGACTCCGATGCGATTCAGGAGCTCTTCGGAGATGGGGTTGCCGTCGAGGTCGACGATGGCCTTGCTCGCCCACTCGCGCTTTCCGCGGAACACCACGAGCTCGAACTTGCCGTCGTCGTGGCGGCTCTCGGGATCGAACACCCATGCCCCGCCGTAGATGCGCGTCCCCTTCACCACCAGGTCCGTGAGCCCGTGGAACGTGGTGGCCACGCCGTCGGCCTCGACCACGGCGCTGAACTTGTCGTCGACGACCTGCGCTTCGACGAACGTGCGCAGGAGCGCTCCGGCGTAGACCAGCTGATCGCGGTAGAGCTCGCGCACCGGGCCGAGCTTCGCGACCCACTCGCGGTCGCGGTTGCGGGTAGCCAGTACCCGTGCGGAGAGGCCGAAGCCCGCCGAGTCGAAGAAGCGGTCACTCCGAAGCAGCGCGCCGCCTTCGTCTAGCAGCTCGATGCGCCCGGCATCGAGACGCGTCTCGTGGCCGGCGACCACCACGCCGACATTTCGCTCCAAGGCAGCGTCGGTCGCCGCAAGGCCGAAGCTCTTGCCTTGATCGTTGGCCGTTCCGGTCGGGAGCATTCCATCTGGACACGCTCTCCCGCCGCGGCGAGGAGGATCCCAGCTGCTACCTCACGGAAGGTTCCGTCGCCCCCCATGGCGACCAGCGTCGCGTCGCGTCCTTCCGCGACACGCTCGGCCACCGCGCTGACGGTGCGGCCTTCCGGCAGCGTCGGGAAGAGCTCGGCCTCGACGCCATGCTTCGCGAAGAGCTCGCGGGCACGCTCGATCCGTGCCGCGTTCTTGCCGCTCTGGGCCGTCGGGTTCCCGACTAGGAGCACTCGTTCCACGAGGCTAGCCTGTCACTCTTGGTGGCGCGTGAGAAGTGCTCGCCGGCGCTAGCCCGCGCGAGACTCGGAGCTCTGCTGGCCCCGTCGCCGACCGAGCGCGTGAGCCCGGGTGAAGGCAGCGCCCAGGAAGAACACCTGCGCGCTGTAGTTCATCCACAGCAAGAGCACCACGATGCTGGCTGCTGCGCCGTAGACCGAGGTGTCGCTTCGGGTCACCCAAGCCGTGATCAGCCAAGAGCCGAGCGTGAAGAGCACGGCGGTGAGGGCGCCCCCTACTAGCGCGTCGCGCATCTCGACGCGCGCCCGCGGCAACACGCGAAACATGGCGGCAAACAGCAAAGCCGTGAAGCAGACCGATGCCGGCCCCTCGATGGCCCGCGACAGCGGCACGTGGAACTCCGCGGTCTGGCGCGCAGAAGCGAGCGCCCCATGGAACGCCACGGTGGCAGTCAGCGACAGGCCGACGCCGAGCACCATGGCGAACGCGAGACTCCGCTTCTCGATCTGGCGCCGCACGCGCTCACCGAAGCTCCGAGCCGGTGGCAGAGGCGGTGTTTCCCACAAGAGGTCGAGGGCCGTCGTGAGCTGCGAGAACAGTCGTGTCGCCGCCCACACCAGCAACAACGCGCTGCCGAAGCTCGCGGGGCCAGCGCTCGGACGGTTCCGCACGGCCTTCACCAGCGCCATCACGGTCTCCGCGCCACGTGGCCCGGCCCAACGCGCGAGCTCCCCCCGGGTCGCGCTCTCTGCCGGCCCATCGCCCACCGCGAGGCTCGCGAGAGTGAGGGCGATGACCAGCGTCGGCACCACCGAGACCAAGGCGTAGTACGCGATGGATCCGCTCATCAGTCGGGCGCCGCGCTCGGAGAAGATGCGCGAGGCTTCCCGGGCGAGCTGTCTCAGTTCGGCGAGGCGCGTTCCGAGCGTTTTCGACGTCATGCCGTGCTCGGCGAAAACCCGAGAGGTCCCGGAGTCCGCCGCCGGGCGAGCATAACCGAAAGGCCGAGCGAGTTCCTGGCAGGGGCGTTCCGCTCGTCAGGCGATGATCGGTCTCGCCGTTCGCGCTGAGGCGCGGCCGGACCCACGCAAGTGACTACTTGGCGAGCTTCCACACTTGACCGGCTTGCTGCTCTGCGAAGTAGATCGCCCTGGCGTCGGCCGCGATGCCGTGGGGTGCCTTGAGACCGCCCACCAGTAGCTCCTTCGCGCTTCCGGCCACCAGCTTCTTCCGCCAAACGCCGCCGGGATTCCCGTTGTCGGTCCAGTAGATGTATCCGCCGTCGAGCAAGATGCGTCCAATCTGGGGGCCCGAGACCAGATCCTCGATGCCTCCACTGCCGTCTTTCGCTCTGCGCCGGATCATGTTGGGCGCGGCCCAGTAGACGTAGCTGGAATCGAAAGCGATGTCGTAGGCGGTCTCCGGCGCTATCTCCGTCACCGTGTTGTTCGCCTGGCGCTTGGCCACGTGGTGTTCGACGCTCCAAAACAGGCTCGTTCCGTCGACGCGAACGGCCCATCCGCCAGGCTGGGCGGTGCCGGCGTCGCTCGGGTTGGGCTGATACACGATCTCGCTCGAGCCCCCCGCCTTCGGCGCGCGCGTGATGTACGCGCTGTCCCAACGATTGGCCCAGTACACGTAGTTGGAATCGAAGCTCACCAGCCAGGGGCCGTAGAACCAGGTGTTTCCGAGCTCGGCCTTGTCGCTGCCATCATCGTTCATCGAGTAGACCGGCGAAGGGCCGCTGGCGTTGTACGTCGTCACGTAGAGACGATGATTGTCGAACGCGACGTCGAGCGACGAGTGCATCCACGGGAAGCTGGTAATCACGGTGACGCCGCTACCGTCTTTTTCCGCGCGGCGCACCTGTGCGCCGAGGTACGTCGTGAAGAACACGCCGCCGCTGGGCGCAGGATCCACGGCGATGCCGGTGGGCAAGGTGTTGTCCACGAGGTTCGGTGCGAGCAGCAGCGGCTGGCATTTTCCCGCGATGCAGTCGCCGCCGAGGCAATCCTTGCCGCAGCCCGAGTCGACGGCATCGGCATCACTGTCGTGGCCATCGCTCGCGTCCGAAGCCGAACCGTCCGACTCGCTGTCTGCGTCGGCGTCCGAGGCTCCAGGTGTATCGGATGGCTCGTGTTCGATGCTGGCGTCGGTCACTGGCGTCGGATCAACGAGCGTGAGTGGGTCACCTAGACATCGCGTGAACGCGAACAGAGTGAACAGCGCTCCAAGCGCGCCGTGCAATCGCCGCCCGCCCATGTTCCCAAATCTAGCCGAAGTGCGCCTGCCTGAGGAGGGTAGCTCGACAAGCTCGACTGCGGTGGCGTCCGGGCGAGAGTGCCCGGGAGACGCGTTTTCAGCAATGCACGTGGCGGCAAGGAGCCGGCGCCGGTGGACGCTTCTCCTGGTAGGGCGAAGCTCGGTCCGGTTCCGTGATTCGTGGAGGCACGGCAGGCGCGCCGCCGCCGGCGGTTTGGATGGGCGTGTCGTCCAATTGACCATGGTCGTCGCTGGGCCACCGCATAGGGTTACGCACGGAGGCATCGAATGAACGACCGGTTCTGTCTGTGCATTGCGGTGGTCGCTGTACTCGTCGGCTGCGAGGGCAAGGGCTCCACCGGCACTTCTTCGCCGAAGGAAGCACCCGCCAAGCTCGGAATCCAGAGCGCCGTCGTGCTCGAAGAGTGCCGCGGCGAGTTCGATGGGCACGGCGTCGCATTCAAATTGAAGACCGGTTGGAGGCTGTACTTCAACAAGAGCTGCGCGACGCCACCCGGATGCGACGTATGGAGTGAATCGAAGAACGAGGAGCAGTGTCCGAAGGGCGCCCTGCTTTCGTTCGAGGTCCCGAACAACAGCGCGGGCGCCTACCAGGCGACGGAAACGCGCTTCAGCGGCATCGAGAAGCGCTCGAGCGAGTTCGTGAAGGACTTCTCGGTCAGCATCACGGGCTCCAGCGAGAGCGAGATATCGGGATCGGTCAAGTCCAACATGCCGGACAAGAAGATAGAAGGCGCGTTCGTGGCCAAGGTGTGCACCACGCCGGAAGACCTGCTTCGCTGAGCCTTCGTTCGACGTCACCGTCACCTGCCCGAGCGGCGACCATGTTGGCGCTGAGCCCGCGCTCCCGAGGTCACGGGCCGACCGTGCTGTGGATGCGCCCGTTCCGACCCGCCAGCGTAATCGGCGTTCCGCCCCAACTCGGCGGCGCAGCGGGGGGGCAAGAGACGACCGCGCCCGATGGAGCCGCAAGAGTCTCCGCCTTCGAGGGCTCCATCACGAGGGACGGTCGCCCATGCGCAACGTCACTTCGTCAGGCCGCGAAGCGATTTGCAGGCCTCGGTGATCTCCGGCGCCGGCGAGCCTTTGGACCAGCCGCCGTGGCACTCGGCCATCTTCGACTTGCCCTTCACGAACGACATCGTCGTTTCGCTATCCAAGGTCTTGTTGTGAGACTGAAACCACCAACCGCCGTTGGGGAGGTCTTTCTGAGCCGTAACCTGCACGAAGTCCGCCTTGTTCTGCATCGCCATGAACTGCTTGCGATTCTCGAACTCCGACGCGGCGCGCGCAGTGACCTCGAAGACGGCGCTCGGCGAGTCCTTGGAGCCTTTGACGAACCGCGCGCGGACCTCGTCCCCGTCCGGCGTGGTTTCGGCGAACTGCCATCCCGCCGGGACCGCGACGCAGAATTCGTTTTGTTCGTCCCTGTGCGCGCCGCTCGCGCAGTCGTCGGACTTGCAGCCGGAGACCGCCGTGAGCGTGAGCGCCACCAAAGCACCGATCGGACCGACGAACCGCTCCATCACGCGACGATCGCATCGAGCGCTGTGTGCTCGCCATGGTCATTGGCGTGACGCGCGACTCGGCGCACGCGTCAGCCCGATGACCATTTAGCGCGCTGGTCACCCGATCGATGCTCTGCCCGAAGGGAACGGTGTAGACATGAATCACTACGTGAGTCTCATGGCGGTGTGTTCACTCATGGCCGCGTGCAGCAAGGAACCCGAGAACAAGGCGTCTCCTGTCGAAAACGCGCCGCCGACGCCAGCGCCGACGCCGACGCCGACGCCGACGCCGCAGGCAACGGCCACCACGGCTGCGACACCGGGGACCGCTGCCGCGCCAGCCGCGGAGCCCACGAAGTGCAGCCCGGGCTACTACGGCCACGCCAACCCCGGCTTCTGCATCAAGCTGCCCGAAGGGTCCAAGTGGTCGCGTGACGAGTCCTTTGGGTCCAATACCGGGCTCGCTCACTTCGAAACTGCGTCGCCGTCGGGCAACATCGAGGTGGGTTGGTCGGAGCAGAAACTCGACGAGGCGGTCGAGAGCGCGGAGGTCGAGGCCAAGAACATCAAGGCCAAACTCGAGAAGAAGGGCGCGCTGTCCAAGGGTCGCGTTTGGTCCATCCGAACCGACCTCGAACCGACGGGAGGGAAGGCGCTCGCGACCTTTCAGGTTCGAGTGTTGGTATCGACGCCGACTGGAACCCTGCGCTGCAACGCCGGCTCGATGCTCACGCACGAGAAGGACAAGGACGTCGTTGCTCTGGTCGATGCTTGCAAGACGCTCGAAGTCCCCTGACGTCGGCGCTTCGCCGCCGCGTCAGGCGCGGTGGAGGGCGAAACCCCGACGGCAAGGCGCAGATCGCGACGGGGCCCGCCGCCGGGCGAGCCTAACCGAAAGGCCGCGCGAGTTCCTGCCAGGGGCGTTATGCTCGCCGCCCGATGATCGAGCTCATCTGCAAGCAGACTTGAAGCACCTGTCGCAAGGCGGTCGCCTTGCTCGAAGAAAACGGCGTCGAGTATCGCTATCGCGAGTACACGAAAGAGCCGCTCGACAAGAGCGAGCTCGTGCAGGTCCTCGCGAAGCTCGGACTGAAGCCCAAAGACGTGCTCCGCAAGAAGGACCCGGCGTTCAAAGATGCCGGGCTGACGGGCAACGAGAGCGACGCGAAGCTCATCGCGCTGATGGTCGAGCACCCGACGCTCCTCGAACGGCCCATCGGGGTTCGGGGCAAGCGCGCGGTGGTCGGCCGCCCGCCGGAGAGGCTGCTCGAGCTCGTGAAGTAGGCGGGGCCTTGGGCCCGTCGCGGCTCATCGCCCTTCGGCCGGTGCGAGACCTTCGGCCTTCTTCACCAGCTCGACGAACTCCCGCCGGCGTTCGTCCAACTCGGCAGAACCGGCCAGGCGCGCCGCGTCGGCGTAGCTCGATCGGCCCTTGTGCGGCGAGTTGCGCAGCAGCATGCCGAACTCGGCCACGGCGGCTGCGAAGCGGAAGTCGCCCGATTCCGCGGATCGTGCGTCGCGCACCACGACCTCCATGAGCTGGCTCTCGCTCGCCTGGGGCAGCTTGTAGCGCAGCTTGATCGTACCGAGCTCGCCGCGCGCACCCTTCCCCGTCGGCGCGCTGGGCCCCTGGTACTTCAGCGGGTCCACGCCCGGAGCCACCGGGGCGGCTCCCGCCGGAACGAGCTCGTAGAGCGCCGTGACGGTGTGATCGGCGCCGATCTCGCCGGCGTCCTTCTTGTCGTCGTTGAAGTCCTGATGGGCGAGTACCCGATTCTCGTAGCCGATGAGTCGGAAGGCGGAAACCTCGGCGGGGTTCAGCTCGATCTGGATCTTCACGTCCTTGGCGATGGTCATCAGCGTGCCCGTGGCCTGCTCGACCAGCACCTTCTTCGCCTCGTTGAACGTATCGACGTAGGCGTAGTTGCCGTTGCCTTTGTCGGCGAGCTTCTCCATCGTCGAGTCGTTGTAGTTGCCCGAGCCGAAGCCGAGCACGCTCAGGAACACGCCGCTCTTGGCCTTCTGCTCCACCAGGTCGACGAGCTCGCTCTGACTCGTGACGCCGACGTTGAAGTCACCGTCGGTCGCCAGGATCACGCGATTGATGCCACCTTTGACGAAGCCTTCGCTCGCCAGCTTGTACGCGAGCTCGATGCCGGCCCCGCCGTTGGTCGAGCCGCCGGCGTCGAGTCGCTCGAGCGCGCCGAGGATGGCCCCCTTCTGGTTGCCCGGGGTGGGCGGCAGCACCATCCCCGCGGAGCCCGCGTAGGCCACGATGCTGACGCGATCGACCGCGTCGAGCTGCTCGACCAGAAGAGAGAACGCGCGCCGCAGCAAGGGGAGCTTGTTCTCTTCGTTCATGGACCCCGAGGTGTCGACCAAGAACACGAGGTTCGTACCAGGCACGTCGGCCGGGGCCACGTGTTTGCCCTTGAGCCCGATCTTCAGCAAGCGATGCTCGGGCGCCCAAGGCGCGGCGCCCACTTCCGTGGACACCGAAAACGGCCGATCGCCTTCGGGCTCCGGATAGGCGTAGCCGAAGTAGTTGATCATCTCTTCGATGCGCACCGCGCCCTTCGGCGGGAGCTGCCCGTCGGTCAGGTGACGGCGAATCAGCGAATACGAAGCCGTGTCGACGTCCACCGAGAACGTGGAGCGCGGGTCCGTTGCGACCTGTACGAACGGGTTGTCGGCGAACGCGTCGTAGGCCTCGCGCTGGAAGCGTTTCCCGGCGGCTCTCTCGTCCTGAGCCCGATCGCCCGGCGACGCAGCCGTCGCAGCCACGGGCGCCGCGAAGGCCTGGGCCTTCGATTTGGACTCTTCCCCCATCCTCCCCTCGTCGAGCGACACCGCGTCGCGTTCGCTGCGCTGGGTGCCGACGAACAGGAACGCGCCCGCGGCCAGCGTCGCCAACGTGACACCCGCAAAGCCCAGGGCCGCCAGCCGGCGCTTCGGCTTGGGCGGGGCCACCGCGGCGCGGATGCGCGCTCGTCGGACCTCATCGAGGCCCGGGCCGGCCTCGCTCGAAAGCTCTTCGCGCAGTGCCGCCAAGGTCTGCTCGATGCCATGGAGCTCCTGGCGAAGCTCCTCGGATTCCGCGAGCTCGGCCTCGAAATCGCGGCGCTCGTCCGGGCCGAGCTCGTTCAGGGCGTAGGCCGTGACGCGGGGGTCTTCGGGTGCGGTGTTCATGACGTCCTCCGAGCGGCGTGGAGCGGCAGGTCCGAGTCGCGGGCAATCTCGCGCTGGATGCGCTTCAAAGCGCTGTGCAAGATGAAGCCGACGTTGCTCGGCGTGAGCCCCATCACCTCGGCGATCTCCTTGTAGCTGAGCCCGGCGTCCAACTTCAGACGCAGCGCTTCTCGCTCGCGCTCGGGCAGGCCCTCGAGCGCCGCACCGACGCGCGAGAGCGTCTCTCGTTGCTCGAGCTTCTTGACGGGTCCACTGTCGGGAGCTTCGTTCACGTCGCCATCCTCCAGGCCTCGAAGGCGACGTGCTCTGCGCCCGACGTCGTGCGCTCGGTTCTTGCAAACCGTGAACAGCCAAGCTGCCAGGTGACCGTCCACGGCGCGCCGATCCGCTCGGCAGAGCTCGAGGAAGGTCTCCTGGACGACGTCGGCCGCTTCCGCCCGATCGACCAGGGTGGCCGCGTAGCGAAGGAGGGCTGCCTCGTACCGAGACAGCGCATCCATCACCCACTTGGCCTGGTCGCTCTGCATCGCCTTCGAGGAGACAACGGGGCGCGGGTGGATTTCTTAGAAGAAAAATCACGGGCGCAGGTAACCCTCGGAAAGCATGTGACAATCCCCGCGTTTTTCGCCGACCAGTGAGCGGAGCTCGTGCTAGCTCGAAGGCCATGGTCGATCGGAGCGTGAACGGGAGCTGCCTCTGCAACGCGGTGCGATTCGAGCTCGAGCTGCCGACTCGGTTCTGTGCACACTGCCACTGCTCCCTCTGCCGTCGCGCCCACGGAGCGGCGTTCGTGACGTGGGTGGGAGTGCCGAACTCCCAGCTCCGAATCCTGGAAGGCGACCACGCTTTGAGGCGATACGCTTCCTCCGCGCCGGCTCGCCGGAGCTTCTGCGGGCAGTGCGGCAGTATGCTCTTCTTCGAAAGCGAACGTTGGCCAGCTGAGACCCACATCGTGCGCGCCGCGATCCAGGGAGACATCGACCAGGCGCCTGCAGCCCACGTCTATTGGGACGATCGCGCGACGTGGATGCTGCTCCACGACGATCTGCCGAAGCTCGGCGGAGTCACCGGCGTGGAGCCCCTGGCGGTCGGCTGAGAAACCTCGGCGGTGCGCGCCACCTACGTCACCGCACATCGCAGCCCGGCCTCAACTCGTGCGCGTCCGGACCGTTCGGTTGTACCAGGACCGCCGCGTGGAGTCGCAGGTCAAGGGCAACAGCTTTCGTACCTTGCTGGCAGCAGTCGGTGCGCTGCGAAGCGCAGGAACCCGGCAGCGCGTGGAGTGCGCCCTGCCGGAAGACATCCGCCGCATGCTGGCCGGCGTCGTGGCCGGCGGCTGGTATCCGATGTCTGCCTACGGCCGGATGCACGGCACCATCGCGCGCGTCTGCGCTACCGGAGAGGCCTTTGCTCGGGATCTCGGGCGACACACCTCCCAGCAGGACCTCAAAGGGTTCGCTCGGCTCGTTTTCACTTTCGCCTCGCCCAGGCAGGCCCTCGGCGCAGCAGCTCGGATCGCTCCCAAGTACTTCCGGGGGACTGACCTGACCGTCGTGGATGCGACCCCCCAGAGCGCGACGCTACGCTGCGCGGGGTTCGCGGGATCGAACGCGCTGATGTGGGCGGAATTCGGCGGCGGGCTGGAACCGCTGCTCGAGGCTGCCGGGGGGAAAGCCGTTCGCGTGCACCGGCTGGACGGCGGCGGAGACTCGCCCGACGCAGAGTTCGCGCTGCACTGGCTCTGAACGACCGCCGTTCGAGCTCGCGCTCACTTCGCCGGATAGAGGCGCCGCTCCGCGCCCCCCGCCTGGCGCTGGGCGATCTCGAAGCGGCGGGCCCAAGTCGCCTCGGCCGAAGCTGGCACGAGCGCTCGCACGATCTCGTCGCTGGACTCGTCCTCGTCGACCGCCAGATGGAGCTCCACGACGCCAGGACCGAGCTCGAAGCCCAGAAGGTCGGCCCGATCGCCGACGGCGTCTTCCAGGGTGTCGCTGAGCTCGTCGAGCTCCGTGTCGCTCGGACGTGCGTCGCCGCAATGAAAACGTACCAGCAACCGAACCGAGTCTCCGTCGTCGTCTTCGGACTCCGGGGACCCGGGCTCGCCCGTATGCTCGGCGACCGCGCGTTCGAAGCTCGCTTCGTCGACGGGAGTGAAGGCGCCGCTGCCTCGTCCCGCAGCGTAGCGCCCCGACTCGAGCTCGTGCGCCTTGCCGTCACCGATGAGGCGCGCGAGGGCCCCGTTCAGCTCTTCGCGCGTCAGGATGACGTGCTCGCGTGCGTCCACCGCAGCGAGCAGGTTGGCGACCGTGAGGGGTCGAGCGGCGCTCGTTCCGCGGAGCGCCGAGAGCACGTCGTCGTCGAACGAGCTCAGTGCGCACCCTTTTTGGGTCGGAGCTTGGCGCCCTCGGTCATGTGCTGGTTCCAGGTGGCCGGCGAGAACCCGTTGGCGACCTGCTCCATGCTGATGCAGTCCGGAACGGGGCACACGATCTTGCACAAGTTGCAGCCCACGCACTCGCTCTCGTCGACCACGGGCACGCGGGTGGCGCCGCCGTTTCCGCCCTTGGGCGGGTGCAGGCACTGGTGCGCACCGTCGTGACAAGCCACGACGCAGAGCTGGCAGCCGATGCACTTCTGGTCGTCGATCTTGGCGATGGTCTCGTAGTTGAGATCGAGGTCACCCCACTCGGAGTAGGCCGGGACGGCCTTGCCCACCATCTGGTCGAGCGTCTCGAAGCCGTGGCTTCGCATGTACTCTTCGAGCCCCTCGATCATGTCTTCGACGATGCGGTAGCCCTTCAGCATGACCTCGGTGCAGACCTGCACGCTGGACGAACCGAGGAGCAGGAACTCGACGGCGTCGCGCCAGTTGGTGATGCCGCCGATGCCGCTGATGGGCAGGCGGAAGTCGGGCGAACGCGCCAGACTCGCCACCATGTGCAGGGCGATGGGCTTCACGGCAGCTCCGCAGTAGCCGCCATTGGTGCTGAGGGCGCCGACGCGCGGCTCGGGCACGAAGCGATCGATGTCGACGCTGATGATGCTCTTGATGGTGTTGATCAACGACACGCCGTGGGCGCCCCCACGCTGAGCCGCCAGACCATGCGGCAAGATGTCGGATACGTTGGGCGTGAGCTTCACCAGCACCGGCACACTGGAGAACTCCACGGCCCAGGCGGTGATGCGCTCGTTCACGCGCGGCTCCTGACCCACGGCGGAGCCCATTCCGCGCTCGCACATGCCGTGCGGGCAGCCGAAATTCAGCTCGAGCCCATCGGCGCCGGCGTCGATGGAGCGCTTGATGATGTCCTGCCACTCCTCGCGTGACTCCACCATCAGCGACACCACCACGGCGTGCTTCGGGTACTTCTTCTTGGTCTCGTAGATCTCGCGGAAGTTCACCTCGAGGGGCCGGTCGGTGATGAGCTCGATGTTGTTGAAGCCGATGGCGCGGGTGCCCGAATAGTTGATGGCGCCGAAGCGGCTCGACACGTTCTGGATGGGCTGACCGAGGGTCTTCCACACCGCGCCGCCCCAGCCGGCGTCGAACGCCCGCTGCACCTGAGCGCCCGAGTTGGCCGGCGGCGCCGACGCGAGCCAGAAGGGGTTCGGCGAGCGGATACCCGCGCAATTGCTGCTCAAGTCAGGCATTTTGGCCTCCCAGGTAGCGATGAATGGCGAGCGCGGCTGCCTTGCCTTCGGCAGCCGCGTTGACGACTTCTTTCCCGCCGTTGCGACAGTCGCCGCCGGCGTACCAACCCTTGCGTCCCGTCGCGCCGTGCTCGTCGGTCACCACGCGTCCCTTGTCGACGGCGATGCCCACGAGGCCGGCCAGCTTCTCACCGAGGGTCGACTGTCCGATGGCCAGGAGCACGAGGTCGGCCTGGACCACGGTCTCCTCGCCCGGGATCGGGCGCTTGTTCTCGTCGAGCCTCGCGCAGCGCACTCGCTCGAGCTTGCCATTGCCTTCGAACGCCACCGGCACGGCCTGGAACAACCCGCCGACGCCCATCTCGCGCGCGGCCAGCCACTCGTGGCGGTAGCCGGGCATCTTGGCTTCCTGTCCGCGGTAGACCAGCGTCACCTCGGTGACGCCGAGGCCGCGGAGCTCGCGCACGCAGTCGATGGCGCTGTTGCCGCCGCCGCTGATCAGGGCGTGGCGCACGCCCGTGAGCGGGACCTTGCCGAGCTTCAGCCGCTCGATGTAGTCGACTGCCCCGTGGATGCCGGCGAGGTCCTCGCCGGGCACGCCGAGGCGCGTATCGGGCCCGAGCCCGACGCCGACGAAAACCGCGTCGTGCTTCTTCTCGAGGGCCTCGAAGCTCGGATCGCGCCCGACCTCGACGCCGGTCAACACCTCGATGCCTCCGATGGCGAGCACCCAGTCCACTTCGGCCACCGAGCGATCGGCGCGCATCTTGTAGGGAGCGACGCCGGTGGTGTTGAGCCCACCCACTACCTCGCGCTTTTCGTAGATGGTGCAAGCGTGGCCGTGGCGCCGGAGTTCGTGGGCGGCCGCGAGGGAGGCAGGGCCCGCGCCGATCAGCCCCACGCTCTTGCCCGTGGGCTTGCCCGCTTCGAAGAAGCGCGCGCCTTCGGCGTAGGCGCGATCGGTGGCGTAGCGCTGGAGCTTGCCGATCTGGATCGGCGGCACGCCCATGGCGTTGTAGACGCAATCTCCGACGCACAGGACCTCGACCGGGCACACCCGCGCGCAGCTCATGCCGAGGATGTTGGCGTCGAAGATGGTGCGTGCCGCGCCGCGGTCGTTGCGGGTCGCGATCTTGCGGATGAACTCCGGCACGTCGATGTGGGTCGGGCACGCCTGGGTGCACGGAGCGTCCGAGCAATACAAACAGCGGTTCGCTTCGACGAAGGCTTGGTGGGGCGTGTACTCCTTCTTGTAGTCCGAGAACACGCTCTCGCTGCGATCCGTCGCTATCGGCTTCGACATCATCCCTCCGCCTAGCAAAGTCGGGACAACGTTAGAGCATTTTTTGCGGACGGAAGCCTCGCCGACGAACGAGCGCAGCCCGAGGTCATGCCCTGCCGGCGGATTTCGCAGCGGGAAAGACGGGCGGCGACGCGATGCGCCCTTGTCCGGCGGCCGGTTCGTTTGTATGGGGCGGCGTGGCCGCCGTTGGCCCGAGGAGACGAGAGCCGTGCCCTGCGTTTGCGGAATTGGAGAATCCACCGAGACCCACTGCCTGCCGGTGATCCGCGGCGAGAAGGCCGCCGAGACCGCCGAAGCGCTGATGCGCGCGCGCTACGCCGCCTACGCCCTCGGCGAGGTGGACTTCGTGCTCGCCTCCCACACCCCCGAGGCGGGCAAGGACGTGGATCGCGCCCAGACCGAGGCGTGGAGCAAGAACAGCAAGTGGCTCGGCCTCGAGGTGCTCTCCACCGAAGGTGGTGGCGCCGAGGATACGACCGGCACGGTGGAGTTCGTCGCGAAGTACAAGGTCAAGAACGTGACCCTGGAGCACCGCGAGCGCGCCAAGTTCGAGAAGCACGGCGGCAAGTGGTTGTTCGCCGACGCCGAACCCATCGCCGGTCCGCCCGTCAAGCACGAGGGCCCGCGCATCGGTCGCAACGACCCGTGCACCTGCGGCAGCGGCAAGAAATACAAGAAGTGCTGCGGCAAGGCAGCGTGACTCCCGAACAGCTGGCGCAAGTCGCGCTCGATACGGCGCGCGAGGCGGGCGCCCTCGCGCTCTCGGGCTTTCGCCGCAAGATGAGCGTGAGCGAAAAGGGAGTCCACGACCTCGTCACCGAGTTCGACTTCGCCTCCGAGCGGTTGATCCGCGAGCGCTTGGCCCAGGCCACTCCGCTCATTCCCGTGGTGGGGGAAGAAGAGGGCGGGGATCGAGGCAGCGCGCGCGTCTGGTACCTCGACCCCATCGACGGCACGACGAACTTCGCCCATGGCCATCCCATCTGGTGCGTGAGCGTCGGAGTGATGGAGGGCAACGTGCCCGTGGCCGGCGCGGTGGTCGCTCCGGCCATCGGCGTCGAGTGGGTCGGCGCGGTGGGCGGCAGCGCGAGGCGCAACGGCGAACCCATTCGGGTGAGCGCCACCGACGAGCTGGAGCGCGCGTTGATCGCCACGGGTTTTCCGCGGCGGCGCGAGCACGAGCCCGAAAACAACTTCCCGACCTTCGCTCGCGTGAAGAAGGTGTGCCAGGGCGTGCGGCGCTGCGGGGCCGCCGCCATGGATCTCTGCTGGGTCGCGGACGGCAGCTACGACGCCTATTGGGAGCGCGGCCTGCACCCGTGGGATCTCGCGGCCGGCGCCGCCATCGTACTCGCAGCCGGCGGCACGCTGACGCACCTCTCGGGCGGCCCGCTGGACCTCACGGATGGTCACACGCTCGCGTCCAATGGCAAGCTTCACCCGAGCTTGGTCGAGCTCGTGCGTCCGTGACGCTGGCCTCGCTCGCTCGGGCTCAGAGCGTGACGTTTTCCAGTCGCTTGGCGTGCTCGAGCTCGGTCTTGGCGAGCTGGCGGAAGAACTCGGCCTCGGGCTCGGGACAGAAGTCCGCGAGCGCGTCGTAGAACAACGCGGCCTTGTACTCGTTGTCGCGAGCGATGGAGATGGCGCTGTCCTTGGAAATGGAGTCGGCGACGAGCCACTCGGGGGCGGCCTCGACGTTGCGAACGGCCATGTCCGCGCGCTCGGGCAGCTCACCATCGACGAGGCGCTTACCGTTGACCTCGATGGACTCGGCGTGTTGGTCCTCCTGCTTCGCCATGGCGAGGAAGAAGCTCTCCACTTCGGGGGACAAGTCCAGCGCGGCAAGCGCCCGGTAGAACTTGGCGGCGGCGCGTTCGGCCTCGACTGCGTTTCTGACGGCCTGTCCAACGGTGAGAGTCATGCGCGCGTCGCGAGCAACATCCATGCCCTGCTCCACGCCCGTAGGTGGCCGAGCGAGGACACGGCGGCGCGCAATCACTTCGCTGGGGCGCGACGCGCCCGCACAATCTACGTCAGCCGTCACCCACGCGCGACGCGGCGCCCTCGCCGCCGGCTCTCGCGGACGGCGAAGAACAGGACCGCCGGAACGCCGACCAAGACGTAGTGGAGATCGAAGCTCGAGAGCGCAGACCAGAGGAACACGCGCTCGGCGGAACCTTGGCGATCGACGCAGTAGTGACCGCCACCTCGCCCCGCACTCCGCACCGCGAGCCTCGCGGAAGAGTCGCAAGCGACGAGCTCGATCAGCGGAGGCAGCAGCGGGTTGAAGAACGCGCCCGGAAACGCCAGGACCAGCCCCGCGACGAAGGCCGTCGCCACCGCCTTCCGGATGCTCGAACCCAGAAGGAGCAGCAGCGGGATGGATAGTGGCACCAAGGCCGCGAGCACCTTCAACAGCATGGTCCGCGAGCCCCGAGAGTATGCGTCCCGCCGCTTCGCGTCGAGCGCGGGCCGCTCGGCGCCGTGGTCCACCGAGCGTTACGCCTACTCCGTCAGTATCAGCGCGGCTTCCGTCAGCGCCAAGTGTTGACACTGGACATCGTCGCTCCGCTCCAGCGTGGCGCGCACGGTCGTCGGTCCGCTGGCGGCGAGCTCGAACGCGCAATTCGGCACGCGACAGCGTCGCCAGCGCACCTCGCCTCCGGACTCCACGGATGAGCTGCAGTCCCGCTCGCCGGGCGCGGCCACGGGGCAGCGCGCCTTCTGGAGCTTGCCGAGCTGCTCGACCTCCAGGCTCCAAGCGAAACACTGGTCGATCCGTTTCACCTCTCGGATGCTGGGCGAGCCCGGCGGGCTTGGGCCTCGTGCGACGTCCAGATCCTCCCAGGCCTGGTACTTCCTTGCTTCGAGCGTGAAGGTGCCCGCCTGTTGGGTTCGGAGGACGGGAACCCGCACGCGCGCGCGCTCGGCGGGGCGGCAGGCCGACACGAGCAGCAGCGTCGCCGCCACGCCAGCGAGGGCCGACACTCGCGATGGGCGAAGAAGCACCTTGCAACGAGCCTACCTGCGCGGTCGTCGGCCGTCGAGGCCGGGCGCCGCGTAGGCAGCTCAGCAGGTCCGAGGCTTGCGGCCCGCCGCGATGAGACCGGCGAACGCCACGAGCTCGATGCGTTTCTCCGCGCGAACCTCGGCGAGCTCGCTCGTTTGCTCGGCGAGCAGGGAGTCGTAGTCCGCTTCGAACGCCTCGACGGTTCCGCCACCGGCGAGGTAGTAGCGCCGTGCTTCTTCACGCTCCCAAGCGAAGACGCCTTCGTTGACCGACCGCTCCAAGTCTGCGATCGCGGCGCGCTCCAGCGGGCTCTGGTAGGGAGGCGCGACGGCCCACGCGCGGTCGTTGTTGTAGTAGCGCACGTCGTCGAGCGCTCCGAAGAGGCGCGGGAGCTCCATGCCGAAGTGGTTCCAGCCGAGGCCGAGCAGCGCCTTGCCGCGCGTGCAAAGGAGGATGAATCGTGCCTCGCGAAGCCGGAGCTCGGGGTCGCTCTCCGGTCCGCCGCATGCGAGTCGTTGGAGTCCGGCCAAGTTGTTGGGTTCGACGGCGAGGAGCAGGCCGCCGGGTTTGCACACGCGCAGCATCTCCGCGAACCCGAGTGCAGGCTCCCGGAGGTGGATCAGGAGGGTCTGGCAACACACGAGGTCGAAGTGGTCGTCGGGAAACGGCAGCGATTCCGCCGCGCCCTCCACGAACGTGAATCCGCCGTCGAGGCCGCGCTCGCGCACGAACTCGTCGCAGCGAGCCCTGGCGATCGCCAGCGATCGTGACTCACGATCGAGCCCGGTGAACTGGAAGCCAGCTCCGAAGTGGGGAGCGAGCGCTCGCGCGAAGTGGCCTTGCCCCGTTCCCACTTCGAGCACGCTCTTGGCGCGCGAAAGCTCGAGCCTCGTGGCCAGGAGGCCGAGGTAGTCCTGATGCCACCAGTGGTCGCGCGATTCGGTGAAGTACCGGTCGGAGTGAGGTCGTGCGGCGTCGGACATCGACCGACCCTAACGCGCTTCTGGCAGCGTTTCGAGCCGCGCCGTCCGCTCACCGGAGCTTCGTGTGATCGAACACGTCGAAGAACGCCTCGACCTCGTCGAGGCTGCCCCGCGCGATCGCGGCTCGACCTTGGGCCATCGCGTCGCGAAGCGTCGTCGACCCGGTGTAGAGGTCCGCCCAGGTCGCGCCGTCCAACTTCAGCGCGAGCTCCGAATCGGCAGGGGCCGGCTCGAGGTAGGCTGCGACGCCATTTCGGAGGTGGAGCCCTGCGCTCGTCCGTCGATCACTGAACGTGACGGAGAGTCGCTGGTTCTTGCCGGCGACGCGCTCGGGGTCGACTTGCACCCGGAGTGCGCGCACGAACGTGCGCGGGTCGGCACGGCGAATCATGTCGGCGGGCATGGTGCCGGGCGCAAAGAAGTCCATGGTCAGTGCTCCCTCGAGCTCTCTCGCGTGGGTGAGACAGAACGAGCGGAGGTTTGCCGATGTCGTGGTCTGGCCGAGCAGGCGGAGCGCCTTGGCCTTGGTGATTCGCGCATCGACGTCGCTCCGATCGAGGCGCAAGAGGTAGGAAACGAGCTGCGCGCTCCAAGACGGGTCGTCTCCCGCGAGCGCTGCCTCGGCCGCGGCGAGCACGGCTCGGCGGCCGCCCAACGCGGCGACCAAGCGCTCGGCCTCGAGCGCCGGCGGAAGCGGCAGGGCGTGTGCGGGGTCTTCGTCGAACCAGCCCATCAAGCCGTTGTGGATCTGCCGCACGTGGAACTCGACCAAGCCGTAGTGCTGCTGGGTGAGGTAGTGCTGGGCGCATTGGTCGGGCAGTCGCACGAACGAGACGAGCTCGTCGGGGCCGAGTCGGCGGTTCATGCCCCGCACGGTTTGATCCCACAGCAGCTGGATGCTGTCGCGATAGCGAAGCAGCGCGTCGCGCACCGCTTCGCGTCCGCTGATGGGTGGCCCGTGGACCCCGACCAGGTGCAAGGGGTCGAGAGCGCGGACCTTGTCGATGCCCTCGACGTGCACCAACGGATCTCGGTACGGCTCGCCGCGCAACGGGTAGACATTGAACAGGGCAGGCCAGACGTGGTTGTTCACCACGACCTCGTCGTCCGGCAGCCAGACGATCAGCGTGTCGTCGCTGTCGGAAACGGCGGACTCGACCTGGAAGCGAATCCCTGCGAGCTCGAAGCTCGCGGAGTCGCGGACGGTGTGGGTCGGCGGCAGGAAACCGTCGGTGCGACCCGATGCGGCTGGATTGAAAAAGAACGGACCGATACCGAGGTTCGGCATCGCGTCCTCGCCTTCGCTCGGCAACAGGATCCCGAACTGGGACGCGAGCCGCCGAAGGAAGGTCGGGCCGAGCTCTGCCACGGTGCGCTCGCGATTCGTGGTCACGCGTTCGTGGGCCCAGATCGGAACTCGAGCCGGCACGCCCGCGAGTACGGCCTCGGTGCCCGCAACGTAGTGGTGGTGGGTGTAGATCACGCCGGCCACGGGCAGGTCGGTCAGCGCGCGAAGCTCTTGCATGGCGAGCTCGGCCTCTTCGTTGCTCTCTCCTGTGTCGATGACCACGACGCCGCCGTGACCCAGCACCCACGTGGTGTTGGAGAGACCATTTCCGACGAGGCAGTGGACGCGATCGGTCACACGGTGCACGCGACGCGCCAGTCGCGCGCCGTGCGCTACGAGCGAAGCATGCGCGAGCTCGCCTTTGGAGCCGGTCACCGTCACGGAGCGGTCGACCGTGCGAGGGTTTCGAGGAAGCGCGCCACTCATGGTGCGAGGCTATGCGCTGGGGCGGTCCGGGTCGATACGACAGGTCAGCGGAGCGCGGAATCTCCGGCGTCGTTCCGCGCCGCGAGCCAGTGGCTTCCGATCTCCCGCGCCAAGGCCGACGCTCGTCGCATGGCCTTTCGCGCGCTCGGCGCCACGACTGGAGCCGTCCGACAGCGCGCGCGCCTCGCCGAAACGGCAGCGCATGACGAACGGGCGGTGGCCAGCGCGCTCGGCCTGCGTCCGGCCGGTCGCGAACCACTTCGAGCGCGTTCGCGCGGTCACCGAGCACGAGAGCCAAGCGCGCGGCGTAGTAGTCCACTGGACCGAAGCTCGCCACGCCCGCTCCCACGATCAAGTGCCGTCCGCGGAACGGTTCGATGCGCGCACGAAGTCCTCGTGCCGCGAGCTCGTCACCCAGGACCGCGGCAGCTTCGGCGAACAGGCACCAAACGACCAACGTATTCATGTCGCCCGCAGCCGGAAAGCCCGCAGCAGCGAAGTCGGAGAGCAACTTCGCCGCTTCGGCTGTCCGCCCCGACTCGGCGAAGAGCAGCGCCAGCACGCTCCTCCAGGCCAGGTCCCACGGCACTGCCAAGAGCACCCTCGCCGCGAACTCCTCGATGGGAGCGAACTCACGAGTGTCGAACGAGCGCACCGCGCATTGTATGAAGAATACCAGGCGCGCAACGGCGTCTTCGCACGCGATCCCGAGGTCGAGTGCCTCTCGTGCGATGCGCTGCGCGTCGTCGAGGCGACCGTCGAACAGCGCCAGCGTGACGTCGTAGCGTCGCGCAAACGCTTTGTTGACCGGGTCATCGAGGCTTGCCGCGATCTGTTGAAACTTCGCGATGGCAGCATTGGCCGCGGCCCGCTCGCCGCGCGCGAGGTGGTCGGCGATGCACCAGGCGCGCGCTGCATTGGCGAGCAGCGGGTCACCCATCGCATGGGCGACGGTCAGTGCTTCGTTGGCGAGCCTTTCGAGATCGTCCAGCGCTTCGTCCGCGGACGCGCACCAACGGCGCGCACGCAGAGCGCGGACTAGCGCTCCATCGTCCGACGTTTCACGCGCGAGTGCCACGGCTTCGTCGGCCAGCGCACGAGCGCGGCCGCTGGCAGGCGTGAAGGCGAGCAGCACGGCCAGGCGCGAGCGCACGAGTGACGATGCGACCGAGCGTTCCGATCCGAGGCGCGCCAGGGCCTCCTCGAGCAATGCCGCGAGGTCCTGATCGCCGGTGGAGGTCTGGGCCTCGCCGGCGCCGATCGCCGCTGCCGCGAACGCTCGAACGTCTCCGACCTGGCGAGCGAGCCCGGCCGCGACCCAGAAATCACCGAGTGCACGCCGGCTCTGGCCCGCATGCCAGCGCGCGCGAGCGAGGTCGAGGCGCAACCCGAGCACGCTCTCGGGATGCGCTCCGAGCTCAGCCACGGGGAGAGCGCGTTCGAGTTGGTGCACGGCTTCCTCGTGGCCGAGCTCCTCACTGGCACGGCGCGCCGCCGCCCGCGCGTCTTCGATGGCACGGTCGGGTTCATCGACGGTCGCGGCCAGCACCGAGTGATGAGCGAGCACGGACGGATGCGCAGGTTCGCGGGCGGTTTCCTGGGCGAGAGCGTGCCGCGCCGCCGCGTGGAGCCGCGCTCGCTCTCCGGGCTCGACCTCGCGATAGAGGGTCTCGCGGACCAGTCCGTGAGCGAAGCCAAAGCGGGCGAGACCCAGCTCCTCGACCCATCCGTGGCGCACTGCCGGCGCGAGCCAGTCCATGCAGGTGCGGGGCTCGGCTGCGAGCATGCGCGCGAGCGGTCCGACGCTGAACTCCCGCCCCAGCACCGCCGCGGCGTGCAAGACCGTCCTGGTCTCATCGGGCAGGCGATTCGACACACTTTGGAAGACCAGGGTGAGCCGCTCGACCAGGCCCTCTGGCAGCCGGCCGAGCAGCGCTTGGTCGAGGGCTTCGGCGAGCCCGCCAGGCGCCCGGGCACCGACCCGCGCGAGCTCTCGGACGAAGAGTGGGTTGCCAGCCGTCAGTTCCGCGACCCGGCGCGCAAGCGCTGGATCGACGGGATTGCCGAGGGCGCGATTCAGCAACGCGTGGACGTGGTTCGGTGTGAGTCCGGTGAGGGTCAGTTCGCGCGCAGCAGGTTCGTTCCAACTCGCTTGGCCCGTCGCCGTGCGCAGCGTCACGAAGATCATGACACGAGACTCCGCGACCCGCGCTGCGAGGAAGGAGAGCAACGCGAGGGAGGGCGCGTCTGCCGCGTGTACGTCCTCGAGCAACAGGAGGATCGGCTGCGACTCGGACGTGACTTGCAGCAGTTCGAGAATCGCCTGAAAGAGCTCGTCGCGCGTGACGCGCTGTGCTCGCGGTGACGGCAGCCCGAGTGGAGCCGATGGCGCCCGAACCAGCGGTTCGAGCTTCGTGCGCAAGCGCTCCAGCTCCAGCGCACGTTCGGCGCTGGTGGTGCGCCACGCGACGTCCAGAATCGTCTCCAGCGATTTCGCGAACAGCCCGAACGCCGGCGAAGGGGCTCGCTCGGGAGCCGAGCACGCATGAGATGCGAATCCGCGCTCCCGAGCGAACTCCAACACGCTCCGCGCCAGCTCGGTCTTGCCCATCCCCGGCGCTCCGCGCACCGTGAGCACCGATCCGCCGCCGGCCTCGGCGTCTTCCAAAGCTCCTAGGGCGGTCTCGAGCTCGCTCTCGCGGCCGAGCATCGCGATGGCCCGCCCTCCGCGCGCGGCGCGTGCGCGCTCCAACCTCGTCGTCCCGACGACCTCCACTTCGGCCACGAAACGAAACCCACGCCCCCGCACCGTCGCGATGAAGCGCTGTCGGCTCGGCGAGTCACCGAGCACCTTGCGCGCCAGCGAGATGGCCTGCTGGAGCGAGCCCTCGCCCGCTGCGCGCCCGCGCCACGGGCCGCGGAGCAACTCGTCCTTGGTCACGACGCGGCCGCGGCGTCGGACCAAGAAGACCAGGAGTTCGAGCACGAGCGGCTGAACTCGGAGCAGCTTGCCACGCTTTTCGAGCGTGAGCGCCTCGTCGTCCAGCTCGAAGTGAGAGAACCGATACATGCGCCGACCCCTCTCGCTGACGATAACTCGTTCGAGTAGCGCGCTCCTCGGAAAGGACCGGTGCTGAGCAGTAGCGCTACGCGTGCCCCGACGGCTCCAACATCACGCAGGCCGGGGAGCGGCGGCTCTGGTCGTGAGTCAGGGCACCAGCTCGGGCACCATCGAGCACGGGGTGGCCGCGCCGCCGGGGTAGCACGTGTTGGCGGAAACGCCGACGCCCAGCCCGCCGTTCGGGTTCTCGCCCCACGCCCACCACACTCCCGTCGAGTCCTGGGCGAAGCCGTGGAACCAGCCAGCGCTGAACGAAGAGGCGCCTGCCGAGGCGCCCAGCGCGAGAAACGCGGTGCACGTGCTCGCTTGCCAGTCGTACTTCGCGCAGACCTGCACGGGCAGGTTGCGATCGGTCTGGGTCCCGTCCCCGAGCTGTCCGGAGCTGTTGCGACCCCAAGCCCACAGCGTGCCGTCGCTGCGGAGCGCCAGCACGTGATCTCGTCCAGCGGACACGGCGATCCACTTGGTGCCGGCAGGTGAGCCCGGCGGGAGCGCGACTTGCTTGGGCGTGAGCGAGTTTCCGCCGGTGTTCCCCTGCCCCAAGTTGCCGTAGAAGTTGGTGCCCCACGCCCAAAGCGTGCCGTCGCCGCGCAGCGCTACGCTGAAGTCGTAGCCCGCCGCGACCATGGGCGTGACGCCTCCGCCCGCGGCAACCGAAAACGCCAAGGTGCACGTGCCCGCGAAGGTCTGACACACGGGAACAGCGCTGTTCGATCCAGCGATGGTTCCGATACCGAGCTGTCCGTTGCCGTTGGCCCCCGCGGCGTACACGCCGCCATTGTTCGCCAAGAAGACGGAGTGCTGGTTGCCCATCGCCATCGAGCTCCAAACGCTCGCAGCGGACGGGGGCGGAACGGCTGCCGGCGACGTCACGTTGCTCTGGCCGTTGACGCCCAGGCCACCGTACAGGTTGTAACCCATGACCAGAAGTGCACTGCCATTGCTCAGCGCCGCACTCGAGTTTCCGCCCGCCCCGATCTTCCAGGTGGCGCCCGAATACGAGGCACCGAACGCGATCTTGGTCATCGTGGCATGGAACGCCAGCGCGCCCGACGTGCCGTCTGCCATCTGTCCGTAGGTGTTGTCGCCCCAAGTCCACACGCTTTCGTCACTCAGCACGGCGATGGAGTGCCAGTGCCCGACCGCAAGCTGCTTGAAGGTCGCTCCCGAAGGCGCGCCGGCCGGTGCCTGGATGCGCTCGGCCACCGCCTGATCATTCCCGTTGCCGCTCTTGCCGTCGCCCAGTGAACCGTAGTTGTTCCTTCCCATCGTGTAGAGGGCACCGTCGGTCCGGAGCCCGGCGGAGAAGCTCCAACCCGCCGCGATCTTCTGCCAGAGCGGCACACGCCCCATGCGCTCGTTGGACGGCGGACTCTCGGCTCCACCCGCAGTCGCGGTGACGACGTAGTAGTAAAGCACGTGGTTCGTCACCGTCGCGTCCGTGTACGTCGTGCCCGAAGCGGTTCCGATGGCGTTGGCCGCACTCGGCTGAGCTCCCGCCGTGGTCGCTCTGTGGACGACGTAACCCGTGGCCCCTGGCGTCGCGTCCCACGTCAGCGTGACTTTGCCGGTCGACGGCAGTGCGTAGAGCCCCGTCGGAGCCGGCGGAACGGGTGCGTCGTTCGCCGCGTCGTTCGCCGCATCAGCGCCCGCCGATCCGGCGGCGCCACCCGAGCTCGCGTCGGCCCCGGCAACGCCACCGGAGCCCGAGCTGCCTCCCGTCGCACCGCCGGAGCCGCCCACGCCGCCCGAGCTTCCGCCGCTGCCACCGCCGGGCACCCCACCAGAGCCGCCGGTCGTGGCCCCTCCGGTCCCGCCTTTCGCGCCGGAGCCACTGTCTGCCGCCGGGTCCTCCGAGCAGCTGGCCAAAGTGAAGAACGCGAGCGACGTGCCGAATCCCAGCCGAAGAACCAAACCCCTCATCGTGAAACCCTCCACGAGCGTCGAGGCTACGCGCAGGCATACGCTGCGATCCTCAGCGGACCCTCAGCAACCAGCGGGCGCTGGTCCGGGCGACGCCTTCCGCGTAGCCTTGCCTCGAGTGACCCTTCGTTCCGACGCGGCCCGTCTCCTCGTCACGCTCAGCGTGCTCGCCCCCTCGGCGTGCGGCAGTGAGGAGGCGAGCGGCAGCGACGGCGCCACCGGCGGCTCCAACGCGACCGGCGGCGCGACGAGCGGTGGCGCGACGAGCGGTGGCGCGACGAGCGGTGGCGCGACGAGCGGTGGCGCGACGAGCGGTGGCGCGACGAGCGGTGGCGCGACGAGCGGTGGCTCGGCGGGCACTAGCGGCGACGGTGGCATCGGCGGCGCCGGCGGAAGTGGCGGCGCGGGTGGCGCTGGCGGCGACGCCGCGACGACACCGACGCTCAAGCCACCCTGTCGCGGACTGATGACTCGGCAGGGGGCTCCGCCGGCGAGCGCGACCTACGTGGACGCGTTCGTGACCCACGCCCTCTGGTCGGAGCTCGAGCCGAGCGACCAGAGTTTCACGGGCCCGGGTTGGGCGAGCATCGACACCGCCGTGAAGAGCGGCAAGGCCGTGAGGCTTCGCATCATGGCGGGCATCCAGGCGCCGAACTTCGTCAAGAAGCTCGGTGGCCCCGCCGTGAGCTCGCCGGGTGACGGTATCGACTGCGCCGCGAGCGGCGGCATCGCCGTCTTCAACCCGTACGACAAGAAGGGCGGCTGCGTCCCGTACTTCTGGAAGAAGGTCGTGCTCGACCAGTACGAGGAGCTGATGCAGGAGGTGGCAAAGCGCTACGAATCTGCGCCTGGCCTGCACGAAGTGGTCGACTCGGCTTGCATGACCGTCTACGCCGAACCTTTCTATCGCGCTCACGCCGACCTCGGCTCGAACCAGCGGCTCTTCGCAGCCGGGTTGAACCAGGCGACGGACCTCGCGTGTCACGAGCGGGCCATCGACATCCACGACGCGGCGTTTCCGACGACACGCACCTCGCTCGCCATCAACACCTGGGACATCATGGACCCTAGCGCCCCGACCGGACGCAAGACCAGCTGGCCGCTGGCGAAGGCCTTCGCCGACGGCGCGCGCGCCCAACTCGGCGGACGACTGGTGCTGCAGAACAACGGGCTCGGTGAGGCCGAAGGGTGCGCAGCCGGAGCGACCCCCGACACGAGCTATTGGTGCTACCTGAAGAGCGCGGGCGGCCCCAAGGGCTTCCAGACCGAGACCTGGGAGCGCCTCGGCGGCGAGGCCGGGCTCTTCGCAGCTTTGCAGAACGGGCTCGCAATGGGCGCGAACTTCGTCGAGTTGCCCGGTGGGTTCCTGGCGGCAGACCCAGTGAAGCTCACCCAAGCTGATCAAGCGCTCGAGGCGACGAGCTGCTGCGTGCCCTGAAATCGCAGCGGGAGCGCTGCGGCCCAACGCCCGCCGCACGAGCGTCGCGACCGCGGGTAAGATGCGGCGCCTGGCGCAGGAGCTCCGAAATGAAAAGACACGTCCACGTTTGGGCATTGGCAGCGCTTCAGGTGGGTTGCGGCAGCGGCCCAGTGGAGAACGCAGCCGAGCCCGTGGGTCTCAGCGAGTCGAGCATCATCAATGGAACGACTCTGAATCCCGAGGGCCTCTACTACGTGAGCGTTCACCATGGTGGCCCAGGAAACACCTCGACGTCGCGCCCGTACAACATATGCAGCGGCACATTGGTCCGGAACGATGCCGTGCTCACCGCGCGCCACTGCGTCACCAACGAACGCAACATCGGGGGCACCGTCGACACGACGCTCGCGAACTTCGAGCTCATCATCGGGTCGCAGCGCTCGGGCGTACGCGAGATAGTGGACTTCGGAGACGACACGGCACTCCTCGTCGCCGAACGCTTCTTCGCGATGCACGGCAGGAACGTCGGTTGGTTCGTACCGACCTACGCGGGCGCGAGTGACACCTTGGTCGGTACGGAGCTCTTCTGCTTCGGCTATGGTGTGGACAGCATCGCGCGCGACCCGGCGTCCGCCGACATCCTGCGCTGGAGCTGGATCGCACCTTCGAGCGTCAGTCCGACGCGTCTCTTCTACACTCCGAACACGAGCGGCCAGATCATGTTTCACGGCGATTCCGGAGGTAGCTGCATCTACACGGGCGCCCTGGGCACCGCCCTCGAGGTCACGGGCGTCAACAGCACCTGCTTCCAGCCCAATCCGGATGGCCCGGTCAGCTACTGTGCCCAAGTCAAGCCCGAGGTCTTCCGAACGGCGCTCGACACGGCGCTACGCGCGCGCGGCGCGGCCTTCGTGCACCGCGCGACGACGGACAACAGCGGCGGCCACATCACCATCATCGACCACCCCGACGCCAACGGAAACCCGAACGCGCTTCTCACTGTGACGCCGAGCTACAACCCCGGGGGTGGTTCCGGCGTGTACGACAACCACCCGATTGGGGTCTACTACTACTCGGGGCGCTGGCGCATCTTCAACCAGGACTTCGCCAGCATCCCGAGCGGCGCATCGTTCAACGTCAGCGTAGGCGCCGGAGTCGTCCACGTCGCGACCTCGGCGAACACCACGGGCCAGTCGACGACGCTCGACCATCCGAGTTTGAACGCCAACCCGAACGCGGCGTTCGTGGTCACTCCGAACTGGAACCCGCCCGGTTCTGCAGGCGTCTACGACTCGCATCCCCTGGGCGTCTGGTACTCCACGTCAGCCGCTCGCTGGAAGATCTTCAACCAAGACCTCGCGGCCATGCCGATCGGCGCAGCGTTCAACGTCCGCATCGACCGAGCCAGCGTCGTGCGCGCGACAGCCGGGACGGTGAACGCCAACACGCTCTACCTCGACGAGCCGAACCTGAACGGGCGCCCCGAGGCGCAGATCTTCGTGACGGCGAACTACAACCCAGGCGGGGTGGGCGGGCGCTACCTGAACTCGAACCTCGGGGTCTGGTACGACTCGACTCGAGCGCGTTGGGGGGTCTTCCGCCAGAACCTGGCTCCCATGCCGGCCGACGCCGCGTTCAACGTGCTGCTGAGACCCTGAGTGCGCCCGCGCGGGTCGGGGTCGGCCTCGATTCCATCGCCACTTCCGGAACGGTTTCCGGAGCTTACAAAAAGATACGAGAGCTCGTCGATGGACCGCTCGGTCGATCGTCGTGAGGGTGGAGAGGAGGCCGCGCGGTCGACCTCTCACACGAAAGGAATCGACCATGAAGATCCTGATGATGCACAAGAACGATCCCGCGACCGAAGCCGGCCAGCCGCCGCCGCAAGAGATCGTGCAGAAGATGGGCGCGTTCATCGGCGAGCACCTCGCGGCCGGGCGTTTCGTCGACGGTGCGGGACTCGCCGGCAGCAAGACGCGCACGCGGCTGGTCTTCCAGAACGGAAAGTGCACGACGAAACGCGGCCCCTACCGAGGCGAGCACGAGCTTCCAGCGGCGCTCTGGAAGCTCAAAGTTCGAAACCTCGATGAGGGCTTGGGCTGGGCCGAGCGCTACGGGAAGATCCTCGGAGACGGCGAGCTCGAGCTCGGCAAGGTCAACGAGCCATGGGACATCGGCTTGATGCCGGCTCCCGAGAACCCGCCGCTCCAGCTGCTGCTGATCGAGAAGGCCGATCGACACACAGAAGCCAGCGGTCGAAGCCCGGAGCAGAAGGCGGCGCTCTCACGCCTCGCGACCGAGATGACCAAAGCCGGCGTGCTCGTCGGGTCGATGCGGCTGAAACCGAGCAGCCAGGCCAAACGCCTGAACTTCACCCGCGGGGAGCTGCGGGTGACCGACGGCCCGTTCGCCGAGTCGAAGGAGCTCCTCGGTGGCTTCTCCGTGATGGAGCTTTCGAGCGTGGAAGAGGCCATCGAGCTCTGCAAGCCGTACGCGGAAATCCTGGGCGGGACACTCGAGGTCGACGTGCGCCTCGTCGAGAGCGAATAGGCGGAGCTGCCCGGAGCGCCGGCAGGGTCCTTTCCGGCGCGCAGCCGGTGTATGGAAGGGCATGCGCGCGAGCCGTCGGTGGTGCTGGGTCCTGGTTCCGTGTCTCTCGCTGGCCTGCGCGAGCGGCGCCAGACCGGGTGCGAGCTCTCCCGCTCCGGCCGCAAGCCAGGCGGTGGCGGGCCCTGCCGGGGAAGGGCCCGGCGGCGGCCCGACGATGGCGAGCGATGCCCCCGTGTCCGGACCCGGCGACCACGACGGCGACGGACTGAAAGACGCAGTCGACCGATGTCCCGACGAAGCCGAAGACTTCGACGGGTTCATGGACGAGGACGGCTGCAAAGACCCGGACAACGATCACGACGGCATCCTGGATACCGACGATCGCTGCCCGCAGGTGCCCGAAGACCGCGATGGGGATCAGGACGACGATGGTTGTCCGGAGGGGTCCGGTGGGGACCGCGACGGGGACGGCATCGGCGACTCGACCGACAAGTGCCCCGATGACCCGGAGGATCGCGACGGCTTTCAGGACACGGACGGCTGCCCGGACGTCGACAACGACCAAGACGGCATCACGGACGCCCAAGACGCTTGCCCGAGCGATCCCGAAGATCGTGACGGGTTCGAGGACCAAGACGGTTGCCCCGACGTCGACAACGACAAGGACGGGATCCCCGACGCGAAGGACAAATGCCCGAACGAACCCGAGACCTTCAACGGGCGAACCGACACCGACGGCTGTCCAGACCGTTGACCTACGGAAGAGGTCGGCGGCTCACGCCGTACGTGGTATCGGAGGTCTCGTGCGAATCGAACGCTCTCTTGCATTCCTGCCGCTGCTGGTCCTCGTCGCTTGCTCGGGCTCCGACGACGCTGGAGGCACGGACGTCGGCAAGGTCCCGCAGTCCTTCTCCGGCTACTGCACCGGGATCACCAAAGTCCGCCTCGATCTGATGAAGAAGGCCGGCCCCGCCGCCTGGGCGGGCGACAACACCACCGGCTCGGCACCCGCCGGCTCCGTGTTTCTGGTCGCCTCTTCGTTCGACAAGTGGGAAGGCTTCGTCTTCGATACCAGCGGGACGCCGCTCAAGCTCCACGGGGACTTCAGCACCGGGTTGGTGAAGGACCAGGACTTCACCTCGGACTGCGCCGTCGACGCCCAGACCGGCCCCACCAACACCGTGCTCCTCGCCGACAGCCACTTCTACGCAGAAGAGTCGCTCGGCGGCAGCGCGTGCAAGCTGGCTCAGGGTACGGAGCTCACGAGCTTCTCGTTCATGGCCACCGGATCCGTCGCCCAGGTTTCCTCGACCGAGATCCAGGCAGAGTGCTCGCTTTCGACGAGCTACTCGAAGGACGTGGTCTACGGAGCCCTCGTCCCGAAGTGAGGGCGAACTGCCGGGCCCCTGAACGGGGGTTTTGGCGCAGCTGCGCCCCCGCCATCTGGCCCAACTGCTAAACCTCTGCGATCCTTCGCCTCTCAGATGTCAGGAGGCAGCTCGCGTGATGGGGGCGACGACTCGTCGTCGAAGCCCACCAAGTTCCCGCTGCGCCAGTCCGACCACCACCGCCCGACCGTTCCGGCGCCCAACGTTCCGTTGCCCCCCGGCGCTCAGAAGCCAGGGCCTCCACCCCGACCCGAAGGGTTCGCCGACGAAGATCCGACAGCGGTGTTCCCCAAGCCCGCGCGCGTTCCCCAAGAGAGCGCGAGCTCGCTCAGCGAGCCACCGGTGCCGAGGGATCGCAAGCTTCCGACCGGCCCTGCGCCGCCGCCGCCGTTCGGGGATGGACCGCCGCCTCCGCGCCGCAGCGACTCGCGCACCTTCCGCCTGAGCTCGACGCCGCGCGCCGACGACGGGACGCCACGCCGCGACACGTTCCGCGCGAGCCAGACTCCCGGACGCGACGACTCGCGCGCTTTCCGCCTGCGGGAGCTCGCGCGCCGCCGTCCGCTCGGACGCCCCGGTGAACCGAGCGTGCTCCTCGTGGGTGCGCCCGAGACCTTGGGTGCAGCGCTCGAGCCGGCTCTGGCCCGCCATCGGGTGAACGTCGTGCGTTGCGTTCCGCAAGAGGTCGCCGACTCGGTAATCTATCTC
The DNA here is from genome assembly GCA_046351435.1 of Polyangiaceae bacterium. Lineage (GTDB taxonomy): Bacteria > Myxococcota_A > Polyangia > Polyangiales > Polyangiaceae > JADJKB01. The sequence continues at coordinate 166,041 of JAXLYN010000014.1, forward strand.
GCGCCCGATCTCGTCGTGCTCGCCGGCGAAGCCGCCAGTGACTCCGGACACCACATCTTGCGCGCGCTCTCGCTGTCACCTCAGAGCAGCGTCGTTCCTGTGGCCATCCTCGATGACAACGCCGAGCTCGAAGCGCGTCTCCAGGCGTTCCGGCACGGCGCGGCGGCGGTGATCCCGCGCTCGGCGAGCATGGATGAGATGGCCGAGCGCATCGCGACCCTCGCGCGCGAAATCCCCGAGCGTGAAGCCGAAAGCCTGGGCGACGTGGGGGAAGCCACGCTCCAAGAGCTGGTGGAGGCGCTGGGGCAGGAGCTTCGAACGGGGATCCTCAGCGTGCGGGCGTCGGGCAGCGGGGAAGCCAACGCGATTCGCATCGTGCTCGGCGGCGGGCGCGCGCTGACCGAGACCATCGACGATTTCGTGGCACGCGTACGCGAGCACGTAGTGACCGCCGAGCCGCTGCGCTACGAGTTCGACGAGCGCGCCGCAGGCACCGTGCACCTCTTGGGTGCGGAAGACGGTGCAGCGCCCGAGGAACGCGTCGACGTCAAGGGGCTGCGCGTCGTGCTCGCCGACGACGACACGGCGCGCGCCGACGCCATCGCACAAGAGCTGCGAGAGCGCGGCGTCGACGTCGTGGTGACGGACCTCTCGCCGAGCGAGGTACGCTTCCACCGTATCCGCACCATGGACCCAGCAGTGCTGCTCATCGGCGAGCAGCAGGCTCAGGGAGAGGGCTTCGACTTGATGCGCCGGATGCGGCGCGACACGCGCCTGCGCTGGGCGTCGCTCTTGGTCGTGCGCTGGGACGAAGTCTGGACCGAAGAGCAGGTGGTTCCCGCCATCGATCGGATCCTCGGCACCTTGTCGGCGCTGGCGGAACCGGAACGCGCGCTGGCGGAGCGCGCCGACTCTCGCGCTGCCTTCGACACGCGACTCGAGATCACGGGGCCCGCACGCCTTCTGCGCGGCCTCACCGCTGCAACGCGCCCCGTACGTGTGAGCGTGCAGAACCCACGCCTGCGCGTGCGCATCGACGTCTCCGAGGGACTGGTGGTCGGGGCTCAGGGCGAGGTGCTCTTGCCCGAAACCCGCGACCTCTCCGGTCCCGTGGCGCTCGCCGCGCTGCTGGTGGTCTCGAGCGGACGCGTCCACGTGGAGCCCACCGAGCAGCCGGCGACGACCAACCTGATGACCACGCCGGACGTCGCGCTGAACATGGCCGACGCCGAGCCGCCGCCCATCGCGCCCAGCATGCCCATGCCGGCGCCCGGCGAGACGGGGCGGCAGAAGCCCACGAGCACGAGACCCAGGCCGCCGCGCTCGGAGCGGACGCGAAAGAAGCGACCGAGCCTGTTTTCCACGCTGGGCTATGCCCTCGGGGGACTCGTCGGCGTGCTCGCGATCGGAGGGCTGGTGATGCTCTTGGTCGGACAGAAGCGGGAGGGTTCGAAGCCAGCGCCCGCGCCGCCGAGCGTGGCCTCGCCCGCACGAGTTGCCCCACCGCCACCCACGCCGAACGCGTCGAGCGAGAAGCCTGCGCCAAAGCCCGCGCCCTCGGCGTCACCGAGCCCCCGGCTTTGGGCGCCGACGAAGCCGATGCCTTGGCCTCGGCGCCCAGCTGCGAAAAACTCGTCGGTAACATGCCGCCGATGCCCGCGGTCTACCCGGGTGCGGCGTACGACGAAGTGCGGAAGGCGCGGAAAGAGCTCGCGCGTGGCGACATGGATGGCGCCGAGGGCGCCTACTGCAAAGCCATTCGCTTCGATCCGAAAAACGTCGACGCTCACGTGGGCCTGGCGCGTGTGCTGATGCAACGGCGCGACGCGAAGGCGGCGGTGCAGTGGGCGCGCGAAGCCGTCAAGCTCAGCCCCGACGAGTCGAACTACCAGATCCTGCTCGGTGATGCCCTGGGGCTCTCGGGCGACATGAACAAGGCCCGCGATCCCATCCTGCTCGGCTACGGGGTCGGCCCCGCCGATGACGCCGGGCGCGAGAAGGTGGTGACCGCTCAGCTCAAGCTCGGCGACGAGGCCACCCGCAAGCAAGATCACTTGGCTGCCGAGCGCGCCTACCGCCGCGCTCTCGTGCTCGACCCGCGCCGCGCCACTGCCGCCACCGGCATCGCACGCTCGCTCTTGGAACAGGGCCACTTCCAGGCGTCGGCTCACTGGGCGCGTCGGGCGTCGACCCTCGATCCCAAGCTCGCGGCCGCCTACGTCACGCTGGGCGACGCGCTCTCGAAAGCCGGCGACCGCGCCGGCGCGGCGCGAGCCTGGAAGAAGGCCGCCGAAGTCGACCCCAACGACCCGGCCGCACGCGCCCGCGTCATGACCACCGAGTGACGCTAGCGGTCGGGGTTGCCGAGGTACTCGAAGTGCATGGTGTCTTCGAGCGAATCGTGACCGAGCCAGTGGAAGCCGTGCTGCTCGAACGAGTCGATCCAGCACTGCGTGAGCTCGGTCTTTTCGTACACGCTCTTGGCGCCACCCTGGCAATAGCGGTGGCTCGGCCAAGGGTCCACGCAGCCGCAACACGGGTTGCGATCGGGATCGATGTCGATGGCGATTCCGAACATGTGGTTCGAGACTTCACCGCCCCGATAGGTGTTGGCTTCGCGGAAGCCACCGATGGCCTTGGGTACGTAGCGCTTGCCCTTACCGTTGCAGTTCGCCCGAATCGTGCGTTCGACGCACCGGAGCTTGGGCACGATCTTCTTGTGAACCCGAATGGGCAACCCGAAGAAGGTCGTCTCCGCTGCCTGTGAGATCGCGCTGTGCTCGGCGTACGCTTCGAGGTTCGCACCTTCCACCCAGCCGTAGTGCTGGGCTCGGAACTTCAGCGCTCGCTGGTGGACGGCGGGTTTGAGCTGCCCGCCTTTCATGAAGTTCTTGCGAACGAGAAACGACAGCGCCTTCTCTTTCTTGCAGCCTTTGGGCGCTTTCTTGCTGGACGCGCGCTTCGCTTCCGCGGCGCGTGGCGGCGTGGGACGCCGCGAAGTGCTCCCGCGGTTCGGGCGCCCCTCGGCTTGCCCGGGCAACGCGGCCGCGAGGGCCGCCGCCCACAGGGCGAAGGCGAGGACGCGGCCGAGAGAGCGCATGGGCCCCTTTGCTAGCGCGCGGACGGCGACTTGCCCAAGAAATTCCACAGAAATGTTGGCCCGTGCCCGCCGACGCCGCATAGACCGGGCGGGTGGTGAGCCCGGTGCTAGCGTGGTCCGGCGAAGTGGCAAGCTCGCGTGATTCGACCCAGATGACTGCCTTCGAAGAGGTCGGCGAGGCGTTGCTCACACGCGTGATCGACGACTTCGTCGAGCGCATGGTCGGCGACGTGATGATCGGCTTCTTCTTTCGGAACGTGGACCACGCGCGGCTGAAGCGACGGGAATACGAGCTCGCCGCGCGGCATTTGGGAGCCGACGTCCCTTATTCCGGGCGGCCGCTCGACGTCGCCCACGCGCCGCACCCGATCCAGGGAGGGCAGTTCATGCGCCGGCTCCAGTTGCTGAAGAAGAGCATGGACTCGCACGGTTTGCCGGAGCGAGCACGGGCCATCTTGGTCGCGGAAACCGAGCGTCTTAGGCCGCTCGTGACCCGTGACGCGGGCAGCGACTGCGACGCAGAGGGCGCCGGACGGAAGGTGAGCGAGCACTTTGCCTCGCTGCGAAAGGACAAGGCATGAAGGCGGCGTTCGCGTTGGCTCTGGCCGTCGGCGCAGCGGCCTGCTCCACCGCAGGCTCCAACTGGATGGCGCAGCCGCTGCCCGACGACGGCTACCCCGTGGTGCCCGGTGGCAGCGCCGGTGGCAAAGCGCAGAAGCCAGGCAAAGGCGCGACGCGCTCGACCTACACGCTGAGCGAAGAGGATCCGGAGCGCGGTGCCAAGAGCCTGAGTGACGAGCCGCTTCGGCCCGTGCGTCAGCTCGGCGGCAAGCTCGAGGGCAAGGTGCTCGGCAAGTTCCGCAACACCTATTACGACTTCCCGAGTGAAGCCGATTTCTCGGGCGCCCCGGTCGCGTTGAAGAACGCCGAGTGCGGCACCATCAAGGACGTCCCCAAGGGCTTCTACGAAGCCGTGTGCGTGCAAGGCAGCGGCACGCTCGCCAGCGGCCAGACCGTGAGCTTCGCCAAGCGCGACTGCTCCTGCGCCCAGATCTGCACGAAAACAGGCCAGAAGATCTGCTTCGATGCCCTCGACGCGCGTCAGTTTCCCTACGGGCGCGGCGCGACCGGCGGCCCCATCACACCGCTCTACACGGTGGCGGTCGACAGCGACGTGATCGCGCTCGGGACGCAAGTGTACATCCCCGAGCTCGAGGGCATGCCGAGGGATGCAGAATCGTCGGGCTTGCACGACGGCTGCTTCGTGGCCCAGGACCGCGGACTCCGCGTGAAGGGCAAACACGTCGACGTGTTCACGGGTGACTCGAGCATGACGCGCCTGTGGAACAAGCTCGTGCCGAGCAACGAAGGCGTCACCGTCGTGCTCGACAGCCCGAAGTGCGCGCGGGCCACTACCGAGGGCGGAAGCCCGACGCCTGCTCCTTCACCGGGTCCCGCGACCGACACCCAGGAGCCCAAGAAGGACAAGAAGAAGAAGAGCAGGAAGGGCCCCGACTGACCGCGCGAAGCCGTGACTTCGTGCGTCAGCGCGGGCCGTAGATCTTCGCCTGTTGCTCTGCGAGATCGGTGAACACCTGGGCGAGCTCGGGGTTCGGCTCGTCGAGAGCCACTGCGACCTTGCTTCGCCAGAGCGTGTTTTCGTCGGAGTTCAAGCCGTCGCGCCGCACCACTTTGCCGCTCATGCTGCGCGACTCGCCTTCCACGAAGAAGACGGCGATCTTCACGTGCTGGCCCACCTCGAGGGTCGCGCGCGTCAAGAGCAGGATGCCCGTGGCGCTGCCGTCGTGAGTGATGGCTGCCTTCACGGGGCCGTCCCCGGTGTCGATCTCGGCTCCGATGTACGCGGGATGACGCGGAGAGATTCGGCGCTCGTCGGACATGGCTCGCGGGAAACTACCACACCGAACGGCTCAGGGGTGCCCCTGCCACCAGTCGGTTTCGGAGCGAGGGTCCATGAAGCTTCCGCTGTCTCGAATCGTGACGAACGTACGGTTTCCGCAGGCGGTGCCGATGGGGTCACCGGCGTGTAGAGCTGGTAGCTCGGTCCGGCCCGCGGCGTTGGTGGAGTCGTACTTGGCGCGGAGCGCGGGCGCCGGGCAGATCCCCACGATGCTGAGGGCGTAACCCACGACCACGTCGTCTTCGCCGGTGTACTTGAGCGTCACCGAGTCACCGTCGACGTAGAGCGCTCGTGCTTGGAGGCCTCCCGGCGCAATCTCGTAGCCGCTCTGCGGCAGCTTCAGCACCTGGCCCTGCGAGGTCTGGAACGTGACTGCGGTGACGGGCCACGGCAGATTCACGAGCCCGCCTTTGGCTCCATGGGGACCCGCGCTCCAGTTCCAGTCGTACATGCGGAAGTTCTGCGCGAACGGGTGCGACGGCGTCGGGAATAGCGTGTGCAGGCGCGGCGCCTTCGTGTCGGTGCCGCCGGGATCGGGCGAATAGTAGACGAAGCCGATCTCGTTGCCCCCGCAGCTCACGGCCCCACCGCAGGGCTCCCAGCCACGGTTCTTGATGTTCAAGTCCGCGTGCTGCGGCGGCGGGTGCTCGCTGTTCGGCGCGCCCACCGTGGTGGAGGTCGGGTAGGAGCTCGGTCCCACGTTGGGACAAGTCGCCGGGCAATTGGCTGCGAAGTTCCCCGTCGCTCCGCTGCCGCCGCTGCCACCACTGCCGCCGCTGCCACCACTGCCAACGGACTCGATCTGGCAGGTGCCGACGACGGTGCCCGGAGCGCCATCCTTCATGCCCTTTCGGAACTCCAGGCTGAGCACGCCCGCACCGTGACCCGATACGTCGTACGGCCACGTCCAGCTCGATCCGTTTTGCTTTATGTCGCCCAGCGACGTGACGGGCGAGCCCGACCCGGTGACCACGAGACCGACGTAGGTGTATGGCTCCTGATCCGTGAAGCTCGCGACGAAAGTCTTCCCCGCTTGCACCGGCGGTCCGGAGCTGAACGAGAAGCGAGAGTCGCACTCGAGTTTGACGCCCCCGGTGCCGCCCGACGAGCTCGCGCCAGTCCCCGTCCACGTGCCGCCCGTCGCAACGCTGCCTCCGGCACCGACCCCGCTCGCGCCTCCGCTCGAGCCAGCGACGTCACCGCCCTCCGAAGCGCTGCAACCGATCCCGAAGGTGAACGCGAACAGAACCAGCCGGCGCATTCGAGAAGGGTGAGAGAAGGACCCGTGGCCCGTCAATACCGGGGAACCACGCGGCCCACGTGCCAACCTTGCGAAGCTCGCCCGTTCGGCGAAGAATCCCGGTGATGGGTGGCTTGGCTTGGCTCTTTGGGATGGCGCTCGTGCTCTACGGAGCAACGGGTTGCGGCGGCAGCGAGTTCTCCGGCGAGAAATCCACCGGCGGTGCCGACGCCGGCTTGGGAGGCGCGGGCGGCAGCGGCGGAGCAGACGCCGCCACGGGGGGTTCCGGAGGCTCGAGCGGCAGCGGCGGAGGAGTGAGCGACGCTTCGTCGGACGCAGATGCGGCGCCGAGCGCGTGCATCGACACGCTTTACCAGAAGAGCTGCGACGATCCACTCGTCACCACGGGCGACGCGACGTGTGATCAGTGCGGCCGAACCAGCTGTTGCACTCAGACCAACAACTGCCTCGCGAACCAGGCCTGCGCGCAGCAGCTCAACTGCTACCTCGAGAACTGCTTGGGGAAGAGCGCCCTCGGCTGCATGCCAGTGCTGTGCTCGACTTGCCTGGCCGGCACGGCGATCTTCATCGGGGTCTCGTCGTGTCTGCAGACCAACTGCCAGAGCGTGTGTCCGATGCTGATCCAGTGACTGCCGCTTTTCGTCTCACGCATCAGCGCGCCCGATTCGTCAGCGCGAGCTCGTCCAGGAGGCGGCCGATCCGCCGGAACTTCTCCGAGCGACCGAACTGGAGCAGGTGCCCGCCGTGCCAGCTCTCGAGCGGAGCCCCGAAGTGGTGGGCGAGCCGGCGGGCGTGAACGACGGGGGTGATGCGGTCCGCGCGTGCGCCCACGACCAGCATCCTCTCGCCGGGGATGCGAGGCGTGCGATGCAGCGGGCTCACCACGCGGTGGGCCTCCTCGAGGGCGCGATGTTGGAGCTCCGTCTCGTGCGGCGCTTGGCCGAGACGACCCTGATCGCGGGCGAAGTCGGCCAAAGACGCCAGCGGAATGATGGGCACCGCGAACGCGAGCTCCGACTCCACGGTGGCGAACAGCGACGTGGTGTAGCCGCCGAGGCTCATGCCGAGCACGCCCACCGCCGGGTGGCCGCGGCCCCGGAGCCACGCCACGAGGTCCGTCAGATCGCCCATGGCCTGGCGAAACCCCTCGTTGGTGATGCGCGGGTCGCTCCCCGGAAACGGCGGCGGCTTGCCGAGACGCCGCGGAGAGCCGCGAACCGCGTGGAAGGGCAGCACGAACAAGAGGGCGTCGAGGCCGATGCGATCCAGCCACTCGATGGGCCAGACGCGCTGCTCCAGGTCGTAGGCGCCGGCCATGTAGCCGTGGATCAGGATGGCGGCGGGCCGAGGGCTCGGTCCGAAGAACCCGCGCGCAGCGGCCGCGCGGTTCTCGGCGTGACGCTCGAAGCGCTCGCGTACGCCGGGCTCGAAGACCTCGTAGTCGCTCGACCAGGAGAGGTCGACCACGCGGTAGCCGCCCGCGCTCCAACGCACGACGCGCTCGGAGGGCACGATGGGTCTTGCCGCGCGGAAGTAGTCCTGGCGCTCGGCCGGGTACATGCGGGCGATGGCCTCGAGGGCTTCGAGCCGCGCGGTGTGGCCGAGGGACTCCGCGCGGCTGTGCCGGCGAGCACCCTGGCTGCCGGCGTAGGCCGCCAAGGTTGCGGCACGATCGACGGCGGCAGCTGCGCCCCCGAGCAGTCGTTTGGCGGTGCGCTGTAGCACGGCGGGAAGGCTATCTCAGGGCGCCCATCGAGGCACACCGCTGCCAGGCCCTCGCGGCGCAATCGCGGTGTTTTCGTGCAAATTTCTGCGAATTCTCTGACGTGGGGTCGAAACCCATGCTAGGGCCTCGTCTCTCTTTCTGGGGGCCCGGCTCACTGCGGGCGCCGGAGCTTCTTTCCCATGATGCAGCTCATCGACATCATCCTGCACCTCGACGTCCACTTGGCGGCCTGGTCGACGGCCATGGGCCCTTGGCTCTACGTCCTCCTCTTCGCGATCGTGTTCGCGGAGACCGGCCTGGTCGTGACGCCATTTCTGCCCGGCGACAGCTTGCTCTTCGCCACGGGCGCGCTCTGCGCGATCCCGGGCTCGCCGCTCGGCGTGGCGCAGATCATCGTACTCTTGATCTCTGCCGCGGTCTTGGGCGACGCCGTCAACTACTCCATCGGCTATCGCGTGGGGCCAAGGGTGTTCAAGAGCGAGACCAGTTGGTGGCTGAACAAGAAGCACTTGATGCGCGCCCAGCGCTTCTACGAGAAGCACGGCGGCAAGACCATCGTGCTCGCGCGCTTCATGCCCATCGTGCGCACGTTCGCACCCTTCGTGGCCGGCATCGGCAAGATGCGCTACTCGCGCTTCGGTGCTTACAACATCGCGGGCGGCATCGCCTGGGTGACCAGCTTCACGGTGGCCGGCTACTGGTTCGGGAACCTGCCCTGGGTCAAGAAGCAATTCCACATCGTCATCGTCGCCATCATCATCTTGAGCGTGGTGCCGATCGTCATCGAGTACATCAAAGAGCGCCGGAATGGCGGCGGCGAAACCCCCGAGCAGCCGGAGTCGGAAAATGCCTGAGAACGACAAGAAGCGCCGTTCGGGGCGCGCGGAACGCCCGAGCGAAGCCAAGCCCAAGAGCAAGAAAGCCAAGGAGGCGGAGAGCTCCGAGCCGGAAGAGAAGCTCCTCTCTCCCTGGGGCCCCCTCGTTTGGCTCCTGGTGCCGCTGATCGCCAGCGTGATCTACGGCCTGGCCACCCGCGGTCACTGACTCGAACGCTTCAGCCCACGGCGCCGCGGCGCTCCGCGAGCCATCCGAGCGCTACCCAGACCAGCGCTACCAGCAGCGTCGTGCCGAGTTCGCGCCAGGCGGCATTGGTCGCGCTCGAGAGGGCGAGCAATAGCAGCTCGGGCGCGCGCCGCTCGAACGAAAGCGCGGCGAACGGCTCGAGCGAAGTGCCCGGCAGCGTGAGGAGCAAGAGGCTGCTCAGAAACAGGTAGATCAAGGCGCCCAAACTCGCGCCGCGTTGGGTCTGGGCCAGCGCGGCGATGACGGAGCCGATGCCGACCGAGCCGAGGGCCACCGCGGCGAGGCTCACCCAGGTGAAGAAGCGCGCGAGCGCCGCCGGTGCCGAGATCAGCGCAAGGAGCACCATCACCGTCAGCGAGAGCACGAAGAAGAACCCGAAGCGCGCGAGCGCGATCTCCGTGCTCGAGGCGGGCGACAGCCGAATCGCACGGGCGAGACCCCGTTCTTTCTCTTCGCACGCGAGACTCGGCAAGAGAAAGATCCCGATGAAGAAGGCCGCGAGCAGCACGAGACCCATGCTGATGGCTTCGCGTGGGCCGGCGCGCGTGCTCGCCTGGAAAGGGGAGCGCAGGACCTCGAGGCGCGGCACTCTCGTCCCGCTCGGATCGGCACGCTCGCGGAACCGCGCGTGCGCCTCGGCGAGCGCCCAAGCGTCGCCTTCGAGGGACAGGGCCGCGAGGTCTCGTGCGAGTGCAGCTCGCATGCTCGGCTCGGCGAGCCCGACGAAGTAGCGGCGCGATTCGCGCCAGAACCACGCCTCACAGAACGCGGCCGCCTCGGCGTTGCCCGGCGGATGCCAAGTCCAAATGATGTAGCCGCCGCGTTCGTCGTCGGGACGGAGCTGGAGTCCCACCGAGCCGGTCGGATAGCGGATGTACCCCGAGTGGTTCGCTACGGAGCGGAACTCGATGCGAGGCGCGAGCTCGGGGGGCACGTGACTCTTCAGGTGTAGGAGCCAAGGCCCTTCTTCCCAATGGTCGACGACGCAGAGCGAGGCGTCGCGCGCGCCCATCACGCCCCCGAGACCGCGAACGCCGAGCACCGAGGCGAGCACGGCCGAAACCACCAGCAGCAGGAGCAGCGCCACCGCGCCGCGCTGCGCCGCCACGCGGCGGGCCTCTTTCTCGAGCAGCGCGCGGAGCCGAGGCCAGCTCATTCAATTCTCCGCTCGCTCCAGGATGCGGGCGAATGCCGCGGCGAAGTCCCGCGGGAGCGTCTCGAGATCCGCGGCCTCCCCGCCGGCGAAGAGCCGCGCGAGCTCGGCGCGGGCCTCCGGGTCCGAGAGCGAGAGCTCACGAACCTCGCCGCTCGCGAGAGTGACCCGCACCGCGCGGCTTTCGTGACGAGCCGCGAGCTCCGCCGGGCGCCCGAGAGCCACCGTGCGACCACGGGCGAGCACCGCCACTCGGCCCGCGAGCGCGGCGACCTCCGCCATGTCGTGGCTGGTGAAGAGGACCGTGGTGCCCTCGGCGCCGAGATCTCGCAGCATGCGGCGAACGAGGCCCGCGCTGTAGACGTCGAGGTTCGCCGTGGGCTCGTCGAGCACCAGAAGCTCGGGCCGATGCAAGAGCGCTCGGGCCACGAGCAGCTTCTTCTTCATGCCCTGGGAGTAGGCCTTCACGGGGAGGTCCGCGGCGTCGTCCAGCTCGAGCGCGCGCAGGCACTCCGCCGAGCGTGCGTCGGGGAGCGAATGAAGGCGCGCGAAGAACCGGAGGTTCTGCCGACCGCTCAGCTCTTCGAAGTGGTTGTCGCGGTCGGGAACGTAGCCGAGCCGCGGGCGGATCTTCGCCAGCGCCCGCACCACGTCGTACCCGAGGAGCGAGACCCTGCCAGCGCTCGGCCGGAGCTCTCCGATGAGCACTCGCAAGGTCGAACTCTTGCCCGCGCCATTGGGACCGAGCAGCGCGAACAGCTCGCCTGGCTCGATCTCGAGGTTCAGCCCGTCGACTGCCAGGTGCTCGCCGTAGCGAACGTTGAGGCCTGCGACGACGACGGCTGGCGTCACGCGCGCTTGGACTTCTTCCTCGGTCGAGCTTCTTCTTCCTCGACCTCGTCGTCCTCGTCCTCGTCGTCGGCTTCGTCTGCTTCGACGCGCTTCGCCTTGAGCTTGCGGGGCGTCGTGTCCTCTTTCAGGCGCTTGGGCTTCTCTCGGCTCGGCTCTTCTTCGGCTTCACCTTCGCCACCCTCGCTGCCTTCCATGCCCTTCTTGAAATTGCGAATCCCTTGACCGAGCCCCTTGCCGACTTCGGACAGGCGCTTGGGCCCGAAGACGAGCAGCAAGATGACGATCACGATGATCCAGTGGGCAAGGCTGAAAGAACCCATAGAGCGGCCTTCCGTGTAGCAGCGGGGGGGGCCGCTGCCAAGTGACAGTACCCGAGAGCGACCCGAGAGCGTTCCGGTCGCCGATGGCGGCGGTCCACGAGACGCCCGCCCCGTCCCCGAGGCGGTTTGCCCCGCGACCAGGACGCTAGCCCTTGCCGGCCCGCGCCAAGCGCTCTTCGGCCATCATGTCGGCGATGAGGTGAGCGGGCTTCATGGCTCGCCGCGCGCGCTCCGCGATCTCGAGGATGGTGTCGTAGATCGTGACGACCTTGGTTCGGCTCTTCTCGGCGTCGTAGCCGTGGAGCTCGGTGGCCACGTTGATCAAACCACCGGCGTTGATGGCGTAGTCGGGCGCGTACAGGATGCCTCGCTGCATCAAGTCGTCGCCGTTCCGCGGTTCGGCCAGCTGGTTGTTGGCCGCGCCCGCGACGATCTTGCACTTGAGCTTGGGGATCGTGACGTCGTTCAACGCGCTGCCGAGGGCACAGGGTGCGAGCACGTCGCACTCCGCCGTGAAGATCTCGTCCAACGAGACGCTGCTGGCGCCGAACTCGCGCACCGCGCGTTCGCTCTTCAGCGGGTCGACGTCGGCGACGACGAGCTTGGCACCGAGAGCGGAGAGCTCTTTGCACAGGTGGTAGCCCACGTGCCCGATGCCTTGCACCGCGACCTCGAGACCCTGGAGGTCGGAGCGGCCGAGCACGAACTTCGCGCAGGCTTCGATGCCGCGTCGCACGCCGAGCGCGGTGAACGGGCTCGGATCGCCCGAGCCGCCGTTCTCGGGCGCGACCCCCGTGACGTGTTTCGTCGCCGTGCGGATGACCTCCATGTCCTCGAGACTGGTGCCGCTGTCTTCGGCCGTGATGTAGTGACCGCCGAGCTCGTCGACGAAACGACCAAACGCGCGGAACAGCGCCCCTCGATTGAAGTCGCCGCGCGGTCGGATGATCACGCTCTTACCGCCGCCGAGCGCGAGCCCCGTGATCGCCGCCTTGTAAGTCATTCCGCGGGCCAAGCGAAGCGCGTCCACGACTGCCGCATCTTCGGTGTCGTAGTGGATGAAGCGGCAGCCGCCGAGCGACGGGCCGAGGCGGGTGTCGTGCACCGCGATGATGGCTTGCATCCCCGTCGCGGCGTCCCGCTTGAGGTGGAGCTCTCCATACCCGTAGTGCGCGAGCAGATCGAAGGTGGCCATGGCTCAGCCTAGTTCAGCGGCCGTTCCGGCGAAAATCCCCTCCGCAACGGGCGCGTCAGAAGCGGCCGCTGAGCGCTGCTCCGGCGAAGCCGGGAGCGACCGCAGGCGCCACGCGGGTACCCGCAGCCTTTTCGCGGCTCGGAGTCGAAAGCAGGAGATAGCCACCCGTAGCGAGGGCTGCAGCACCGACGCCCCAGAACGCGATGCCGAGCGTGGAGTACGTCTTGCCTTTGCTCTCCAAGTCGTCGACCTCGCCCTGCCGATGGGCCGGACAAGTGTCCTCGGTCGGACAAATGGCATCCAGCGAGTCGATCTGATCACCGCGGAGCTTCCACATGTAGAAGCCACCTGCGGTCGCAACCACGCCGCCACCGATGAAGAGCCAGGGGACGATGGAGCCACCCGTCGCTGCGGGCGCGGGCGCGGGCTCCGCGGGTGGAGGCGCCGGCGCGGGCGGAGGCTCACTTGGCTTGGGCGGCGGTTCGGGTTTCGTGGCGGGCGGCGCTTCACCCGCGACCGCTTCGATCTCGAGCTTCGCGCGGTCGCGCTCGGCCACCTGGAACGACTTCGTCTGCTTGCCACCCGGATACTCGGCGACCAGCTCGTGGCTCCCGGGGTTCACGGGGATCGGCGCCTTGATCGACGCCGGCGACAGCGCGTTCCCATCCAGAGTCACCGAGGTCGGAGCCGCGCCCTTCCAGGTGATCTCGAGCACGGGGACGCGCGGCCGGAGCGCCGACAACTCCGAGGTCGCCGCGCTCTCTACCTGGGAGTTCTTCTCCGACTTCGCGAGCTCGAGCGCGCGTTCCAGGCTGACGATGGCCTCGACCAGCGCGCCGGTCTTCAGCTCGCAAATCCCCACGTGAAAGAGGATCTGCGGCGTCTTCTTCACACCGGCCGCGCTCTTGAAACGCTCCAACGCCTGGGCGTACTGGCCCTTTTCCTCGAGGGCCATACCCTCGCTGAACCACTGCTTCGCGAGGGCGATCTCCGAAGCGCTCTGGGCCCATGCGGGCGATGCGCTCGTCCATGCGGCCCCTAGCGCGAGCCCCGAGAGCAGAATGACCAGCCTTTTCACGAGTGCGGACCTCGCGCCGAGGGTAATCCGGACAAAACGAGCCGCCAAGGGACTCGCCCCGACCGTGACCCGACCGCGCGGCTGAGGTAGATTCCCGAGGCTTGGAGACCGGGGCGCTCGTCGCGGGCAAGTACCGCATCCTCGAAAAGCTCGGCGAAGGGGGCATGGGCAGCGTTTGGCTCGCCCGGAACGAGATCACCGAGCGCGAGTTCGCCATCAAGTTCCTGCACCGACCCGCGAACCACCCCCACAGCGAAGATCAGCTGAGCCGGTTCTTCCAGGAAGCCAAGGTGGCCGGCAGGTTGCGGCACCCCAGCATCGTCGAGATCTTCGATGCTGGCACCGAGACCGCGCTGGGCGACGCGGCCTACCTCGTGATGGAGCGCCTCGACGGAATGGGGCTCGACGAGGCGCTCGACCGCGCGGGGGCGCTGCCGTTGGCGCTCGCCCTGGAGATCGTCTCCGACATCTGCCGCGGCCTCGCCCTCGCACACGACAAGGGAATCGTCCACCGCGACCTGAAGCCCTCCAACGTCTACCTGCACCGCGTGGGCAACGGCGCTCTGGTACCCAAGGTGCTCGACTTCGGCATCAGCAAGGTGATCGTCGAAGACACGACGGGGCGACAGGTCACGGGCCGCACGCGCACGGGCGCCGTGCTCGGGTCACCGCTCTACATGAGCCCGGAGCAAGCCGCGGGGGACAAGCGGCTCGACGCGCGCAGCGACGTGCATTCGCTCGGGGTGATGCTCTGGGAGTGTCTCGTCGGCAAGCCGCCGTTCCAATCGGATACCTACGGGCTCTTGCTGGTCGAGATCATCCAAGGGGAGCGCCCGGAACTCTCCAAGGTACTGCAAGGCGTGCCACCGCACGTCGCGGCGCTGGTCGGCCGCGCCATGGCCAGGAACCGCGATGAGCGCTTCGCCAACGCGGGAGAGATGGCGCAGGCCATCGAAGACTCGCTGGGGAAGCTCGGGCATGTCCCGGTTCTCTCGGCACGGGACGGCGCGGAGCGTTTCTTCTCTTTGGTGGGGGACCGCAAGGCGAGCCTCGCTCGAGAAGGAACCACCACTACCGCCGCACTCGAAGTGCCGACCCCGGGGCCCGAGGCACCGCGAGCCGCGCAGGCGAAGAGCGCAGAACGGCCGCGCGAGGCACCCGCGCCAGCGAGCCTGCCCGTCACCACGTCGGCCATCCCCAAGCGCCGCTCAGCGCTCCCGGCGCTGCTCGGAGTGGGCGCGCTCGTGGTCGGCGCGGTCGTTGTCTTCGCCCTGACGCGGAAATCGGAGCCGGCTCCGACCCCCGCGTCCGAGCCCGCCCCCAACCAGTTGCCTGCCCTCGCGACCACGCCCGCCCAAGTCGCCGAGCCAAATGTCGCGCCCGTCGTGTCCGGAGAACCGCCAGCCCCACCCGCCAGCGCGTCGACCTCCAAGAAACCCATCGGCCCGGCGCCAGCCACCAAGCCGAGTGCAGACGCCAAGACCAAGTCGCCGTCGCCCGTGCACCACGGCGTGACCAGCTCCGGGTTGTGAAGAGGCGCTTCCGCTCGAGTTTGGGCCTCGTCCCTGCCGGCCTCGCCGCGCTTGCATTGGTGCTCTTCTGGTTCCCTCAACTGGCGCGCGGAGCAGGCTTGGCCGAGGTGGGCCGAGTCTTCGAAGGCAGCTTCGCCGAGCGCCTCGCGTACTCGAAGTCCAGTGCGGAGCCGCTCTTTCCGCACGCCCTCGTGCTGTTGCTCGTGCCCACCGCCCATTCGGTCGCGATCGGACGCGCGATCTCCCTCACGAGCGGGCTTCTCGCCATCTCGCTGGGCTTCCGCGCTCTCGGAGCGTTGCGTGGCCTAGGCGCGGGTGCGTTCGCGTGCGTCTACGCGTTTTGCCCGCTCCTCGCGGCCCAGGCCACTACGTTCGACAGCCGGGCCGCGTGGCTCTTGGCAGCGACGATCTACGCTTTCGCAAGCCGACGGGCCTTCGAGGACGAGGACCCCTCGCCCCGAAGCGGGCGAGTCGCCGCCATCGCTGCGGCCTGTATGCCCGCGCTCGCGCCCGCGTCCATCGCCGCGCTCGGGTTCGACGCGCTGCTCCTCACCCTCACCCATCGCACGAAGCTCCAGCGCGCGACGCTCTACGTGCCGGCAATGATCTTCGCGCCGGTGCTGTGGGCCATTCGCCCGCGGGGGTGGCTCCCTTCGGGGACGCCGGCGGCGGGCCAGGAGCTCGTCTACAAGGTGGCTGCAGCGGGGTACGGCGACATTGGCGTACCGGTCGTGGTCTGTCTCGGGCTCTGCCTCGGCCTCGCGATCCACCGGCGCGACGCGGTGCTCGGGACCTCGGCGGGCACGGCCCTCGCGAGCATGGCACTCGTGATCGGGGTGGCGCGAGCTGGATCGGTCGCCGCCGAATCGGCGCTCCTGCCGTTGCCCTTCGTCGCGCTCGCCATCGCACGGCTCTTCCAGGGCGGCGGGCGCTGGCTGTGGGCGGGGGCGCTCGCGCTCGCGCTCTTCGTGGTGCAGGGCTCGCTCGGAGCGTGGCGCGCTCGGAGCGCCGGGCCCGAACAGTGGCTCGACGCTGCGAGGGCGGACTTCGATACGCTCCGCGCCGACTCCGAGCTATCGCTCCACCCTGCCGAGCGGCTCGCGACGCTGCACTATCAGCTGACGGGACACACCCTTTCGCGGGCCAAGCGCGGCCGCTGTCGTCGCGATCTCTGCTTCGAAGAGCGCGGCATGACGGTCCACGCTCTCGATGACCCGAGACGCGCGCGGGGCTTGGTCCTGCTCCTCGAGCCATCGATGGCCGAGCAGCTCGGCGCGTCGTGCCGGCGCGACACGACCAGGAGCTATCCGCTCTTCCGCTGCGACACGTCGACGCTGCGTTGAGCGCTCTCTCAACGCAGCGTGTAGGAGAGTTGAGAAGCGAGCGCGACGCCCGGCGCGCCATCGCTCACCTCGAGCGCGAGCGTCCCTCGATGACTCGGGTCGAAGCGCAGCTTCACGCGCTTTCTCGCGAACGGCCCCTGCTGCGGTTGCACCGAGATCGTGCCGTCTCGATACGCGCCGGGCACGTCGATGGGGCGGCCGTCTTGGTAGAACGTGACGACCTCACGGTCGATGTCGACCCACACGCACTCGCCCGAACCCGAGCTGTCGCAGTAGCGACCCGACTCGGGCCGATGCGCGCAAGCGAGGAGCAGCGCCGCGCCACCAATCAGCGCGACACCTCTTTGCACCACGTGAATCGCTGTGCTCGTCATGGCCTGCACCCTCTCTCTGCAAGACCACGCCCCCACTGCGAGGGCGCTCCCTCTATCTACGTCCCCAGTATAGACCCTCCCGCTTGCCCGGGCCTTTGACACCGGTCAACTCGGCCTCCCCCCTTGCTCGGCACGCACATCCAACGCTAGACCTTTGGAATGCCGTCGCGGAAGGTCCGGGGCTTCGCGCCCTTGGCGGGCAGTTTGGCGCTGTTGGCACCCGAGCTCGCACTCGCGGCAGATCACGACGCGAAGAGCTGCTCCCAAGCCGACGTCCAGGCGGCCATCGACGCGTCCACCGACGGCGACACGGTGCACATCCCCGCGGGCAGCTGCGCGTGGGACTCGGAAGTGTCCTGGGATAACAAAGACATCCGAGTGCTGGGCGCCGGGATCACCGAGACCCAGATCCAAGGCGACGGCACCAAGTTCCGCGTTGGCGCCCACCAGAAGGCGGCGTTCCGCATCTCGTCGATGACCCTGAGTGGGGGCAGCCCCGACAGCGTGTTCAGCTTCAAGAACAACGAGAACAGCCCGACTTCGGGCTTCCGTGTCGATCACATCAAGTTCGTCTACAGCGGCGACACCGCCACCGACTACTTCTTCATCGTCGGGCTCGTCTACGGCGTCATCGACCATTGCTCGGTACAAGCACCGGGGGGGATCTTCGTACAGCACTACGCCTACACGGAGAAGGAGGGCGACTACGCCGGGACGACATCGTGGTCGTTGCCTCTCGATCTCGGCGGCGAGTCGGCGATCTACGTGGAAGACAACCAGATCGACTACGGCGCCGGCTGGTTCCCGGGCATGAACGACTCGTGGGCAGGCGGACGTCTCGTCTTCCGAAGGAACGAGCTCAAGCGCCCGGTGTTCCAGACCCACGGCGCACGCGGGAAGATCCGCGGAGGCCTGAAGCTCGAAATCTACGACAACTCCATGATCTCCGACGGCGTCGCCTGGGATCGGATCGCCCAGATCCGTTCGGGGACCGGCGTCGTTTTCAACAACCAAATCCAGGGCTACCAGTACCAGAAGGCGACCCTCGACGTTCCGCGCGTCTGCGACAACGGCGCGAGCGAGTTCGGCGGCTGGTGCGACGGCACTTCGCCCTGGGACGGCAACGCTGGCTCCGCCCAAACCAAAGACAATGGCTGGCCCTGCCTCGACATGCCGGGGCGCGGTACCACTTCCGACGCGCTGCCCGGTGGAAAGCAACCGAGTGACCCGTACTTCGCTTGGCACAACGGCGGAGAAGCGAGCTGTCGGACCGATGGTGGCGCGTGCACGGCCGAGGAGGTCTTCGAGTGCAGTTGGGGCTACGAGAAGTGCGATCCGGGTCCTCCCACGACCTGCGACTACGTACGGGTGTCACCCGCGCAGTCCGCTCACACGGGTGGCGTCTTCGACGCCGTGAACAGCCCGACGCCCAAACCCAACTACCAGCCGTTCACGTATCCACATCCGATCATCTCCGACTGCGCGAAGCACCCGATCACGTGCGACCCACCCGGCTCGAGCGGCTCCGGCGGAGGGGCGGGCACCGACGGCGGGAGTGGCTCCGGGGGTGCCAGCTCCGGCGGCACGAGCTCGGGGGGCGCTAGCTCCGGCGGTGCCGGCACGAGCTCGGGCGGCGGGGCGAAGGCGGCGGGCGACGAAGACGACGGCGGATGCGGCTGCGAGCTCCCTCGGCGGAGCGAGCGTTCGCCGGGCTGGCTCGTCCTCGGACTCTTGCTCGCGGCGCGGCGGCGGCGGCGATGAGGCCGTTCGCGGCTCCGTTCGTCCAGGCCATCGGTCTCGGGGCGGTCGCCGCCGGCTGGGCGATCGCATGCGGAGCCGATGAACGCTTCGAGCTCGAAGCGTCGGGTTCACCGGATGCGGGCTTCGAGGGCGCCAGCGACGCCGTCGCTGCAGACGTCGACGCGAACGGACCGGACGCCGACGCCGACGCCAGCGAAAGTCCGACGCTGCCGCTGGTGCCCGTCGGCCTCGACGCTTATCGGATGTGGGATCGCTTGCCCACGCTCAGACTCGGGGTGCGCGCTCACATGCGAAGCACCTACGATCGCCGCGGCGGCAACGAAGCAGCGGATGCCAGTCACTTCATCCGCCAGCTCGCCGACGATCACAACGTGACCCTCGACGTCGCGGGCCCTGGCGTTCTCTACTTCGTGCGCACGAACCACTGGCACGGAAGCCCCTGGCTCTACACCGTCGACGGCGCGCCCCACACGGTCAGTGAGTCGAGCACGATCGACCCCACCCAGCCCGTCGCGAACTCGGTGTTCTTGCCCGAGGCCGCATTTCCCAGTCCGCTCACCTACACCTGGTCCACGACCCGAGGGGCCGACCTGTCTTGGGTGCCCATCCCGTTCCAGAAGAGCTTCGAGCTCGCGTACGGGCGCACTCACTACGGCACGGGCTACTACGTCTACCATTCGTTCGCCGAAGGGGCGGATCACCTATCGGCGCCCATCACCACCTGGAACGAAGAGCCGCCGGCGGCCGACGTGCTGGCGTTCATCGGCAGCGCCGGCGAAGACATCGCGCCGAACGGCCCCGGTGTGACCACCACGGAAGGCACCCGGGACCTGCTCGCGGGGGCGACGGTCTCCTTGGTCGAGCTCGCGGGCGGCCCGAGCACGCTCCGCGCGCTCCGCATCCGCGTGCCCAAGAGCGAGGTCGCCGCCCTGGAGAAGGCGCGACTGGTGGTCCACTGGGATGGCCGCGCCGAAGCCAGCATCGACGCGCCGGTGCCGCTCTTCTTCGGCACGGGAACGTTCTACGACCGCGCCGGCGTCGAGTGGCTCGTGAAAGGGCTGCTCGTCAACGTGCGCTTCGTCGGCGAAGAGCTCGTGCTCTCCATGTACTACCCGATGCCGTACGAGAAGTCGGCGCGCTTCGAGCTCGTCGCGGGCGATCAGCCCATCACGGGCCTGAGTTTTTCGCTGCGAACGCAGGCGTCCACCCAGCCCATGGCGCATCAAGGCTACTTCCACGCGACCTATCGCGACCACGCGACGCCGGAACCCGGCAAAGACCTCGTGATCTTCGACAGCGCCGAGGTCGAGGGCGGCGCGTGGTGCGGCTCGTTCCTCGGCATGAGCTTCATCTTCAGTGATCAGGCGACGCTTTGGACGCTCGAGGGCGACCCGCGGTTCTTCTTCGACGACAGCCAGACCCCCCAAGCCCAAGGCACGGGCACCGAAGAGTGGGGAGGCGGTGGCGACTACTGGGGCGGCGCCACCATGACGCTGCCCTTCGCGGGCCATCCGGTGGGGGCTCCCTCGAAAGCGGCCGTGCAAGCTCCGGCCGATGCCATCGAGTCGGCGTATCGGTTCCTGCTCGCCGATCTGATGCCGTTCGGTCGACGCGCGCGCATCCAGCTGGAGCACGGCCCGCTGAACGACTCGACGGAGCACTATCGCTCGGTCGCCTACTGGTACGGAGCGCCCGGAAGCTGCCTCGTGCTCAGCGACACCCTCGACGTCGGAAAACCCGCTGACGAGGCGGCCCACGACTACGTCTCCGCCCAAGCCTCGACGCCCGAGACCCTGACTTCGCGCTTCGAGTGGGGACCGGACCACCTGGGGAACGTGGAGCTCTACCCGGAAACCCAGGAAGATGGGCGACACACCACGGGCACGAGCGAGTTCACGCTGAGCCTCGATCCGAAAAACCTCGGCATGCTGCTCCGGCGCACGCTCGACTACGCGATCCCGAACCAGCGCGCCGAGGTGTGGGTAGCGGACACGACGCCGGGTGCGCCGTTCGTGCGTGCGGGCACCTGGTACCTCGCAGGCTCGAGTCGCGTCGTCTACTCGAACCCTCCCGGGGAGCTCGGAGCGACGGAGCACGTGGTCCAGACTTCGAACCGCCGCTTCCGCGACGACGAGTTCCAAATCGCAAAGTCGCTCACCCAGGGCAAGAGCAAGCTCAGGGTCCGCATCGTCCACGTACCGGTCGACGTGCCCCTCCACCCGACCGACCCGCTCGTGCCGAGCGCGTGGAGCGAGCTCCGCTATTCGGCCTACTGCTGGAAGCTGCCTGCGGGTTGAGGCGGGTGGCTTCAGTTCTGGTCGAAGCGGTAGGCGAAGCAGGCGGAGAGCTCGCCGTCGAGCGGCGTGGTCCCCACCTCGAAAGAGGTGAGCTCGAACGTGCCACCGACCCGGAGTCCATCGTCGGGGAGCAGCGTGAACGAAGAGCCCGCGCCGAGCGTGAGGGTCTCCCCCGACCGACGCGGCGCTTCCGTCGGTAGCTTCAAGGTCCCCGTCACCGAACGCGGTTGGCCAGTAGCCAGTGCTTCCGAATACTCGACGTGGAGCTTGCCTGACGTTCCGAAGGAGAAGTCTCCAACGCCCGCTTTCTGCGTGTCGTAGCCAAATCCACCAAGCGGAAGGTTCAACTGACTGGCGGTTCCCTCGATCGAACCGTCGAGCTCGAAGCGACCCTCCGCGCACGCGCTCGACCCGCCCGAGTCGGAATCCTTGGAGCCACACGCCGCCGTTCCCGGCGTGACGAGCGCGACAATCAGCAGCATTCGTTTCATGTCGAAGCCTACGCTCGCGTCACCCATCGGCCCCCTGAAAGACCCTGAAAGATTGCGAGAACCGGTCGGCTAGACGCGCCGAGTCGTCCGGCGACCGCGCGCGCCCAGGCCGAGCGCCAACGCCAGCATGAACCAGGCGCTCGGGCGAGACTCGGGCTTCGAGCCGGCCACGCTCGCTGCTCCGCAGCCAGGCCCGTCGTCCGAGCTCGCGGCTCCAGCTGCTGGTGGAGGCTCGTTCGTGGGCACTGAGCCCGCTGCACCGCTCTGGCCCCCGGTATTCTCTCCACCCACGCCCGTCGCGCCGCTGCCGGCCGCTCCGCCTCCGCCCGCTGCTCCGCCCGTCGCGCCGCCCACGGCGCCACCACCAGCCGCCCCGCCGCTGCCTCCCGCGGCGCCCGAACCCGCGGCTCCGCCGCTTCCGCCCGTTCCGCCACTACCGCCAGCGCCCGGCCCCACGGGTGGGTTCAAGGGGGACGTCGCCGCATACATCAGCGTGCCGTCGTGGATCCGGTCGACCATGCCGACCTCGATGCTCGGATCCAATGCGAAGCAGCCGTTGCTCCGACCCTGCTTGCTGGTCTTGGCGTCGTCGACGTACGAAGCCTCGTGCACGACGACCAAGCGGTCGCGCACGTTGGTGTTCGCCATGCCGTTCGGACTGCCGTCGGGCGAGAGCCCGTCGATGCGCATCGAGTGCGGGTGAGTGCCGTCGTAGATCTCGCCCGTCAGATAGAACCCGAGCGAGCTCATGTGCGACCCGGACTTGTTGCTGAAATAGTCGGCGTTGCCGTCGTTGTCCGGATCCGTTCCGTCGCCGTGCGCCACCTTGTGCGGCTCGACGACGCCGGTGGCGACGTTCACCAAGAAGAAGCGGTCCTTCCCCGAGAAGGGCGCGAAGTCGACGACGACGAAGTACTTCTGCTTCGGGATGTGCGCCTTGTTGAGGTCGAAGAACTCGATGGCGTCTTCGAGTAGACCGCGAGGCACCACGCCCGTTGGGTCGAGGGAGGGGTACTTCGCGACGATGGCGGCTCGCTCCGCCTTTCCCGAGGGCGGCAGGTCGAACACCGTGATGTCGAGCGACGACGGCGCAGCTCGCACGTCCTCCCCTTCGGGCTCGGTCTCCTGCTCGCTCGGGTCGAACGACCCGCAGCCTGCGGAGAGGGCGAGGAGCACGGAAGCCTGAACGACTCGGAGCGGGAAGCGGAGGCCGACCACGCTGCCCATATTGCACGATCCGAGCCAGGTGGCGCGGGGCTCGCGGGGCCGGCAAGAAGGCCATCGGTGCGCAGGGCCGCCGTCCGTCGTCCGGACGGCTCCGGATCCGGTCCGGAGCGTTCGCGGTAGGTTCACCGGGTTGGACGCCCCTCTGTTCGTCGCCCGCGGGCTCCTCGCGCTGGCGGCTCTCGTGCTCGTGCCCCTCGCGGTGTCGTTCGCTCGGCGCCCGCACCGGAACGGCGAAAGCGAAGCCGGCCTGGACCCACGCGCGCTGCTACTCGCCGCGTTGGCACTGGGCGTCGCGCTCACGGTGAGGAACCGCGCGCTCGCAGTTCTGCTCTCGACGCCGTGGCTCGTCACCAGCGCGTGGTTGGCGATCTGGGGACTACGCCGGCTCGTGACGCGCGCTCGACCGCGGCTCGAGGAGCTCGCCATCGACGTTGGCCTCGTCTACCTCCCGGTCGGCGCGGCATGGGCCGTCGCCTACCAGGCCGACCTCGTCGTGCTGGGGTTCTCCGGAACGCAGGCGCTGCTCACTGCGCTCCACTTCCACGTTGCCGGTTTGGGCGCGTGCACGCTGGCGGGGCTCGTGGGGAGGTCCCTTCCAGAGCGGGGCGTGCGCCGTGCCGCGTGGCGGATCGCCACCGTCGTGATCGTGACGGGCATGCTCGCGCTCGCCATCGGCATCAGCTACTTCCGCCCACTCGAGCGCGTCATGGCGGTCGTGCTGGCGCTCGCCATGGCGGTGCTCGGCGTCCTTCTCGTGAGCTCGCGTTCGCCGCTGCTCGTCGTCGCCGGGTTCGCAGGGATCTGGGGGATGTATCGGGCGGCATCCTTCGCGCTGATCGGGTTCGGAGGACTCGACGCGAGCTGGCTCCGGCGGATGCTGCTCGAGCACGGCGTCGTCAACGCCGTCGGGTTCGTCGGCTGCGGCCTCCTGGGTTTCCGCCTCCGGGGCTCGAGCTCGCGCGCCACGCCCGCCGGCATCCCATTCAGCGCCATTCGCGCGCGCGGGCGCGTGGGCGCGCGCTTCTTCGAAGAGGCAGCGCTGATGGACGCGAGTCGGCAGAAGACCGGACTCACCGATGCGTTCGCCGAGCTCTCTCGCGCGGAGTTCGACGCATCGGCGTGCGCACCCGAAGTGCGCGCTTTCTACGAGCACACGGCCGAGCACTGGCTCGTCGTGCGCGCCGAATGGTCGCCGCTCTTCCGCGCCGCCGGCGTGCTCTGGCACGCGCTGGCGCGACGCTTCGGCCAGCTCGCGCTGCCCATCGCGGACCGGAGCGAGGTCGAAGACGTGACCAGCCGCATCGTCGCGTTGCACGACGAAAAGGACGGGCGGCACGACGTGCGCGCGTGGATCCGCACGCGACGCGCGGCTGATGGCGGAGAAGGCGAGGTCATCTACGTCGCGGCCTACTCGTCCCACGCACGAGACGGCGTGCGCTACATGAACATCGCCTTCCCGCTCCCGTATTCGAACATGACCAGTGTGCTCCACCTCGACCCCATCGAGGGAGGAGGCGTGCGCCTGTCGACGCGAGGCCGCGCCTCGGGGCCGGACGGAGACGAAGGGGTCTGGCTCTCCACGGCGCTCGGTGCCGCGCGACTCCCGCTCGACGAGACCATCGAAGTCTGGCCCGCCAAGAGCGACGACGGATGGTGCGAACG
>JAXLYN010000015.1:0-182759 GCA_046351435.1 Polyangiaceae bacterium
GCTCCTGTTCGTGGCGTCTCGCGCCTCCACCCGGCGCCGCGAAGCGCCCGAGGCGGGTCAGACCGAGCCGGTGCAGCACGGCGACGACGAGGCCGCGCCGCCGCGCTTCGTGCCGGTCGTCACCCCGTGGTCCATCGAGCTCAGCGCCGACCTCACGCCGCTCCTCGACGACGACACCCGCGGCGGAGAGCTCCGGCGTGCCGGTATCCGCGCGGCCGCTGCCGCCACGCGCGAGGTGCTGTTCCGGGAGCTCGGCGTGCCGCTGCCGGCGGCGCGGGTGAGCGTGAACGAGGAGCTGCCCGACCGCTCGCTCGTGGTCAGCTTGCTCGAGGTTCCCGCCCGCGCGCTCAGCCTGCCGCGCGAGCTCGCGGACAACGAGGTGGCACCCTACGTGGTGGAGCAATCGCTCGCCGTGCTTCGCCCACGCGCGGCCGACTACCTCGGGATCTCCGAGACCCAAACCTTGCTCGACCAGCTGGAGCAGGTCGCACCGGCGACCGTGCGTCAGGTGGTGCCGAAGCCAATCTCGGTGACCCTGCTCGCCGACGTGCTCCGGCGGCTGGTCGAAGAAGGGGTCAGCATCCGCGATCTTCGCGGCGTGCTCGAAGCGCTCTCGCAGGTGGGCAACGCCGAACGCGATCCGCTCAATCTCGCCGAATACGTGCGCTCCCAGCTGCGGCGCGCCATCACGCACCAGCTCACCGGCGGCAGCGGCGAGCTCGAGGTGTTGCTGCTCGACGGCATGATCGAAGACACCGTGCGCGGAGCCATCTCGCGCACCGCGGCGGGCAGCTTCTTGACGCTCGCTCCCGCGGCCGCGCGCGACTTGGTGCAGGCGGTGCGCCGCGCCCACGCCTCGGCCGATAGCCCCGGCGTCGTGCTCCTCACCCAACCCGACGTGCGCCGCTTCGTGCGCAAGCTGGTCGAGGTGGAGCTGCCGGAGCTACGGGTGGTCTCCTTCGCCGAGCTCCTGCCCGAAATCGCCATCCAGCCGCGCGGCAAGGCCTCGCTGGTCACGCTTTGACCCGCGCTCCGTAGCTCGCTCGCTCAGGCCCGGCGCTGTACCACGAGCTTTCGCGGCACCTGCCCGCTCTGCTCGAGGATCTTCTTGGCCTCCTTCTGCAGGATCGGGTGGGTGCGCTTGCCCAAGAAGCCGCCGAGCAGCCGCATGTCGATGCCGGCCAGCCGCTTCAGGCTCTGGCGCATCCCCTTGAGGTCGTTGGTGTGGGCCTCGGCAAAGGCGAACGCGCGATAGAGCTGGGGCTTCAGCTCCTCGTACTCGGCGTCTTCGGGGTCGATGAGGCTCAAGGTCTCGAGGGCCTTCTGGGCCTGCCCGCTGCGCGCCCAAGCCTCGCCGATCACCGCGGTCATCATCGCCCGCGCCTTGGCTTCCTGGTGGCGGCTGAGCTCGATGCCATCGGCGAGCGGGCGCGCCTCGCTGACTTCGCCCAGCAAGAGGTGGATCATCGCGCGCTGGGAGCGAGCCTGGTCCGCGACGTTGGCCTGCACACGGCCGAGGTCGATCAGCTCCAAGGTCTCGAGGGCCTTCTTGGGGTCCTCCTGTAGCTCGAGCTGGGCCCGCGCGAAGATGCCCGCCGGGTCCTTCTTCTTGAACGACGCCTCGATCTCACCGATGGCCGCCTTGCGATCCTCGGCGGTCTCCACCTTGTTCAAGATGCCGGCGACGCTCTTGGCCTTCTTGGCCTGGAGCACCGCCCAATACACGACGCCGACGAGGAGCAACGTCACCAAGACGGGCAGCCCGATGGCGAGGCCTTTGCCCGTGCTCGACTGGGTGAAACTGGCGATGAACGCGCCGACGAGCCAAACCACGATCAGTGGAATCGACAGCCGGAGCAGCAAGGTCTTGAGCGCGTCGCCCTTGAGCGGGTCGGCGACCTCCACCTGCTTCGGTTTCATCGGCTCGCTGAGGAGCGGCTTCTTCTTCGCTTTGCCGTCGTCGTCCCGACGCTCGACGCTCCGCCGGAGCTTCCTGCCTACTTTCGCCACGGGCGGCTCTTAGCGCTGCCCCAGGGCGCTCCGCAAGTCACCCTGACAAAACCGCCTGGCGGAACCCTTCACTTGGCGCGTTCGGCGGGCGCCAGCAGGCTGTCGGGACCCGAGTCCGGCAAGAGCTCGTAGCGGTAGTGGAGGAAGATGCTCTGGCCGAGCGAGAGCACGGGCACCGCCGGGGCACCCCAGAGGCCGTAGAAAATGCTCGCCCACGATCGGAGAGACACCACGAGCACCGGGTGGATCTTAGCGGCCGTGCCGATGATCTTCGGGTTCAGGAGGTTCGCCTCGACCTGGTGGATGCCGATGATCCAGAACAGCACCCAGAGCGCGGTGAAGAAGTCCTGCGTGAGCCCGATCAGCACGGCCGGAATGGTGCTGAGGATCGAGCGAAGATGAGGATGATGCTCATCACGGCCGCCACCAGCGCCAGGATCGGCTTGTCCACTTCAAGCCGAACATCCAGAAGCCGATGGCGGAGAGCAGACCGTTGACCAGACAGATCAAGAGCTGACCGCGGACGACGCCCGAAAGGCCGCGGTCGATGCGACGGAGCAGTCGCTCGAAGCTCGGGCGGGAAGCCGCAGGTGGAAGCGAGCGGAAGAAGTCCACGATCGCCTCGCGGGTCAGCATCAGATACGCGGCCACCATCAACGTCAGGAAGAACAGGAAGATCCCGCGGGCGACCTTGCCGAAGATGGCTTGCCCCACCTTGAGCAGATCGAGCGCGTTGCGCTTCACGTACTCCATCACCTGACCGGCGGCCTCGCGCGCCAGCCGCGCAGCGCTGAAACGGTCGCCGCTCTCGGGCTGCACCGGCAGCACCTTCCAGTGCTTCTGGTCCTCCTGCACGATCTCCACGCCCGAGCGGAGCTCGACGGAAAAGGAGCCATCGGGCCGCCGCATCACCTCGAACGCCGGCGCGGGCTCGGCCTCCGGCTTCTGGGGAGCCACGCGATCCAGGATGCCTTGGGCAAAGCCTTCGACCCGCGGCGCCCAGGTGGTGGTGAGCTTCTCGCTCAGCTGGGGCGTGTCCCGCGCCAGCGTCATGGTCTCCTGGTAGAGGCGCGGAGCCATGGCCGCGATGGCGAGGTAGGCCGTGCCGAGCGTGATCACGTAGACCAAGATGATGGAGAGCGCGCGGGGGATCTTCACGCGCTCGCAGGCCGCGACGGCCGGCGTGAGCACATAGGCGATGATCACCGCGAGCACGAAGGGCAGGATCACCTCGGCGCTCCACCACAGAAGGGCGCCGAAGAGCAGCGCCGAAACCGCGAGGAACGTCACGCGATCGCGCGTCCAGCCCAGGCGGCTCGGGCGCGGTTCTTCTTCTTTCGGCGATTCGCTCACGGACGATCCTCTTCCAACGCCGCGAACGCTGGCCTGAGCGCATCCCAGGTGGCGGCAAGGTGCTCCGGCATCACGCGCAGGTCGGCCAGCACGGGCATGAAGTTGTTGTCCCCCGTCCAGCGCGGCACCAGGTGCACGTGGAGGTGCTCGTGGATGCCCGCGCCGGCAGCACGCCCGAGGTTCAGGCCGATGTTCATGCCCTCGGCTCGAGTGACGGCGGTGAGGGCTGCGCTGGCGCGCGTGACCAGCCGGAAGAGCTCGTCGTGGGCATCCGGTTCGAGCTCGCCGAGGGAGCTCGTGTGAACGAACGGAACCACCATCGAATGCGCCGCGGTATAGGGGTACTTGTTCAAGACCACGTAGGCGTGACGTCCCCGAGCGAGAACGCCGTTGTCACGGCTGGGGGTCGCCGCCACGTAGCCGCAAAGGACACAACCCGAGGGCTTGTCCGCGCCGCGGATGAACTCCATGCGCCAGGGCGCCCAGATCCGCTCCGTCATCGTTGGGCGGCGATCCTAGATCAACGACCGCCCGTCAGCGACAAGCCGCTGGTGAGGTTCTCCCGCGCCTGCCACGAACGAACGCGGCCGGGTCCCCGCCATGGGATCCCGGCCGCGCGGACCGAAACGGGCGACCCGAGTCGCCCGCGGGGACCTCGACCTCGGCGGCCGGAGTCCCCGCTCGACGGTCACTCCTTCTTTTCGCCCGTGAGCTCGGCGAGCTTGTCGCCCAGCTTGCCCTTCAAGAGGTCGCCCAGGGTCGCGCCCTGTCCGGCCTTCTCGCGGGCGAGCGCCTGGAACTGCTCGGCCGCCGGGCTCGCACCCACGTTGCGCATGGTGAGCGTGATGCGCCGATCCATCGAGTCGACGTTGCTGACCTCGGCCTTGACCTTGTCCCCGGCCGAGAGCGCCAGGTTCGGATCGATTTCGTTGGTCGGGATCAGGGCCTCGATGCCCTCGGCCACCCGCACGAACGCACCGTAGTCGACGACGCTGAGTACGGTGGCCTCGTCGACCACGGCGCCCGGCTTGTACTTCTCGAGGATGTCGCCCCACGGGTCGTCCCACAGCTGCTTCACGCCGAGCGAAACCTTCTTCTCGTCGTGGTTGATGCTGAGGATGATGGCCTCGACCTCGTCGTTCTTTCCGTAGAGGTCGGCGGGGTTGTTGATCTTCACGGTCCAGGACAGGTCGGTCTTGTGGACCATGCCGTCGACGCCGTCCTCGATGCCGATGAAGACACCGTAGTCGGTGATCGAGCGGACCTTGCCCTTGATCTTGTCGCCGGGCTTGTACTTGTCGGTGAAGAGGGTCCACGGATCGGGCTCGAGCTGCTTCAGACCGAGACTGATGCGCTTGGCCTTGGAGTCGACCTCGAGCACCTGGCACTCCACCTCTTGCCCGACCTCCATCATCTTGCTCGGGTGCTTGATCTTCTTGGTCCAGCTCATCTCGCTGACGTGGATCAAGCCTTCGACACCCGGCTCGAGCTCGACGAACGCGCCGTAGTCGGTGAGGCTCATCACCTTGCCCTTCACGCGCTTGCCGATGACGTAGACCTCTTCGGCGTGGTTCCACGGATCTTCCTGGGTCTGCTTCAGGCCCAGGCTCACGCGCTCGGTCTCGGGGTTGTATTTCAGGACCTTGACCGTGACCTCGTCACCGACCTTGAACACCTCGCTCGGGTGGTTCACGCGGCCCCAAGACATGTCGGTGATGTGGAGCAGGCCATCGATGCCGCCGAGATCCACGAACGCGCCGTACTCGGTCAGGTTCTTGATGGTGCCGACCAGGACCATGCCCTCTTCCAGGTGCGCCAAGGTCTTGGCCTTCATCGCGTCGCGCTCCTTCTCGAGGAGGACGCGCCGCGAGAGCACGATGTTGCCGCGCTTCTTGTTGAACTTGATGACCTTGAACTCGTAGGTCTGTCCGATCAGCTTGTCCAAGTTGCGGATGGGTCGGAGGTCGACCTGGCTGCCCGGCAAGAACGCCTTCACGCCGCCGCGAATGGTGACGCTGAGCCCGCCCTTCACGCGCTGGCTGATGGTGCCTTCGATGATCTCGTCGCGCTCGCAGGCGCTCGAGATCTCGTCCCACACCTTCATCTTGTCGGCCTTCTCCTTGGACAAGGAGATGAGGCCATCGTCGCTCTCACGGCTCTCGATGAAGACGTCGACGCGATCCCCCGGCTTGATGGTGAGCTGTCCGGTGGCGTCGATGAACTCGTCCGCCTTGATGACCCCTTCGCTCTTGCCGCCGATGTCGACCACGACCGAATCGCGGTTCACGGCGACGACGATGCCCGTCACGATCTGGCCTTCACCGCCCATCTCGGTCGCGCCCGTACCTTGGGCGGCCTGCTCGAACAGTGCGGCGAAGCTGTCGCCGGAAGAAGTCTGGGTCGTTTGCGTTTGATTCATGGGACGAGTCGATGCCTCCTTGCCCTCGTGCGTTTGGTCGCTTTGTGGGCCGGAGGATGGACCTCTTGCCATGCGCCTCGCCCGAGGGGACGCCTCCCGTAGCGCACGGGTCCCATCGAGTCAAACGGAGATCCGAGCCCGAGCGCGGGATCGGCCATTTCGGCTCCCCGCCGGCCGGAGCCCGCAGCGAGCCCCCTCAGCAGCTACCGCCTGCGCAGGCCACGAGCCGCGCCACGATCTCCGGTCCGAGCGCGACCCGAATCACCACGCGCGACCCGATGGCCTCGATCCGGGTTCCCTCCAGCACGCGCCCGAGCAACCCCGGATCCTCGGTTGCGGCGCTCGCGATGCGTCCCAGGGACGAGGCCACCTCGAGCGCCTCTTCCGCGCTCGCGAGTTCGAGCTCGAGCTCACCCCGGAGGCCGCCCGGTTCGAGGTCGGCGTGGGCGCGCAAGCGCTCGGCCCGGGAGAGGAGGCGCCCGAGCGTCGGCGCTCGGTCCGTGATGACGGAGGTGCGCAAGCCGCGACCGCGCACGTCCAGCGAGACGAGCCCGCTCGCCCGGGGCTCCACGTGGGCATCCGCGATGCCGCGCTCGAGGCGTCGCTCGACGCTGTCCGTCGCGGCGCTCGTGACGAACACCAAGATGCGATCGTCCCGGGCGTAGATGCGCACCGGCGCCGAGCGCGGCGCGCGGCCTTCGCGGTCCCAGCGGCGCACGCCCGCGCCGAGGTCCATGGGGCCTTGCCAGGACGGCGCCGCCCCCGAGCGCTTCGGATCGAAGCCGTCGAATCGCCCGACCAGCACCGTCACGCTGTCGGTGGACTCCGATCGCGCAGCGGGGCGAAGCGCAATCCACACGCTGTCGGCCCGCGCCATGGCGTCGCGAATCAGACCGAGACTCACCGGATCGTCGCTCGACTGCGCCGGTGAGTCTTTGCGCAGCGCTTCGAACGCTGTCTCCCCCAACGCGCTCCGAAGCTTCGCCACGTCGATGCGCAGCGCGAGGTCGAGCTCGGCCGGGATGGCGTCTCCCGGCTCGACCAGCGCCGGGGGCGGCTCGGCGGGCGGCGGAATGCGCGCCGGGCCCCCGCAGGCCGAAACCGAGGCGGTCAGGAGCGCGAAGGTCAGGGAGCGGAGAGCAGACGTCGCTCGACCTCCCGCACGCGGCCCACGATCCGGGCCACCACTTCGTCGATGCCGAGCTCCGAGCTGTCCACGAGCAGCGCATCCTCGGTCTGCACGAGCGGCGCCACTTCGCGCGTGCTGTCACGCCGGTCGCGTTCCCGGACCTCGCGCCGGATCACTTCGAGGTCGGCCGGCTCGCCCCGCGCGACGAGCTCTGCGTGCCGGCGGAGCGCGCGCACCTCCACGCTCGCAGTCAGGAAGAACTTGGCCTCGGCATCGGGGAACACGACGCTGCCGATGTCCCTGCCCTCGAGCACGACGCCCCCTTCGACGCCGCTCCGTCGCTGCATGTCGAGGAGCGCCGCCCGCACCCGAGGAATGGCCGAGACCTGGCTCGCTCCCTCGGCGATGTCCTGGGTGCGAATCGCCGTCGACACGTCGTCGCCGCGGAGCAGCACGCGCTGCCCGGCGTCGGTCACGACGAATCGAATGGCCTCTTCGCGCGCGAGGTTCTCGGCCAGAGCGCCGACACCGTCGGAGTCGCCCCAAGCCACGCCGATGCGCTGCGCGGCAAGGGCGACGGAGCGGTAGATCGCGCCCGTGTCGACCAGCAGGTAACCGAGCTCGCGGGCCACTGCGCGTGTCACGCTGGTCTTGCCCGCGCCCGCCGGGCCGTCGATGGCCACCACTGGACGCCGCCGGCTCACGCGACCACCTCGATTTCGGCTCCCAGCGCCCGCAACGTGCCCACGAAACGCGGAAAGCTCGTTGCGATGCAGTCGACGTCTTCGATCCGGGTCGGGCCGTCGGCGACCAGTGCGAGCACCGCGGCGGTCATGGCGATGCGATGGTCGCCTCGACTCTGGACCGTGGCGGCGGCGAGCGGCGCGCCGGGTCGGCCCTCCACCGAGAAGCCGTCTTCGTGCTCTTCGGCGTCGACGCCGAAAGCTCGCAGCATGGCCACGATCGCAGCGATGCGATCGCTCTCTTTGACCCGCAGCTCCGACACGTCGAAAAAGCGCGTGATGCCGCTGGCGCGCGCGGCCAACGCAGCCGCGATGGGAATTTCGTCGATGGCACGGAGCGCGAGCTCTCCCCCCAGGCTGGCGCCGCGCAAAGGTGTGGCCCGGGCCGTGATCTCGCCGAACGGTTCACCCAGCGACTCGCCACGGGGCGACGTTCCCAGCTGGCCACCGAGGCGGCGGACGATGTCGATGAGCCCGGTCCGCGTCGGGTTCATGCCGGTGCTGCGGGTCGTGACCGCGCTGCCTTCGACCAAGAGGCCCGCGACCAGGAGAAACGCCGCAGCCGACAGGTCGCCGGGGAGATCGACGCTGAACCCGGCAATGGCGTCCGTGTCTCTCGGCGGATGCAGCTTCACGATGGGCCCAGCGGTTTCCACCGGGACGCCCAGGGCATTGAGCAGCCGCTCGGTGTGGTCGCGACTGACGAGCGGCTCCCGCACGAGCGTCGGCCCCGAAGCCCAAAGCCCGGAGAGCAAGAGGCAGCTTTTCACCTGCGCGCTGGCGACGGGCAGGGAATATTCGAGGGGCAGGAGCCGCGTGCCCTCGGCGAGCGGGCCGATGTCCAGCGGTGCCGTCACCCCCTCTGGATCGCCGGGACGCGGGGTGCCCACGATCCGCGCGCCTCGCTCCGCGAGCGGCCGCACGATGCGCCCCATCGGCCTGCGCGTGAGCGACGCATCCCCCGTCAATCGGGCCGCGAACGGCTGCCCCGCCAAGACACCCGACAAGAGGCGCATCGTGGTGCCGCTGTTGCCGCAATCGATCTCACGGGCGGGCGCGCTGAGACCGCCGAGTCCGACTCCGTGGACGCGGAGCGTGCCGTGCGCGTCGTCTTCGATAACGACTCCCATCTCGCGGAACGCGCGCGAGGTGGCGACGTTGTCTTCGCCGTAGGAAAAGCCGCGGAGCTCGAGCGACCGGTCGCCAGCGCGGCGAAGATCAGGAGCCCGATGACTGATGCTCTTGTCCGCAGGCACCGGCACGCTCCCGGCGAGGGCGCGCTTGGGGCTTCACGATCAGCTGGGTCATCGGCGGTTCGGCGCGCCGGGCGCGCCGGTCAGCAGACGCTGGTCGTGGCGGGAATGACCCCGGGTTGGTTCGGCGTGCCGAGGTAGTTCGAGAGTTGGTCCAGCAGCTTGCCGACTTCGCCGGCGTCCAGCGCAGCGACGACCTTGGCGTCTTTGCCGGAGACCTGCGCATCGAGCTGGCGGACGGGCTGACCGACGCCGAGCAGCGAGGCCAACCACCCCCAGCTGGCGATGGTCTCGCGGACTTGGAGCAGTGCCGCCGCGCCCGCCTTCGCGCCCGCTTCGTCGCCGTAGGTCATGGTGCCCGCGAGATTCACGCCCGGCGACTCGAAGTTCCCGAGGAAGCGCGCAGTCTCGAGTCCACTCAGGAAGGGCAGCTGCTGGCGCGTGGCGTCGGTGAGCGGCTGCGCGCGCAGATCGAAGCCCGCGACCACCGGGGCGTTGGGCGTCTTCGCGAGCTCTTCGAACCAGACGGGAAGCTGATTGCGCACACGTCCTTCTTTGATGCGGTCGAGCGCGCGGCGAATTCCCGTCTCGTTGCCCACGAGCACCGTGCGCGACGTGAGGACCACGAAGCCGATGTTGTGGGAGGTGTAGAGAGAGCGGCCGGCATAGCTCGACTTCACCACCGGCGTGCCGAGCGGAGTGCGCTGCGTGCCATCCGCGGAACGCTCGATGGCGGCCTTGTCGAAGGTGCCGGTGAGGACGGCTGCCGAGTCCGCTCCCTGCATGGAATAGACACCGACCCACGCGCGCTCGAGGTCGCGTCCGGGGTCGAAATTGGCGCTGGCCGGCACCGGGGTGCGCGCTCGGGAGATCGACAGCACCTTCTGCCCGAACTGTGAGGCCATCACCTTCTTGACGTCGACGGCGAAGACGGCGACCGCGCCACCCGGCAAGAGCGCCGCGGGCTCGGCGTCGATCTCGGCGTCGCTGAGCACCCGATCTTCACCGGCCGCCACGATCTTGTCTGGCTTTTTCGGACAACCGCTGACGAGGGGCGACAGAGCGATGCAGGACAAAAGCCAGAGGCCGCGTCTCATGTGTCGGAGCGAGCCTACCTCATCGTCGTGGATTTACGAGCGCAACCTGTCGCCCGCGAGGCTCAGCGTTCGGTGGGGAACGACCCGAGCACCTTGAGGTACTTGGTGGCCCGCTTGACCGCCTCGAGCGCGGTCACCACCGGGCGGTCGGTGACGTGGCCGGTCACCTCCACGTAGAAGACGTAGTCCCCGCCCTTGCCGCTCACCGGCCGTGACTGGAGCTTCTTCAAGTTCACGCCCCGCTCGGCGAAGTGGCGGAGCACGTCGAACAGCGCGCCCGGGGTGTCGTCCACGCTGAAGAGCAGGCAAGTGGTGTCCTTGCCGGAGCGGATCGCCGGGCGCGCCCCGGCCACCATGTACCGGAAGCTCACGTCCGGCGTGTCGCCGACGTTGGCCCGAACGACGCGCAGCTCACGCTCGGTGCCCGTACCCGTGGGAGCGAGCGCCGCGCCCCCGTGATCGCCCGCCGCGAGCTCGGTGGCCACCACCGGTGAACGAACGTCGATGACGCCGACCTTGGGCAGCTCGCGCTCGAGGAAGCGCTCGCAGGACGCGTGGGCGGCCGCCGTCGCGTACACCTTCTCGATGTCTGCCATGTTGGCGGTGTGGCTCATGAGGTCGTAGGCAGCCGGCAAGGTCCGCTCCGCCACCAGGACGAGCTCCGTCTCTTCCAGCGTCGCGATGCTCGACACGAGGAGGCCCTCGCTCGAAGACTCGTAGGGGAAGACGGCGTAGATCGCGCGAGCCCGCGTCACCTCGTCCAAGGCTTCGGCCACGGTCGCACACTCGGCGTAGATGCCGGAGGCGCCGAAGTAGCTGCGCGCGGTCGCGTGACAGAAGCCGCCCTCGGGGCCGAGGTACGCCACGCGCACCGGCTGCTCGAGCGCGCGCGCCGACGCTCGCACCTGACGGAAGATGGCCCGGAGGTCATCGACGGGCAGCTCGCCGCTCGCGGTCTTTTCGAGCGCCGCGAGCCAATCCTCTCGCCCACGTCGGCGGACGGTTGTCCCCTCCACCAACTTGTGGATGCGCCGGCTCAGGCGTGCCCGTGCTTCGAGCTGAGCGAGGAGGCGTCCGATCGAGCTCGAGATCTCCCGCCGCACTTCCTCGAGTTCGAGCTTTTTGTCTGCCATCCTTCTCGCATCCTATGCCCGTGGCGCGGCGAGCGTGGAGGAAATACGCCGCGGATATCTCGAGAGTCGAAATTCGATCCGCGCGCTCGGACGAGCGCGCACTCGGCAGCTCGGCAGAACGTTCGCGCACTCGCGAAGGTCACGCCGGACTTGTCGCTCGGAGTCAGCTAGTGGTCCCTCGGACTTGGTCTCGGACTTGGTTTCGGTCGAGGTCGTGCACGTCGACGTACTCGGTGTCGAAGACTTGGTCTCCGCCGCACCTGGTTTCCTTGCGCCGTAGCCGTCGGCGCCAGCTTCCCCTTTCAGAATGAAGCCCTGCCCACTGGTCACCGGACGCTTGCGGTCTCGGCCTTGCGACGGGCACGCTTGGCGGAGCTTCGCTGATGGATTGCTCGCTTCCCATGCGAAAGAGCACGAGGTGCAAACGTACTCATGGTCATGGGCGCCAAATGCGACTCGCGAGCGGGTCTGTCAATGTTTCCCACGAACTAGCGCCGAGGATCGCGCGGAAAGGCGGCTCGGTCGGCGCTCGGTTTTTCACTTGAGTCCGGGCCGGATGTCGCCTATCAAATGTGCAGTACCTGGCGTGACCCTACATGACGTGAGGTTGCCCTAGGTCTATCGCGCTCCTCCGGGCGCCTTTCCACCACGAACCCGCCTCACCCCAGCTCGGCTGGGACGGGGCAAAAGCGCAGGGCTCCCGAGGCTGCTAGCCTCGGAAAAACGGGCCGACAAGGGACGTTCATCGATGCACATCAAGCGGCTGGAGATCGCGGGCTTCAAGTCCTTCGTGGACCGCACCGTGATCCACTTCGACCACGACGTGATCGGTATCGTCGGACCCAACGGCTGCGGCAAGTCGAACATCGTCGACGCGATTCGATGGTGCATGGGTGAGCAGAGCGCGAAGCACCTGCGCGGACGAGCCATGGAAGACGTGATCTTCAACGGCTCCGAGTCGCGCGGCCCTCACGGCTTGGCCGAAGTGACCATCACGTTCGACAACAACGACCCGAACTACGCGGCGTCGCTGCCGCCCGAGTATCAGGCGTATCCAGAGATCGCGATCACGCGCCGGCTCTACCGAGACGGCACCAGCGAGTACCTCATCAACAAGGTACAAGTTCGACTACGCGACATCACCGAGCTCTTCCTCGGCACCGGCGTCGGCACCAAGGCGTACTCCATCGTCGAGCAGGGGCGCATCGGACAGATCGTCAGCTCGCGGCCCGAAGATCGCCGGCTCTACATCGAAGAGGCCGCGGGCATCACCAAG
This sequence comes from Polyangiaceae bacterium, assembly GCA_046351435.1. Classification (GTDB taxonomy): domain Bacteria; phylum Myxococcota_A; class Polyangia; order Polyangiales; family Polyangiaceae; genus JADJKB01. The sequence goes on from JAXLYN010000015.1 coordinate 12,414, forward strand.
TACAAGCAGCGGCGCAAGCAGGCCGAGCGCAAGATGGAGCTCACGCGCCAGAATCTCTTGCGCATCACCGACATCGTCACCGAGATCGACCGCACCCGCGCCTCGCTCAAGCGACAGGTGGCCAAGGCCGAGCGCTACATCCAGTATCGCGCCGAGCTCGAAGACCTCGTGCTGCACGATGCCTCCCACAAGCTGCTCGAGCTGATCGTGACCGAGCAGGTGGAAAAGCAGGCCGAGATCAGCGCTTCGGCGGGCCTGGGCGAAGCCCGGGCGCGGCTCGGCGAAGCAGAAAGCGCGCTGGATGCGGCGCGTGAAGAGGCGCTGGCCATCGAGCAGCGCTCCGATCGGGCCAGCACGGCTGCGTTCGAAGCGGACAACGACGTCACGGCGCTCGGGGCCGAGATCGAGCGCGCGCGCGATCGCATGCGCCACCTCGGAGAGCGTCAGAGCGCTGCCGAAACCGAGCAGGCCGAGATCGGACAGCGTCTCGCCCTCCTGAACGACGAGCGCGCGACGCTCGGCGCACGCCTGCTCGACCTGGCGCGGGACGAGCGCGAGCGCGTGGCCGACGCCGAGAAGGAAGACGTCGCACTGGCCGAGCTCCGTGATCAAGAAGCGCGCGCCAACGAAGAGCTGCAAGGCGTACGGCAGAAGCTCGGGGACACCTCGTCCCGGGCGGCGGCCGAAGAGGCCCGGCTCGGTGCCCATGGACACCACATCGCGGAGCTCGAGGCGCGGCGCGATCGCCTGGCCGCGGAACGCGCCGAGATCGCGGACGAGCTCACCGAGCTCGACGCTCGCAAACACGCTCTCGAGCGCAGCGTCGCCGAGCTCGCCGAAGGCAAGCTCCTCACCGTCGCCGAGCGCGAGAGCCTCGAGGGCGAGATGGTGGAGCTCCGCGCACGCCAACTCGAGAGCGAGCGCGCGGTGGACGCCGCGAAGAACGAGCTCAGCCTGAAGAAGAGCCGGCTCCGAGCCCTCGACGAGCTGCACCGGCGCCTCGAAGGCGTCGGCGCCGGCGCGCGCGCCCTCGTCAGCGGCTCCCACTCCGGAGTCGCCGGCCTGGTCGCCGACCGCATCGAGGCACCGGCGGAACTCACCCGCGCCTTCGCGGGGCTCTTGGGCGAGCGCCTCCAATACGTGGTCGTGGAGGACTTGCCGCGCGGCCTCGAGCTCTTGGCCGAGCTCGCGCGGACCGAGCGTGGCCGCGCCAACATAGTGGCAGCCCGACCGCCCTTCGTCGCCGGCAGCGCCAAGGGCGCCCCCCTCTCCGAGCCGGGCGTCGTCGGCTACCTCGCCGATCGATTGGCCTACGCGCCCGAAGACGAAGCGCTCGTGCGCGCCCTGGTCGGCGACGCCGTCCTCGTCGAGTCGGCCGCCGACGCACTCAGCGTCGCCGAGCGCTTTCCGGGTACGACCGCCGTCGCGAAAGACGGCACGGTGGCGCGCCCGGGCGGAGTCGTCAGCGGCGGCGCCGGCGATGACGTGGCCGCGGCCATGGTCGAGCAGAAGCGTGAGCTCCGCGAGCTGGCGGAAGAGGTCGAACGCCTCGGCGAGCGCTACGCCAAGGTCCACGACGAGCACACCTCGCTCCGTGCGCGGCTGTCCGAAGTCGGCACCCGCCTCGATCGCGCGCGCCAAGAAGCCCACGAAGGCGAGCTGGCGCACGTCACCGCCGAGAAGGATTTGGCGCGAACCGGCGACGAGATCGCGCGGCTTTCGAGCCGCAGAAGCGCCATCGAGAACGAGGCGGGCGAGCTCGACGCCAAGCTGGCGGAGGCCGCTCGCGCCCAGACCGCGACCCGCGCGGAGCTCGACGCCGCCCAGGCTGCCCTCGAGCACCTGCGTCACGAGCTCGCCAAGGCCGAGTCGCTCGCGACGTCGTGGAGCGAGCGCGTCGCGGCGCAAGCCACCCTGGTCACCGAGCGCAAAGTGCGGCTCGCCCAGGTCCGCGAACAAGCCGAAGCCGCCAAGAGCTCGGAGGAGCGCGTCGCGGCCTCCATCTCCGATCTGGAGGCGCGCGCCCAACGCCTGGCCGACGAGCTGATGGAGATCGCGCGTGCGCTCGGCGAGACGGCGGCGCAGATCGTCGTCGCGCGCGAGACGCGAGTCGGCGCGGGCGAGGTCGCTCGCCTCGCCCATCGCGAGCTCGACTCCGCCCGCACCTTGCTCGAGCAGGTGCGTTTCGCGCTCGGAACGCGCGAAGCGGAGCTCAAGACCCTACGCGACGAGGCCCAGACTCTCGACGAGAGCCTGCGGCGCGCCGAGATGGCGCTGCAACGCATCGAGCTCGAGCGCGAGCACTTGCTCGCCAACGTTCGCGACCGTTTCCGCGGCCTCGATTTGCGCCGCGTGGTGGGCGATTACCACGCGCGCCCGATGCCCGACGACGAGCAGCGGCGGCGAATCGACGAGCTCTCGCAGCTCATCGATCGCATGGGCCCCGTGAACCTGGATGCGGGTCGCGAGTGGCAAGACGCCGAGAAGCGTTTCCAAGATCTGTCGGTCCAGAAGATCGACATCGAGAAGGCCCTCGAAGACCTGGACCGCGCCATCAAACACATGAACCGCGAGTCGCGCCGGCGCTTCAAGGAGACGTTCGACGCGGTCAACGAGCTATTCCGCAAGACGTTCACGCGGATGTTCCGTGGCGGACGCGCCGAGCTCGCGCTCACGAACCCCGACGACATGCTCGAGACGGGCGTCGAGATCATCGCGCAGCCTCCGGGCAAGAAGCTCGGAAACATCGAGCTGATGAGCGGCGGAGAGAAGGCGCTCACCGCGGTCTCGCTGATCTTCTCCATCTTCCAGTATCGCCCCTCGCCGTTCTGCGTGCTCGACGAGGTCGACGCCCCGCTCGACGAGGCCAACGTCGCGCGTTACAACGAGGCGATCCGCTCGATGACCGAGAACTCGCAGTTCATCCTCATCACCCACGTACGCAAGACGATGCAGAGCGTCGACGTGCTCTACGGCGTGACCATGGGCGAACCAGGCGTTTCCCGCATCGTGAGCGTCAAGGTGAACGAACAGGCCACGGTCCGGAGCGAGCACCGCGGCGTGTTCAGCAGCGCCCCGCCTGCCGCCGAGTCCGACGAGTCCGCGCAGGTCGCTTGAGCGGGGCGGGCCTGGGGTCGCGCCCGGCTTTCCCACTGCCCTTCGTGGTACTCGCGCTGCTCGCCTGCGGGGGCAGCGTGTCCCCGGCGGATCGTGCCGACCTCGGGGCTCGCTGCGCGAGCCGGCCTGGCTACCTGAGCACGCCGAGCATCGATGCCCAGAAGAAGCTCGAGGCACATGCGTGCCGTCGCGGCTGGCTCTCGACGAGTTGCGACCCGTACATGGACTACGTGATCGGCACCTGCATGTTCGAGGTCGACGGCGAGCAGCGCATCGAGATCCACTCGAGCCTGGTGACGGACACGGACACTGCCCGCGAGCACCGCGAAGCCATGTGCGATGCGTCTCGCCTCGCGATCTCGATGACGGCCCACACCCAAGTGATGAACGGCCGGGGAAACTCCATGACGCTCTGCGGCAAGCCTCGGAAGGGTCGCTGATCTTCGAGCACCGAATTTGACCGGGATCAAGGCGTGCCCGTCGGGGACAGCGAACATGGTCGGACCGAGGAGGTCGAACATGCGCGTCGCGATCGTGGGAGCGGACTTCGAGGAGAACCTGGGCGTCGGGATGATCGCCGCGGTGGCCGAAGGCGCGGGGCACGAGGTTTCCATCGTCCCCTACAACTCACCGAGAGACCGAGCGCGCGTCGTGACCCGGCTCGCGGAGGCAGCACCCGACGTGATCGGTCTGAGCATTCAGTTCCAACACCGCTCGCACGACTTCTTGTCGCTGGCGCGAGCGCTCCGCCGCGCTGGCTTCGCTGGCCACATCACTGCCGGCGGGCAGTTCCCTTCGCTGGCGGCCCACGAGGTCCTCGGGCGGGAACACGGCGTCGACAGCGTGGTGCTGCACGACGGCGAGGCGACATTCCTGGATCTGCTGGCGGCCCTCGGAAGCGGCCGCCCCCTCGGCGAGGTGTCCGGTCTCGCGTTCTCCGACGAGTCGGGAGTGAAGCGCACGCCGGGTCGCGGGCTCGAGTCGGATCTGGATCGACTTCCGTTCCCGAAGCGCTACCGCGCGCCGTCGCGGCATGCGGGCGTGCCCTTCGTGCCGATCATGGGTTCACGCGGCTGCTGGGGCAGCTGCAGCTACTGCTCCATCACCTCGTTCTATCGCGACGCCAAACGCGACGGTGGCGGCGCGCTCTTGCGGCTCCGCAGCCCCGAGAACGTGGCCGACGAGATGCAGGCGCTCACGGCGCGGGCCGGGGAGGCCTGCGTGTTCTGCTTCCACGACGACAACTTCCTCTTGCCGAAACCCGAGGCGTCGCTCGCTCGAGTCGAGTCCATCTATTCCGCGCTGCGCGCGCGCGGAGTCGACAAGGCGGGAATCATCGGCAAGTGCCGCCCGGAGACCCTGACCCCCGCGCTCGCTCGTCGGCTCGCCGAGCTCGGCGTCGTGCGCCTCTACGTGGGCGTAGAAAACGTGGCGGAGCGCGGCTCGGCGCACCTGAACCGAGGCGTGCAGCACCACGCGGTGGGGGAGGCGTTGGACGCCTGCGCCCAGAGCGGCATCTTCGCCTGCTACAACTTGCTGGTCTTCGAGCCCGACGCGACCCTGCCCGACGTGCGCGAGAACATCGCGTTCATGCGCGCGCACCCCGAGCACCCGGTGAACTTCTGCCGAGCGGAGCCCTACTACGGGACGCCGATGCAGCTCGAGCTGGCGCGCGCCGACAAGCTCGGCGGGAGCTACCTCGGCTGGAATTATCGCATCGAAGACCAACGGACCGAGCTCGCGTTCCGCATCGCGTCCAGCGTGTTCCGCGAGCGCAACTTCCGCTGCGACGGCGTGGCAAACCGCTACATGGGCGTCGGTTATGCGGCGAAGCTCGTCGAGTTCTTCCACGCCGACGTCGGCGGCGGGCACCGGCGCCTGCGCGAGCGGGCCGAGTCCTTGACCCGCGCCATCACGCTGGAGACGGCGCGCTTCCTCGAGCGAGTGCTGGAGCTCGCCGAGTCCGCCGACCTCTCCGATTTCGACGCCATCGAGCGCCAGACCGCTTTGCTCGGCCTCGAGGTTGCCGAGGCCGACCGCCTCTGGCACTACGAGCTCGACGGCTTCTACGCCGAGGTCGACGCTTACGCGAAGCGAGCCCGTGAGCCGCGCGCCGAGCGCACCGCGCGCTCGCGGCTGGGGATGGGTTCGAAGCTGGCGTTGGGCGCTTCCCTCGCGCTCACGGCACTCGGCTGCTCCGGCGAGAGCACCTCCGACAACAACAAGCCGAAAGACGCAGGCTCCGAGGACCAGTTCGTGGCCGATCCCCTGCCCCAAGACGGCGGCATGGACGCCAACGAGGATCAAATGGTGGCCGACCCTCTGCCCGAAGACGCGGGCGTCGACGCCGACGCGGAAGAGGACTCGTTCGTCGCCGACCCTCCGCCACCCGACGGTGGCTTCTCGCTCAACGACGAGCTGCCCGCTCCCAAGGGACGGCTCCGCCTCATCGATCAGTGGACCGACACCGCACCGCGCCGCGCCGTGCGCAGTCGGGATCTGCCGCTCTCGGATCCGCCCGAGATCGAGCTCTCGGCGCGTTGGTCGGGCGATGCGGTGGTCGTGGATCTCGTGGGCGCCCCGGCTCAGGTGAGCACGCGCTGGGAAGCTTCGGGAGAAGTCGTCGGCGAAGGCGCGAGCGTACGCTGGAGCCCCGCCCAAGGCGGCCACGATGCCCTGCGCGTGGCGGTGCGGAGTCGAGGCGGCGTCTCGTTCGCGTCACTCCGCCCGCGCGACGTCAAGCGCGCGTGAAGAGTGCTTCTCAATTGCAGTAAGACGGCTTGATCATCCACCAGCCGCGGCGGGCCCCGGGGTTCCACACCACCTTGGGGCCGCCGTAGTTGCAGATGTGGTAGCCGTACCACTTGCCACCGCAACCCGTGTTGCTGACGGCGATCTCGTCGGTCGAGCCGACCGCGTGCTGGCCTGCACAGTAGCCCTTGGCGCGAAGCGCTTGGGTCACCGCAGCGAACCAGCTCTGACACACCTCGTCGACGTTGCCGCCCGGAAGTCCGGTGATGGGGCAATCGCTGCCGACCCCGCAACCGGTGAGCGAGGCCATCACCGAGTTGACCGCTGCATCCACCGCCGGATCCGTGTCCTGGTACGAGGCCGCGGCACAGATGAAGTCCGGATCCGGAACGCCCTGAGGGAACTCGCAGGGCCCACCACTGCCGCCGGTGCCTGGCGGGCACGAGCTTCCGCCGCCGCTGCCCGACGTGCCGCCAGCACCGCCGCTGCCGCCGCCCGTCGCCCCCGTGCCTCCGGCGCCGCCCGTGGCGCCGCCCGTTGCACCGACGCCGCCCGTCGCGACCGTGCCTCCGCCGCCGCTCGACCCACCGCTCCCGCTCGAGCCGCCGCCAGGCCAAGCCGCACCACTGCCGCTGGTGCCAGCGGTGCCACCGCTGCTCGTCGCACCGCCCGTCGGCCCTGCCACACTCGAGTCGTCGTCACCGCACGCGACGCTGGAGCCGAGAGCACAAACCGACACGAGCCCGATACGAAGTGTTCGGAGGAGCATCGCTCGGGAGTATGGATGATTTCCCGGGCCACGGGAGGGCCACTCCGAGTGGCCCCGCCGCGTGTCGCGAGTTCTACCGACGGCTCGAGCGCCGGCGAGCGAAGAGCGCGCTGCCCAAGAGTGCGAAGAGTGCGGTGCCCTTCGGCAGCGAGCGCTCTCCCGGAACCGAGCAGCCGCAGCCGCCGTCGTCACCGGACGAGCCGATGCCGGCGCTGCCGCCCACACCGGCGTCGAACTTCGTGCCACCCGAGCCGCCGGTCGTGCCACCCGAGCCGCCGGTCGTGCCACCCGCGCCGCCCGAACCGCCGCTGCCCCCGGTGGCCGCGCCCGCCGCACCCGCCGTGCCCGCGGAGCCTGCCGCGCCGCCGGTCGCGCCGCCCGTTCCACCAGTTGCGCCACCCGTTCCTCCGGTTGCGCCGCCCGTTCCTCCGGTTGCGCCGCCCGTTCCTCCGGTGGCACCTCCCGTGCCGCCCGTGCCACCCGTTCCGCCGTCTTGCAGCGCGCAGTTGTTGAGAGGCGACGAGGTGTTCTTGGGAGTTGGAGCGGCCGCGGTGAAGTCGTTGGCGTTCTGATCCGTGTCCTGGCAGCCGTGCTGCTTGCGCGCACCGGAGTTCTGAATGCTGAGCGCGGGCGCCGCCGCGCTGCCCTCGAATTGGCTCGCCGATCCGTAGCCCACGAGGTCCACGATGCTCGCCGTCGGGCAGGCATTGCCGGCAGCGCCGCAACCGTTCAACGGAGCGCCGAACACCAACGCGACCTTGCCATCGGAGAGCGACATGTTGAAGCCGGCGTTGAAGTCCGGCGTCGGCAGCGGCGTCGTGCTGGTCGAACCGCTCGTGGCGCCTTGGATCAAGGCGGTGCGCACGCTCGGGTTCACGCTCACGCCTGGGGAGAGCCACGGCGTTGGAGCCCGTGCCGTTGAAATTGCCGCTGGCACCTGGATGGAGCGAAGAGCTCCGGCGACATACCTGGCGCGCTGCTCCTTGCCAGCATGGCGACGATGAAGTCGTGGTCGCATGGAGCGTTGTTGCCACCGCCGCCGTAGACCTCCTGATCACGCGATTGCTGGCTTCGTGCCGAACTGGGTTAAGGCCTGCCGCCGCTACCCGTGTCGGCCGGCGCGTCATCAGTATCCGCTGGAGCGTCCGCACCAGCGTCGCTGGCGTCGCTGTTGTGTTCGTTTCGCGTCCGCTGTCGCTGCTGAAGCCGATCAGGTGTCCGGCCGCGTCACCGGCGCTGCAACACCGGTGCATCTGTCGCGTTTCTCGCTGCTGCCGGTGTCGATCATATCGCCGGCAGGCCGGCGTCCGCGCCTTGCCGCCTCGGCGTCGCTCCCGCACACGCCCTGCACCTGCGGCAGGCCTGTCGCTGCGGCTGGAGCTCGAAGGCGCCGCGAAGCCACGCTCAGCATGCCGGCGGCAGGCCTTCTCGGGCGAAGGGCGGTCAAGGCGCTGGCGTCAGCGGTTGAGCACGCACGCTGCCGAACCTCGTAGGTCGCGTGCACGGTTCTGAGCCGTTCGGCGCGCGGAAGCTCAGGACGGGGGCTCCGTTCGAGGAAGTCGGCCAGTCGATGCCGCACTCGCCTGCTGAGCCTGATCGCAGATGGCCGCAGAACCCATCTACTGGTACAAGAGCGCGGCCAGCGCGAACGCTGTGCTGTACGCCGCGCAGTTGTTCCGCTGGACGAGGACGACGCTGCCGAGGCCACAGTCGCCGACGGTCGTGGCCGCCGAGCCCGGAGGACTTCATGATCTTGAGCCTGATGGCCTCCGACGTCGCTGGCGCTGGCGTCAAGCGAACTGGCGGACCCGACGGTGCAGCCGTTGCCCGTCCCCACGGTCAGCGCGCTGCTGCTGGGGCGACGGGCCTGCTGGCGGAGCGCGCCACCTCCGCTGAGCAGCCTGACCGAAGGCAACGCGAGCAGGTCGAGGAGGGCGAACGCGTTGGCTGCATTGGCGAATGGAGCGAATTGGGTTTCCGTCATGCTCTTCTCCCGAGGCTCGTGAAGCCTGAAGCTTCGTGCTCGAAACGCGCGTTGACAAGTGCGAGTTTCGCCGGCGGCTCGAGCGAAGCAGACCGTCCGGCCGATGCAAGTCGGGCTGTGCCCATTTTTCGCGCGACCACACAAAAATCTCTTCGCGCGCCGAGAGCACAAGGTTGGCAAAGTCAGGAGGTTTTCACGCGCCACGCAGCGCTGCGAGGAGGACTCGGCGGCGGGCGGGCGTGGCTCACGATGGGTCACGTGTGCGCCAGTGCGCGTCGGCGCGGGAGCGTGCCGCCAGAAACGCGGATGCAAAATTCGCCCGGAGCGGCTTCGGCGGAGCTCGCGCGAAGCGAAGCCGAGCCGAGCGAGGGAGCAACCTGCTCCGCCGCAGAATTCGACAAGCCTTGTCTTGGCAACCTTGGTCGCGCCCCGCTGGAGAGCGTGGGCATCAATGGAAGTCGCGAGACATGGAGCGCACACGCCCCGCGGGCACGTCGAGTCGCTCGAGCTCCTCCACCACCACGTAGACGACGGGGTTGTCCGTACCTTGGCGTTCGACTTCGCCGCGAGCGAGGAGCAGCGTCGAATGGCGGGCGACGAGCCGCAGGCGCTCGTACACGTGATTCCACAAAATCAGGTTCGAAAACCCGGTCTCGTCCTCGAGCGTGATGAAGACCACGCCGCTGGCCGTCCCGGGCTGTTGGCGGCAGATGACGAGACCGGCCACGCTGACTCGGCTCTTCGGTGGCGCTCGTTCGACTTCCCTCGACGAGAGCACTCCCCGCGCGCGCAAGCGCTCACGCAAATGCTTCATGGGATGGTCGTCCACCGAGAGACCTTTGCGTTCGTAGTCGAGCACCAGCTGTTCGGCGGCTCGAAGCGCAGGCAAGCGCACGCGTGGCTCGGGCAGCTCGAGCTTCTGGAAAAGCCCCTCGACCCGCGGCGCTCGCGCTTGCCAGACGGCATTGCGGCGACCCGGCACCAAGGCTTCGAGGGCACCGGCTTCGGCCAGCCGCTCGAGCTCGTCTTTGCGGAGCTCGGTGCGCTGCACGAGATCGGTGAGACTCGCGAACGGCTGGGCGCTCCGAGCCGCCTCGATGCGGAGCGCGACCTTCTCCGAAAATCCCTTGATCAAGCGAAATCCGAGCCGAATGGCCCGATCCGCGCCGGGCATTCGGCTCTCGATCCGGCTGGCCGAGCTCGGAGCTTGGAGCGTCGAATCCCAGCGGCTGTGCTCGATGCTCACGTCGCGGATCTCGACCCCGTGGCGCTGCGCATCTTGGAAGATGGTGCTCGCCGAATAGAAGCCCATGGGCTGCGAGTTCACGAGGGCGCAGGCGAAGTGCGCGGGGTAGTGCGCCTTTTGCCAGGCCGAGGTGTACACGAGGAGCGCGAACGAAGCGGCGTGGGACTCGGGGAAGCCGTACTCACCGAAGCCCTTGATCTGTTCGAACAAGCGGGCACCGAACTCGGCGCTGATGCCCCGCTCGCGAAACCCGTCGAGCAGGCGATCCTTGTGGCGCAAGAGTCGCCCGTTCTTCTTCCAAGCCGCCATGTCGCGCCGGAGCTGATCGGCTTCTCCACCGCTGTAGCCCGCACCCACGATGGCAATCTGCATCACCTGCTCTTGAAACAACGGAACGCCGAGGGTGCGTTCGAGGATGGGCCAGAGCGAAGGATGGGGAGACACCACGGCTTCTTCACCACTGCGGCGGCGCAGGTAGGGATGCACCATGCCGCCCTGGATCGGCCCGGGACGCACGATGGCCACCTCCACCACGAGATCGTAGAAGCGCCGGGGCAGAAGCCGCGGCAACATCGACATCTGCGCGCGACTCTCGATCTGGAAGACCCCCACCGTGTCGGCGCGGCACGCGAGGTCGTAGACGGCCGGGTCCTCGGGCGGGACGCGGGTCAGGACCTCGAGCGGGTCGAAGGGCGCCTCCCCCTGGGCGGAGCGCAACCCACCGCCCGCGTGGATCAGCTCGAGGCACTTGCGGATGGCGGTCAGCATGCCGAGCCCGAGCACGTCGATTTTGAAGAAGCCGAGGGCCTCGATGTCGTCCTTGTCCCACGGCATCACCGTGCGTTCGGGCATGCGCGCCGGCTCGATGGGCGCCACTTCGTGGAGCGGGCGCGCCGACAACACGAAACCGCCGACGTGGATCGACAGGTGGCGCGGAAAGCCCTCGATGGCGCGGGCGAGCATCACGCTCTGGCGCAAGCGAGCGTCGGCCGGATCGAAGCCGAGCTCGGCCAAGCGGGCGTCGCTCACCTCGGCCGAATCCCAGTGGGTGATGGCGCCCGAAAGCCGATCGATCTGCTCCAACGAGAGCCCGAAGACCTTGCCCACTTCGCGCAAGGCGCTCTTGCCGCGATAGCAGATCACTTCGCTCACCATGGCGGCGCGATCGCGCCCGTGACGCGCGTAGATTTCTTGGATCACCTCTTCGCGACGCTCGTGCTCGAAATCGATGTCGATGTCGGGCGGCTCGCTGCGCTCGGCGCTCATGAAGCGCTCGAAAAGCAGGTTCGAGCGCGCCGGATCCACCGCGGTGATCCCGAGCGCGAAGCACACGGCGCTGTTGGCGGCGCTCCCACGCCCCTGGCACAAGATGCTGCGGCTCCGCGCGATTTCCACGATCTCCCAGGTCGACAGGAAATACGGCGCGACCCCCAAGCGAGCGATGAGCGTGAGTTCCTTTTCGATCTGGAGCGCCACCGAGCTCGGCACGCCTTCGGGGTAGCGGCGGCGAGCCCCCTCGAGCGAGAGGCGGCGGAGCTTCTCGTCGGCACTTTCGCCCGGCAGAAGCTCGCACGGAAAGTGGTAGCGGAGCTCGGACAGCGAGAACCCCGAAGCCGCCGCCACGTCTGCGGTTCGCTCCACCCACGCTGGCCGATCCCGAAAGAGCTTCTGCATCTCGAGCTCCGAACGCAAGAAGGCCTCGGCGTTGGCCGCGAGCAGCGTGCCTGCGCGATCGAGTGTGGTCCCTTCGCGGATGCAGCACACGACGTCGGCCACCTGCTTGCGCGAGCGTTGATGGAACAAGGGGCGCGCGCTGGCGACCACGTCGAGCCCATGGCGTTCCGACTAAGCGTCGACAGCTTCGAGCCGAGCCGCATCGAAGCCATCGAGATGGCGATGAGCCGAGAAAGCCGCGCTCTTGGAACACGTCGCGCACGAGCCCCAAGAGATCGGGAGGTGGAGCGTCGATGCCCGCTGGGTCGCGCGGCGCTGGGACGATGGCGACGAGACCCGCGTGATGCTGCGCCAAGTCTTCGAGCGCGAGCGCACCCTCACCCTTCGGCTTGTCGGCGTGGGAGAGCGTGAGCAAGCGACACAGGTTCGAGTAGCCCGCGTGATCGAGGGCGAGCAGTGCCACGCTGGGCGCGCGGGAGAGAGCCACGAGTCGCGCCTCGCTCGGACTCGTCGGAGAGCGCACGGGCTCGTCGGGCTCGAGCAGGAGCTCGGCGCCCACGAGCACGCGTTGCCCGCTCTCCTTGCCCTGAGCATGAGCGCGCACCGAACCGTAGAGCCCCATGCGATCGGTGAGCGCGATGGCGGAGAGCCCGAGCTCCCGCGCGCGCACCACGAGCTCTTCGGGATGCGAGGCTCCCGAAAGGAAGGAGAAGTTCGAGCGCGCGAGGAGCTCAGCGAACACGGACTGAACAGATTACCAGTACCCGTACCCTGAGGAAGAAGCTCGAAAATGCCCCTGGAACATCCATCAGTTTCGCCGCGCGCGACGTGATACGTCGGGGGCCTGCTACGGTCGCTCGCGCGATGTGGACCCTCCGTCCGTGGCTGCTCTGCCTGCTCCCCGCCTGCGCGGCCACGGTTCCGAGACCCGAGCCCCTCGCCGAAGAGCCCCTCGACGAGGCGACGCCTCCGCCCGCGCCCGCTCGGGCTCGCGGGAAGCCCGCGCCCGCGCCGGTGTGTCTCTCCAAGGCACTGGCAGGCGAAGGGCGCGTCCAGCACGCACGCAAAGCGGGCAACGACATCGAGCTCTGTCTGCGTCCCGAAGGCGCGGACGACGACGTTCGCGACAGCTGCTTTGCATGGAGCCTGACGGAGGGAGCGTTCCGCAAACTCGAAACCCGCGCGCCCGAGTCCGAGCCGACACCGACACCGGCAACGCCATCGAAGCTCCGCGCGACGAAAGACTCGCTCTCGGTGTGCGATGACGCGGGCAAGTGCTCGACGCTCGTGAACGGCAAGAACACCAAGAAGACCGAAGCCTATCGCCTGGGGCTCGATGACCGCATCGACGTGCGCGCCTCGAGCGACGGAAAGACCATTGCGGTCGTGCGCCAGCTCGCCGGCGGCGGCGAGGGCGACGGACAAATCGAAACCTACGACCTCGTGCAAAAGCGGCTCGTGAAGCGCTTCCGCGTCACCTCGCCGGGGCACGGTGACCAGGTCGGTGCTCTCGAGTTCGTGGGCCCACTCTTGCTCGTTCAGCAGTGCGACGCGGGCCCCGCCTGCACGGGGCGGCTGTTCGACCCGGCAACGGGCCAAGTGCGCCTCGATGTGCCCGTGAACTTCTACGGCAGCCGATGGTTCGCCCTCGACGAAAAGCAGTGGCTGTTCGTCGATGGCTGGCTCGAAGGCGCGCTCGTGATCGAGGTCGAGAGCGCCCGCGTGGTGAAGAGCTGGAAGAGCGGGCTCGCCGGCCCCGCCGAAGACGCCGGCCGCATCCTGTTCGACGGGCGCGAACTCTTCCTGATCTACTCGGGCTCGGGCGAGAGCCCCGAAGCGTCGACGGCAGCCACGCTGGTTCGCATCGCACTGGGCGAGGCGACGCCGAAGCGCTACGCGGCCCCGGTGTGCTCGGAGTAGCGCGGGCTCGCGCTCACGGGCAGCTCGTGAGCACGAGACTCGGCTCGGGGTAGATGAAGCTCTCTCGGGTCGCGTACAGGAACTGACCGAAGCAACAAGCACTCGCGCGGCGAGCATCCATGAGGTGCGCCGGGACCCTCCGCCGGTGCTTCCCGCGCGCGAAATCCAGGTTTGGCGCGACCCCTCGGGGAAGTGGGCCTTCGAGGCACCGGTGAAGATCGGGTGAAACGCACGGAGCGCATGTCGGGAATTTGCCCACTTCGCGGGGCCATCGATAGGGAGCGGACATGGAGCTCGACCGCTCGCTCTTGCTGACTCTACCCCTGCTCATGTTCGGCTGTGGCCACGACGCCCCGAGCCCCAAGCCGAACGAAACCCAGCCACCTGCCGAACCAGCGGCCGCGGAGGCGAAGCCGCCGCCCGCCAAGGCCGCTTCGGACAAGACCCCAGGGGACAAGACCGCCAGTCTGGCGAAGAAGAGCGCGCGGAAGCGGGAACCACTCAACGTGATCCTGCTCACGGTGGACGCCCTGCGAGCCGACATGCCGTGGGCCGGATACGGGCGCGACATCGCACCGAATCTCACGCGCTTTGCCCGAGAGAACGTCAGCTTCGATGCTCATCGCTCCGTCACGAGCTTCACGGCTCAGAGCGTGCCGGCGATGTTGAGCGGGCGCTACGCGTCGACGCTCTACCGAAGTGGCTATTTCTTCGCCGGCTACCAGGAAACGAACGAGTTTTTCCCCGAGGTGCTGCAAGCGAAAGGCGTGCGCACCATCGGTGTGCAGTCGCACCTCTACTTCAACCGCGGCAAAGGTCTGAACCAGGGCTTCGACGTGTGGGAGATGGTGCCGGGAATCACCTTCAACGAGCGCAGCGACGACCACGTCACGAGCCCGAAAACCAACGAGCTCTTGATGAAGCACTTGTCGAATCCGGACAACGTGAAGGGGCGCTTCTTCGCGTGGACCCACTACACGGACCCGCACCACAAGTGGATCCGTCACGACGAATCCCCGAACTTCGGCGACAAGGACCGCGACCTCTACGACAACGAAGTCCACTACACCGACCAACACGTCGGGAAGTTCTTGGCCTGGGCCGAGAAGCAACCGTGGTGGGAAAAGACGGCCGTGGTGATCAGCTCCGACCACGGCGAAGCGTTCGGCGAGCACGGCATGATGCAGCACGCGCACGAGCTCTGGGAGGAGCTGGTGCGCGTTCCGCTATTGATTCGCGTCCCCGGCGTCGAGGCGCGTCGCATCTCGACGCCGCACACGCACCTCGACCTCGCGCCGACGATCCTCGAGCTGATGGGCGAAGAGCCGCTCCAGGGCGCCATGGGAGAGAGCCTCGTGCCCGAGATCGACGGCAAGCCGGGCAGCGAAAAGCCCGTCGTGCTCGAGCTCACGGCCGACAACGTGCAGCCGTCCCGGCGCGCCGTCGTGAGTGGCGACTACAAGCTCCTCAGGTTCGGTGAGGGAAACGGTCCGGAGAAGCTCTTCAACCTGAAGACCGACCCGAGTGAGCAAAAGGACCTCAGCAAGACCGAGCCCGCGAAGCTCGCCGAGCTCCGGGCCTTGCTCGACAAGAAGTTCGCCGCGCTCCCGCGGGTGCAGCCCCATGGCGGAATGAAGCTGAAGGGCGGAGGCACCGCCGACGGTCCGCTCCGCCCGGAGCTCGCGCAACGTTGAGCCCACGGCCCGGTTTCGATCCGCCCGAGCTCGCTCGGCCGCGCTCGCTGTCGCCGGCCCCCGTGCGGTGATGTAGACTGAACGGCTCGGATGCTCCCTTTCCGCGCCCGCCTGCTCCTCGCACTCTGGCCCCTGGCCGCGAGCTGCAGCGTCGGCGAGATCGACCTCGAGGGCAAAGAGTGCCCGTGCGCTTCCGGCTACACCTGCGACCTGACGACGAATCGCTGCATCGTCGGTAACCCGGCCGGCGGAGGCAGCGGAAACGTCGGCGGAGGGAGCTCGGGCGGCGCCGGCGGGGGCGGCGGAAACTCGCTGTGCGAGCTCGCAGCGGAGAACGAGACCTTGACCCTGAGCTGTCCGCCGAACTCGGTGGTGGTTTCCATCGACTTCGCGAGCTATGGCGATCCGCTCGCCAGCTGCGGCCAGCCCGATCCCGGAAGCTGTCATGCGTCGAGCTCCTCGTCCGTGGTGAGCTGCTACTGTCTCGGCAAGAACACCTGCAGCGTCGGCGCGAACAATGGCGAGTTCGGCGATCCCTGCGAGGGTGTCGGCAAGGCGCTGGCGGTGCGCGCGACGTGCGGTCCGCCGAAAGACGCGGGTTCGTCGGGCGGCTCGGCGGGAAGCTGCAGCGTGGGCACCGGCGGCGCCACGAGCGGCGGCGGGGGCGCGCCCACCGGCGGCGGAGGTTCTCCAGGTGGCGGCGGTACCGTGAGCGGCGGTACCGGCGGCGTTCCCGTGGGTGGCGGCGGCGCGACGAGTGGCGGCACCGGCGGCGTCCCCACGGGCGGTGGCGGCACCACGAGCGGCGGTGGCACCGGCGGTGTCCCCACGGGCGGCGGCGGTACGACGGGGGCGAGTGTCGTGTGCGGCGCAAGCGAGTGTTCGGCCGCTTCCCGCTGCTGTATCGGCTCCACCGCGGTGTGTCAGTCACCGACGACGCTCTGCAACGGCGTACCTGTGTTGTGCGACGGTCCGGAAGACTGCGGCACCGGCAAGGTCTGTTGCCTGATGGTGAAGGGAGCGACTCCCAACGCCCTCGAGTGCGTGCCGGGAAGCCAGTGTGAGGCGAAGGCCGTGGTGTGCGGCGCAACGCCGAGCGTTTGCGCGCAGCCACTGCAATGCGCGACGAGTGCGGACTTGCCGCCCTACAAGATCTGCTCGGGCTGAGCGCGCGGGCGTCAGTCCCCGACGGCCTGCAAGAAGCGCTTGCCCGTTTCGCGATCGACGTAGACGAGCGCGTCGATGCCGCCCTCGGTGCCTGTGAGCCAAAGTCGCAGGTAGTCCCGAGCGACCGGAGCGGGCGTCCACCACTCCACGGCCTCGAGCCGCTCCACGAAACCGATGCGTTCGATGGTGTAGAGTCGCTCCTCGATACGCAGCGTCGCACCGACGCGCAGGGCCACGTCGAGCGGAATGGGCTCGGGCAGCACGCGAGTCACGGCGCCGAACCGCGCCGAAGCCAGCGGTCGCAGAGTGCGGACGAGCTCGGCTTGCCGAGACTTCTTCTTCTTGGATTTCTTCGAGCGCTCGAGCCGAGGATCGCCCAGGGCCGGCACCAGCTCGGAGCGGAGCTCGGGACGATGCGCGTCGAGGAGCGAGAGCACTCCCACTGCGTGTTTGCCGATGTCGGCGCCCACCTCGGCCAAGAGCACGGGTAACGACTCGAGCCCCTTTTGCCCCGTGACGCCCCCCGACACGCGGCCGAGCTCGATTTGTCGCGCGAGCGCCCGGATGATGGCAGGCACCTCGAGCCGCAAGCCGATGCTCGGAGCCTCGAGGCGCGTGCGTTCGAGCCGCGAGCAGAGCACCCTGCCGAGCTCTTCTTCACGCCAGATCGGAGACGCCAGATCGAACACCAAAGTCCGTTGCTCGGGCACCTTTTCGTGGCGTGCAATGGCGCGATCGTGCTCGATCACCAGCACGAGCTTCTGGGCCGCCTCCCCCCTGCCAGCGAGCCGCGCCGAAACCCGCGCGACCAAGCCGCGCAGGACGAACAAGAGCGGTTCGATCCCGAACGCGGGCTCATCCCATTCGCTGCGCTCGGCGAGCAAGCTGGGCGGCTGGTACGCCACGAGGGGGCTGTCGTCTTTGCCCATGGCCAAGTCGAGCACGCGATCGGCGTGCTCTCCGAGGCGCGCGGCCGCCGCCGAACGGGGCAGGGCTGCGAGCTCACCCAAGCTCAAGACACCGAGGCGCGCGAGCCAAGCGACGCGCTCGCGGTCGATGGGCAAGGCCGTGATGGGCAAGCGCGCCATGGCCTCGGCGCTCCGCTCCTTGCGCACCACCTGGACCCCGGGCTCACTCGCGTCGCGGCTCGCCTCGCCCCAGCGAGCCAAGGCTTGCGCAAGTCGCGGGCCCGAAGCCACGGCCACGCGCACCACGTGACCGAGACTGCGCACGCGGCTCGAAAGTTCGCTGGCCAACTGGGGCTCACCGCCAAAAAGATGTGCTGCACCCGTCACGTCGACCCACACGGTGTCCGGCGGCTCGAAGGCCACCGTGGCGCCGAACGCCAACGCAGCTTCTGCCACGCGGGACAGAGCAGCACGTAAATCCGAAATCGCGAGCTCACGCACCTCGAGCCGAGCCAAGAGCGCGCAGGCCTCGGCGATGCTCTGACCAGGACGCACGCCGAAACGCCGAGCTTCGGCGTCGACGGCATCGAGCAACGCCGTGGCCTGGAGGGGCTCGCTGGCTTCGCCTTCGACATCGCGCTCCCGGAGCACGACGGCGAAACCCGAGCGCTCCGGCGCTCCAGGGCGTGACTGCTGCACGGCTTGCGCGACGCGCCAGGCTTCGATCGCGAGCTCGAGCGTGAGCTCGGGCAACACGACCGCAGCGATGCGCCGCTCATCCGGCATCGTTCGCCGCCCGCGTGAACCGAGGGAGCTCGCCCGACTTGGCCAGCGGCTTCAACGAGGTGCGGAGCCACGGGATGGTGCGCGGCGACAGAACTCGACCGTGTTTGTCTTTGGCCACTCGCACTCGAAGCTCACTCTCGTTCGGACGCGAGAGCTCGATGCGCTGAGCCACGGGCAACGGCAACGGACGCGCCACGGAGCGATCGGTGACGAGGAGCACGCTGGCAGACGTGCCTTCGACGGCCATGGACAAGCGCCTCACGATGCGCGGCCACGTCCCGAGAGCCACGCCCAGCGAACGCCCGGGAACCCCCATGGTGTCGATGACGACCAAGGCGAACGCGCCGGACTCCACGACGCGCAGGCTCACTCGAGCCAGCGCTTCGAGCGTGGGGCGGAGCACCAGCAGCCGCTCGAGCTCGACCCCCGCCTCGATCACACCGGGTGCGTAGAGCGTGGCCGAGGGATCGACGAATGCACACCAGGGAGCGTCCCCACCCCGCTCCCGCCCCTCGAGCTGCGCGGCGCGACAGGCCGAAAGAGCGATGCGAGTGGCCCCGGCCAGGGCCCCTCCGACGCTGAGCTCGACGACGCCTCCTCGGAGCAGCCCCCGATCGGGCAAGAGCTCGTCGAGGGCCTCGAGACCCAGGGCGAGCCCCCCGCGAGCGGCCTCGGCCGGCTGGACACCCGTGTGCAGCAAAGCACGGGGCAAACGCTCGAGAACGTGCTGGGGCAGAGCCATGTACTGAACATACTATCAGCCACGAAAAAGGCAAGCTCCTCGGTCAAGCAATGTCCGCCCTCCAACGCCGCGACAAGTCATGAAAATCCCTCGCGACCGGAGCGCGCGGGGCTATCCTCGCGCGCGATGCCGAAAGCCGCGCACCTCTTCGCCCTGCTCGCACTGGGCTGCGGTGGCGCTCCCCTTCCCGCCGAAAGCCCGACCCCGCCGAGCGAGCCCGACAAGCCGACGGACGCACGTGACCGCAGCGTGTGGTCGGAGTGCTACGCGAGCTTCACACCCACGGGCTCGCCCAAAACCGACCTGCTGCGCCTCACGCGGTCGTGTGGTCCCACCGGCGGCATGCAGGCCGTGACGCGCGTGCACCTGGGCGAGCAGAGCGAACGAGACCCCGCCGATCGCTACACCTTCTACGTGCCGAAAGCCGGCGCGTGCTACCGAGTCTACGCCGTCGGCGACAAGAACGTGGCCGACCTCGACCTCTTGCTTCGAGGGCCCGACGGCGAAGACGTCAGTGGCGATCTGAGCCACGACGCGTTTCCCGTGACCCCACCCCAGGGCCCCGTCTGCTTCGACGTGCCCGGACTCTACCTGCTCGAGGTCAGCGTGTTCCGCGGCTCGGGCCACTATGCGCTCCAGGTCTGGGGCAACCCCGACGGCCTCGGAGCCAGGTCGAAACCCTGAACGGCGCGCCCGGCGCATGGCGCTCGGCGATTTGCGTACTATGAAACCGTCTGCATGAGCGCGCTCTCCACCGCCGAGAAGCTCGAACGACTCCGGAAGACGGTCCGGGGCTACGGCTCGGTGCTGGTTTGCTTTTCGGGCGGACTCGACAGCGCGCTGGTATTGGCCGTCGCGACGCGCGAGCTCGGCGCGCGAGCGATCGGGATGACGGCAGTGAGCCCGAGCCTACCCGAGCTCGAACGCGAGGCCGCCGAACGCATCGCCCGCGAGCTCGGTGCGAACCATCGATTCGTCCACAGCGACGAGATCGCCCGGCCGGGCTACGTCGCCAACGGACCAGACCGCTGCTTCCACTGCAAGACCGAGCTCTACGAAGTCGCCCTGGTGAAGTGCCAAGAGTGGGGCCTCGCCGAGATTGCCAACGGGACCAACGTCGACGACCTCGGCGACTATCGTCCAGGGCTCGACGCCGCCAAGAATGCCGGGGTGCGAAGTCCGCTGCTCGAGGTCGGCCTGACGAAGCCCGAAGTGCGAGAGGTCGCGCAACTCCTCGGCGTGAGCATCTGGGACAAGCCCGCGGCTGCCTGTCTGTCGAGCCGCATCCCCTACGGCACCGAGGTGACCCCGGAACGCCTGAGTCAGATCGGCGGTCTCGAGGCCCAGCTCAAAGAGCTCGGCTTTCGCCAGCTCCGGGTGCGCTGGCACGACACCATCGCGCGCATCGAGCTCGCCCTCGAGGAGCTCCCCGCCCTGCTCGCTCCGGGCGTCCGCGAGCGCGTCGTCGCCCTCGGCAAGGCTCACGGCTTCACGTACGTGACGGTGGACCTCGGCGGCTATCGGTCCGGCTCGCACAACGAGGTGCTGACCGGACGCTCGCTCCGCCTGGTTTGAGCGCCGAGGCCACGAACCGGGGCCGAGCACGTGGTATCGTCGAGGAAGCGATGCCCATCGCCCTCCGCCGTTCGGTCCTGGTGCTCGCCAGCGTGTGCGTCTGGCCCGCACTCGCGCGCGCCCAAGGGGAGACCGACGTAGCAGCGCAGTTCTTCGAAACGGGGGCGGCGGCGGCCAAGCGCGGCGAATACCGGGTGTGCGCCGAAGCTTTCACCGAAGCGTACAAGCGCGCGCCCCACGGCGCCACGCTTTACAACGCCGCGCTTTGCTGGGACGGCGCCAAAGACCGCGCGCGCGCCGCCAATGACTACGCCCACGCCTTGGAGCTCGGTGGGCTCTCGGACGCGCAGGCGAAGCAAGCGAAGAAGAAGCTCTCGGAGCTGCGGACCGCACTCGGCAAGCTCGAGGTCCGCGAGCCCAAGGGAGCCCGCGCCACCGCCGGCCCCCTCGATCAAGCGACGATCCCGTTCGAGACCTTCGTCGAACCGGGTGACGTCGACCTGAAGCTCGAAGGGCCCGACGGTGAGCTCGTCACCCAGACGTTCAGCGTCGAGGCGGGCCAACACAAGCTCGTGAAGCTCGAGCTCCCCGGCAAGAAGCCAAAGAGAAGCCCCGATCGAAGCCCAAAGCGTCGGGTACGCCTGACCCCGATTCGACGAGCGCGGACCTGCAACGTACGGCCGGCTGGATCTTGGTCGGCGCTTCCGTCGCGGCGGCCGGCGTCGGCGTCGGCTACTACGTGACGCGCTCGGCTACAAGGACAAGTTCACCGATTCGGGCAACGAAGACGCAGGCGCCCGCGACACGGCCATCGACCACTACAGCGTGGCCCGCGCGCTGTGGATCGGCGCCGGGATCAGCGCTGGCGCCGGCGTTGCGTTGGTGCTCACTGCGCCCAAACGGGCTTCGTCGGCCCGCAGCCGAGGGCGGCTCGAGGTCGCCATCGTGCCGAACGGCGCGTGGGCGCGCTACGGGTTCTGATCGGTCACGGAGGCGTGACGCGCTTCGCGTTCTTGGGCGTGACAATAGAGCGCGGGCTCGGTGTTCGGCACGGTCTTCAGGCGCTCCACGAGCTTCAGCGCGTCGTCGAGCTTCGGCACGCTGGCGCCGAGGTAGGTCCACTTTGGACTCGCCTCCGTCACGAGCTCGGCGCCTGGCGTTTCGCTCACCACTCTCGCCGCGGCCTCGATGCGTTCGTCCTTCGGTTTGACGCGACTCGCCACGAGCACGAAGGGCGCTTCACACACGGGAGACGCCGGGTAACGGAGCACGTCCCCCCGCGCCTTCAGCGCGGCTGCTTCGTCGGGCAGCAGCAGCTCGGCGCCGCTCCGTACACCTTTGGCGAGCAGCACCTCGTGCGAGCCCGAGCGAGCCAACACCCAAACCACGTCGCCACCCACCGCGGCGAGCTCCAGCGGAACCAGCTCCGCGTTTTCGTACTTCGGCAGGTTCATCCGCCGCCACTCGCTGCCCCTGCGCTCGTGAACGGCGTCGGCGGTCGCGAGCCACGACTTGCCCTCCCGGCTCACGGAAATGTCCGTGAAGCGCTCGGCTTGCGAGAGTGGGTCCGCCTCGAAACGCTTGCCGTCGAAGTGCTGGAGCAAGCTCCCCCGACGCGCGAGGAGCCAGACGTCGTCGGCGCTCCTCCCGGCGAGGACGAGCTCGGGCGCGCGGCCGCATCGCGGGGCTTGTCGATGGCTTGGATCTGGGTCCGCCGAGTCTTCGGATCGTAGCGCTCCACCAGGACGCGAGCGTCGCCGTCTTCGCACGAAGTGCCTGCGATGAAGGCATGCCCCGATTCGAAGCCCAGCACGGCGCGCGGCGCGGTCAGCGGACTGCCGCCGCTCGGGTCCACGGCTCGCGCCGACAGCGGCGCGCCCCGAAGCTGGGTGCGGCAGTGCTCGTCACCGGCGTCGCGCGCGGTATCGGGCGGAGCCGACGCAGCGTCGCTCGGCTCGCTTGCGGCGTCGACACCGGCGTCTCCGGCTCCCGCGTCGGAAGCCGTCGCGAGACTCTTCGCCCACTCGGTCGGGCTCGGTGCGAAGTCCAGAAACCACGGTCGTTCACGATGGCGAGGCGAACCCCGCCCTCGCTGCCGAGGAGCGCGAGCGCCGTGCCTTTGCGGAACGAAGAGATGCCGAGCAGGTGCTCTCCCGGCTCGAACAGACTGACGGCGCGCCAGCGTTCCTTCACCCAGCGGTAGGTCGTGAGGAGAGCGTGGGCGCGCTTTCGTCGCCGATCTCGGAGTGCCCGACGACCCAAGCGCCGTCCGGCCAAAACCCCATGAGCTCGGCGGCTTCTCGCGACGCGCCGGCGTAGAAGTTCGCGCCGAGCCCATTCATCAGCCCGACGTCTTGGTGTAGACCCGCGGCATCGGCGCGATAGAGCAGGCGCCCGGCGCTCACGAACACGCTGTCACCCAGCGTAAACAGGCGCGAGCCTCGGGGCAGCCGCGCGACGACGGCGAGTTCGGCCGGCTCGGCCGCCGGCGACACCGAAGACGCCGAAACGGCGGCGCTCGCCGTGCCCGTCGTGACAGCGGGCGATGGAGCGTCGGGCTTCGAGCAACCCATGCCGACGAGACTGCATCCCAGGAGGAGACGACGGACCCGCATGTCGTGAGGCAAGAACGCCTGTCGGCTCCGGCTTCGTCCCGCGCGCGGACTCACTGCGACGGCTTGTCCACCGACTGAGTGGCTTTGGGGGTCGCTTTCTTGGCCTTGGGCTTGGCGACCTTCACCAGCTGCCCGAGGAGCTTCTTGGCGTCGGCGGTCTTGCCTTCCACGCTCACCACGACGATGACGTCGGCGACCTCGTCGAGCTCGGTCGCAGCGCCCTCCTTTTCTCGCCGGGCCTTGAGCTCGACCGGCGGTGTCATGCTCACGCTGCCGGCCTCGCCCGGGTTTGCGGTCGGACGGACGACCTCGATGTAGCCTTTCATCCCGCCCTTCTCGATGTCGAAACGGAATTGCTCGTAGGGTCCGATGACGCCCCCACCGACCCCGGTTCCGTCCTTCACCCAGCCGAGCTTCTTCGCCTCGGCGAGCATGAGGAGTCCATCCACGTCGCTCACGGACTTTCCGCCGATGGTTGCTTCGCTCTTCGGCTTTTCGAGCTTGGGTGCGAGCGCAGGCTTCTTCTCGTCGAGCTTGGCGGCGGTCGCTGCTTCGGTCTTGGGCGTTTCGGTCGACGCCGGCGCGACTTCTGCGCTCGGTATCGGCGCCGCCGGCGCAGTGCTCGGACGCGGCGCCGGTGACTCGGCCTCGGGCGCCCCACCGCCGCAAGCCACCACGACGAACAGAGGAAACCACGCGAAGGTCTTCGGCATGAGCGCCCTTATAAAGCAACGCCCATCTGCCACAAGCGTCTCGTCGAGACCGCATCCGGCGGCGCTCCGAGGACCGGGTTCCCAGCGCCGGATCCGTGAATGCTCGCGAACGCTCGGGCACCGGAAGATCGAGCCGCCGCGTCCGAAATCTTTCGGTCCGCCTGGGCTCGGCTCGGTGGCGCTGGGCGCGTAGGCTGGCAGTTCCGGGGAGCGGTCTCCGGAAACGGACGCGAGAGGACGGAGTCGTTGCACTCACTGAAACGCTGGCTCGTCGGCAGCTCGCACTCGCTCGGCATGTGCGTTGCGGCCTTGTACGTGAACTTGACGCTCCTCTTGGTGTTTCAGTTCGTGCAGCCTGGGTCTTTCGTACGCGTCAGTGACGACGTGGCGGGTGGGGCCTTGCTGGGCGCTGGCTGCGTCGTCCTGACGGCCTACGCTCTCCAGCTCGTCGCCGCCTGGCTCCTCGGGTTCGAGTCTCGGGGCCGCGCGCCCGGGCTGGCGGATGCATCCCTCCACGCAGCGGTGGGGCTGCTCGGGCTCTGGGGCCTCATCGGAAAAGGCTCGTGGGCGCAGCCGCGCCAGCTGCTGGTACTCGGCGGCGTCGGTGGTGTGGTGGCGATCGCTGGCGTGTTGCACGCGGTGTTCGGGCTGCGGGTGGCCCGTGGCGCCGGAGGGTACGAGCCCGAGCCAAGTCGCCATGCCCGAAGCCGTAGCCGCGCGCTGCGATCCGGCGTGCTCGTCACCCTGGGAGTGTGCGCGTTCGTTGTCGCGCTCCGTGCAGGCAAAGGCACCGAGGTGGCCGTGCTTGGACCGGGGCTCGTCGTCGTCTGCGCGCTGGCCTTCGCGCTGTACGCATTCGACCTGCTCGGAGCTTCCAACGCCAGCGAGGGCTGAGCTCCTGGAGAACACCGGCTCGCGGGCGACGGCTCACGGCAGCAGCGCGGACGCGTCGTCGAAGTCTTCCAGACTTCGCGCTCTCCACGCCGTTGACCCCGACTCACCTCCGGCCAGCGCCGTGAGCTGTTGGGCTCGTGGCCAAGCCGGGCGCTCCGGCCCGAGTGGCACGCGGGTCACGCGCCCGCGTGCGCGCCCATGGCCGCCACGGCCCACGAAGCCGCCACCGACTGCGCGAACCGGCTGTCCTGCTCTCGAGGAGCCGCGGCGGAGTCAGTGTAGTCCCAGAACATCACGCCGACGGTCGCGCCGCCTGAGAGCAACGGAGTGCACAGGCAGCCGGCGATTCCGCGAGTCTCGAACCAGCCGACCTCGCCGCCCAGCGCATTGTTCCCGTTGACGTGGGCGGGGATCTGCGACTCGATGACGGCTCTCACGTTCGGCCAGTGTTCGAGTCTCGCGCCGAAGCTCGAGCGCGTCCAATCCCACGTGCCGCGAGCCCCGCGCAGTTCGTCTCCCGCGGCGTCCAACACGAAAACGCTACAAGCGTCCGCACCCATGGCGTCGCGCGCGGTCTCGAGCAGACTCGGTCCCGCGTCGTCGAGAGTTCTCCCGATTCGAACTGCCCAGTCGATTCCAGCAAGAATTTGGGTTCGATCGCGCTCGTTGTTCCACATCATCCAGCTCCTCGCTCCCGGAGGCAGACGAGCCGGATCTCGATGGTAGGTGCAGTGTGAGGCTTCCGAGTGGGATGCGCAACCCGAATTGGTGGCGCCTGCCAAGCGCGCCGCGTCGCTCGTCGCCGTTCAACACTCGAAACGCACGAAAGGGTCTTGCAGGTTGCGTACGCGCACGGTTGCTCTATGCTTCGGGTGCGAGATGCTAGCTCGCCAGCCACCGGAGACCTGACGCTCCGGTGCAGGAATGCGAGGCCCGTCGTCGAACGACCATTCGCGACCGAGTGGGGGCTTTGCGTGCGCTCGTCAGTCGAATCGGAGATCGCATGCGAAACCGTCGTGACCCAAACGTGCCGGCCTCGACTCGCATCACGTGCCAGTACCACGAGGGAAATTCCATGGTTTACGAGCTCGAGAGCAATGGCGCCGAGCTCGCGCTCAGCATGTCGGACATCCCCGTTTCAGACGGCGTCTGGTGGGCACGCGCCGGCGTGCGAGGCGCAGCGTCGGAACGCCTGTCGGCGTCGGGCTCCAGCAAACGCGAGGCGCTGGACGCCGTGGCGGACGCCTGGATTCTCTTGCAAGGAACGCCGGGCTACCCGCTGCTCGATTGGCCGGCCATCAGCAGCGCACTCGCGGCGGTGCGAGCCGTATGACGACCCGGCGGGCATCAGCGGCCGCATGCTCGCGTCGAGGGCGTCGGGCCCTCGAAGTGTCGCCCGACAGGCGACGCAGGATTGGAGGTTCTCATGGACCGTAGAATCAGACTCACGAAGAAAGATCGCAAAGGCAACATCGTGGCCTTGTGCAACCCCGGACAACCTTGGTCGCCTCGCAGGACTGCGGACGTCATCCGGGACATCCAAACCAACAAGGTCAGCTACTACGTCAGGGAGTCCGAGCGACCGAAGTACGTGCGGGTGGTGTCCGGCGCGCTGGTTAGCACCGCCGAAACGAGCGACCTCAACAACCTGCACAATCTGCCGAGCGCGTAGGCGCCGAGCACGGTCCGGACCCACCGCGATCGCGACGGAATCCGGACCTGCGCGCTGCCAGCGCTCAGCGCGGCGGGCGCGGCCGATCGCCGCGATCTCGACGCGGTCGGTCGCCGCCGCGATCCCCGCGGTCCCCGCCCCGCGGCGGACGCCCACCGCGATCTCCGCGTGAAGGCGGCCCCGCCTCGCGGGCGCGTTGGATGCGCTCGCGGGCGCGCTCGCCCTCTTCGCCCTCGGGGAACGGCAGGAGCTCGCGGCGCGTGAGGCGCGTCTTGCCTTCGCGATCGATGCTGATGACCTTGACGTCGATGACGTCGCCTTCCTTGAGCACGTCGCTGGGAGCCTCCACGCGATCGTGGGCGATTTCGGAGACGTGAAGCAGCGCTTCCTTGTTGGGCAGGATTTC
Source organism: Polyangiaceae bacterium (assembly GCA_046351435.1). GTDB lineage: Bacteria > Myxococcota_A > Polyangia > Polyangiales > Polyangiaceae > JADJKB01. The sequence goes on from JAXLYN010000015.1 coordinate 39,047, forward strand.
GACGAAAGCGCCGAAGTCCACGATGCGCGTCACCGTGCCCTGGTAGACCTGGCCGACCTCGGGCTCGGCGGTGAGGCCCTTGATGATTTCGAGCGCCTTCTTCACGGCGTCCGAGTCGGCGCTGGCGACGTTCACCGTGCCGTCGTCGTCGACGTCGATGGCGACGCCGGTCTGATCGATGATGCCCTTGATGGTCTTGCCACCGGGGCCGATGATGACGCGGATCTGATCCGGCTTCACCTTGATGGTGGTGATGCGCGGCGCCCACTTGTTGATCTCGGCGCGCGGTTCGGAGAGCGTGGCCAGCATCTTGCCCAGGATGTGCAAGCGGCCTTCGCGGGCCTGGTCGAGCGCACGCTCGAGGATCGCGCGATCGAGGCCGGCGATCTTGATGTCCATCTGGATGGCGGTCACGCCGCGGTCGGTGCCGCAGACCTTGAAGTCCATGTCGCCCAGATGATCCTCGTCGCCGAGGATGTCGCTCAGGATGGCGATCTTGTCGCCTTCCTTGATCAGACCCATGGCGATGCCAGCGACGGGCTTTCGGAGCGGCACGCCGCAATCCATGAGCGACAGCGTCGCGCCGCACACGGAAGCCATGGAGCTCGAGCCGTTGGACTCCAGCGTCTCGCTCACGATGCGGATCGTGTATGGGAACTTCTCGTGGTTCGGGATCATGCGCGCGACCGCCCGCTCGGCCAGAGCGCCGTGGCCGATCTCGCGCCGACCGGGGCCGCGCATCGGCTTGGTCTCGCCGGTGCTGAACGGCGGGAAGTTGTAGTGGAGCATGAACTGCTTCCACGACTCGCCGGTGAGCGCGTCGATCTTCTGCTCGTCGGTCGAGGTGCCCTGCGTGGTGGTCACGATGGCCTGGGTCTCACCGCGCTGGAAAAGCGCTGAACCGTGCACGCGCGGCAGGAGCGCGACGTCACAGGTGACGGGCCGGATCGTGCGCTCGTCGCGGCCGTCGATGCGGCGGCGCTCGTCCACCACCATTTTCCGCACGACCACGTACTTGCGCTCCTCGAACTCCTCTTTGACGAGTTTCTCCACGGGGAGCCATTTTTCGTCGCCGAGCTCCGCGCGGAGCTTCTCGGCGAGCTGCTTCTTGAGCTCGCTGTAACGCTCGTAGCGCTTCTTTTTCTCCTTGATGACGCAAGCCTGAGCCAGGTCGGCGTCCACCAGCGAGGCCACCCGGGCCTTGATGGAGTCGTCGAGTCGGACCACCGAGAACTCGCGCTTGGGCTTGCCGACGGCTGCCCGGAGCTTCTCGATGAGCTGGATCACGGCCTGGCCTTCGCGATGCGCGAACATCAAAGCGTCGATGATGTCGGCCTCGGTGGCTTCGTCGGCGCCGCCTTCGACCATCACGATGGCGTCTTTGGTGACGGCCACTACCAGATCGATGTCGGCCTTCGCGCTCTGCTCGAAAGTCGGGTAGACGACGAGCTCACCGTCGACGCGCGCCACGCGGATGCCCGCCAGCGGCCCGTCCCACGGAATGTCGGAGACAGCGAGGGCCGCGCTGGCGCCGGTCAGCGCCAGGACGTCCGTGGGGTTCGTGCGGTCGGCCGAGAGCACTGTCGCGATGACTTGGGTGTCCTTCTTGTAGCCCTCGGGGAAGAGCGGGCGAAGCGGGCGGTCCATCAAGCGGCAAGCGAGGATTTCGTAGTCTCGTTGGCGCGCTTCGCGCTTGAAGAAGCCGCCGGGGATCTTGCCGGCGGCGTACGTCTTTTCGACGTACTCACAGGTGAGCGGGAAGAAGTCGAGCCCCGGCCGCTCCTCCGTGGAGACGGCAGTGACGAGCACCATGCTCTCGCCGTAGCTGACGAGGATGCTGCCGTGGGCGAGCTTGGCCAGGCGGCCCGTCTCCAGCGTGAGCTGGCGGCCACCGACGGTGACGGATTCACGTACGTACATTTTTTGGGCGCCCCTTTCTCGGGCGGAACGCTCGCTGCGTGCGAGCACGACGCCGGTTGAGAGCGCCGGAACCCCTTCAGCCTCGGTTCCTGGGCGGGACGCGAGTCCCGCGCACGAATCGAAGGTGAAGAACAGGCGCCGCCAGCCGGAAAAGAACTTTCAGGAAAGCCGAGCGAGGAAGTCCGAAGCGCTCACTTTCGCAGATTGAGCGAAGAGACGACCTTGCGGTAGCGATCGACGTTGGACTTCTTGAGGAAATCGAGCAAGCGGCGACGCTGGCCGACGAGCATCAACAGACCGCGACGTGAGTGATGGTCCTTCTTGTGCGTCTTGAAGTGCTCGGTGAGCTGCTCGATACGCTGGCTCAAGAGTGCGATCTGCACTTCGGGCGAACCGGTGTCCGAATCGTGGAGCCGGAAGTTGTGGATGACGCGCGTTTTCGCGCCGGGCTCTAGCGGCATGGCGACCTTTCCTGGATTCAAAAGTCCGCGGAGTATACGCGCGGCGATCGGCCGGTCAACGCCTTCCCGCCCCCGGGTTTCCGCGGGCGGAAAGGCGCTGCCCGGGAATGCGGGCGCACCCCGGGCAGCCAAGCGCGCGCCGTTTTCGCGGCGTGCGGGCCTACTTGCCCTCCGCCATGGGGTGGCAGCCGCCACAGCCGAAGCCCTGCTTGGTCTCCGGGTTGTAGGGCGAGACGCCGAGGGCGGACGCCATTTCACCGACCACCTTCGCCATCATGAACTTGGTGATCTTCTCGTGCTTCTTCATGTGCTTGGCGAAGCCGTCCTTGGGGTCGAGCTTCGGCAGCTTCGGGTTCGGCATCTGGAACTTGCCGTTCTTCGCGTCGGCTCCGTGGCAAGTGACGCAGTTCACTTCCGCGTACTTCTTCCCGTCGAACTCCTTGAAGACCGCGCCGAGCTTGGGCACGACGACCTCCTTCATCAGCGCCTTCTTCTGCTCCTCGCTCATGTCCTTGAACGTCGGTTTGGCCTCGGGCTTCTTCTCCTCGGGCTTGGCCTCCGGCTTCTCTTCCGGCTTCTTTTCCTCGGCCTTGGGCTCTTCCGCCGGAGCCGTCGAAGCGGGCTCGCCACCCGTCGCCGCGGGCTCGGTGCCGCCCGTCTCGGCCGGCGGGTTGGACCCACCGCAAGCCACCGCGACCCCGAGCGCCCCCGCCATCGCCGCCATCAACACGAAGCTTCCGTGAACGAAACGCATGACTCTCTGCTCCTTCGAGCGAGGCTTTTCCCAGGGAGCCTGCGGCTTGGCAAGAAAAACCCGGCGGGGCAGGCCCGACTGGACGCTCTGGCACCGATCTCGGACGCACACCGCCGATTCGACGCGCCAGGGGCTGCCTCGAGCGAATCCGGCTGTAAACTCAGCGCCGTATGGTGATTCCGGGCTCGGACCCCGAGTCGGCCTTCCCTGAGCGACTCGGGCGCTACGAAGTGCTGCTGCCCATCGCGAGCGGTGGGATGGCCCGGGTGTTCTTGGCTTGCTCGACTGCCCTCGGAGGATTCGAGCGCGAGGTCGCGCTGAAGATAACGCACGAGCACCTGCGCGAGAACCTCCAGTTCTTCACGGCACTCATCGACGAGGCCCGCCTGGCGGGTCGCATCCGCCACCCGAACGTGGTCAGCGTCCTCGACGTCGGGGAAGCCCCCGACGGTGCGTTCATCGTGATGGACTACGTGGAGGGTGAGTCGCTGGCAGGTCTCGCGAAGAAGCTCGCGGCACGCGGCGAGAGCTTGCCCATCGAAGTCTCGCTGCGGGTGCTCGACGACGTGCTCTCGGGGCTTCACGCCGCGCACGAGCTCACCGACGCCGACGGCTTGCCGCTTTCCGTCGTCCACCGCGACGTCACGCCGCACAACGTGCTCTTGGGCATCGACGGCGTATCGCGCATCACCGACTTCGGCGTGGCCAAAGCCGCGAGTCGCCTGACCAAGACCATGACCGGTGTGGTCAAGGGCAAGGTGGCCTACATGGCGCCGGAGCAGGCGCGCACTGGGCCCGTCGATCGGACCTGCGACGTCTGGGCGGTCGGCGTGTTGGCTTGGGAGATGCTGACGGGTCTCCGGATGCACGAGGGACTGAACGACTACGCTCTGCTCTTGAAGATCACCCGAGATCCGCCTCCGCGACTCCGCCACGTGCGGCCCGACCTGCCCCGCGCGTTCGACGAGGTCCTGGCGCGCGCGCTGGAAATGCGGCCTACCGCCCGCTTCCCGAGCGCCGAAGCGTTTGCCGAGGCATTGTCCCAAGCCGCTCGAGCGAGCGGCATCTATCCGGCCGAGGCGCGGGGTGTGAAGGCGTTCGTGACCCCCCACTTCTTGCCCGAGCTCGAAGTGCGCCGAGAGCTGGCTTCGCGCATCCGACGTGCTCGTCTCGGCGGAAGCGCCGCCGAGTTCGACCGCCCGAGCCGCCCCTCGAGCGCCCGGCTCGAAGCGTTGCGCCCGAGCGTGCCGCCGAGCGCGCCGCCCGTGGTGCCCCGGAGTGAGCCGCCGCTGGCCAGCAGCCCCCGGGCGAGCACACCACACGCTAGCGCTCCACTCGCTAGCGCTCCGCTGGCCAGTGCGCCCCGCTCCTTCCCAGAAGCATCCGCCGTGACGCTGACGGACACCCTCGGGCCGAGTGTTCCAGCCGACGCGCTCGACGCGGGGACGGGCCTGGATGCCACGGCCGCCCCGACGCACGCGCTGGTCGCGAGACCGCGCACGAGAACGTGGCTCGTGCTCGCGGCCGCGCTGTCCGTGCCGGCGCTCGGGGCAGCGATCACGCTGGCGCGCGGCAGAGACACCTCACCGCCGGCGCCCACGGGCGCTCCCCGCTACCCCGCCACCGCCGCAGCCGACGCTGAGCACGGCCGTCATCGTCACGCCGGCGGAGCTCCCCGGTCGAAACCGGTGACGAGGCCGCTGACGCGGCGACCATCTCTCCGACCGACCTCGGGCCACCGAACGCGGCCGACGCCTGTTCGGACGCGTTCCGAAGCCAGCGCCACCGCCGACGCCGTCCTACAGCCAGCCCGAGCCCCGCGCCAATCCCTACAAGCACTGACCGGTCTTCTGGACTTAGAAGCGACCGCCGAACGCCACGCCCGCGGGCAGCCGTGCGCTCCCGGTCGCGTCGCTCGGGCCGAACAAGAGCAACGCGGCTCCACCTGCGCCCGTCACTCCGGCCACCGCCCAGGCGATGTTGGCTCCCGTGCGGAGGCGTGCGGCGCGATCGCGAGCCTCACGGTCGCGGTGACCCGAGGCGTCGTAGTCGTCGCGTGCCGAGAGCGCGCGCAGCCCGAGCACACCGGCCGTGCCGGCGGCGACGACCGCCACGCCTAGCGAGACGAACCCGGCGATGCGATAGCCCGTTCCTGCTGATTCGGGTTTGGGCTCCGGACGGGGCGAGCTCTACTCTTCGCGCTCCCGGGTCCCGGCGCGCGGTGTCTTCGATCAGGAGCACACTCGTGGTGCCGGCGACCGCGTCCACGTCGCGTGTGCGTCGCGCCCCGCTCGGGAGCGTGATCCGCAGCGTCTGGCGCCCGGCCTCGAGGTACAGCACCGCGCGGTGAGCGTCGACGTCGAGCGGTGCGAGGCGAACGCGTGCCCTCTGGCCCCGAGACCTCCACGCGACACAGGTCTTTCGCCATGCGCCGATGCGCGCGCGCGTCGGCCGCAGCCGTCGGTTCGAGCTCGAGCTCGAGCGCGACCTGGTAGGCGGTCGCGGCGAGGCCGAGCCTGCCCGAGAGCTCCCAGGCGAGGCCGGTGTTGTAGGCCGCATCGGCGCTGGGCTGGATGCGGTAGGCGCGGTGGAAGGCTTCCGCCGCTTCCGTGAAGGCCTTGCGACGGTAGTGCCCGATGCCCTCGTCGAACGCCGCTGCGGCTTCGGCGGGAGGCGCCGCGCGAGCAACACGCGCTGGAGTGAAGAGCGCCAGAACGAGCGCCAACGTCGGCAGGATGCGGAGGAACACGCGCATGGCGGACTCAACGACGGCGGTAGCTCCTGGGATCGATGCCGAGCCGCCGCAGCGCCTCGTACAGTGACGAGCGGCTCATCGACACCAGGGCAGCAGCGCGACCCACGTCGCCCTCGGCTTCGGTCAGCGCAGCCCGAATGCGATGGCCGGGATCGTCGGCCGGGGCCGTCGAGCCTGCGCGCGGCGCCGGCCCGAGACGGGGCAGGTCTTCGCTCTCGATCTCGGCGTGGCCGCGCCGCTTGGCGAGTTCGAGAGCCGCGCCCACGACGTTGCGGAGCTCGCGCACGTTGCCCGGCCAGCTGTGCAAGAGGAGCTGCTCGATCGCCATCACCGAGAGCGACAGGCCGGTGTCGACCAAGAAGTGCTCGGCCAGCGCGGGTACGTCTTCGGTGCGAGCCGCGAGTCGCGGCAACGCGATCCGGAGCCCAGCCAGGCGATGCAGCAGATCGCCGCGGAAGTCTCCGCTGTCGACCAGCTCGTCGACCTCGCGATTGGTGGCGGCGACCACGCGTACATCGACCAGCGTCGGCCGATCTTCGCCCAGCGCGCGCACCTCTTTGGTTTCGAGCGTACGCAGGAGCTTCGCCTGCACGGCGGGGCTCATCTCCCCGACTTCGTCCAGGAACAGCGTGCCGCCGTCGGCCGCGCGGAACAGTCCGGGGCGCGCTTGTGTCGCGCCCGAAAACGCACCGCGCGCGTGGCCGAAAAGCTCGGCGTCCACCAGCTCGGCCGAGACCGCCGCGCAATTGAGGGCGACGAAGTTTCCCGCGCGCCCGCTCGCGACGTGGATGGCGCGCGCGACGAGCTCTTTTCCGGTGCCGGTCTCGCCGAGCACGAGCACCGGGCTCGGCGTCGGCGCGATGGTCGCGATGCACACCCGCGCGTCGTCGAGCGCGGGGCCGCCGACCAAGCCGGCGGCATCGGGCAGGTCTGCCGAGAAAGGGTTCACGTCCGCGTGAACGACGAACAGCGAGCGGGCGATGCGGATCACGGAGCCCGGCTCCGCGGTCAGGCCGTCCCTGCCGACGTCGCGACCGTTCACGAACGTGCCGTTGCGGCTACCGGCATCGAAGACCCACAGCACTCCGGCTCGGTTCTCGAGTCGGGCGTGGACGCGCGATGCCCCAGGATCTTCGATGGCGATCTCGCCTTCGCGCCCGATGGTCGTGCTCCCTGGCACGGCCTGCGCCCGAAGGCTCACCGGACCACGCGAATGCACGAGCACGACGCCGAGCTCGGGCAGCTCGGGCATGCGGAGCCGCGGGTGCGAAGTGCTCTCGGTGATCGTGTCGGACAACGGAGGCGATGGTAGAGCAACTCGCGGAAGATGAGTCAGAGAAGGTCTCCCGTGCCGCGCGACCGGCCCCACGTGCTATCGTGAAACGGACGTTGAGCTTCTGGCGTTTCTCCGCGGTGGCGGCCGTCCTCACGGCCTGCACGTTCGAGTTGGCTCCTTTGGAGACGGATCCGCCCGCGCAGGGCGGCGCCGCCGGTTCACTCGTGGGCGGCAGCTCGGGCATCGGCGGGGGCTTGGCCGGCGGCGGAGGCTCCGGAAACCCGGGGGGCGGCGGCGCACCGAACGGAGGCACGGCGGGCACGGGGGCGCTCGGCGGCAGCAGCGGTATGAGCGGCAGCGGCGGCACGTCTGGAGACGCTTCGCTCGGCGGCGGCACGGGCGGCGGTTCGGGGGGCAGCGGCGGCGTCAAGGAAGGCGCGCTGCTCGGCACCTTCGCGCTCGACTACTACTGGCTCACCACCGAAGACGAGTTCCCAGGCACGAAGGACACCAAGCTCTACGACTCGAGCTGCGTGCTGATCACGACCGTGACGTCAGCGTTCGCGACCAGCCTCGCGCAGCTCGGGACGGGCAAGCTTTCGAGCGGCACCGTCCTCGCCTACGCCGGGGCCTGCGCCTGCCCGACCACGCCGTGTTACTCGGTCGCCGACGCGCAGCATCCGTGGGGCTACGGTGTGCAGAACAAGGCGCTGGCGCCGTTTCGCTCCATCGCGGTCGACAAGAACGAAATCGCCTACGGCAAGCACCTCTACGTCCCCGGATTCGACGGCGTCACGGTGCCGGGCACGCCACCTTGGGGCGGGTTCGTGCACGACGGCTGCGTGAGCGCCGACGACACCGGCGGCACCTTGGCCGGCAAAGACCTGAGCTGGTTCGTCGCGCTCAAGCCCTACTACCAATCCCTGGACGCGCAGCTCGGGCTCACCGGCGTTCTGGTCTACGAGGGCGGCACCCGCTGCCCCTGAGCTCCGTTCGCCGCCGCCGCCGGAGCCGATTGGCTTCCTAGAAGCGGGCTTGCATCGCCAGGCCGTAACCCACGAAGTCCGGGCTGATGAAGCGACGGAGGAGCACCGTGCCGCTCGGATCGAGCTCGAGCCGGGTCATGTTGTTGGCGCGTCGATATTGGACCCACCCCACCGCGCTCATCATCGGCGAGATGTCCCACTTCAGGCTGCCACGAGCCTGCATGATGGGCACGCGCTGCTCACCGGCGGGCAGAAACGCGAGGTTCCCCTGCTCCCGCACCACGATGGTGCGCGAGGTGTTTTGCCCGAAGAGGTCGACGCTCTCGCTCTTGAACGTGGCGGGGTTCTGGAGCCCCGCACCGAAGCCCGGGGTGAGCCGGAGGCTCTCGATGAAGTAGTCCACCGAGGCGGCGAAGAACGTCTCGTTTTCGGTCTTGGCTGCGTTCGGCAACGTCTGGAACGGAATGAAGCTCGGCTGATTGCGCAGTACGAAGGGCAGGTCGCGGTAGATGGCCGCGAGGCTCGTGCGCAGATAGCCGAACTTGATGTTGGCCTGAACGGCCGCCGCGCGCGCGAGTTGGATGTCCGTGCGACCCGGCGCGTCGAAGTCCTTCAAGTTCTGGTGGAGCTGCGTGGCCTCGGCCGACAGTGCCCAGCTCATCTTTCCCGCTTCGTACTTCTCCTGCTTGAACTGCTCGAGGGGCGCGTTGGGATCGTTGCGATAGAGCAGGAAATCCGCCGAACGCGGCACGGGCATGTCCTGGTGCAGCACCGCGCGACCGGAGAAGCCATAGGTGAAGACGCGCTTTCCGAGGACGTCGGGGTCCTCGAAACGGCCTTGCTGGAAGTAGCCTGCGCCCGCGTCGAGGTGGATGAAGTCCGTCACGTCGGCGCCGAGGCCACCGAGGAAACCGTAGTTGGTCTCGGCCACGCGCACCGTGTCGGTCGTCGAGCCTTCGCCCGAGCTGCCTTCGACGATGCGCTGCTGCACTTCGATGATGCTGGCCGTCTTGAAGCCGCCGAAGACGTAGAACCCTTTGCCGTCGAACTGGAGCTTGGCGCCCGGCGCGCTGCCCTGCAGGCGCGGGAAGATGGACTGGTTCACGCGCCCGTTGGTCCCGCCCCAGGTGATGTCGTAGAGGTAGCCGAGGCGGAAGCGGTCGGTGTCGATGGGGTAGAGCGTGAGCCCGAGCCCCTCGGGATTCTTCTCGTCGCCCCCCGTGGCGTAGAAGACGCGGAGGTACGTGCCGGCATCTTCCAGCACGCGATTCACGTTGTTGGATTGGGAGGCGAGCTCGGTCATGTTCACGCGCATGACCAGTGCCGCTTCGGTGTCGACGTTCTCGACGAAGCCCGGCAGGTGGCTGTAGAGCACGAGGTGCGACACGTTTTCGCGCCCCGAGAAGCGCGAATTCAGGTTGTCGAAGAACAGGCGGTATTGCGGCCGGTCCCCCACGCTGGCGTTTTGTGAAAGCGGGAAGGCCTCACCCGTTTTGTGCAGGAAGTCGTCGTCGCCGAAGGTCCACGTGAGGCGGGTGTCGATGAAATTCGAGTAGGCGTGCTTTCCGCCCTTCTCGTCGCTCTTGGGCTTGTCGGCAGGCTTCTCGGCTGGAGTCGCCTTCGCCTCGGCAGGCTTCGCCTCGGCCGGTTTCACGGCAGGCGCTTCCGGCTTCTTGTCGGGCTCCGGGGTCTCGTCGAGCTTCACCTCGGCGGGCTTCACCGGCTCCGCTTCGGGCTTGGGCTCCGCAGGCGCCGGTTGCGCCTGGGCTCGGCCGGCCAGGGCGAGCACGGTGAGGAGCCAGCGCGCCGCGCGGAGCTCAGTTCGTACCTTCGTTGGGGTCATCGGTCGTCCTCGGGGAAACGCAGGCGATTTGCGAGCTCACGGGGTCTTTGGGGCCGTCGGCGCAGCCCTTCTGCGTGGGCTCGTCGCAGACCAGGTCGTCGCCGCAGCGGGCTTCGATGGTCCAGTTCAAGTCGCCGCCACTGAAGTTGCGCAAGGTGCCGCTCAGCGAGCGGATGGGCTTTCCGCGCATGCTCACCGGGTCGAAGCCGGAGATGCTACGCGTGTTGATTTGGAGACTCTGTGGTCCGGGCAAGACCACGCGGTAGTTGCCGCGCGAGACGTACCCAGTCCACTCGACGCAGTTCACTTCGGCGCCGCAGGCGTTGGCGCACGCAGCCTCGCAGGAACCCGGGGTATCGAAATCGATGAACCCCGAACCGTCGAGGTCGCAGTTCGACGCCGAATCGCCGAACACGATTGGGGGAGGCGTCGCGCAGTCGCTCTGGCCGTTGGCCAAGGCGACCTCGGGTGGGTTCGGGCCGAAAAAGGCGCCGACCGTCACGTTTTCGACGCGCACCAGCGCGCTCTCGATCTTCTCGAGCAGACCCGGATCGACCGCCGCCTCCGGCGTGATCACCACGGGCTCGGGCACTCGACACGGCCCATCGCCGGGATCGGCCTCGGTGGGGAAACGCCAGGCGTGGCGTTCGAAAGCCGGGAAGGACATCTCCGTGAAGCCGAAGAACTCGACGGCCGTACCGGTCAGCTGGGTGATGCGGTCGCACACCCTGAGGAACGGCGGTGTGCTGAACGTGAACGCGAACACGTGGTTATACCCGAGCGTGTCGCTCACGTCGGTAGCGTAGAAACCGTCGGCCGCGATGCGCGTCACGATCAGCTCCGCAGGCAAGTTCGTCTCGACCTCCACCGATTCGAGCTCGTAGGGCGTCGTGGCGCCGCGCCCTGCATGTCTCCGAGGTCGCGGCAACGCGAAGCGCACGGGCAGGGACACGCCGTACGTAGGTCCCGCCGTTTTCGGTGTTGTCGTTGGCGAGCACGGCCCGGATCCGCTGGAAAAATCTGCTCGCCGTCGCCGTCATCGTCGACGCCGTTGGCGCACGCGGCTTGGCCGGGTCGTCCGGGATGTAGCCGATGTCTTCCACCCAGAGCCGGGTCTTGCCTCGGGGGTTTCGGATCTTGACCCTCTGGTTTGCGGCCTTCCCGCCCAAGAGCAGCACGTTCCGCCCCTGCGCCGCGTCGCCGCTCACCTCGACCACCGCGCCGGGCACGACGCTGACTCGCACGAACCCTTCGAACCCGTCGTCGGGCGAGCCGTCCGGGCGCAGCGCCTGAACGTCGAACTCGAGGTCGGCGTTGCCGGCCGGCAACGGCAGCGGGGGTTCACCGGGCGCGGGCAACGGCTGGCCTCCGGGCAAGCGCACCGCGACCGCGAGGCTTTGCGTGCGCTCGGGTTGGTCCACCTTCTCGGTGCACGCAGCCGCGAGCGCACAAGGCAGCAGGGCGAGCCAGGGCTTCACTTGCCCACCATCTGGACGCGACCGTCCGCGAAGTTGCCGAGATTCCGGTCGACGCAGCCCAAGTATTTGCACTGCTCGCCGCCGATCTGACACGTGTTGAGCTTCGCGGCGCAGCTCGCGAGCTGCACCGCGCTCTCGGGGTTTTTGCAGGCCGCGCGATAGAAATCGGAGACGCTCTGCCGGCACTTGTTGACGACGCAGCGCCCCTGACCACCGCACCCACCTTGGGAGAAGCACGAGCCATCGGCGTTCTGCCCCGCGTTGCCCGCACAGGTGCACACGTAGCCGGCGCCGACGCTGGTGCAATCTCCGTCGGTGTCGCAGGCCTTGAGGCCATCTTCCGTCCCGTGCTCGGGCTTCCAGCCACACGGCGTCCCGCCGCGCACCCAGTCGATCAAGGCGTCGCGCTGCTGGATTTTGGTATCGAGCTGGGTCGTGTTGCGCTTCAACACGACGAAGCCGCTGCCGCCCTGGGCGAGATAGGTGCTGGTCGCGAGCTCGTAGCTCCCGGCCGGGTCGATGGGGGTCAAGCAACGACCCTTGCCGCTCTTGTCGAGGCGCCCGAGGTCGCAGGCGTTGGGTTGATTGCCGCAGTCGGCGTCCGTCGCGCACGCCTTGTCGCTGGAGCCGATGTAGATGTGATCGGCGCAGGCCTTGATGACGCAGGCGCCCGCGACGCACTCGTTGGACGCACACTGGTCGTCGTTCTGGCAGGGCTGAGCCTTCTGAGTCGTGCAGCCCTTGCAGTTGACGACGATGCGTGCACCCGCGATTTGGACTTGGGTGGCGCAGCCCCGGCTCGCGGAGCGGCGCGCCACGAAGTCGAAGAGCTCCTGCACCTCCGAGCCCGAGAGCTGCATCTTGCTGATGCTGTTGTCGAACGGGAAGATGTTGAACATCTGTTCGACGGTGATTGGGCCGGGCACGAGATCCGCGCGGATGCCAGTGGTGTTCGTCAGCGAGAAATCCGTCTCGATGCCCAGGCGGCGCCACATGGCGGCCGAGATCAGGTTGCCGAGGGCCGAGTCGCCGCCCCCCGTCCCGAAGCGGCGCGCGCCGTCGGGCGCGTAGCCGACCAAGAGATCCAGATCGACCAAAGCGTCGAGGCCCTCGCGATAGGGTTCGAGGACCTCGGCCACGGCCCGGTCCATGGGCAAGTCGTTGGTGATGGGCGTGATCGTGTAGGCGTGGCTCGCGACCTCGAAGCCGTTCAGCGGGTCGTATGGGTAGTCCGGATCGAGATCCTCCGGGCGGTTGCTCAGCACGAGATCCAGACGACCGACGTACTTGCTGAAGGCACCCGAGTGCGTGAGCAGCACGCGACGAGGATTGCAGTAGCGACGAACCGGGTGCCCGTCCGGATCCCGGAGGAACACGAAGTGCTGTCCCTTTTCGTCGACCCGCCCGCAGTCCTCCACGGTTTGGGGAGGCTGGAGGACGATGTGGTTGTGGCCACCCAGCACCACGTCGATGCCGGTCGTTCCACGGATCATCTCCTGATCCGACGAGAGGCCGAGGTGGGTTACGAACACGATGACGTCGACCAGGGGGCGCAGGAGATCGATGTAGGCCTGTGCCACGTCGATGGTGTCGAGTGGCGTCAACCCGAGCCGGCTCGGGCGCTCGTAGAGCGAGGACAAGCTCGAGAGATTGCCCATGCCGATGACGCCCACACGCAGGCCGCGCACGTTGAACGTCGTGAACGGCTGGAGCACGTTCTCGAGACCCGGGCTCGCGGGGTTGTCCGGATCGTCGAGCAGGTAGTTGGCGGCGAGGACCGGATAGTTGGCCCACTTGTAGAGCTGCGTCCTGGCGTTTAGCGCGCCCTTGTCGAACTCGTGGTTGGCGATCACCTGCGCGTCGATCCCCATGGCGCTCAGCGCCCGAACCTCGGCCTCGCCGTCGTAGAAGTTGAAGACCGGCGCGCCCTGGAAGCAGTCGCCGCCGTCGATGTGGAGGACGCGGTCGCTCTTGCCGCGCTCGCGGGCCACCACCGACGCCATGCGTGCGACTCCGCCCACGGTGGCGATGGAGTCCGCGGCGCCGAGGCCCAGGGAGGCGTCGCTCTGGGCGATCTGGATGGCGTAGGGGAAGAGCCGCGAGTGGATGTCCGCCGTGTGCAGCAGCGTCAATTTGGTCTGTCCGCTCAGCTTCACCGTGGGCGGGTTCTCGGGGCACCCCGAGAGCGACATCGCGCACACGAGGGCGAGCACGCACAGGAAAAACGCTCGCCAGCTCATCGACCGACGGCACTTACCAAGGCCAGGCGGGGGTGGGAAGCCCCGAACGGAAATTCGGCCGGCGAATCCAAATCCCGCCGTCGAACGTCAGCGGCGGATCACGGCTGATTCACCAAGTCGGCGAGGCGGTGACCGAGGGCGGCCTCGACCACTTCTTCGATCTCGCTCGCAGTCGACAGCGAGAGCGCGCGCAGGGCGAGCTCACGCGCCTCGATCACGCCGAAGCGACCGATGGCGGCCTTGACCGTGGGGATGGCCGCTCCCTCGAGACTGAGCGCGCGCACGCCGAGCCCGACCAGGAGCACGGCGGCGCTCGGATCGCTGGCCATGGCACCGCACACGCTCACCTCGCGCCTGTACTCTTCACCGGCCTCGACCACGCGCTGGATCAGGCGGAGAATGGCGGGGTCGAAGGGGCTCGCGAGATACGCGAGGCCCGGGCTGCCCCGGTCGACGGCCAGCGCGTACTGCACGAGGTCGTTGGTGCCGATACTCAAGAACTCGGCCTCACGCGCCAGCTCACGCGCCATGATGGCCGCACTCGGCACCTCGACCATCACACCGAGCGGCAGGGCGCGCGCGCGCGGTGCGCCTCGCTGGTCCACTTCTTCGATGGCCCGCGCCAGGAGGCCGCGGACGGCCCGGAGCTCGCTCAAGCTCGCCACCATCGGCACCATGATGGACATCTTTCCGTGGGCCGACGCGCGCACCATCGCTCTGAGCTGCGCCCCGAAGAGCTCCGGGCGCGCGAGACCGAGGCGCACGGCGCGCAGACCCAGAGCTGGATTCATGTCGGCGGGGACCTGGAAAGCGGAGCCGAACTTGTCCCCACCGATGTCGAAGGTCCGGAGCGTGACCGGTCGCGGCGCGACCGTCTCGAGCACCTTTCGGTAGACTCGATATTGGTCCTCTTCCGAGGGTGGTTCGCTGCGGTCGAGGAATAGGAACTCGGTGCGATAGAGCCCGACACCTTCCGCGCCGTGGCGCACGGCTGCCTCGGCCTCGCCGGGAAGCTCGATGTTGGCCTTCAACGAGATGATGACGCCGCAGCGGGTGGTGGCGGGCCGATCGCGCTCGACCAGCATGGCCTCGGCCTGCACCTTCTGGCGCTCGGCGCGGGCCATCACGTCGGAGACCATCTCGGCGTCGGGGCCGACGATCACGCGGCCCTTGTTGCCGTCGACCACCAAGCGGTCTCCTGCACCGACGTGGTCGAGCAGTCCGCTCACGCCCACCACCGCGGGGATCTCGAGCGCGCGGGCCAGGATCGCCGTGTGGTTCGTGCGCGTGCCGACCTCCGTCACGATGGCGCGCACCCGGTCTCGCGAGAAGCTCGCCGTCTCGGCGGGCGACAGGTCACGCGCGACCACCACGACGGGCTCGCCCTGCTCGGGCAAGATCGCCATCTTGTGCTCACCCGTGAGCGCCATCAGGATGCGCTCGCCGATGAATTCGAAGTCGTGGCTCCGCTCGGCAAGATAGGGGTTCTCGGCCTGACGCAGCTGGTCCGCCATGCCGCGCACCGTGGTGTCGAGCGCCCACTCCGCCGACTGGTGATCCTCGCGGATGCGGCGCACGACCTCGCTGCGCAGGCTCTCGTCCTCGACCATGAGCACGTAGGCGTCGAGGATCGACGACTCGGCGCGGGCCCGGCTCGAGCGCACCTTCGCAGCCACCTCCCGGAGGGCCCGGGACGCCGAGCGCACCGCCGTTTCGAAGCGTCCCACCTCGCCGTCGAGGGCTTCGGCCTCGACTTGCCGGCGCACGACGCCCGAGCGGCGGGTATCGACCACGACGCTCTGCCCCACGGCCAACCCCGGCGCACCCGCGATGCCCTCGAGGACCAGAGGTCCCGCTTCGCCCGCCTCCGCCATCTTCACTCCCCCTCCCCGAACAGATCGGCGATGAGCGCCCCGATCTCGGCCACCGCCTCGTGGGCGCGGTCTCCTTCGGCCTCGACGTCGATGCAGGTCCCTTGGGAGCCGCAGAGCAGAAGCACGCCCATCACGCTCTTGGCGTTGGCGACTTGGCCGTCGCGGCCGACGTTGACTTCGCACGAATAGCGCGACGCCACCTGGACGAGCTTCGTTGCGGCCCGCGCGTGGAGCCCGAGCTTGTTCTTGATCTCGAATCGGCCGCGCGCGACGTTCACACTCTGCCCCCTCCGGTCCCCCCGGACCGTTCAGGACGCTCTTCGAGGTTAACCCTATCCACGTCCCGGTGCACGACGTCGATGTCGAAACCGAGACTCCGACGGAGAAGCGTGGCCAGCTCCTCGGCCACCGCGACCGAGCGGTGGCGCCCGCCGGTACAGCCGAAACCCACGGTCAGGTAGCTCTTGCCCTCGCGCTCGAAGCGCGGGATGGCGAAGACCAAGAGCTCGTTGAGCTTCTGCACGAACGCCTCGGTCTCGGTGTTCTTGAGTACGAAATCCCGAACGCGCACGTCCGTACCCGGCAGCGCCTTGAGCTCCGGCACGAAGAAGGGGTTGTCGAGGAACCGCACGTCGAACAGGAGGTCGGCGTCGACTGGAGCTCCGTACTTGAAGCCGAACGAAACGAAGCGCGTGTGCATGCGCGGCACGCGACCCGCGCCGGGACCGAACAGATCGATGACGGCCCGTCGGAGCTCGTGCACGCTGAGCGACGTCGTGTCGAGGACGCGCGTGGCCCGAGCGCGGAGCACCGCCAAGCGTTCGCGTTCGATCCGAATCCCATCCAGCACGGCCGGGGCGGCGTTTTCCCCGCCGGGCTCCACCACGGTGGAGAGCGGATGGGGCCGCCGCGTGCTGGAGAAGCGGCGCAGAAGGGCCGGATCGGATGCGTCGAGGAACAGCACCGCGAGGTCGCGGTCGGGCCCAGCGAGGCCGTCGATCACGCTCCCGATGTTGTCGAGGAAGCTGCGCACTCGCACGTCGATGCCGAACGCGACCCGGCGGAGCTCGCCGCGTTCGAGCACGTCGAGGGTGGCGGGGAGCACGCCCGGCGGCATGTTGTCGACGCAGAAGAAGCCCAGGTCTTCCAGGGCGTGGAGCGCCGTCGATTTACCCGCCCCGGACAGCCCGGTCACGACGACGACCAAGGTCGCCGCGCTCACTTCTTTCGCTCCGTGGGGTGGACCGGCGGCGGCGCGGAGCTCTCGTTGGCCCGCGGGACCCGGTGGGGGGCCGGCCGACTCGGCACCGGGCGGCTGGCCTCCGAGTCGACGCGCTCGATGAACTCTCGCGCCGGGTGATGGCCGGCCTGGCGCAAGAGCTCGTCCCGCGCCGCGATCTCGATGATGGAGCTCATGTTTCGCCCCGGCCGCACCGGCACGGTCACCTCGCGGATCGGCACACCGAGCACCTCGCGGTGATGGTCTTCGACTCCGAGCCGCTCGTAGGCGGCCTGCTCACCCTGAGCGGAGTCGAGGTGGACGACGAGATCGATGCGCTTGCGCTCGCGAACCGCCGTCACGCCGTAGAGGTCCTTGATGTTCAGGATGCCGAGACCTCGCACCTCGATGTGATGGCGCAGCAGGGCGGCGGGCTGCCCGAAGACCATGCCGGGCGGCTTGTAGTCGCACTCGATGACGTCGTCGGCCACCAGGCGATGCCCCCGCATCACGAGCTCGAGCGCGCACTCGCTCTTGCCGATGCCGCTCTTGCCCAGCACCAGTACGCCCACCTCGAACACGTCCATCAAGACGCCGTGGATGCGCGCGCGCGGCGCGAGGCGCTCGTCGAGCAGCGTGTGCAGCGCGGTGATGCAGCGGCTCGAACGCTCCTTGGCGACGACGAGAGGCGTGTCGGTGGCGTTGGCCTCGTCGACGAGCACGCGAGGCGGCGCCACGCCCCGCGTCACGATGACGAGGGCCAAATCCAGTGCGAACAAGTGCGCCGCCGCCTCCCGCTGACGCGCTTCGGGCAGACTTTCGATGAAGGAGATCTCGGTCTCACCCAGGATCTGGATGCGGCTCGGCACGATGCCGTGCGGGTGGCCGACCAGGGCCAGGCCGCTCTTCTGGATGCGCGGGTGCGTGACCTCGCGGTCGATGCCGCCTTCGCCGGCGACCAGGTCGAGCTCGGCCTCCAGATCCTCGTCTTCGAGCAGCGCCTTCACCGAAAGCGACCGGGTCGCGTTGTTCGGAGGCTCGTAGACGGTCATCGCATCACTTCGTGTCCGTGTCGTGGTCCTGGATCAGCTGGAACGCCGCGTCCGGGTCGGCGGCCTCCACCAGCTGCCTCCGCACGTCGGCATCGCGCAGGAGGCGCGAGATCCTGGCCAGCGCCCGCAGGTGCTCGCCGGTGGCGCGCTTCGGTCCGACCACGCCGAAGATGATGTTCACGTCGGTGCCGTCGATGGAATCGAAGGGCACGCCTCTGGGGCACACGAGCAAGGCTGCCGCCTGGCCAGGCGCGCTTTCGATGGAGGTGTGCGGGATGGCCACCCCCTCGCCGATCCCCGTACTCTGGAGACGTTCGCGCTCCGCCAGAGACTCTTCGAGCGAGCCTTGGTCGGAGCCGACCACCGGCGCGATGTACTCGGCGAGCAGCTTCAAAGCCTCTCGCTTGTCCGAGACCGTCCCGGACGCATCCACGAAGATGCGCTGGGCGGCGAGCATGTCACTTAGGCGCATGGGGATTCAGCGCTCCACCGCCGTTTCGCCGACGGCGGCTCCTGGGTTCAGCTGCTCTTCTTCTTCTTGGTGGGCGAAGCAGCGGCCTTCTTCGCGGTCGTCTTCTTCTTCGCGACGCGTTTCTCGGGCACGGGCAGCGGTGCGGCGGACGCCGTTGCGCTCGACTTGATGGACTCCCTCCCCCGGCGTTTCTTCGACTCGGCAGCGCCCTTGGTGCCGCGGATCTGCCGTTCCAGCTTGTCGATCATGCGATCGATGGAAGCGTACATGTCCTCGCTGCCTTCGCGTGCCTCGAGGTGCGCACCACCACTCGACAAGCGCGCTTCCGCGATGTGCTTGAGCCGATCGATGGAAAGGGTCACCTTCGCCGTCATGGGTTGTCGCAGGAATTTCTGGAGCTTCGAGACCTTGTCGCTGGCGTAGGTCTTGATCGCTTCACTCGTGGCCATGTGGCGGAAGGTGATGCTGATGTTCACGGGAACCTCCTGGGGCTCTCCTCGGGGCCGAGCGGACCTCTGACCCGAGTCTCGACCTGGCACTCTAAATCAACGACCCGCCATCGGCGACAAAACACTCCCCGACTCGCGGCCACGACGCCCGACCGCGTCGGCGACAGCACATGCTCGAGCGCACGAGATGCGGAGCGGGGGGCGGCTGCCGCAATCCAAGCGGCTGAAGCTCGGCCAAGGCAGCGCCGCGGACGTCCAATTTCCGGTCCGGCGCGCTTCGATCACTGGCACGCGCCTTGCTGATTCCCGGGTCCATGCCCCCGTTCACACACGTGGTCGAGGTCGTCGGGCTCGCCATCGACGCCGCCGGCGTGGCGGTCATCGTGGCGGGCCTCGTGGTCGCAGCCGTCCGTTACGCCCACTCCGGCCATCGCAAGGCCGACGGCTACAAGGAACTCCGTCACGATCTGGGGCGCGGCATCCTGCTCGGGCTCGAATGCCTCGTGGCCGCCGACATCATCCGCACCGTCGCCGTCGCCCCCACGCTGGCCAACGTCGGGGTCTTGGCCATCATCGTGCTCATCCGCACCTTCTTGAGCACGGCGCTCCAGGTGGAGCTCGAGGGCCACTTCCCGTGGCAGCGGCCCGAGCCGCACGGGAAGCAAGGCGAGGCGCGCGCTTGATCCGGCGTTGATCAGAACAGGCGTTTGCGCTTGCTCGACGACAAGATACCGAGCATCTCGCGGTACTTCGCCACGGTGCGGCGCGCGATCTTGATGCCCTCGGCCTTCTCCAGCATCTCGACGATGGCCTGATCGGAGAGCGGGTTCTCCTTGTCTTCGCCGTCGATGATCTTCTTGATGGCCTGCTTGACGCTCTCGCTGGCGATGTCGTCGTCGCCGACACGCCGGATACTCGAGTTGAAGAAGTACTTCAGCTCGAACAGACCCTGGGGCGTGTGCATGTACTTGTTGGTGGTCACGCGCGAGATGGTGGACTCGTGCATGCCCACCGATTCGGCGACGTCGCGCAAGATCATGGGCTTCAGGTAGGCGACACCCTTGTCGAAGAACTCGCGCTGCTTCTCCACGATGCATTCGGCCACCTTGATGATGGTCTTGCGGCGCTGTTCGATGGCCCGGATCAGCCACTGGGCGTTGCGGAGCTTCTCGCCGATGAACTCCTTGGCCGTCGGGTCCTTCATCAGCTTCTTCGTCAACGCCTCGTTGATGAAGAGCCGCTGGATGCCCTTGTCGTTGTCCATCACCCGCAGCTCTTCGCCGTCTTTCACCACGTAGACGTCCGGCGTGATGCCGATGGCGCGATCGTCGGTATCGGTGAAATTGCGGGCGGGCCGGCTCTCCAGCTTCTGGATCTCCTTCGCCGCCTCGTAGACCTCTTCGAGCGGGATCTTCATCTCGCGCGCGATGGCCTGATAGTTGTGCTTCTCGAGGTGGTGGAGATGGCCCTGGATGATCTCCATCTCGATGGGATCGAACCCGATGGCGCGGGCCTGGACCAGGAGACACTCGCGCAAGTCGCGAGGCGACCCCGATGGGGTCGAAGTTCTGGATCAGCTCCAGCACGTCGGGCGCGTCTTCGGGGTGGAGCCCGGCTTCTTCCGCCAAATCTTCGATGGTGAGGTCGGGAGTGCGCGTGCCGTCGGGACGGTCGACGCCCTTCAGATCGAGGTAGCCCTTCTCGTCCAAGTTGCCGATGACCAGCTCGGCGAAGCGCCGCTCGCCCTCGGTGAAGTCGCTGGTGCTGAGCTGCCAGAGCAGGTGGTCTTGCAGACTGCGCGGCTTCGTCAGGTTCTGCTCGATGGGCGGGAGCTCCTCGAAACCTCCCCGATTGCCTGGCACCGGCTGCTGGAGCGTGCGGTTCTCGAGGAACTTCTCCCAGTCGACCTCGCGGGCCGCCCGCTCGCCCTCGCGCGAGTCCGCCGTCTCCGTGGCCGCTCGCTCGAAGGCGGCCTCGGCCGCCTCGGTCTGGGCCCGGGTCCTGAGGTCGTCGCCCGGGCCGCGACCGTCGGCCTCTTCGTCGGACAGGACGGGGTTGTTGTCGAGCTCCTTCCGGACCTCGTCGATGAGCTCGAGCCTGGAGAGCTGCAGCAGCTTGATGGCCTGCTGCAGCTGCGGCGTCATGACGAGCTGCTGGGACAGACGGAGCTGCTGCTTGATTTCCATGGTGCTTTTGACGCTGCCCACCCCGAGACCGGGGCTTCGGTGACGCCAGTCTAGCAGGTCGGAGCAAAAAACGGGCCCAACAAAAATCCGGGGGCCGCCGGGGCGTCAGCCGAGGTATCGGCGGCGCACCTTGGGGTGTTCGAGGAACTCGGCGGGCGTGGTCTCGAGCTCGATGCGCCCGTCGAGGAGCAGGAGCGCGCGATGGCAGAATTCCAGCGCCTCGCGCACGCGGTGGTCCGCGACCAGGACCGCCATGCCGGCGTCCGCCCGGCCCCTCAGCACGCGCCCCATTCGACTCACGCCGCTCGGATCGACCCCGGCGAGCGGCTCGTCGCACACGAGTACGCGTGGCTCGCCCGTGAGCGCACGGCAGAGCTCGAGCCGGCGGCGCTCACCGCCGGACAGATCCCGCGCCAGGACGTCGAGCCGAGCTTCGAGCTCCACTTCGCTGGCTCGTTCCGCGAGGTCGCGGCGGGGCACTCCCGCGGCGCGCTCGAAGGTCGCGAGGTTGTCGGCGACGCTCAGATCGAAGAGCACGCTCGCGGTCTGAGGCACGTAGCCGAGGCCGAGGCGCGCGCGCCTCCACAGCGGCAACAGAGTGACGTCGCGTTCTTGGAAGAGCACGGTTCCAGCCGTGGGGACGAGCTCGCCGGTGAGCGCGCGGAAAAGCGTGCTCTTGCCCGCGCCGCTCGGGCCGAGCACGCCCACGATTTCACCGGGCTGGATCCTCAGGCTGATGCCGCGCAGAACCTCCATGCCGCCGAGCACGACGGAGACGTTCTCCGCGCGGAGCAGCGCAGCTTCACTCGGTTCGGTCATCGTACGCCGGCAGACCTGCCGAGTGTCGCCTCGCGCCCCTCTCGCGCTCTGCGCGATTCAGCGCGAGAAATTCGCTCCGCGAACTTGCCGGTCTGCCGACACGATAGCTTCGACGATTCACCGAGTCGGCACACTAGCGCGCCGGGGGCTCGACTGGAATCGAGCCCTTCACTTCCTGCAGGGTGACCTTCTTCGTCGAAAGGTCGATGGTCGCCTTCCCGGCCTCGATCCAGCCCTTGCCTCGGGCCAAGCGCACGCCGCCGGAGAGCGTCACTTCGCGCTTCGCGAGATCGACGACCACCGAGCTTGCAGTGGCGTCGATGCCTTTCACGCGCGCACGAACGCCGCCCGAGCCTTTGGCCCAACGCACGCGCGGAGCCTGATCGTAGCGGATCTCGACCTTCGGGCAGGTCACGGTGAGCTCGCCGAGCTTCGCTTCGACGTTGCCTTCGAGCAGCGCCGTCCCCTTCTCGATGTCGACGTCGAGCTTCTCCGCCTTCACGTCGAGCTTCTCTCCTTCGACGACGCCGAGCGGGCCCGCCTGGGCCGACGGCGCTCCGGGGCCGAAGAAGCCGAGCGCCGCCACCGCGAGGAAGCCGGCCAGCGTGGCGGGCAAGGAGCGGAACGTCGAGCGCACGGGTAAATCCTAGCATGATGGACGGACGCGGCCCGCCCGACATTCACCCCGAATTTCTGAGGCTCCCGCACAGAATGCGGGCTCGGCGCGTCACGGCCGGCGGGGGCTCGGCGACGAGAGCCAGCGCGAGGTCCCGGCACGCCCCGTCGAGCTCTCCAGCGAGGAGCAGCGAAAGCTCGCTGAGCGCGCTGGAGGCTGGCTGCCCCCCGCGAGACGCCTCCACGAGTCCGACGGCGGACGCTGCCAGCAGTGCCGCCGCGCGCGGCAGGAGCAGGGGCTCGAGCCGGGCTTCGAGCTCTCCGTCGGCGCCGAGCTCCGCCAGCGCTGCCCGCGTCACCGAAGGACCGAGGCTCGTGCGTGCCCGCGCCTGGACGAACCCCCGCGCGGCCCGATCCGAGAGCATGCCGGACACGGGCAACGTCTCCGCCAGGAAGCCGGCGACCGCCACGGGCAGCCGCGACTCGAGGCCCCGCAGGACGGATGCACGATCTGCGGCGAGGCGCGCTGCTCGTTGCTCCACCCGCTCCGCGAGCTCGAGCCGCACGCGTTCGCGCTCGGCGTGAAGCGCCACGAGGCGCTCGGCTCGGGCTTCGAGCGGAACTGCCGCTTCGAGGCAACGCCGCCGGGCGACCCGCGCCGCAAGGCGGGCGCTCTGGTCCACCAGCTTCGATTGAAGTAGCGCCTCGACGGCGTCGAAGCCCGAGCGCCGGAGCGCGTCGGCGTCACCGTTCTTTCCGAGGAGCGCGAGCCGGGCCGAGAACGCCAAGATGGGGGCCTCGAGCTCGAGCCTCGCCGCGTGGAGGCCCTGCTCCACGTGGGCGAGCGCGGCTTCGAGCGCCCGCTCTCCCGCCTCACCCTCGCCGAGGCGATCGCGCTTGTTCAAGAGCACGAGCAGCGGCAACCCGGCCTCGCGGATCTCTTCGAGCACCGCGCGCTCGCTTTCCTTCAGCGGCTGCGTGGCGTCGAGCAGCCAGAGCGCCACGTGGGCGGCGCGAAATGCGCCGCGGGCCGTTCGGGCGTGCTCGGCGTCCGGCGCGTTGAACCCGGGTGTGTCGAGCCATTCGATCTTGCGCAGCGGCTCGAGCGGCGCGTGGATGTACACCCGCTCCACCGTCTCGCGGACAATCCCCGCCAGCCTGGACTTGAGCTCGGCGCTGGGCACGACTCGATCGGGCTGGCCACCGCGGAGCTCGATCCGACAGAAGCGATCCGGCGCCCAGACCAAGTGATTGAGCGTAGCGGTGGTGGGCAGGACGCCCACGGGCGCCACTTCTTCGCCCAGGAGCGCATTCATGAACGAGCTCTTGCCGGCGTTGAACTCGCCCACGATGGCCACCCGGAGCGGCCGCCCCAAGTCCCGCTCGATGGCCGCGATCTCTTCGAGCGCGCGCGGCTCCGACAGCGCGAGCGCGAGCCGACCGAGCTCGTTCAAAGTCGCGCGCAAGTCCGGCGCGCCGTCGCGCGGGAGCCAACGCGCGAACACCTCGCGCCGGAGGCGATCGGTGAAGGGCGAATCCCCGCGCGATCCAGCAGCGCCAGGCGCTCGACGTCATCCGCTTCGGCAAGGGCGCCGGCGAGCGCAGCTCGGGACTCGGAGAGCGCGAAGCCACGCCGTCGCGAGAGCTCGGCCGCCCGCGCGAAGTGGGGCGCCGATTCGAGCTCGATCGACAGCTCGAGGTAGCGCTCGACCCAAGCCGACTCGCCGGCCTCGGCGGCGCCGGACAACGCTGCGAGCGCACGCTCGCCGCGACCTTCGGCCAGCGCAAAGGCCGACGCGACATGCGGGAGCTCGCTCACCCCGAGGTCGGTCGAGAGCGCGAACAGCTTTCCGCGCAGGCCGGGCTCGAGCCCGCGCGAAACCAGGTCGGCCAAGGCGGAAACGGCGCCTTCCGCCTCGAGCACGAGTGCGCGCGTCCAGGCCTGGCCCGCCGCGGGATCGGCCCGTAGCCCGAGCCAGCGCGCGCGCGCGAGCCAGGCCCGCCCGTCGAGCAGAGGGGGCACGGGAAGCTCGGCGGCGAGCCGGTCCGCGAGCTCGCGGTCCCCGCTGTCGAGCGCGAGCTCGAAGCGCCGCCAGCGCCACGCTTCGCTCGCGCGAGCACCGAGGCTCACGAGCTCGAGCCAGCGTTCGGCCCGCGACGGGTCCCCGCGCGCTCGGTCACGATCCGCGAGCCAGAGGCGAGCTGCGTCGACCGCGTCGCGAGGCTCCGCGAGCTCCGACGCGCGCCCCAGGGCAACGTCCGGCTCGCGACCCGAGCGCTCGAGCGCGTACGCCATCCGCAGCCACACGTCGGCGCGAAACGGGAGCTCGTGGGACAGCCTCTCCAGCGCTTCGACCACCTCGTGATCGAGCCAGCCCGCCTCGGCGGCGTCGGCCCAGAGCGCGAGCCCGATGCGGGAACGCGGCGTCTCTTCCAGGATCCCGAGCGCTCGCTCGCGCGCCTCACCCGGGCGACCTCGCTCGAGCGCTTGGGTCGCGAGCGAGCGTTCGCCTTCGATGCCCCGAGCCACGAGCTCGATGCGCGCGAACACGTCGGCGAGTTGTTCGGAGAGGCGGACCATCGGAGGGGTCTCGGCGGCGAGTTTGCCACGATCTCGGAGCGCTATACCGCTCGCGCGAACGCGCGGCCACGCCGCGGGGAGTGCCCGGGCGGCATGAACCCCCGAGCCGGCGCCAGGAAACGTCCGCTCCGCCGCGATCGCGATCGACAACCGCGACCGCTCACGTAGCCTCTGTCGCGTGCGTCAGGTCTTCGCTCGAGGTAACACCACCGCGTCGCGGGTGAAGACCTTGGTCTTGCACGCGGAAGCTCGTCACGGGCGCGCGGCCGCCGATCACCTGCTCGGCGCCATTCGCCTCGAACGCGACTACCTCGACGACGAGACCCGCGCGCTGTCGCGCGACGTGTGGCACGCCGCCCTCGAGGCCTTCGCATCGCGCTTCGGCAAATCCGAGATCGGAACCGCCTGGCCCTCGGCGATCCACCCGGAGAACCTCGGAGTGTGGACGCGCGTGCTGCGCGGGGCCGAGCGACCCGAAGACGCGTTCCGCCAGCTCGACCTCCAAGGCGGGGACGAAGTGGCGAGCGAACGCTGGGTGACCGTCGAAGCGGGCCCCGGGCGCTGGCGTGGCGTCGTACCGCTCCACCCCGAGAGCGAGCTCGAGCGCGACGGGCTGTGCAACGAGGCGCGAGCCGCTGAGCTCCGCGCAACGCCGGTGCTCTTCGGTCACCCGCCAGCGCGCGTCGAGGTGAGGCCGAACGCAGCGGACTCGCTCATCGAGTTCTGCGCCACGTGGCCCGAGCTCGCGGTGCCGCTCTTGCCGGGCACGCTGGCGGCTCTCGCCTGCGGCGGCGCGCTTTCGTTCGGCTTGGGGTCGAGCCCGGCGTGGGTGGCGCTCTCGGCGCTGGGCAGCGCCGGCATGGGCGCCCTCGGCGCACGTCTCTATGCCTTCGAACGCCGGCGTCGGGCCACCGATGCCCAGCAGATGCGCCGCATCGCGGTGCTCGAACGCGCCTCGACTCTGCGCGACGCTCGCGAGCGACAAGAGCAGGTCTTGTCGCCGGGCGCGGTCGTGGCCGGACAGTACCGGCTGGTCGAGCAGCTGGGCTCCGGCGGCATCGGCACCATCTGGGAGGCCACTCGAGCTTCGGACGGGGAGACGGTGGCGATCAAGCTGCTGCGGGCCGCCGTCGCGCACGACTCGATCACGGCCGACCGGCTGCGCCGAGAGGCGGCTGCGCTCGGCCTTTCGTGGCATCCCAACGTGGTCGAGATCCTCGACGAAGGGCACCTGCCCGACGGGACCTGTTTCCTCGTGATGGAGCGCCTGCGTGGGGAATCACTGGCCACGCGGCTCAGCCGAGCGCGCACGCTCGCGCGGAGCGAAGTGCTTCCCATCGCCTTGCAGATCTGCGACGCGCTGGCCGCAGTCCACGCCGCGGGCGTCGTCCATCGAGACCTGAAGCCGAGCAACGTGTATCTCGCCCGCGGCCGCGACGGGCGCGAAGAAGTGAAGCTCCTCGACTTCGGAGTGGCGCGCGTCGAATGGGCGGAGCCGAGGCTCACGCTCGCCGGCGTGCCCCTCGGCACCCCGGGTTACATGGCTCCGGAGCAGGAGACCGGCGTCGAGATCGACGGCCGGGCCGATCTGTACGCGCTCGGCGCCTTGCTCTACCGCGCGCTCTCCGGTCACGAGCCTCCCGAGCGGCTGGCCCGAGTCCTGGATGCGCCGAGCGAGGACTCGGGCGTGCGCCGGCTGTTGCCCGCGGATCTCCGTGTGGTCATCCGACGGGCAACGTCGCCCCTCCTCCGCGATCGCTTCGCGAGCGCCAAAGAAATGCGTGCGGCGCTGGCGGCCCTGCCTCCCGAGTAGCGAGCTCGGCGCTGGTATCGGCGACAACCGACGCGACCAGGCACAGGGCAGTGGGGCCGTAGCCCGGCGGCAGCCGCCGCGCGACGGCGTCCCCGCGGGTGAGTGTCTCGAGCGGGAACGGCGATTTCAGCGCGGCGCCGGCCCGCTCGCCGCGCGCGGGCGTCGGAACACCGCATAGCGGTAGCTCGAGCCGCGCAAGCGCAGTTCGCCGACGCGCGAGAATCCAGCGTCCTCTGCCAGCGCGGCCAGCCGCGCATCGTTTCGGCGAAACCAAGCCTGTTTTCCGTCGTCCCACAGCGCGACCAGCGCGTCCACGCGGTGGCGATCCAGGAAGTCGTCGTCCAGCCTCTTCGACGTGTGGCCGCCCGGCAGACGCGCGATGGCCTCGTCGGTCACACCGGCCACGTCCACCACGTGAACGCCGGTCGCAGCCCCGACCCAGCCCGCGTCGAGCGTCGCGATGCGCTGAGCGCCGAGCAGCAGGGCGCGCCCTTCGACCGCGAGCTCCTGGCGTTGTGCCAGCACGTTTCGCGACGCGGGAAAGAGCTGCGAGAAGAGCAGTCCGCTGGCGCCCAGCCCGAACCCGAGCCGGACCAGCGACGAGGCCAGCGTCGTACGCGACGCCAGGGCCGAACCCACGGCGATGCATGCCGGCAAGACCGGCACGACGAGGCGGAACGCCGGCATCCAGTCGCCTCCGGCCAGCGCCGCTGCCGCGAAGTGGACCACGGTGGCGACGGCCACGATTTGGTCTTGGCGTTCGAGCCGCGCGAGCCCCACCGGCGCGAGCAGCAGCCAGGTCGGACCCCCGAAGACGAACGCGGCGAGCGCGTAGCGGATCCCGTCCTCGAAGCTGGCCGGCTTGGCGAGCTGCGACAGTGGCATCGGCGTGCCGAAGGCGATGCCGCGCGCGACGCCGACCACGATGGCCGGACCGATGGCGAGCGCGAGTCCACGCAGCGCATCGCTCGGCAGGCGCCGTCGCGCAAAGCTCTGGCCGATGCCGAGCGTCATGGCAAACGGCAGGAGCTCGGGTCGAAGTCCGGCGGCGACGCCGGCCGCCAGCGTTCCCCCGTGGGTCGGTGCGAGCGCAAACGTGGTGAGGGCCGTCACGAGGCCCGTCTCCATTCCCGCACCGGGCCAGGCACCGAGCGGGAGCGAGACCGCGAGCAGCGCCAGCGGGAAGAGCTCGCGCCACGACGTCGCGCGGCGACCGATGCGCTGCCCGAGCCAGGCTGCGGCCAAGAACCAGAGCAGCGTCCCCAGAACGCGACTCGAGAGCAGCGCCGCCTCCGGTCCCCCGCCGGCGAACGGCGCGAGCAAGTGAGCGTACCCGAGCGGGGTCACCGCATCGCTGACGGGACCATCCGGATTGAATCGATAGCCGACGCCGATCCGAAGGTGGTGAGCCACGCGCGCCGTGATGAGCGCGTCGTCCACGGTGAACCCCCAGAGCAGCGCGCTGGATCCGAGCGCCGAACCCAGCGCGAGCGCCATCGCCACCCGAGCCTTGCCGCGGCTCTCCGTGGACTCGGCCCCGGCCATGGCGTGTGTCGGCTCCCCTAGCGCCGTCGGAGTCCGCTGTCCAAAGTTCGACAATCCCAACCCAAAAGTTCGGGTCGAGCCGCGCTCCTCCTTACGATTTCGCCTACCGGATGAGCGCGATCCACGTAGTCGTTCGACCGCAACGAGAGACCCCAGTGGCTGCCCTCGAGCCGCTTCGCGCCCTGTTCGACGTCGTCGTCGACGGCGTGAACGTCACCGCGCGCGTCGGCGAAGCCCATGCCCTGCACGTCCTGGCGGAGCTCGCCCACGCCGTCGCGAACCTGAGGTCGGGGCGACGACGCCGAGCCACCGTCCAGCTCTACGCCGAGCAGGAGGTGTGGGAGCTCGGCATCGAGTCCGACGGCGACGACGCCTTGCTGTCGGTCTTCCGCAGCGGGCCGTTGCCCGAGGTCGCGGTCCACGAGCGACGGGTATCGCTGGCCGAGCTCGGTCGTGCCGTGCGATCGGCGCTCGCCGAAGCGCCCCTCGCCGGCGCCGCGCGCGGCGCCGAGGCGGCCATCGCCGCCGCCCTACGCGCGCTCGACGCGGGACCGAAGCTCGAGCTACCGCGGCTCGAGCGGCAGCGGGTCGAGCTCCAGCCCCGACCGACGCGAGGCATCGCGGTCTGGGCCAAGGGCGAGCTCGGCCACGGCGGCGCGCCCGTCGAAGCGCTCTCGGAGCGGAAGCTCGAGCGCGCCGACCTGCACGCGCTGCTCGTGGCCGGTGAAGCGGGCTTCACCATCCGGGGCAAGAGCGCCTCGCTCGGCACGGTTCACCTGTTCTTGCTGGCCGAGCGGCTGCTGGCGCTGTCCGACGACGCGCTCGAAGCGTGGCAGCAAGGACGCGCACTCTTTCGGCGAGTCGAGCTCGGCCCGGCGCGCATTTCGGTGCAGCGCGGGGTCGGTGATCTTCCGCTTTCGCTCAGCGTCCAGAGCCCGGCGAGCGGCCCCGAGCGCCTGACGTTCCCGGAGCTCGATCCGGCGGCTCTCGTCCAAGCCTGCGTGCGCTTCGCCAAGAGCCTGACGGACGCGCTCATCGCGGCCGATCCCAGCCAAGCGCGCAACCTGCGGCTCGGCGCGCTCTCGAGCCAGTGCCGGGCGCTCGCCGACCGCGTCGAAGATGCGCTCGCCGACGACTCGCTCACCAACAGCGCGCCAGAGAGCTACCGCTCCTTTTCGGTCCCGCCGCGTCGCAGCGAGAGCAAAGGGCGCTGGGAGCACGGCGGCAAGATGCGCTTCGTGCCGCGCTGGGTGGCCGCCGTCCCCAACATCGATCTGCGAGGCACGTTCTTGTGCGGCGATCGCCTGATCGTCGGCTCCGAACGCGAAACTGCCTGCATCCACCGGAGCCACGGCACTTTGCTGTGGCGCGTGCCCAGCCTGCGAGCGGCCAGCGTGGCCACGCCCGTGGGCATCGCGCGGCTGTCGCCGGACGGACGTCTCGCTGCTGGATCTCGACGACGGTCAGACGCGCTTCACGCTGAACCTCAAGCCACGCGCCGGCGGCGCGCCGCCGGGCGCCGTGGTGCACACGCCGGGCCTACCGAAGCTCCTGGTCGTCGCCGAGGGAGAACGTACGGTCACCGCAGTGGACCTCGTGAGCGGAGAGGTGCGCTGGCGACACACGCTGCGGCGGCCGGGCACCTACCGCGTGCGGCGCGCCGGCAAGCTCCTGCTCGTGGCCGGCGATTCCGTGCTGGTCGCGCTCGACGTCGCGAGCGGCGAGGTCGTGTGGCGCTTGCGAGAACGCCTGCCCTTCACCGGGGACGTCGCGGTGGATCACGATTCCGCGTTCGCGATCTTGGGCAGCGCCAACGCGGCTCGTCTCTTGATGCTCGATCCGTGGAGCGGCGAAGTGGGTTGGAGCGCCGAGATCGACGAGCGCCCGCCGCCGGCCAGCCTCCGCTGCTCACGCCGAGCCGCGTGGTGGTCGCCGTGCGCGACCGGCGAGGCGCCGGGCTCGTGGCCTTCGAGCGCACGAGCGGCACCCCGGCCTTCAGCAAAGAGCCCGGTCTGTCGGCGCCCACCACCGCCTGGCTCTCGGTGGATCGCGACCTCGTGGGCAACGGCGCCTCGGGCACGCTGCTCTGCATCGACGGCGAGAGCGGCGAGGTCCGCTACAGCCACGTCTTCCCTCGCCACGTGGACGCCGACCAGCCGCGTCGCTTGGAGCCGGTGCTACGGAGCGGCGCCCTATTCGTTCCGCAACACCAGGTGCACGTCGTGCGACCGCGCGACGGCGAGATCCTGGGCACGGTGCCCACGGACTTGATCCCCGACCTCTTGCGCGTGGACGAACGCTGCGACGTCTACGTGGCTGAAGAGAGCGGGCACATCGCCGGGTTCGGCGTAGCGGCCAAGCTCACGCTCGTGCGCTGACGCCGGCTCGGGCGCCGGCGGAGCTTCAGCCGCTGTGGGCCTCGCCGCCGTCCACGTAGAGGACGTTGCCGTTCAGCCAATACGTGCAGGGCTGCGCCAGCGCCACCAGAGCGCGCGCCACGTCCTCCGGTTGGGTCAGGCGGCGGGACGGGTTCTTGCGAATCGCGACCTCGCGCATGGCATCGCTGTCGGGGATCTTCTTGAGGGCCGGCGTGTCGGTGACGCCCGCGCAAATCGCGTTGGCCGTGATGCCGCTCGGTCCGAGCTCGAGCGCGAGCTGGCGGATGTGGGACTCGAGCGCGGCCTTGGCCGCGCTGACCACGCCGTAGCCCCGCCACACCTGGGCCGCGCCCGTGCTGGTCATGGCGAAGATCCGACCCTCGTGGCTCAAGAGCTGACGCGAGAGCAGGTCTTGGACCCAGTAGACGAGGCTGTGGGCCATGACGTCGCTGGTCATCTCCATCTGCTTCTGGTTCACCGGGTCTTCGCCCACGAGGGACTTCAACGTGCCGAACGCCAAAGAGTGGAGGAGCACCCGCACCTTGGCGCCGCCGAGCTCGGCAAAACGCCGCGCAACGTCGTCGAGCACCTCGGCTCGCTTCTGTTCGTCCGCGGCGTTGACGTTGTAAAACCACGCTTGTCGCCCGAAGGACTTCACCTTGCCGACGATCTCTTCGACGTGGGGCATGGTGGCTCGGCGGTCGAGGTGCACGCCGATGATGTCGACCCCTGCCTCGGCCAAGGACAGCGCTGCGGCCTCCCCGAAGCCGCTGGACGCCCCGAGGATCAGTGCCCAACCGTTCAAGGCCGGCACCGGCACGTCGTTGCCTGTGCTCATCGCGTGCCTGTCTACTACAGGCTTTCAGCCACCGGGGCGGGCTTTCGGCTCGGAGCGACCGCTTTTCGGGCCTCGGGTCGGGCGCGGTGGCGGGGGCGGCAGTGAACGCTCGAGCTCCCGGGCCTTGTCCTGCACGAACCTGGCTATTTTCCGCATGGGGACCCGTGCCGGGCAGATGCGCTCCTTGTCGGCCAGCGTCTCCGCAGGCACGTAGCCGAAGCCGATGGCGGCCGCTTGGAAGTCCGGCATGCTGCGCGACGCGGCAAGCATCAAGGGCATCACTCCGCGATAGCGACCGCCAGATGCGCGGATGCGCCCGGCCTCACCTCGATCGCAGAGGCCACAAGCCACACAGCGGCCGAACTCGCCGAGCTCCTCGCGCTCCTCGGCGGAAACCGGCGGCAAGCGGTCCGCATCGTAGTTTTCTCGGAACTTGGCGATGCCTTCGGTCCGCCGCTCGAAGGCCCGACGCAGGACCGTGCGCACGAGGGCCCAGGCGAGGAGGAAGAAGGCTTTCAGCCGGGGCGGCACGATGCGTCAGCGTACCATGACGCACCGAGCCAAACGCATTTTCGAACGCGGGGGAAAGCGCGCTTCGAACCGACCGTATGACTCGGTTGCCATGCCTCTTCGGCGTAACACTGTGACGGGGTTTCGTGACGCTGTTACGCCCCGTTACGCTCCGTAACTACCTGAATTCAGGTGAAAATCGCCTGGCACGGCCCGTGCTCATAGCCGCTCGGAACCCAAGGAGCCGAGTGATGACGAGCCCCGAGTCCAGCAGCGTCCCCAACACCCCGACCGCGGACGCTTCGGAGATCGAAAGTGAAGCGCTGCTGCTCGCCGGAATGATCGCGGACGAGGAGCACGCCTGGCGCGAGTTCAACGAGCGCTACGCCCGGCTCATCTACCGCTGCATCACCCGCGTGACCGCACGCTTCTCCGCGGTCGTCGGCGCCGACGACGTGCGCGAGATCTACGCCATGCTGTGCGTGCAGCTCCTCGCCAACGACAAGCGCAAGCTCCGAAGCTTCGAGCCTGGGCGGGGGAACAAGCTGGGCAGCTGGATCGGCATGCTGGCCATCCACACCGCGTACGACTACCTCCGCACGCTGAAGCGCGAGCCGAAGCGCGGCAGCCTGGCAGAAGCCGAGGCACTGACCTGTGAGCAACCCGATCCGCACGACGTCTGCGTGCTCCGCCAGCAGGTCGGAATCGTGAGCGAGATCCTCGGCGAGTTCAGCGAGAAGGACCGCGAGTTCATCACGCTCTACTACGGCGAAGGCGTCGACCCCGACGAGATCGCCTCGCGCATGGGGATCAGCGTCAAGACCGTCTACTCGAAGAAGCACAAGATCCGGAGTCGTCTCGAGGCCCTGCTCGTGCAGCGCCGTCTTGCGGCCTGAATGCCCGGCTTCCTTCCTTAGTCCCGCCCTCTGAGACAATCGAAGTCCCCCGCCCCTGCCGCCCACCCCCGCCCGAATTTCTCCCGAGGGCGCGGCCGTGGGCGCCCGGACCCCGGGCCGATGGTTCCATCGGAGAGCGAGATGCTCTATCGATGTTCGCGTGACCCGGCTCGCCTCGCTCCTACCCTTGCTCTGGCTGCTCCCGGCGTGCAGCGATGGAGCGCTCGGTGACCTCGAGAAGGTGCCCCCAGAGGGTCACGACATCCTCGGCGACGGGCAGCGCTTGGCGGCCATCAACGATCGAAGCGGCGCGCATCCCCCCGACGGAACCGTCGTCGACGTGACGGCAGCGAGCCTCATCGCCATCGACACGTTCGACGAGACCCAAGACGGCTCGAGCTTCGGCAACCTCTACGCTCAGGACCTGCCGGTGGGTGGCCCCACGCCGCCCTATGGCGGCATCACGCTTTTCGACGCCAGCTTCAACCCGCCCACGCTGCGGGTCGCCCCCGGAGACGTCGTCGACATCCGCGGCCAGTACGACGAATTCGAAGGGCCGTCGTCGAGCCCCTTCACTTGCGCGGAGCCCGGCAACGTCGAGACTTGCGAGTCGCTCCCCGAGATCGTGGGCGGGACTCTGTCCCTGCGCTTCGAATACAAGGTGCCCGATCCCATCGTGATCCCGCTCGCGGACCTCGCCAGCTACGAGAGCGGTCGGAAGTGGATCGGCATGCTCGTGCGCGTGGAGGACGTGACGGCGCAATCCGACGGCTTCAAGGCCACGAGCGGCCGCTACTCCGTCCGGCTCGACGTTGCCGGCGTCAGCGACGCCAAGAAGCTCCCGACCATCAACAACGCCCTGCTCGACCTCGAAGCCACTGGCGCGCCCATGACCCAGGGCACCAAGTACAAGTCGGTGACCGGCGTCGTTCAGTACTTCTACAACTTCGCGATCTCGCCGCGATCGGCGGCCGACATCGAAGCGGGATGAAGACAGGCATCGAGCGCGTGCTCGGCGCCGCCTTGGCTCTCGGTCTTCTGGCCGCGTGCCAGACCGGAGCCAGGGGCCCTCGAGCGGCGACGTCCTCCCTCCCCTCGGGACCTCGGGTCGAGGTGCGGGCGCCCGACGACCGGCCCGCCGTCGGGCTGGTGGAACGCGACGGCGATCCCAAAGGTGCCCTCGCTCTCGCGCTCGCCCACGACTTCGGCGCCGACGCCTCGTCGGCCCTCGCGCCCATCTTGGCGGCGCGGCTCCGGCGCGCGGGCTTCAGCGACGTGGTCTCACGACCCCACGCCCTCGGTATCGTCATCGCGACGCTGGCGACGCCGGCCGACGCGCCGCGCTTCGTGAACGCGGCGACTCGGGCGCTCTCCGAGCCAATCCGCGACGCGGAGCGGGTCCGCGACACGAGCGCCACGAAGATCCCACGCCCAGCTGCCGACGCGGCGGTACGCGCCTGCGCCGGGGAACTCGGTCCGGGCGGCGCCAGCGCTCCGGAACCCCCCGACGCGGCCGCGCTCGAGAGTTTCCGCGTCGAGCTCCATCGCGCGCAAGCGGCCGCCTTCGCCGCAGTCGGGCCGCGCCCGTTGCTCGACGCGCTGGACCGCGCGGTGGCGGGCTCCGAGAAGTGGCCCCGGGGTGCCGGGCCGAACGACCCATGGCCGGACGCGGACAGCCTGACCGCCGGCCCCGCCGTTCAGCGCACGCTGTCACTGGCCTACCGCGTGGCCGACGCGGCGCGGGCTCTCGAAGTCGCCGACAACCTCGCCACGCCCGGCTCCGTGCTCGCCACGCGACTCGCGCAGAGCGACGGCGGCTTCGCACTCGAACGCGTGGTCGGCGTCAGCCGCGTGCGCGGCGGATGCCTGCGCATCGACGTCCGCGCGCGGGGCGGCGAGGCCCGCCTCCGCCCGCTCGACGTCGCGCGTGCGATCAGCATCGTCGACGAGGAGGCGCGGCCGCTCTTGGATGCGCGAAAGGGCGCATCACGCGTGCTCGACGACGCCGTGCTGCGTCCCACTCATCCCCTCGAGGCAGCGTCCGCCGCAGCGTGGCGCGCGCTCGCCACCCGACTCGAAGGTGGGGTCACCCGGCGCGCGGTGGCATGGCTCGCTCCCGGGCAGGGCGAAGGCGCTGGCGAGCTCGAACGTGCGCTCGCCGGTCTCGAAGCCGCGCGCCAGAAGGGCCGAGTCGAACGCCGCAGCCATCTCGAAACGGGGCAAGGTGAGCTCTGGGCGCTCGTCGCATCTCCGTGCGGCACGCGCAGTGAAAGCGCGGACGACGCAGGTACGACGGCGCTGCTCGTGCGCACGCTGGCCCAGAAACGGAACGGTCTGTTCGGCGTTAGCATCGAGCCCTGGGTGACGCCGAGCGGCGTCGGGCTCTTGGCCCACGCGCCGCGCGCGGGGAGCAGCGAGACACCCGACGAGCTCGCGCGCCGTGTGGGCGACGCGCTCGGCCGCGCCCTGATCGCCACGCGCCTCGCGGGCGGCGACGTCGCCGAGGCGAAGAGCGAACTCCTGGACGAGATCGGACCGGCCGGGCAAAAAGGCTACTTCACGCTGCTCGACGCGGCGAGCGCTGGCCACCCCGCGCGCCTCGACCCACGCGGCACGTGGCGTGCGGTCTCCGCGGCGCTCACCACGAGTCTCGACGCACGCCGCCGGCTCTTCGCGTCGGGCCCGCTTCGACTCGCCCTCGTCTCGAACCACGCGCGGAGTCAAGACGAGCAGGTGGCGCTCGGACTCGAACGTTGGCTGCGCCCCGCGCGCTCCGAGGCGAGCGCCTGCCCGCAAGCCGACCCGAGCGCAGTCGTGCGAGGCGAGCGCACGGTCGAAGTCTCGCGTCCGGACTACGCGCGCACCTACCTGGCGCTCTCCATCGCGGGCAGCGAGCATGGTCCGATCCGGGAGGCCGAGTGGACCGTGTTCCTCGCGAACCGCGAGGGCGGCTGGCTCGAGCAGAAGTTCCCGGCGTCGGGCGCGGTGCACGTGCGCGCCGCCGCGCTCGGCACTCGGGATTCCGCCGCCCTGGTATTCGAAATCGACGCACCGGCGGCCGAGCAGAGTACGACGCTCGCGGCGCTGCGCGCCCTGCTCCAGACGCTGAGCCGCGGCAGCGCGACGGAAGCCGACGCCGAGCTCGCGCGACGTCAGTTCGAGCGCATCGCCCTCGAGCGCAGCCTGGATCCCCGCGGGCGCATCGTCGATCTCTGGCGCGGCGCTGCGGCGAGCTCCGCCGATTTGGCCAGCCTCCGCCGCTTCCATGCGAGCCTCGGCAACGCTCCCGAGATCCTGGTGCAAGCGAAAACCCGAGAATGATCGCGCCGGCGCGGCCTCGGCTGTTCTCCAGAACCCCGGTGTTGTAGACGCGATGCCGCCATGTCGAGCCGCTCTTCCGTCCTGATTCTGGACTATGGGTCGCAATACACGCAGCTCATCGCTCGACGCATCCGCGAGTCGAGCGTCTACTGCGAGATCCAACCGGGAACGATTTCGCTCGACGCGATCCGGAAGATCGCTCCGAAGGCCATCATCCTGTCGGGCGGACCTCAGAGCGTCTACGCGGCCGACTCGCCCAAGAGCGACAAGGGACTGTTCGAGCTCGGCGTTCCCATGCTCGGCATCTGCTACGGCGAGCAGCTCATGGCCCACCAACTCGGGGGCAAGGTCGAGCCGAGCAGCCACCGCGAATACGGACCGGCCAAGGTCGTGGTTCGGGAGAACGTCGGCATCTTCGCGCCGTTCCAGCCCGGCGAAGAGCTCGGCGTCTGGATGAGCCACGGCGACCGCCTGACGGCGCTGCCGCCCGGTTTCCGGCCGCTCGGGGAGAGCGAAAACGCGCCCCTCGCCGCCATCGCGAACCCGGACAAGAAGCTCTACGCCATCCAGTTCCACCCCGAAGTGGCCCACACGCCCCGCGGCGTCGAGCTGCTCCGCGCGTTCCTGTTCGAAGTGGTCGGGCTCGAGCCGACCTGGACTCCAGGTTCGTTCGTGGACGAAGCGGTGGCCAGCGTCGCGGCGCGCGTCGCGCCGGACGAGCGCGTGATCTGCGGGCTCTCCGGCGGGGTCGACTCGTCGGTGGCCGCGGTCCTCTGCCACAAGGCTCTCGGGGATCGCCTGGTCTGTATCTTCGTGGACAACGGGCTGCTTCGCTCCCACGAGCGCGAGAGCGTCGAGCACACCATGCGCCAGAGCTTCCACCTGAACCTGATCGTGGTGGACGCGCGAAAACGCTTCCTCGACGCTCTGGCGGGCGTCACCGATCCCGAGGCGAAGCGGAAGATCATCGGTCGCGTCTTCATCGAGGTCTTCGAAGAACACGCCGCGCGAGTGGAGAACGCCAAGTATCTCGTGCAGGGCACGCTCTACCCCGACGTGATCGAGAGTGTCAGCGTGAAAGGGCCGAGCGCTGTCATCAAGAGCCACCACAACGTGGGCGGCCTACCGGAGCGCATGAAGCTCGCGCTCATCGAACCGCTCCGCGAGCTCTTCAAAGACGAGGTGCGGCGCGCCGGAGAGGCGCTCGGCATGCCTCACGACGTGCTCTGGCGGCACCCCTTCCCAGGCCCCGGCCTCGCCGTGCGCTGCCTCGGCGATCTGAGCGAGCCCCGGCTCGAATCGCTGCGCAAGGCCGACGCCATCGTGGACGAAGAGATCCGAGCCGCCGGCCTCTACGACAGCCTGTGGCAAGCCTTCGCCGTCCTCTTGCCGGTGCGCAGCGTCGGCGTGATGGGGGACGACCGCACCTACGAAGAGACGTGCATCGTGCGGGCCGTGCAGTCGAGCGACGGCATGACGGCCGACTGGGCGCGACTGCCCCACGACGTGCTCTCGGTGATCAGCGCCCGCATCATCAACGAGGTGCGCGGCATCAATCGCGTCGCCTACGACATCAGCAGCAAGCCGCCAGCCACCATCGAATGGGAATGAGCTCCGCACCGGCCAAGCGCGCGTCCTTCGTGCTCGCCGCGATGCTCTCGCTATCGGCGCCCGCGGGCTGTGCACAAAACGTCGGACGCGCCGCAGTGAGCCTGAGCGTTCGCTTGAGCCAGCGGTCCCCTGGGGACGCCTCGGTGTTCATCGACGAGGAGTACGTCGGCCCGCTCGGGTACGTGGCGGCCCACGGCGTGCGCTTGCCGGTGGGCGAGCACCGCGTCACGGTGCAAAAGGACGGTTTTTTCCCCTACGATCGCCGGATCGTGGCGGATCGCGACGCCCTCGCGCTCGACGTCGACCTGACTCCGATCCCGGATTGAGGTCCGTCCCGAGTTCCAGCGTGCGGGCGATGGATTCCGGGCCGGACCGCCGACTCGGCGGGGTAAGCTCGGCGCCGATGGCGCTGTCTCGCCGCGGCTTTCTCGGGCTCGGGGCCTTCTTCGGCCTCGGCGCCGTCGTCGGCGCGCGGCTCGGCCTGCCGCAGGCCTTTTCGCCCGGCGCGCCGCGCCCGGTAACCGGTCGCTCCAAGGCGCTGGTCGACGCCGCGTTCGAAGGCCTCGATCGCTCGCGCATGTGGGACACGCACGTGCACATCACGGGCCTCGGCACCGGAGGCACGGGCGCTTGGGTGAATCCCGAGATGCGCAAGGTCTGGTCGCCCTGGCGGCACTTCCAGTTCGACGTGTACCGGCAAGCCGCCGGCATCACGGATCTGGCTCGAGCCGACGAGCAGGACCTCGACCGACTGCTCGCCCTGCACCGCCTCGCGAACCCCGAAGGCAAGCTCGTGGCATTCGCCTTCGACTACGTCGTGAACGACGTGGGCCAAGAGCGCCCGACCCAGAGCGAGTTCTTCGTTCCAAACTCGTACGTGCTCTCGCTCGCCAAGAAATACCCCGAGATCAAGGCGTGCGTCTCCATCCACCCCTACCGCAAAGACGCCGTCGAGCGACTGGAGCAGGCCGCCGACGCCGGCGCGGTGGCGGTGAAGTGGTTGCCCAACGCCATGGGCATGGACCCAGCGAGCGCGCAGTGCGACGCCTTCTACGCGCGTCTCGCCTCGCTCGGGCTTCCGCTCATCACCCACGCCGGCGAAGAGCGCGCCGTCCACTCGCCCGATGCGCAGGAGCTCGGCAATCCCCTGCGGCTCCGCCGCCCCCTCGCGGCGGGCGTGAGAGTGGTGGTGGCCCATGCGGCGAGCCTCGGCCAGGTGGAGGATCTCGACGCTCCCGAACGCCTGAAGATGCTCGCGTTCGACGCGTTCATGCGTCTCTTCAGCGACAAGCGTTACGAGAAGCTCCTCTTCGCGGACATCTCGGCCATCACGCAGTTCCACCGACTGTCGACGCCGCTGCGCGAGCTCCTGACGGCGAAGCACCTGCACTCGCGCTTGGTGAACGGCTCGGACTACCCGCTGCCGTGCATCGACCCGTTGATCAGCACCCGCGTGCTCGAGCGCGACGGCTTCCTCAGCAGCGAGGACCGCTCGGCCTTGAACGAGATCTACGAGAAGAACCCGTTGCTCTTCGACTTCGTGCTGAAGCGCCGGGTGGCAGTCGAATACAAGGACGAGACCCACGTGTTTTCACCGAGCGTGTTCGAAACCGCGTGGCTCTTCGAGCGAAAACCCGCCTGAAAACCGGGGTCTTCACCACCCCAGTATTGGTGCTATGGTCCCCGCCCCTTCGGGGTGTACCTCAACCTGGTAGAGGGCCGGCTTTGGGTGCCGGCTGTTGTGGGTTCGAATCCCTCCACCCCGACGAAGTTCTCCCGGATGCGTCGAGCCAGCCGCGGGCACGGTGAGTGCCCGGAGCGGGGCGAGGCTCGCGCGCCTGAGCGAGCGCAAGGAACGAGCGCAGCGGCCGCGCTCCCCGCCCGCCCCCGCCCGCTCCCCGCTCCGCCCCTCGACGCCCCGCCCCTGCCCCTTGCCCTCTGCACCCTGCACCCCCCGCCCACCCCTCTGCGCTCTGCCCTCGCCCCTCTGCCCCTCTGCCCCTGCCCCCTGCCCCCTGCACTCGCGCACGCCCAAGCTGTAGAGGCGCGCGTGCAAAGCGCAGTGGGCAGGGCGAGCGCGGCGCGCGATGCGCGATGAGCGATGAGCGGAAGCGCAGGGCAACGAACGCTCCTCGCCCCCGCTCCCCGCCCACCCCTCTTCCCCTGCC
Organism: Polyangiaceae bacterium; assembly: GCA_046351435.1. Taxonomy (GTDB): domain Bacteria; phylum Myxococcota_A; class Polyangia; order Polyangiales; family Polyangiaceae; genus JADJKB01. The sequence goes on from JAXLYN010000015.1 coordinate 79,107, forward strand.
CCCTGCCCCCTGCACACGCGCACGCCCAAGCTGTAGAGGCGCGCGTGCAAAGCGCGGTGGGCAAGCCGAGCGCGGCGCGCGATGCGCGATGAGCGGAAGCGCAAAGGATCGGAACGCTCTCGCCCCCGCTCCCCGCCCACCCCTCTGCCCCCTGCCCCCTGCCCCCTTGCACACGCGCACGCCCAAGCTGTAGAGGCGCGCGCGCGCAAAGCGCAGTGGGCGGGGCGAGCGCGGCGCGCGATGCGCGATGGGCGGAAGCGCAAAGGATCGAACGCTCCTCGCCCCCGCTCCCCGCCCACCCCTCTGCCCCGCCCCCTGCCCCCTTGCACACGCGCACGCCCAAGCTGTAGAGGCGCGCGCGCAAAGCGCAGGGCAGGGCGAGCGCGGCGCGCGATGCGCGATGAGCGATGAGCGGGGCGCAAGGCAACGAACGCTCCTCGCCCCCGCTCCCCGCCCACCCCCTCTTCCCCCTGCCCCCTGCCCCCTTGCACACGCGCACGCCCAAGCTGTAGAGGCGCGCGTGCAGCGCGGTGAGCAAGCCGAGCGCGATGCGCGAAGCGCGATGAGCGGGAGCGCAGGCAACGAACTCGCTCCCGCTCCCCGCCCGCCCCTCGACGCCCTGCCCCTGCCCCCTGCCCCCTGCGCGCGACCACGCTCATGTTTGCGACCGAGCTCCCGCACCACGTGGAGCACGACCGGGTAGATACGCAGCATTCGCTCTTCTCTCCTCTGCTCGTGAGAGCGAGCGCGCTCCGCCGCCGCGCGCAGACCGAGTCCAGGCTCGCGCGAGCGGAGCGAGCGCGACCGCGGCGCAGCCGCGGCCCTGGCCTGGACGCGGTCGAGCACGGTGGGGAAAATCGAAAAGCGAGCGAGCAGTCCCTCTCCGCCCCCGCCCGCTCCCCGCCCACCCCTCGACGCCTGCCCCTGCCCCCTGCCCCTGCACACGCGCACGCCCAAGCTGTAGAGGCGCGCGTGCAAAGCGCAGTGGGCAGGGCGAGCGCGGCGCGCGATGCGCGATGCGCGATGAGCGAAAGCGCAAAGGATCGAACGCTCCTCGCCCCCGCTCCCCGCCCACCCCTCGACGCCCTGCCTCTGCCCCTTGCCCTCTGCACCCTGCACCGTGCGCTCGCGCATGCTAGCGGCGCTTGCCGCAGGCTCATGGCCCGCGTCACCCCGCCCGCTCGACCAAGCGGACCAGCGTGCCAACGACTTGGTGAGCTCGGCGCGCACGCCAGGGGCAACGGGGCCGACGTAACCGAACGCCTCCGCGAGCTCGAGGCACGCAAGCACCTCACGCGCGGAGCCGAGCGCGACGTGATACTTCGCGGCCCTGTTCCGCCCCCGCGAATACATGCCCTCCGCGAGGTTCAACCCCACGCTGCTCGCGCATCGCCGGAGCTGACGCCCGAGGTCACGGTCCTTGCGTTCGATGATGGCCATGACGGGCCGGAGCTCCCGCACCACGTGGAGCACGACCGGGTAGATACGCAGCATTCGCTCTTCTCTCCTTCTGCTCGTGAAAGCGAGAGCGCTCCGCCGCCGCGCGCAGACCGAGTCCAGGCTCGCGCGAGCGGAGCAGCGCGACCGCGGCGCAGCCGCGGCCCTGGCCTGGACGCGGTCGAGCACGGTGGGAAAATCGAAAAGCGAGCGAGCAGTCCCTCTCCGCTCCCCGCCCGCTCCCCGCCCGCTCCCCGCCCGCCCCTCGACGCCTGCCCCTGCCCCCTGCACACGCGCACGCCCAAGCTGTAGAGGCGCGCGCGCAAAGCGCAGTGGGCAGGGCGAGCGCGGCGCGCGATGCGCGATGAGCGATGAGCGGGAGCGCAAGGCAACGAACGCTCCTCGCCCCCGCTCCCCGCCCACACCCCTCTTCCCCGCCCCCGGCCCCCTTGCACACGCGCACGCCCAAGCTGTAGAGGCGCGCGTGCAAAGCGCAGTGGGCAGGGCGAGCGCGCGCGCGATGCGCGATGAGCGATGAGCGGAAGCGCAAGGCAACGAACGCTCCTCGCTCCCGCTCCCCGCCCGCCCCTCGACGCCCTGCCCCTGCCCCTGCCCCCTGCGCGCGACCACGCTCATGTTTGCGACCGAGCTCCCGCACCACGTGGAGCACGACCGGGTAGATACGCAGCATTCGCTCTTCTCTCCTTCTGCTCGTGAGAGCGAGAGCGCTCCGCCGCCGCGCGCAGACCGAGTCCAGGCTCGCGCGAGCGGAGCGAGCGCGACCGCGGCGCAGCCGCGGCCCTGGCCTGGACGCGGTCGAGCACGGGTGGGAAAATCGAAAAGCGAGCGAGCAGTCCCTCTCCGCTCCCCGCCCCGCTCCCCGCCCACCCCTCGACGCCTGCCCCTGCCCCCTGCCCCCTGCACACGCGCACCCCCGTGATACTGCGCGCATGCGCGTCTGCGCGCCGCGCCTCGCCGCTCCTCGCGGGCACCTCGCCGCAGCTCGCCGCGCTGCGCGCCCGTATCATTGGTGCGCCCCAAAATGTGGCCCCGGCAAATATCGCGCAGGCGGATTCGGGGCCCTCGGGCAAGCTCCTCGTCACCAAAGGGAGGAGGCTCGATGCACGTCGTCCTGGTGGGTGCGGAGTTCGAGGAGAACCTGGCGGTCCGGTATCTACGCGGAGCGCTCGAGCACGCGGGCCATCGGGTCACGACCGTGGTGTTCAACGAGCCCGCCGACACCGAGCGCGCCGCTCGCGAGATCGTCGCTGCCCGCGCGCCCCTCGCAGGCCTTTCCATGGTCTTCACCTACCGCGCGCGCGAGTTCGCGCGGCTCGCCGAGCGGGCCCGCGAGCTTGGCTTTTCGGGCCACTTCACCGCCGGCGGTCACTTCGCCGCGATGCACGCGGAGCAGCTCCTGTGCGACGTGCCCGCGCTCGACTCCGTGGCGACCAGCGAGGGTGAGCCCATCCTGTGCGATCTCGCCGCGGCGCTCGACGACCCCTCGCGCGTGGCCGGTCTGGTCTGGCGACGCGGCGGAGAGGTGGTGCGGAATGCGGCGGGCGCCAAGCCGCCGGACCTCGACGTGCTGCCGTTCCCGCCGCGCAAGGACCCTTTCGACGACTACCTCGGCATCCCCATCACGAACATCCTCTCGTCGCGCGGCTGCAAGCACAACTGCGCGTTCTGCTCCATCGCGGCCTGGCACCGCATGTGCGGCGGCGAGCGGCTCCGCCTGCGCGCGCCCGAGAAGTTGGCGGACGAGATGGCCCTGCTCTACCGGCGCGGCGTCCGCATCTTCAACTTCCACGACGACAACTTCGTGCTCGACGAGCCCGCGGCGATGCTCGCGCGCCTGGACGCACTCGACCGCGCTCTGCACGAGCGCGGGGTGAGCTCCCGCATCGCCTTCGCCATCAAGAGCCGGCCCGACACGGTGCACGAAGAGGTCTTCGCTCGGCTGCGCGAAATGGGGGTGTTCCGCGTGTTCTTGGGCATCGAGGCCGGGACGCCGGAGTCCCTGCGCCGGCTCGGGCGCGGGCAGACGCTCGAGGACAACCTGCGCGCGCTCGAGATCCTGACCCGCCTGGACATCCACACCTGCTTCAACCTGCTGGTCCTGAACCCCGATTCGACGCTGGAGGACCTCGCCGGCAACGTCGCGTTCCTGCGTGCGCATCCCGAGCACGCCATGAACTTCTGCCGGACTGAGATCTACGCAGGCACGCCCCTCGAGCGACGCCTGCGCAAGGAGGGGCGCCTGCTTGGCGACTACTGGGGCTACGACTACCACATCGCCGATCCGCGCGCTCAGCTCGCCTTCGAGATCATCTACCCGGCCTTCGAGGCGCGGAACTACGGCGACGACGGCCTGCATCACCTGACCATGCAGATCGACTACGAGCAGCAGCTGCTCTCGCACTTCTTCGGCCGTGAGCCGGCGCTGCGGCGCCGCGTGAAGGAGCAGATCGTCCGAGTGAACCTCGACACTTGCGCGGAGCTCGAGGCGATCCTCGCCGCCGTGCCGCGCCTGCACACCAGCGCCGATCGCGTGCGCTGCGCCGCGGAAGCCAAGGCCCGTGTGCTCACAGCAAACGCTCGGCTCGGCAGCGAGGTGAAGGCGCTGCTCGACGAGATCCGTTGCGCGCCGCTGCGACCCGCGCGCCCGAAGAAAGCGAGCGGGCTGCTCCAGGTCGCCGCCGGCGCCGGCATCGTGGCCTCGCTCGCCGCCAGCGCGTGCCGCGAGAAGAGTCACCCGACCGAGATGGTGGCGATCCCGACCTCGACCGCCTCGGGGCCGCCGGCCCGCGATGCCGCGGCGCCCGAGGCCTCGGACGCGGCGACCGATGCCGAGCCGCCGCTCGGCCCCACGGCGCTGGTGAAGCCCATCCTGGACTCGGAGATCCTGCCCGTGATCGCGAAGCACGTCGTGCCCGCGCAAGGCGTGGACCTCGACCTCTGGGTCGCCGCGGACGGCAGCGTGTCGAAGGTGATCATCGTGCGACCGCGCCTCGACGCTGAGCACGAGAAGGCCATCGTGGACGCCGCGCGCAGGCTCACCTTCGACGCGAACGCGCGCGGCCAGCGCTTCGCGGTCTCCTTCTCGCTGAGCGACGTCACGGGTGCCGCACCCAACGCGGCGCCCGACGCGGCGCCGCACCCCACGCCCGTCCCGACGCACATGAAGGAGCGCGTGCCGCGCCCCGAGATGGCCCTGCGCCCGCTGCCGCCGCGCCCCGAGATGGCGCCACGTCCACCCAAGGGCGACAAGGGCGGCTCGTTCTGAACGGCCACGACTCTGGCCGAGTGCGATCGAGCGCCAAGCCGCGCCCTCGACCTGTGTCGAACGTCCTCGGAGCGAGGAGGCGTTCACATGCGGTTCGGTTTCGTTCTGACTCTCTACATGGCGTCGGCGTGCGCCGCGCCCGCCGCGGTCGCGAACCGCACGGTCAGCGCTGCGGCGCCGCCCCCGAGCGCCACACCCATCGCCGCCAAAGTGCCGCCCGCACCCGCGGAAACCGCGCTCGACATCGAAGACGACACCGACCGTCAGATCCGCGAGCTCGAGCGTGCGCGGCTCCTATTTCGCACGTTCCTCGACAAAGCGGGCGAGTCACCCGAATACGCCGAAGCCGCGCGGCGGAGCCACGAGCGCATCGAAGACATCGACCGCACCATCGAGTTCCTCCGCGAGGGCCGACCGCACTGAGCATCGCTCGCTCTCCGCTCCTCGCCCCGCTCCCCGCCGGTCCGTCGACGCCCGCCCTCTGCCCCGTGCCCCTTGCACTCGCCCACGCGCACAGGCCTTCACTGGCACTTGAGCTCAGCCGAGACGCAGCTCTGACCCGCCGGGCAATCGCCAGCGCCGAGGCACTCGACGCAGCGCTTCTGCGCAGGCTCGCAGCGCGCGGTCGCCGCAGGACAATCGGCATCCCCGAGGCACGGCACGCAGAGACCCACGGCGGTGTCACAGCGAGGCGTGTCACCGCTCGTGCAGTCGGCGTCGGCTGCGCACTCGAGGCACACTTGGCGGCCTGGGTCGCACGTCGGGCTTCCGCCGGGGCAGTCGTTCGGCGTCGTGCACTTCTTCATGCAGCGCGAAGCGAGGGCGTCGCAGGTCTCGTCGCCTCCACAGGCGGACGCATCGACGCATGCGACGCAGCGCGCGAGCGTCGGGTGACAGTGCGCGAAGTCCCCGGTGCAATCGACGTCGGCGGCGCACTGCACGCAGCTTCCGCTGGGTGAACAGATCGGCAGAGCGCCGCCGCCGCAGTCGTTGGCCGAAAGACACGCGACGCAGCTGTGGCTCTTGGGATCGCAGCGCGGCGTGGGTGAGCCGCACTCCGCGTCGCTGCTGCACGTGCCGGCGTCCGTAGCGCCGCCCGTGCCGGCGCCCCCGGTCGCGCTGCCCCCCGAAGCGGCGTCGGCGCCAGCAGCACCACCGGTGCCGAGGGCGGGCAAGAGATCGAACACCTCGCGCCCGCCACACTGGAGCGCGAGGCTGGCGAGGGCGAGCGCGCCCACGAGTAGAAGGGTCCGCCCGCTCTTCACAGGCGAAGCTTGCCGGTCTCGCACCTGCCCGTCCAGAGCACGGACGACCGGCCATCTGGCTCGCACGCCCGGAGAGCGGCGGGCTCTGTCCGAGGTTCGGCGCCTCGACTACCTTGCACGTGTGCCGGTGCCCGTGGTCGTGGTCGACGTTTCGCCTCCTGATGCGGGGCACGAGACCACGGCGGCCCTGGTGGAGGCCTGCAGCGCGGCGTTCGCGCGCGGTCGCTGCGAGCTGGGCTCGGGTCTCCTCGGCAGCCGGCGCGCGCTCGTTCGCTGGAGTGAAGATGGGGCGAGCGCGGCCATCGAAGTCGAAACGTCGGGGTCGTCGCCGGAACGGCGTGAGCTGAATTTCACGGCAACCGACGCGAGCATCGAACGCTGGCGCGCGGTCGGACTCGTGATCGGAACGTTGGCGCGGGACTCGGAAGATCCAGCCTCGCCGGTCGAGCACACCGCCGAGCCGAAACCCACGCCCAAGCGCCGCGTGCCCGAAGCGAAGCCACTCTCGACCGAGCGCGTTCCGCCGTCGACCTGGCTCACGCTCGCGTTCGCGACCGGGCCCTTGGGCGACACGCTCGCGTACGGGGCGTCGCTCCGGGCGGCCCACGTCGTCATGGGCCCCGCCTTCGCTTCTGTCTCCCTGCGCTACCTCACGCGCCCGGAGGACGCACATGGCGTGACCCTGGATCTGTTCGCACCATCCCTCGGCGGGGGCGTGCGCTACTCGCTGGGCTCGGGCTTCGAACTCGGGGGCCGAGTGGATGCCACGGTCGAGCTCGCGCGTGCCCGAGCGCGGAGCGGCGGACGAAGCGAGTCGGCGAGTCGGGTCGCCGTCGGAGGCCGGGTTGGCTGCGACGCGGCCCTCGCCGTCGCCGGACCTCTGTCCCTCGAGTTGGGTGGGGACGTGTCCTACATTGGTCGACCCATCCAGTTACGGGTCGCGAGCCGCGACGTCGAAGAGCTGTCACCTCTGCGCCTGACGGGGCTTTTCGGCCTGCGCTGGGGGTTTCGCTGAAGAGCGTGCCTATCTCGGCTCCGCGCGGGTACGAAACCAAGCAGTGAGCCCCAAAGACGCCACCGTCCGAGCCCGGCTGGAGCTCATCCCAGGCGGTCGCAGCGACCCGCTGGACGACGAAGCGCTCATCGCCGGGTTACAGGCCGGAGACCAGCGCGTGGCGCGCGAGCTCTACCGCCGCTTGAGCCCGGCCGTCGACGTCGCACTCTTCCGGGTCTTCGGCAGGCGCGAGCAGGATCACGACGACCTCGTGCAGATCACGTTCGAGAACGTCGTTCGCACGCTGACGCGCCGACGGTTCGCCGGAGCGTGCAGCCTGAAAACTTGGGCCTCGACCATTGCCGTGCACGTCGGGCTCAAGGCGCTGCGTTCGCGACGCCGCGAGCAGCGCGTGCTCGACAAGAGTTGGGAGGTCGAGGAAGGCACCGTCGCGGGTCGCGCCAACGTGGAAGCCGAAGTGAGCGCGCGGGCGGATCTGGCGCGAATTCGCTACCTGCTCACGCAGATCAACCCGCGGCGCGCGGAAGTCGTATTCTTGCGTGACGTGTTGGGCCACGACCTCGCGGAAATCGCGCTGATCCTCGGATCGAGCGTGGCGGCTACGCAATCGCTCCTGGTGCGCGGCAGAAAAGACCTTGCCGCGCGTTGGCAAGAGGAGGGCTTCTCATGAAAGCCGAACGAAGCGTGCAGCGGGCGCTCGAAGCGCTGCGGGAGAGCCCCGTTCCAGACTCCGAACGCGACGAAGCAGCGCTGCGCGAAGCCAAGGTCGTTTCGGCCCTCGGCCCGCTGATCGGCGCCGCCCCGGCCGCGCGACGCAAGGCGCAGCGCCAGCGCACTGCGCTCTGGGTTCTGGCCGCAAGCCTGGCGGCGGGCGCCCTGCTCGGTATCGGGCTCACGCACCGCGACGCAGCACGCAACGCAGAGCCGACGGCTCAGGTCTTGACCGAGGGGGTGCCGCTGGTCGTCCTGCGGGGCACGAGCACCCGCTTCAGTGATCCCGGTCAGAGCGCGGCGCTCCAGGTCGGCGACGAGGTCAGCATCGCGGAGACGGGTCGCGCACGTCTCGATCTACCGAGCCACACCCGGGCCGACCTCGGCTCGGCCACTCGGATCCGACTCGCTCAGGCCGGCGACGACGAAGTGGTCGACTTGATGCGCGGCAGCGCCACGTTCCAGGTGCCCAAACTCGGCGCCAAGGGTTCGTTTTCCGTGGTCACGCCCGACGCCCGCGTGGTGGTGCACGGGACCGAATTCACGGTCACCGTGCGACCCGCCGCCGAAGCCGGGAAGACTGATACGCAGGTCAGCGTCCGACACGGCGAAGTGGCGGTCGTATACGCGACCAGTCACGTCGTTCTGCGCGATGGCGACGCTTGGGCCTCGACTCCGACACCAGCCGTTTCCGCGCCTCCGGCGAGCACAGAACCCGACGCGCCGCCACCCGCGCCGATTCGCCCGGCGACTCCCAGCTCCGCGCGCCCGCCGGACTCGCTGGCCGAACAGAACCGCCTCTATCGATCGGCCCTGGCCGCTCGTGATCGGGGCGACGACGCCCGAGCCGTCCGACTGTTCGACGAGCTCCTGTCGCGCTACCCGAGCTCGCCACTGGCGACCGACGCGCGGCTCCAACGGCAAGCGGCCGCCGGCCGGCGTGAGCAAAAGCCGAAGTGACGCGTGCCTGGATCTGAACGCTGCGGGCACAGAACTGCCCATGCGAATCCTCACGCTCTCCGCCACGGCTTTGATCTCCTCGGTTCTGGCACTCGCCGCTGCGTGCGGCGGCGACGACGGCTCTGACTCGAAGGGAGGCACGGGCGGGACGAATCCCGACGGCGGCGGCGGCGCTGGAACCGGCTCGACCGGTTCGGGCGGCACGGGAACGGGTGGTGCTGGTGGAACGGGCGTGGGCGGAACCGGTACGGGCGGCGTCGGGACGGGGGGCACCGGCACCGGCGGCGTCGGGACGGGAGGCACCGGCACCGGCGGCGTCGGCACAGGAGGTGCGGGCACGGGCGGGACGCCGGGAGCGTGTTCGCCCGCGTGCAGCGGCGCCAAGCCGGTGTGCAACACCGCTACCGCCACTTGCGTCGACTGCCTGGTGAACACCGACTGCGGCGCGGGAAACCCCTTTTGTGACCCCGCCACCCACGAGTGCGTCGACTGCCTCGCGCCCACGGACTGCGGCGGCGGACAGACCTGCAACGCCGCCCACAACTGCGTGAATACCTGTACGACGGGCGCCCAGTGCGGCGGTGGCTCCCCCGTCTGCCTCAACGGCGCGTGCGTCGAGTGCAATGGCAACGCGGACTGCACGAACGCCGGTCGACCCATCTGCAGCCCGACCAAGGTGTGTGTGGAGTGCGTCACGGGCACCGACTGCAAGGATCCCGGTCAGCCCATCTGCACGGCCGGCGGAAGCTGCGTCGAGTGCGTCGGCAACGCCAACTGTGCTGGCACCAACCAACCCATCTGCAACACCGCCACCAACGAGTGCGTCGACTGCGTGACTGCGGCAAACTGCGGCGCCAACCAGATCTGCACCGCCGGCTTCGAGTGCGTCACCACGTGCACCTCGAACGCGCAGTGCGGCGGCGGCGCCCCGGTGTGCGACATCCCGAACAGCACCTGCGTCGAATGCCTCACCTCCCCGGACTGCAAAGACCCGCAGAAACCGGCGTGTTTCACGGCCCAGAAGCAGTGCGTGGAGTGCATGGCGGACACCGACTGCAAGAGTGCGCAGAAACCCGGCTGCGTGCTCTCCAAGCACAAGTGTGACGAGTGCAGCAAAGACGCGCACTGTACCGGCGGCAAGACCTGCAACGTGGCCGAGGGGAAGTGCAAGTGAAGGCGTCCACGTTCCTCTCTTGGGCCTTCGTGCTCCTTTCCGGCGGGCTCGCCGCGTCCGCGTGCGGCGGTGACGACGGGTCCGGGCTCGACCAAGACGGCGGCACGAAAGACGGCGGTTCCGGCGGCAGCTCGGGCAAGGACGGCGGTGGCGGCAAGGACTCCGGCGTCGGCGGCGCGGGCTCTACCGCCGGCACCGGTGCGGGCACGGGGACCGGCGGAGCCGCGGGCGCGTGTACGACGGGCGGCGGAACCTGCACTCACCCGGACCAGTGTTGCAGCGGTTTCTGCGTCGATCAGGTGTGCGTCGACACGGGCGCCTGCAAGGGGTCGGACACCGACTGCTCGGCGGCCGCCGACTGCTGCAGCGGCCGCTGCGAGCCGGTCACCGGCTCACCTGGCGTGCGCAAGTGCGAGAACTTCTGCATGCCAGACGGGCAACCCTGCCAGAAGGCGCTCGATTGCTGCTCGCTCGGCTGCTTCGGTGGAAAGTGCGGCGGCGGCCTGTGTCTGGTCGAGTCCGAGAACTGCACTCAAGACTCGGAGTGCTGCTCCAACATCTGCGACCAAGCCAAAGGTCAGTGTCGCATCGACGAGGCCAACAAGACCTGTCGGCCCACCGGCGAGGACTGCTCGAGCGGTACCGGAAGTGGCTGCTGCGAGGTGTGCAACGAGCAGACCAAGCGTTGCGACTTCGGCCCCTCCGTGTGCAAGCCGCAGGGCGTCGCGTGCACGACCGACGCCGACTGCTGCAAGGGCAAGTGCACGCAGAACGGAGCCGGCAAGCTGGTCTGCATCACGCCCTGCACCGCCAACGGCGGCACGTGCGCGCAGAACGCCGATTGCTGCGGCTTCCAGTGCACCGCCGGGACCTGTGGTCCGCCACCGACCGGCACTGGAGGCGCACCGGGCGACGCGAGCACCTGTACCTTCACGGGCAGCGCATGCACCACGGACGCCCAGTGCTGCTCGGGCTCCTGCATCGCGGGCAGTTGCGACCTGAAGTGTCAGGTCACGGCTGGGGCGTGCGTCGTCAACGGTGACTGTTGCTCCGGGATCTGCATCGGCGGGAGCTGTAAGTCGCCCGTGAAGTGAAGCGGGCGCATCCGGGCCCGGCAGCGCGTTGCGCCCGGGCCCGGAGCGACAGCGGACCGCCGCCACGCACGGTGGCGAGTCGACACTGGAACTTCCGCCCGACCTCTGGCATGCGAGTGGAGATGATTCGCTGGCTTTCGCTGGTCGTTTGCTTCGTCCTGGCCGCAGCGTGCTCGGCGCCGCCGAAACCGACCGAGACCAAGAGCGCCACGCCGGCGGCGAAGCCGCGCGACGACGGGAAATGGAAGAAGCTCTTCGACGCCTGGGAGTATCCAGCGCCACTGCCCGACTTCGAGCTCGTCGACCAAGACGGCCGTCCGTTTCGTCTGCACAGCCTGCTCGGGAGCTACACGTTCGTCTCGTTCGCGTTCTCGTCCTGTCAGGTGGTCGCGGCTTGCCCCACCACCATGAAGAAGATGGCGGAGGTGCAGGTTCTCTGGCTGGCGAACTCCCAATCCGAATCGAAGAAGCTTCGGCTCGTCACCTTCACTCTCGACCCCGAGAACGACACGCCCAAAGTGCTCCGGGAGTACGGACGCCTGAATGGCGCCGACTTCTCCGTCTGGACTTTGGCGACGGGCCCCTACGGGCTCATGACGGAGGGGCTCCCGTCGTTGCTCGGCATCATGGCGATGCGCGATCAGAAGGGCACGCTGAACCATGGAGTGAAGGCTGCCCTCCTCGATCCGGAGCTCCGCTCGCTCCGCGAGTGGGAAGACAACGGCTTTTCTGCCGAGGACGTGGTCGGTGCGGTGCTGCGGCACCGGGCAGACGCGGGGGCCAGCACCGACGCCGGCGCTCCGCCCAATTGATGCTCAGGGCGTGACGGTGAACGTGCCTTTCATCACCATGTAGTGGCCTGGCATCGTGCAGATGAAGGGATAGGTGCCGGGCGCGGGGGCGATGAACAGGATCTCGACGGTTTCGCCAGGGCCCGCCAGCTTGGTGGCAGCGATCACGTTCTCTCCGGGGAACACCACGTAGCTCGATGCCTCGCCGGCCGCGAGTCCGGCTTCCGCCACCTTGGCCTCGGTTCCGGGTTGAACGAGCACCCAGTTGTGACTCATCACCTTCGAAGTCGAGACGTTCTGGAAGACGACCTTCACCTTCTGACCGGTCTTCACCGTGAACGATGTCTGGTCGTACGCCATCAGGTTGCCCTTGCTCGCGAGCTTGATCTCGACGTCGGGCGTCCCGGTGACCGCGGCGCCGCCCGCCGCCGGTGCCGCTGCCGGCGCGGGTGCCGCCGCCGGCGCCGCCGCCGCACTGGCGCTCGGCGCAGGCGCCACCGCGGCCGGAGGCGGTGCCGACGCTGCCATGGCGGCGTGATCGTGGTGAGCCTCGGGCGCCGGCTCTGCTGCCGGCGCTGGCGCCGGCGCGGCGACCGCAGTCGCGGCTGGAGCAGGCTTGCCGAGCGCGATCTTGAACACGTCGCCACCCGAGTAGTCTGCGAAGACCAGCATGCCCTGCGCCACGGCGATCGCCGCGGGGTTCCCCACTCCGCGCGCCATGACTTGAGGCGTGCCCCCATCCACCGGCACCCGCAGCACGGCGCCGGCTTTGTCGGTCGTCGTCCAGTATACGTGGCGACCGTCCGTCGCTACCCCGGACGGCGCCGCAATGTTCGAGACCAGAGCCTTCACGGTGCCCGATGCGAGATCGGCGCGCATCACCGAGGCAGGCCGCCCGGTGTTGACCCAGAAGAGCGAGGCACCCTGCACTGCCACGTTGCAGGGGAACGCTTGCCCGTTGGCCAGCACGCTGGGCTTTCCGCCCTCGAGCCCCACGCGCGACACCGTCCCGGAGCCGTAGCTCGTGTAGTAGACGCTCTGGTCGTCGACCGCGACGCCGCAAGGCATGTTGACGCCGGTCACGATGGGCTTCGCCGAATCACCCGATGCCTTCACCTTCATCACGCTGCCGGCGCCCGTTTGATTGGTCCAGTAGACCGACCCGCCGCGCGCCGTGATGCTCGTCGGCTGATCCTGCTTCTGGGCCAAGGTCGAAGGCTTGCCTCCGTCACGTGGAGCCGACATCACGGAACCGGACGAGCTGGTCCAATACACGTGGCTCTCGTCGACTGCGATTCCGTCCGGCGAAGTCAACGACCCGGCCAAAGTCATGGGTTTCCCGCCGCGGAGCGGCACTTTCATCACGCTGCCCGACGCCGCGGCGTTCGTCCAATACACGTGGCTGCCATCGGTCGCGATGCCAGAAGGGCGGGCCTTGTTCGATGCCACGACGCTGGGCGCGCACACGCCCTCGCTGCACTTCGCTCCACCGCAGTCGTTGCCGCACGCGCCGCAGTTCAGCGGGTCCTTCGTGAGATCGGCGTTACAGTTCGGGGGCGCCGGCTCTGCTGCCGACGGGACGTCCGCCGCCGGCTTCGCGTCGCTCCCCGGCTTCGCGTTCGCCGCCGCCATGTGCTCCTCGTGGCCCGCGTGCGAAGCGGGCGGGGCCGCAGAGGACGGTGATTCGGCGGCCGCGGCGTGAGATTCTTTGGGCCGCGACTTGTCGGCCCACACCGCAAAGACCACGAGCGCGGCCACTGCCCCCCACACGCTGGCCACCCAGGGGAAGCTGCGTTCCGGGGCGTGCGACACTTCAGCGCGATCGTCGCTGAGCGGCGGAGCGGTCGTGAGCGTGGCGCTCGCGAGCGGGTCGCGCACGTAGAGCAGTGTCGCGGCGTCGTCGTCCGCGAGACCGCTGGGGGCGGACTCCAGGCTCATCGTCTTGGGCTCAACCGGTTTGGGTTCGAACGCTGCTGGCATGGCGGTTCTCTTGGGCTTGGGTGGCGGCAAGCGACGCGGAGCCGGGAGGGTTCCCGGTGCCACGCCGAGGCCACCAATTCGGGTCATTTCGTCGTTGGGAGCGCTGAGTTCACGGGAGGTGCGCTCGCGCAGTACCGCTGCGACCTCGAGCCGTGACGCGGTCGCAATTCCGCAAGCGAGGAGCTCGGTCGCAAGCGCCTCGCCGTCCCGGAATCGCTCGTCGGGATCATGGGAGAGCGCGCGGGCCAACATGTGCCGTACGCGACCGGGCAAACCCGCAGGCAACGCATCGAGCAGCGCGTCGGGGTCGGTTTCGAGCACTCGTGCGACGGTGTCGCTCTCGCTCTCGCGGACGAATGGGTGATGTCCGGTGAGGCACTCGAAGAGGGCGACTCCGCAGGCAAAGACGTCTGCACGGCTGGTAGCGCTCTGGCCACGGAGCTGCTCCGGCGACTTGTACCCGACACGCTCGTTGCGCTGGCCCGTGGGAAACGCCGAACCGAGCCCCGAGAAGACCAGCAGGGCGTGCCCCTCCTGGGTCACCTGGACGTTGCCGAGAGTCACGTCGGCGTGGGCGAGCCCCGCGCGGTGCATGGCCGCGAGGCCGCCTGCCACGTCCAGGAACAGACGGACGACGACTTCCGGCGGAAGGGAATTGCCCACGGCAGCTCGCTGGCGAACCAACGTGGAGAGGCGAGTCCCGGCTCGCTGCTCGCACACCACGAATAGCGCGGAGTCGAGCACGAAAGCGAGCTCGGGTCGCGCGAAAGCGGGGTCGGCGACCTGCGCCGCCGCCTCGACCTCGCGCTTCAGCGCGCGCTGCAACTCCTCTCGACGGCCGAGTTCGCCAGCGATGCGCGTCAGTTCGACACTCGCCTGCTCCTCCGCGAGCGGCTCGATGGATTGCGCGAGCCAGGTCTTTGCGAGCGCGTCCTCGTGCACGACGAACGACGTCTCGTAGCCACCGACTCGGCCGAGTTCGCTGCGATCCGAAGTCGCCATTTTCCCCTCACTGGACCGTGACGGTCCCCTTCATCATCGAGCAGTGCGGGCGGCAGTAGTACGGAAAAGTGCCCGCCGTCGTGAACGCGTGGTCGTAGGTCGAACCCTGGCTCGAGTTGGGCGACGACGAGCAATTCGTGTCGGTCGGGGAGCACCAGCCGGTGTAGTTGCCGCAACCGGTACCGCCGGTGACGGTGTGCCCACCCTTCTGCCAGACCCAGCGCACGACCCCGCCGACCGGAATCGTCAGAGTCGATGGGCTGAAGGTGTTGTTCCCCGTGGGATCGACCTGCACGACCCATGCGCACTTGTTGCTCGCGCAGGCGCCGCTCGTGCAGTCGCCGGCGATCGTGCACGCTTTGCCGTTCGCGCATTTCCCGCAGGTGCCGCCGCAGTCGACGTCCGACTCCGAGCCGTTCTTGACGCCATCGGTGCAGGATGGCGCGCCTCCGCCCGTGCCGCCTGTCGCGCCTCCGGTGCCACCCGTCGTGCCGCCGGTACCACCCGTCGTTCCCCCGGTTCCGCCCGTTGCACCGCCGGTTCCGCCCGTTGCGCCGCCGGTTCCGCCCGTCGCGCCGCCGGTTCCGCCCGTCGCGCCGCCAGTGCCACCGTCTGCGCCACCGGTTCCTGCGGCGCCGTCTGCGCCCGCCGCGCCTCCGCCGTCGGCCGAGCCGGCGGAGCCGCCGCTGCCACCGCCGCTACCGCCGCTCCCGCCGCTGCCACCGGTGCTCGCGTCGTCGCCTCCGCCGCCGTCGCTCGCGCCGGCTTGCCCACCCCCCGCCGTCTGACCTTCTTTTCCCGTGAGCTCGGCTTCTGCGCAGGCAGCTAAGAGGAGGCAAGCCGAGAGCGTAAGGGAGGACCAACGCGTCATTTGACCACCTCGAGATCGACGCTCGCTTCAGCGCCTTTGACGGACACGCTCTTGGCTTGCCCCTGCATCTTGGGCGCCCAAGCGTTGATCTTGTAGGTGCCCTCGGGCACTTGCTTGATGGTGAACTGCCCCTTCACGTTCGCGGTGGCGAAGTAGCTCGAGGGAGCCGCGTAGACGTAGCCAATCATGCCCGGGTGAACGTTGCAGAGCAGGGTATATGCGCCTGGTTTCTTGAACGTGTAGCGGCCCACGCCGCCCTTCGGGATGGTGCCGAGGTCGAATTTCTCGGAGCCGGGCGAGAATACGTTGTGGGGGAACGGATCGCTGTTCACGAACGTGATGGCGCCGCCCGCCGCTACCACCGCGGTGTACGGGATGAACATCATCATGCGCTGGTCGACCGACGCCTTCATGCCGCGGGTCGGGTCTTTGGGCGCATCCTCCAAGTAGACGACGGCGAATTTGGCAGGCTTGCCGCCCGACGTGACCGTGCCCGTGATGTTGAACTTGCTGGGTCCTGCGGGAGCCGCGGCCACGGCGGGCGTTTCGCCGGGCTTGGCGGCCACGGCGGGCTCGCCGGACGCTGCGCCCGCGTCGCCCGCGAGTGCGGGCCCCGCGTCCGCGCTGGCCACCGCCGGAGCAGCAGGGGCGGCGGCGGGCTTCTCGGCGGGCTCCTCGGCCTCCGACGGCGCGCTCTCCTTCTGAGCGAGCTCGGCGGCGTTTCCGGTGTTGGGGTTCGAGCACGTTCCCGACACACCCGGACCGCAACCCGACCACGCCGCGAGCGCCACGCCGGAACTGCCCAAGAACAGCAGGCCTTTGATCATCGTCCCTCGAGCTGTCACGCTGCCTCCAATCAATCGTTCTTGGCGCCTTGGTCGATCCACTCGCCGATGACCTGAATCACTTCCGCGGGCAGCGGAGCCGTGCCGTCCGCCGGCATCTGGCTTCCGCTGGGCGGCGACGACATGCTGATCTTCATGAACAGGAAGCTGGCGGCCTTGTCGCCCGCCTTCACCCGTTGAGTGCCCGCCTGCTCGCAAGCATCCACGCCCACCAAGTTGGCGTAAGCCTGACCCTCGAGCAGAGAGAGGCCCGGCTTTCCGCCGCAATCCGGCGGCGGAGTGGCTGCGCCGTGGCAAGCCGAAAGGGCGCAGCGCCGCGTGAACACACCCGCCTGCAGGCTCGCGAACTTGGGCTCGAGGAAGAAGAACTCGAGGCCATTGCTGCCCTTGCCGTTGACCTCGACCGTCACGTCGCCGCTCTTGGCGCCAGTCGGCACCATCACGGTGATTTCGTTGTTCGCCCACGACATGGCGGAGCCGGCATCGACGCCGCCGAAGAGCACCTTGCTCGTGCCCTGCGTCCCGCCAAAATTCGAGCCCTTGAGCGTGACATGAGTGCCTACCGGACCCATGTCCGGCTCCACGGAGATCAAGCTCGCGAGCTTCTCGGTCACGACCTCGAACGAGAACGCGGAGCTCTTCTTTTCCCCGACCGTCACCACGAAATCCAGCTTCCCGGGGCTCAGGCCCAACGGAACGATGGCTTCGAACTTGGTGTTCGACCAATTGCCGACGAACGTCGCGGCCACCGCGCCGAACTCGACCTTGGCGTCCTTGGCGTCGTCGCCGAAGCCCTCGCCTTCCACCACGATGGAGTCCCCGACCGCGGCTGCCGCAGGCGTGATCTTGAGAACCTTGGGCGGACCCGCCAGGGCCTTGCCGAGGCCCGTGACCCAGTCGCGCACGAGCTTGATCTCCGCGCCGCTGAGCGGAGCGAAGCCGAGCGGCATGCGCTCGCCCGATCCGCCGACATCGCGGTGGCGGCCTTCGATCTTCGCGACCAGATAGCTCTTGTCGGGATCCCCTGGCTTGACGCGCAGGAGCGGAGCCTCCACGGCCTGTACGTTCACGGTCATCCCCAGCGCTTTGCCCGGCTCGAGACTCATCCCCTGACGCGGGCTCGCTCCGCCGTGGCAGTCGGCAAACGAGCACTTGGGCGTGAAGATCAGAGTCTGCACCGTCGCCAGGGTAGGCTCGCCGAGTTGCCCTTCGGGCTCGGCATCGATGCATCCTCCGGCCGTGGTGGCGACCAGCGCTGCGAAGACCGCGCAGAGCGCGAAGAGCAGATTCTTACATGCCGACATCGAGCAACACCTGCACGTTTCGGAAGGCCATCGATTCACCCACGGGACGAGTCCAAGCCGCGTCGATACGTGTCTTCACGTTGGCGCGGATCAAGAGCTCGATCCGGGGGCGGATTTGGTACGTGTAGTCACCGGGCAGCTCCGTATTGAAGTAGTCGAACATCACACTGGGCACCATCGCCGGCATGGCCACGTACCGGATCCCACCGAACCAGCGCTCGGCCCAAATGTTCTCGTCGGTTCCCGTGGGACGCCCGTGCTTTTCGGCGAACGCTCCGCCGTAGAGCGTCCAGTCGTCCCAGATGAAGTTGAAGTCGCCGCCCATCACGTAGAACTTGTCGTCCACCGTGACCTGCTGACCGATCTCGTTGTTGGTCTGCAGGCGTGCCGAACCCATGTATCCCAGCACGCCGAACTGGAGTGAGCGGTCCTGCCAGTTCTTGGAGCGCGCGGTGTAACCCTCTTCCGGCGCGCCATCCATGCGCATGCCACCGAGCTTGTAGGCGAGGCGCAGGTAGCCGTTCTTCGATCGGTACGGCTGATTGAAGTCGTCTTGGCCTTCCATCACGCCGGTCACGGCACGCAGGCGGCCGGCCAAAATGTGAGCCGCTTCGATGCCGACGTCTTTGCCGTAGTTCCAAGCGTTGGCGCCGACGCGGCGCTGCGGTCCGAAGAGCTCGTGCTGCTCGAAGAACGGCTGCTGGTGGAAGTTGAAGAATTCGGGCTGGAACCTGCCGACGCGCACCGTCGTGTGCTTCACGACCTGAAAGGTCATTGCGGCCCAGTTGTGGCAGTTTTGACAGCTGGGGCCGTTGAGCTGGAACTTGCCCATCACCGAGATGTTCTCGCCGAGCGAGCCCGCGACGTAGATGTCTGCCCAGGGGTTCAGTCCGGCGAAGTGGCTCGTCTGCTGCGCATCCTTCTCCCAAACCGTGGCGCGCATCTTCCCGACGAGCGCGAACGGCGCAGAGCCCGGAAGATCGCTCGGCCAGACTGCGTCGGCGGGAAACAGCTCCTTGTAGGCATCCGCGCCCAGAAGCACGGGTTCGTCTTTGACCTGCGATGCGTCGCACTCGGGGAAGCGGTGACCGTTCATGCGGAACGCGTCGCCGATGGGCGTGAGCCGAGGGAACACGGTGTGGCAGGTCTGACAGCTGGTCTTGTACTTGCGCGCAAAGACGGGGACGCCCCATGCGTCGGGGGTCTCGCCGAACAGACCGAGGACCAGCGCCACCACGAACGTGGTGACTCCGATCGCCAGCCGTTTGCGTGCAGTGGACGTTGAGCTATGGCGCATCCGAAGGCGTCCTTTCGGTTCACCGACGAAGCACTGCAAGGCTCGTGCCGCCGTCGAAACCCCGGGGTTCTGCGGGTTTTCCGCCGATAACTTGCCCGGCCTCCGAGCGCGGGAGGCGTCGTCCGTCTCGCGCTCATGACGAAGTCACACGGATGGAACAGAAGCCATCTCTCGCGCGGCCGGCGGCCGACGCGAAAGACGCCGCGTTCCTGCCGCCCTCAGCGGAAAGAAGCTGGGGAAAGCCCGTGTTTCTTCAGCAGCCGGTAGAACGTGCCGCGTGGGAGTTGAGCCTCGCGCGCGGCGCGTGTCACGTCCCCGGAACACTGCTCGAGGACCTTCCCCAGGTACTCGCGTTCGAATGCGTCCATGCGCTCTTCTCGCAGCGCGAAGAAGTCGCCCGCGGGCGCTGCGCTCGGACCGAGCCGCATCACGAGATCTTCGGGGAGGTCGTCGACGGTGAGCTGCGTTCCACGCATCCCGGCCAGCGCCCTACGCACGACGTTCAGGAGCTCTCGCACGTTCCCCGGCCAGTCGTGCCGAGAGAGCACCTCGATCACGTCGGGATCCACGGCGACCTGCCCGCGCACCGCCTCGGGCGCGAAGCGCTCGGCGAAATGCGTCACGAGCAGCGGAATGTCCTCTCGACGGTCGCGCAAAGGAGGCAACTCGATGCGAGCCACGTTCACGCGGTAGTACAGATCTTCGCGGAAGCGCTTCTCGCGCACCATCTGGTCCAAGTCGCGGCTGGTCGCCGCGATGACGCGCACGTCCACGTCGATGAGCTGACGCCCGCCCACGCGTCGCACCTGTCGCTCCTGGAGCACTCGTAGGAGCTTCGCCTGCACGGGGCTCGGCAGCTCGGCGATTTCGTCCATGAAGAACGTGCCGGAGCTCGCGTATTCGAGGAGCCCGAGGTTCCGCGCGTCCGCTCCCGTGAAGGCGCCGCGCTCGTGACCGAAGAGTTCGGACTCGAATAGGTTGTCGGGAATGGCACCGCAGTCGACCGGCACGAATCGCTGCTTCGCCCGAGCGCTCCGCCCGTGGACGCTGCGCGCCACGAGCTCCTTGCCCGTGCCGGTCTCGCCCAGGATCAGTACGTCCACGTCGGAGCCCGCGACGCGCTCGATGGCCGCGTACACGCGCTGCATCGCAGGGCTCTTGCCGACGAAATCGTCGAACGCATGCCGGCGCTCCACCTGGCGCTGGAGCAGGCGGTTCTCTTCGCCGAGCCGCGAGGCCTCGAGCAAGTGGCGCGCGAGCGCCAACAGGTCATTCGGGCGGAAGGGCTTCGTGATGTAGTCGGCAGCGCCTAGCTTCATGCTGGCAACCGCCGTGTCGACCATCGGGTAGGCGGTGAGCACGATGGCGGCCGTCGCAGGGGCGTGCTGCTTCAGCTCGCGGAGGATCTGCACGCCATCCACGTCCGGCATGCGGATGTCCGTCACCAGTAGGTCGAAGTGCTCCGCCTTGAGGAGCTCCACGGCCCTGGCGCCGCTGACGGACGTGACCACCTGGACTTCGGATAGCGCCTTCCTGAACGTGTCGGCGCACACCTCGAGCATCCCGGGCTCGTCATCCACTACCAAGACGCCGCTTGGGCACCTTCCACCTCCTCCGCCGGGGTCGCCGGGGCATGAACGCTCACCTTGGTCCATTGGCCTTCCTCGCTGTCGATCTCGATCTGGCCGCCGGGCCTGCACGACGGACAAGCATACATTGGGGTTGAGTCCAGTACCGTGCCCTTCGCTCTTCGTGGAGAAGAACGGCTCGAACACGCGCTCCAGCTGGTCGCGAGGGATCCCCGAGCCGGTGTCACCGACGACGATCCCCGTCTGGCCCTCGGGCGCCGCGGGACAAGGCGAGAGGCTCAGAGTGCCGCCGGTCGGCATGGCGTGGAGCGCGTTCGGGTTCAAGTTCAGGAACACTTGCTCGAGTTTGGAGCCGCTGGCGTGGACCCAGATCGGCGCGCCCAGGGCGTCTTCGACCTCCACCTTGCGCCATGCTCGGCCTCGATCATGCCGATGACCCGCCGCGCCGGGCTCCGCAGGTCGATGAGCTTGCGCGCGCCGCGCGCCGGGCGACACGCGAGCAGCCCCTGCGCGATGGATGCGACGCGCTCGGAGAGTTCGACGATTCGAGCTCTGGGCCACCTTCGGGCTCATGTCCTTGGAATGAGATCCGAGCAAGAGCTGCGCTTTTTGCGCCCAGGATGGCGATTGGGTTGTTGATCTCGTGAGCGACCACGGCGGCGAGCTCTCCCACGGCAACCAGCTTGCCGGTGCGCACGAGTTCGGCCTGGCCCGCTTCTTCTCCGGGTCACGTCGATGGCGAGCTCGACGACCTGGCGAGTCTTTCCATCGGAGCCCACCACCGGCGCGGTGGTCACTTCGAAGGAGCGGGTCTGCATGCGCCCGGGGCGCGCGGGGGTCGGGCTCCGGCAGGGAGGTCTCGGCGACCCTCACGCTGCCGTCTTCGAACACGCTGCGCAGCACTCGCGCGCTCCTTTCCGCCGAACCACTCCGCCCATCGGCTGCTCTCCCAAGTGGAGTGAGCGTCGGCCCGACCAGCCGGAGGCCGGTCCCGGTCGTGGCCAGCGCGCGCTCCAGCAGGCCGCGTTGCGCCACGGCACCTTCGGCCATGCCGAGCAGCTTCGCGCGGGCCGAGCGAGCGTTTCCGGAGAGCGTCGCAGCGAAGTGGGCTATGGCCACCAGCACGACCGCGTGAGCGGCGCCCCAAACCGCGACGTAGCTCGGCAAGAGCGCGATGGGCCTGCCCGTCGCGCCGTAGGGCGATCGGATGGTGGGCGAAGATGCCCGCCACCTCGGCCCAGGCGAGACCGACCGACAGGAGGATCGCCACGCCCGCCACGAGGTAGCAGTCGCGGGGAGGCAGCACGATCCCCGCAATCACCACGTGGAGCGCCATGAGCAGGATCAGCGGGTTGCCGATACCGCCCGTCCAGTGCAAGAGGGCCGTCAGAATCAGCAAATCCCCCACCACTTGGGCCAAGAGGCCGACGCGCGGAGCGGCGCTCCTTCGGAGCAAGCCCATGTGGGCGAGGTTCACGAGCGGCACCAAGAGCGTGGTCCCGAGCAGCGGGAGGACCACGCCGGGAGCGAGCAGGTGACCGACTCTCGCCGCGCCGAGCACGAGCACGCTCAGTACCAATGCCGCCACCCAGCGCATGCGGATGATCCAGCGGGCGAGCTCGGCCGAGCCCGCGTCGTCCGGGTCGGCCGACACGGTGTCGGTGAGCGGCGAGCCCGTGCGCGAGAGCGCCCAGGCCACAGCCGCTGCCGCCAAGATCGAGGAGAACACTCCGCGCGACGCGTGCAAGAGGTCCACGTGCGCCGGGTCGGCGCCGCGGAACACGGTGCTCTCGAGCAGACTCGATGCCGAACACGCCCACGACGGCGACCGAGGCGAACGCACACGCCCGCGCCAGAGACGACTTGGTGCTGTTCACTTGGGAAGTCTCATCAACGCGCTGCTCGGCCCCGAGTTGACCCAGTATACCCCGCTCGAGTCCGGAAGCGATGCCCGTGGGGAAACTCTTGACCCACGGCGATGGGCACGGCCTTTCCGCCCGCGGGGAGCTTATCGCCACCGAACACCCTGGGGCGGTGACGTAGACCCAGCCCTCGCTCACCGTCACGCCGGTGGGCAGATCGAAGCCCGGACGCGAGCAAGCTGGGCGCCTCCGCCGGAATGCGGATCTTGAGCAAGCTGCCCGCGTTCTGCACGGCGACGTACACGCCCTCGCCGTCCGCTGCGATGCCAGCAGGGTGATTCAAGCCAGTCGCCAGAGTCTCGACCGAGCCGCCCGCGACGGACAGCCGCCGGCACGTCGCCGTTCTTCGCGTAACGGGTGAAGGCGACGTGCTCGCCGAACACGGCCACGCCGTAGGCGTCCGGCTGTCCTGCCGCGATTACTTGGCTCTTGGCCTCGCTGGCCGAAACGGTGTGCACCGCGGAGTCCGCACCGAAGAACGCCCGCGAGCCATGAGCCGTGAGGCAGAGCACGGTGCTCTGGGTCGAGGCGACGAGCACCGAGCTTCCACCAGCGGCCTCTACGCGGAACACGTCGCGCACGCCTCTCCGAAGTAGACGTGGCTGCCCGCGACCGCGATGGCGAACGCGCTCCGCGACGCGGGTGTGAGGGGGACTCGACGCGACCACCCGCGGTCGCCACCTTGGCGATGCCCGCGGTCGTGGCGAAGTAGACGCGACCGGCATCGACCGAGAGCGGCTGCACCGAGCAGCTTCGTCGCCAACGCTTCGGGTTTGCACGGCGCTCCGTCGCACGGGCTCTTGCCCGGCGGGCAGACGCTCGCGGCGGCGCTCTCCGAGCCGGGAGGCGCGCCGGCGACTCGCGCCGAGGCGGATTCCTCCGCCGACGCGCTTCTCGGCGTGCGACTGGGCAGGAGCGCCAAGGAAAGCGCGATCGGCACCAGCACGACGGCCGCGGCGATGGAGGCCACCACGGCGCGTCGCTGTGACGTGGGCTCTTCGATGCCGCGCTCGGCGGAAAGCTGCGTCGCACTGCCAGTGCTCGGTGAGGTCACTTCCTCGCGCGGCGCCTTGTCGACGGGTCGTGCCCGTTCGAGCTCCGCCATCGCCGAAGAGCGAGACTTGAGCGCCTCCTGACACAAGCCCTCGACCCAAGCGCTGACCGTGCTCGCGGACGCAGCCGGCACCGCCTTTTCCAGGGCCATGGCCATTTCGTGGGCCGAGGCGAACCGCTCGTCGCGAGCGCTCGAGAGGCCGCGCTGGACAATCTCGTCGAGAGCCTTTGGAACGCCGGTGCGATGCCAGCTGGGTGGGGGCGCTCCGCCGGCCAGGATGGCCGCCACGGTTGCGCCCGCATCCGCGCTCTGGAACAGCCGCCGCCCCGTCAGGATCTCCCAGAGTAGGACCGATGCGGCGTAGACATCCGTGCGCTTGTCGACGGCCTCTTCGAGTATCTGCTCGGGCGCCATGTAGGCGAGCTTGCCTTTCACCTGACCGTCTCGCGTGCTCTGCAAGCGGCCGCTCGCCTTGGCCACCCCGAAGTCGACGACGCGTGCCACGCCGTCGACGCCGACCAGCACGTTTTGTGGGGACACATCGCGATGCACGAGGGCGAGCGGCTCACCATTTTCGTCGGTCGCCTCGTGGGCGGCCTGAAGGCCGTGTAGAACGCCCGTCACGAGCGCCACCGCGATGTCGATGTCGATGGACTCCCCGCGATCGGCCGATGCCTTGACGAGCCGCGAGAGCGACTCGCCGTGCACGTAATCCATCACCAGGTAGAGCTCACCCTCGACGTCGAGCACGTCGAGCACGGACACCACGTTGTTGTGGCGGACGCGAGCCGCCAACCTGGCCTCGTCCAGGAACATCTGCACGAACTCGGCGTCGCGCGAAAGGTGCGGGTGCATGTGCTTGATGGCAACGAGTCGCGAAAAGCCTGCCGGTCCCACCAGCTGCCCGAGGTGCACGAGCGCCATGCCGCCGGAAGCGATCACTGGTCCGATGGCGTACCGGCCCACGACTTTCGTGGCGCTCGAGATGGGCGGGCGTTCCTCGGCCATTGCTCAACCCGAACCCGATGCACGCGGCGTTCCACCCGGACGCAGGGCCTCGCGTCTGCGGTCCCTTGCCCGGTCTCGGTCACGCCCCTTACGATGCGAAACTCGCAGATGAACGACGCCTCCCGACGCCTCCTGTCCGAGTGGGGCCCGTTGGTATCTCGTGCCTGCCTCGCGTTGGTCTTCATGGCGTCCGGCTTCTTCAAGCTCGCCTACCCGACCGAAACGGTGGACGCGGTGGCGTCCCGCGGGATCCCGGCCTCGCACGCGCTCGCGCTGGCGGTGGGGTGCTTCGAACTCGGGCTCGGGCTCCTGCTGCTCGTCGGGTTCCGCGCTCGTTGGTGCGCGGGAGTGCTCCTCGTGTTTCTCGTGCCCGTCACCTTCTTGTTCCACAATCCAGCAGGTCTCGCGGCAGTGGACGCCCAACTCCAGGCCACGATGATCATGAAGAACATGGCCATCGCAGGCGGCCTGGTCGGCATTCTGGTGCACGGAGCGGGACCACTCTCCCTGGACTCCGCGCGCAAGAGCCCGAGCTGAACCCGAAGGCCTCGGGCTCAGCAACCCCACGGGCAATACTGATCGGCTCCGTTCGAGATCCATTGCCGCACCATGCGTTGCTGGTTGGGCGTGAGACAAGCCTTGGCGATGCTGCACTGACTCGTGGTGTCCCTGGGCATCTGGCAGGTCTCGATCATCTCGAGCAACTTGCCGCTGCCGGGATTGCACGCCTTGACGTCACCGGTATTGATGGTCTGTTGATAGCTCTCCCAGCTGATCCCCTTGGCGGGATTCGAGCCGCCGTGGCAGTGCGTGCAGCGCGCCGTGAAGATGGGTTGAATGTTGCTTGCGTAGTCGAAGCAGCCGGCAGGCGTGGTGGTGCAGACCTGGGCGGTGTTCGTGTCGGTGTTCCCGGTGAGGTCGCGGGCTCGCACGACGTAGCAAGTCTGCGACGAAACTGGTGATGGGAGGTCGATGCAAGTGGCTCCGGCAATGGCGTAGGGGGCCGGCGCCGTGAGTTGTTGCCCGCCTGGCAGCGCGGACTCGTAGACCAGGTAGGTGATGCCGCTCGCCGGTGTCTTGTCGTCCACTGCTGCGTTCCAGCACACGCGGACGGTATCGGCGTCTACGGCCTGGGCGCTCGTGGCTCCAGCAAACACGGGCTTCACGCTGTCGCCACAGGTGGCTGGCTCGCTGCAGCTCTTGCGGGCACCCGACGCGACCCAGGCTTCGAGCAACGCGCGCTCGGACGGCGCGAGCCACGGCGGCCCGTCGCGAGGCATTCGCGCGCCGCAGACCGCCCCCGAGGTTTTCAGATTGATCAGGCTGTTCGCCCAGTCGCAAGCCTTCACTTCGTTGCGCAACGAGCCACCGGCGAGCACGTCCGCGTAGCTCTTCAGCCCGAGAAAGTGCCCAGGAGCGTTGCCGCTGTGACAGAACGTGCAGCGCGCGCTCAAAATCGGCTGAACCATCGAGTCGTATTCGACCGCGCAAGCGCTCGCCGGCGGAGTCACGCACAGCTGGACCTGGTTCGAGTCTCGGTTGTCGGCCAGATCTCGGGCGCGCACGACGAAACACAAGGGCTTGCCCGGCCCGGTGGTCACGTCGATGCAGGTTTGACCGACCACCGTCTCCTGTGGTGGCTGCGAGAACGCTTGCCCGCCGCTGGTGGTCGCCTCGTACACGTCGTACTTCATGTCGGCGGGTTTGGTCCCGGCGTCCGTCGCGGCGTTCCAGCACAGCTTGACGTGGGTCGGGTCGGTGGCCGCCGCGGACGTGATCCCGCCGAAGCTCGGCGGCGTGGCATCGGCACACGCCGCGGGCACCGAGCAGTTTCGCTGTGCGCCGTTCTGGACCCACTGGCTGAGCAAGGCGATCTGCGTCGCCGAAAGATAGGGCGGCCCGTCGTAGGGCATGCGCTTGCCGACGCTGGGGTTGGCGCCGACTTTGGAGATGAGGAGGCTGCCGGCGGGGTTGCAGGCGTCGACCTCGTTGCGCCGCGCGCCACCCGCGATGACGCCCTCGTAGCTGTCGAGGCGGAGCCATTGCGGCGGTAGCGGGCTCGAGTGGCAGTGCACGCAGAACTTGTCGAAGATGGGCTGCACCATGCTCGAGTAGTCGACGCATCCCGGCGGCAGTGCCGGCATCGTCAGGCATTTCTGCACCAGGTTCGCGTCGCGATTGCCGGCGCCATCCCTGGCGCGCACGACCCAGCAGTATTGCGACTGCGGGCTCAGAGCGTCGATGTCCACGCACAAAGCGCCGGGCGCGCTGCTCGTGGTGGGCGCGGCGGAGAAGTTCTGGCCGCCCGGCGCCGTCGCTTCGTAGACGTCGTACACGATGTTCGCCGCCGGCGTGACGTCGTCGCTCGCTGCGTTCCAACACAGCTTGGCGCTGGTGGCGTTCTGAGCCGTCGCGGTGGTGAGTCCGCCGAACGTCGGTGGTGTGGTGTTGGAGCAGGGGTTCGCCTGGCTACAGGAGCTTCGCGCGCCCTCCTCGATCCACTTCTTGATGATGTCGATCTGAGCCGGTGTGAGATAGGGCGGACCGTCGAGCGGCATCTGCGCGCCGACCGGCGGCTTGCTCATGGTGATTTTCTGATAGAGCAGACTCGAACTGGGCTGGCAGGCTACGACCTCGTTCCCCGTGAGGCCGCCCGCGATCACTCCGGAATAGCTGTCGAGCTTCAGGTTCTGGGGCGGACTCGCTCCACTGTGACAACTCGTGCATTCGCCCTTGAAGATGGGCAAGACCATGGTCGCGAAGTCGACGCACGCCGCCGCCGGAATGGTCACGCACTTCTCGACGGTATTGCCGTCCCGATTGCCGGCGCCGTCCCGCGCGCGCACGACGTAGCAGTATTGCTGTCCCGGGGTGAGTCCCTCGAGGTTCATGCAGGTGGCGCCCGCTGCGGCGGTGGCAGACGACGGCGCCGAATAGACTTGCCCCCCGGGGCTCGTCGCCTCGTAGATGTCGTAGAGCAACTGGCTTTGGGGCGTCGTGTCGTCGGTGCCCGCTGCCCAGCACAGATCGACGCCCAGCTTGGAGGCCGAGAGGGTCGCGCTGACCAGACCCGCGAAGGCCGGAGCCTTGGTGTCGACGCAAGGATCGGGAGCGGCGCAGTTCGGTCGCGCGCCTTGTTGGATCCACGCGTAGACGGTGTCGATCTCCCCTTGGGAGAGGTAGGGCGGACCGTCCGCCGGCATCTGCACGCCGACGGGGGGAGTCGCCATGGAGATCTTCTGATAGATGAGACTCGCCGTCGGCTTGCAGGCGATCACCTCGTTGCCGGTGTCACCACCCTTGAGGACGCCGGCGTACGACTCGAGGTTCAAGTTTTGAGGGGGCGTCGTTCCGCTGTGACACGACGTGCAGCGGGAGCTCAAGAGAGCCTGGACCTGCGTGGCGAAGACGACGCAGCCAGCGACACCGCCGCCGCCACCGACGTTCGCGCTGCCCCCGGACGCCGCGCCACCCGCGCTCACGCCACCCGTGCTCACGCCACCCGTGCCCACCCCACCCGTGCCGCCGCCGCCCGTCGCGACACCACCGACGCCCGCACTGCCGCCGCTGCCGACGCCCGCGCTGCCGCCACTCGGCGCGCCCGCGTTGCCTCCAGTGGCCGCGCCGCTCACGCCGCCGGTGCCTCCGCCCGCCGCGGCGCCCGCGACTCCGCCCTCTGCGGTGCCGCCGGTCCCAGTCGACCCGGTGCCCGAGCTGCCACCTCCCGAATTCGCAACGCCACCGCCACCCTCGAGCCCTCCGGCGTCGCCTGCGTCGGGAGTCGCAGTGTCGGGCTTCTGCCCGGTCAGCTCGGCTTCCGCGCAGCCACCTGAGCCGGCCGCGACGGAAATGGCGAGCGCGAGGGCGCCGAACAGGCGGCCCGGAAACGTACGCTGCGCGGCGGTGAGGTGCCCCATCGAAAGGGAGACTCGTGCCAGCCCCGTGCCAAGCCCGCGACGCGGCAAACCCCTCTTCTACTGCGCTTTTCGTGTCACGTTCGTGTGACCGTGTCACGCCGACGTGACAGCCTCCTCACTCTCCGATGCCCATGTCGGACTCGGTGATGCGCACGAGCTTGGCGTCCGGACCCGTCCCGCTGAAGTCGAAGCTCTTCGAGTAGCCACTGGGTTGTCCCACGATGCAGGCCTCGGGCGTGCACTCGTAGGCGAGGATCTGGTACGGCGAAAACGTATGGGTCAAGGTCGCGACGATGGCCGCGTGGTCCTTCGGCCCGAGCTTTCCGCGCGGGATCCGCCGGCAGCTCTGCTTCGGGTTCTGGTAGTTCACCGCTTGAACCTGGCAGAGCTCGAGCCCCTTCGGTCCCACGACCTCGCGAAGCTGTTCGATGCTGGCGTACGAGAGGCGACCGAGGAGCGCGGTGCGCGACGCCTGGGCGAGGTCTTCCTTGGGCAACCCTCGCGCGAGAGGTAGGAGGCGGTCGAGATCGGCGGCAGTCTTGGCACCGTCGAGCGCTGCGGTGGGCTGGGGCTTTTCCAGGGGCTGATCGGACGCAGGCGCGAGGTCGAACACGGCGAGCGTCGTGCCAAGCTCGCTCCCCGCGCTGACGAACACGACGAGATCGCTGCGCCCGTCCGCGTCGACGTCACGCGCTACCATTCCGGTGACCTCGAGCCCATCGGCGGGATGGCTGCGCTGGTCCGGCGCGGGCGCCCGCTCGCTCTCGCGGTACCAGGTCAGCACACGTTCTGAGCGGCCCGAGCGCGTGCGCTCCGCGACGACGGCGATCGCGTCGTCGAAGTCTCCGGCGCCCGGCCAGGGAGCGCTCCTCAAGATCCGATGATCCGGCAGGTGCTCGTCGGCCGTGTTCCGCGGTCGGGGCTCGGCATCGACGGGGGTAGACGCTGGCTCGGGGGGGGCCGCAGTCGGGCTCGCCGGAGCGGCGACGGGAGCGGCCGATGGCGCGGCCGCTGGCGTTCGATCACAAGCACAAAGCAGCGCGCCAATGAGGAGCGGGAGGGCCGCACGATGCATGGTGGGTCGAGCCTTCTAACACCGTCCGGGCCCCAGGCGATTCCGGAGAGCCTTCCCTCACCCCGATCTCGTTCTTAGCATCGTGCGTGTGGCGCGTTCCGCACAGCCCCGTGGGTCCCTCGGCGGACGCGCCGTCGTGCTCGGCCTCAAGCTCGCCGTCGCCCTTTTCGTGCTCTCGACTCCCGTCCTCGGGGTGTGGACGGCCTCCTCGCTCTCGGCCTACGCCGGCAAGTCCCAATGGCTGCCCATCGCGGGCGGCCTGCTCGCGTTCCCGCTCGCGCCGCTCGGCTGGGACGCCTTCAGCGAGTATCGGAGGAAGCGGAAGGGCGATGCCCGTCCGAGGATCCTCACGTTCGGCGACCGATTGCTCGTGCGCACGTTCCTCGTGAACTTCGTCTGGCTCCTCGGGCTCCTGCTGCTCCGTCCCTCCACCGCATTCGCGGCGCTGTCGACGCGCGGAGACTGGATGCTCGACGGGCGACACGGCCCGCTTTCGGAGCGAGCGCGGGGCGCGCTCTTCTCCCTGGCCGGACGGCTCGAGTGGCTTCATTCCCTCAGCCACGAGAACCCCTACGCGAAGTTGGTGGACGACTCGGGAGCGCGAGCCTCCGAGGACGTGAAGCCGGCGCCTCGGCCCGAGCCGACGCCAGCGCCGGTGGCGACGACCCCGGCCCCCACAGCCTCTGGCTCGGCGGCTCCGCCCGCGCCGGCAGCGGCGACAGAAGCCCGAACGACGTGGCCGCTGCCAGCGGAGCTCCATCCGCTGGTCCGCGAAATCCCGAGCGCGGACGAGAGCAGCTTCGAGAGCGTGGCGAAGTTCATCGGGTCGCGTGAGCCCGACCCCGCGCGACGCATCAAGGCGCTGCACGACTACGTCGCGGATCGCGTCGCATACGACGCCGTCGCGCTCGCGGAGCAGTCGATCCCGCCCCAGGACGCGGCCCGCGTTTTCGGCTCGAAGAAGGCGGTCTGCGCGGGCTACGCCAAC
Source organism: Polyangiaceae bacterium (assembly GCA_046351435.1). Classification (GTDB taxonomy): domain Bacteria; phylum Myxococcota_A; class Polyangia; order Polyangiales; family Polyangiaceae; genus JADJKB01. Next base: position 109,692 of record JAXLYN010000015.1, read on the forward strand.
CTGCTGCGCGCCATGGCCAAGATCACCGGCGACGAGGTGGTGGTGGTCGTGGGCGACGCGCGCACGGACGTCGACGCCGTCGGTGGCGGTGGGCACGCGTGGAACGCGGTGAAGCTCGACGGACGCTGGCACCTGGTCGACGCGACGTGGGACGCGGGAACGGTCAGCGGGCGCGAATTCGAAAAGCGCTACACGACGAACTACTTTCTGACGCCCCCGGAGGTGTTCGGCGTCGACCACTTTCCCGAAGACCCCCGCTTCCAGCTCCGAGACCCGCCGCTCTCGCGCGGCGACTTCATGCGGCAACCGATGCTCCGAGCCCCGTTCTACGTGCACGGCTTCCGGCTCGAGCGCCCCGACCGCTCCCAGGTGAGCGTGGGCGCGAGCTTCGACGCCGAGCTCGACAATCCCCGAGGCGTCTTCGTGCTCGCGAGCTTCGCGCCCAAGGGCGCGCCGCGCGGGGCCCCGGGCGAACACTGCAACGTGTCGGCGGGACCCAAGATCGGCGTCCACTGTCCGCTCCCCGCCGACGGGGTCTTCCGCGTGCTGCTCTTCGCGGGCCGAGAGCGCTTCGGGACCTACTCCCACATCGGGACCTTCGAAGCGGTCAGCCAGCGCTGAGCTGTACAAGGTTCGAACAGCGCTGTTCGAAGCTCGAACACGAGCCGCGGAGCCGCCGAAAAGATCCGCGAAAAAGCCGCGAAACCGCCAGCTGCGCCGCTGGCACGTCGCGTGCTGGAGGCACCTGCCGAGGAGTCGTCCATGCGCGCACATTTCCTGTTCGTTTCGAGCGTCGCCGCCTGTGTCGGGTTCATCGCCTGCGGGGGCGGAGACTCCGGGGGCAATGGAACCGGAGGCAGCTCGGGCTCCGGCGGGGGCGGTGCCTGCGTCCCCCTCACCTGTCAGGAGCTGGGCAAGAGCTGCGGCAAGCTCACCGATGGCTGCGGCGCGACCCTCGATTGCGGAAGCTGCGCGGCACCCGCCACGTGCGGCGGGAGCGGAGTCGCCAACGTGTGCGGCTGCGTACCGACGACGTGTGCGGCTGCGGGCAAGAACTGCGGCAGCATGCCCGACGGTTGCGGCGCCACCCTCGAATGCGGAAGCTGCTCGAGCGCCGAGACCTGCGGCGCCGCAGGCCCCAATGTGTGCGGGGTCGGAGCCTGCACGCCGACCACCTGCGCGAGCGCAGGCGCGACCTGCGGCCTCGTGAGCGACGGCTGTTCGAGCACGTTGAATTGCGGCACCTGCTCGGCGCCCGACGTGTGTGGTGGCGCCGGTGTCGCGAACCAATGCGCGTGCAAGCCGACGACGTGTGGGAGTCAGGGCAAGAACTGCGGCAACGTCCCGGACGGTTGCGGCAATAGCCTCGACTGCGGCGCCTGCTCCAGTGGCCAAACCTGCGGAGGCAGCGGAACGCCCAACGTGTGCGGGGGCGCGGGCGGTTCCGGCGGAGCCGGGGGCAGCGGTGGCGCGACGGGGGGCAGCGGCGGGGCTACCGGCGGCAGCGGCGGAGCGACGGGTGGGAGCGGAGGCACAGGCACTGGGGGCAGCAGTGGCGGTCCGCTCTGTGGCAACCCCTGCATCCTTCCACCCGACCGCGTGACGGTCTGGGATCCGGGCGTGCCGGGCGGAGTGCCGAACCCCACGACGAGCTGCGCTACGGTTCAGGCCGCTACCTACGGCAACGGTTCCCAAGACGCGACGAGCGGCATCCAGAAGGCCATCGACGCCTGCCCCCCGGGTCAGGTCGTGAACCTGTCGGCCGGCACGTTCCGCATCGACACCGACATCGTCTACTTGAACAAGGGCGTGGTGCTGCGCGGCGCGGGCGCGGGCAAGACGACGCTCAAGCGAACCAACGGCGCCAAGGACAAGATCGACGACGTCGGCGTGGCGAAGCCCGTGATCATCGTCGGGCTTTCGCGCTGGACGCCACCCGAGACGGCGACGGATCTCACGGGCGACGCTGCCAAGGGTTCGTATTCGGTCAGCGTGACCAGCGCGACCGGCCTACAGAAAGGCATGCTCGTGCTGGTGGACGAGCTCTCGGGCGCGGGCTGGCGCACCGACCCCCAGGGCCACGGGCGCAAGGTCTGGGCCTCGGCGGACTTCCGTACCGTGTGGCAGCGCCATCAGCCGAGCGTGAACATCATCGACGATCCTTTCCCGGACGCTGCGGGTTGGTTCTGTCGTCAGGATCGCCCGACCAACGAGATTCACGAGATCGCCAGCGTCTCCGGCAACGTCGTCACCTTCACGACTCCGCTCCACATCGGCTACCGGAAGTCGCTGAGCGCTCAGCTGAGCTTCGTCCCCGAGGCTGCCGTGCGCGGAGCCGGCATCGAAGCGATGACGGTGACCGGCGGAGACGACGGCGACATTCGCTTCGTGAACGCGGCGGCGTCTTGGGCCAAAGGCGTCGAGGTAGCCACCTGGCGCGGGGAGGGCTTCGCCCTGGAATACACGCACAAGGTCGAGGTCCGCGACAGCTACGTGCACGACGCAGCGTTCTCGAGTCCCGGCGGAGGCGCCTACGCCATCAGCATCCAAGGCGGCACGTCCGAGGCGCTGATCGAGAACAACATCGTGCTCCGCGCAAACAAAGTGATCGTTGCCCGCAGCAGCGGCGCTGGCTCCGTCGTGGGCTACAACTACATGGATCAAGGGTTCATCGACTACGCCGCCGGCTGGCAGGAGATGGGGGTCGGCGGCAGCCACATGGTGGGGCCCCACCACATGCTGTTCGAGGGCAATCTCTCGTTCAACGGCGACAACGACCACACCCACGGCTCGAGCGTGTACCACACGTACTTCCGGAACCACCTCACCGGGTTCCGTCCGGGTTTCACCACCAACACGGGTCAGAGCATCAACGACCTCAGCAACGTGCCCGGGCCCAGCAACGGACCGAGGCGCTGCGCGGGAGCCTCGGCGTTCTCGTATTGGATGAGCTTCGTCGGCAACGTGCTCGGCCTCCCGGGCAAGATGACGGGGTTCACCTACGAGAAGAACGACGCCGACGACGCCATCTGGGCACTCGGTTGGGAGAACCACGCGGACCTCTTCGATCCGGATCCGAACGTCGCCGGCAACATCCAACGCGACGGCAACTTCGACTACCTGACGAACAGCGTGCATTGGCACGGCATCGGCAACGCCGGATCGGCTCCCGTGACGCTGCCGAAGTCGCTCTATCGCGCGACCAAACCGGCCTTCTTCGACGCCGGGAAGGGCTACGAGTGGCCTTGGGTGGATCCGACGGCGAGCCCGCCGCTGAAGACCCTGCCCGCCAAGGCGCGCTTCGACGCCGGAACGCCCTTCCAGCAGCCTTGATTCGCTTGCCCGAGGCCCGTGCCCGAGGATAATCCGGGCGCGGGCCGCGTCGCGATGAAGAAGGTCCTCGTCTGCCTCGTGCTCGGAGTCGCCGGCTGCCAGTGGATCTTCGACATCGACCCCGAAGTCGTCGTGTGTGACGAGGAGACGCTGGCGACGAATGCTCGGCACTGCGGTGCATGTGGTCACGACTGCGGCGGAGGCGCCTGTGAAGCGGGCCGCTGTCAGCCGCTGCTCTTGGCGGAGAGCTCCGGCACCCCCACCGACGTCGCCGTGGACGAGAGCCACGTCTTCTTCGCGAGTGAAGATGGCAGCCTCGGGCGCGTCGGAAAGGGCGGGCGCGATCCGAAGAGCCTGGTCACGGGCGTGAGCGGTGGCATCGGCCGGATGACGGTCGCGCAGAGCTTCGTGTTCTTCCGCGACCGCAGCGCCTCACCGGTGCTGCACGCGGTGGGCAAGGACGGCACGAACCTGCGCACTGCCGCCGACGACCAGCCCGGGCTCGGCGCCCTCACGAGCCACGCGGGTTGGCTCTACTGGTCGCGCGTCGACGGCACCAACGTGGGCTCGGTCCAGCGGAGCCCCATCGGCCCGAACGCGGAGCTCACGCCCGTCGAAGTGATCGCGGACCGCCAGTTCCCGTAAGAGCTCGCGAGCGACGGCGAGCGCGTCTTCTGGAACGAGAGCTTCCAGGACTTGGTCGAGCACGAGCTCGGAGCGGGTGGCGCGCCCAGCCATCTGGCTTGCAAGGGCGCCATCGTGGGTCTCGTCGCCGACGACACCCATGTCTACGCGGCCACCGACTCGGGCCTCGTGTTCAGCGTGCCGAAAGGCGACGCCGCGAGCGAGTGCAGCGCGCCGCCCAATCTGCGAACGCTCGCCGACGACCCAGCCGGCGGGGCCGCCGGGATCGCCCTCTCGAGCTCTCGAGTGGTCTGGAGCGCTCCCAAGACAGGCGAGCTCTGGAGCGCGCCGAAGTCCGGCAACTGCGCGAGCCCGCCGTGCGCCGAGCGGCTCGCCGGCGATCAGAAACAGCCCGGCCGGGTGACGGCGGACGCGAACGCCGTCTACTGGGTGAACACGGGGGATCGCCGGGTGATGAAGCTCGTGCTCTGAGCAGAACCTCAGAACCGGTAGCGCCCGTCGACGCCCACGAAGCCAGGCGCGACGGTCGGCGCGAGCCCGACGGGTCCGGGTGCCGAGTGCGGAGCCGTCAGCACGAGGTACGTTGCGACGCCAAGGGAAGCGACGCCCACGCCGAACGCGCCGTTGGAAATCCAGGCCGCGCGGTCGGCGTCTTCGAGCGCGGCGGCACCCTTCGGTGTGCACACGCCGGCGCTGCACTCCGGCTCGCTCTCGTCCTTGCGGTTCTTCGCTTCGAGGCCGAAGTAGCTGCCGACCCCGATCCCCACCAGCGCCACGCCGCCGAAGATCCATGCGCTCGCGGGCACGCCGCCACTTGGATGCGTCGATTCCCGCCGAGACTCGCGCTTCTTCGGCGCGCCCGCGGGCGGGCGTGGTTCGAGCCGCTGGAGCTCCGGCAGACGAACTTCGAGTGCCCGTCGGGCCTCTGCGACCACCTTCTGCTCGTGACTGCGGTAGCCGCTCGCGCGTGCCCTCAACTCGTGTTCGCCCGGATCGACGGGCAGGCGCACGCCGAAAGACGCCGAGCCCAGCACGACTCCATCGAGCTCGACCACGAACCCGGGGGGCGGATGCGCCGGAGCGATCACGCGGAGCTTGGGCAGATCGGGCTCCAGCGCGGCGATGCGCTCCTTGGCTTCCGTGACGCGGTCGTTCCGGCCGTCCTTCACCGCTCGCCCCAGCGCGTCGTTGAACTCGCGCCACGCCGTCGCCTTCTTGCCCTGCTTCTCGTGACACGCGGCCAGGTTCATCAACGTGCCGCCCGCCGGGTCGAGCCGAAAGCTCTCTTCGAGCTTGGGGCAGGCCGTCGCGTAGTCCCCGGCCGCCATGGCCTTTCGTCCTTCTTGGAACAAGGCTTCGGCGACGCCGGTAGCATCCGCTCGGGCGTTCTGCGCGAAGAGCATCGCTGCGACTGCGAGCAAGGTCAGGTCAACGGCGTTGGCCATAAGGATCCGAAGGCGCGGAGTTGTTCTGGGACGGCGACGACGGACGCGCGGGTACGCGCTCGGTTCTGGGTTTCGCCGGCGCGAGGGCAGCGGGGCGGCTGCGGGCGCGCTCACGCTGGGCGCGATGCTCGGCAACGGGGCGGCGGCCGTGTCTTGGGGAAGCGTCGGCGCAGAGCCCACGGGCAGCGGCACCGCGGGCTCCGCTCGCGGCCGGCGTGTGAGCCCGATCCCGAGCGCGGCAGCTCCGCCTGCGACCAGGATCGCAGCGAGCCACAGCTTCGAACGGCGCCGCGGCTCGGGCTCCATCAGGTCTGCGCCGTTGCGTCCGGATCCGCCGGCGCTTCGTCGTGCCGGGGCGGCTGCGAAGACAGCCACGCCGGGCCTTCGTCCACCAAATGCTGGTAGCGGCGGCGAGTTTCGGGTTCTGCGAACGCGATGAGGCGCGCCACGAACGCGGCGACCGAAGGCGGCCGCTTGTCGCGGTCTTTCTTCAGGCAATCGCTCACGAGCGCGTCGACGGCCTCGGGGAGCGAGGAGTCGATTCGGCGGAGGCGCGGTGGCGCGAGCCCGGCGAGGCCGATCTCGAGAGCAGGCGAACGGTTCTTGCCAAAATGGGCCGCCCGGTGAGCAGGTGGAAGAGTACGACGCCGAGCGACCACACGTCCGCGCGCGGATCGATGTCGCGACTGCCCGTGTACTGCTCGGGAGACATGAACTCGGGCGTGCCGAGCGTGGCGTGGGTCGTCGTGAGCGAGTCGTCGGCGTCGGCACCGAGCGGGCGGCTGATGCCGAAGTCGAGCAGCTTGATGAAGGGCGCTCCGTCTCTTGCGCGCGTGAGGAACAAGTTGCTCGGCTTGAGGTCACGGTGGACGATGCCGCGGGCGTGCGCCTCCGAGATGGCGTCGGCGGCCTGGACCAGGTAGCTGGCCGCCGTCTCGAGGGGCAGCTTGCCGTCACGCGCCAGCACCCGCGCGAGATCTTCCCCCTCGAGGAGCTCCATGACGATGAAGGGCGCCCCCGAATCGAGCTCCCCCACGTCGAGGATCCTGGTGACGTGGGCGCTCGCGAGGGACGCAAGCGCCCTGCCCTCGCGCAGCACGCGCCGAGTCGCCGTTTCGTCCAGCACACCCGGCAAGAGCAGTTTGATGGCCACCCGGTGTCCGAGCTGCTCGTGGCGTGCCGCGACCACCTCCCCCATGCCGCCTCGGGCGAGGACTCGCTCGAGCCGATAGCGCCCGGCCAGCAGAGTCCCGGCAGCCAGAACCGGCGCTGCGCCCCGGCCGCCCGACGCGGGAGACTTGCGCGGCGCCGTTGCCACCATGGGAACATTAGAGCCTCTCGCCGCTCGAGCGGCAACCCGACAGCACCCCCGACTTGTGGGCCGCTCCCGCCTACGCAATCCTTCGAGCGAGCGCTCGCCGTGCGGTACGAGGACCAGCCCACCAAAGCCAAGAGCCGGACCCACGACGAAGGTCCGGGTCGCGCCATCGTCTTCTTCGATGGCGGCAGCGTGAGCCGCGAGCTCGATCCGTCGCGGGAGCTCCTCATCGGCCGCGGTGACGACGCCGACCTGGTCGTTCCGGACGAATCGGTGTCGCGACGCCACGCGATCTTGTGGCCTGGCTCACCTCCGCGCATCGAAGACGCGGGCAGCGCCAACGGCACGCTGGTCGATGGGGTCGTGGTGGGCGTTGGCACGCCCGTTCCCCTCGCCCCTACCAGCGTGGTCGAACTCGGCGACGCGCTGATGGTGGTGAGGTTCACGGGGCCACCCGTCGAGACCGGCGAGACCGGCGAGGCACCTGCGCCACTCGACCCGGGCATGGCCAAGGTGGAAGAGCTCGTCGAGCTCGTGGCGAAGAGCGACATCCCCGTGCTCTTGCTCGGCGAAACCGGCGTCGGCAAGGGCGTCGTCGCCGAGGACATCCATCGCCGCTCGGCCCGCTCGGCCGCGCCGTTCGTTCGATTGAACTCGGCGGCGTTCGCCGAGACCATGCTCGAGAGCGAGCTCTTCGGTCACGAACGCGGCGCCTTCACGGGCGCGACCCAGGCCAAGCCGGGCTTGCTCGAGAGTGCCGAGGGCGGAACGGTGCTCTTGGACGAGATCGGCGAGATGCCGTTGGCGGTCCAGGCCAAGCTGCTGCACACCCTGGACCACCGCGAGGTGCTGCGCGTGGGCGGACTCCGTCCCAAGCGCATCGACGTGCGCTTCCTCGCGGCGACCAATCGAGACCTCGGCGCCGAGGTGCGCCGGGGTCGGTTCCGCGAGGACCTGTACTTCCGCTTGAACGGCATCAGCATCACCATCCCGCCCTTGCGCGAGCGCAAGAACGAGCTCGTACGCCTGTGCCGAAAATTCGCGGTGGAAGCCGGCGGCGGCGAGATCGGTGACGCCGCCCTGACGCGACTCGCCGCCCACGATTGGCCGGGCAACGTGCGCGAGCTCCGGAACGTCGTGCTGCGCGCTGCGCTCTTTGCGCGCGGCGGCAAGATTGGCGTCGAGCACCTGGATCTCGGAGCCGCCCCGACCCCGAACCGCACGGGCGCCGAGGGCCTCAAAGGCGAGCTCAAGAAGCTCGAGGCCGAGCGCATCGTGAGCGCCCTCGACCAGTCCGAGCACAACCAGGTGCGCGCCGCCAAGCTCCTCGGGATCTCGCGCGGCACGCTGCGGAGCAGAATGAAGGAGCTCGGGCTCTTGCCCGATCGCGGGCGGAGCGGAACGAGCTGAGCGTGGCGCGAGTGGCGAGGTTCGGCGCGCCGGTGGCGCTCGCTCTAGTGGCGCTCGCGTACGGCATGGGCTGTCAGCTGGTGCTCGGCATCGATCCGGACGTGGAAGTACGAGGAGACGACGGGCCGCGCTGCGACCCTGCACGGGTCGACCAAGACGCGCATCACTGCGGCGTGTGCAATCACGACTGCCTGGGCGGCGCCTGCATCGCTGGGGTGTGTCAACCGTGGGTGTTGGCCGATTCCGCCGGCCCGCCTACCGACATCGCGGTCGACGCCACGTACGTGTATTGGTCGACCAGCGACGGCTCGCTCCACCGCGTGCGGAAGGACGGGACCGGTGAGGCCATCCTCCAGTCCGGCGTGACGGCCGGCATCGCACGAATCGCCCTCGACGAGAGCCACGTCTACTTCCGCGAGCCCGACGGAAGCTCGGGCACTCCGCGCATCCACGTGAGCGACAAGGACGGCGCTTCCCCGCTGGTCGTGGCGACGAATCAACCCGGGAAGGCCGGCCTCGCGAGCAACGGATCGGCGCTCTTCTGGGCGCGCACCGACGACACCAATGTCGGCGGCATCCAGCGCGCGGTGCCGAGCGGGGCGGGCACCGTCGACGTGTCGGCGGTCACCGCCCAGGACCTCCAGTACCCCCAAGAGGTCGCGGCCGACTCGGGCTTCGTCTACTTTGGCGAGGGGACCAACGGCGGGCTCTGGCAAGCTGCCATCGGTGGCGGCGGAGCCCCGATTCGGCTCTCCGGGTGCAAGGACTACGTGAACGCCATCGCCGTGGACGAAGCGAACGTGTACTTCACGACCGACGCCGGCGACGTCACGAGCACGCAGAAGGGGGACCCGGCTACGAACGGATGTGAAGCACCGAGCGCGCGCGTCTTGCTCCACGATCCGGCGGGTGGACCGGCCCTCGGCATCGCGCTCGGGGGCGAGCTCGTGGTCTGGACCCGCCCGACACTCGGACGAGTCTCCAGTACGGCCAAGTCGGGCAGCTGCAGCCCCCCGCCGTGCGCGCGCGACCTCGCCACGAATCAGCCGTCGCCTGGGCGTGCCGCGGCTGACTCGGCCGCTGCCTACTACGTGAACCAGGGCGACGGCACGATCAGGAAGGTCGCGTTCTGATCGACACGACCTTCAGGGCGCAAATGGAGTGCCTGCGTCGAATCGCGCCTTGGCCGGCAACGTCGCGACGCGCGCGCCGGCGGTAGCCCCGGTTGGATTGATCCAGGGCCACGGGTTCTGGCCGAAGAACGCCGGGGCGGCGCTCAGGAAGAGCGAAGACGCGATGGCGTGGGCGGGGAATGCGGGGATCCAGTCGAAGATGCTCGCGTGCACGCTGTCCCAGTTGCCGTGGCGCCAGAGCTTGTCCATGGCTTTGGTGGTGAACGTGGCTTGGCGCGAGTCCCAGATCGTGCCGCCGTATTGCATGCTGTTCTTGGGTGGCAACGTCGTCTGGGCGTCGAAGTCGTCACCCGCACCCCAGACGTTCTGCCCGATGCTCCAGATGGAGTACTGCCCGCTGACTGCCTGCGTCTGCTGATAGATGCCGCCGGGAGCCGTCGAGAGCACGTTGCCGATGAAGGCCATCTCCCGTTGCCAGCCATCACTGTTGGCGGCGCGCAGGTTGGAGTTGTTGGCGTAGTTGCTCGAGCGGCCGTGGGCGTAGTTACGCAGGAATGCCATGTAGCCTGACACGCCATGGGTGGTGTCACAGCCGATGTTGGCGGACCAATTGCCCTCCACCAAGAGGTGATGGCTGAAGGACTGGTGCGATCCATTGATGGCCCCATCCATCCAAGCGCCGCCGTTGGCCGAGGTATTGTCGACGTAGTTGTAGGCGATGACGTTGCCCGGGCCGCAGCTGTTGGTCTGGATCAACTTGTTCATGTAGGTCACGATGCTGTCGATCACCAACGTCTCGCTCGTCGCGGCGTTCAGGTTGATGCCGTAGTTGGCACCGCCCGACTGCGGGCCACCTGCCGTGTGATGCGCGTACACGCGACGCACCTCGGAGCGGAACTGGTGCTCGAAGCGCACGTGATCGTCCGTGATGCCGCCGTTGGCCATGCCGTCGGTTTCCACGTTGGCGATCCAGTCGAACGCGCCCGCGTGATACACGATGGCACCGGAGTGCGGCCCAGCGATGGACATGTTCTCGAGTCCGAACCACCACAGGCCATCGCTGCCCTTGCGCGACACCCGCCAGAGTTGGGGCTTGAGCTGCGTCTTCCCGTCGGCCGCGAAGTAGCCGTAGGCGATGCGCGTGGGCGGGTCGAAAGTCACGCTCGTGCCGTTGATGGCAGTGATCTGGTGGACCGACGCGACCGACCGGAATCCATCCGGAGAGATTGGCCCGTGGTAGGGGCCATCGGTGAACGGAGCGCGCTTCTCGTAGCCGGCGTCCAGAATCGCTACGTACGACAGGTCGTCCAGCTGATCGATCTGGATCAGATCTCCGACCGCGAGACCCGAAGCGCTGGTCACCGTGGCGGTGCTCGAACCGATGGGCAGTGAGGCCCCAGCCGCGAGCGCCAGGTTCGTGAGCGGTACGCTGCCCCAGTCGGTGTCGCTCGATTCGATGCCCCCGCCCGCGCCGAAGTTGAGGCGAGTGCGTCCGCTCCCCCAAGCGCCGGCGCCCCGCAGGATCACGTGATTTCGCGGGATGATGGTGCCTGAAATGGAGAACGTTCCAGCGGGCAGCTGTACGACGCGAATGTTCGTCGGCGAGCCCTTGGCCGACGCCGCGGCAATCGCGGAGTTGATCGCCGACGCCGACATCTGCGCCGCGGTCAGCGTCGTGTCGAGAGTGCCTGCCGGGATCCCGCCTGGAACGCCAGGCTGCCACTTCAGTCCGTTGGAGAGCGTGGGCAAGGTTGCAATCCACGGCGGTACGTCGCCGAGCGCCGAGCCGCCGCTGCCACCGGTTCCACCGGTCGCGCCGCCGTTCCACCGGTCGCGCCGCCGGTTCCACCCGTCGCGCCGCCGGTTCCACCCGTCGCGCCGCCGGTTCCACCCGTCGCGCCGCCGGTTCCACCGGTCGCGCCGCCGCTGCCGCCCGTGCCTCCGCCGCTCCCGCCAGTTCCGGAAGCTCCGCAAACATTGGCGACGCCCGCTCCGCCGCAGGTCTCGGAGCCGCTGCACGTTCCGCAGTCGAGCGTTTGCCCGCAGCCATCGGAGATGCTGCCGCAGTTCTTGCCCTCCGCACCGCAGCTCGTCGGCTTGCACGCGCACACGTTGGCCGCCCCGTTGCCGCCGCAAACCTCCGTGCCGCTGCACGTGCCGCAGTCGAGCACGCCCGAGCAGCCATCACTGATGACGCCGCAGTTCTTGCCCTCGGCGGCGCAGGTCGTCGGGGCGCAAGTTCCACTCCCGCAAAGATTGGCGCCCGCCGCCCCGCAGACGAGCGGAGCGGCGCAGGAGCCGCAGCTCAAGATGCCTCCGCACCCGTCGGGCATCGTCCCGCAGTCCTTGCCCGCGGCCTGACAGGTCGCGGGCGTACAACCGCAGACGTTGGGCAGACCGTCTCCGCAGCTCTCGGGCGCCGCGCAGGACCCGCAGTCCAGTTGCTTACCGCAGCCGTCCGACAGCGTGCCGCAGTTCTTCCCGAGCACTTGGCAAGTGACGGGCACGCAAGCGCCAGCATCTGGCGATGCATCGGGCGCACTCGAGTCGCCACAGCCGAAAACCCACGAACTTGTGCCAACCAGCGCGCAGTAGAGAAGAGCTCGCATGGGCTCGCCGACTGCACGCCGTGTGCCACGGCCCGCGACCGGGGTTTCCCGCGTTTGTCGGCGTGGGCCCGAGGTCGCTCGCTGTTCAAACCTCGTACAGCTGTGCGAGGCGTGTACAGGCAACCTTGCTCGGTAGTCGGGCCGGACAGCGGCCGAGCGCCGCAAGACCCACGCTCGGCCCCCCGGCGAGAACCGATCGAGGCTGCGTGCACAGGGGTGCCACTTGAGCGAAGCCCGCAGCCGAGGGATGCTCGAGGGAGATGCGCGCCCTCGCCCTGCTCTTCCTAGCGCTGGCTTGCTCGTCGACGACGGACAACCCGGACAGGGCCGGAGAGGATTCGGGCGCTGGCGGAGCAGGTGGCGCGAGCACTGGCGGCTCCGGCGCGGGCGGTGCGGGCGGCACGAGCAACGGTGGCTCCGGCGGTGGAGTTGGTGGAACGAGCACCGGCGGCGCCGGCGCGGGCGGGACGAGCAGCGGTGGCTCCGGCGCGGGCGGCACGAACACGGGTGGCGCGGGCGCGGCGGCGCGGGCGGCACGAGCAGCGGTGGCTCCGGCGGTGGAGTTGGTGGAACGAGCAGCGGTGGCTCCGGCGCGGGCGGCACGAACACGGGTGGCGCGGGCGCTGGCGGCGCGGGCGGCACGAGCAGCGGTGGCTCCGGCGGCGGTGGAGCTGGTGGAGCGAGCAGCGGCGGCTCCGGCGGCGGAAGCTGTCAGCCCCCCACGTGCAGTTGCGCGAGCTCGTACCTCGCATGCGTTTGCCAGTCCGGGTGCACGACGAAGCTCGACTGCCAAAACGCGTGCGGATCGCCGTGAGACGTCAGGGGCCAACCCGCACGTAGGCCCCCGCTCGAAACGCGTAGCGCTCCGCGTGGCCCTGGAGCGGGTAGGTCCAGGCGGTGAGCTCGCGATGGCCAGCGCGCTTCGTCGACAACGCCTCGATCTGGTAGCCCGGCACCGCGCCGACGAACTCGACGCAGTCGTCTCGCGACTCGAACAAGAACCAGAGCCAATAGTCGACGGAAGTGAAGAGCCGGACGTGGTCCGGCTTGCCGTCGGCGTCGAAGTCACGCGGGCCGAAGAAGGCGAGCCCTCGGTCGAGGTCGCCGAGTCTGCCCGGCTTCGACTCTGCCCAATCCTCGAGGTCGGCGAACGTCGGGGGTCCGAGCTCGGGGTGCTCCAGGTCTTTTTCGAATTTGGCGAGCTCCGCCGTGAGGGCCGCCGCGTTGCAGACGGCGGGGGCTGGCTCGGGCTCCACGGCCGCGGACGGGGGCACCGAAGCCTCTTCGGCTGGCGCCGCCACGGGCACGGGCTTCGCCGCGGGCTCGGTCACCGCCGCTGGCGGCTCTTTCGCCACGGCCAACGCACGCGACACCGAAGCAGGTGGAGTCGGTGAACAAGCCAGGGCGACGAGCGCGAGAATCACGGCCGAGCGGCCCATGCGCCGAGAACGCCGCTCGAGCGCCGGCTCTTCCCGCTCTTCAAAGGAGCACGCCGGCCACGCATGCCACGAGGCAGGTGGTGAGGAGACCACCCAGCATGGCGCGGAACGCGAGGCGGGACAAATCGTGCCGGCGGCTCGGTGCGAGTCCGCTGTAGCCGCCGATCTGGATGCCGATGCTGCCGAAGTTGGCGAAGCCGCAGAGCGCGTACGACGCAATCAACCGACCGCGCTCGCTGAGCCAACCGGAGTCCGCCTTCAGGGCCTGGCTCATGTGGGAATAGGCCACGAACTCGTTCAGCACGGTTTTCTGCCCGAGCAGGCTCCCGACCTTGGTGACGTCGGCGCTCGGCACGCCCATCACCCAGGCGAGCGGCGCGAACACCCAGCCGAGCACCAGCTCGAGGGAGAGGGGCCGGCCGAGCACGTGGCCGCCGAACCAGCCGAGGCCCGCGTTGACGAGGGCGGTGAAAGCCAAGAACACGATGAGCATTCCGCCCACGTTGACGGCGAGCTTGATGCCGTCGGTGGCACCGGCCGCGATGGCGTCGAGCAGGTTCACGCTCTCGCTGGGGAGCTCCTTCGGCGCATGATCGAGGGTCTCCGGGGTCTCGACCTCGGGCAGCATGAGTTTGGAAATCACCAGCGACGCGGGAGCGCTCATCACGCTGCACGCGATCAGGTGGCCTGCGATCCCGGGAACGTGGCTGCTCAGCATGGCGACGTAGGCCGCGAGGACGCCTCCCGCCGTGGTGGCGAAGCCGGCGATCATGCAGGCCATGAGCTCCGACTCGGTGAGGCGTGCGATGTAGGGCCGGATCACCAACGGAGCCTCGGTCTGCCCCACGAACACGTCGGCCACCGTGGAGAACGTCTCTGCGCCGCTCGTGCCGAGGAACCGAGCCAAGAGGTGCGCCGTTTTCCGGATCACGAACGGCATCACGCGCAGGTGATAGAGCACCGACATCAAGGACGAGAAGAACAGGATCGTCGGCAGCACCTGGAACGCGAACAGGAAGCCGAAGCTCTTCGTGTCGGTCACCAGGCTCCCGAAGACGAACTCGGCGCCCTTGGTGCTGAACCCGAGGAGCCCCTCGACTGCCGCGTTGGCCCAAGCGAAGCCGCGGTTGAGCGGCGTCCGGAGCACGAGCACGGCGAACACGAAGAGCAACACGAGGCCCCAGCCCACCGTCCGCCGGCTCACGGCCTTGCGCCGACCTCGGGGGCAGAGGGCGAAGGCGAGCGCCATCATCACGGCGACTCCGAGCAGGCTGATGAGCCGTTCCTGCATGGGGGAGCGGGGCGTATCCGGGCCGGCGCCGGGACTCAAGTCGAGCCGCACGAGCCGCGCTACCCTCCCCCGCGATGCCGGAGCTCTCGCCTTGTCTCGCCACCCGCTGGGAGGCCGTTGGCCCGCGCGAGGCCGGCTTTCTCGCGGAGCCGTTGCCGGCCTTGGGCGACGCGGAAGGCGCTGGCGTGCCGCCGGGGCTGCCGCCGGTCGTGGATGCCCACGTCCACCTCTTCGACGCGGGATTGTCGGCGGCGATCTGGCGCTGGTTCGAGCGCTACGGCTGGCCCATCCGCTACAAGCTCCGCGCGCTCGACGTAGTCGACTTCCTTTTGGCGAGAGGCGTCGAGCACGTCGTCGCCCTGCACTACGCCCACAAGCCGGGCATTGCCGAAGCCATGAACCAGCACATGGCCGAGCTCTGCCGTGCGCGGCCGAGAGTGACGGGGCTCGCAACGGTCTACCCGGGAGAGCCCGACGCCCGCGGGATCCTCGAGCGCGGGTTCGACGCGGGGCTCGCTGGCGTGAAGCTCCACTGCCACGTGCAAGGGCTCGCGCCTGATGCGGCCGAGATGCACGACGTCTACGCCGTCTGCCAGGAGCGCGACCTACCCCTCGTGATGCACGCCGGTCGCGAACCGCGAAGCCCGGGCTATCGCGTCGACCCCCACACGCTCTGCGACGTCGCGCGGGTCGAACGCGTGCTCGTCGACCATCCACGCTTGCGTCTTTGCATTCCCCATCTCGGCGCGGACGAGTTCGACGCATACGCCGAGCTCCTGGAACGCCACGACCACCTCTGGCTCGACACGACCATGGTGATGGCCGGGTACTTTCCGGTGGCGGACCGCTACGACATCGTCGCACGCCGGCCCGAGCGCATGCTCTACGGGACCGACTTCCCTTTCCTGCCCTACGCTTGGGACCGCGAGCTCCGGCGCCTCGCCCATGCCCTGGGCCCGGAGGCACTCGAAGCGGTGCTCGGAGCGAGCGCGAAAGCCCTCTACACCATCGGCTGACGCAATCTGTGCGCTCGGGGTCCACGGACTTGGCCCGCGGCGGCGCGGGCGCGACAATTTCACGCGCCGGCGGCCCTCGACACTCGTGGGTGGGACCGGCATGTTGGACGCCGAGGGTCATGCGCAATCCGCCGAACGTATTGGGTTTGGTGCTCGCCGGGGGCGAAGGCCGGCGGCTCTGGCCGCTGACGCGCGATCGCGCGAAGCCCGCTGTCCCGTTCGGCGCCACCTACCGGCTCGTCGACTTCGCGTTGTCGAATCTGGTGAACGCGAACTACCGCCACATCGCGGTGCTCACGCAATACAAGAGTCACAGCCTCGATCGCCACATCGCCCAGACCTGGCGGCTCTCGCCGCTCTTCGGCAACTACGTGATGAGCGTTCCGGCCCAGATGCGCATCGCACGCCGCTGGTTCGAAGGCTCGGCCGACGCCATCTTCCAGAACCTGAACCTGATCGTGGACGAGAACCCCGACTACATCTGCGTCTTCGGCGCCGACCACATCTACCGGATGGACGCCTCGCAGATGGTCGACGCGCACATCGCTTCCGGGGCCGGAGTGACCGTCGCCGGGATTCGAGTTCCGCGCGCCGAGAGCGACCGCTTCGGCGTGATCGAGCCGGGTGAAAACGGGCGCATCAAGCGCTTCCGGGAGAAGCCCAAAGACGCCGAGGGCTTGCCCGACGCGCCCGACCAGATCTTCGCGTCCATGGGAAACTACGTGTTTTCGCGCAAGACCCTGATGGATGCGGTGGTCGAAGACGCCAAGAACCAGGACAGCCACCACGACATGGGCGGCGACATCATCACCATGCTCGTCGAACGAGGCGAAGCCGCGGTCTATGACTTCGCCACCAACGAGGTGCCGGGGTCGACGGCTCGCGACCAGGGCTACTGGCGTGACGTGGGCACACTCGACAGCTACTACGACGCGCACCTCGACCTCATCAGCGTGCACCCGGTGTTCAACCTGTACAACGAGCTCTGGCCCATCCACACCTGGTACGGGTCGTTGCCCCCTGCCAAGTTCGTGTTCGATGCCGACGGGCGCCGAGGCATGGCCATCGACAGCATCGTGAGCGCAGGCACCATCGTCGCCGGCGGCGTGGTCCGACGCAGCGTGCTCTCCTCGGGCGTGCGCGTGGAGCCGGGCTCGGTGGTGGAAGACAGCGTGATCATGCAGGGAGTTCGCATTGGCGAAGGCGCCGTGGTGCGACGGGCGATCATCGACAAGAGCGTGAGCATCCCGCCGGGCGCACGCCTGGGCGTGGACGTCGAGCACGACCGTGCGCGCGGGTTCACCTTCAGCGACAACGGCATCGTGGTCGTGGGCAAGGGCGACGAGGTCAGTCCCTAGTGAGCGACGCTCGCAATCTCCACGTCGCGCTCGTTTCCCGCGAATACCCACCGGAGGTCTACGGCGGCGCTGGTGTACACGTAGAGTACCTCGCCCGAGAGCTCCGCCGGCTCGCTCGCGTCCGCGTGGAGTGCTTCGGTCGCGCGCGGAACGAGGAGTCCGTGCGAGCGCACCCGGCCTGGGACGCACTCGCCGGCAACCGTCCCGAGCTCGCCGCGCTCCGCACCATGAGCACCGACCTCCTGGTGGCGGCCGGCCTCGACGGCGTCGACTTGGTGCACACCCACACCTGGTACGCGAACTTCGCCGGGCACCTGGCGAAGCTCCTCTACGCCATTCCCCACGTGATGACGAGCCACTCCCTCGAGCCGCTCCGCCCCTGGAAGGAGGAGCAACTCGCCGGCGGCTATCGGCTCTCGTGTTTCATCGAGAAGCTCGCGGTCGAAAACGCGGACGCCGTCATCGGCGTCTCACGCGGCATGAAGGCCGACATCCTCTCGACCTACCCGCAGGTCCGTCCGGAGCGCGTGCACGTGATCCACAACGGCATCGACCCCGACGAGTACCGACCGACCCGGGAAGTGGACGTCCTCGCGCGCTACGGCATCGACCCCGAGGTCCCGTACGTGGTGTTCGTCGGCCGGGTGACACGCCAGAAGGGCGTCGTGCATCTCTTGAGCGCCGCGCGTCACTTCACGCCCGGCACGCCGCTCGTGCTGTGCGCCGGCGAGCCCGACACGCCAGAGATCGCCCGCGAAGTCCGGGCGCTGGTCGCCGAGCTCGAGGCCCGCAACGAGCCGGTGATCTGGATCGAGCAGATGCTGGCGCGCCCCGAGGTCATCCAGATCCTCTCGCACGCGCGCGTGTTCGTCTGCCCGAGCGTCTACGAGCCGTTCGGTATCGTCAACGTGGAGGCCATGGCCTGCGGCGTACCGGTGGTGGCGTCGAAGGTGGGTGGCATCCCCGAGATCGTCGACCACGAGAAGACGGGCTATTTGGTGGACTTCGAGCCGGTGCCCGGTCACTCCCAGGGGCCGCGCGACCCCGAGCGCTTCGCGCGGGACCTCGCCGCGCACGTCAATCGGCTCTTGGCCGACGCTGCCCTCGCCCAACGCATGGGGGAAAACGCGCGAAAGCGCGCGCTCGGCGAGTTCAGCTGGGCCGAAGTCGCGAAGAAGACCGTCGAGCTCTACGCCTCCCTCTTGCCGAAGCAGCGTTGACGGCCGCTGCCCTCGACGCCCGGGCGGGTTCTCGGGCATCATCGGGCGATCACGTGACGGTGTAGGGTTGGCCCACGACGACGACGAAATCGATGGCTTCGATCGCCCGTCGGACGACGAGCGCACCGCCGTCGTGCACCTCGGGGATCTGCGGCGCGTGTCGCTGCCGTCCCTGCCCGACCGGCACGTGCTCGTGCGCATGGATAGCTCGAGTGTGGGGCAGGTCTTCACGTTGGACGGCCCGGAGTGCAGCCTCGGCCGCCACACCCAGAGCACCATCGTCCTCACCGACGACGGCGTGAGCCGGCGGCACGCGCGCATCGTCCGCTCCGGCGAGAGCTACGTGCTCGAAGACCTCGGGAGCGCCAACGGCACCTTCGTGCGGAGCCAGAAGGTCGACCGCCACACGCTCGTGGACGGCGACGTGTTCCAGCTCGGCCCCAGCGTGATGTTCCGCTACACGTACACCGACGCGAGCCAGGAGCGGATGCTGCACACGCTCTACGAAGCGTCGGTGCGCGACGCGCTGACGGGCACCTACAATCGAGAGCACTTCGAGGAGCGCCTGAAGGTCGAGGTCGCCTACGCGAAACGCCACGGCACGGTGGTCTCGTTGGTGCTGTTCGACCTCGACCACTTCAAACGCGTCAACGACACCTACGGGCACCCGGCCGGGGACGCGACGCTGGTTTTCGTCGCCGAAAACGTCACCCGAGGGCTGCGCACCGAAGACGTGTTCGCGCGCTACGGCGGCGAGGAGTTCGCGGTCATCCTGCGCGGCATCGACCTCGAAGGCGCCCACGCCGTGGGAGAGCGCGTCCGCCACCTGGTGTCGGAGCGGCCGGTGATCTTCGAGGGCATCGCGATCCCCGTGACCATGAGCGTGGGCTGTTCGACGCTCGCCGATTGCCCCGACCCCACCACCACCGCGCTCATCGCCATCGCCGATCGGCGCCTGTACGCCGCGAAACACGGCGGCCGAAACCGCGTGGTCTCGCTGGGCTGAAGCGGCCTCAGTCAGCGTCCGGGATCGACGGATCGGGCCGACTCCGCGGCCCGCGCTCGTCGTTCCACACGTCGAGCCGCCGGAGGTCCTCCCACACCTGCGCCGGCGACGTGTAGCGATAGCCTTCGTGGCGCCGCAGCATGACGCTGGCGATTTGTCCGATGGGGGTACCGAGCGCCTCGGCGCGCGCCCGCGGCACGCCTTCCTGGATTTGACGGAGCACTTCGGCGTATCCCAGCGTGAAATCGATGGGGTATTCGCCCGTGTGCATGGCGTACATCAACATGCCGAGCTGATAGAGGTCGCTCTGCTTCGTGGTGTAGCCGCTCGCCAGCACCTCCGGTGCCATGATGCGGTGATGGACCACCGTGGGTCGCACGGCGTGCTGCCCGTACATCTCTTGAGCGATCCCCAGATCGCTCACCTTGCAGATGAGCTTCTCGCCCTGCACGAGCAAGATGTTGCCGGCGTGAAGGTCGTTGTGAACCAGCTCGTTGTCCGAGAGGTACTGCACGGCGAAGAGCATCTGCCGCATCAACTCGACGACCAATCGATCGGTGAACGGCGTACCGATCATGTCCTCGAGGCTGTGGTCGCAGCGCTCGAGCACGAGGTAGAAGAGGCCGCCCGCTTCGAAGTAGTCGAACACGTAGACGATGTTGGGGTGCCGCAAGCGATAGAGCCGCTCGGCCTCCCGGAGCCACTCGTCGCGAACCTCGTGGTAGGCACGGTTCGCGGGCTGGAACACCTTGAGCGCGAACTGCTGGTCGTAGGGCCCCACGCAGTCGAAGACGGCGCCGAACGAGCCCCCGCCCATCAGATCGCCGAGCAGGTAGCTGAAGCCACGGGGCGAACGGACGATCCCCCCGGTCATCGGGAAGGCCAGCGAGCCGCTCATGAACTGGGTCACGAAATCACCGGGTAATTTACTAGGCGGCTTGCCTCGACGCTCGGGTTTCGCTAATAGCCCGCCCCTCGAACATGGCCAACCGCGCAATTTGGAACGTCCGCCAGCGCCACGAGTGGCTCTCCTCGCCTCTCAAGAAGAAGCGCCTGACCAAGAGGAAGCGGCTGCGCATCGGCCTCGAGCAGGCTCTCGAGCGCAAGCGCGCCAAGACTGCCCCGGCGCCCGACGCAGCGCCCGCCGGCTGAACCCGCGTCACGCCCCCGCCTCGCGGCCGCCGTCCCACGCGGCGGCCCAGGTCATCGTGCGCGTGGAACGAGCGAACCCCAACCGACCGTCTCGGCCTGCGAGGATGAGTCCGCCCGTCGCTTCGACGCGCTCGGCCATGTGCCGGATGCGCTCTCGCGCCACCTCTTCGGGTGGGTTGCCGAGCGCGAGGTCGCGAACCGCATTCACCCCCAGCGCGACGCGCAGGATCCCCTCGCCGTGGCCGGTGGCACTGGCCGCACCGGGGCGATCCGCGTAGGTGCCCGCGCCGGCGACCGGGCTGTCTCCGATCCGACCCGGTAGCTTGCCCACCATCCCGCCCGTGCTCGTCGCCGCAGCGACCCGTCCTCGGGCGTCGCGTGCGACCGCTCCGACCGTTCCTCCCGCCCAACCGAGCGCCGCTCCGCGAGCGAGCGCCTCGCGGAGCTTCTCGCGCGCGAGATCCGTGATCATGCTGGCTGGCTCCGCCGGAGGAAACCCAGCCGCCTCGGCGAAGCGCCGCGCGCCCTCGCCCGCGTAGAACACGTGTCTGCCGGACTCGAGCACGGCGCGCGCGACGACGATGGGGTTTTGGAACGGAGGGAGCGCAGCCACCGCTCCGGTTCGCAGCGTCTCACCATCCATGAGGCACGCGTCGAGCTCAAGGGTGCCGTCGACGGTCAAACATGCGCCCGTCCCGGCGTTGAACACTGGATCGTCCTCCAGCACGCGCACGGCGGCTTCGACGGCGTCGAGCGCCGAACCGCCCGCTTCGAGCAGCACCGATGCGGCCCGCGCCGCGCGCTCGCAGCCTTCCACGTGACGTGCCACGCGTTCGCTCGCGACGTCACCCGCGCCGCCGTGCACCAGCACGCCGAACTTCCCCCCGCCCCCTCCCCAGCTCGCGATCTCGCTCACGCAGTCGCCCCCCGATGTCGAGCGCGCGCTGCCTGCGCGGCGAGCGGCAGCGCGGCAAGGACGAGGCACCCGGCGGGAGCGCGGCCCGCAGCCACGAGGTGAAGCGAAACCAACGCCAGACTCCCTGCCAGCATCGCTCCGCCCGCCCGCGCTCGCACGCCGAGCGCGCTGCCACCCCAGAGTGGCAAGCTGAGCGAGAGCGGCGCGAGAAACAAAGCTGCCGCGAGCTTGCCGGGCGCGCCTGCCGCAGCAGCGAGGAGCGGCTCGCCGAAGGTGACGGAGCCGTCGGCGGCGTGGGTTACGCCGCTCGCCGGATCGTAGAGCCCCGCCGGCACCGCCGTGAAGCTCGCGTGACCTTGAACGACGGGAAACAGCGAGCTCACGTCGGAGAGCGGGGAGAGCAGCACCCGGAGCGAGAGGGCACCCACCGTCCATGCGGCGACCATGGCGCCGCGCGCCTGCGACCACGGTGATGCTCCGAGCGCCGCCAACGCGACGAGCTCGCCGCGCGCGCGGGCCTGGCTCAGCACGAGTCGTTCGGCGACGACCGCGACGGCTGGCGCGAACACGGCGAGGCGAGCGGCGCGCTGACCCACCGTGCTCCCCGCCTCGTCGGTGGCGAGCACCACCGCCAGCGCCAGGGCGAGGAGCAGGAGCGAGAGCCCGAAACAGCGCCGTCCGAGCAGGCGGTCGAACGCGTGCATCTTCCCCCGAATAGTTGCCCGAATCGCGGTCGGTTCGCTAGCGCCGTCCCATGGTCACGTCGCTCCGCTTGGGACTCCTGCCCGTGGTGCTGTTCGCCTTTGCGGCTTGCTCGGCCGCCAAGGACCCGAAGATCCCGGGGGACGAGCTCGGGACCTACCACGTGGTCGCCACCCTCTCCGCGTCGACCTGCGGACCCGGCGCGCTCGGGGCGAAGGATCTCTGGGAGTTCGACGTCAAGCTGAGCCAGGACGGCGACGACCTCTATTGGCTGAATGGCGCCGAGGCCATCCCGGGAAACGTCGCCTCGGACGGCGTTTCGTTCGGTTTCGACAGCCACGTCGTGGTGAACGCCATCGAGCCCGGCAAGGGGCAGGCAGGCTGCTCCATCGCGCGCACCGACAGCGGGACGGGAACCCTCACGAGCAAGGAGCCCCCCGTGTCGGGCTTCTCCGGCAGCCTGCGCTACGGCTTCCAGCCGCTGAAGGGCTCCGACTGTGAAGCGTTGATGGCGGTGGAGGGCGGATTTCACGCCCTCCCCTGTGAGATGACCTACGCCATGAGCGCCTCGCGGAAGCCCGACTGAGGCGCGCTCCGGCCTGTTGGCCGAAGTGGAAGTTGGCCCACGTGCGCTCAGCGTGCTAGCCCTGGATCTCACGTGCAGCCTGGACTCACGTCCCGGAATGTTCCGGTGGGGGAGCACCCTCGCAGCCGCACCTGGCCCAGAGACCCTTTCGGGGTCTCCCGTATCGAAAACGTCTCGCACGGCAGGGCGGCAATCGCAGTCGTCCGCAAGGTCGCGGCTCTTGGTCCGGCCCTGACCCCCGAGATGTCCGGCAAGAGCCGGAGGAGGTGGATCGACATGCAGAACCAAACGACCCTGAACTCGGAGGTCTCGAAGACCTAGGCCCCCTCCTTGGGCCCAGGCCGGCGGGATGCCGGGTTTTTGGGCAAAACGGCCGGCTGCGGCGAGTCCGCGTCCGGCCGTTTCTTTTTTTGTCGCGACGACTGAAGCGGGCTCCGAGAGTGCGGCGAGCGTTTTCCGCTCCGGATCTCCGCCTCGGTGATTTAGCCTGCCGGCCGTGTTGACTTCCCTGGCCGCTGCATTGGTCGCTGCGCCGTTCGGCGATTTCTTCTGGCAAAGCCCGATCTTCGCCAACGACAACTGGTCCCAGGTCATGAACGGCCTGCGCATCGGGCTCACGCTGGGCGCTGCGCTCCTCTTGATCTACGAGGTCCGCGCTCGTCGCATGGGCGAGTCGCTTCCCGATTCGCCGCGGCCCTGGATCACCCTCATCGTAGCCCTCGCCGCCCTGGGGCTCGCGATCTCGTCCGCCGACAAGTACCAGAAGCTCGCGGCCGTCCTGTTCGTGATCGGCGTCGGCGTCGCGGCCTTTGCCGTCGCCTCGGTCCGCGGCTTGAACAAGCGGCTCGCGGTCACGTTCACGATTCTATCGTTCGGCGCCTATTTCGACTTCTTCAACCCCAACGTCCGCTACCCCGAGTACTACCACCGGCACGAGTTCTATCACTACTACCTCGGCTCGAAGTACTCGCACGAGCTCAGCTACACCCGCCTCTACGAGTGCACCGCCATCGCGGAAATCGAGCTCGGGCGGGGAGACGAGGTGCGCAAGCGAGAGATCCGCGATCTGCGCGTGAATCTCATCAAGCCCGTCGCGGACACCTTCGTCGTCACCGATCCCTCCCAGTGCAAGAAGCACTTCACGCCGCCGAAGTGGGAGGCGTTCAAGAAGGACGTCAACTGGTTCTGGTCGACGGCGCGGGGCTCCTATTGGGAAAACATGATGAAGGACCACGGCTACAACCCGCCGCCGGTCTGGACCATGACGGGGAAGTTCTTCTCGAGCTTCGGCGTGGCAGGGGACGGGTTCTTCAAGGTCCTGTCGGGCCTCGACGTGATGTTCCACCTCGGGATCGTCCTGCTCATGTACTGGGCGTTCGGCTGGCGCATCGGCGCGCTCGCCACGGTCTTCTGGGGCTGCAACGCGCCCGCCAACTTCTATTGGACCGGCGGCGCCTTCATGCGCCAGGACTGGATCTTCTTCCTCGTGGCGAGCTTGGCCCTGGCGCGCAAACGCAGGTTCTTCTTGGCGGGCTTCGCGCTCACCTGGTCGGCGCTCCTGCGCGTCTTCCCGATGATCTTCTTCGCCGGCTGGGCCATCATCATCGGGTTCTACGTGCTCAGGGAGCTGCGCGAGCGCCGCGCCGGCAGAGGCAACGGCGAGGGCCTCATGGGCTTCTTCCACCCCGACCACCGGAAGCTCCTCGCAGGCTGCATCATCGCTTCGGCCACGTTGATCCCCGCCAGCGTCGTGGTCGCGGGTGGCGATTCGTACAAGGAGTTCGTCTCCCACACGCTGAAGACCCACAACAACACCCCGCTCACCAACCACATGGGGCTCGAAACGATCCTGGTTCACAACTGGGATGGCCGCATGCGCTTCACGCGGGACGACAACCTCGACGATCCGTTCCAGGGCTGGAAGCAGGGGCGCATCGATCGCCACAAGAAGCTCAAGTGGGTTCACTTCGGCATCATCGCCTTGGTCTTCGGCTGGACCGCGTGGGCGCTTCGGCGCACGAAATCGTTGTGGGTCGCCGAGGCGCTGGCGGCGCCGCTCGTCATGTGCATGACGAACCTCACTTGTTACTACTACTCGATGTTCATGCTCTGCGCGGCCTTGGCCAAGCCGAGACGCCCGCTCGGACCGGTCGTCTTGGTCACGAGCGGGGCGAGCCAGATCCTGCTGCTCAGCTACTACTGGGTCGACGACAAGTTCACGGCGCAGGCTTGGCTCTTCGCCATCTTCAGCATCGTGCTGCTCTGGGGCTACTCGCGACCGTTCAGCTTCGAGCGCCTCAAGGCGTGGTGGGACGGCAAGCCCGAGCCCAAGCCCGGGGGCGAGTCGACGGCGCCGCTGCCCGCCGAGTGACGGCGGTCAGAGCGCGGGGCGCACGGCGGCGAGAGCGCCGGCGACCCCGCGGGGGAACGCGGAGAAGAGCACGTCGAGGTGCCCCGAGTCGGTCTCGATGCCCTTCACCGTCACGAAGGCCGTGAGCGCGTCGATCATGCGCTGGGCCTTGGCGTTTTCCGCGAGCTTCGGGTGCTTCATGACATCGAGCACGATCACGTCGTCGTGAGCATCGACCAGCATGGCCGGGCGCTTCGGCATGAACGCCGCCAGATTTCCCGGCTTGCTGAGGTCGAGGGCGCCGCTCTTCAGCAGCGTCGCGACCGGCGTTTCGGCCTTGGGATCGGTCAAATCGAGCTTTACGTCCTTCAGGCGGAGCTCGAAGCGGAGCTCGTCCGGCCCGAGGTGCACACGCTCGATGAAGACCGTGGCGGCCGCACGCACCGCCGTCCCCGCTAGGTCCACCACGGCACTCGCACGAATCCCGGGCGGCACCGCCTCGACGCTCACGTCCTTCGGGGCTTTCCTGCCCTTCACCTGGGACGCCAGCCAGCGCAGCGCGTCGATGGGCACGCCGAAGCGCAGCCCCGCGGCGTTCTTGAACGCACGCAGGAGCTCCTCCGGGTGTCGCTTCAGGTAGCTCCCAGCCGCTCCGACCATCGCCTTCTTGTCTGGCATGGCGCGGCAGTATACACCCCCCGTGGCTCGCGTAACCCGGGAACGACCGTCATGTTTCGCCGTTCAGACATCCCCGCCAAAGACGTCCACGACACGC
Source organism: Polyangiaceae bacterium (assembly GCA_046351435.1). Taxonomy (GTDB): domain Bacteria; phylum Myxococcota_A; class Polyangia; order Polyangiales; family Polyangiaceae; genus JADJKB01. Next base: position 135,396 of record JAXLYN010000015.1, read on the forward strand.
TGAAAAGGCACATGCTCGTCGACGGCTACCCCATCGTCGTCGATCTCGAGAACAGCAAGGAGAGCTGGATCCGAGACCTGATCAGCGGGCGGCTCTATCTCGACTTCTTCAGCTTCTTCGGGTCGAACCCCATCGGGATGAACCACGCGAGCATGCTCGACGCCGACGTCACGGCGCGGCTCGCGAAAGCCGCGGTGCAGAAGGTGTCGAACGCCGACTACTACACCAAGTACATGGCGGAGTTCGTCGACACGCTGTCGCGCTCCGCTGCGCCGCCCGAACTCCCGCACTTCTTCTTCGTCGACGGCGGGGCCTTGGCGGTGGAAAACGCCATGAAGGCGGCCTTCGACTGGAAGGTGAAGAAGAACCGCGCCGCGGGGCGCCCCGACGGCGGCTCCCAGATCCTGCACTTCGAGCACGCCTTCCACGGGCGCAGCGGCTACACGCTGTCGGTCACCAACACCGACCCGGTCAAGACGGACCTGTTCCCGAAGTTCTCGTGGCCACGTGTGTCGTGCCCTGCCATCACCTTTCCGCTGGCGGGCGAGAATCTGGAACGCGTGGTGGCGGCAGAGACCCGCGCGGTCACCGAAATCGAACGCGCCTTCGACGCGCACCCCCACGACATCGCCGCCATCCTGATCGAACCGATCCAGGCCGAGGGCGGCGATCACCACTTCCGAAGCGAATTCCTGCACCAACTCCGTCGCATCGCCAACGAGCGCGAAGCGCTGCTCGTCTTCGACGAGGTGCAGACGGGCATGGGCCTCACCGGCAAGTGGTGGGCCTACCAACATTTCGGGGTCGTGCCCGACATCTTGTGTTTCGCCAAGAAGATGCAGGTCGGCGGGATCTTCGCCGGCGGTCGCCTCGACGAGGTGAAGGACAACGTGTTCCACGTTCCGAGCCGCATCAACAGCACCTTCGGCGCGAACCTCACGGACATGGTGCGCGTGACGCACATCCTCGAGATCATCGTGAACGAGAACCTGATCGAAAACGCACGCGTGCGCGGCGACGAGCTCCTCGCGGGGCTGCGCGCCATCCAAGAGCGCTACCCCGATGCGGTGACCAACGCCCGAGGCCGCGGCTTGATGTGCGCCATCGATCTCCCGACCCCGGAGCTGCGCAACAAAGTGGTTCAGCGCTGCTTCGAGGACGGGATGATCGTGTTGAAGTGCGGGACGCGCTCGGTCCGCTTCCGGCCGACGCTCACCGTGGGCGCCGACGCGATCCAAGAAGGCGTCAATCGGCTCGGCCAGGCCATCGGCGAAGCCTTGGCCTGAGCCCGGTCACTCGTCCTTCTTCTTCGGAAGCTGCGCGGCCTCTTGGGTCTCGCCGTTCTCCAGCTCGCCTTTCACGCCACGATGGGCGAGCTCCCAGTTCACGCGGCTGGATAGCGTGTGCGCCAGCTTGCCGACCAGGTCGGGCACTTCGGAGAGGAGATTGCTCCAGAGGCTGCCCGCGTCGGAATCCACGGTCAGCAGGTGGGCGTGTCCGTCCTTGCCGATGGCGATGGCCGCCACGGGATCGAGCTCCACCGCACCGCCGGCACCTTGGCCTCCGCTGTCCGCGCCCGAGGCGCCGCGGTGTGCGCCCGCCTTGGCCGAGCCCGCGCCGAACGCGACCTTCAGTCGGTGCACGGGGATCACCATGGCTTCGCCGGCTTTCTGCGGCTCGCCGATGATGGTCTCGCTCTTCGAGATGCCATGCACGCCGTCGAGCAGGTTGTTCACGATCTTGGTGATCTCGTCGCTCATGTGGCTTCCGGAGCTCCTCTGCCGACGGCGCCGCGCCGGCGGATTTTCACACTTTTTATCAAGTACCACGCCGCGTCAACGCAGAGCCGACCCGGCCAGATCCGAATTTTTCCCGATCCCGACAGCGACGCGCGATCCGTGCTCTCCCAGCTCGGGCGCTGCCGGAGCTCGAGGGCCGAGGGCAGGAAGGCGGACAGTGCGTAGAGCGCTCCCAGCAGCTTGCCGGTGAGCGCAATGTCGCGGAAGCCGTATTCGAGCTCGACGACCGTGGGCAGGAGCTCGATGCGCCGGCGCTCGCCCACGACGAATAGCGCGAGATCGACCGGGTCGAGCCAGCGAGCGAGGCGCTGATAGCGCGCCTCGGCGCGGGCGAGGGCGCTCGGCACGGGCTCCGCCGGCTCGGGGACGGGCTCGGGCTCGGGCTCGACCTTTCGACCGGTGAGCTTCCGCACCAGGACCTTGCGACCGAAGGCGTGAACCGCGACCTGGGCCTCGATTCCGCGCGCCGCAATGGCGCTCATCGCCACAGGCCCGAACTCGGCGCCTCCAGCGATGGCCCAGAAGCCGCTGGGTTCTCCGCGCGCCTGCAGGTTGAAGCCGACGACGACGGGGACGAACACGAGCCCCACGAGCACGAGGGTCACGCACAGCGCGACGATGAGGATCGTGCTCACGGCACGACGACTACTTCTGCTTGCCGTCGCCGAGCTTCGGAGGCGCTACCGCCGCCGCGAGCTCGGCGGTGGCCTGCGGCAGGATCTCGAGGCCTTTGCGCAGCACCGCATGCTTGCCCTTGTTCAACGCGAGCATGTGCGGCACGCCGTCTTCACCCACGACCACGAAGGCCTTGGGCTCGACCAAGAGCGCGCCGCCGGCGCCCCCACCCTCCAAGCCCGCGTCGCTCGCCTTGGCTTCTTTTTCGCTCTTGCCCCCCATGCCAGCCATACCCGCGCCGAACGCGATGCTCACTTTGCTGAGCGGCACCACCTTGGCCTTGCCCGCGTCGCGAACGGTGCCGACGACCGCGTCGCTCTTCGACACCTTGTTGAGCTCGTCGAGCAGCCCTTTGACCAGATCGTTCAGCTCCATCGCCCGGGAACGACACCACGCTCGTCCCCCGCCGTCAAACCACATCGCTGCTTCCGGCCCAGGTGCTCTCGTGCGACTTGGCTTCTCCGCCGAGGCATGCGGAAATGCCGCGGATGGACGCCGCGACGCTCGCCTGTCCCCGCTGCCACGAGCCCCTGCTCGTTGCTCGCTCGCCGAATGCCGAGCTCCACGGCTGCCGCCTCTGCGGCGGCATCTGGCTGGATGGCAGCGCGGCGCAACGCCTGACCCACGCACTCGAAGGGCCGGAGCTGGGCCTGGTGGACGCCGCAGCGCGCCACGCCTCCCGCGCAGCCAACCTCCTCGAGCCCGTCCACTGCCCGGTCTGCGCCACGCCTTGCATGCGCTGGAACGCCGGCGGAGGCGTCGAGGTCGACACCTGCCGGAGCCACGGCACGTGGTTCGACGCGAGCGAGCTTCAGCGAATCGCTCAGGCCGCGTTGGTCTCTCGCGCTTACGGACAGAACCTCACGGGCAGGGCTCCTCCGCCACCCCGCGCCGCGACCACGGCGCAGGGAGACAGCGACAGCAGCGTTGCGTCGGATGTCGGTTGGGGCGCGGTCGACGTCGGCCTCGGCGTCGTGTGGGGCCTCTTGGAGATCTTCGGCGACTGAGCTCGGCGCAGGCCCGCGAACTCTTTCCGTGACACTGCCCCCGGATATCGGCGAGCATTCCGAGCCGAAGGGAGTCGGCAGCATGAGCTCGCGAGTTTGGGGCGCTTGGTTCATCGGGCTGGGACTTCTCGCAGCGTGCTCGGCCAACGGTGGTTCGAGCGAGGACGGCTCGGGCGCGCAGAGCTCCGTGGGCGGCGGCGGCGCCGGCGGCGCGGGCGCAGGCGTTTCGCTCGGTGGGAGTTCGGGCGCAGGCGGCAACCTGAATCTCGACTCGGGCTCGGGCGGCCGCGTGATCGTCGGCGACTCTGGCTGCTCGACCTACACCGACGAAGCGAAGCAAACCTACGAGCCCGCCGACATCATCTGGGCCGTCGACACCTCGGGCAGCATGGTCGAGGAGGCTCAGGCGGTCAGACGCAGATCCAGCACGTTCAGCCAGCAGATCAGCCAGACCGGCATCGACGTGCACGTGGTCATGCTCGCGGCGTACCCGCTGTTCTTCCTCCCCGGCATCTGCGTGCCCACGCCGCTCGGCTCGGGCCAGTGTCCGCCGGCGGGGCCCGACACCAAGCTCCCGAACTTCTGGCATCACCCCACGGCGGTCATCGAGAGCGTCGATGCGGCGCTCCGGCTCGTGCAGTTCTTTCCGGACTACAAGTTCATGTTGCGTCCGAACGTACAGAAGTACGTGGTCGTGGTGACGGACGACGACTCCAAGAACGCCAGCGGCAGCTCGGGCGACGCCGGGAAATACGACAACAACCCCACCGGGTTCATCAACGACTTCACGGCGCTCGATCCCATGATGAGCGACGGCGCCGGCGGCAAGCTGTGGAAGCTCTCGGCGGTCTACTCCTTCACGCAGTGTCAGAACGCCGCCAACATCGGCAACGTCTGGAAGCAGATCGTGAACTCGACCGGCGGGATCCACGGCGACATCTGCAACTGCCCACCGGGCCAAGTGCAGCCTTGCGCCCAGACGTTCCAGAAGGTCTTCGACGAGCTGGCCAAGAAGATCATCTCGGGCAGCAAGCCTCTCGCCTGCGAGTGGACGATTCCGCCGCCCGAACCCGGCAAGACCCTCGATCCCGTCAAGGTGAACGTCGAGTTCGTGGATCAGGCGAGCGGCGTACCCGAGACCATCTACCACGTGAACGACGCGGGCAAGTGCGACGCCAACCTCGGTGGCTGGTACTACAACGACAACCAGAACCCGACGAGCATCAAGCTCTGCCCCGCGAGCTGCAACAAGGTCACGGGCGCGGGGCAAGGCAGCAAGATCAACGTCGTCTTCGGCTGCGCCACCATCAACATCCCGGCGTGAGTCTCGCGCGGCGCTTCAGCGCCCGAGTCCGAGCGCGTGCTCGAGCACTTCGCCCACGTCGCGGTCGATGCGCAGCGTGGCGAGGCGATCGTGGGCCGTCTCGCCCTGGTTCACGATGACGTAGGGCGTGCCGCGACGCGCGCCGGCCAGCGGGACGTCCGCCGCGGGCGTGACCACCAGCGACGAGCCGAGCGCAAGCACGAGATCCGCCCGTTCGGCGCAGCGCAGCGCTCGACCGAGCAGGTTCATGTCGAGCGACTGGCCGAACATGACGACGGCCGGCTTCAGGAGTCCGCCACACTCGACACAGGTCGGGGGCTCGCGCATCGCCTCGAACGCTCTCCATGGCGCGAGCCGGCGTCTCACGGCGGTGGCACTCGATGCACTCGACAGCCGAAGTTCGTGCCGTGAAGCTCGATGATGTCGGTCTCGAACTGGTGCCCGCGGCTTGGTGCAGGCCGTCGATGTTCTGCGTCACGAGCGCCTCGAGCTTGCCGCGGCGCCGAGCTCGACCAACGCGAGGTGCGCGCGGTTCGGACGAGCGTCACGGAACGCGCGATAGCCCTCGAGCTTGTATTCCCAGTACTCGCGACGCATCTTCGTCGCCAACATGAACTCCTGGTAGTAGACCGGCGAGCGCTTCGCCGACGCCGCCGCCGCGAAACCGAACGCCGCGCCGCCGAGATGCCCTGCGCTGGTGAAACGCGAGCACTTTCCGCGCCTGCTGCTGGCCCACCAGGCCGAGGCCGGGTCGCCTTCATCGAACGGATCCGCGCGACCTGCTGCCGAACTGGCCGTAGACCCACGGCATCCGGTCCAAACGACGAAATCTGCCCGGGCTTCCCTGCCGAGGTGATGTCGCCGGTGATCCTCGGCCTTGGCGTTGGCCGCGCCGCCGGAACATCGCAAGCCTGGAAGCAGCCGATGGGTGTTCCGCGGACAGCTGGGTGCTGGACCTTCGGCTGCGGTATGTCGCCCGTGACCGAAGTGCCGCCGGCGGCCACGGCCACCGGCTTCCTGCTGGACTTGGCCAACCTGGCCTGCTGGTGGTGCTGATCTCCACCTGGTGCCAGTTCACCAACCTTCTACGCCCTCAGCCTGGCCGAGCAGCGATTTCCTTCGAGGAAGCCTCGGCCGGCGCCGCGAGCGGTGGCGGGCGCGGTGGCGGGGCGAACAACGGCGCTGCTGGCTGGTGCCGAGCTCGATCCCGGTGAGCCTGCGCTGTCATTGCACAGCGCCGGAGCGGTTTTGCCGGCTGCTCGAACACCACACCAGTGGCGAGCCTGAGGGGCCGTCGAGGGCCTGGCCGCCCTCGGAGGAACAACGATCAGCTCAGCAATGCTGTCGCCGAGAGCTGAGCGTGGCATGCCATCCGAATGGCGGTGCCGCTGCGAAGCGCTTGCTGATCGACCTCGGCGTGATCTTCGCGAAAAGCCGCTGCGCCTTCTGGCCGAGGGGCGCTTCCGTGGCCTTCGGCATCGTCGTGGCCGCGCTTCCGCCTTCGGCAGGATGCGCAGCGACCGCCTGGTGCAGCGGGGAATGAGCGCCAGCAGGGCCTGCCGCTGGCCTGCTGGCGAGCGCTGGCGCGGATCGGCAAGCGCTGCCCTGCGATGGAGATGCGCGCTGGCCGCCTGTTGCTGGCGATGCCCGTGTCGCTGGCGCCTGCGAACAGCGGGTGATCGAGACCACTCGCGACCTCGGTGAGCTTCAGGTTCGAGGCCTGACGGGGGCGAGCAGTCGAAGAGCGTGCTCGTACCGCCGGTACCCCCTGAGCTTCCCCTGCGCCTCCACCTGACCGCGCCGTTCGTTCCACCGCTCCCTGGTCGCGCCGCTCCCGCCAGTCGCGCTGCTGGTGCCGCTGCCGCCCGGAAGGCCACTCGAATCGTCGCTGCCGCAAGCCGCCGCAGACAGGAGAATACCGGGGTCGCAAGAGCCAAGAGAGCGCGTTTCGCATTCCCAGGAGATCACGCGTCGCCGCTGCCTGACCCGCAAAGCCCGGCCTCGGTGGCCCTGCGGGAGCTCTGCTGTTCAGGGCGGCCGAGGCGTTCTTCTGCCCAACCTGCGTTCCGATGCCAAGACCTGTGGACGCCACAGCTGACCCTCGTAGCCGAGTCCCCGCTCGAGGGGGAGATCGGCGCGCCGCAAACACCGAGCACGGGCCGGCGCTACGGCCTCGGGCTCGTCGCACGCGGTGGGATGGGCGAGCTCCGCATCGCCCGCGACGAGAGCCTCGACCGTGGAGGTCGTTCCAGTCGCTTCGGCCTCGAGCACCGCAAGCGACCCCAGCTCCGCGCACGATTCCTGAGAGAGGCACACATCCGGGCCAAGCTCGATCACCTGGGGTCGTGCCGGTCTACGACCTCGGCACCGATGAGCACGGCGCGGACTTCTTCACCATGCGCGCGGTGCACGGCAAGACGCTCACCGAGGTCTTGGCCGCTCGTCAGACGCCCGAGGGTCGTGCGCTCCACTCGACCCGCGAGCTGCTGGAGGTGTTCGCTCGCGTGGCGCTCACCGTGGCGTTCGCCCACCAGCGGGGCGTGGTGCACCGCGATCTCAAACCCGACAACGTGATGCTCGGCGACTTCGGCGAAGTCTACGTCCTCGACTGGGGCATCGCGAAACCCCTCGGCACCGCGGGCCGCTCCCTGGATCGTACGAGCGGTGTCGTCACGCGTGCCGATACGACCATGGGTACGTTCGAGTACATGGCGCCCGAACAGTTCGCGAACCCGAGCCACGCCGACGTGCGCGCGGACGTGTTCTCGCTGGGTGTGATCCTGTACGAGGTGCTGACGGGCGAACCGTTCCGCCGCCGTGGAGACGCCTCGGCCTTTCGGGAGGACGAAACGGCGCGACAGCGCCTCGGACGCGGCGATTTGCCGGAAGACCTCGCAGCCCTGTCTGCACGCCACGGAGCCTGAGCTCCGGGCAGCGACTCGCGAGTGCGCTCGCGCTCGGCCAGGCGCTCCGGCGCTCCCTGGATGCCCAAGTGGTCGAGCTCTCGCGCGCCTCTGCGCGTCGATATGCGGATCTTCGGTCGTGAGCTCGCGAGCCTGTCGGGAGCACCCGAGACGCACGCCTTGGCCGCGCTCGGACGCGCGCTCGCGCTCGATCCGAACCTGCGCCACGAGCTCGAACCCATCCTGTCCGGAGCGCTCGACGCCGACCAGGGCTCCTTGCCGCCCGGCGTCGTCTCGGCCATCGACCAGGCGAACCGCACCGTCTTGCGGCGGCGCGCGGTCGGCGGCGTGCTGGTCTACTCGGTTTGGCTATTGTTCCTCGCGGCCGGTGCCGTGCTCGGCTCGCGGCGACCCGCGCTGCTCTCCGTCATGGCCGCGACTGCTGCGCTCATCGTCCTGCTCCACGCCTGGATGCTGGTCTCGCGGAACTACCGCGCACGCTGCCTGCGAGTTGCCATGCCGCTCTCGTTCCTGCTGGTCCTCGAGACGGCGCTCTACTTGGGACCGAACGTGCTCGTGCCCGGTCTGGCGGTCGCGGCGTCCGCGTCCTACTTCGTGGCGCTCCGGGCGGACCGAGGCGCGCGGATCTGGACCTTCGTGCTCGCCACGCTGTCCGTGGCACTGCCGATGGTCGCCTCGGCGCTCGGCCTCATCGAGCCACGGATGCAGGTCGAAGCGGGCCGCCTCGTGGTCGACACCCTGGTGAACGTATCGGCGAACACGCTGTACGTAATCCTCTCATGGGGGTCGCTCGCCACGGTGCTGCTCGCGAACCTGGTAGTCGACCGCGCGACGCGAAGTTCGTTCGACATCGAGCGCCAAGCCCATCTTCGCGCGTGGCGGCTTCGCAAGGTGGTCTCGGGCGATTAGCGCCGCCAGCGCTTGCCGTACTCGAACGTCCTCGCTAGCCTGAGAAGTCATGGAAACGCCACGCGCTGCGCGAATGTTGTTTGCGCTCGTGCCCGTGCTGCTCGCGAGCTGCGGCGCCGACGTCCCGGAGGGCGGCACGCAGGACGAGCTCGCGGTCTGCCCAGCCAGCGACCCCGACTGCGATCGCGTCGACGAACCTTGCTACGACGAGACCGCCGGCGCGAGCGACAGCCTCGGCCCCGGCTCGAGCCCGACGGGTCTCGGCAGCCCGCTGACGTCGAGCGGGAAGCACCCCGTCTGGCCCAAAGGGCGCATCCCCTACAAGATCGCGTCGAACCTGAACTCGACCACCAAGAGCCGCCTGCTGAGCGCCATGGGCGAGTGGGAAACCAAGACCAAGAACGTGGTGAGCTTCGAGAAGGCGCTGAGCACGGACAAGGCCTATCTGCTGGTGACCACCGGGTCGCCGCGCGTCGAATTCGTCGGCTACAAGGCCAACACGGTCTCGACCCTGTACCTCCGCGACTCCGAGTACATCACGGTGACTCGACACGAGCTCGGCCACGTGCTCGGGCTCGAGCACGAGATGCGCCGCAAAGACCGCGCCAGCTACATCCAGGTGCTCTCCGGCAACATCGTCAACACGTCGCTTTGCAAGTACCAGTTCTCGCTCTGCACCGACTGCGCGCTCCTCGGCAAGTACAACATCAAGAGCGTGATGCACTACCGGACGTATCGCGATCTCGGCAGCTGCCGCGTGGGCGGCAAGGCGGTGCTCTTGGCGAAAGACGGCAGCGTCATCAATCACGAGTGGCTGATCACCACTTCGGACGTGAACGCGATCTACGAGCTCTACGGAAAGCCCACCACCGGCACGGGCGGCACGGGCGGCTCGAGCGACGCGGGGAGCGACGCGAGCGACGCCGCCAAAGACTCGGCCGCGGACTCCGCGAGCGAAGCCGGAGATGCCGGCGGTGCGGCGGGCAGCGCGGGTGCCGCGGGCAGCGCTGGAGCTGCCGGGCAAGATGGCATCGACGAGCCGCCTTGGAGCGACGCCAGCATCGAAGCCGGGCTGGGCGGCGGCGGCACCGGGGGCACGAACGGCAAGGGCTCGAGCGTGCTGCCCGGCGATGACGAGAGCGGCTGCGGTTGCCGCACTCGCCCGCTCGGCGGTGCACCCGCCTTCGGGCTCTCCGCGTTCGCCGCCGCGCTCTGGTTCGGGCGCCGCCTCCAGGGCAAACTCTCGCCAGTGATCTCCTGGTAGAACCGGCGCCGAAGCTGATCGTGACCCACACTGTTCGGGTGGGTGCAGTCGTTCGCATACCAATTCGGCGGGTGGTTGAAGCCGTGGTTCGCGAAGAGCGCGTGAATGTCCACGAAGTTCTGGGTCTTGCCGCCGACCCGCTGTGCGATCTCGGTGTTCCAGTTGGCGAAGAAGGTGCCCGTGGGGATCGCGGGTAGGTTCTTCCCGAACGCGCAGCCGTTGGCGCCGAAGTTCCCCTGACCATCGCTCGAGTCGTAGATGTTGGCCTCGTACACGTGGACCTCGACACCCGCGCCGAAGCGCCCCGGAGCGAGCAGGAGGGAGAGCGCCGTGTCGATGTTCGCGCCCATGGTGGCGCGCGCCGCACCGTCGAGCCCGGCGATGATGGCGGGCAGCTCCGCCTTCATGTCGTTACCACCGCTCGTGATGCAAACGGCGACCGGTCCCGGTAGGCTCGCTGGCAGCGCGTCGACTTGGCCCTTGAGCGCGCTGGTCTTGGATCCGCTCTGCGCGTTGTTCTTGTATTGGATGGCCCCGTACTTCGCCTTCAGATCCTGCGACAAGAGCGCGTAGTAGAACGGCCCCTGGCCGCCGCCGTCGCTGATGGAATCGCCGAGGACCACGAGCGAGCCGAGCGAAGCGAGTCCGATCGGCGCGCCGCCGCTCCCCGCGCTGCCTCCGGTCGCGATGGAGCCCGCGGCGCCGCTCGTCCCACCGGTCGCGCCCGAGCCAGCCGCACCGCCCGGTCCTGCGGCTGCTCCCGCTCCGGCGGCACCGCCGCTCGGACTCGAGCCTCCCGTCGCGCCCGCGCCCGCCGCTCCGCCCGCCGGCCCGTCAGCCGATGAGCTCGCGTCGCATCCCGTCCCGAGCAACACCGCCAACAGCACCGAAAAATGGCCTCTCCCGTGCGTCCCAAACATCGCAGCCCTCCGTTCCAGTAGTAGTGTACACGATTCTCCGGCCCATTGGCCGACATCTTTTGGGGAGCTCCCTCGCCTACGCTTCCCGCATGAAGACCCGAGAGCTCGGTGGGATGCGCGTCCGCATCACCGGGGGCACCGACCGCGAAGGCGGCGGCGACGGACCGGTCGTGGTGCTGCTGCACGGCTTCGGCGCCCCTGGCACCGATCTGGTGCCGCTCTGGCGTGAGCTCGCCGTTCCAGCGGAGACCCGCTTCGTGTTTCCCGAAGCGCCGCTCGAGCTGGAGTTCGAGGGCGGACTCGAGCTCGGAGACGCGCGAGCCTGGTGGCTCATCGACATGCAGAAGCTCGAAGCCGCGGTCCTGGGCGGTGAGCTTCGCGACCTGACGCGCGACGTGCCCGAAGGGATGTCCGACGCGCGTGCGCTCGTCAGCGACATGCTGGACGCCGTCGAGCGCGAACTCCACGTGGATGGCTCTCGAGTCGTGCTCGGGGGCTTCTCGCAAGGCGCGATGCTGGCGCTCGACATCGCGCTCCGCACCGAGCGAAAGCTCGCCGGGCTCGTGCTGCTCTCGGGCACGCTGCTCGCCGAGGACGAGTGGTTACCTCTCATGCCGCGTCGCGCAGGCTTGCCCGTGTTGCAGAGCCACGGTCGCATGGACCCGCTGCTCCCGTTCTCCATCGCGGAGATGCTCCGCGATCGGCTGACGACCGCGGGGCTCGCCGTACGTTTCGTGGCGTTCAATGGTGGCCATGAGATCTCCGGCAGCGTGCTGGACGAGCTCGGACGCTTCGTAGCGCGCGTCTCGTGACGGGCTCGGAGACTCAGCCGACGCGCACCACGGCGGCGCCCGCGAAGCGCCCGCCCCGCAGATCGGCGAGGGCCGTCTCGGCATCGGCGAGCGTGTACTCGTGGACCTCCGTGCGCACGGGCACGCGCGGAGCCAAGGCCAGAAGCTCGATGCCGTCGCGGCGCGTGAGGTTCGCGACCGACTGGATGCGACGTTCGCCCCAGAGGCTCGCATACGGGAACGAAGGGATGTCACTCATGTGGATGCCCGCGCAGATCACGCTGCCCCCGCGCTCGACGGCGCGGAGGCTCCGCGGCACGAGCTCGCCGGCTGGAGCGAAGAGGATCGCCGCTTCGAGCTCGTGAGGCGCCGCTTCCTCGGAGCTCCCCGCCCAGACCGCGCCGAGCCGGAGCGCCAGCTCCTGCGCCGCGCTGTCGCCCGAGCGCGTGAACGCAAAGACCTCGCGCCCCTCGAAGCGGGCCAGCTGCGCGACGATGTGCGCCGACGCGCCAAAGCCATACAGGCCGATGCGGCGTGCGTCGCCAGCCATGCGGAGAGCCCGGTAGCCGATGAGCCCAGCGCAGAGCAGCGGCGCCACCTCGAGATCCGAATAGTCGTCGGGCAACGGCAGCGCGTAGCGGGCGTCGGCGACCGCGTATTCGGCGAGCCCGCCATCGACGTGGTAGCCGGTGAACCGGGCCTTCTCGCACAGATTCTCACGCCCGCTCCCGCAGAAGCGACACTCGCCGCAAGTCCACGCGAGCCAAGGGACGCCGACGCGCGCTCCCGTCGCCAGCGTGCTCACGCCGTCTCCGAGCGCGTCGACGCGGCCGACGATCTGGTGCCCGAGCACCAGCGGGAGCTTGGGCTCCCGCAGCTCACCGTCGCGCACGTGGAGATCGGTCCGGCAGAGGCCGCAGTGACTCACGCGGATCCGCACCTGCCCCGGCGCAGGCTCTGGCACGGGGACGTCGCCGACGACCAGCGGGACGCTGGGCGCCAGAAGCCGCGCGGCGCGCATCGATGCACTCACGGCAGGAGCGTGAGGAAGACGCCCCCAGCCGTCGGCAGCTGCCCCGAGCCGATGTCGACGATTCCGCTGCCGTAGGTACCGAACAGGACGAGCGCCGTGCCGGCGTAGCCCACTGCCGATCCGAAGTCGGAGTGCAGCGTGCCCCAAGACTTGCTCGCGATGTGATTGCCTTGGGCGGACCAGCGACCGAAGAACCCTTCCACGTTGCCGGCGTAGGGCAACGTGCCACCGCCGAGGTTGACCCCTGCCGACGAAAACCCGGTGATGGCGATCTCGCCGTTCGACGCTACGGCGACCGACACCACCTCGTCGCTGGTCGACGACCCGATGGCCTTCGCCCATTCGGTGCCGCCGTCGGCTTGCTTGAGTCGCGCCACGAATCCGTCGCGACCCCCTTGGCTCGGCAAGAGCGTCCCGCCGAGGTCCATCTGCGCCCCGAAGTAGCCGCCCACGACCAGCGACGACGTCCCGTCGACGGCGACAGACGAAATGCGCTCGTCCGACCCTGTGCCAAAGCTCTTCGCCCAAACTGCGCCGCCGTTGGCGTCCACGCGCACGACGAGGGCTTCGTAGGTCGAGTTGCCGGGATTGAGCGTCGTCGTCCCGAAGGTGTACGCCCCCCAATACCGGCCCGCGAAATATGTGTCGCTGCCCGCGGCAGCCGCCGAGTACACGTCGCCTCCCCCGGCCACGACCACGGGGAAAGTGTTCACCCACACGAGCGCGCCGTTCGCCCCGCCGTACTTGGCGACGAATGGCGCCAACTGCGCCACGTTCTTCACCTGGCCACCGAAGTCGGCGGTACCTTGCACGAAGCCGGACACCACGAGATCGCCGTTGCCGTCCACGGCAAGAGCGCCAGCTCGGAGCGTGGTCAGACCGCTGATGCAGCGCGAGAACACGTGGGCGCCGTCGGCGCGTTTGTACTTGGCCAGCGCGAAGGATTTGGACGGATTCGTGCCGGCGTCGCAGGCGACCGTCGCCCCGCCGAGCTGCATGGTGGGGCTTCCACTCATGAGCACGAACACGTCACCTGGATCATCCGTTGCGATGCCGCGCAAGTCGTCCGTCCCGCTGCCCACGAGCACGCGCGCCCATCCCGCAGCGCCCGAAGCCTTCATCTTCACGATGGCGACGTCCTCGAGCTCGACGAGCTTCGCGACGGGACCATTGCCGAAGTCCATGGTGCCTTGCAGGTCACCCGAACAGCACGTCCCCATCCAGGTCGCGCGCGGAACAGCGGATCCGTCACTGGCAGCCTGGAGGCGTCTACCTCCTCGCCCAGGGCTGGACCGGCCTTCACGCACTTCTTCTGGACGTGCAGTTGCCGCTCTGGCAGTCCGAGTTTCCGTCGCAGGCCTTGCCGTCGCCGCAGGCTGCGCACTCGGAGCCGCCGCAGTCGAGATCGGTCTCGGCGCCGTTCTTCTGGCCATCGGGTGCAGGCAGGCGCCGAGCAGCTGCTCAAGGCGACGCACGAGCCGGTCGTGCAGTCCGCGACGCTCCAGCAACCTTTCAGCGGCGCGCACTTCGGGCAGGCGCCGCCGCAATCGACGTCGGACTCGGTGCCGTTCTGGATGCCGTCGCTGCAGCTCGGCGCCCCACACTTCTTTTGCGTGCAGACGAGGCTCGCACACTCACTCGGTTTGGTGCAGGCGTCGCCCGGGCAACCGCCACAGCTCCCTCCGCAATCGACGCCCTTCTCGGACGGATCTTGCACGCCGTTCTGACAGAGAGGGATGGTCGGTCCCGCGTCGGACCCGCCGTCGGAGCCTCCATCCGGGAGCCCGCTCGGCGTGCACACTTGGTTTTGGCACGCCTGGCCGAGTGGACAGTCCTGGTCTTTGAAGCACTGCGGCCGGCAGTAGCCCCCCACGCAGTGCAGGGGCTCGTCGCAGTCCGAGTTGTAGACACACTTCTTCTCGATCGCGGACGCATCGCCCCCGTCGCCGAGGGGGATGCCACCGTCGACGAGCTCCGCCGTCACGGCGCAGACCCCCGAGACGCACTTCTGATCCGGGATGCAGTCACTGTCCCCGATGCACTCGAGCCGGCACGTACCGTCGTTCCAACACACGAGCTTCGGCGGGCAATCGTTGTCGGTTTCGCAGTCGCGCTCCTCGGGGAGCAGGCAGACCTTGAACGGCTGGTCGCTCGGAACGCAAAGCTGCCCAGCCGGGCAATCGCGCTGATCCTGGCACTCGATGTGGCAGCTTCGGAACGCACACACGAGGGGTTTGGTGCAGTCGCTGTTCAGCGCGCAGCCTTCGGCGAGCTTCGCGCGGCGAATCGCATCCGCTTCATCCGAGCTGCACGCAGGAACCGAGCACAGCACCCAAGCGCCGAGCACTGACAGTGCAGCCCAAACACGAATCGCTGGCACCCCACGAATCATCTCCACATAGCTACCGGTAGGCCGCGGCGATCACAAGTGGGGCGCCACGGTGTACACTTCGGCCCGTGGGACGAACGACATCGACTTCGCTTTGTTTGATGCCAGTAATTCTTTTCTCGCTTGCGGGCTGCGGAGGCGATGACTCGGACGGCAGCGCCTCGCCCGCGAGCGGGGGCGCAGCGGGCACGGGCGGTTCATCGGGCTCGTCGTCGAGCGGCGGTTCGTCGGGCACTGGCGGCTCGTCGTTGGGCGGCTCATCCGGTACGGGCGCGACCGGATCCGGCGGGGCCGGTGGGAGCGGAGGCGGAACCGGCGCCTGCAGCGCCATCACGACCTTCGCCGAAGGTCTCACTCCGGCGAAGGAGATCCACGTGTCCCCGAGCGGCAACGACACGAGCGGCGACGGCAGCGCGGGAAAACCATTCCAAACCATCGCCAAAGGCGTGCAGGCCACGAGCCCCGGCAGCGCAGTGCGCATCCACTCGGGCACCTACCCCGGCGGAGCGTTCCTCTCCGGCGTGTCCGGCACGGCCGCGGCCCCCATCTGGATCGGAGGCGCGCCGGGAGAGACGCGCCCGGTGATCGACGGCGGAGGCGAAGGGCTGCACCTGGCCAAGCCCCGCTATCTGGTGCTCCACGATCTAGAGGTGAAGTCGAGCACGCAAAATGGCGTGAACATCGACGACGGCGGAGAGTATGCCAATGCCGACGCCGCGCGCTTCGTGTTGCTGAAAAACCTCTCGATCCACGACATCGGCTCCAACGGAAACCAGGACTGCTTGAAGCTCTCGGGCCTGAACGACTTCTGGGTGCTGGAGAGTCAATTTTCGCATTGCGGCGGTGGAGGCAGCGGCAGCGGCATCGATCAAGTGGGCTGCCACCACGGCCTCATTGCGCGTTCGACGTTCCAGACCATCACCGGCAACGCGGTCCAGGCCAAGGGCGGCAGCGAAGACATCGAGATCCGTGCATGCGACCTCGTGGACGCCGGCGCGCGGGGCGTGAACATGGGCGGCTCCACCGGGTTCGAGTTCTTCCGCCCGCCGCTCAGCACGAGCTCGCCCAACTTCGAAGCCAAGAACATTCGGCTGGTGGCCAATGTGATTCGCGGCTCCGAAGCCGCCCTCGCCTTCGTCGGCTGCGTGGACTGCCTCGCTGCGCACAACACCATCGTGGACCCGACGCATTGGCTCTTCCGCATCTTGCAGGAGACGACCACGAGCGGCGGATACACCTTCCTTCCAGCCTCGAACGGGCGCTTTCTGAACAACCTCGTCTACTTCGATCGAAGCCAGCTCTCCACCACGGTGAACGTGGGACCAAACACCAACGCCCCTTCGTTCAGCTTCCAGAACAACCTCTGGTACGCCCACGACGCGCCGAGCTCGTCGGCGCCGAGTGATCTTCCCGCGAGCGAGAGCGCAGCCGTCGCCGGCGTCGACCCTGCGTTCACGGCTGCCGCCAGCGGCGACTTCTCGATCCCGAAGAGCAGCCCCGCCTCCGGCAAGGGGAGCGCGGCGGCAGGTGTCGCGGCCGACAAGAACGGCAAGTGCTACGCCGCGCCGCCCAGCATCGGCGCGTACGAGCCCCTGCCCTGAGCCGCGGCGCGAAGGGCTGGGACGGCCTTTCGGTTCGTGCTAGTCGTGCTCGCTTCCCGTGGAAACCCCGTCCCCTGCCCGAAATGCCGAGCAAGACCCCGAAGGCGCCCGGGTCATCGCCGAAGAAGAACAATGCCTCACGCGCGTGCTCGGTCACCTCGATGCGCGGAAGACGCGGGACTCCGAACGACCGAGCATCGACTACGAATCGCAGATGTTGGCGCTCCGCGACGAAATCGCCGTGGCGCGGCTCGAAGACGTGCCACCGCTGGTCGAGCAGATGGAGCGCCTGCAGGTCCTCGCGGCGCATCAGAACTCCGCCAGTGAGAGCCACGTAGACGCGAGGTCGCCCTACTTCGGGCGCATGGTGCTCGAGGAGGCGGGCCGGCGCCGTGAAGTGCTGATCGGACGGGGCACCTACCTCGACACCAAGAGCGGCGTACGCATCGTCGACTGGCGCGACGCGCCGGTGAGCCGCCTCTACTACCGCTACGACGAGGGCGACGAATACGACGAAGTGTTCGGCGGGCGCGAGGTGAACGGAGAGGTCCTGGTGCGGCGCAGCCTGAGCATCGTCGACCGCGGGCTTCGCCGGATCACCGCGCCCCAAGGCACGTTCGCGCGCACCTACTCCGGAGCCTGGCGCCGCCTCGCAACCGATGCGCTGCGCCTGCACGGCGGGCAGGGCTCTGCGGCTCGCCCCGAACAGCATCACCGCCCGGAGCAGGCTCGGGATCGGACGGGATGCGGAGCTCGGTGAAGACCAAGCACCTGAAAGAGATCACGGCGCTGATCGATCGGCGGCAGTTCAGGCTCATCACGGCGCCGAACTCCGGCCTCGTCATCGATCAGAGCGGCGCAGGCAGCAGCAAGACCACCATCGCGCTCCTGCGTCTCGCGTACCTGAACTTCCAGGATCCGCGCCGCTTCCGCCCGGACCGCATGTTGGTGGTGGTCTTCAACTCGGCGCTCGCCCGCTACATCTCCCAAGTACTGCCGGCGCTCGGCATCGAGGGCATCGCCATCCGCACCTACGAGGCCTGGGCGGAGCGCATCCGCGAGGTGCAGCTGCCATCGGTACCCAATCGCTACAGCGAAGACACACCCGCGGTGGTCACCCGCTGGAAGAAGCACCCGGCCATGCTCGCCGCCATCGACGAGCACACGAGCCGCCTCGCGGAGAAATTCGAGCGGAAGCTCGCCAAGGCCCTCGGCCCAGACGCAGGCGAATCCGCTCCGATCGAGACGTTCCGGCGCGCGCCCGCTCGCCCCCTCGCCCATCGTGTCCATTCGGTGGGCGCATGGCTCGAGAAGAACGGGCGCGCTCTGCCGACCGACGCGCGGGTCGGCGCCGAACGCGCGGTACGCGAGGGCCTGCGAGAGGCACGCGACGTAGTGGGTGCGTGGGCCGATCTGGTGAGCGATGCCGACGCCGTGCGGCGGGTGTTCTCGCAGCACGCACCCGGTGCGTTCAGCGAGGCGGATCTCCGGCGCGTCCACAACTGGTGTACCGCCCACGCGCACCAGCTCGTTCACCACCTGGAGCTCCTCGCCGACGGTCACGCGGGCGAGGGTCGCGCTCCGAGCGATGGCGCCGAGACGACGGAGGGCGGCGAGACCGACGACGCCGAAGAGAGCTTGCGCCACGGCATCGACGGCCGCGAGCTCGAAGAACACGTCCACCTCGATCGCGAGGACGACGCACTCCTGCTCCGCCTCTGTCAGCGCATGCGTGGCCCGTTGATGCGCAACGTGAAGGGGAAAGAGGCCCTCGTCTACGAGCACGTGCTGGTGGACGAGGCGCAAGATCTCTCCCCGGTGGAACTCGCGGTCGTGCTCGACACGGTCAGCCAAGCGCGGAGCGTCACGCTGGCAGGCGACGTGGCCCAACGCCTGCTGATGGACAACGGCTTTTCGGATTGGAAGACCGTGCTCGGCGAGCTCGGTCTGAGCCACGTCGAGGTCGAGCCGCTCCGGCTCGCGTATCGCTCGACCCAGGAGATCATCGACTTCGCCCGCGACGTGCTCGGCCCCCTCGCGCCGAAGGACGCGCCGGCTGCCACGCGGCGCGGTGCGCCGGTCGACCTGTTCGTCTTCGCCCACGCCGGCGACGCGGTGGGCTTTTTGGGTGAGGCATTGCGCGAGCTGATGCGCGCAGAGCCCCGGGCGTCGGTGGCCGTCATCGCCCGCTTCGCGGAGCAGGCCGACGCCTATTACGACGGGTTGAAGAAGGCGGAGGTGCCGTTCCTCCGTCGCATCGCCGACCAAGATTTCCCGTTCCGCGCCGGTATCGACGTGACGGACGTGCGCCAAGTGAAGGGCCTCGAATTCGACTACGTAGTGCTGGTCGAGGTCGGCGACGCCTCTTACCCGGACGAAGAAGAGGCACGGCATCTCCTCCACATCGGGGCGACGCGCGCGGCGCATCAGCTCTGGATCGTCGCCAGCGGCAAGCCGAGCACGCTCCTGCCGGACGAGCTCCGGAACCGAGGCTACTAGGCATGTCGCGCCCGCGCCCGCTGCAGTCCGCCGCCGCGCCCGTGCTGGCGCATGCGCCGGGGCGGGGACGGTGCGACGCCGTTCTCGGGACTCCGGGCGTGGAGAGCGCGCTGCTCCTGCTCGCGCTCGGGCTCGGCGCGTGTAGCGCACGCGTCAGCGTCGGCCCTGCGGGCGCGCGAGAACCCACGCCGACAGAAGCGCCCGCGCCCGTCGCGCACCCGCCTGCGGCGAAGCGCGCGCCGGTGCCCGACGACGTCGTCGAGCAGGCGCGCGCGCCTTTCGTGGGGATCCGGAGCAAGGACCCCGAGCTCTTGGCGAGCGACGCTCTCCTCGACGAGCTTTCCCACGCCGATCTGGTCTGCGTCGGCGAAGAGCACGCGAACGCGCAGAGCCACTACGCCGAGTGGGTCGTGATCGAAGGACTGGCCGAGCGCGCCGCGATGGCCGGGCGCGATGTCGGCGTCGGACTCGAGATGCTGTCACGCCCCCAACAACCGGTGCTCGACGCGTATCTGCGAGGCGACCTGGACAACGGCGAGTTCGAAAAAGAGAGCGCGTGGGAGGAGCACTGGGGCTGGGACTTCGCCTACTACCGGCCCCAGCTCGAGCTCGCGAAACGGCGCGGGCTGCCGCTGCTGGCGCTGAACGCACCCCGAGCATGGACGCGCGCCGTCGCGCGCCACGGGATCGAAGGCCTGCCGCCCGAGCTGGCAAAGCGCCTGCCCGAGCTCGATCTGGAGGACGCTGACCACCGCGCGTGGTTCGAGCAGACGATGAAGGACCATCCACACGGCAACCCGCGCAACGTCTACGCGGCCCAGGTGGTTTGGGACGAGACCATGGCCGAGTCGTCCATGCGCTGGCTCGGCATGAAGCTGCCGGGCCGCCAACTCGTCGTCCTGGCGGGAAGCGGGCACTGCCGCAACGACGCGATCCCGGCGCGCGCCAGACGCCGCGGCCAGGTGAAAGTCGCGAGCGTCCGTGCGCTCAGCGGCGACGCCAGCGCCCAGCGCGCCGAGCTCGGCGCCTTCGACTACGCGCTCGTCTTCGAGAAGTGACGGCTCACGGTTTGCCGTCGAGCGGCTTGAACACGACCCGGGCGTCCAGCTTCGTGACCATTTCTTGTTTCTCTTGCGGCGTCACCACGCGCACCTTGATCTCGCTCTTCGTGTCGATGTGACCGTCCGGCACCGTACGCGAGAGCAGAAAGGCCAGCTCGCCCACTCCGCTGCCCTTCATGCCGAGGAGCTCTGCCGTGGCGCCTTTCGGCAGCCCCGGCAGCTGCATGCTCCCGCCGGGCGCGGTCTGCCGGAGCTTCACCCGGATCTTGCCTCGATCACCGCTGAACGACAGCAGCTCGTAGTCGGCGACCTGCGACAGATGCACGCCCATCTGATCGACCTTGGTGCGCACCTGCCACTTGGCGCCGATACCGATCTCGGGCTCGGGGAACGGTGTGCCCATTTGGTCGAACGTCTGCTGCATCGACGCCACGGCCTGACGCAGGGCGGGGTTTTCGATCTTCGATGCATCGAGGTCGACCTCACGTACGAACCCGCGGGTGTCGACTCGGTCTTTGCCTTGGAGCTTCTCGAGTGACGAGAGGCTCTTCTCCGCCTGATCACGCTGCTCTTTGCTGAGGCCAGGCCCCGGCAGAAGACCCACGTCTTCGAGCACGAGCGTGCGCCGCGCGCTCCCGTCGGCAAGCACCTCTTTCACCGTGAGCGCAGCCACCACCTTCACCGCCGGAGCCGTGGGCACGCTGGCCGTCTCGGCCCCCATCGCCATCTTCATGCTGCTCGTCGTGGTCATCTGCATGCGATCGGTGCGATCTACCGTGAACTTGTAGCGGATGCGCTCTCGGGGCTCCTTACCGGGATCGACGAGCTTCACCCCGCGCGAGTCGGTGACGACGCTCGGCTTCTGCACTCCGGCGTCGCTGACCTCGGCCAGCGTCGCGTCACCGGCGCTCGGCGCGGCTTCGGGCGGAACCTCGGCACTCGGGCCGGCGGAGGCCAGGGCCGCCGCCGATTCACTCGGGGCTGCGCTCGGCGTCGCCCCGAGGGCAGAAGCGATGGCAGCGCGCTCGGGACTCGGCTGCGCGCTCGGCGCGACGGAGGAGCTCTCGCTCTTCTTCTCTTCGCAAGCGAGTGTCGCGAGCGCTGCGCAACAGGAGAGAACGACGAATGAACGGAGTTGAGCGTGGGCCACGGCGGCGGCATCATGCCCGCTCGCCCCCTCCTCCGCCAGCGCTTGACTCGCCCGCGCGTCCGCCCTCATCTGGCCTCCGAACGGGAGGAAGCTGGGCATGCGAGTCCACGAACGGCATTACATCGGCGGCGAGTGGGTGGCCGCGGAAGGAGCGGGGAGCTTCGACGTCGTCTGCTCGTCGACCGAGGAGGTCATGGGCAGAGTCCCTGCCGGGAGCGCCCGAGAAGCCGAGCGGGCGGCCGACGCCGCGCGCTCCGCGTTCCCAGGGTACGCCTCGCTCCCCAAGACGGAGCGAGTGGGGCTCCTCGCCCGCATCGCCGACGGGCTCGAGGCGCGCGCCGACGAGCTCACCGAGCTCATCGCCTCGGAAGTCGGAATGCCGAAGCGGCTCGCTTCCTTGATCCAGGTTCACGTGCCCATCAAGAACCTGCGGGACGCGGCGCGGATCTACGCCGAGCTCGAGCTCGAAGAACGCATCGGCAATTCTCTGGTGTTGCGCGAACCGGTGGGCGTCGTTGCCGCCATCACTCCCTGGAACTACCCGTTGAATCAGGTGCTCGCGAAAGTCGGGCCGGCGCTCCTGGTGGGTTCTCCCGTCGTGCTCAAACCGAGCGAGGTGGCGCCGCTCTCGGCGTACGTGCTCGCGGAGGTCATCCACGCTGCAGGCGCGCCGCGCGGCGTGCTTCAGCTCGTCTGCGGCGACGGACCGAGCGCGGGCGAACCCTTGGCCCGGCATCCGGCGGTGGACATGCTGAGCTTCACGGGCTCGACTCGCGCCGGGCGCCGCGTGGCCGAGCTCGCGGCCGCGAGCGTCAAGCGCGTGGCCCTCGAGCTCGGCGGCAAGAGCGCAAACCTGATCCTCGAGGACGCGGACTTCGAGCGCGCCGTGAAGGCAGGCGTCAGCCACGCCTTCCTGAACTCCGGGCAAACCTGTTCGGCGTGGACCCGCATGCTCGTGCCGAAGGCCCGGCTGGCGGAGGCCGCGGCCCTGGCCAAAACCGCGGCCGAAAAGCTCACTCTGGGCAGCGCGCTGGCCGAAGGCACGCGGCTCGGACCGCTCGTCAGCGCGCTGCAGCGCGACCGCGTGCGGAGCTACATCCAGAAGGGAATCGACGAGGGCGCGACGCTGGTCACGGGTGGCCCCGAGGCCCCCGAGGGCCTCGCGCGCGGCTTCTTCGTACGGCCCACCGTCTTCTCCGACGTTCGGCCCGAGATGACCATCGCGCGTGAAGAAATCTTCGGACCCGTATTGTCGATCCTGCCGTTCGCCGACGAGGAGGACGCCATCCGCATCGCCAACGACACCATCTACGGGCTCGGCGGCGCGGTGTGGTCGAAAGACGCAGCGCGGGCCGAACGCGTCGCGCGCCGGCTCCGCACCGGGCAAGTCGACATCAACGGGGGCGCTTTCAACCCCGCTGCGCCGTTCGGTGGCATGAAGCAGAGCGGGATCGGGCGCGAAGGCGGCCGCCACGGCATCGAAGAGTTTCTCGAGACGAAGTCGCTCCAGCTCTGAGCGTCACGTCGCGCGCGGCGCTGCGGGCTCGACCCGGAAGCGCGGCGCGGTCAGGCGCTCGCTCTTGCACTCGGGGCAACGACTCGGCCGCCGCATCCGATCCGTACGGAGCTCGAACCCGCAGCTCGCGCAGCGAGCCGGCTCCACCGTGAGTTTGCCGCCTGCGGCTACGACGGAGCGCCCGAGGTGCTCGAGGTGCTCGGCGACCTCGCGTTCGCGAATACCGAGTTCGGAGGAGATCTCCTTGGCGGACAACGAGCGCCCGCTGAGGACCCCGATCAGCGCTTTGCGCACGCTCTCGCCGCGCTCCCGAGGCGCGCGTTCGCCCGGCTTCATTCGGCGGCCACGATGGGCAGCGCGACCCGCTCGATACGCGTGCGGTGCACACGCATGCGCCAATCGACACCGATGAGTTCGCCGTCTTCGAGAGGCTCCCACACGTTTTCGCCCTGGAGGGGTTCGCTCGAGACGATGAAGTGATTCACGAAGCCCGTGCGCGACGGCGCCTCGCACTCCGCCGACAAGCTGGCGCAGCCGTCGCGGTCCGCGCAGCGTCGCTTGTAGCTCGACCAGTAGAGCTCCTTGCCGCCGCGGGTCGCCACCATCGTGTCGCCGTCGGTCACGAGCAACGTGAGCAGGGGCGCTTCGGGTCCGTCCACCGCGCAGATCTCGCGCACGCGCTGGATGGCCCCCTTGAGCGCCGACGACACGTCCTCGACGGTGTGGCGGCGGGTGAGCGGACCGTGGGCGCGGAGGCTCGTGAGGAACATGAAGAACACGACCTCGCTGTCGGTGTCGCCGAGCACGAAACGCCGGAGCTTCGGCGACACCTCGCCGAGCAGCGCGTCGCGGTAGCGCGCGAAGTCGGGGATGTCCCCGTTGTGCGCGAAGACCCAACGACCGTGCTGGAACGGGTGACAGTTGAGGACGCTCTTCTGCCCTTGGGTGGCCCGGCGCACGTGGGCGACCACGGTTTCGCTGGCGACGACGCCGCTCAATCGGTGGAAGAGCTGGTCACCCAGCGCGAACTCCGGGCTCTTCATCACGTGGGGCGAGCCTTCGACGTAGTAGGCCACGCCCCAGCCGTCCTGGTGCTGGTTGCTCTGTTTTCCGAGGGCATTGTCGGCCGCCAGGAGCGACCGGTGCACCTGGCTCGGGATCACGCTGCGAAAGCCGAACAGACGGCACATGGAAACTCGGGCAGCATGCCACAAGCGCTGCCCGAACGCAGGAAAGCGGCAAAGAAATCCGCCCTCTCGCCGTCCTCGGTCGCCCCGTCGCGCGGGGCTCGGGAAAATATCCGACCCACGGCCGCAACCGAACCGCGCCCACGCTCGTAGTTCTCGGGCGTGGAGGACGAAACACGAAAGCGGGCGTCGAGCGCCCTTTGGTCACGCCGCGAACTCATCCGTACCGCCGTCACGGGCAGCGTGGTGAGCGCCCTCGGCGGTAGCTTGTGGGTGATCGCGGACGATCTCACTCGCTTGGCGCGAGCCGAGACGCGAGCCGACGGCCGGCCGCGGCTGCCGCCTGGCCAGCGCGCCATCAAGCGCTGGAAGCCCATGGGCGGCGACGCTGGAGATCCCAGCGTGCAGGGCTTTTCTCTCCAGGTGCACGGTGAAGTCGAAAGTCCGCTCACGCTCGACTTCAGTGCGCTCCTCGCGCTGCCGCAGGCCGAGCTCGCTGTGGACGTCCACTGCGTGACCGGTTGGTCGGCGCTCGGAGTCCGCGTGAAGGGCGTCCGCGTGCGAGAGCTCGCCGACCGCGCCAAGGTGAAGAAGAGCGCGCACTACGTGATCTTCGAAGGAGCGAACGGCTACACCTCCAACGTGCCGCTCCGTGATGCTCTCGCCGAAAACGTGCTCGTGGCGCACCGTCTCGAAGACCGACCGCTGCCCCGCGCACACGGCGCACCGGCGCGCATCGTGCTGCCCGATCTCTACTTCTGGAAGAGCACCAAGTGGGTGACGGGCATCCGCTTCGCGAAGCAGAACGCTCCGGGCTACTGGGAGCAGCGCGGCTATCACAACCACGGAGACCCATGGAAGGAAGAGCGCTACGGTTGAGCGCGGAGGAGGCCGAGAACGCGTCCGACGACGCGGAAGCCGGACCGCGGAGCGGCGTGGCGCGGGCCGTGTCAACCCGCTCGCGCTGGAAGCTCCGCCCCTGGCTCCGCGCTCTGCACCGGGACTTCGGCTATTTGGTCGTCGGCCTCACCGTGATCTACGCGCTGAGCGGCCTGGCGGTGAACCACGTGAAGGACTGGGATCCCAGCTTCCGGCAGGTCGAACGTACGCACCAGGTTCGAGGGCCGATCTCGGAGGATGACGAGGAGGCGGGCCGCGCGGTCCTCGCCGAGCTCGGCGTGCAGCAGACGCCTCGCGAGGTCTTCCGCGTGGACGACACCCAGCTCGACATCGTGTTCGACGAGCGCACCTTCCACGTCGACACGGGATCCGGCAAGGTGATCGAGGAGGGGCAGAGCCCGCGTTTCTTCCTGCGTCTCGCCAACTGGCTCCACCTGAACCGCGGCAAGCCGGCGTGGAGCTACGTCGCCGACGCCTACGCCGTGCTCCTGCTGTTCTTGGCGATCTCGGGGCTCTTCATGCTTCCCGGCCGAAAGGGGCTCCTCGGGCGCGGCGCGCTCATCGCGCTGGTGGGCGCGTCCATCCCGGTCGCCTACGTCGTGTTCTCGGGCGGACCGACCCAGGGAACACAGGCCGCGCGAACGGCGCCCGCGCCGCCGCGCTGACCAGCTCGTTCGCAGGGCTTTCCTTCGGCGATTCTCCGAGCGTACGCTCCGCCGCCATGCGCATCTTCGTCGCTTCCGTGATTTCGAGCTCGGTCCTCGCCTGCGCCCCGGCCGCCGTCCCGCCCTCGACCGGAGCTCCGGAGCCCACGAGCTCGGGCGCGCTGCCACCCGTCGACGCCAGCGCGCCCATGGGCGCGGCGGATGCGGGCACGGCGGACACGCACCCGAAGCTCGCGTTCATGGCCGACGACGTCCCCGGCGCCATGGCGCTGGCGAAGAAGCAAGGCAAGCTCGTGTTCGTCGATACTTGGGCCGAGTGGTGCCACACCTGCATCAGCATGAAGCACTTCGTACTCGAGTCACCCAAGCTCCGCCCGCTCGGCGAGCAGGTGGTGTTCGTGGAAGTCGACACCGAGAAGGAGAAGAACGCGGCTTTCGTCGACAAGCACGCCATCGACGTTTGGCCGACGTTCTTCGTCATCGACCCCGAGCGCGAGGATGTCCTCGGCTACTGGCCGGGGTCGGGTTCGGTACAAGAGATGGACGACTTCATCCGCGAAGGCATCGCGGCGCGCGACGCACGCAAGGCCGACAAGCTGGATGCCAAGAGCCCGCTCGCTGCGTTGCTCTCGGCCAAGCGGGCCACGGCGGACTCGCTCTACGACCAGGCGGCCCGCGACTACAAGACCGCACTCGAACGCGCACCCAAGGACTGGTCGCGCCGGAGCGAAGCCGTGGCGGGCCTCGTCAGCTCGCTGTTCAACGCCGGACGTGCCGACCCGTGCGTCGACGCCGGTCTCGCTCACTTCGGCGAGGTGCGGGGCGCCGCCAAGCCCACCGACGTCGCGCGGGTACTGCTCGACTGCGCGGAGCACGTGAAGGACGCAAAGAAGGGCGAACGCGTGCGCACGTTGGTGAAAGAACGCCTGCTCGCGCTGCGCGAGTCCCCTCACCCCGAGTCGACGCCGGACGATCGCGCCGACACGCTCGGCGTATGGCCGACGCCTTCTTGACCTTCGGCGACAAAGAAGGCGCCCGGGGCGCCAGCCGCGAGCGCCTCGCCATCCTGGAGAAGGCGTCCAAGGACGCACCGACTCCCGCCGCTGCGCAAGCCTACGACGCCGCACTCGCCAGCGCCTTTCTCGCCATGGGACGCGCAGAGGACGCGGTGAGACTGCTCCAGAACAGAGAGAAACAGCTGCCGAGCTCCTACGAGCCGCCGGGGCGGCTCGCGGGCGTGCTCCTGGCGCTGAAGAAGTACCCCGAGGCCCTCGCCGCCATCGAACGTGCGCTGGCTCACGTGGAAGGCCCGCGGCGCATGCGCTTCCTCGAGATCAAGGCCGACATCCTCGGCGCGCAGGGCGACCGCGCCGGTCAGCTCGCCGCCCTCGAAGCGGTGCTCGCCGGGTACGAGGCTCAGGCCAAACGCCAGGCCGCGAAGCCACAACGGCTGGTCACCGCGAAGCGCCGCGTGGATGCCGCCAAAGCCGAGCTGGCCAAGGCGAAAAGCGGCAAGCCCTGAGCGCGCCGGCGCGCCGAGACCCTGGACCGTGGAAAATCGCCCACGCGTGCGGCGAGCTGAAACCACGAGAAACCGCTGATATTGCCTGTGATCACCCCGGGCACGCGGCTTGCTGGTGACGCATCTCGAAAGAGGTTCTCACCGCCATGACGTGTCCACTGGGTCGCTGCACCATGCTCGCTTCTCTCGCGCTCCTGACTGTCGCCGGTTGCGCGGCGAGAGGGCCCGGTCCGAGCGCAAGGCCCACAGAGCGCGCGACTCACGAAGCCAAGTCGACCGAACGCCCCGCTCCGCGCCCACCGGAAGCGAGTCGCACGCACGCGGTGTTGACCACGGGCAAGCGCACCTTCGTCCTCACCGGCGCCGGCAGTGCGGAGAGCGGTGGCGAGCGCGAGCTCATCCCGGGCGGCTTCGCCCTCTCGGTCCAGAAGAGCCCCGACGCCGGCACCCATCGCTTCACGTTGGTGGGCCCCGAGGGGCGCTGCAGCGCCGAGAGCTTGCACGCGGTGGACATCCGCGTGGACTACGGCGGCTACGCGGGAGCCGCGCTCCCAGGCCCCAGCCATCGAGGCTTCGAAGTCAGCGGTTGTGCGGAGCTCGCGCACGAGAGCGCGTTTCTGCTCGCCATCGAGGGCGACGACCCGAGAGCTTCCTGGATCCACCCGGCCCACGTCGACGAAGTTCAAGCGGCGGCGGATCGCAAGAGCGGCGAGAGCGAGGTGTGGCTCCATCGCTGGGCGCTGCCGGAGGCCGACCTCGAGGTCGTCGAGCGCGACGTGCTCTCGTTCGTCACACCGTCGTGCAGCCAAGAGCGGCGCGACGTCCTGATCGTGGACGAGCTCGACCGTCCGGTCGCCCGCCACGCCGGATACTATCTCCGCGGCGCCATCCACACGAGCCGAGGCCCGCTCCTCGTTCTCTTGGGCCACGACGAACCCGAGGCCCTGCGCGTCGTGGCGCTGGGGCTCGCGGACACCACGGTCGCGCTCGACACGCACCTCGAGCTCTTCCAGGACATCGAACGCAAGGAGTGCTGACCCGTCGTCCGGCGGGTAGTCGCCCGCGTTCGGGCCCTCACTTGGGCCAGCAAACGGGTCCGAGGCAGGTCTTGAAGAGAGCGCAAGCCGAGCCGCTGTTGCAGAGCGGCGACAGCGAATTCGCCTTCAAGCAGTCGATGCAGTTCTCGAGCGCGCCTTGGGCCCCAGGGGAGGAGCAGAACACCTGACAGGTCGAATGGCAGATCGAGCTCGTGCCGCAGGCCCCCGTGGCTTGGATCCCGGCCAAGATGTCGTTCAGAGCCGCGCCGTTGTTGGGCTTGCAGCAGTCGATGCGCGCATGGCAATCGACCTGCGCGCACCCCGCGTCCGCGCCGGCACTGCCGCCCGACGCGGAACTGCCGCCCGCGCCGCCGCCCGGTGCGCCGCCACCCGAAGCACCTCCGCCCGGTGCGCCGCCGCCCGACGCACCTCCGCCCGGTGCGCCGCCACCCGAAGCACCTCCGCCCGGTGCGCCGCCGCCCGACGCACCTCCGCCCGGTGCGCCGCCGCCCGAAGCACCCCCTCCCGGCGCTCCCCCTCCAGCGGCACCATCCCCGGACGCGCCGCCGCCGCCCGACGGGGAACCTCCGCCACCGCCCTCGTTCGTGCTCGTCGAGCTGCAAGCGACGACCGCGAGCGTCAGACCCGCGGCAACCAGAGCGCGGCGCGGTGTAGCCATCCTCTCCTCCAGGCTACCGAGTCCATGCTGTTACGTCCAGCGGCGCCCCGGGTAGGACTAGGCGAGCAGGCTCCGCGCGATCTGTGAGGTTTGGATCTCGTCCGTGCCGCCGTAGATTTGCAGGACCTTGGCGTCGCGGGCCAGCTGCTCCACGCGGTATTCAGCCATGTAGCCGTTGCCCCCGAAGAGCTGCACGGCCTCCAAGGCGACCTCGGTGGCGGTCTGCGCACAGTAGAGCTTGCAGGCAGAGGCTTCGGCGAGGCTCATCTGCTTGCCGGAACCGGCGAGCTCGATGATCCGGTAGACCAGGTTCTGGATGTTCATACGGGCGACCTCCATCTTCGCGAGCTTCAGCTGGATCAGCTGGAACTCACCGATGGGCTTGCCGAACTGCACTCGGGTCTTCGCGTATTCGACCGAGAGATCCAAGCACTCTTGGACGATGCCGAGGGCCATGGCCACGACGCCGGTTCGCTCGGCCTTGAAGGTGTCCTTGGCTCCGCTGCGATACGAGACTTCTTCGGTTTCACCGAGCAGCCGGTCCTTTTCGACGAACACGTCGCTCAAGAAGAGCTCCCCCGTCGGCGACGAGTGCATGCCCATCTTGCGCAGTGGCTTCGACTGGTCGAGGCCCGGCGTCCCCTTTTCGAGGACGAACGACAGCACCTTGCGATCGCGAGGGTCGTTGCCCTCGTCGAGCTTGCAGATGAAGACCAGCGTGTCGGCATAGGGACCGTTGGTGATGAAGGTCTTGTTGCCGTTCAACACGTAGCCGCCGTCGGCCCGTCGCGCCGACGCTTTCATCTGACCGAAGGCGTCGGAGCCCGAGCCGGGCTCCGTGATGGCCCACGCCCCGATCTTGTCGAGGGTCAGGAGGTCCTTCGCCCAGCGCTCTTTCTGCGCGCGCGTCCCCTTGCTCATGATGGTGCCGGCGGTGAGCCCAGCGCTCACGCCGAGTGCCGTGACCATGCCGGGGCTGTGCCGGCTGAGCTCGATGATGGGAATCATCTGCATCGCGGTCATCTCGCCGGCCATGGGGTTCGGCTTGGCGGCGCCCGCTTCGTCGTCACCCTGGCTCTTCTTGTCGCCCTTCTCGAGATCCGCCTC
The DNA here is from genome assembly GCA_046351435.1 of Polyangiaceae bacterium. GTDB lineage: Bacteria > Myxococcota_A > Polyangia > Polyangiales > Polyangiaceae > JADJKB01. The sequence goes on from JAXLYN010000015.1 coordinate 165,355, forward strand.
GTAGCGCATCAGCGACATCTCGCGCAGGCCGAAGGTGGCGAACATCTTCCGAAGCACTTCGTAGGGCGGTGTGTCGCCGTGCTCGAGCTCGTCGCGCTTGGGCTTGATCTCGGCGTCGACGAACCTGCGAAACGAGTCGCGGATGGCCAGGTGTTGTTCGCTCCATTCGATCATGACGTTCTCCAGCGGCGGTGAGCGCCGAAACCTATACCACTCGGCTCGCACACGGTCTCTCGGCGTATTTACCGGTGAGGCGGGCCGTGCAAAGCTCGCGCCACATGTCGGACAGCGACGAGCTTTCCGCGTTCCGCGTGGAGGTCGCGGCGTTCGTGGAGCGCTGCCGCCCCGAGCCGCCGAGCTTCGAGTTGCCCGAGACGTTCCTCGAGGTCGAGACGGCAGAGCAGCTCGCCTGGCTCCGCGCTTGGCAAGCGCAAGTGTACGACGCGGGCTACCTCGGGTTCGACGTCCCGGAAAAATACGGCGGTCGCGGCGTCGACCCGGCGAAGAAGCGCGTAGTGGAGCAGGAGCTCGCTCGGGTGTCGGCGCCGTTCTTCGTGAACCACCTGGCACTCACCTGGGTCGCACCGACGCTGCTCACCTTCGGTACCGAAGAGCAGAAACGCCGCCTCTTGCCGCCGCTGCTTCGCGGCGACGAGCTGTGGTGTCAGGGCTTCAGCGAGCCCAACGCCGGAAGCGATCTCGCGAGCCTCACCACCCGCGCGGAGCGGAGGTCGTCGGGCTGGGAGGTCACCGGGCACAAGGTCTGGACGACGCTCGCCCATTTCGCGAAGTGGATGATCTTGCTCGCTCGCACGGACCCCTCTGCCGGCAAGTACCAGGGGCTCTCGTACTTCCTCTTTCCCATGGAGGCTCCCGGCGTGCGCGTGGAGCCTCTGAAGAAGCTCACCGGGGAAGGCGGCTTCAATCAGGTCCTGTTCGACGGCGCGCCGATGCCGGCGGAGAGCCTGCTCGGCCGCGAAGGCCAGGGCTGGGAGATCGCCCTCGCGACCTTGACGTTCGAGCGCGGCGCCGCCGACTCCAGCTCGAAAGAGCGAGCCGTTTCGCTGCTGGTCGCCCTCGAACGCTTGGTGCGGCTGGCCGAGACACCGGGTCCGAACGGTGTTCGGAAGAGCGACGATCCGCTGGTGCGCCAGCGCATCGCCGAGCTCTTCATCGAGGCCCGTGCGATCGGGTTGTCCGGTATTCGCGCGTCGGTACCGGGCCTGTGCCGCGACCGGCCCCTGGCGCTGCCGCTCATGAACAAGTTGGTGGCCTCCGAGTACAACCAGAAGCTCGCCGCGCTCGCCTCCGAGCTCCTCGGACACGACGCCGTGCTGGCCCTCGGCGACCCGGACGCGCCGGACGCTGGACGCTGGACGCGCTCGTATCTCAACTCGTTCGGCATGACCATCGGCGGGGGCACGAGCGAGATCCTGCGCAACGTCCTGGGGGAGCGCGCTCTCGCGCTGCCGAAGAGCAAATGAGCGAGATGAGCCCGGCCCGAAGAACGCCGTTGCAGTTCCCCGAGCTCCCGGCGGGCCTCGGGCACACGGACGAGCACCTGCTCTTGCGTGAGAACCTGCGCCGGCTCCTGAGCGAGAAGGCCGACCTCCGGAAGCTCCGTCGCGTCTGGCAAGGCGAAGAAGCCTGGGACCGGGAGCTCTACCGCGAGCTCGCGGCACAAGGCCTCCTGTCCGTGTCGACGGCGAGCGACGGCCTCGGAGCCATCCACCTGGCCATCCTCGGCGAGGAAATGGGCCGCGTCCTTTTGCCGAGTCCTTTCGTAGCCACGTTGCTCGCGCTCTTCCTGCTCGCGGGCGACGACCCGCTCCGAGAGGCGCTCGACTCGGGCGCCACTCGCGCCGCCGTCGCGATGCTGGACGCGGCCCCGACCCTCGAGGCCCGGGAGCACGCCGGTGGATGGACGCTGCAGGGTCGCGTGAGCCACGTGCTCTGGGGCGCGGCGGCCGAGGTGCTGCTCGCTCCCGCGCGGCTCCCGAACGGCGAGCTCTTGCTCGCCCGCGTGCTCATCCCGGCGGCCGGCGCCGAGATCGAGGCCGAACGCTCCCTCGATCACTCGCGCCCGAGCGCGCGGGTCCGGTTCGAAGACGTCGCGGTCGGCCGCGCCGACGGCACACCGCTCGCCACCGGGGCGCTCGAGCGCTACGCCACGCTCGCGCGGTTGTTCTTCGCCGCCGAGATGCTGGGCGCCGCCGACCGAGTGCTCGAGCTCACGCGCGTGTACGCCTGCGAGCGCCGCCAGTTCGATCGCCCCATCGGCGCCTTTCAGGCCGTCAAACACCCGCTGGTGAACCTCCTCATCGGCGTCGAGCTCGGCCGGAGCTTGCTCTACGGCGGAGCGGCGGCGCTCGATGCCGGCCTTCCGGAGGCCGAGCTCTCGGTTCGCATGGCGAAAGCCCGAGCCTCCGACGTGCTCACTTTCGCCGTCGAGCGCGGCGTACAACTCCACGGCGGCTTCGGCTTCACGTGGGACGCCGATCTCCACTTTTTCTTCAAGCGCATGCTGGGCAGCCGAGCCGCCTTCGGCGACGCGAACGAGCAGCGGCGCGCCGTCGCCGACGAGCTGTTCAGGGGCTCCGAATGAAGCGCCGCGGAGCGACGCCGGTCACCGAGCCGTCGCGAGCTCCGCCCGTGCTCGCCGCCACCCGTTTCATCGTGGAAGCCGCCGACGACGGAGCGTGTCTCGACCGGGTGCTCCGAGCCAAGCTCGAGGGCGCGCCCTGGACGCGAGTGCGCCGGGCCATCGAGACTGGGAAGGTGAGCGTGGACGGCGTGCGGGTCACCGACGCCACGCACAAGCTCGGCACGGGCGAGGCCGTGGAGCTCGATACGCGCGCGCGCTCGGCGAGTCGAAACGACGAGACCCGGGTGCGACTCGTGCACGTCGACACTCAGGTCGTAGTGGTGGAGAAGCCCGCGCTGGTGAGCAGCGTGCCCTTCGAGCCTGGGGAGCGTGACACGCTGATCGATCGCACCCGGACCGAGCTCCAGCATCGCGAACACCGGAGCGTCCCGCCGCTCGGCATCGTGCACCGCCTGGACAAAGAGACGAGTGGCCTATTGGTATTTGCGCGGACGCTCGCCGCCAAACGCCACCTGAAGCAGCAGTTTCGCTTCCATTCGGTCGAGCGCCTCTACGAGGCGGTGGTGCACGGCTCCGTCGCCGATGCTCGATTCGAGAGCCGCCTGGTCGAAGACCGCGGCGACGGACTCCGAGGCTCCACCGATCACAGAACCCTCGGTCAGCCGGCGGTCACCCACGTACACCGCATCGAAGCCTTGAGCGGCGCGACTCGGATCGAGTGTCGGCTCGAAACGGGCCGCACGCACCAGATCCGGATCCACCTTTCCGAGGCGGGACACCCCTTGCTCGGCGAGCGCGTGTACATCAAGGGCTACGCTGGCCCGCTCTTGCCCGCGCCGCGCCTGATGCTCCACGCGCGGACACTCGGCTTCGTCCATCCGAGCCGCGGTGAGCGTCTCGCCTTCGAATCGGCGCTGCCCGAGGACTTCCTCGCGGTGCTTTCGGTGCTCCGCCGCTGAGCTCACTCCGGTCGGATCTCGACTTCGGTCAGCTGCCGGCACTTCACGTCGACGGTCTGCCCTTTGGAGAGCCAGCGTGGCGGATCCTTTTCGCCGATCTTCACGAACTTGAGACCGCACTTCGATTTGTTCGCCTGGTTGGTGGGGCCCACCTTGAACCCAGTCGCGTAGACGTCAGCGCTCGCGGGCGAGCGCACCAAGAGGTAGCCCTCGTCCCAGAGCAACGCCTTGAGATCGGGCGCTTCGCTCGGCGTCGGCGGCGACGCAGCGCTCGCGGCAGGTGGAGCGGAAGTCGCGGCGCTCGCGGTCGGCGCCGAGCTCGGGCTCGGGGTCGCCGGCAGAGTCGCGCTCGCTGCGCGCGCTGCCGTCGATTCGCGAGCTTTCGGAGCGGGAGCGGCAGCAGTCGCCGGCGGCGACTTCGGGGCAAACGGCCCGACACCGAGCAACACCAGCGCGGTCACGGCCGCCATCGCCACCACGAGCAGCCCGAGCACCGGCACGAGGAGCGACCGCTTCGGGACGGCCGGCGGAACTTCGCTCGGTGGTTCGAGCTTGCTGGCGAGCGACGTGACGGGCAGCGTGGGGATTTGGGGAGCAGGCGCTGCGCCGTCGTCGAGCACGGGTGTGGCGGGGAGCTGGAGCACGGCAGCAGCCCCAGGCAGAGGGGGCGGCCGCGGAACGGCCGCAGCGGGCGGCGGCGGAGACGCTTCGGCGCCTGGCAGCGGCGGCGGCTGGGGCCGCACGGCCGCCGCCGGCGGCAGAGGCGGAGGCACGGAGCGCGGCGCCTTGGGCTCCGCAGGTGCCGGCAGCGAAATGGGGATGGCCGCGATGTGCGAGTGACTCGGACGCTCGATCTCGGGCTGGCTCGCCCGGGCCTCGCCCAGGGTCTCTTCGAGGAGCTTCGCCACGGCTTGGGGGCCGCGCCGCGTCGAGCGCACGAACGCTTCGACGTGTTCGGTCCAGAGCGCCATGCTGTCGCCGAGACCATCGGTGAGCGCGACGCCGAAGCCGGGCGGCGCGCTGGCTCCCGACGCGGGATCGTAGCTTCGACGCCAGGCCACTCTGCCTTCGAGGCGAACGCGGCTCTTGGCGCGCGGCGGCCGGAGCTCGACCCAGACTCGGTCGCCCTCCATGGGCGCGAGGCTCCGCACGTAGAGTCCACCGCGCGACAGATTGTAGGAAAACCCCGTCTCCTCTTGCTCGGAACCGGCCACCTTGTAGGCGACCAGCGTGCCGTAGAGCACGCGCTCGTCCTTGCGCAGCGCCGCAGCCCCCGAGCCGAGAAGCTCGTTGGACGTGAAGAGCACGTTTTCGGGCGCCGTCGTGTGAACGAGGACCGTGACCCGCTCGAGCCCGTCGAGCTCCGCCGCGAGCTTCACCACGTCTCGCCGCGCCGCCATCACCACCCAGGCGGCGCCATTGCCCTTCTTGCGCGCCTCGTCGATGAAGCGCCGCGGCTCACCGACGTCGGCGTTCTGGATCACCAGCTTCGGCGAGCTTTGCTGCGTGTAGTAACGGAGCGCGACGTCGTCGAGGGCGTACTTCACGTCGTAGCCCGCGTTCATGAGCACGCGCCCCACCACGTCGCAACGCGCGTGCTCCTTGTCGGCTACTACCGCCGTGCCGTGGGCCGCGTGGGTCAGCGCGGACTTGTCCGGCAGAGCACGGATACGCGTCATGAGTCCGGCGTTGTGGCCCGCCGCCACGACGTCATCCGCACCCAGGCTGTAGAGGCGCTCGACCAGCGCATCGCTCGGCTCGCCGAGCAAGGCCAAAATCGGTACGCTCGCGAGATCCTTGCGGGAACGGATCTTCTTCAGGAGCTTGTCGGCCTGGGCGACGTCCGAATCGAACACCACGACGCGGGGCTCGTGGGCGTCCACTGCCGCGAGCGCGGCTTCGACCCGCTCGAACGCCGAGAGCTCGAGGCGGACGGCGTTCGCGAGCACGCCGAAGCTCTTCTTCTCTTCGGGTGTGAGCTTGGCGAGAACGACGAGCTTCGGCGGCGCCATGGAGTTTCGGATCTTGGTTCGAGCCGCGCTCGGCGAAAAGGGTCGCCGAGACCTGCCGGCTGATTTATCATGAGAGGCCTTGCACAAAGCGCTCTTCTTGGTTTGCGCTCTCGGGCTCACCGCGAGCTGCGAGGCGGAGCGAACGGGCGACTCGGCAAAGGGCTCGCTCCGGCGCGCGGACGAAGCACTCGGAAGCGCGCCGCGCACTTTGCTGCTCACCACCATTCCGGGAGCCAGCGAGTCGAGCCTCGTCTGGTCGACCCCCGGCGCTCCACTCGCTCCGCCCGTGGCACGCATCCGGCACGCGGCCGACGCGGACGCGCGCGGCGTGCTCTTGCCGAACGGCGACGCTGCGGTCGTCGCCGACGTGCGCGGCGGCTCCGATCTCAGCTTCGCAGCGGCGCTTTTCGTGGTGCGGCCGCCCGAGGTGAAGCTCGTCGTCGAGGACTGCGTCCACGCGAGTCGGCCATTCGCCATGCCGAACGGCAAACTCCTGGTGCAACGCGGCAGCCGAGGCAGCGAGCCCCCGCCCGCTGGCGCGCTCCGCACCGATGAGCTCAGGCTCGACGAAGTGGATCCGAACGACGGCTCGATCCGCACGCTCCACTCGTTCGCCGGCTACATCACCTTCGTGGCCGCCGTCAGCACGGACGAAGCGTTCGTCTACCGAGTCGCCATGGGCCACGCCGACCTCGTGGCCATCGCCCTCTCCAACGGCGCTCAGCGCGTGCTCGCGAGTCCCATCGTGGCGCAGGCCAGGGACTTCTCTTTCGACGCGAAGACCCACTCCCTCGTCTACACGAACCTCGATTCCTCCGGCTGGTACGTCGAGCGCCTGTTCACCGATTCCGGCGCGCGAACCGAGGTCGCTCGCGCGGGTGGCATGTGGGTGACGCCCCACGTCTGGCCCGGCGGCGGCGTGCTCCTGAACGATGGGCGCGGCGCGGTGGTGCTGGGCGCGAGCGGCCCGGAGCGGCCCTTCGGCGAAGGATTCGATGAGCTCCGCGCGCTCTCACCGAACCAGAGCCACGCAGCGCTGTTGCACCACGTGCCGAGCGACTTCTCTCTGCCCTTCGTGGTCGACGTCGCGAGCGGAAAGGCGCACCCGCTGCCGGCGCCCGCAGGCAGCCGCGTCGACATCCTGGGGGTCGCGCCATGATGCGGAGAGCCCTCGCGCCGCTGGCCTTCGCGCTCGTGGGCTTCGCTCCTGCGCGCGCCGCCGCGTATTGCCCGTGCTACACGCTGTCGAGCGCGTCCAACAGCTACAACTGCGGTATCGAGGCCGTGCCCGGAACCAATCCGAGCATCAGCGAATGGCAAGGCATCTTCGATCTAGTGGCGAAGGGTCCGGTCGCGTGGGGCACTCAGGGGCCCGCAGTCGCAGACATCGGACAAGGTTGCGGCAAGCCGGAGGCGAACCACGACGTCCCGGCGCGTTTCCCCTGCGAACTGTTGAAAGCCATCGCCATGGCGGAGAGCGGGTGGACTCAGTTCTGCGCTCCCGAGTCGCCCTCCGATCAAGTGGGCAAGAGCTCGCGCACCATCATCTCGTTCGATTGCGGCTACGGCGTGGGCCAAGTCACGAGCGGCATGCACAAGGGCGAAAACCCTGGCTTCGACCGCCAGCGCGTGGCCGCCGAACCCACCTACAACCTCGCCACGGGGGCGTCGATTCTGGCGGGAAAGTGGCGCGCCACCAAGTGCGTCGGCGACAACCAGCCGAGCATCGTCGAGCACTGGTACACCGCGGTCTGGGCTTACAACGGCCTCGCGTATTCCAACAACCCCAGCAATCCGAGCTACAGCTCGAGCCGCGGCGTCTGGAACCCTTCGGTCGGTGGCTCCGCGCCGTACCAGGAGAAGGTCTTCGGCCGCGTCGAATACCCGAGCGGCAGCCCCGCCTACTGGCCCAGCGTGAAGCTCGCATACCCGAACCCCGCGAGCGTGGGTGGCTCGGGTGCGCCACCCGATCTCCCCGAGCCGAGCTGCGCGTCGCCTACCGACTGCGGGAGCAAGCGGAGCGTGCACCAGTCGAACTGTTTCTCGACGGGGACGGGCGGGAGCGGCGGCGCGGGCGGGAGCGGCGGCGCATCGAGCGGCGGTGCATCGAGTGGGGGAGCTACCGCCGGCGGCGGCGCCTCGAGCGGCGGCGCCTCGAGTGGCGGAGCCTCGAGCGGCGGCGCGAGCGGCAGCGGGGCGACGGCCCAAGCGGGCTACGGTCCTGGCGGCAACGCTGGCCTCGGCGGCGGCGCCGGGAGCGCGGGATCGCCCCAGGTGAACGCGAGCGGAGACGACGTGTCCGCGGGTTGCGGCTGTCGTGCGCCCGGCTCGAGACCGGAGAACCTCGGCGGAGCCGCGCTGGCAGCCCTCTTCCGTTTGCGGCGCGGTCGCTCACCGCGCCGAAGTTGAGCGGGAAACGGGATTCGAACCCGCGACCCCAAGCTTGGGAAGCTTGTGCTCTACCAGCTGAGCTATTCCCGCAACGGCGAGTCGGAGCATAGCGCCCAATCCGAAGCTCGCAAAGCCCGGTTTGCCGGCGCCCGAGGCGCGAGCTTGACCCCCAGAAATTCGGCCGGTAAACCTGGCCCGCCGTGAAGCTCGGACGCGCCTACTCCCTTTGCGAATGCCAGGCTCGCCTCGTGGCCGAGCTCGACGAAAAGAAGCAGGTGCTCCGTGGCTCGGCCACCGAGCTCCGCCGCGGTAAGACCCGCGTGGCGCCCGCACACGCCATCCACGGCGAGCGGCCCCGCTTTCAGATCGCGTGGGCGTGCCCGTTCTGCGGTCGAAACACGCTGCGCTCGTTCGACACCGCCGGCATCGCCTTCGTCGAGCAGGCCGTCCCGGACACGTCGGCCGAGATCTGAGCTCGGCTCGTGCGAGCTCGAGCTCGAGCTCGAGCTCAAGCGAAGCGGAGCACGTCGTTACCCGCCAAGACTCCGCTCAGGAGCGCGAGCGTCACCCGTGCCTTGCTCGCATCCTGATTGCGCTGCCGGAGCCATACCGCCTGCTTCAGCGCGTGGAGCGCGTCGTCTCGGCGGCCGGCGCCGAGGCAATGGTGCGCGTAGAGCGTCCAGAGCCGCGCATCGTCGGCTGCGCGATAGCAGATCTCCCGCATCGCCAGCATGGCGCCGGAATTCCCGCGGCGCCGGTGTCGGCGCACTTTCGCCAGCGGATCGGTCGGGCCAAGATCCTGCGAAGTCTGACGTGTGCGGCGCATGCTCGCTCCTCCGGGGATTTCCCCCATCGGGCGAGGTGCCACGGCAGCGCGCGAATGGAAAAGTTCTTGGCGACCTCAAGCCAGCCGCCTGACTGAAGCCTGAAGCCTGAAGCCGAGTTTCTGTCTAGAGCGAGGCTCGATACAGCGCGAGCAGGTCGTCCCGGCTGCAAACGCGCGGGTTCGAGCGATGGCAGGCGTCGGCGAAGGCCTTGTCGGCCAACGCCGGAAGCACCTCGGGCTTCACGCCGGCCGCGGCGAGACCCGGCGGCAATCCCACGTTCTTGCGAAAGACGCGCACCGCCTGGGCAGCCCCGCCAAGCTCCGCTTCACCTCCGAGCAGGAGCGACACGTGGAGCACGCGCTCGATGGCGGCCTCTTCGTTCCAGCCGATGACCGCGGGCAGACATAGGGCGTTGGCGAGCCCATGATGCATGCCGAGCTCGCTCGAGAGCGGGTGAGCGAGCGAGTGACAGGCACCGAGCCCCTTCTGGAACGAGACCGCGCCCATCATCGCAGCCTTCATCATGCCCCCGCGCGCCTCGAGATCGCTTCCACGCTCGACCGCGAGCGGGAGGTGTTTGACGGCGAGGTCGATGCCGGCGAGCGCGATGGCGTCGGCCATCGGGTGATCCCCTTGAGCCAGGTAGGCCTCGACGCAGTGAGTGAGGGCATCGAAGCCGGTCGCCGCCGTGACGGCAGGGGGCATCGCCACCGTGAGCTCGGGATCCAAGATCGCGCACTTGGGCAAGAGCTGGGGCGCGAAGATCACCGTCTTCCGACCGGTGGACTGCAGCGTGAGCACGCCCGAGCGCCCGACCTCGCTGCCCGTGCCGGCCGTGGTGGGCAGGGCGATCACGGGCGGCACGTCGAGGGGAATGTGGACGCCGCCGTCGATGGCGTCGTCGAGCTCTTCCCACGGGCGAGTGGTGCGCGCGCGCACCGCCACGAGCTTCGCGGCGTCCAGGGGTGAGCCGCCACCGACCGCGATCAGACCGTCGGCCTTTTCTCGGGCGTAGGCCCGCGCGGCTTCCTCGACGTTGGCTTCGGTAGGGTTGCCGAGCACGTCCGAGAACACCGCGCACTCGACACCCGCGGCCTTCAGCGACTCCTGGGCGACGCGACTCAAGCCGAGCTCGTGCACCGAGCGGTCGGTGAGCAGAAGCGCTCGGGTGATCCCTGCGCGCCGCGCTTCTTCTCCGGTCCGCCGGGCCTCGCCGGCACCAAACACGATTCGCGTCGGAAAGCTCCAAATCGAAGACATCAGATCACCTCGAAGTAACGTTCGAGCTCCCAGTCGGTGACGGCTCTTTCGAACGCCCTCACCTCCCAGTCGCGTGTGCGCACGTAGTGGTCGACGAACTCCTCCCCGAATAGACTCTTGGCCGCGGAGCTGTCGGACAATAGGGCAGCAGCTTCCCGCAGCGTGCGCGGCAACCGGTCCGGGCCCTCCGAGCCCGCATCCCCGGAGGTCTCGGCCGGCAGCTCGAGTTCGTGCTCGACGCCATGCAGCCCGGCGCCGAGGCAGGCTGCCATGGCTACGTACGGATTCATGTCGGCCGCGGTCTGCCGATATTCGATGCGCTGAGCCTTCGAGTTCCCGAGTTCGAGCACTCGAATCGCGCACGTTCGGTTGTCGACTCCCCAACTCGGTACGATGGGGGCCCACACGCCAGGCACGTAGCGTTTGTAGCTGTTGATGGTCGGCGAGTACATCGCGGTGAGCTCGCGCATCAATGCCATCTGTCCCGCGATGTAGCCGCGCATCACGCGAGACATCCCGCGTTCGGCCTTCGGGTCGAAGAACGCGTTCTTTCCGTCCCTCCACAGCGATTGATGCAAGTGCCCGCTCGAGCCAGGCAAAGAGGCGTTCCATTTGGCCATGAAGGTGACGCTGATGCCGTGACGATGCGCGATCTGTTTCACCGCAGTCTTGAACAGCGCGGCCTTGTCCGCCGCAGCGAGCGCGTCGTCGTAGCGGATGGCGGCTTCGTACACGCCGGGGCCGGTTTCGGTGTGCAGCCCCTCGATTTCGATGCCGAACGCGGCGAGACCATCCATCAAGTCGCGCATGAGCTCCGAGTCTTGCCCGGCGCGCACCCAGCTGTAGCCGAACATGCCCGGGTCGAGCGGGCGGAGCCCGCGGAACGCCTTGTCCGCCAGGGAATCCCGCGTCTCGCGGAAGAAGTAGAACTCGAACTCCGCGCCGAACTTGGCTTCGAAGCCCGCGCGCTGCGCACGCTCGATCACGCTGCGGAGGAGCGAGCGGGGACACGCTGGGTGGCGCCCCCCGTCCGCATCGCGAAAATCCGCGAGCAGGGCCACGACGCCCGGCTCCCAGGGGACGACGCGGAGGGTACTCGGGTCGAGCACGGCGTGGGCATCGGGGTAACCGGTGTGCCAACCCGTCACCTTGGAGTTGTCGTAGAGCACGTCCGCGACGTCCCAGCCGAAGATTACGTCGCAGAAGCCGAAGCCGGAGGCCGAGACCGACTCGAGCTTCGCGAGCGACACGTACTTGCCGCGGAGCACGCCGTCCAAGTCGAAGCCGCCGATCTTGGCGCGTTTGACGCCTTGCTTGGCGAGCGCCGCCACGTCGATGAGCGCGCGCCCGGCGTCGCCCTTCGCGCGCCTCCGCGCGCGCCCCTTCACCCGCTTCACCGGTTCCTTCTTCGCCATGTGCGCTCTCTGACCTACCGGAGGCCCGAGCGCGCAGCAAACCGCGGCCGTTCAGGCCCGGGCAAACGCGCCGACGACGGCTTCGATCAGGCGTTCCACCGGGTACGGCTTCGGCAGGTAGCCGACCACGTTGGGCTGCCGGAGGAGCGCGCTCGGCACGTCTTCCTCGGGATAGCCGCTGGAGAGCACGACCCGCATCCCGGGGCGAAGCTCCGCCAGCCGCGCGAGCACGTCGAAGGACGACGTCCCGCGCAGGCTCACGTCCAAGATCATCACGCCGAAACCGGGTTCGGCAGCGCTCTGAGCGATGGCCTCCGCGCCGTCCACCACGGCGCGCGCGTCATACCCGAACTGGCGCAAGAGTCCGGCGGTGAGCTCACCGAGCCGGTCCTCGTCGTCGCAGACCAACACTCGACGCGTGGGCTGGGTCTCGACATGCGCGGCTTGGCCCCCGAATTGTGACATCACCTCGCCCCTCGAATTTCGGCTCCTAGCCTACCCCAGCGTCATCCCGGGCGCTAGCCAGTGCGGTCGCCATCCACGTCGCGTCGAAGTCCCGACGTAGGCGCGACTTCCGTCTTCGCGGATTCGCCGCGCCAAACGCTCAGGTTCGATGCCCGGGGATCAGCCGGACTGCGATCAGGACGACGCCCGTGACCATCAAGAGCCCTGCGATCCAGGTGGCGCGCACCGGACCCAGCGTGAAGAGCTCGCCCGACGAAGCCGCATACATTTGATCGCCGAGCGTCACCAAGATGCTGAGCAAGACCAGCGACGCACCCGGAACGATCCTTCGAAGCAACGTCGGCTCGGGCGCGGCGTCGAACTCGGGCACCCGGAAACCGGCAAGCGGGACCTGGGGCGAGCTCGCACCAGGCCGCAGACTGGGCTGACGCGGAGCCATTGGCGCGGGCGGGTTGTCACGAGCACTCGGGACCGCTCGAGTGCTCGCGGGTGCGCTCGGCGGAACACTTTGGGGCGGCGCAGCCACCTGCGCCGGCTGTGCAATCGGCTGCGCGTTGGGGTTCACCGCGGGCACGGCAGCGGAGCTCTGGCGCCGTCGCGGCTCCGCAGGCGCGGGAGGCGGCGGCGCCGGGATGGGCCAGTCGGGACGGCTGGCGCCCGGGCTCGGACCGCCGTTCGGGCCGGCGTACTCGGGGCGCCCTGCTTGTGCGCGCGCAACGGGCCGCTCGCCCTCGGGAAGATCCACCTCCAGATCGAAGCGCGGCGCTGCGGCGGCCTCGTCGAAGTCGAGCGCTCTCGAGTAGGGCGAGTGCTCGGGCAGCGGCGCAGGCGGTCGCGATGGCGAAAGATCGGGAATGTCGAGCTCGAGGTCGGGCACGGGGCCGCCGCTCGGGGGCGGCGGGCCATGCGCCGAGAGATCTGGATAGAAACCGGCGACCGCCGCGGCTTGAGCAGGCAGCGTCGCGTCACTGAGGCGCCGGGCACCGCTCGGCACGCGCGCGCGCGCCACGCCTTCGACCATGTCCGCGCGTGGGATCGCGCCGGGCTCGGCTCGCGCATCACGATGCGACGGTGCTAGGCCGTCGCGGCCGTCTCGCGCGCTCACGCCGACCGCGGCCGTGAGCTCGTTCCAGAACAAACCCGCATCCGCTTGCCGATCCCGCGGGTCGAGCGCCATCGCGCGCTGGAACACCGTTTCGACGGCGTCGGAAACGTCGAGTCCTTCGTTGCGCGGAGTGGGGCGCCGGTTGGGATCCAGAACCGTGCCCATCATCGCCGACTGGTCCCCGTCGATGATGGTGCGCCCCGCCAACACTTCGACCATGGTGAGCGCGAGGCCCCAAACGTCCGTCCACGGTCCGGTCTGGCCGAATCGCTTCGGCACCCACTGTTCAGGGGCGCCATAGGCGGGCGTGAACGATGCTGCGACGGCGCTGCCTTGGCTCGCGCGTCCGGCGACCTGGCTCGCCATGCTCTTGGCCTTGCCAATCCCGAAATCCAAGATCTTCACGACCTCTTCGCCGGCCACGTTGGCCACGAAGATGTTCTCGGGCTTCAAGTCCCGGTGCACGATGGACAGGGGGCCGCTCGCGCCCTGGAAGTTGTGCGCGCGCTCGAGGGCGCGGGCCACGGGTGTCAGCATGCGCACGAGCTTGCGGAGCGGTATCGGCGGGAGCCCCTCGGCCTTGCGGCGCTGCGCGATGGAGTCGAGGGTCTCACCGTCGAGCCACTCGAGCACCATGAACGGCACGAAGCGCCCATCCGGCAGAGTCATGGCGTCGACGTGGAGCGGTCGGACCACGGTGGGAATGCTCGCGCTCAAGTGGAAGAGGAGCTCTGCCTCCGCCTGGAACTGCTCGAGGAACTGCGTCTCTTGGCTGGCCGAGAGCTGCTGGGGAACCTTGAGGCACTTCACGGCCACCGGGGCGCGGAAGCCCGAATGGTAGGCGCGATAGACCACGCCGAAGCCCCCTTCCGCCACGACGGCTTCGACCTTGTAGGCACCCGCTACGACGGTGCCCACGATCCCGAAGACATCCTCAGCCATTCATCCTCAGGCGCCGCTCGAACGGCACCGCCAAGGCAGAGACTACATGACCGGTACGCGGGCTGCGACAGATTCGCCAGCGCCTCGCCGGCAGCGAGAGCGCTCTCTTTGGAGACGAAGTCGGCCTCATCGATCGTGCGGAAGAAGCTCGAAAATCAGCAGTCCGACGCCGGCGGCGAAGAGTATCCCAGCCAGCACCGTGAGGCTCACGGGGCCGAGGGAGAACGCGGCGGTGCCGTCTTCGTTACGCAGCGCGCGGTCCGCGAGCCCCACTGCGATGGCACCGACGACGAGACCGAATCCCGCGCCCAGCCGGCCGACCCGACGCTTGGGCGGGGCCGCCTCGATCACATCGGCGCCGGTGCGCATGGGCGCCCGCGCGGGCGCCGCTCTCGGTAGCTGCACCATGCGCGGAGGAAGATCCGAGCGCAGCTTGGCCGTGGGTACGAGCGCATCATCGCCGAGCTCGATGTTCCCACGCACCGACGGCGGCGACTGAGGGGCCGAGCGCAGCGGCGCCTCGAGCGAATCTCCCGGCTCCCCCGGCAGGTCCACCTCGCCGCCGAACGGTGGAGGGGCCGGAACCGACTTCGCACGAGCTGCTGGCCCCGGCAGCGAGAACTCCAGCGAGTCGGCGCGTCTGGCCGGCGGTACCGACGGGATTGCGGCCTCCATGTGCGACGGGGCGCGCGGCGGCGGAACCGATGGAATGGCGGCCTCGAGCTCGGCGCTCGGCGGTCCGAGCACCGGCGGGACGCTCGGGGCGCCGGGCATGACGGACGCGAAGCTCGTTTCGGCTTCGCTCCCTTTGCGCGGCGGCTCTGCGATCTTCGCGTTCTCGGGGAGAGGCGGCAGGGCGAACTCGAGGGATGCCTTCGGCGTGGGCGGCGGGCCTCGCGGCGGCGAGACCGGCGGCAATGCCTCCACGCCACCGAGCGGCGACGGTGGGTCGTCGAGCTCGAAAGGATCATCGATGGTCCGCCGATGCTTCGGCGGAACGTAGGGCACGCGCGGCACGGCGGCGGGCTTGAGCTGCACACGACCGATGGCGTTGCGCACGGGTTTTCCGGACCCGCGAGCGCGCGGCACCTCGACGCGCTCTTCACGCAGCACCGCACCCACTTCGCGTCGCGCGTCGCGATGCCCCTCCTTCATGCCGAGCGCGACCAAGAGCTCGTCCCAGAATTGACCGACGTTCGCTGGGCGATCCTTGGGGCTCAGGGCGAGCGCGCGCTCGAACACAAGATCGACTTCCTCTGGCACGTCGACGCCGTTGTTGAGCGGCGTCGGTCGCGCCACCGGGTCGAGGGTGAGTCCCATCATCGTCGCGACGTCGCCGTCGATGATGGGTCGCCCCGCCATTGCTTCCACCAACGTGAGCGCGAAGCCCCAAACGTCCGTCCAAGGGCCCGTCCCGCCGAACTTTTCGGGGGCCCACTGCTCCGGGGCCGCGTACGCCGGAGTGAACGAGTGCACTCCCGAGCGCTCCTCGGCCGAGCCGGCGACTTGGCTCGCGACGCTCTGGGCCTTCGCGACTCCGAAGTCGAGGATCTTCACCACCTGTTCGCCCGCCACGTTGGCGACGAAGATGTTCTCGGGCTTGATGTCTTGGTGCACGATGGAGACCGGCGTGCCGTCGGCAGCCTTGAAATCGTGGGCACGGGCCAGCGCTTGAGCGACGGGTCGCAGCAGGCGCACGAGCTTCTTCAGGGGCGGAGGGGGCAGTCGATCGGCGGCGCGGTGGTGGATGATCGCCGCCAAGGTCTCCCCTTCGAGCCACTCGAGCACCATGTACGGAACGAAGGTGCCGTCTTTGGTGTTCATGGCGTCGATGTGCAGCGGCCGCACCACCGTCGGAATGCTCGACGAGAGCTGGAACAGGAGGGCCGCCTCCGCCTTGAACTGCGCAAGGAACTCGGCTTCCCGTTCCGGCGTCAGCTTGCGGGAAAGCTTCAAGCACTTGAGCGCCACCTTGGCGCCGAAGCCGGCGTGGTGAGCTCGATAGACGACGGCGAATCCCCCTTCGGCGACCACGGCTTCGACCTCGTAGGTGCCCGCGATGGCGGTGCCTACGATTCCGAACAGATCCTTCGCCATCGGACTGCAACATAGCGCGGGCGCGGCGGAAGACCGAGCCCCATCGTCCGCCGTTTCGCCGGGGCACTCCGTCCGTCGCAAAACGGCGCGACGGTGATTACAGTCGGGGGAGTGGCCGAGCCCATCGAGCGCCCCGGATTCCGTGCAGGGTTCGCCGCGGTATTTTCCGGATTCGGCTTCCTTGCCCGCTCGCCGCGCGCCTGGCCCTACGCAGTCGTACCCGCGCTGGTGTTCGTGGTCCTTTCCGTCCTCTTCGCCTACCTCGCCATCTGGGGCGTGAACGCGTCGGTGGCGGGCTGGCTCGGCGAATCCAGCGGTTGGTTCGCGAAAGCCAGCGCCACACTGCTCACGTGGCTCGGCTCCGTGCTCGGCGCCATCCTCGGCCTGCTGTTGGCCCTGGCTGCGACCCCGCCACTGTCGGGCCCCGCCCTCGAACGCATCGTGGGCTACTACGAAGCGGAGCTCGGCGTCCCCACGCGCACCCCCATCGGCCTGCTCGCGGAAATGTGGTGCGCGCTCCGCGCCCAGGCCTTCGCCGCGATGTTCGCCATCCCGCTGCTCGCGCTGCTCTGGATCGTCGAACTTTTGTTCGCCCCGGCCGTGTTCGTCACCGTGCCGCTCAAGTTCCTCGTCTCGGCGCTCTCTTTGGCCTGGAACCTGTTCGACTACCCCCTCACCCTGCGCGGCGTGCGCATGCGCGATCGCTTCCAGATGGTGCTCGACAACAAGGCCGCCGCCTTCGGGTTCGGCCTCGCATTCGCCGTCCTGTTCTGGATCCCCTGCTTCGGCGTGCTGCTGCTCCCGGTCGGCGTGGCAGCGGCGACTCGCATCGTGTGGCGCATTGCCGCTGCTCGCCCGGGGCGGGTCCCCCGGCTCGACGCCGGTCTCTCGGCGTTGCCGCCGGCGCCCCCGCTCAGCTGAGGTCCACGGCGATGCCGAGCCGGCGGCGAAGCTGGAAGTACCGCTCGCTCGTGGCAAATGCCAGGAGATCGCGCTGGAGCTCGCCGTGTTTGCCTTCCTCGGGTTCGAGCACGGAGAAGGCCGCTTCCATGTCGTTGGCGAGCGCGAGCCCTGCTCGCGCGCCGGTCTTGTCGCATGCACTCGACCAGCGCTGGAGGTTCGTGCGGCCCCCCTCCTCGACGAAGCGCAAGAAGTGTCCGCGGAGCGCGTCTTTTTGCACGGGTTCGAGGACCGGCTCGATGGCAGCCGCGATGGGGGCGACCCGACGCTTCATGTCCTCGGCGATGGGCAGACCCGGGTTGCCGATGCTGAGCGCGGAGAGGAACAGGTCTTCCAGGTCGGGCACCGCCGAGAACAGCGTCTTGAC
>JAXLYN010000016.1:0-179862 GCA_046351435.1 Polyangiaceae bacterium
AGATCTCCGCCAGCGTGACCGTGGCCACGGGCGGCTGGTGCTGGAGGTGCGTCGGCGAGAGCGCGCCCTTGCGCACGAGCTCCGCCGTGTCCGGCAGGTTGAGTCCTTGCTCGATCAAGCTCGCGACCAGGTCGCGAGCCACGCCCAGCCATCCGCGAGCGCGACGGCGTGCGATGGCATCGGTCTCTTGGCGGCGAATGATCTCGTCGATCATCTCGACGCGCGTCATCACCTCGGGTCGTGGCACGCCCAAACGGCGCGCGCGTTCGATCAGGCCGTCGCGCGTGAGCGCCTCGAGCTCGCTCCGGGTGGTCACGGGCCGACTCTATCCGAGGTTCACCCGCGGGCGACAGACCCGCCGAACCCGAGGGTGCGGGCGACCGGACGCGTCAATGCCATGCGCCGCCCGCCGCGGGCTCGGCGCTGCGCGAGGCCAGGAGTTCTCGGCCCTTTTCCACGTCCTTCCGGATTTGCTCCACCAGCGAGTCGAGCCCGGAGAACTTCTGCTCGTCCCGCAGGCGCGCCACGAAGTGCAAACGGAGCGTCGCGTCGTAGAGGTCCCCTTGGAAGTCGAGGACGTGAGCCTCGAGGCTCGGACCGGCGGCCACGGTCGGGCGCACACCCACGTTCACGACCGCCCTGCCCAGCACCTCCGCGGCGCCGTCGGTCGCAACGCGATCCACCAGCGCTGCGTACACGCCGTTCTTCGGCACGAGCTCGGCCACCGCTTCGAGGTTCGCCGTCGGCACCCCGATGGTCCGCCCGCGGTGGTCCCCATGAACCACGCGTCCGGTCGTGGCGTGCGGACGGCCGAGCAGCGCCTCGGCGAGCTCGACCTCGCCGCTCACGACGTGGCCGCGGATTCGGCTGCTCGAATACGAGCCGTCGGCGTCCCCGGCGAGCTCGTGGGCGATTGCCTGGAATCCGAGCTCGGCACCGAGCTGGGCGAGCGTATCCACGTCTCCGGAACGCCCGGCGCCGAAGCAGAAGTTCTTGCCGACGATCACGACGCGCGCGCCGAGATCGCGGATCAACAAGCTTTCCACGAACGCACGCGCGGTGTGAGCGGCGAGCTCGCGGGTGAAAGGCTGGACCACCACGGTGAGATCCGGCAAGGCACGCGCGAGAAGCTCCACGCGGCGCGCCATGGTGGTGAGCACGCTGCTCGGCGCCTTGCCCAGGACCACGCTCGGATGGGGGTCGAAGGTCAAGACGACGGGGCGGAGCCCAGCGGCGGCGGCGCGCTCTCGAGCCGAGGCCAACACCGCCTGGTGACCGCGGTGCACTCCATCGAAGTTACCGATGACCACCAAGCTCGGGCGAGAGCTCGGGAGCATGGCTCCGGTTCCGTCCACGCGCTCGACCGACACGGCGCGGCCTTTACTACAAGCTCCGCCGCCGCAAAAGTTCGAACCCTTCCCCTCGGCCCGAGAGCGTGCGAAGGAGAAGCGGTGACGCCCGAGCAAGCGCTCGCCGAGGCGCGGGATCAGCGACTCCGACCCGTCTACCTGGTCGTCGGAGAGGAACGCGTGCTCGCCGCGGACGTGACACGCACTTTGTGCCAAGCGGCGCTCGCGGGTGCGACGCCGGGCCTCAACGACGAGCGTTTCGTCGCGGGCGAGGTCGGCGCGGATCGCGTGCTGTCCACCGCGCGCACGCTGCCCATGTTCGCCAAGCGGCGCCTGGTGGTGCTGCGTTCGCTCGAGCGCTGGGACGCCCACGGCGAGAAGAAGGCGAACGCCGAGGCGCTGGACCAACTCGCGGACTACCTGTCAGATCCGGCGCCGTCCACGTTGCTGATCCTGATCGCGTCGAAACTGGACAAGCGCCGGCGCCTCTACACGAGCGCGCAGAAGACGGGCTGCCTCGTCCTGTGCGACCCTCTGAGCCGAGACGCGCTCCCGG
The DNA here is from genome assembly GCA_046351435.1 of Polyangiaceae bacterium. Lineage (GTDB taxonomy): Bacteria > Myxococcota_A > Polyangia > Polyangiales > Polyangiaceae > JADJKB01. The sequence goes on from JAXLYN010000016.1 coordinate 1,906, forward strand.
GTTTCATCACGCGCGCCGCCAAGGAGAAAGACGCAGCGCTCGCTCCGGGGGTCGCCGAGCTCATCGCCGAGCTGGCAGGCCCGGAGCTCGCCCAGGTGCTCGACGCAGTCGAACGCGTGTGTCTCTTCGCCGGCAAAGGCGTGGTGGTGACCGAGGATCACGTCGCGGAGTGCGTGGTTCGCCTGCGCGCCGCCACGGTGTGGGAGCTCGTCGACGCCGTCGGGCGACGCGATGCTGGCGAGGCGCTCTCGACCCTGGCGCGCGTCTACGACCCATCCGATCGCGGGCTCAGACTCGTCGGCGTCCTGGCGTGGTCGGCCCGGCAGCTTCTGCGCTTCGAGTCGGCGACGCGGGGCGGCGCGAGCCCGGAAGATGCGGCGAAGCGCGCCGGCGCTCCACCTTTCAAGGCGCGGGAGCTCGCCCGGCAAGCTGCGCGCCTGGATCGCGGCGAGGTCGAAGCGTGGCTCGAGACGCTGGCGCGGCTGGATTTCGCGTTGAAAGGCGGCTCCAAGCGCCCACCGCAGGCGATTTTGGAGCACGCCATCCTGGCGCTGTGCGGCGCCGGAGCAGGTCCGAGCGCGCATCCGCCGCGCCGGACCGCTTGACCGGCCTCGGACCTGGCCCCATGCTCGGGATCGGTTGACGCGGCCCTAGCGCACCTTCGTTCGCTTCCCGGGTCGCGACCTCGTCATGACCGAAAAGCCCGAGAACGAGCCGAAGTGCCATCTGGAGCACCTGGCCCGAGCGCCGCTGCCCACGCGATTCGCGACCTTCGAGCTCCACGTCTACCGTTGGGACGATCCGGATGCCGATCCCAGCCTCTCCGACGAACATCTGGCGTTGGTGCTGGGCGACGTGAAGGGACAGCGGGCGGTAGCGGTGCGCGTCCATTCCGAGTGCCTCACGAGTGAGGTGTTCGGCTCGCTGAAGTGCGACTGCAAAGGGCAATTGGAGCGGGCCCAAGCCGAAGTGGCGCGGCGCGGCAGCGGGGTCATCCTCTACTTGCGGCAGGAGGGGCGGGGGATTGGTCTGGCCAACAAGATCCGGGCGTATGCCCTCCAGGCCCAAGGGGCGGACACCATCGAAGCCAACCAGCGTCTTCACCTCCCCGTCGATGCGCGGGAGTACGACGTGGCCGCCGCCATCTTGCGGGACCTCGGCGTGGGGTCCGTGGCGCTGATGACCAACAACCCCGAGAAGGTCGATGCCCTGGCCCGGCTCGGAATCGAGGTCGAAGAACGGATCCCGACCTTGGTCGAGGCCAACCCGTTCAGCGCGGGCTACCTGGAAGTGAAGAAGAAGAAGATGCGGCACGAGCTGCCGAGCGGGGTCTTCAACCAGAAGCCCGAGACCGACCTCACTGACGCCGCCGACCCCAAAGACCCGGCCCGCGCCCACTGAATCTGGCACGAATCGAGCAGAACGGAGCCACCATGGCTCTTTCTGAGACAGATCGCACAGCCGTTCGGGCGTCTGCGTTTCCTCCCCCGTCTCGCTCGTCTCAAAATGCTACAGTCGGGCCGATGGACCTGACGCGGAAGGTGGCCGTCGTCGACGACGATCCGACGGCCCGCCGCATCCTCCGGCATTGGCTGACGTCGGAGGGCTACGAGGTAGTCGAGCACGCCGACATCGAGAGCGCCCTCGGCGCCGACGCGACCGAGCTCGCGGCGGCCTGCGTCGACCTCGGCCTCGGCGAGTCGTCGGGCCTGGATCTGATGCGCAAGCTCCTCGAGCGCGACCCGGGCCTGCCCGTGGTCATGGTCACGGCTTCGCAACACATCGAGTCGGTGGTGCTGGCCCTCCGGGCGGGCGCCTACGACTACGTCACGAAACCTCGACCGCGAGCGCCTGCTCGGCTCGATCTTCGACGCGCCGCCGAGCGGCGAAACCTCTCGTTGTCGGTCAACCGACTCGAAAGCGAGCTCCGGGGCAAACGCGCCCTCGGCCTGCTCGTGGGTTCGAGCCCGGCCATGCACCAGCTCGCCGACCAGGTCGCGCGAGTGCTCGAGAGCGACGTCCCGGTGTGCATCTTCGGGAAAGCGGCACCGGCAAGGAGCTCGTGGCGCGCCATCCACGAATCGGGCCGGCGTCACGCTGGGCCGTTCGTCGCCTTGAATTGCGGCGCCATTCCACAGAGCCTCCAAGCCTGGAGCTGTTCGGTCACGAAAAGTGGAGCGTTCACCGGCGCGGCGAGCTAGCATCGAGGGCGCTTCGAGCAGGCGCAGGGCGGAACGTTGTTCTTGGACGAGCTCGGGGAGATGAGCTCGAGCACTCGTGATCTCTGCTCTTGCGTACGCTGCAAGAGCGCACGATCCAGCGCCTCGGTGGCCGCGCCGACATCCCAGTGGACGCCCGGGTCATCTGCGCGACGCACCGAAAGCTCGACGATCTGATTCTCGACCGGGCAATTCCGCGAGGATCTTTACTACCGCCTGGTGGTCTTCCTGATCTACGTACTGCGCCGCTCCGCGAGCGCGCGAGCGACATTCCCGAGCTCGTCTCCCACTTCTCGCGAAGCTCGCTCCGGACACGCTGCAACGTCACGCGCATCAGCGCGGAAGCGCTCGACGCGCTCACGGCGCATTCCTGGCCCGGCAACGCGGGAGCCCGGGAACGTGGTGCATCGAGCGCCCGCTGCGACGGCGAACAGATCGTTTCTATTCCACTTGCCCTGAACCTGGAAGCCAACGGCGCGCGCCGCGGAAACCGGCGACCTCGGGGCCGGCTTCGGCTGGCGCTGGAGCTTGACCTTGAACTCTACGAAGCGGAGCGCCGACCATCGAGCGCGCGGTTGCCAGGAGCGGCGGCACATCACCGAAGCCGCTCGCTTGCTCGGTATCGGGCGGGCGACTCTGTACCGCAAGCTCACCGCTCATGCGGAGCGTTGACGTGCCGAAAGCCCACGACAGGTCCTCGAGCAAACTCGACGTCGAGCTCCTGGTCGCGTGCTTCGATGCGCTGCCGATGCCGTGCTTCGTGGAAGACGCCGAGGGCCGGATCGTGCGCGCGAACGCGGCGTTCTGGGCGCCTTGCCGGACGCCACGCCCCGAGAGGTCACGTTCCGCGAGCTCTTCTCTGGCTCCGACTCGCCCGGGGTCCCTTCCACGCTGCCACCTCGAGAGCAACCGGACGGGCGAGTGCGGCTGCGACTCCGGGACGGCCGCGAGCTCGCGGGACAAGGCGTTGCGCTCGGTGCCCCGTCGGCGGCCGGCGCGCGCCTCTACGCTTTCTCCGACGTGACGGAGTTCGCGCGGCAAACCGCTGCCATCGAGGCGCGCGATGCGTTCCTCGCGCGGATGAGCCACGACCTGCGCTCGCCACTCGGCGTCGTGCTGGGTGCGGCGCAGCTGCTCGCGGCGGGCGATGCCACCGCCGAGCAGCGCGAGTCGCTGGAGGCCATCTTCAACGCCGGACGCCTCTTGCTGCAGCTCATCGACGACGTGCTCGACTACGGGAAACTGCGTGCCGGACGCTTCGTCCTGACGCCGCGCGTGGTCGATCTCTGGGCTCTGGTGGAAGAAGCCGCGAGCACCCTGCGTACGGCTGCCGAAGCGAAAGGCCTCGGTTTCGAGCACAAGGTGCACCCCGAGGTCCCGCGCTGGGTCCGCGTCGACCCGGTGCGCCTGCGCCAAGTCGTGATGAACCTCGGGACCAACGCCGTGAAGTACACCGAATCCGGCGCGGTGAGCCTCCACGTCGAGCGCGAGCTCGGTCCGGGTCGCGCGCTGCTCCTGTTCAGCGTCGCCGACACGGGGCCGGGGATCGACACCGAGCAGCTCCCCGCGCTCTTCGACGCCTACGTGCAGGGCGCGGGCAACGCCGAGCGCGGCACCGGACTCGGTCTCGCCATCACGCGGGAACTGGTGGAGCTCATGGGCGGAAGCGTGCGCGCCCAGAGCACGCCGGGGGTCGGCAGCACGTTCTCGTTCACGCTGGAGGTGGAGCTCGGCCGGCCGAGTCACGTGCTGCGTGCAAGCCGGATCCCGTCGCGCGAGCACGGCGAGAGCGCCCCCACGCGCGCACGGATCCTCATCGCCGAGGACAACGTCTTCACCCAGGTGATCCTGCGCAAGACGGTGGAGCGGTTGGGACACTCCGTGGTGGTCGCGAACAACGGACTCGAGGTGATCGACCGGGTGGAAGCCGAAGATTTCGACGCGGTCATGATGGACTGTCAGATGCCCTTGCTCGACGGCTACTCGACGACGGCCCGCTTGCGCGAGCTGGGCTACGGCGCCGACGATCTGCCCATCATCGCCTTGACTGCCAACGCCCTGCCGGACGACCGGGAGAAGTGCCTCGTGGCAGGCATGAACGACTACCTGGCGAAGCCCTTCACGCTGGCCGAAGTCGGCGCCGCGCTCGAACGCTGGCTCTCACTACGAAGCCCGCCCGCAGGCGCGAGCATCGCTCCCCCGAGCTCTCCCCTGGCGAACGCCGGCTTCGACTCGAAGCGCCTGCACGACCTCTCGGGCGGCGATGCCAGCGTGGTGGCCGACGTGTGCCGGATCTTCCTCGACGACATGACCGCCCGGCTCGGGGAGCTCGAGCGCGCTCGCGACCGAAGCGACGTCCCAGCGTTGCGCAGGGTCGCACACCAGGTGGCGGGTTCGGCGTCCAATGTGGGTGCGAAGGAGCTCGAGCTCATCGCCCGTGACCTCGAGCACGGGCGCGTGCAGGGCGCCGGGGTGGGTGAGGCGATCCGCGGTCTCGAGCGCGAGCTCGGTCGCGTGAGGCGCGCCATGACCGAGCTCACGAAGGGGTCCGAGTGATCCGTTCTGGGACGCGCGAGGCGTCCTACTCTGCGACGCTAAAGGTTCTGCGGGGCGTGCCGCTCCTCTAGTTGACGAGATTCCGGTGCAAGAACGCCTGGCACGGCAGCTGCAAAAGAGGACCCCATGACCTCATCGCCCAAGACCCCCTGGTTCGCGTTGACCCTCGGCGTGGCACTCGCGGCGCTGTCGGCGGCCTGCTCGGGCGGCGAGCGTCCCACGCCCTACACGCTGCCGAGCCAGGTGACTCCGGGAGACGACGCCGGCACCGAGGACGACGGCGGGAACCTCCCGGACGCGGCCACGGGCCCGTGCGCCACCGGCACCACCAAGACCTGCACGGTGAACCTCCCGAAGCACGAAGGCATCAAGAGCTGCTTCAAAGGCGTGCAGCTCTGCGTGGAGGGCACCTGGTCCGAGTGCGGTGACGACGAGGATCTGTTCGAGAAGTACTACGGCGACAAGAAGGGCAACGACTAGGGGGGTGTCCCTGATTCTCACTCCGTTGACGACAGTGAACGCCACGCGACGCTTCCGTGCTGTTGAAACAGCCGCCGCCGGTCCCGGCCGGTTTTCACACTCGGGTTTCAGTGGCGGATCGTGATCTGAGCATGGCAAGACCGCTCGCGTGATCCCGGGGCTCCGGTCGACCGAGCTACCCGCTCTTCGGCTTCGCGTCGGCCTTGAGCCGCGCCCGCAATCTCGGGGCGTAGCCGAGCTTGTTCTCCTGCTTCGCGCGTCCAATGGCGAGTGCGTCGTCCGGTACGTCTTTCGTGACCGTCGTGCCCGTTCCGACGTAGGCGTTGTCGCCGATGCGCACGGGAGCGACGAGTTGGCTGTCGCTGCCGATGAACGCGCCGCGCCCGATCACCGTGGTGTGTTTGCGGAACCCATCGTAGTTGCAGAAAATGGTGCCGGCGCCGACGTTGGCGCCCTCGCCGATGTCGCCGTCGCCTAGATACGCGAGGTGATTCGCCTTGGCTCCCTTGCGCACGTGGGTCTTCTTGGTTTCGACGAAGTTCCCGATGTGGGCGTCCTCGTCGATCAAGCTGCCGGGCCTGAGGTGAGCGAACGGGCCGATTTGAGCTCCGCTCGCCACCCGGCTCTCGCTCACCACGCTGTACGGCTTGATGCGCGCTGCTGCCCCGATTTCGCTGTCTTCGATCACGCACCCGACGTCCACGATGCTGCCCTCGCCGACGCTGGACTTCCCCCGCAAGACCACGCCGCTCTCGATCCGCGCGTCTTTCCCGATGCGTATGCCGGCGTCGATGCGCGCGCCCGCGCGCACACTCACGCCGTTCATCTGGTGCTCGCGCGCGATGCGCTGGAACAAGAGCTCTTCGGCGAGGGCGAGCTGGGAGCGATCGTTCACGCCGAGGAGGTTCTCGGAGTGACCCACCAGACCGACGACCGGCCCGCGCTCGGCGAGCAAGGCCACCGCGTCCGTCAGGTAGAACTCGCCCGCCGCGTTGTCGTTGCGCACTCGCTCGAGGGCCGTGCGCAGAGCGGCCGACTTTGCGACGTATACGCCCGCGTTCACCTCGCGCAGCGAGCGCTCGGCGTCGGAGCGAAGGTCGCGGTGCTCGCGGATCTCGAGCACCCGACCCGAACCGTCACGCAGCACGCGACCGTATCCGCTGGGTTCGTCGAGGATGGCGGTCATGAGCGCGAGCTCCGCGCCCGGAGTCGCGTCCAGGGCGGCCGCCAACCCGCGGAGGTCTTCCGCGCGGAGGAGCGGCGTGTCGCCGCAGAGCACGAGCACTCGCTCGCTCTCGACCCGTGGGAGCGCCGCCTTCACCGCGTCCGCGGTACCTCGCGGAAGGTCTTGCACCGCGAGCTCGACGGCCAGCCCGAGCGACTCGGCCGCGAGCAGCGCTTGGACCGGCTCACGAGTCTCCGGGCTCACCACGCACACCACACGGTCGGCACCGGCTTCGGCCGCGGCCAGCAGCGAGTGGAACAGGAGGGGGCGCCCGGCCGCGGCGTGGAGCACCTTCGGGACGCTGCTTTTCATGCGTTTGCCTAGGCCAGCAGCCAGAACGACGGCGGTGAGCGAGCTCATGGCGGCTGATTCGCACGCTCGCCCGGCGCTGTCACGCGATGACGCGTCGCGTCGGGCGTCTGCGGCCGCTTCGGGGAGAGCCTGCGCGTAAACTAGGGGACCATGCGACGCTCCTTTCCCAAGACGCCGCTCCTCTTCGCCGCCGCCCTCACGCTCTCCGCGGCCTGCTCGGGGGACTTCGACGACAAGCGCAAACCGAGCGAGCCGGTGGCGAGCCTGGGCGACGATCTCTACTCGGCGCTGTGCGATCGGGTCGGCGCTTCGGTACTCACCGAGGACGTCTACGGCGCGTCGTATCACCCGGTGTGTCACCGAGACGCAGCCGGAAAATACAAAGACGCCGTCGACCAGAGCAAGCTCCCACCGATCCAAGATCCGCTGAGTGGGTCCGGCATTGCGCGCACCCTCGCCATCGCCAAGGTCGAGGCCATGGCGCGTCGCCGCGACGATCTCATCACGGCGTTCAACGCCACCTTCAGCGACGATCCCGTGGCAGATCCGTTTCACGCCGGCCAGACCGTCCGCGGACACGTCGCGCTCAAGCGTTTCCTCCAGCGCATCGTGCCGCTCTACGAGTCGAACCCCGTCGACCATGACGGTTCGGGCTCGCGCGAAGGCCTGATGCCGGGCGTGACGCGGGCGACGGGGCGACTGTTCGCGGCGTTGGGCGGTCCCGGCAAAGATCCCTACGCCCAGTTCGGTGACCCGGCGAAGGCGAAGAAGGCTCAGGAAGCGCTGTCTCGACTGTCGGGGCGACTCGGCTACCGGCCGCTCCGCGTGGCCCTCGGCGCCATCAAGCCCTCCCTCGCCTACCCCGATCTCAGGCAGCTCACGCAGACGTTCGCGGTGCGCTTGCGCCCCGCCGGCAAGAACCCTCCGCCCGGCGGCGGCCTGATGCGCGACGCGTTCCAGAACGTGTTGGGCATGGCGCAAAACGAGCTCTCGACCAGCGTCGAGGGCCCGCTGCCCGCGCCCTACGCGCTCACCGACGCGGCGAAGCTCCAACCCAACCGACCGCGTTCGAACGCCGAGGTCGCCCGAGCCATCATGCTGAGCCAGAATCCGGCCTTCGCGAAACCCGGAGCACAGCCGCGCTACCTCGTGGTGCGCGACGCGCGCGGCTACGCGGTGCCGGCGGGCAACACGCCGGGCCTGCCCGGCAGCGTGGGCGGCGCGTTCGTGGACGGCGACGGCGACGGGTTTGCCGACGTGGACTCGACGGGGCGCTTCCTCGGCCCGGCAGGGCTCGCTCAAGTCGACACGCCGTTCTTGGTTCCGGGCTTGCCGCGCCTCCTGCCGCCCGACGGCTTCGGACGCGCCGTCGATCCGGGGGGCACCCCCATCTTCGAGTACATCGACACGAGCCAGACGTTCGTGGCCTCGACGACCCGCGATCTCGATCCGCTGCTGAACCCGGATCCCGTGGTGGAGAGCGAGCCTCGCCGACCTCTTGAGCGGCGCCTACGCCCTGTACGGCGATCCGATCCAGAACAAGGCCGACTGGGGCGTCGGTGGCACCTATCCGACCTTCGACACGGCTCAGTCGCCCATCGTGGATCTGGTGCACGCCGCGGGTTGGATGTTCTCCCACAAGAACAGCGACGTTCACCTGAAGATGCTGAAGAAGCTCTTCACGGACCACGAGCAGGTGATGGCTCGCTTGATCGGCGCCGCGCTCAAGGTGCGCGAGATCAGCAACGCGCACCCGGAAGCGAAATTCGACCCGAGCGTGACCATCTGGGACGAGCTGCAAGAGATCATCGTCAAGACCGCCAAAGACCCGGCGCTCTTCAAAGACGTCTTGCGCGCCCTCGCCCACCCCGACACCCAGGCCTATCTCGGGCCCGCGTACAGCAACTACTCCAAGTTCAAGGACGCGCTCTACTACGACACCCAGAACCTGAACGCGCCTCCGGTGAATCTGACGGACGGCAGCAATCCGGATCCCCACGTGCCGCCGGACTACACCCAGCCCGACGCCGGCGACAACCGCAGTGACTTCCACCGCATCTTGCAGATCATCCACGACGTGAACGGGGTGAACGCCTGCAACAAGGAGGGCGCGAAGGTGAAGGCCCTCGGGATCACGGTGCCGGGCAGCTACAAGGAGTGCGAGCTCTTCTACTTCCAGAACATGGGGCTCTTCTACTTGTCCTCGATCCTGGGCAAGGCCGACCTCAAGGTCCGGTCCGGCTTCTTGAACCTGCTCCTGCAGATCGGCGGAGTGATCGGGCTCGACCCCGACGGCGTGTTCGAAGACGGAAGCGGCATCGATGGGATGACGCGCAAGCCCACGCCGTTCGGCCTGAACCGCCTGGTCTTCTTCGGAGCGCAGAGCACCAAGTTCGACCCGCTCTTCGGCGGCACCATGCCCGACCGCGACACCAACTGGAACGGCAAGAATGGCAAGACCAACGAGTTCATCTCGCTCTTGGTCGACGCGGTCTCGACCGCAGCTTGCCCCGAACGTCTGGTGCAGGTGCCCGGCGCAACGGCGAGCGAACCGAGTCAGCTCTGGCTCGCCGACTGCTCGCAAGCCGGCGGCGACCCGAACGACGTGCTTCGCATCCGCGGCAAAGGCACGATCTTCCTCTGGGAGAAGTACGAGTTTTACAAGTCGATGCGCCCGCTCCTGAAGGCCTTTGACGACCACGGCGCGGGCCAGGTCTTCCTCGACAGCGTCGAGGCGCTCTACCGGCACTGGCCGACGGAGCAACATGGGAGCGAGTGCAACAACAACATCCCCGCGGGCTTCTCGTTCGCCGATCGGCCCTGGCAGAAGTACCTCACCGACTCGGACGCCGTGGCCCACAAGGTGAACCCCGCCTACAACGGCAAATGGTGTGGCGGGAGCGGCGGCACGCGCTACGAGCCGGTCTTGGCCGAGGCCTTCGCCGGAGATCTCATCCCGGCGCTGGGCGAGCTCGTGAAGGTGCTCGATGACCCGAACTTCGTCACCGACGACCGCAACGGGGGCGCGAAGAAGAGCGGCCTCGACATCCTGCACGAGATGACCGTGGCCATGATGGACCCGGACTACGCGAGCAGCGTCGGCATGGCGGATCGCTTCAACGGAAAAACCGCCAAGTGGGCCAACGGCCAGCTCGTGAAACCCCAGCTCACGATGTTCGATCTCTTTGCGGATGCCATGGCCAAGATCGACGCGCGCCTCGGACCCGGGAGCGCGCGCTTCACCCGCTGGAAGCGCGCCCGGAGCAAGCTCGTGGATCAGTTCTTGACCGTGGACGGCGACGGCACGAACGCGGCCTTCCGGAACCAGGGTTTCGTCAAGAGCGTGCCGGTCCTGATCGACGTGTTGCGGGAGCAGATCAACGCCAACTGCCCCGACCGCGAGACGAGCCCGATCCTCTGTCAGTGGGCCACCCACGACCTCGGGCAAAAGGCCGGCGAGAGCATCGGCGGACCCATGTTCGGCACCACCATGTTCCTGATGGACCTCATCAACGAGGACGAAGAAGCCCGACGCGCACTGGAAAAGCACCTCCGCTACTTGGTGCAGGAGGCGAGCGGCAGCGACGCGCTCATCAGCATGCTCGCGAGCTCCGTCGACATGATGCAGATCATGAGCGACGACATGAACATGCCGGCCATCTACAACGCCGTGGCGACCGCCGCCGCGCCCGAGGCCAACGTCGAGGGCAAGAAGCCGGCACCTGGCGCAGCGGACCGCATCGTCGAGCTCCTCGACGCGCTCACCGCCGAGCCCTCGGTGAACGGCAAGGCGCAGCCTAACCCCTACGATCCCTACCGGATCCAGGATCGCATCCTCGCCAACATCGTGAGCCCCCTCGATCCCAACGACCCGGACAGCCCGGCCCCCATCGAGATCTTCCTCGACACCTTCGCCGAGGTGAACCGCATCGACGCTCGAGCGCCGCGCGAGGAGCCGCTCTCGCCCGACGATCTGGCAGTGGTGTTCGGCAGCGCGCGCGACTTCATGACCAGCAAGACCCGCGGCATGGAGCAGCTCTACGAGATCATGCGCCACCGGAACGGGGACTGAACGTGAGAGGCTCCCCGGCCACCCGAAGTGCACTCGACGCGAGACGAACCCTCTGAAATGCTCTAAGACCGAAGGCGGGACGTGACACTCGGGAAAAGCATGCGTTTCATCAGCACGTTCGCCCTGTGCTGTGCGGCCGTGGGCTGGGCGGGGCGCGCCGGGGCGGCCGGGCTCTACTTCGGGGACCGCGGCGTGCGCCCCCTCGGACGCGGCGGCGCGTTCGTGGCTGGCGCCGACGACGGCGGTGCCATCGCCTACAACCCCGCGGGGCTCGCGTTCGCCGGTCATGCCTACCTCGGCGACTTCGCGTGGATGAACTACACGAGCACGTATCAGCGAAAGCAGATCGTGCGCCAGGTCGACCCGAACACGGGCCAGCCCACCGGGCAAACCTGGGAGTTCACCTACCCCGAGGTCGAAGGCCGCACGCCGGTCCTCCCCATCCCGACCGCGGTCTATTCGAACCCGCTCGGGACGAAGAACATGAACTTCGCCCTCGGCGTCTATGCCCCGTACGCCGCCATCACGAGCTTCCCCGAGAAGGTGAAGGGGCAGGCAGCACCGCAGCGCTATTCGCTGATCACGCTCGACGGCTCGGCGCTGGCCATCTTGGGTGTGTATGGGTCGTATCGACCTCAAAAAGAGATCGCGCTCGGCGCGGGCGTGGAAGCTCTCGCCGGCTACTTCCAGACCAGCGTGTATTTCTCTGCCTGCGTTCCCGAACGCTTCATCTGCGCGCCGGAGCAGCCGGAGTACGACGCCTACGGCCAGCTTCGAGTCGGCCCCATCGTGGCCCCGAGCGGCAGTCTCGGCGCCATCTTCATACCGAGCGATTCACTGCGAATTGGTGCTTCGTTCCACTTGCCTTTCTGGATCAACTCCCCCGGCACGCAAAAGGTCCGGCTGCCGAGCGCATCGGTCTTCGACGGGGCTCAGGTCTCGGGCGACGCCGTCAACGTGAAGTTCAACCTGCCGTGGGTCGCGCGCTTCGGCGTCGAGCTGCGGGCGAGCGAACGTATCCGCGTGGAAGCCGGCGTCGCCTACGAAGCCTGGTCGATGCACAAGACCATCGACGTGCGCTCCGAGGACATCGCCCTCGAGAACATCGCGGGCTTCCCGCCGGTCTACAAGATCCCACCCCTCAGCATCGATCGCGGGTTCCAAGACACCTATTCGGCGCGCGTCGGCGGCGAGTACAAGTTCCCGGTCTCGAGCTACGCGCTCGGCCTCCGCGGCGGTGTGATGTACGAGAAAAGCGCCATCCCGAAGGAATACCTCTCGGCGTCCACCATCGACCTCGACAAGGTCACTTTCTCGGTGGGCGGCAGCCTGTATCTCGGGAAGTGGCGCTTCGACGGCGTGCTGGCGCGGGTCATCGGCACACCGGTGGAAGTCGGCGTGAACGAGCAGCGGGTCAAGCAGCTGAACCCGGTGCTGGCGAACCCGGCCGCCAACCCCAACTACGTGAACGCCGGCAAGTACACCGCGAGCGCCAACGTGCTCGGCGTGGGCCTCGTCTATCAGTTCGACTCACCCGCCAAACCGCCCACCGAGCCCGCCGAGCACCACGAGCCGCCTCCCAAGCCGAAGACCGCCCCCAAGACGGAGACCACGCCCGAGGCGAAGCCCGAACCCGCGCCCAAGGTCGAATCGGAGAAGAAGGGCGAGGAAGACTTCGAGAAGGCCTTCGAGCAGCAAGAGCTCGACAAGAAAGACGACAAGCAGGCGGGCAAAGGCAAAGGCGGCAAGCCTGGCAAGAAGGACAAGACCGACAAGGCCGACAAGACCGACAAGACCGACAAGACCGACAAGACCAACAAGACCGACAAGCGCGGCAAGAAGTAGCTGGCCTGTGCTCGGCGGTTCGCTTCCGAACGTCTGCCCGCGAGAGGCCGAGCGCCGAGTCAGATCCCGAGCGCGACCTTGCGTCGATCGCCGAACGCGCTGAGCGCGCGCGCTTCGAAGCTGAGGCCTTTGGCGTCGAGGGGCAGCTCGTAGATCGCAGTGAAGCGCTTCATCATGGACGGCGGCAGACTCTCGAGCGTGAGGGGTTGTTCCGGCTCGTGGATGTAGAGCGCCTGGTCGTCCAGCACCTTGAACTCGCGACCTTGGCTGTCGAAGACCTTCGGGTGGTCCAAGATCGTCTCGTCTTGTTTCGAGGTGTTCGTGACTTTGAAGTCCACCTTCACGAACTTGCCGCTGGTCTTCTTGTCGCCGGCGAAGCCCTGAATGGCGTTGCCTATGGCGGTGGCGCTGACGACTTCCCATTGGCTGTCGTCGAACTTCACGACCTCGCCGAGCTTGGCTTGGCTCTCCGGCTTCCCCTTGCACGCGAGGAGCGCGAACACGAGTGTCAGGAGAGCAAGGAGCACGCTGCGTCGACGTGAGAACATGGACCGACCCTTTCCGAGCGACCCTCGTACGCCGGACGCCCCCCCTGGCTTCCCAGTGGAGTGCGCGTCGGAGCAGAAAGTCAGCGCGATTCGTACACCGTCAGCGCGGGAAGCTCGAGTGCCGTGAGAAATCCACCAGGTTTCCCGCAGCGGGTGTCGATGGCCACGACGTCGCCCCGGTACCAGAGGTCCGTCGGGTCGTCGGGGGTATAGGTCGAGAGCTGGGGCAGGTCTTCCGTGGCGGTGTGCCCGCAGACGACGCGCTTTCCCGAATACTCGCGGAAGAATTTGGCGCTCCGGAGCCAGAGCAAGACCAACGGATCTTCGACCTCCCTCGGGTGGAGGAACCGGCCTTCCTTTTCGGGAAGCCCGGCGTGCACGTAAATGGCGTGCTCGTCCTCGTAGTAGTGGAGCAGACGACTCATCCAATCGGCCACGACATCGGGAAAGAACGACCCGGAGAGCAGAGCTTCGAAGTCTTCGCGCTCCGGCGTCGCGTCGGCAGCTGGCCGACCCAGATAGGAGCGCACCGCGGCCCAGCAGCCGTTGGACGCCGGCAGCACGAACTCGGGCCAGCCGCCGTTCAACACCCGCAGCCACCCGTCTTCGTGGTTGCCTCGGAGAAACACCAGCTTGGCCGCGACGCGCTCGCCGAGTGTCATCAGGTGCTCCAGCACCGCGCGCGAGTACTCGCCGCGATCCACGTAGTCGCCCAGGAACACCAAGGTGTCGTCGGCGGCGAGCTCCGGCAGCTTCGACAACAGGGATTCGAGGTGAGCGAGCTCTCCGTGGATGTCTCCTACGACGAAGGTGCGGCGCTGCATGAGAAGCCTGCTTGCCAGTCTGCCACGAAGCACCCGCGCGAGGGGGCTCGAACGTGTCAGCCGCCCTGAACCGGCTCGGAGTCGGTCTGCCCGTCGCTGGCGGCAGGCTCGACCGGTGCGTCGCTGTCGCTCGCTGCGGGCGCGTCGATGGAGCCGGCGGCCGGCGAAGCCGCCTTGGCAGGCGCCGAGCCACTGGCGACGTACACCACGAGCTTGTCCCCTACTTCGAGCTTCTTCTTGCGCGAGCGGCGATTGATGCGCTCCATCCAGCCGACGCTCATGCCGTAGCGGCGGCCGAGCGTCTGGAGCGTGTCGCCTGCGCGTGCCTCGACGGTGATGCGCTTCTTGCCGTTTTGTCCCTCGAAGTAGTCGAAGAACTCGGGCGTACCGGCCACGAGCACGCGTACGTCCTTCTCGCGGAGCGCCCGCACGTTGCCGAGGTCCGCCGTCTTTCCGACCCACAGCGCCAGCGTCATGCCGGAGACCAAGCGCGCGCCGGAGTCCAACGTGTTCCACGCTTCGAGCTCGCTCTCGCTCACCGCGAAGGCCTGGGCGATCTTGCCCAGGGTGTCTCCGCTCTGCACGCGGTAGAACACGCGCTCGCGGTCGGGGTAGCGGAACTCGCGCGGGGACACCACGACGACATCGCCGGACGACGCCGGTCGAGGCGCGGAGCTGGCGCGTTTCGGAACCAGCAGCCAGGTTCCGGCCGAGAGCAACTCATCGTCCTTCAGGCGATTCACGCGCGCGAGCGCGGCACGCTCCGTGGAGCGCAACTCCGCGATGCTGGACGGCGTGTCGCCGAGCCTGACCGCGTAGGGCTCGAGCTCGGGCTCCGGATCACCGAGCTTGGCGAGCTGGGCGCTGGCGAGTTGGGCCTTGTCGGCGGGCATGCGCACGCGGAAGCTGCTGGCTTTGCCCGGCGGGATGCGACCCAGGAGGAACTGGGGGTTGTCGGCTTCGAGCGTGGCGAGCGGGATGCGCGCGGCCTCCGCCACGCGCTCGAGAGGAAGCCCCGCCTTGGCCATGACACCGTCGAAGCTCTCGGCTGCGTCCAGCGAGACGTCGGCCAAACCGAATGCCTTCTTGTTGTTCATTACCACCGCGAGCGCGAAGATTTTGGGGACGTACAGCGTCGTCTCCCAAGGGATCCCGGCTTCGTAGCGACAGAGCTCCCAATAGTCGTTGGTGTTGAACTTGCGGATGGCCTTGCTGAGTCCGGCGTAGCCCATGTTGTACGCCGCCATGGCGAGCTCCCAGCTGCCGAAGCGGCGGTAGAGATCGCCCAAGTAGAGTACGGCAGCGTCCGTCGCCCGCTTCGGATCGAAGCGTTCGTCCACCCAGCGATCGACCTGCAGACCGTAGAGCCGCCCGGCCTCCGGCATGAACTGCCACAGCCCGCCCGCACCCGCAGGCGACACGATGGTGGGGTTGTGTCCGCTCTCGATCAGGCTGAGCCACACCAGATCCGCGGGCAGCCCAGCGCGAGTGAGCTCGGACTTGAGCGCCGTCACGTAGCGGCCGCTCTTCTTGGCCCAGACCCGCGCGATGGCTTTGCCCTTGGGGTTGTCGCGATAGAACTTGAGGTAGCGCACCACGCGGGACTCGAGGCGCACGGGCAGGTCCGGCATGCTGAGCGAGCGGATCCACTCCGAGTCGCTGGCGACCTCGGTCGAATCGTCGAGGCCTGGATCGTCGTCGACGCTCGGCGGAAGTCCCGAAGACAGCACGCGCGCGCCGGCCTTGGGCGCGGGCTTCGGCAGGTCCCAACTGAAACCAGAGGTCGAGCCAGGCAACGGCTTCGGGAACAAGACTTTGTCGGCGGCTCGCAAGGCTTCGAGCTCGGGATCTTTCTTCTCGCCGCCGGGCAGCGGCGCGGCAGCGATCCGCCGGCGAGCAGCGTCGTTCGGCTCGGGCGCCGATGCGCCCGCTGGCAGCACGGCGCTCGGCCGCTTCGGAGGCCTGCCCTTGCCCTTCTTGCCTGGCTTCGCCGGCGCCGGCTTGGTCGCGGGCTTGGCAGCAGGCGGCCGCGCCTGGGGAGGCGACGGCAAGCCCGGAGGCGTTGCGGTCGGAGGGACGCTCGCTTCGGGCTTCGCTGTGCCGGGCGCCGGGACGGCGGGCTTGCCGGCCGCGGCGGGCTTGGGAGCGCTCGGCGGCACGACGGGGGGCTTCGCGCCGGGCGGTGAGGCGGGAGCCTTGGCAGGCGGCGGCGCGGGCTTGTCGCCGATCACCTCTTGCGCGTGCGCAGACGCGCCGAGCGAAGCGTAGAAGCCCAGTGCCAACCAAGCAGCGGCGCGGCGCAGGCCGAGCATGATTTCGAGTCCTAGCGATGATGCCGGGGCAGGTCAAATGGCCGGGCCAAAGTGCACGTCACTTGTCGGGTCGCGCCAAGGTGTGCCTGGGCGCCGGTCGTCGGCGAAGGCGTTCAGAGCGTGTGCTTCGAGACCATCATCCACACGACGGCCATCGTGATGCCGAACGAGGGGATGCCGAGGAGGGTCCACGTGCGCTGCGCTCGATACCACCCATCCGGCAGCGGCTCGTTGGATGCGGCGGCGCGCGCCGACAGCTCGCGCATCCGGATCTGCAGGAACGCGGCGGGCAGCCAGGTGACGCCTGCGATGCCGTAGCCGAGCAGCGCCTGCCACACGAACGGCGTCGTGAGCGGCATGCGATAGAGCAGCGCCATCCACAAGCCGGTGGTGGGCATGAGCAGGCCGGCCGGCACGGTGAAACACCAGTCCGCCCGTACGACCTCGCGGTCGCACCATGCGATCACGGAGACCTGGCCGCTCGCGCGCGCCCGGAGCTTGTAGTAGGCGCTGCCGAGACCGGTGCCGAGGAAGAGCACCGCGCCGAGCACGTGGATGGTCTTCAAGACCAGGAAGAACATCGGCGATAGAGTACGAGCGTTCCGAGGAGCGCAGCTACGTTCTTGGTGAAGGGGCCGAACGGGTGGAACCAGAGCCAAGGCACGAAGAGCGAGACGACCAGCGGCAAAACCACCAAGGCGAGCGCTTGGAGCCCGAGCAGCACGCGGAGCGGACGCCCCCGAAGCAGCAGAACCAACACCCCCGAAGCGAGCTGGCACGCACCGATGGCCCGCAAGAGGAGCGCTGGATTGCCCAGGCTGAGCCCGGTCTCGGCGGTGATCCACAGCTCTTCGGGCTGTTGGAACAGGATCTTCGGGAACAGGCCTTCGGTGATCCAGATGGAGGCCATTCCCACCCGAAGCAGCCAGCGTACCCGACCGCTCCAGCCCTCCCGCTCGAGCAGGTACGCGCCCGCCACCGCGGCCAGGATGGGAACGTTCTTCGTGAGCATGCCGAACGGGCTCACGAGCAGGCGCGGCTCGTGGAGCGCCAAGATCACGGTGAAGGTCGTGACGAGGGAGAGCTGGAGCAGCGTGAGGAAGACGCCGGCCGGTCGGAGCAGCACGAGCCCGGCGAGCGCAATCTCGAACAGGCAGGTGAGCGGCATCGACCATTCGGGAACGTGGAGCCGCGACAGGTAGCTCGCGCCGATGGCGCGGTAGAGGGGATGAGCGACGAGGATCCCCGTCGTCAGCCAGACGCTCGCGACGCCCGCTTTGAGCCAGCGCGCGTCGGCGAGCGCCGCGCCATCCGCGCTCCGCTCAGCGGCGGCGCCCATCCGCCATTCCGATGGCAAACCAGGTGACGACGGCGGCGAGCAGTGTGAGCGTCAGCCCGATCAGCGACCACAGCGGATGCGCGATGCCCTCCGGAGCTCGCCGCACGAGCCCCTCGAAGACGCGTGCGGCGATGGCGACGAGGGCGTAGAGCGCGATCATCGCCACGAGCACGCGGCGCAGCCGTTCCGCGACCTCGATGGCGCGCGGCGTGTTCTTCCAGACCGTGCGTACGACGAACCGCGCCCAGAGCACGGTGGGCGCCGCGAGGAGTACGCCAGCCAAGACGGCCGCGAGCACGATCTGTCCGGTGGAAGGGCCGAGCGACAGATCGCCGATCAGCCGCACCACGCCCAGCATGGCATCGCCCAGGACGAAGAAGGAGAGCGCGAGGATCGACAGGGAGTGCACGACCAGGCCAGGGCGCGCACGCTTCGCGTGCTTCGTCGCGGTCTCGGCCTGCGCGGCCCCGAGCAAGGTCGCCGCCTCGTGGGCCAACATGGTCTTGTCATCGGCGTCGGCGGCGCGCGCGGCGCGCGCGGCGAGCCGAGTGGCGCTGGCGCGGGGGTCGAAGGGCGCCAGCGCCCAGTCGAGCTCTTCGATGCGGGGCCAGCGCTCGCCCGGATCTTTGGCCATGGCGCGCTGCAGGGCGAGCTCGAGCGCCTCTGGGATGTTGGGGGCGAGCGAGCGCGGGCGCGGAGGATCTTCGCACAGCACGGCGGTCAAAGTGGCCATGGGGTCGAGGCCCTCGTACGGCTTCCGACCCGTGAGCGCTCGATACAAGATGGCGCCCACCGCGTAGATGTCGGCGCGGGCGTCGACGCGCTCGCCGCGCGCCTGCTCCGGGGCCATGTACGCGGGCGTTCCCATCACGACGCCCGTCTTGGTGAGTCCACTCTGCCCTTCGTCCAACTTGGAAATCCCGAA
This sequence comes from Polyangiaceae bacterium, assembly GCA_046351435.1. Lineage (GTDB taxonomy): Bacteria > Myxococcota_A > Polyangia > Polyangiales > Polyangiaceae > JADJKB01. The sequence goes on from JAXLYN010000016.1 coordinate 20,563, forward strand.
GTCGACCATCTTGACGGTGGGCGCCGAAGGATCGCCCAGCAAGAACACATTCTCGGGCTTCACGTCCCGATGAACGATGCCGCGACGGTGGGCGGCGGCCAACGCGCGGCAGATCTGGCGTACCACGTGGACGGCCGCTCCGGGCGCGAGTCTCCCGACGCGTTCGAGATGCTTGCCGAGGTCTTCGCCCTCGAGCAGCTCCTGAACGATGTAGGGGCGACCGTCGCTCGTGCGATTCACGTCGTAGACGCCCACCACCGACTCGTGCTCGATGGCCGACACCGCTTCGGCTTCGCGCTGGAAACGCGCCACCACCTCGGGTTCACGGCCGAGCTCGCGGTGCAGCATCTTGATGGCGAAGCGCTTGTTCGGGAGGCGCCGGTGACGAGCTTCGTACACCTTGCCCATGCCGCCTTCGCCCAAGACGCGCACGATTTCGTAGCTCTCGCCGAGGGAGGCGCCGATGAGCGGATCATCGTCCTCGGGCGCGTCCGCGAGCGGCGTCGCGTCCCGGGGGCAGACCCGGAAGTCCGCCGGGTAGCGCCCCGAACACGCGGGACATACCTTGGGAAGCGCCGCGCCGGCCGTCGCACCCTCGCCCACGCCGAGGCTGGAGAGTGATGGAGCGCTCGACAGCGTGCCGGCGACGGCCACCGCTTCGTTCGCGACGGGCGCACGGTCTCGGGAGGCGTCCCGCGCACTCATCGCCGGCCTCGTAGGGCAGGACGCATCCCGCGTTCCGGGCTTCGTGGGCGGTTCTCGGTCGACATTCACCTGCGCGGACGGGCTCGCGTCCAAGCGAGGCTACTATGTACCTCGTTCCGAGCGGGATCTCGAATGAGAGCTCAACGCCGGCCGACGACGAACAACGTGGAACCTTCACGGAAAATCAGCATCAACACGCGGCCCGTGGTCTTGGAATAGAGCTCACGAAAGCGCGCCACCGACTCGACCTTTTCGCGGTTCACCTCGAGCACGACGTCGCCCGAGCGGAGCCCCGCACGTGAAGCCGGACTCCCGGCCTCGACGTCGGTGACCAAGACCCCGCCTCGCAGCGCGTCGGGCACGGCGAGCTCCTTCCGGCGCTCGGGGGACAGCTCGCTCAACGCCATCCCGTCGAACCCCCGCGCCCCGCCGGCGCCTGCCGAGCGCAGATCACCGGGCTGGGATTCGAGCTCCGCGACGAGCGCTACGGGCTTGCCCTCGCGCACAACGCCGAGCTTCACCCGTTTGCCGGCTCCCGTGGTCGCGATGCGATTGCGGAACTGGCCTGCACCGTCGACCTTCTGGCCTTCGAGCTCGGTGATCACGTCCCCCCGCACGAGACCGGCGCGCGCGGCCGGCGTGCCCGACTGCACGTCGGAAACCAGGACGCCCGCCGGTCCCGGAAGCTTCATCGCCGTCGCGATTTCCTGATCCACGTCCTGAATGGAGACGCCCAGGTACCCGCGCACCACCTTGCCCGTCGTGCTCAGCGCAGCGGCGATGGGTCGCACCATGTTGCTCGGGATGGCGAACCCGATCCCGACGTTCCCGCCGCTCCGCGACAGAATCGCCGTGTTGATCCCGACCAGGCGCCCCTCCATGTCGATGAGGGCGCCGCCGGAGTTGCCCGGGTTGATCGCCGCGTCGGTCTGGATGAAGTCCTCGTAGTCGACGATGCCCATGTTGGCGCGGCCCTTTGCCGACACGATCCCCATGGTGACGGTCTGGCCGACGCCGAACGGATTGCCCACGGCGAGCACCACGTCGCCGAGACGGAGGCGAGACGAATCACCGAGTTCGAGCGGCACGAGCCCGTGGGTGTCCCCTTCGAGCGACAGCAGGGCGAGATCGCTCTTCGGGTCGGTTCCGAGCACCTTCACGCCGAGCTCTCGCTTGTCGCTGGTGATGACCTTGAGCTGCTCGGCGTCGGCCACCACGTGGTTGTTGGTCACCACGAGGCTCGGTCCGATCACCACGCCGGAGCCGAGCCCGGACGCTTCGTGACCTCCGCCGAAGGGCAGGCCAAAGGGCATTGCGCTGCGCTCCGCGCGCTTCGAGCGCACGCTCACCACCGAAGGCAGCACGCGCTCGACCACATCGGCGATGTTGGCGCCCCCGACACGCGCGAGCGCGGGGCTCGGCAGCGGCGCGCCGACCGCGCTTTGGGTCGTGACCGGCGCGGGCGTCGCGGCCGTGGCGCTCGGCTCGCGCGCCCGCGCGCAGCCGGGCATGACGACGAACAACGGAAGCGTGACGAGTGGCAGAAGGGCGCGAACCTCTCGCATGATTTCGACCGGGAAACCCCTGACCCAGGGCGGCCATTCCCGGGGCGCTCGAGGCCCCTCCGGGTCAGCTCACTCGGATCGGGATCTTCCGCGGCTCGGGGGCGACGCGTTTCGGAAGATGCAGGCGGAGGACCCCGGCGCTGAGCTCGGCGTCGATCCGCCCGGGGTCGATCCCCGGCGGCACCGCGAAGGTGCGGGAGAAGTTCAGCGGCCGGTACTCGGCGAAGAGCGCCGTCCCGAGCTCCGGATTCGAGCGGCGGCCTTCGACCACCAGCCGGTCTCCGTCGACGCGCACGTCGAGACCCTCGCGCTCCACGCCCGGAACGTCGGCGACGAGCAAGATCTCTTTGGCGTTTTCGTAGACGTCGACGGCGGGCATCACGCTGTCGGGTTGCTTGCGGGAAGTAGTGTGGTCCTTCATGGCATCCTCCACTTCAGCCGATTCGAACCGAGATTTGGCGAGGCTTCACCTCGGGCGCCTTCTCGAGCGTCACGGTGAGTACGCCTTGGGAGAGCACGGCCGACACCTTCTCGGGGTCGACCTTGACCGGCAGGGCGAAGCTTCGGGAGAAGCGCTGCGGCGTCCGCTCTTGGCGGTAGGCGGTGAAGCCCTCGGGAGTATCGGACTTGCGCTCTCCGCTCAGCGTGAGCACGTCCTGGTCGAGGCTCACCTTCAGGTCGGATTCCTTGACACCGGGCACGTCGGCCCGGAGCACGAGGGCACTCCCGGTGTCGTGGAAGTTCACCCGCGGTGCCTTGCCGGTGGCCGGCTCGAGGCCGATCCCGTCGCCGGCGTCGTCGAACACGCGGTCCATCCGACGCCGGAGCTGGTCCAGCAGCGCAATCGTCGAATCGAATTCTCTTCCGTAGCCAAACATGGTCTTGCTCCTTGGTCCTTGGTCCTTGGCCTTGGCGCTCGGGGTCCAAAGCGACCCCGCGCCGAGCCTCGTGTCCGCGACGCTTCGAAACGAAGCCATCGAGCGCGGACAGCCGCACCATGAGCACCCGAATGGGGCCTGTCAACGGGTGTACGGCCCGACGCCGCACACCGGCGGGCTCAGCGCAATTGCGCGAGATACTCGGCGATTTCGGGCAAGGACAGCGAGCGAGTCACGACGCCGGCGCGCACGGCCGCGCCCGGCATTCCATAGACGATGGCGGTGGCGTCGCTCTCTGCGACCACGGTGCCGCCCGCATCGAGGATCGCCCGCGCGCCGGCGACGCCGTCGTCCCCCATGCCGGTCAGGATGACGCCGACCGCCCGGGGACCGAACAGCTTGGCCAAGCTCGCGAACAGGCGGTCTGCGCTGGGGACGTAGCGGTCTTCGGGGACCGGAGGACGCACCCGAACGCGGGGCAGCGCGCCGCCGCTCACCGCCTCGACCACCATGCAGCGCCCACCGGGACACACGAGCGCGGAACCCGCAACCACCTCGTCGGCGTCAGCCGCTTCGTGGATCTCGAGCTCGCTCCGGCGGTCGAGGCGCTCGGCGAACGTCCGCGTGAACTTGTCGGGCATGTGTTGGGTGACGAGCAGGGCGCCCGCGTAGCGAGTCGGCATGCGACTCACGACCTGCATGAGCGCCGTGGGTCCACCCGTGCTGGAAGCGATGCCCACGACGTGTTTGGGCATTTGGTGCTCCGCGACGCCGGGGGGCACCGAGTCGTGCCCGGGCAGCGAGTCGATGGCCGGGCGCGCGGCGAAGGCTCCCCGCCGGAGCGTACGCGCCAAGAGCACCTTCGCCACGAGCTCGGCTCGCATGCCCTGGAAGTCGCCGTCGATCTTCTGTTCGGGCTTGGCCACGAAATCCAGCGCGCCGAGCTCCAGCGCTCGAAAGACGTTCTCCTTGGCGCTGTAGCTCGAAACGACGATGACCGGCGTCGGCATCTTGCTCATCAGGATGCGGAGGAACGTGAACCCGTCCATCTTGGGCATCTCGAGGTCGAGCGTGATGACGTCGGGGCGGAGTGAGGCGGCGAGCCGCAGCGCCTCTTCGCCGTCCGCGGCTTTGCCCACCACGCGAACCTCCGCGCTCGCCTCGAGCATCTCGGAGATGCTCCGGCGATTGAAGGCCGAGTCGTCCACGACGAGGACGGTCGACTGGGGGAGGGTCGGCAGGGCCATTGGCGCTCAGTGACCCGCCTCGTCGAGGCGACCGGTCACCAGTGGCTTTCTGTACACCAGATCGTCCTCGAGATGGCAGAGCTCGAATGCGGTCGATACGTTCCACAACGATTCCGAATGCCCGAGCAGCAGGTATCCACCCGGAAGCAGCCGGTCATACAGGTTCTCGATGACGCGCGAGCGCGCCCTCTGCTCGAAGTAGATGAGCACGTTTCGACACAAGACCAGGTCGACCCGGCCGACGATGGCCGTCTTCGAGACGTCCAGCAAGTTGAGCTGTCCGAAGTGGCAGAGGCGCTTCACGGCGTCGGAAATGTGACTGCCGTCGGGGCGTTCTTCGAAATACGCTCTACGGATGTGGGGCGGCGTGGTCCGGAACGCGTTGGGACGGTACACGCCGCGCCGCGCGGTCGCGACGCTGCGCTTCGAGATGTCGCTGCCGATGACGCGCACGTCCCAGCCCGAAAACAAGCCGGACTCCAGCACGCACATCGCGACCGTATAGGCCTCTTCGCCGGTGGCGCAGCCGGCGCTCCACAACGTGAGCCGTCGAATCCGCTCGTTCTGGCGCGCGAGCACTGGGAGGAGCTCGCGCGAAAGCGCGCGGAGTTGGTACTCTTGCCGAAAGAAGTACGTCTCCTTGGTGGTGAGGAGGTCGATGACTTCGTCGAGCTCCTGCAGCCCACCGGAGCTCAGGCGAAGGTACTGGTAATACTCGTTGAAGCTGCCGAAGGAGAGCGCAGCGACACGTTCGGCGAGGCGCCGCTCGAAGGCGTAGAGCGCGTCGTCCTGGAACTCGAGCCCGGCGTGGGTCTTCACCAGATCGCGCAGCAGCCGGAACACCTCCGGATCGAGTCGCGGGCGCTGGGAAGACGGAATCATCCGCGCCGAGCTCCCCCGAGGCTCGGGGGCGGAGCCGTGCGACGCCGCCCGCTGGCGGTCTCCGCCTCGGCCAGGGCACGCGCCAGAGCCTCGCGCACCGCGTCGTGACTCTCGGTTTGGATCCGTCCGCGTAGTGCGGCCATGCCTGCGTCCCCGCCCAGGCCGCCGAGCAGCTCCGCCGCGAGCCGGCGCACCTCCCACGCCGAGTGATCGAGGCACGTCGCGAGCGCAGAGACCGCGCCGTCTTCGCGTCGCAGCGCGAGCCCTCGCATGGCGGTCTTCACGACTTCCGCATCGGGATGGGCCAGGGCGAGCGACACGAGCTCGCGGCGATCCTCGCTGGGGATTGCCGAGAGCGCTTCCACCGCTGCCACGGCCACCAGAGGCTCGGCCCCGACGAGCTCCCGCAGAACGGGCAACAGGCGCTCGTCACCGATCTCGCCGAGGGCGCGCACCGCCGTGGCCGAGAGCGTCGTGTCGTGAGGAGCGAGCGCTACCTCGAGCAACCGCTCGACGCCGAGCGCGCGACCTTCGCCGTCGCGCAACCGACCGAGGGCCCGCACGGCTGCCATGCGCACCTCGGGCTCTTCGTCCGTGAGAGCGAACGCCACCGGACCGAGCGCGACCTCGCCACCTATGGCCGAGAGCGCCGCCAACGCAGCGCCACGCACGGCCGGGTGGGGCCCATCGAGGGCGAGCGTGAGGAACTGCACGTGCTCGGGCTTCGCCGCGCGTTCGCCGAGGGCTTCGAGCACGATGGCTGCCGCCTCGGCTTCGGCCGCCCCAGGCGACGCCATGGCTACGAGCTTCGTCGCGTCGTCGGGATAGCGACGGGCCAACGTCACGAGCGCGCGTTGCGCGGCTCGACGCACCAGCGGGCCTTGATCGAGGAGTGACCGAGCGTCGGCAAGCGTGCTCCGGTCCAGCGCCGCCGCGAGCGCGTCGAGCGCAGCGGCGACGACCTCGGGCGACTCGTCGGAGAGGGCTCGCTTCACGGCTGCCGCGGCATCTGGGTCGAGCGCGGCGGATGGACCGAGCAGGGCCACGCAAGCGGCTCTCTGCTCCGGGAACGCGCCCGCCGCACCTTCGACCAAGGCCTCGACGGCGACGCTCCCGAGCTCGGTCAGCGTAGCTTCGGCTTGCGCGGCGAGGGAATCGTCCGAGAGAGCGCGCACGGCGACCTGTGCGGCCTCTGGGCTCCCGAGCAACGCCGCGGCGAGCAGCGCGACGCGCCGCCGTTCCGAACTGGCGTCTTCGGACTCGGCTTCCCCGAGGATGGCCGCGGCGACGGGCGGCGGCGCGACCAGGAGTCCGGACCTCAGGCGTTCGCGGTTCGCCGGGCTCGACTGCGCGAGCTCGACCAGCGCCGACAGCGCGTCGGCGAACGCGCGCCCGTGAGCGTGCGCGAGTTCCGACAAGACGAGCGGGGCGGCGTCGGCGGCGCCGCTGCGACCCGCGGCCACGAGCAGCGCCGGCACCAGAATCGGATCTCCGCTCAGCGGCTCGAGCCGTTCCCAGGGCAAGACGGCCTGCAGTCGGTTCAAGCCTTCGAGGGCGGCCAGTCGATCGAATCGCTCCGGCGAGTCCAAGCACGCATCCAAGAGCTGAATGGCTTCTTCGGCGCACGCTGCGCCGATGGCGGCCACCGCCTCGACGGCTGCGCCACGCACGTTGACGTCGGCGTCGCGCAAGAGCCCTTTGAGGAGCGGAAGGCCCTCGGGCCGCGCGCTCTTCGACAGCACGTCGACCACGAGCTTCTTGCCATCGGCATCGAGGTTCGACAGTGCGCGAGCCAGCGGCGGAATCGCGTGGACTCCGTATCCGCTCAAAGCGTCGACGGCGGCATTGCGCAATCCGACGTTGTCCCCGGGTCCCAGAGCCGCGATGAGCACCTCGAGCACCTGAGGCGAAGGCGCGAGCGCGATGGCGGTGAGCACTGCCTCCTTGCGCACGCGCCAGTCCGAATCCGCCAAGGCTCGGGTCAGGAGCTCGGCCGGCACGTGCTCTCCCGCGTCCCGCAGGCGCGCGGTCCCGCGCCGCCGCTCCTCCGCGTCGTCGGCCCCGAGGGCGCGTCCGAGCTCCGACCAGTCGCTCACGACGCGGCGTCTCCGGTGCCGAGGAGCCCCTTCTCGGCCAAAGGCGCGCACAGCGCCTCGAAGCGGCCGACGTCGAGCACGAACACCATGTGCCCGTCGTGGGACAGCACGCCGATGATGCCTCGCACGTCGTCGCCCCCTCCCAGGTTCGGGGCGGGCCCCAGGTCGGCCCCACCGGTTCCGAACACCTCGGTCACGCCGTCCACCATCAAACCGACCGTGCGCTCTTCGACGTCGACCAAGATCCACTTCGCGCGCCGCTGTTCCTCGACCCGCGGCAGTTCGAACCGCGCGCGCAGGTCGACCACCGGGATCACGACGCCGCGGTGATTGGCGACTCCGGCGACGGCTACCGGCGAGTGCGGAAGCGCCGTCAGGGGAAGCGGATTCACGATTTCGCGGACCTGGGCGATGGGGACGGCGTAGTGCACGTCGCCCACCGTGAAGCCGACCAGGCTCTTCTGGGGGTCGGGCCTCATCTTGCCTGCCATGCGTTGTCCTCCGTCAGCTGGCCGACGATGCGACCGAGGTCGAGCAGAATGATCACGTCGTTCCGAGGTGAGGGTCTTCCGATGCCGAGCACGTGGTCCGAAACGTCACCCCCGAGGACCGCGGCCGAATACTCGATCTCCGGTTCGGCCAGCCGCACCGCGCTGCCACTTCGTCCACGAGCACGCCGAACACCTCGTCCGGAAGGCCCGGTCGTGAGCAAGACCCGACTCCTGCGCGTGAGCGGCTGATCCACGAGACCCAGCGCGGAGGCTCACCACCGTGACGGGGCAGGCGCGCACGCGCACCCCGAGAACCTGGCGCGGCGCCCGCGGCACCGGCGTCACCGGCGGCGGGCTCAAGATCTCGCGGATCCCGGTCAGCTCGACGCCGTACTCGCCCCCGCCCGCCACGCGCAGCGCCAAAACCTCACGCACCGGCCCCTTGTGCGCCACGGCACGATCGCTGCAGGCGCGACGAGATCAGCCACGTGCCACCGCCTCGGCCGGCTTCAGCTCACCACCGCTCAAGACTTCCTCGATCAAGGCCGCAGGATCCAACACCAAGCCGACGCGTAGATCGCCGAGCTCGGTGGCGCCGGAGAAGCCGCGCACGTGCGCCAGCGATGGGCCGAGCGGCTTGATCACGATGTCCTGCTGACCGATGACGCCGTCCACCACCATGCCCAGGCGCCGGCTGCCGAGGGTGGCCACCACCACGAACTTGCGTCCGGGACGCTCGGTGGCGGGCGGAAGGCCCAAGAGCGAGTCGAGTCGACACACGGGCAACGTCGCGCCGCGAAGAGAGAGCACTTCGCGACAGTCCACCGTGCGCAGGCCAGTCGGGTCGAAGACGATGGCCTCGGAAACGCTGCTCACCGCGATGGCGAACACGTGACCCGCCACGCGGACGAGCAGCGCGTTCACGATGGCGAGCGTGATCGGCAGCGTGATGGTCATCTTGGTGCCGATGCCGCGATCGCTTTGGACGTCGATCACGCCGCCGATCTTGGCGATGTTGGTCTTCACGACATCCATCCCGACGCCGCGCCCGGAGTAGTCGCCTGCTTGATCGCGCGTGGAGAGGCCAGGCGCGAAGATCAGCGCGAGCACGTCGTGCCGACTCATGTCGCCCGCCTCGGCCCGCGAGACACGACCGAGCACGATGGCTTTCTCGAGTAGCGCGACCTCGTCGATGCCCGCGCCGTCGTCCTCGATCTCGATCATCACGTGGCTGCCCTTTTGATAGGCATTGAGCGCGATGGTGCCGGCCGGCGGCTTCCCCACCTTGTTTCGAGCCTCCACGGACTCGATGCCGTGATCGATCGCGTTGCGGATCATGTGCATGAGCGGGTCGCTGAGCTCTTCGACGATGAGCTTGTCGACCTCTGTCTCGGCACCGGTGATGACCAGGCGGATTTCCTTGCCCACCTCGCGGCTGAGCTGCCGGACGACGCGGGCCAGCCGGTCGAAGACCTGACCGAGGGGCACCATGCGCACCTCGAGGATGGCGTCTTGCAGCTCGCCCAGGCGTCGTTCGAAGTTGCGATTCAAGCGTTGGATTTCGGCCGAAAGCTGGCGCTGACCTTCGGCGCGGACGCGATCGGAGAGGCGCGACAGGACACCGCGCACGATGCTGAGCTCGCCGACGATGTTCATCAGGTGGTCGAGCTTCCGGATGTCCACTCGCACCGTCTGGGTGACCGCCTTGAGTGATGCGGCCGGCTCCATGGCTGCGATCTCGTCGTCGCCAGCGGCTTCCACCGGCGCAGGCGGAACCAGCGAAGCCATGGTTCCCGGCCCGGCGGGTGGATGTATCGTGCCGCCGGTCATGGACGGGCGCCGGCGTCGTGGCACCTCTTCGATCACGATGTTGTCCGCGCCGAGCGTGCCGATCAGAGTCGCGAGATCGTCGCGCGACGCCATCAAGAGATCGAGCTCGATGGTGTCCGGGCTCGCCGACTCGCCGGTCGGCAAATAGGTGATGATCTCTCCGTGACGCTTCGCGCGATCCTTGATCTCTTCGAGGGCGCGATCGATGGTCGCCAAGTCGAACTGCACGCGCAGGCGGTAGAGACCGAGACCGTGCTCGATGTTGGTGCGAAGTCGATGCTCTTCGTATTCGGTGAGCACCGCCAAGAGCCCCGGATCGATTTCGTACTCCACACCGGCGTTGGGGGGCCGAGACTCGCCTTGGGACAGGAGATCGAGCCGAGCCACGAGGTCGTCGACCGCTTGGACTGGCTCGTCGACGCCGTGTTTCTCCGCCGCCAAGAGCTGCGCGTAGACGTCGATGGCCACGAACAGCGTGTCGAGCACCTTGGGGCTGAGGAGCATGCGTCCGAGCCGCAATGCGTCCAGAACGTCTTCGAGCCGGTGCGACACGGCTCCCATGCGCACCGCGCCGAACAGGCCGGAGAGCCCCTTCAGGGTGTGGACGGCTCGAAACGCCTCGTTGATGAGCTGAGGGTCTTCGTTCCCGGCCTTCAGGGTGGCGTCGAGCGAGAGCAGGCTTCTCGAGAAGCTCTCGACGATCTCCTGCGCTTCGGTGAAGAACTCCTCGCGCGCCTTGTCCCCGACGTCAACCATCCGGGCTCGCGCTCCCGGCCCGGCGGAGCTGCTTCAGCACCTCGTCCCGGAGTTGCTCGGGCGTGAAGGGTTTCGCCAGATAGCCAGCGGCTCCGAGTCGCATGCCGCGTTCGCGGTCGCGCTCGGACGTCTGGGTGGACATGAGGAGCATCGGCGTCGCCTTGTGCCGCTCGCTCGCGCGGATGAAGCTCAACAGCTCGAGGCCGTTGATGTCCGGCATGTTCACGTCGGTGATGACGAGGCTCCACGGTCCCCTCGGCAGGAGTCGTAGTGCTTCGAATCCGCTCTCGGCCTCGACGACCTCGATGGGGCGTTCCGACAGGGCGACGTCGGAGAGCGCCCCCCGCACGTAGGAGCGCATCGACCCGGAATCCTCCACCACCAGCACCCGCGCCACGTGTCAGCCTCCCTGCTTCTTTCCCGCGGCGCCGCGCGGCTCTTTTCCGGGCGCGAAATACAACGACCGGCGCTCCGTCGGCTGCTCCCCGAACACCTCCACCGCCCAAGTCTCGAGGTCGGTCCAGAGCTCGGGGTGTTCTTCGGCGAGGAACCCCGCCGAGTGACGACTGCCGTCGTAGCGCTTCACGCGGGCCTTCATGGCCATCTTCTCCAGAGCTTCGAGGGGTCCTCGCGCCACGGTGTCGTCCTTGGCCGCGGCCACGAAGGTCGGGAGGTTCCGCACCTCCGCGTAGGGTTTGTAGAGCTCGTGCCCGGCGATGGCCTCACCCGGCGAGATCAGGGCGAGTGCGGAGACCTTCGGTGATTTGAATGCGACAGCGCTGACCAGCGCTGCGCCGACGCTGGTGCCCACGAGCACGATGGCGCGGGGTTTCGTGGCCTCGTCCACGTGCGAAATCGCCGCCAGCACGTCCTGCCCGAGGGCGGTCGTGTCGGACGCCTTGGCCTTGGGTGGCGCCTTGGAAGCGCCGTGACCCCGGAGGTCGAAAGACAGCACGCTGTAGCGACGCGCTGCGAGCGCGAGCCGCTTGGCGAACGGCACGAGCTCGGAGCGATCGCCGTGCAGACGGTGCACCAGGATCAGAGCCGGCGCGTTGGGCTCGGGAGACTCCCAGAGCTCTCCGGAAAGCGCAGCTCCGTCCGCGGACGAGAAGCTCACCGGATGGCTCGGCGTCGCAACGACGGGCAGCGGGGGTTCGGAGCCGGAGGGGGCGGCGAGCACGCTCGCCGGAGCGGCGGGCGGCGGGGCTGCCGTCTCTTTGGGCTCGCTCGAGTCACACCCGAGCGCGGCGAGCGCGAGCAGGCAAGAACCCGAGAACCTCTTCATGTGGCGGCATCGTAGCAGCTCACCGCGGGTGGAGGAGCCCCGTCCGCGCCGCCTTTCTTCGGCTTCGGAGCGATGGGCTGTGAATCGCGGGCCCATGGGCTATCCTCGAGGGCATGGTCGCCTTCTCGGGCTCGTCCAGCGACGCGGAGCATTCCTCCGACGCCGACCCGACGGCAGCGGTCGACCCCGCAGGCGCACCGCACGCCGCGGACCCGCTCTCGGACCAGTCCGTGGAAGCAGCCCTCGCCGCCAGCACACGCGCCGAAGCCACACTGGCCTCGCTCTACCGGGCCATCCAGCAGGTGACCCAGGGCGTGAGCGGAGCACGAGAGGCCAACGACCAGCTCGGCGCCGAGCTGCATCGCGTGCGCGAAATGCTGGCGGTCAGCAACGAACAGCGCCTGGTGCTCCGCAACCAGGTCTCGCTGCTCGAGCGCCAGCTGGAAGAAGCTCGATCGGATCGGGAGTTCTTGATCAGCGAGCAGGATCGCTTCCTGGCCGGCCTGCTCGAAGAACACGAGCAGACCATCGAGCGACTGGCCGCGGAGCGCGCGGATGCGCTGGAGCGACTCGAGCGCGCCTTGCGCCAGGCGCAAGAGACGGCGCGGCCAGCGGGCGCCCCGGTGGACTCCCGGCGCACCCACCCCGGCCTCGGCGACCCGACGCCGCCGCCCCCCGCGCTCGTGCCGGTGCTCGTCGACTCCGAGCGGAACATCGAAAAGCTCCTGAACGAACGCGAGCGGTCGCGGGAGGTGGTGCGTCGCCTCCAGCAACAGCGCGACGAGGCTCAGCAAGCGCTGGCCCGCGTGACGGCCGAGAAAGACCGCTACTTGTCCGAGCTCGCCCGGATCGCGCCGGGTCGGGTCGCCCCGCCCCGCCCGGGGTTTCCCAATCAAGACCACCGGCGCACCGAGCCGGCGGTGCCCGTCGTCGCCAACCGCATCACGGACCCTAGCCCGCCCGACGATGCGGAGGGGCTGGGGCAAGGCATCGGCGACCGCATGACCGCGCCACCCAACGAAGAGCTGGAAAAGGCCATCGCTCTTTCGCGCGCCACACCTGCCCCGGTTGGCGCCAAAGAGCCCGACGTCGATGGCAAGCCGCCGCCCCTCAAGCGCAAGCCGAACCCGACGACTCAGCCGCTCGGGAGCTACTCGCTGCGCGCGGGTGACCCCCAGGAAGAAACCTGAAGGCCCTTGCCCGACGACGACGTTCCCCAGCGCCCGGACCGGAATACCCGCACGCTCGCCGAACGCCCGGATGAACCCCCGGTGGTCGCGCGCATGATCGTGGAGATCCGCTCCGACGGCTCGAGAACCATCGCCCGAGGAGCCATCGAAGAAGCAACCACCGGAGAACGCGTCGCCATCGAAGCGCACGGTTCGTCCCCGCTGGCGCTCGCGACCTCGCTCGCGAAGAGCATGTTCAGCGCACCAGCGTTGGCGCGACAGGCCGTGCGCGCACTCTTGGACGGCGCGAAGAACGCCAGGAGCTCGGAGCGGTCGAAGCGGCGAGCGGGCGCACCCACGCCCGATTCCGCGAAAGAACACGACGACGAAGGCTGAAGCCAGGTGGCGCTCGGCACGGTGATTGACGCTCGGGCGGGTTTCTCCGATCCTTCTTGTCTTCTCTCCCGAGATGGCGACCTCCCTGAATCCGCCGCTCGACTTCAAGAGCTGTGAAGACGTCGACCCGGCGTTGATCGACCGGGCGTTCGAAGCCGGGTCCGGCTCGCCCAAAGACGCGGTGCTGCGCCTCGTCGAGCGCATGGCGCGGGTCGCGCAGCCGGAGCAGGGAGCCCACCGCATCTTGGAGGTGCTCGCGCGGCTCTCCCAGAGCGCGTGGGTGGACGGTGCGCTCGACATCGTGCTCAGGGACTTCGGCCTCGCCACGGAGATCGACATCCGCCTCGATGCGGGCAGGCACTTCGAGCGCGTACGCACCATTTCGGTCGCAGTGCCCCTGGCCGAGCTGGCGGACTGGGCCGGGAGCAACCCCGACTTGATCGCTCCCCTGATCGTGTTCGACACCCGCCGGGACGACGAGCTCCGGCTGCGCCGAGCGTCGGGTCGCATCACCGCAGTGCCCCGGTCGTCGAGCCCGCTGGTTCCGCCTTCGGTGCCGCCCGGAAGCCTGCGTGGGCGCACGCCACCCGTGCGCCCGTCGCTGCCGGAGCTCTCACCACCGCCCCCCAGCGTGAGAGGCCGCACGCCACCCGTGCGTCCCGCGGCCCCCGACTCCGCGCGACGCCCTCCCATCAGCGCTCGCGGCCGCACGCCGCCCGCGCCGCCGGCCTCGGCCGAACCCGCCGCTGCGGTTCGAGCGGCGGCCCCCACTCCCGCACATCCGGTCACGCCGGTCGACGCGGAGACCCGGGCGGCGCCGAAAGACGTATACGGCCGCGAGACCAGCCCCGAGATCTACCTGCCCAGCGAGGCCTCGCGTTCGATGCCGCCACCACCGGATTTCCACCGCAAAGACACTCCGCGGCTAGCGAAGCTCGAGCTTCCGCAGGAAGCGTATCGAACCGGCCCTTCGGAGCCAGCACGACCCGAGAAGAAATCCACGGCGCGCGTGCCCGTCGTGAAGCCCCCGCCGGTCCAGACCAGCGATCCGGACCCGACCGACGAGGGTTGGGAGTAGCGGTTGAAACCGTCGGGGCGACTCAAGATGGCCTTCGTGGGCAGCCACGGTGTGGGGAAGACCACGCTCTGCTACGGCCTCGCCGCCCGCCTGAAAGCCCGCGACGTCGTGCTCGAGGTGGTACACGAGGTTGCGCGGCGCTGCCCGCTCCCCATCAACGAGGAAACGGGAATCGCCAGCGAGTCGTGGATCCTGCACACGCAAATCGCCGAAGAGGTCGTCGCCGCCCAGCGCTATCCCGTCGTCATCTGCGATCGCAGCGCGCTCGACAACTACGTCTACCTGCTCTTGGCTGCGGGTCCCCAAGAGGGGCTGGAGTTGCTCGTGAACTACTGGATGAAGACCTACGATCTCTTGGTGCAGGTTCCCGTCGTGGACGAACCCAGCGCGGACGGCTTTCGCACCACCAATCCCGAGTTCCAGCGCGCGGTAGATGCCAGACTCAGCCGCGAGATCGAGGCGCGCGGGCTGTCTCGGGTGGAGCTCGATCCGGCGCGACGGGCCGAGTGGCTCGACATGGCGGAAGAGCTCGTGTGGGGTCACGTTCGGCCCCGACAGCTCTCGCTCCTGTGAAGGGCTGAGCGCGGAGATCCCGTGGACCCGGTCTACAAGAGCGCCATCAACCGCGACGTCGCGCCAGCAGAGCCCGACGAGTTTCCCGAGCTGCGGATCGGCCCGCTTCGGGTTTGGCCGCCGGTGGTGCTCGCGCCCATGGCGGGAGTGACGAACTACCCGTTTCGAGCGCTGTGCAGACGCTTCGGTGCAGGCCTCTACGTGAGCGAAATGATCACGGCGCGCCCGCTGGTGGAGGGCCGTGACCGTACGCTCAAGCTCGCCGATTTCGGGCCGGACGAGAGCCCGCGGAGCCTCCAGCTCTACGGGGTCGACCCCTACTACGTCGGGGAGGCGGTGAAGCGCTTGGTCGGTGAGGGCCGCGTGGATCACATCGACATGAACTTCGGTTGCCCGGTGCGCAAAGTCACCCGCAAGGGCGGCGGCGCGGCGATCCCACTCAAGCCCAAGCTGCTGGCGGCCATCGTGCGGGCGGCCGTCGAGAGCGCGGGCAGCGTGCCCGTCACCATCAAGTTTCGCATGGGCATCGACGAGGATCACCTGACCTACCTGGAGTCGGGGCGGGTGGGAGAGAGCGAGGGGGTGAGCGCCGTCGGGCTCCATGCGCGTACCGCAGCCCAGCTCTACGACGGACTCGCGCGTTGGGAAGCCATCGCTGCGCTGAAGCGGCACGTGAAGATCCCCGTGCTCGGCAACGGCGACGTCTGGGAAGCCGAAGACGCGCTACGCATGATGCGCCATACCGGCTGCGACGGAGTGATCGTCGGCCGCGGCTGCCTCGGGCGTCCGTGGCTGTTCGCCGACCTCGCGCGCGTCTTCGACGGGCAGGAGCCGGAGGATCCGCCGCGCTTCGGCCAGGTGGCGAGCATCATGCTGGCCCACGCGCGCATGCTCTCCGAGTGGATTGGCGAAGGGCCCGCCATCCGGGCGTTCCGCAAGCACTCTACCTGGTACACGAAGGGCTTCCGCGGCAGCGCCGAGCTTCGCCACCGATTGATGCACATCGCCACGCTGGACGACCTCTCGCGGGCCATCCAGGGCATGGACCCGAACCAACCCTTCCCCGCGTCGGCGATGCGGGTGCCGCGTGGCAAGTCGTCGGGCACCCAAGTGGTCAGCCTCCCGGAGGGGTACCTCGACCAGCTGGACGACGCCACACCCCCCGAGGCGGACGCCGAGGACGCTTTCAGCGGCGGTTGACCGGGATTTTCAGCTGCGGAGAGCGACACTGGAAACGCCGAGCCCATGGGCTAGACTCGAACCCCGAGGGCGAACACGTGAGGTTCATCAAGCTCGTCGCTTCGTTGATCGGTTGGCGCTGGACGCCCTGCATCGCCCTCGTGACGTCATCGCTCCTTTACGTGCTCATCGTGCTCCTGGTCACGCCGGCGAACTTGAACTTCGGCGCAGGCCCGAAAGCGGTGAACGTGATCGAAGACCCGGCTGCCAACGCCATCACGCAAGGTGCGCCGCGGGCCGACAAGAGCCCCGCTACGCCGCGCCGCCCGACGCCCGCCATAGCTCCGCCCGCGCCACCACCGCCGACCCCCGTCGCTCCGTCGCCGTCTCCGCCCGCCGACCCGGAAGAGCGCCGCGCGCCAGCTCCACCGGCGCCACCGCCAGCGCCACCGCCCGCAATGCCCGGAGCCGAGCCCGCACCGGAAGACGAGGAGGTGCTGTCGCCGCCTCCGCCAGCCGCCGGCCCGACGGGTCGATTCGTCGCTACTCCGCTCCGCATGCTGCCGCAGCTTCCGGCCGCGAGCGCGGCGCCGCCCGCAGAAGAGCACTGACCCGACGGGCGCGTCGCAGGTCAGTCGTCGCGCAGGCGCGCCAGCGCGCGCCGATCCGCTTTCGTGGGTCGACCCGTGCCGCGGTCGCGCAGAGCGAATCGCTCTTCTCTCGGTGGTGGGGGGGGCGAGTGATCGACGTAGAGCTCGCGGGCGAGCGGCGGCGACACCCGCTTTTCGGAGAGGCCCCTCACCTCCAACACGACTTCGCCGCGGGGGGCCAGCGCGCGGATCTGGTCGCCCACTTTCACCAGATGGCTCGCGCGGACCGCTGCGCCGTTGAGGCGCACGTGCCCGCCGACGCAGGCGTCGGTGGCTTGGGTGCGCGACTTGTAGATGCGGGCAGCACACAGCCAGCGATCGATGCGCACGGAATCCACGCCCGGAGCGTAGCAAACGGCGCGACCCGGGGGGGAGCCGAAGCTTGAGCTCGGGCTCCACGAGTCGCGATGCTCGGGTGCTGAAGAGGCTCTTCGGCCTCGCATGGCCTGCCGTCTCCGTGAGCTTCCTCCAGACCGGCGTGTTCCTGGCAGACCGCCTGCTCCTCGGTCGCCACAGCCAGGAAGCACTCGCCAGCATGCAAGTGCAAGGGCCGCTCCTCTGGTCGCTCCAGAGCGTGCTCGGGAGCCTCTTGGTCGGGACGGTTCCCCTGGTGGCGCGCGCGGTGGGCGCCGGCGACCCGGCACGGGCGGCCCGCGCCGGCCACGCGGCCCTGCGGATCGCTGCGTTTCTCGGCGCCGGGATCGCAGTCGTGGTCTTCCTCTTTCTCGACCCCATCGTCGCCGCTCTGGGACCTTCGGCGCCCGAGCTCCGCGCGCTCTCGGCCCGCTACATCGGCGTGGCCCTCTTGGGCTTTCCCCAGCTGTTCGTCGCCACCACCGCCGCGATGATCTGGAACGCGGCGGGCCACACCCGCACGCCGTTCGTAGTGGGCGTGCTCACCAACGGCCTGAACATCGGGCTGAATTTGGGGCTGATCTTCGGATTCGACTTGGGGCCGCTCGGACACGTGCCGGCCCTCGGTGTGACGGGCTCCGCGCTCGGCTCGGTCATCGCGTTCAGCTTGGAGGCGCTCCTCCTCACCTGGCTCCTCTCGCGACCGGAGTCGCCCATCCGTATCGGCCGCCTGCTCCGCTCTGGGGGCAGCGAAGAGCGCGACGAGCGCCGCGCCCTCTTCCGCTTGAGCGGGCCGGCCCTGGTCGAGCGGATCGCGATTCACGCGGGCTATCTGCTCTACTCCGGTGTCATCACGCGGCTCGGCGCGCTGGTGATGGCCGCGAACCAAGCGCTCGTCACCCTCGAGTCCATCTGCTTCCTCAGCGCCGACGGCTTCGGAGTGGCGGCCGCGACCCTGGTGGGTCAGTCGCTCGGGCGCAAGGACGTGTCGGGCGCACGCCGCGCCGGTCTCGTCGCGGCGCTTTCGTGCGCCGCGCTCTTGTCGCTCCTCGGGGCGGGCCTCTGGCTGTTCGGGAGGCCGCTGCTCGCGCTCTTCGTACCGCGTGCAGGCGACGGGGCGCAGCTCGTGAACGCCGGCCGCGAGGCGTTGCCGCTGCTCTGGCTCTCGCAACCCTTCATGGCGGCGAGCGTGGTGCTCGCCCAATCGCTGCGGGGCGCCGGCGACACGACTTCCCCGGTCTTCGCGGGCGTGGTGGGCGGCGCTCTGGTGCGCGTCGCGCTGGTCACCTGGCTCGGCCTCGGCGAGGGGCTCGGGATCCAGGCGGTGTGGTGGGCCAGTGCCGTGGACTGGGTCGTGCGCACGCTCTGGCTCGCCCGGGTATTCCGTCGCGGCCTCTGGACGAGCCGCGCCGTGTGAATCGCGGTCGCGTTCTTGGCCATCGCTGGCCCGGGCGCGCGACAATTTCACCGGCCACTCCCTGGCCCCAAGGAGGTTCTCTTTGCAACTCCAAGAGCCCGTCATCGCGCGCCGTCTCCGGCGGCCCCCTCCGCTGTGGTTCGTGACCAATGGAGAGGCCACGGTGGGTCCCGTGAAAACCGACCTGCTCCAGCGCGGCGTGATCCACCGGCGCATCCCGGAGGATTGCCTGGTGCGCGAGCTCACCTGGCGCACCTGGCGTCCACTGCACGAAATCCGAGAAGTGCGCGCCGTCCAGGACGGCTTTCGGCCGGTGCTCACCCGGAGCCACGCGGAGCTGGTGGAGCGCTTGAGCCGCGCCCAGGACGCGGCCGAAGTGCTGAGCTTGGCCCTGCACGAGTGTGTCGAGCTCACCGGCGCGAGCTTCGGGCTGGTGCACCGCGCGATTTCTTCCAGGCGCGTGGCGGTGACGACTTGCGTGCGCGGACTCGGCATGACGCGTTTCCTCGGCGCCGACCTGCGTGACGACAGCGCGGTCGACTACGCACGCGCCGGCGGCATCGTCGTGGCATCGCCGTCGGCGGGCAACGTCGAGCGCTGCATCGGAGAACGCTTCGGCGCGCCCCCGGACCTCGGAGGCGTGGCGATGCTGCCGGTCTCCATCGGTCGTGAGCTCCTGGCCATCATCGAGCTCGGCCGAGTGGGTCATGCGTTCCGCGCCTCGGACACGGCCCTCTTGGAGAAGGTCGCCGCCGCCGCCGCCCTCGTGTTGTACGGATACTGAGGCCGTCCGGGACGCCCCGGCGTCGCGCCCCTGGCGCCGGCGACCGAGGGAGGGTACGCGTCTGAGATCGACGTGAAGCTCGGCGATCTGGTGGCCAATCGCTTCGAGCTCGCCTCCTTCGTCGGAGAGGGCGGGATGGGGGAGATCTATCGCGCCAGCGATCGGCAAACCGGGGACTGGGTCGCGCTGAAGCGTGTGCTGCCGGACGAGGCCGGCGAACGCCGCTTTTTCCGCGAAGCGCGCGCCCTCGCGCTCTTGAATCACCCGGCCGTGGTTCGCTACGTGGCGCACGGCCCCTTGGAGGGCGGCGAGCACTACATCGCCATGGAGTGGGTGGAAGGTCCGACGTTGAGGCAGCGGCTCGACCAGAGCCCGCTGCCGCTCGAAGGCTCCCTGGCCCTGGTACGCCGCGTGGCGAGCGCGCTCGGCCACGCTCACGGACTCGGCATCGTGCACGGCGACCTGAGCCCGTCGAATCTGCTCCTGTCTGGCGGGTTCCCGGAACAGGTCAAGCTCGTCGACTTCGGTCTGGCTCGGCATCGTGCGGATCGCGCCGAGCCGACGTTGGACGGAGTCGGGCCCATGGGCACCATGGGCTATCTGGCACCCGAACAGGCGCGCGGACTCGGCAAGGTGGACGCGCGCAGCGACCTGTTTGCGCTCGGCGCCATCCTGTTCGAGTGCATCTCGGGCAAGGCGGCGTTCTCGGCGGACAGTTACCTGGGGGTCCTGGCCAAGATCGTGATGGCAGGCGCGCCGCGTCTCCGCAGCACGAGCCCCGACGTGCCCCTGGCGTTGGACGAGCTCGTCGCGCGCTTGCTCGCCAAGGAACCCGCCGATCGGCCAGCGAGCGCCGAGTCGGTGCTCGAGCAGCTCTCGCAGGTCGGAGGCTCGCGACCTTCGCTCGCGGCACCACTCGCCGGCGAATCCATCGCCGTCACGGAGCAGGAGCGCGAGCTCGTGAGCGTGCTGTTCGCCCGCCGGGCGCACGGCGATGGCAAGCCGCCCGACGTCGCCCTCTCGGAACACGCGCGCGCCCTGGCCCGAGCTCGTTCGCTCTCGTTCGACGCCCTGGCCCAGGGGCCCTTCTTCCTGACCTCGGCGGGCAGCGGAGTGGCCTCGGACCAAGCAGCCCGCGTGGCGCACGCGGCGCTGGAGCTTCGCGAGCTCGACGCGAACCTCTGCATCGGAGTCGCCACGGGCTGGGCGACGGTGGTCGGCGGACTGCCCGAAGGCGACGTGGTGGAGCGCGCCGCCCGGCTCGCGGAGGCCAGCGGCAGCATCGCCATCGACGACGTGACGCGCGGGCTCCTGCCCGCGAAGTTCGGCGTTTCCGGCGAGCGTGGCCACTTCTCGCTCCTGCGCCTTTCCGAGAGCACCCACCCGGCGCGCCTGCTGCTCGGGCGCGCGACGCCTTGTGTCGGACGAGAACGCGAGCTCAGAACGCTGAACGCCATGCTCGACGAGTGCGTCGAGTCGCGACTCGCGCAGGTCGCCCTGGTGACGGGCCCGGCGGGCGTGGGCAAGAGTCGCGTGCGCTACGAGCTGGTGCGCGAGCTCGAGCGAAAGCGCCCCGACCTCGCCATTTGGATCGGCCGAGGCGATCCGATGAAAGCGGGCGCGCCCCTCGGCGCGTTTCGAGACGCGCTTCGACATGGCCTCGGTCTGCCCGAGACGGCGCCGCGCGAACTCCAGGAGAACGCCATCCGCGCGCGCGTCGCCGACAGCGTCGCGCCGGAGGCCCGCGATCGAGTGGCGGAGTTTCTGGGAGAGCTCCTGGACGTTCCGTTCCCGGAGTCACCGCGCCTGGCGGCTGCGCGGCTCGACCCGGTGCTGATGGGCGATCAGATGCAGCGCGCGGCCGAGGACTTCCTGACGGCGGAGTGCGACGCACGACCCCTGCTCTTGATCCTCGAGGACTTTCAGTGGGGAGACTCGGCCAGCGCGAACCTCCTCGACCGTGCCCTGCGCAACCTCTCCGAGCGTCCTTTCGCGCTTCTCGCCATCGCGCGACCGGACATCCACGACGCCTTTCCGGGTCTGTGGCAGGCGCGCAACGTGCAAGAGGTTCGCATCGGTGCGCTCACCCGCCGCGCCGCCGAGAGCTTGATCCGCGCCACGCTCACGGACGCCGACGAAGCAGGGGTCTCGGAGCTCGTACAACGGGCGGCGGGCAACGCCTTCTATCTGGAGGAGCTGATCCGGGCGCGCGCGGAAGGGCGGAACGAAGCGCTGCCCGACAGCGTCCTCGGCATGGTGAAGGAACGCATCGAGAACATGGAGCCCGAGGCACGCCGCGTGCTCCGAGCCGCCAGCGTGTTTGGCCAGAGCTTCTGGCCGGGCGGGGTCTCCGCGCTGCTCGGCGGCGACGCCGTGGCCCAAGAGATCTCCGAGTGGCTCACCACGCTGGAGCAGCGTGAGGTCGTGTCTCGGCGCGGCGCGAGTCGGCTCGGCGCCGAGCCGGAGTATGCCTTCCGCCATTCGCTGGTGCGGGACGCAGCGTACGCGATGCTGCCCGAACACGACCGCGCGCGAGGGCACCGGTTGGCCGCCGGCTATCTCGAACAAGTGGGGATGACGGACGGCACGCTGCTGGCGGAACACCTGGAGCGCGCAGGCGCGCCCGCGGAAGCCGCCCGTCACTGGCGAGTCGCGGCGCGGCGAGCCCTGGACGCTGGCGACTTCGTCACGGCGGCAGCTCGTGCCGAACGTGGGCTCGGCGCGAGCCTCGCTCCCGGCGAGAGCGCCGAGCTCGGGCTGGTGTACGCCGAGGCCCTGCGCCTCGGCGGGCGCGTCGCCGAAGCGCTGCCGATCCTGAACCAGGCGCTGGCGGCGCTCGGCCACGGGAGCGCGGCCTTCCTGCACGCGCTCGGCGAAAAATCCGTGCTCTTGCAGCGCCTCGGACTCAAGCACGAGCTCGTCGAGCTCGCTCGCGAGCTCGACCTCGAGCGCGCCGAGGAAGGCGCGGATGACGCCCTGCACCTCGCCCGCGCCAGGGTCGCGTTGGCACTCCTGCGCGTCGGAGCCCGCGAACGCGCGCGGGCGTTGGTGCGCGACGCCGGCGGCCGGAGCACGCTGCTCGGGCCGATCACGGCCGCGCACCTCCACGCCTTCCACGCCGTGGAAGCATTGCTCGACGGTGAGCCCGGGCGCTACCTCAAGGAGGCCCGACGCGCGCTTCGCCGTCACGAAGAAGTCGGCGACGAGCGCTTGGCGCTGGAGCAGCGCATCAACATCGGCTCGGTGTTGATGGAGCTCGGAGCCCACGGCGAGGCCGAGTCCGTGCTCGGCGACGCATTGTCCACCGCCGAACGCCTCGGGCTGCCGCACGCGGTGGCCGGCGCGCGCCACAACCTCGGGCTCGTCTTGGCGCACCGCGGTCAGTTTTCCCAGGCGCTGCACCTCGAACAGAGTGCGCTCGGCTCTTTCCGCCAGCACGATCGCCGACTCGAGGGTGGAGCGGAGCTCGCGCTGGCGATGATCTTGCACCTCTCGGGCGAGCTCGAACGCGCCGACGAGGCCGCGCGGCGGGCCATCGACACGCTGAACGAAGCTGCGCCCCCATTGGTGCCCGCAGCGCTCGGCACGCTGTCGAAGATCCGACTGGCGAAAGGCGACGGCGCGAGCGCCCTCGAGCTCGCCAGGAGCGCGTGCGAGGCGCTCGAGAGGGGCGGTGTGGAGTATGGCGAACACACCATCCGCCGAGCCATGGTGGAGGCCCTCGAGGCAGCCGGTGAAGCGGCGCGCGCGCGTACACTCCTCGCGACCGCGCTCGAGCGACTTCGCGCGGCGTGTGACAAGCTGGACGAACCAGAGCTCCGCCGCGCCTTTTTGCAGGGCGCGCCGGACAACGCGCGGTTGGTCGAGCTCGGCCAGCGCTGGGGCGTCGCAGCGCCCTGACCCGCGTCAGAGTCGCGCTGCGGCGGCGTCGACGCCGTTGCGGAAAATGGCGAGGCCCTCGCCTTCCGCGGGCACCTCGCCCGACACCTTGCGCCGCGCCCATGCCGGATGGTGGAAGGGGTAGAGATAGGCGTCGGGGTGCGGCATGAGCCCGAACAGGCGCCCGGACGGATCGCAGATCCCGGCGATGCCCTCGGGAGACCCGTTGGGGTTGTCGGGCCAGCCCTCCGTCGGCGCACCGCGCTCGTCCAGGTAGCGCGCCACGACGAGCCTCTGCTCGCGGAAGCGCGCGAGCGTCTCCGCGGACGCGATGAGCTTCCCTTCTCCGTGGCGCGCCGGCAGGTCCATGCGCGAGAGCCCACGCGTCCACACGCACGAACTCGCCGGATCGAAACCGACACGCACCCACGCGTCGCGATAGCCGGCGCGGTCGTTGGGCCCGAGCGTGACCTTCGGCGTCCTGTAGTCGCCGTCGAGGCCGGGCAAGAGACCGAGGCGCGTCATGGTCTGAAACCCGTTGCAGATGCCGAGCGCGAGACCACCCCGCGCGATGAACGCCAGCAGTTGATCGTAGAGTCGGTAGCGGATCTTGTTCGCGAAGACGAAACCCGCACCCATGTGGTCGCCGAAAGCGAACCCGCCGATGAAGGCGAGGACGGGAAAGTCCTGGATCTTGTGGGGTGAGCTCGACTCGAGCAGATCGAGCAGGTGCACGAGCGAGGGACGTGCGCCGACGAGGCGGAAGGCGTGGGCAGTCTCGGCCTCGCAATTCAGCCCGAGACCGGTGAGCACGAGCACGCGCACTTCGCGCCTCCGCCGGTCCTTCTCGGGCTCGGGCAATGCATCGAAGAGCGGGCGGAGCTCGGAATCTGGTTTCACGCCACACCTCCCAGCGTGCTCTGGAAAGCTCGCTTCAGGTCCGCGAGCTCGCTACGAAGCAGCGACTCTCCGCCCCTGCGGACGTGCAGGCTCGAGTCGGCCGTGACTTCGCCGACGTGCACGCAGGCGAAGCCGTCGAGCTCGGCCTCGAAGCGTTCGACGTGCTCGGGCGCAACGCTCACGACGAAGCGGCCGAGCGACTCGCTGAACAGCGCGACGTCGGGCGGCAGCACGGCGAGGTCCGGTGCCCGGCCGAGGTCGAGCTCCAGGCCGAGCTCGGCCGCCATGACCATGCGCGCGAGGGCGAGCCCGAGCCCGCCCTTGGTCGGGACCGCCACGGCGCGTACCAGGCCGCCACGTACGACGCGCTCCACCGCGGCGTAGAGCGGGACCGTCGCGTCGAGATCGAGGCGCGGCACGCGGTTGCCCACGAACGGCGCCGGCGCGCCGAGCTCGGCGCTGTGCCCGAAGCGCTCCCCCAAGAGGCGGAAGTACTCGCTGCCACCGGTCTCGTCCCGCGTGGTCCCGAGGAGATAGATCCGCTCGCCCGCGGCTTTGGGGTCCAGGGTAACGGCGCTGCGCACGTCGTCGATGCGACCGATGGCGGAGACCAGCAAGGTCGGCGGCACGCTGATCTTCACGCCGCCCATCCGCGAGTCGTTCTTCATGGAGTCTTTGCCGGAAATCAGCGGGGCTCCGTAGGCGACCGCCGCCTCTTTGAGCCCGCGGCAGGCGCGCACGAGCTCGGCCATCTTGTGCGGGCCGTCGGGGTTGTCGGGTGCCGCGACCGGATCCGGCCAGCAGAAGTTGTCGAGCAGCGCGATCCGATCCGAGCGGGCCCCGGCCGCGATTTGCCGGCGGACGGCTTCGTCCACCACCGCGCGCGCCATGGCGTGGCAATCGATGTCGCTGAAGAACGGATTCACTCCTTCGGAGAGCACGTAGCCGCCGAAACTGCCGTGGCGCACCAAGAACACGCTGGCCTCACCGGGGACGTCCGCTCGCACGCCCACGAATGGCTTCACCACGGTCAGAGCTTTGACTTCGTGATCGTAGTGCCTCGCCTTGGCCTCGTTCGAGCAGAGGTTCAGGCGCGCGAGCATCTGGACCAGCAACGCGCCGAGCTCGCCGCGACCTTCCGCTGGCGGCTCGACGTGGCGCTTCGGCTGCCACACGGCTTCGAGCGCGAGATCGATCCCCTCGTGCAGGAACGTCATGCCGATGAAGGCGACGGTCTCGTCGCCATAGACGACCTCGAGGTGACCGCTGTCGGTGAACTCGCCGAGGGCGTGGCCTCGACCTCGCGGCGGTGGGCGAGCTCGAGCAAGCGCGGCAGGTCGGCCGGAGCGACCGCCAGCGTCATCCTTTCTTGGGCTTCGCTCAGCAGGATCTCCCAGGGCGCGAGCCCAGCGTATTTCAGGGGCGCGCGCGCCAGATCGAGACGCGCGCCCCCGGACTTCTCCGCCATTTCGCCGACGCTGGACGAGAGTCCACCGGCGCCGTTGTCCGTGATGGCGGAGTAGAGGCCTTGGTCGCGCGCCTCGACCAAGAAGTCGAACATGCGCTTCTGGGTGATGGGGTCACCGATCTGCACGGCTTGGATCGGCGCGCTCTCGTCCAGAGCCGCCGAAGAGAAGGTGGCGCCGTGGATGCCGTCGGCGCCGATGCGCCCGCCGACCATCACGATGACGTCGCCGGGGCGAGCGCCCTTTTCGTGCCCTGGCCGGCCCGCAATCCGCGTCGGAAGCGCGCCCACCGTCCCGCAGAACACCAAGGGCTTCCCCAGAAAGCGCGCGTCGAAGAGCTCCCAGCCGCGACCGTAGGGGATGCCACTCTGGTTGCCACCATCGATTACTCCGCGATGAACGCCATCCCGGATGCGACGCGGGTGCAGGAGGCCCTTCGGGAGGGTCCCCGAGTGGAAGGGGGAAGCGAAGCAGTAGCCCCAGACGTTCGTGAGCAGCTCCGCGCCGAGCCCGGTGCCGAACGGATCACGGTTCACGCCGACGATGCCGGTGATGGCGCCGCCGTAGGGATCCAACGCCGAAGGCGAATTGTGGGTCTCGACCTTGTAGACGAGGTGATGCTGCTCGTCGAACTCGACCACGCCCGCGTTGTCGTGAAAAACCGAGATCAGCCAGCTCTTGCCCTCACGAGAAACCACGGCCTCTTCGACCTCACGCGTGGTGCCTCGAATGAAGGTCTTGAACAGCGATTCCATGGGCTCGCTCGGGCCGTCCCCCTCTCGGTAGCGCAGGCTGGCGTTGAAGATCTTGTGCTTGCAGTGCTCGCTCCACGTCTGAGCAAGACACTCGAGCTCGACGTCGGTCGGGTCTTCGCCGAGACCGCGAGCTTCGCGTCGGCGGTCGGTGCGAGCCTGGCGGAAGTGATCGCGGATCGCCCGCATCTCCGCCAAGCTGAGCGCCAAGAGCTTCTGCTTGCTCAGCGCTTCGAGCTCGGCGTCGCTTCCGGCGAGGCTCACGCGCAAGACCGCCGGGCGCACGTGCTCCGCGACCCGGGGAACGGCGAGGTCGGGCTCACGTTCCCTCCACTCGGCCAGGGACTCGACGCGAGTCGTGTGGATCACGGGGTTCGCGAGCAGCTCGAGTGCGATGCGCTCGGCCTGCCGCACGTCCACGCCCGTCAGCCAATACAGCGTGGAAGTGTACACGGCACCACCCTCGGGCAACGCGCGGCCCAGGGTGTCTTCGACCGCCACCTTGGCGCTCTTGCCGACGGGGTCGGTGACGCCGGGTTTGGACCCGACGGTCACGGCGAAGTCGAAGGGCCCCGTCTCCACGTGCCCGAGCGCACTCACCTGCAGTACCGGGTCGGTCAGCTCTCGCTGCACTCTGCGAGCCTCGTCCGCATCGAGGTCGGCCGCGACGTGGTAGACGTCGGCCGTCCGCACGCGCGCGACGGGGATCTGGAGGAAGCTCTTCACAGTGGCTTCCACTCCGCGGCCGCGCGCGTCGGGAAGGTCGGGGCGTACGGACACTTCGATGCGGAATACGGTCTCGCTCGGCATGGGACTCGAGCGCCTTCCGGCGCGGCGCGGAGACTACCCCAGAGTCCCCCATTTCTCGAACCCGGAATCGGACCGGCGCGAGCACGCCGCGATCACTCGAAGATCACGTGTTCGGGACAGACCTCGAACCCCGTGAGGCAAGGGAAGCGGAGTCCCTTGAGCACGCTCTCGATGCACCGCGCGTGCTGGGGGATGCCGCCTTGCACGCGCAGGACGCGACCCTGTCCGTCGAGCACCACGCGAACGCCGGGGGTGACGCCGCCGCGGGAACATTTCTCCACCGCGCTGATCGCGTTCAGCATGTCGCGCTGCGATCCGCCTGCGACCTCGAGCTTGAGCGGACGGCCGTCGCTCTCGGTGCAGGCCGCGGCCTTCTGTGCGAGAGCGAGCTCGACGCGACCGACGTCGTCCCGCGAGCGGACGGCACAGAGGCGGGCAGAGCTCCGGACGCTGCTTTCCACGAACGCCGTCGGCGGGGAACCCAACCTGACTTCTCCGCTGAAGCAGGCGTCTGCACGCTGGACGATCTCCTTGGCTTCTGCCAAGAGTGCCTCGCGTTCGTTCGAGCCGCACACGCGCCCTGTTTCGGCTTCCGTCGCGGGACCGAGCTCGCCCGGCGCGAGAGCCGAGTCCACCAGCTCGAGCAATCCGGCATCCGGTGACTCGGCGGACACCGTGCCCGCATCGACGGCGTCGGTCGGACCGGCCGCCGGGGGACCGCTCTGCTCGCGAGCGCAGGAGCTCACGAGCACGAAGCTCAGCACCGAGGCAGCCGCGGCTTTCATCGGCGAAAACCCCCGACCGCGACGAGCGCCGTCACCGGCGAGCTCGGCTTCGATCCCAGCGAGCTCCGCCTCGATGGCGCGAACGCGCGGAATCAACTCCGCAATCAAGGGCGAAGCGGCGTCGAAACCGGCGCCCGCTTCGGCGAGGGCGAGCGCGCGGCGAAACGCGCCGACGTACAGACGATTCACGTCGATCCGCACGCGCTCGATCTTGCGTGTGAGGTCGACGCCACCCGACCCTCCCGTCAGCCTGCGGTCGAGGGCGGCCGCCAGGAACGCGTCGTGGGTACGAAACGCGACGCTGTAGTTCCAGAACGCCTCGGCGCGGAGGCGTGCGAAGATCTGCGCGAAGCGCTCCACGCAGGGGTCTTCGAAACGGTACCCGTAGCGGAATGGGTTCCCCAGCAAGCGCCCTTCCGAGCGCATGCTCTCGTGCAGCCGCGTGCCGTGATAGACCATCATGCGCGTCGCTTCGAACACGCCGCGCGGCACGCTTTCGAGCAGATCGATTCCTCGCGCGATGCTCGCGGGCGAAGAGTACGGGTGGAGCAACATCAGGTTCGAAACCGTGACCACCCCGAGCTCGGCGAAGGTTTCGAGCAGGTCGAGCTCGCGCGGGCCGGGGGCGCGCCGGCCGAAGCGCCGGCCTTCCTCCGCGCTCGCGAGCTCGAGTCCGACGAACACGCGCACGAGACCGAGCTCGGCGAAGGCCCGAGCGATGGCCGGAGTCACGCGATCGGCGCGAAGCATGGTCCCGATGCCGAAGGGGCCGACCCGCTCGCGCTCGAGGGCCCGGCGGAAGCACGCGAGGAAGTCCAACGCGCCGGCCTCGGCGTAGGGCAGAAGATGCTCGTCGACGAAGTAGAAGTAGCGCACCCGCTCGTCGTGCCAGAGCCGAGCCATTTCACGGGCCACGTCTTCGACGGGGCGCACACGCACGCCTCCGACGCCGGCCTGCCGCAAGAGCGAACGGTCGTGGCCTGCGCGCACTCCTTCGGCCAGCTCCATCTCGTGAAGCGCCGCCGGCCCACAATAGTGACAACGACCGAGGCAGCCCCGAGTCGCGTTCACGTGCGCAGCCTTGTAGCCGAGGATGTCGGGGAGCTCGTCGCGCAACGGTCGCACCGAGTCGAACGAACTCGTGCCGACGTCGCTCGTGGCGCCGTCTCCTTCGCGCGTCGTGACTCCGGGCACGCCGCTGACCGCTCGTCCGGAGCGCACGCGCTCGACGATGTCGACGAGCGCGCGCTCGCCCGCGAAGCGCACGACGCTGTCGAGCCACGAGTGACGCTCGAGGAGCCACGAGCGGGCCAACGTCGCGAACTGCCCGCCCGCCGTGACGTGCCCGCGAAAGCCGGCACGAGCGAGCGCCTCGCCCAGGGCGAGCGGCAGAATCGACGAGCCGCCGTCGGCCAACGACAGCCCGAGCACCTCGGGAGGGGCGGCGAGGACGGCGGCGCAAGCGTCGGCGAGCTCCCGTGCGTCGTTGACGTAGTAGCGACGGCTGTCGATGCCGGCCGCATCGAGCGCACCGCACAGATACGAGAGCCCGAGGTTCTCGTTGTGTTCGAGGCGGCGCCCGATCAAAACGACGCCGGGGCGGTTCAGCGGCAAGGCTCCTCCTCGCCCGCGTGTTCGCGTGGCGGGCGGCTCGGGGTATTCTGCGCCTCGCTGCCGGTGCCGTCGATGGCGAACCAGGTGGCCTGAGGACGTCGGCGCAAGTGAGCGAAACTAGGCAGTACGAGTGGTTCTGGCTCGAGGCGGGGGCGCTCGTGGCGACGCTCGTCGGCGGAGCCGTGCTGCGCTACTGGCTCTCGACGGTCACGCCGTTCGACGCCGCCGAGGTCGCCGTGCTCGCTGACGCAACGGACCCCGAGCGCGCCATGCGCGTTCCGTTCATCATGATGAACGGTGTCAGTTTGTTCCTGCTCTACGTGATCACGCGCCGCAGCGCAGGCGTCGCTGCGGCCTTCGCCTTGCAGCTCTTGCTCCAGAGCAGCCCGAGCTTCCAAGAGTTGGCGCTCCGGGTTCGACTGCTCGGGCCCGTCCTTTTCGTTTCGCTGCTGGTCTGCGCGTATCTTCGACTGTCCCGCCCGGCCTGGCGCCTACCGCGAGCCCCGGCGCGGGTCTTGGCCGTGCTCGCCGTGGTGCTCGCAGGTCGAGAGCTCCTCTTGCTCGCGACGCTGCCGGGGCGCCTGCGGGCGCTCCGCGAGAGCACGCGCGCAGACTCGACGGTGCTCGCGCGGAACTTCGACGCGTGCGGTGACCCACGCGAGCTCGCCTTCGAGCGCTTCGGGCGCTGCCCCATCAGCTGGCCGGAGCTCCGCTCGGTGGACCAGCAAGAAGCGCTGTGGGAACACCAGCGCCGCCTGGGGAAAGATGCCATTGCAGTGGCCGCGGCTCGGGAAATCCCGGCTCGGCTTCCGAGCTCGTATCGAGCGCTGCTCGACCGAGAGGCCGCCGGAGTGATCCTGGTGCCGGACGGCCCTCTCCTTTCCACCGCGCGGCGCGTGCTCGCCGAGCCGTGACGGCGACTACGCGTGAATGCCCGAGGCCCGCGAGGAGGCAAATACCTTCCAAGAGCGCTCGATGTCCGCGAAATGGACGCCTTGTCGCTGAAAGGTCGACTTCGTGAGATCGAGGATGGTCGAGGCGAGCTTGCTCGGGTTCGCGAGGGCAGCCCTGCCGTAGTCGATCTCCAGATCCACCGCGCCGCGGATGGAGTCCGGAACGTCCTCGATGGCGTAGTTGTTTCCCGTCCCGGCCAGGTTGGCGCTCGACCCGACGATCAGCTGACCGTGCTCGTAGGCGAGGCGCGCGACCCGCGCCACGAGCTCACCGACGCCGTAGAAGGTCGCGATGGTGTCCGCCTTGGTGCACTGCTGGAGCACGAACGGCTCGAAGCTCGCCACCAGCCGAGATGCCGGGTTCAAGCGCGTGATGAGCGCCATCGGCCAGCTCTGAATGGCGCTCGCGAGCCAGCTCCGCGTGGCCGGGTCCACACCGACTGCCACCGCGTCGAGCACTGGCAGTGATCCCACGGTTACACACGGCTTTTCCCCAGGACGGCCTTTCAGTGCGTAGATCCGGCGAACGGCCGGCGTCTTCATGGCAATGAGGCCATATCCCGTCTGCGTGGGCACCAGGGCCACCCCCCCTTCGAGCAGCAGGTTGTAGAGGCGTTGGGCATCGCGTTCGATATTGTGGTTCATGAGCGTTTCCGTCCTTGTCTCCCCGGCCGATCGCTAGCGTGCGAAATGCCGCGGGCAACCTGGAGAGCGGCGAATTCCTGTTGTTTTTCGGCGTGTTCAGCGTCGTTCAGTGTCAAGTCTCTGACGCTGGTGAGCTAAGTGCGCTACTCTTGGTGGTCCCCTCGAGCGCCTCAGGGATGAATTCTCGAAGCGTCCCCCCCGGTCCCCTCGACCCGCTGGGCTTGGGTCCAGCCTGGGCCGCCCTCGTAGAGCACACGAGCGACTTCGTGGGCCTGATGGACGAGGACGGCATCGCGTTGCTCATGAATCGGAGCGTGCGTGGCGCCTCGCAGCACGAGGTCGAGGGGAAACCCCTCGAAGAGTTCCTGGGCCCGAAGCGAGCCGAACAGATCCGCTCGATGCTCGAGGAGTCGAAGCGAACCGGCCAGGTCACGGTCAACGAGAACCTCAAGGTGCTGGCCCTCGACGGGCGCGAGCGGTGGTTCGTCGAGAAGTGCGTGCCCATCCCCCGCCCGGATGGTCGCACGCACTTCATGTTGGTGCGGACGGAGACCACGCATCTCCGCCAGACCGAGGCCGAGCTTCGCGCTTCCGAAGAGCGCTACCGCGTGCTGTTCGAGTCGAACCCCGATCCGGTGCTGGTCTACGATCCGGAGTCGCTGCGCTTCCTCGCTGCCAACGCCGCGGCGCTCAGAATGTACGGGCTCTCCGAGGAAGACCTGCTCGAGAAGCGCTGGCTCGACCTGCACCCGGAGGCGTATCGCGAGGAGGCGCTCCGTTGGCTCACTCTGCTCCGCACCGCTCCGAACCGCGAGCACCGCGGCGTCGTGACCCAAGTGCGCGCCGACGGCAGCGAGCTCCGGGCCGAAGTCATCGACAATCCGATCCAATTCGGAGGGCGAGCCGCGCGCATCAGCGTGCACCGCGACGTCACGGAGCGCGAGCGGCTCGAAGAGCAGCTCCGGCAGTCCCAGAAGATGGAGGCTGTGGGGGTATTTGCCGGTGGTGTAGCCCACGACTTCAACAACCTGCTCGGGATCATCGGCGGCTGCGCCGAGGCCGCCCGCGAGAGCGTGGAACCGGGCTCGGTCGTAGCCGACGACCTGATGCACGTCATCGACTCGGTGCGACGCGGAGCCGAGCTGACCAAGAAGCTGCTCGTGTTCTCCAAGAAGCAGCTCTTGACCCTGGAGTATTTGGATCTCGCGGAAGTGGTCGTGGACTTCGCTACGATCCTCCGGCGCATCCTGCCCGCGGACATGGTGCTCGAAGTGGTGCAAGAGCACGCTCCGATTCCGCTCGTGGCCGACCGCACTCAGATCGAGCAGGTCGTCCTCAACTTGGTCACCAACGCGCGACAGGCGATGCCGCACGGCGGGCGCGTGCAGGTCCACGCCTCACGCCTGAAGGTGGATGCCGCGTACGTCGCGCGACACCCGTGGGCGAAGCTCGGTCGCTTCGCCGAGCTCCGCGTGACCGACGAGGGCACGGGCATGGATCCGGGGACCGCGGCGCGAATTTTCGAGCCATTCTTCACCACGCGCGCCGAGGGTACCGGCCTCGGCCTCGCGGTGGTCCACGGCATCGTGCAGCAGCACCAAGGGCGCATCGGAGTCGAGAGCCGGCCAGGAACTGGCACGACCTTCCGCATCCTCTTGCCCGAGGCGAGCGAAGCGGTCGAGGCCAACACCGCGCGCATGGCGTTGGGCGTCCCACGGGGCTCCGAACGCGTGCTCTTCGCCGAAGACGAGCCGATCTTGCGGCAGATCACCGAGCGGGCGCTGCGACGCTTGGGCTATCGGGTGGTCGCCACGCAAAATGGCGAGGAAGCCGTGCGTGAATTCGAGCAAGAGCCCGACGGGTTCGACCTGGTGGTGCTCGACGTGGTCATGCCCAAGTTGGGCGGGCGCGACGCATTGATGCAGATGCGAGCCCGACGGCCCGAGCTGAAGGCCTTGTTCGTGACCGGCTACGCTCCCGAAGCCACCGGAATGGTCGACGTCGTGAGCCAGCCCGGGCTCGGGATTTTGAAGAAGCCGTTCACCTCGCTCGAACTGGCCGAGCGCGTGCGGCAGGTGCTCGAACACGCCTGACCGAGCCCCGCAGCTCGCGAATCGAACCTGTCGCAGCTCGGCGAGCGCTGAGGTAGCGTCGCGGCGCCATGTCTCAGCCCTACCCCGTGCTCCCGACCAAGGTGGACAAGAAGAGCGCCGAGTATCTGGAGAACCAGGCGGCGAATCTCGAGAGCCTGCGTCGCTTGGAGGCTGCGCTGGAGAAAGCACGGGCTGGGGGCGGCGAAAAGTACGTGAAGCGGCACAAGCAGGCCGGCAAGCTCTTGCCCCGAGAACGCGTCGAGCTCTTGATCGACCGCGACGCTCACTTCCTGGAGCTCTGTGCGCTGGCAGGCCACGAAGTCGAGGACCACTCCACTGGCGCCAGCATGGTGGGGGGCATCGGCGTGGTGAGCGGTGTCGAGTGCGTGATCACGGCCAGCGACTCGACCGTGAGAGGCGGCGCGGTGAACGAGCTCGGCGTGAGGAAGACGCGTCGCCTCGCCGAGATCGCGGAGCAGAACCGCCTGCCGGGCATCAGCCTCATCGAGAGCGCCGGGGCAGACCTGCCCAATCAGCACAAGATCTTCGTGCCCGGCGGGCGTGGCTTCCACGACCTCACGCGCCGCTCGGAAGAACGGATCCCGACCGTGTGCGTGGTCTTCGGCAGCTCCACCGCCGGCGGCGCCTACATCCCCGGAATGAGCGACTACGTGGTGATGGTGCGCGAGCAAGCCCAGGTGTACCTGGCCGGCCCGCCCCTGGTGAAGATGGCCACGGGCGAGGAGACGGACCACGAGGCGCTGGGCGGGGCGGAGATGCACAGCAAGGTCTCCGGCGTCAGCGACTACCTGGCAGAGGACGAGCGCGACGCCGTGCGCATCGCGCGCGAGATCATGGCGCACCTGAACTGGCGGAAGGGCGGACCGGGCCCGGTGCGACGCGTGGAGCCACCGCGCCATTCGGAGGAGGACCTGCTCGGGATCGCCAGCGCCGACGTACGCGTGCCCTTCGATTCACGCGAAGTGATCGCGCGCATCGTGGACGGCTCCCGATTTTCAGAGTTCAAACCCCTCTACGGCAACACCCTGGTGTGCGGCTGGGCGTTCGTTCACGGCTACCCGGTCGGGGTCCTGGCCAACAACGGAATCCTGTTCAGCGAAAGCGCGAACAAGGGGGCCCAGTTCATCCAGCTGTGCAACCAGGCCGATGTCCCGCTGTTGTTCCTCCAGAACATCACCGGCTTCATGGTCGGGAAGAAGTACGAGCAAGAGGGCATCATCAAGAACGGGGCCAAGCTCATCAACGCCGTCTCGAACAGCACCGTGCCGGCCATCACGGTGATGATCGGCGCCAGCTACGGCGCCGGAAACTACGCGATGTGCGGGCGGTCCTACGACCCGCGCTTCTTGTTCACCTGGCCGAACCACCGCATCGCGGTCATGGGCGGCAAGCAACTGGCCGGGGTGCTCGAGATCATCCGGCGCGAGGCGGCCGCCAAGCAGGGGGCCGCGGTCGACGAGCAACAGCTCGAAATGGCGAAGAAGATGATCGAGATGAAGATCGATCAGGAGAGCGACCCGTTCTTCGCCACGGCCCGGCTCTGGGACGACGGCATCATCGATCCGCGTCGTACGCGCGACGTCGTCGGCATCGCGCTCTCGGCCGCCCACAGCGCTCCTGTCGGCGGCAGCATGAGCTACGGCGTGTTCCGCCACTGACCCCGAGGGCCCGGCCTCTCAAGGCGTGATGCAGGCCGGGTCGTAGATGGAAACGTCGTCGACGCTGAAGCCACCGACGTCGAAGGCGTTTGCCTGCCCCACCGAGTGGCAGAAGCGCACGCGGAAGGTGGCGCTCTTGTAGGCGCCGACGTCGAAGCTCTGGAGGGTCCATTGGCCGTCGTTCATGCACGCGTTGCCGCTGGCCCAAACTTGCGTCCAGCTGCTGCCGCCGTTCGCGCTGACGTCCACGTGGTTCACCATGTACGGCGACTGGTCGGAGTGCATGTGTCTATAGTACGCGAGGCTCAGCGCACCGACCTCGGCACTGGTGTTGATGTTCGGGCTGGTCAGGCAGTAGTCCCCGTGGAGCACGGTGCTGCTGCAATCGCCGATCACGACGCCGGCGACCCCGTTGTCATTCGTCGACGTGTGGTCCGTCGAAGGGTCGTTGCCGCCACAGGTCGACGAGCCACAGTTGCTCGCCTGCGCGGGACCGATCTCCCACTCGCTGCCGAGGGTCCAACCCGCGTTGTTGTCGGCGAAGTCCTCGAAGAACGCCCGGGTCTTCGGCACGTGAGAGAGCCCGCCGTAGGTGCTACAGGCGTCGACGGTGCAGGCGTTCCCGTCGGCCACGGGCAGCGGGCTGTATTGGGCACCGCTGCCGGGAGCGCAGACCATCGTCGTACACTGGTCGGCGTCGGTCTTCACCGCGCTCGACACGATGGAGATGTCGTCGAGGGTCCAACCTCCAACGCTGTAGACCTGCCCATTGCCCACGTCGAAACCGACGCGCAGCTTGAACCCTGCGTTCTTGTAGCTCGTGACGTCGAACGACATGGGATACCAGCCGTTTCCACGAGGTGGCGCGTCGATGAGCAGGCTCGGCACCGGCTGGCTCTGCGTGCTCCAAATCACCACCCACTGCGCGCCGTCCCAGACCTCGATCCGGCTGCGCATGTACGGCGCGTAGTCCGCGTTGAGGAAGCGCCAGAGGCGAAGCTCCACGTAGGCGCCTGGAGTCGCCTTCGTGGTGTCGATGACGGGGCTCTCGAGATAGTAGAACCCGTGCGCGGTCTTGTTGGGGAAGCCTCCGACCACCACGCCCGCGACGCCGTTGTTCGCTCCAGGGGTATGGTCGGTCCCGGGATCGTTGCCGCCGAAGTTCGCGCCGCTCGACGCGACCGCGGGCTTGATCTCCCACTCGGTGCCGAGCGTCCACCCCGCCGAGTTGTCGTGGAAGTCGTCGAAGAAGAGCTGTGTCTCCGGAACGTGAGCGACCCCCGTCACGCCATCGCAGAGATCCACGGTACACGCGTTGTTGTCGTTCACGTCGACCTTGACGTGCGTGCACGCTCCGTTCACGCAGCCGTCGGTCGTGCAAGCGTCGTTGTCGTTGCAGTCGATGCCAGCGCAGGCACCCGTGCCACCCGTACCGCCCGTCGCTCCGCCCGTGCCGCCCGTCGCTCCGCCGGTGCCGCCCGTCGCTCCGCCGGTGCCGCCCGTCGCTCCGCCGGTGCCGCCCGTCGCTCCGCCGGTGCCGCCCGTCGCTCCGCCCGTGCCGCCCGTCGCTCCGCCCGTGCCGCCCGTTGCTCCGCCCGTGCCGCCCGTCGCACCGCCGGTGCCGCCCGTCGCGCCGCCCGTGCCGCCCGTGCCGCCCGTCGCTCCGCCTGTGCCGCCCGTCGCGCCGCCCGTGCCACCCGTCGCGCCGCCCGTGCCGCCACTCGCGCCGCCCGTGCCACCACTCGCACCGCCCGTGCCACCACTCGCGCCGCCCGTGCCACCGCCGCCGGTACCGCCGGTCGCTCCTCCGGAGCCACCGCTCCCCGGACCGAAACTCACGGAGTCGTCACCTCCGCAGGCCGCGAGCAAGAGAACTGGGGCGAGTGCCAGCGGAGCGAACCTGAGTTTCATGCGACGCCTCCCGAGTCTCGGATCTATATCACCGTTCGCACATCGACCAACCTGGCGCGGCGACTCGGCTCGGTGCGGGTGCTACGCTGGAGGTTCGATGACGACCCGCTCCTTCCTCGCAGCCGTCGCGCTCGGCGTCCTCCTGTGCTCCAGCTGTTCGGACAACACGGGAGACCTCGCCTCCACCGTGGGCGGAAGCGGCGGGAAATCCGGTGGCGGCGGAAGCTCCGGATCGAGCGGCGGTGCCGCGGGGTCTGCGGGTGCATCCGGCGGCGGAGGCGGCGCCGCTGGCGGAGCCGGGGGCTCCGGTGGACTCGGGGGCAGTGTGCCAACCGTCGGCGGCGCGGGTGGGCTCGGTGGCAGCTTGCCCACGGTGGGCGGTGCCGGCGGCTCCTTGGGCGGAGCGGACGCGGGTGGCGACGCCGGTCTCGATGCCGAGCTGGACGCGGCCGAGGACGCTGCTGTCGACGGCGCTGATGCCTGACGTCGACACTGCCGATAGGATCTGGACTCCGATGCTGCCGCTCCCTTCCCGGCTCCTGGTGATTGCCCTCTCCTTTCTCGGCAGTGGCTTCGTCGCGTCGCGAGCGACTGCCGAAAGCACTTCTTCCGACGCGGGCACGCACAGCCACGACGGCTTCTATCTCCGACTCAGCATTGGAGCCGGCGCCGTGAAAGCGAAGTTCAGCGGCAGCGACTCGACGCCGGACGCTCGAGGAAGCGGCAGTGGCGCGATGCTCGATGTCTTGATCGGCGGGACGCCGGCCTCGGGGCTCGTCGTGGGCGGCGGCTACCAATTCGACATGGCTCAACACGCCGACTACGACTTCGGCAACGCGACGGGCTCCTCTGCCAACGTCGCGCGTGGCGTGATCGGCCCATTCGTCGAGTGGTACCCCGACCGGGAGGGAGGATTCTCGACCGGTGCGCTCTTCGGGCCAGCCGTGCTGACGGTGCAGACGCCTTCGGTTCGTATCCTCGGAACGGAACTAGGTGGGGATGCCACCGGAACGGGGATCGGCGGCAATCTGTGGGTGAGCTACACCTTCTGGATCGCCAGTCAGTGGTCACTGGGCGCCGAAGCGCGAGCTGGCTTCGCCAGCGTGAAGAACCAGGACGACTCCTCGCAAACCGGCAGCGGCACCGGCTTCGCCCTGCTGTTCACCTCCGTCTACCACTGATCAGAAGCTCGCTTCGACACCGATGCTCGGGATCGTGACCGGACCGATCTCCTGCACGCGGCATTCGCCCTGACTGTCGCAGTCGACGTCCACGGCCTCTTTGCTCAAGGTGGAATTCAACACCTCGATCACGAAGGCCCAGTACCCGCGCTGGCCGAGACGCCAGCGCTTCTCGAGACGCAAGTCGAGGCGATAGAAGTC
This sequence comes from Polyangiaceae bacterium, assembly GCA_046351435.1. Lineage (GTDB taxonomy): Bacteria > Myxococcota_A > Polyangia > Polyangiales > Polyangiaceae > JADJKB01. Next base: position 58,767 of record JAXLYN010000016.1, read on the forward strand.
CGGCACTCGCCGGGGGCTCTCCGAGCGCACGCCGCCCGAGATGGCTTCCTCGGCCGGAAACCCCGAGTAGTAGACGAAGCGCGTGCCCGCGCGCCAGCGGCGTCCGAGGTCGTACGCGAGGGCTAGGTTCGCCACGTGCGTGCGATCGAAGGCCGAGGGGAAGTGCTCGCGATCGAAGCTCCGCATCGAACGGCTCAGCGTGTAGGCGAAGTAGCCCCCGAGCTTGTGGGTGAGGGGCCGCCGAATCATGACCTCTGCGCCGACCGCGGAACCGAGACTTCGGCGGTCGACGCGACTCGAACGATCCCCTCCGCTGCGGCTCACGCCGATGCCGTCGGTCAGGTCGAGGTACACGTTCTGGAAGAGCGTGAGCGAGCCCACGAAGTCCGCCGGCAGATCCGTCTCCACTCCGGCACTCGACTGCAGGCTCCGCTGCAGCCCACCCCCGAGCCCGCCAATCTGGAAGCCGGGGACCGGCACGATGAAGCTCGGCGGTTGGTGGGCGACGCCGAACGCGTGAATGGTGCGGACCGTGCGCGTGAGGGCGAAGCGAGCGGAAATGCGTGGTTCGATGGCCCAGGCTGCCGCCCCGTCCGAGGCATAGAGATCGACCCGGAGGCCCGGCGTGACGGTCACCCCACGCTCGGGCTCGAGCTCCACGTCGGAATAGAGACCGACAGCGAGGTCGGTTCGAGTCGGGAACAGACGCTCGAAGGTCTGACGATCTTCGGGCTCCTCACTGTCGAACGCGGGCGCCTGGACGTCGTAGTAGTCGACAGCGACGTCCGTACCCGCGCGCACCACCGTGCGTCGGTCTGCCTGGTGCCGGGTCTCGCTTCGCAGCGAGATCATGCGGTCCCTCAAGTAGAAATCGTCGTCGCCACCACGCGTGCGATCGAAACCCGCCGTGAGCGCGAGTCGAGTCTCGGTGCGAGCCGAGGCCCGATGATCCCAGCGCAGGTCGATGCGGTGAAACTCAGTGCCGAACACCGTGCGCACCTGGCCGTCGCGCTTCTCGCCGGCGAAGTCGTAGGCCCCGAAGCCGAACGCCGTCACCGAGTCGTGCGCGGTGAGGTCGTATTGGAGCCGCGCTTGGTAGTCCCAGTACTCGAGCACGGCTTCCGGAGAGAGAAGCGAGAACAAGAGCCCAGTGTAGGAATAACGGCCAGCCACCAGCGCGGTACCGCGGGCCGAATCGAACGGCGCTTCCACCAGCGCGCCGGCGTCGATCAAGCGGACGTTGCCCTCGCCGTGAAGCTCGGGTCGAGGCGGGGTCGTCTCGCCCGCGACGATGCCGCCGGCGAAACGACCGAACCGCGCCGGGTAGCCTCCTGGGTACAGATCCACGCGCTCGATGATGCCGGGGTGGACCACGCTCGGCCCGAGGCCGACGTGGTAGAGCAGGGGCACCCGGATGCCGTCCAGGAAGTAGCCGACGTTGCCGGGCGGCGCGCCCCGCACGTAGAAGAACGGGACTCCGCTCAAGATCGGCGTGACCCCCGGCAACGCCTCGACGGCGCGGAACGGATCCCCGAATGCGCCGGGCAGCTCGCGCACTTCAGCGCGGGTGAGCGAGCGCACCGTGGGCGCCCGCTTGTCTCCGTGGACGGTCACCTCGACTTGTTCTTCGCCCCGCGCAGCGCGGGCCGTGGGCGGCGCTGCGCTCGGAGCGGGAGCGCTCGGGCTCGACCCGCTGGCAGCGGCCGGCGGTTCGGGCGCCGGTTCCTGGAACCGCACCTCGAATCGGATGCGAGAGGCGATGGGCCGGCCGTCACGGCGCGCCGGCTCGAAGCGCCAGCGGTAGGCCGCGCTCCTGGCGGCCTCGGCGAAGGGCTCGTCCCCTTCGACCACCGTCGCGTCGCGCACGTCGCCGTCCGCGTTGACCACGAGCTCGAGCACGACCCGCGCCGCACCGTGTGCGTCCGCCGGATAGGCCACCGCCGTGTCGCCCACCACGCGCGGGCGTTCGACCACGTCGGCGCGAGCCGCCGTGCCGACGAGCACCGAGATCAGGAGCGCGATCAGCCGGGAGTGGGCTGATCGCACCCGAACACCACGTCGACGTCCTGCACTTGTTGGGCTTTCAGCTTGTCGCAATCGGTGCCGTAGAACGTTATCTGGTTGGTGGTCGGATCGTAGTCCCAACCCGCTTGGTGTGTCGGGTCACGCGTCACCTTCACGTTGTCGAAGAACACGAACACCTTGCTGGGATCCGGCGGTGTGCTGTTCAGCGTGAACGAGCACCCGAGGATGCTGCCGGCGATCTTCGCCAGGGCCGCCTGGAGGCTCGTGGTGTCGTTGGCCTTGTAATACTTCGCCGTGGGATCCGTCGGGTCGTTGTTGGGGACGCCGCCCGCCACCGCGAACTTGTTCATCTGCGCGGGGTCGATGCCGGCGCCGAAACCCAGCGCGAACGTCGAAATTCCCTTGGCGCTCAGGGCGGTGATCTGCTGCTCGGTGCCGACGTCGCCGCCCGCGGCGCTACAGCCCGCCTGATTGCCGTCGGTGATGAGCAGCACGTAGCTCTTGCGCGTCGTATCGTTGAACGCGGGCTCCTGGCTCGCCTGTTGAATCGCCGTGTCGATGTTGGTCACGCACGGCCCGTCGGGGAAGAATTTGTCGGCCTTGACCAGCGAGGCCGTGAGCAGCGCCTGGATCCCGGCTTCGTTGTTGTCGCCCACGGGGAACTGCGGAGCGTCTTGCGTGCAGTTCTGGCCGGTGATGTCCGGGAACAGGCCGATGCCCCAGCGAACCTTGCCTTTGAAGGTCGTGAGCATGCCGTTCAAGGCTTCGACGGCGATCACCCACTTGGTCTTGCCGCCGCCACCCTGGCCGGTCATCGAGCAGCTGCGGTCGAGCGAGATGAAGAGGTTCGGGGCCACCGCTTCGATGGCGAACTCCTGGGCGCCGCAACCTCCACCGGGAACGCAGGTCTTGCTCGCGTCGTCACACACGAGCCAGCCCTCGCAGTCGCCGTTCCCCGCGCACGTGCCGGTTGGAATGCACTTCTTGGTCGTGCTGCAGAAGTTCCCTGCGTCGCAGTCGGAATCCCCTCCGCAGGTCCCGTCGGGGATGCACTGCTTGGTCGCCGAGCAGAAGAGCCCTGGGTCGCAGTCGCCGTTCCCAGTGCACTGGCTGACACCGCCGGTGCCGCCGAGACCGATCCCGCCGCTCCCCTGCCCGCCCGTGCCGGGCACCGCCCCGCCCCCGACGGTTCCGCCATCGTCTTCTCCGCCGCAGGCCAGCGCCAGCGACATCCCGCCCACCACGAAGCACACCGTGCCCAGCCAGCGCAGCATCTCGACCTCCCAGTCCCAGCCTCGTTCGAGGATAGCTCAGCCGGGCACGTCCTTACAGCAACGGAAACCGATCTCGTAGAAGCGGAAGCCGTTTCCGTGGTTCGTGACCGCGTTCTGGCAGGTCCGCGGCTCCGCCCAGTAGCGCCCTTTCAGTGAGCCGGAGAAGTCGGTGGTGCCGCCGTCCCGACGTCGGGTCCATTCCTCCACGTTTCCTTCGAGATCGAACACGCCATCGGGGCCCACGCAGCCGGTGTTCGAACCGGCGGGCTCCGCTTGATACAGCCACTCGACGTGATCGGCCGCGATCTTCGCGCCCGCAGACGCCGCGCGCGCGGCGTCCAAGAGCTGGGTCAGCGACTCGATTGCCGGCTTCGAAACGGTCCACGGCCAGCCGTTCAGCTGGGACTGGTCGTAGAGCTTCCAGGTCTCTTCGTCGTTGCACTGTCCGGGGACGTGGGCGTCTCCGTAGGGGTACTTGCTCTTCCCCGTGCCTTCACAGCTCCGAGTCCACTCGTCGTCGAAGCAGAGTCGCTTTCCGCGCGCACCACACCAGGCTTCGCTCTCCACGAACGTGTACATGACGAGCGGGAGCGCGCCGGCCACGCCGGGCGCCTCGTAGCGATCGATGCAGAAGTCATCGACGAGCACCATGTCGGCTGGGCACGGGCTCGAGGCCTCGGCCTCGCCCTCGTCACTCGGCGCGTCCAGCGAGGCGTCCGCGTCCGTCTGATCGAGGGCGACGTCGAGGCTTTGATCCTGCCCCGCGTCGCCGGATTCACCCGCTTGTCCGCCGCTCCCGCCGGGCCCGGGACCGTCCGCGCTCGAGTCATCGCCGCTGCACGCCGCTCCCGCCAACCACGCAGCCAGCACCGATGTGGCGAGCAACCTCCTGCGCTTCACGACCCCATTCTAACATTCGCCCGCAAAGCGGCTCGGATGGTATACGGCGCTCGGAGGACAGCGGGATGAGCGAGACGCCGAAACGGAGTCCCTGGTTGATCGTCGGCCTCGTCGTGGGCGGCGTGCTGCTGTTCGGCGTGGTGATCGTGGGAATTTTGGCAGCGCTCGGTATCGCGGGTTTCCGCGGCTACCTGTCCGCCGCCAAGGGGGCCGAGGGCCGGAGCGAGGCGTATCGGTTGGCGCAGGGCATCGCGCGCTGCGCCGAAAACGGCGGCCCCTCGGGCACCGCGTCGGGTGCGGTGCTGCCTCCGACCGCGCCTCCGGTGCCGTCGAACCTCGCTCAGGTCGCGGGCAAGAAGTATGCGTCGTCGACCTCGGATTGGTCCGACCCCGCCTACACCTGCGCTTCGTTCTCCCTGCCGATGCCCCAGTACTTCCAGTATCGCTGGGAGCTCGTGAGCCCGAACAACGGTCGCGCCATCGCGCGCGCGGACCTCGACGGCGACGGCAAGGTCGATCAGGAGTTCACGGCGGAGGTGACTTGCACGAGCACGACCTGCTCCGCCGTCCCGCCACCGAGCGTACGCTAGCGCGCGATGCCGCTGTCCGTTTGGCTCGCGGCATCGATGGTCCTCACGCTGGCAGCGACGCTCCAGGGTGCCGTGGGGTTCGGCATGGCGTTGGTCGCCGCGCCGTTTCTCGCTCTCATCGATGCGCGCCTCGTGCCCGGTCCCTTGATCGTCACTTCGACCCTGCTCACCATCCTGCTCTCGGTTCGGGAGCGAGATGGAATGGACGGCCGCGCCATCGGCATCGCGCTGATCGGGCGCGTGCCCGGCTCCCTCTTGGGCGGCCTCGTGCTCGCGAGTGTGTCACGCAGAGACCTCGGCCTGTTGTTCGGCGCTCTGATCCTGGCCGGCACTGCCCTCTTGGCCTGGTCGCCGCCCATCCGCCCGACCCCCGTCGCTCTGACCGTCGCCGGCTTCGTGAGCGGCATCATGGGAACGAGCTCCGGGATCGGCGGCCCGCCGATGGCGCTGCTCTATCAGAACGAGCCCGGGCCTCGCATGCGCGGCACGCTGGCAGGCTATTTCACGCTGGGCGCGGTCGTGAGCTTGATCGTCCTGGTCCGAAGCGGGCTCTTTGGCCTCGACGAGCTCGGCGACGCAGCAGCGCTCTGCCCGCCAGTGCTGCTCGGACACGCGCTCTCGAAACGCGCCGCGCTCTGGCTGGACGCGGGGCGCACTCGTCTGGCAGTCCTCACCACGACCGCGCTCGCGGGAACGCTCCTCATCGTGCTCAGGTTCGTCGGCCGGTGAACGCAGCGCCCTCAGGTCCCCGCGCCCACCTTGCCACTCACGCTGGCGCTCGCCTGCACGCTCACGTTGATGCGTACGGAAGCCTGGACCGAGGCGTGGGCCGCGGCCGCTACGCAAGCGATGGCTTGTGCGCCGGCGTTCCCGATGACTTTCGGCAAGCGCCCGCCGATGTCGACCACCACCTTCACGTCGCCGAGCACTCGCTTGCCGAGCCCGACTTCGGCCTGGATGAGATAGGGCAAGTTCGCGCGCAGCGTGGCCGCGAGTCGCATCGCCGCTTCGCCGCTCTGACTCACGGCGACGTTCACCTGACCCGGCGTGCACTGAGCGCGCAGACTCGCCCGCGCGTTGCAGCTCGCTTGACACTCGCCCGAGGCGCTCGGCCCTTGCACGGACCCTTCGCACTTCGGTGCTTGCCACTGACCCTGGCACTTGGCGTGACAGGTGGCGTCACAGCTTCCCGCGCAAGTTCCGTTGCAGGAACCGACGCATCGACCTTGCGCGTCCACCTGACTGCACTGCCCATTGCAGGTGCCGTTGCAGCGGCCTTCGCAGCGACCTTCGCAGGTGCCCTGGCAGTAGCCGGAGAGCCGCGCGGGCTCGCAGCTCGCCACGATTTGGCCCGGATCCACCTGGACGTTGCACTGCCCTTCACACGACGCCTTGGCTTGGAAGTCCGCCTGGCATTGGGGTGGCTGGGCCTGCACTTGGATCTGGATGCCCTGGCGCAAGATCCAGTCGATCTGTCCCGAGAGCGCGCCGCAAGCGGCCTTGGCCGATGCGCCTGGCTCGTCGTTCTTCGCTGCCATGGCCGCGTCGGGGATCCCGAGGTCCCGCCCCATGTTCCGGCATGCGGTGGTCGCCAGCATCTCCATCTGCGCCGAGGCCTGCATCAGGTCTTTGGTCGCTGCCACGAACGCTCGCACTTCTCCGTTGGCCTTCGCGTTGGCAGAGAAGCTCATCTGCATCGGATCGCCCGAGCCGAGGGCCGGGCACGCGGCTCCACCCAGCGCGCCGAACTTGCCATCCATGCAGTTCGCCGAGAGCAGGAGCAGGCCGAGAGCGAACACGAAGTGAACGAAGCGCGTCATGACGACCTCCGCCGGGAGCGCGGCTTCCGGCGCCGGGAGAGTCACCGCGCCCGGTCGGCGGCGCAAGCCAGAAGCTCCGGCTCGAAGTTCGGTCCGACCCGGATTCTGGGGCGAGTGCGGCCCGCCGCGCCCGCCCCGACCTCCCGGTTCCTTCGCTCCGCTCGTGAACCCGATGCCGGCGGGCTGACAGCGCTGGCGGTCCGTCGGAGAATGCGGCTGCCTCGCGCGGACCGAGCGCGCGGCCCCAGTCCAATGTCGTCGCCTCGTGTTTTCCTCTCGGGTCCTCGCCCGCTCGCCTTCGCCCATCGCGGGGGCGCGGCGCTCTGGCCCGAAAACACCCTGCCCGCGCTCGAGGGTGCCATCGCGCTCGGCTTCACGCACCTGGAGACCGACGTCCACGTGACCCGCGACGGAGTGCTCGTCGTATTCCACGACGATCGGCTGGAGCGCACGACCAATGGCTACGGGTTCTTGCGCGATCACACCTTCGCCGAGCTCGAGCGCCTAGACGCCGGCTACTGGTTCTCGACCGACGGTCGCACGCGACCTTTCCGGGGCAAGGGGCTCAGCATCCCGACCCTGTCGCGCGTGTTCGCGCTCGACCCGAGCGTTCGGCTCAACGTCGAGATGAAGCAGAGCGGCGTCGGTCTTCCGCGCCGCCTCTGGGAGTTCATCGAAAGCGAAGGACTGCACGACCGAATCTTGGTAGCTGCGGCGGAGCACGGCCTCGGCGCGGAGTTCCGGACGCTCGCCCGCGGCGCCGTCGCGACCGGCGCGTCCGCGCGCGAGGTCTTGGAGTTCTGGTCGAGCGTGAAGCTCGGCCTCTCTCGCCAGGTGCCCGTGCGCTACGACGCGCTCCAGGTGCCCGTCGTGTATCGCGGCCTTCGCGTCGTCGATCGACGCTTCGTGCGCGCCGCGCACGCGCGCGGCCTCCACGTGCACGTGTGGACCATCGACGACCCGAGCGAAATGCGCGAGCTCGCCTGGCTCGGAGTGGACGGCATCATGAGCGACCGGCCCGATCTCCTGCGCGCGGCGCTGCGAGGTCCGGAGCCTCACGAGCTCTCCCCCACGAATCCATGAATCCCATCCAAGCGCCCCCGCCCAAAGCTCCGCCTCCGCCGGAAGGCCCGGTGGGCGGCTACGGTCTCGCGCTCCCGCCGGGGGTGAGCGCGGACAGCGTCAACGCCCAGGTCGCCGGCGGTGGGAACGACCCGGCGGCGTGGACTTCGCTCGGGCTCGGCGTGGTGAGCGTACCGCTCTACATGTGCTGCGGAGCGTTCTCGCTGGTATTGAACCTGCTCGGCTTCGGCCTCGCGTTCGTGGCTCTCGGCCGAAGCAAGGCCGGTCAGGGCAACCGCGGCATCGCCATCGCGGCACTCGTCGTGAACAGCATCCTCTTGCTCCTGAACCTCACGCTGCTCGTCTTCACGTTCGGGATCATGGGCTTCGGGATCTTCAGCGGTGGCGGGCCGTGAGGTCCCTCGCCGTCAGCTTCGGTATTTGGCGAGCTTCGCCGAGAGCTCGGACCAGCTCGGAGCGAGCACCGCGTCGGCCATGGGATAGAGCACGCTCTCTTCTTTCACGTTGTGCTGCTGGATCAGCATGAGCAGCGTGTCCCCCTGGTCGAGCACAGCCTCGAAGTCTCCCGCTCGGCCGAGCTCCGACATCTGGCGCAGGAGCCCACGCATCTGCTCGTGCTCGAGCCGCATGATGTGAGTCGGCCCCGCACCGCGCATCCCCGTGTGCGCTTCGAGCGCCGGGAAGAGCACTTCTTCTTCCATCGCGAAGTGCTGCGCCATGGCGCGCTCGAAGGCCGCGAAACACTGGGCTCGGTCGGCTTCGGGAGCGTTCTCGAGCTTCGCCCAGAGGTCGTCGCAGTGGCGGTGATCGTGCGTGAAAAACCCGGCCGGGTTCGAGGGATCCATGCTCATTTTGCCTCCCGGGCATTCATGTTATCAGCCGATAACATGCGCTTCGGATCGAGGCGAGAGAAAACCGAAGTGCGTCGCGCGCAGATCGTGGAGGCCGCGCGAAAGCTGCTCGCCGACTCGCCGCTCGAGGCGATCAGCACACGGCGGATCGCACGCAGCTTGGGCGTGTCGCAGCCTGCGCTGTTCCGTCACTTCCCCTCGCGCGACCGGCTGCTCCTGGCCGTGATCGAATCGGCACGCGAGGCGCTGGCCGCGCGGGTCCAGGTCGTCCTCACCGAAACCTCGAGCGCGCGAGCGCGGCTGGAGCGCCTGACGCGCGAGCTCTTCCGCTACGTGGAAGACGAGCCCGGACTGCCACGACTCCTGTTCGTCAACGTCGCGGACGGGAAGGGCCCCGTGCTCGATGCGCTCCGCGGGCTTCACTCCATGCAGGCGTCGCTGGTGGCGGAGCTGGTGCGCGACGGCCAGCGGTCGGGCGAGCTCGATCCCACGGTAGACCCCGGCGACGCTGCGGCTCTGCTCGTCGGCCTCTTGCAGTGCACCACGCTCGCGCGACGACTCGAAGCGCGACGCGGCTCACTGGAAGAGGAAGGCATGCGCCTGTTCTCCATTTGGCTCCGCGGCGTGGCGGCGCCCCGCGGCGCGGTCGTGCCGGCGCCCTCGGGAGGCGGCGCGAAGCGCGAAGGCCTCGCTTCGTTCGACGTGCGCCCGCTCCTGAAAGCCGGGATCGATCCGCTGGATGCGATCCTCGAGAAGCTCGAGGCCGTCGGCCCCGGTGGTGTCTTGAAGTTGGTGACGCCGTTTCGGCCAGCACCGCTCATCAGCTTGCTCGCCGGGCGAGGCCACCAAGTGGAGGTCCACGGAGTGTCGGCGGCCGAGTTCCTGGTGGAGGTGATCCACGGCCACGGGGTCGTGCCGGAAGATCTGCGTGAGCTCGAACCGCCGGGTCCCCTCGAGCGTGTGCTCGAGGCCTGCGCGTCCCTGCCGCCGGGAGGCGTGTACCTCGCGCGCCTGCCCCGCCGACCCAAGCTGCTCTTCCCGCACCTCGACCAGCGCGGGTACGCCTGGTTGGTCCACGACGAGCCCGACGGCTCGGCGCTCTTGCGGGTGTATCGGCCATGACCGCGCCGTTCGCCATGGGCTCGCTCCGGCCCGAGCAAGGCCCGCCGCTGGCGATTCCGGCGAGCTTCTTCCTCCTCGCTCCACTCGCAATGATCGGCGCGGGAGCTCTGCTCGCGCTCGAGGGCTCGTCCCTGCTCTGGACGCGTTTCGGAGGCGCGACGGCCGCGCTGACCCACCTCGGCACGCTCGGCGTCATCGGCTCGGTGACGCTGGGCGCGCTCTACCAGATGATCCCGGTGCTCTGCGGGAGCCCCGTGCCGATGCCGCGCCTCGCGCACGGGGTGCACGCGGGGTTCGCGCTCGGACTATCGCTGTTCGTGGCCGGTCTCGTCCGCGAAACCCGTCTGCTGGTGGTCGTCGGCGCGACTCTGCTGTTCGTGTCGCTGTCCGCGTTTCTGGTGCCCGTCGCCATTGCGCTCTTGCGCGCTCCCGCTCGAAACGCCACGGTCCGAGGCATGCGCGTGGCCGTTGCAGGCCTGGCTCTCGTCGTGGTGCTCGGCGTCGCACTGGGGCACACACGCAGCTCGGGGACGCCCAACCCGCACTATTCCGACTTTCTCCGCGCCCACCTCTCGGTCGCACTGGTGGTGTTCCTCGGCGGGCTGATCTCCGCCGTGAGCTTCCAGGTGATCCCGATGTTCTATCTCGCGCCTCCGTACCCGAAATGGGCCGAAGGCGCGCTCACCACCGCGTTCGGCGCTTCGCTGCTGGGCGTCGTCGCGGCGCTCTTGCTCGGGGGCGGCGCCACGACGCTCGCCCTCGCCATCGCGCCGGGCGCCCTCGCCGCGTGGCTCGCCCATCCGCTGCTCACGCTCTCCAGGATCCAGGCCCGCCGCCGCAAGCGGCGAGATCCGAGCCTCGCGTTTTGGAGAGCCGGGCTCGTGGCAGGCGTGGGCGCCCTCCCGCTCCTGGCGCTCGCCGAACGCGCCGCGGACCTCCGCTTCCCGGTGGCGTTCGGCTTCGCTGCGCTCTGGGGGTGGGCGGCGCTCATCGTGCACGGGATGCTCGGACGCATCGTACCGTTCCTGGTGTGGTTCCACGTGTACTCGCACGACGTCGGAAAGAAGCCCGTGCCGTCGATGCGCGCTCTATTGCCCGAGCGGCAGCAGTGGGTTGGCTTCTCGCTGCACGTCCCCGGGCTCGTGTCCGGGCTCGCCGCGATCGCGACAGGTCGGGACCTGCTCGCTCGCGGCGCGGGCGTCGCCATCGCGCTCACGGGCGTCGTGCTCGGGCGAGGGCTCGCGGGAGTTCTCGCCCACACGCGAAATCGAGCCGCCGGCTGAGCGCCCTCAGTGCCCTTCGGTGACGACGCGATCCTTGGGGAAGCCGAGCTCGTCCGTGAGGCGCGTCACGCAATCGCTCACCATCTCACCCACGCCGCACACGTAGACGCAGGCCTCGGGTAGCGCCGAAACCAGCTCCGCGAGGTGGTCCTGAACGCGACCTTGGCGCCCCGCCCAGCCGTTCTGCGCCTGGCTCAGCGTCGGTTCGTAGCGCAGGAGCGGCTCGCGCGCTGCGATGGATTCGAGCTCCGATCGCCACAAGATCTCGGGTTCGGTGCGCGCGCCGAACAAAACCAGCACGGGAGCGGCGAGCCCGTCCGTCAGGAGCGCCTGGAGCATGGCGCGCAGCGGAGCGAGCCCGGTGCCCGTGCCGACGAACACGTGCGGTCGCGCGTCGTTCTCGCGTCGCACGAAGCGGCCTTTGGGACCGAACACTTCGAGCACTTCGCCGACGGCGAGCTGGTCGAGTGCGCCGCCGCCCGAGCCGCGCGCGACCGCCAGCTCGAAGTAGCCCGGTCGGTTCGAATCGAGCGTGCTCGCCACGGAGAAAGGCATGCGCTTGTCGGCGCCGGCGGCTCCGACCTCCACGTATTGTCCCGGCAGCCACTCCAGAGGATCGGGACCGAGGGTCTGGAGACAGAGCCCGCGCACGCGCGGGGTGAGCTCGGTCGCAGCGACCAGCTCCGCACGCACGAGCCGCGGTTCGGGAAACGACATCGGGGGCGCGTCCATAGTCCAGGCGCCACCCTGCGCGCAACGACAGCCTCCTGCCCGGTCGCCGAAGCCCCGTGCTACCCTGCGCCGCGCCATGCGCCCCATTCGAAAGCTTCTGGTCGCCAATCGGGGAGAAATCGCTGCGCGAATCCAGCGCACGGCCCGCGACATGGGGATCATGACGGTCGCGGTGTTTTCGGACGCCGATGCCAGCGCCCCGTTCGTTCGGAGCGCCGACGAAGCCGTGCGGCTCGGACCCGCGCCGAGCGCGGAGAGCTACCTCAGGATCGATCGTCTGATCGCCGCGGCGCGCCAGACCCGGGCCGACGCCGTTCACCCCGGCTTCGGATTTCTGGCGGAGAACGCCGACTTTGCGTCGGCCTGCGCGGAGGCGGGGCTCGTGTTCGTCGGGCCGAGTCCGCGAGCCATCCGCGACATGGGTTCGAAGAAGGCGGCCAAACGCCTGGCAGTGGGCGCCGGCGTTCCCGTGGTCCCGGGCGCCGAGCCCGACGATCAGTCCGTCGAGTCCATCCGACGCGAGGGGCTCACCGTGGGCTTCCCGCTGCTCCTCAAGGCCAGCGCCGGCGGGGGCGGCAAGGGCATGCGCATCGTCACCCGGGAAGAAGACCTCGCCGCCGCCATCGAGAGCGCGAAGCGCGAGGCCAAGGGTGCCTTCGGTGACGACACTCTGCTCATCGAGAGGTACGTCGAGCGCCCGCGGCACGTGGAGATCCAGATCCTCGGCGACAGCCACGGAAACCTCGTGCACTTGTTCGAGCGCGAATGCTCGATCCAGAGGCGTCACCAGAAGATCGTGGAGGAGTCTCCATCACCCGCCCTCGACGCGGGGCTTCGAACCGAAATGGGGCGCGCCGCAGTGGCGGTGGGCAAGGCCGTGGGCTACGAGAACGCCGGCACGGTCGAGTTCATCTTGGGCGCCGATCGCTCGTTCTATTTTCTCGAAGTGAACACCCGGCTTCAGGTCGAGCACCCCGTGACGGAGGCCATCACGGGCATCGACATCGTTCGCGAGCAGCTGCTCATCGCCAGCGGAGCCCGGCTCGGGTTCACCCAGGACGAGCTCGAGCTCCGGGGTCACGCCATCGAGTGTCGACTCTACGCCGAGGACGCCGAGAACCACTTCTTGCCGACCACGGGCACCTTGACCGATTGGTTCGTGCCGCCCATCCCCGGGCTTCGCGTGGACAGCGGCGTCGAACGGGGCAGCGAGTCGGCATCCACTACGACCCCATGCTGGCCAGTGATCACCCACGCCGCCACGCGACCCGAGGCCATCCAGAAGATGCTCGGCGCCTTGAGCCGGCTCGCGGCGGAGGGCCTGATCACGAACCGGGAGTTCTTGCTCCGCGTGCTCGACCACGCCGAGTTCCGCGCCGGCGCGACCCACACTCACTTCATCGAAGAGCACCTGTCGGAGCCCGCCCCCGATCCGGAACGAGCGACGCGTGAGCGCTGGGCCGCGGTCGCCGCCACGCTCGTCGGACGCGCGGAGCGGCAGGCCGAGTCGAGGCTCTTGCCGGCGCTACTGCCCGGGTTCCGCAACAACCGCTCCAGCCGCGAGTGGGTGGAATACCGCCTGTCCGACCGCCACGTGCGAGTGGAATACGCGAATCTCGACGCGCAGCGGCTTGCCATCGCGTTCGATGGCAACGAACACTCGGTCAGCCACGTGAGCGTCGAGGGCCCACACGTCGCGTTCGAAGACGAAGACGGCGTGCGCCGGAGCTTCCGCGTCAGCCGCCGGGACGACCATTGGTTCGTACACGGCTTGCAGGGCTCGTTCACGTTGGTGGAGCTGCCGCGCTTCCCGGAGAAGGAGGTGAAGGTGGCTGCCGGTGCCTGCGTCGCCCCCATGCCGGGCAAGGTGGTGAAGGTGGTGAGTCAAGAGGGCACGCGGGTGGAGGCGGGCGACGTATTGGTCGTGCTCGAAGCCATGAAGATGGAGCACTCGGTCCGCTCGGCCGAAGTCGGCATCGTGAAGCAGATGCTGGTGAGCGAAGGCGAACAAGTGGAGGCAGACGCGGTGCTGGCCGTGGTCGGCCCCCTCGAGTGAGCATGCCGGACCGATCTCCGAACCTGACGCGTCGGGCGGCCCTCGCACTGGTCGCGCTCGGCGTCCTGTGCCTCTCGTGTCGCCGCGAGGAGGGCGGCCTCGGGTCCCCGAACGCGCCTCTCGTGGTGCTCCTGTCCGAGTCCCACGGAGCCGACCGGGCGCGGGTGAAGGAGCTCGAGCGCGCCCTCTCCCAGGCTTCCGACTTGAAGGTCGAAGTGCGCGTCGCACCCAACAGCGAAGAGGCGGTGCGCATGGCGGGGACCCCCGGCGTCGATGCGGCTCTTCTCAGCACCTTCGAATACCTCTTTTGTCGCCAGCTCTACGGCGTCGAAGCGGCCCTCGTCGCGGTGCGGCTCGGCGGAGCCACGAGCCATCAAGGCGACATCGTCGCGCTCGCAAACGGGCCGCTGCAGAAGCTCTCGGAGCTCGAGGGGCGCAAGGTCGCGTACGTCGATCGGTATTCGAGCACTGGCTACCTCTTGGCGCAGAAGCTGCTCTTCGATGCCAACGTCCACGTGACGCCCGTGTTCACGGGCTCCCACGAGGCAGCCCTGCAAGCGCTCCGTGAGGGCAAGGCCGATGCAGCCGCGACCTACGCGGACAGCGTCGAAGGGCAATCGGACCTCCGCGTGCTCGCGACGACGCCGGCGCTGCCCAACGAGCCAGTGTTCTTCCGTTCGGGTCTGCTGCCCGAAAAACGCCAGAAGCTCACCAAGGCGTTCGAGCAACTCTCGGCGAGTCCGGAAGGCAAACACGCTCTCGCGGGCATCGCGCACATCGAAGGCTTCAAAGCCACGAGCGATCGCGACTACGCCGGAGCGAGCGCGCTCATCAGCAGCGTGGGCAAGTCGGTGAAAGACGTGGTGCCACGCGGTTGGATCGTCTCCAACGAGGCCGAACGCAAGCCCAGCGACCTCGCGCCTTGAAGCGGAGGTGAAGCCGTCAGGCCCCGAACTCGCGCAGGTTCGCTTCGAGCGTGTCGCGGATGTGCGCGATGGTCGCGCGTCGGAGTGCGCGCTTGCTGCCCGCGAACGCGGCTTGACTCAGGCTGGACAGGCGCGTCGCCTCGGCCATGGCCCGCGGCATGACTTCGGCCTCCGGCAAGGCGTCGTCCAGGTACCCGGCGCGCACGGCGGCCTCGGGCGCGTATGGCTTGGCGAGCAAAGTGGCCTGGCTGAGCTCCCGCGGATCGAGGCGATCGCGCGCCAGCTCGATGGCCAGGATCGGCAACGGCATGCCGATTTGCACTTCGTTCAGCCCGATCTTGAACTCGCCGAGCGTGCCCAATCGCACGTCACCGGTCAGCACCAAGAGCGCACCGCCCGCCAAGGCGTGACCGCTGCACGCGACCACGAGCGGAATTGGCAGGGCGTAGGCGCGGAGGAGCACGTCGGCGCCTCGCGTGACCAGCGCGCGGGCGCTCTCGGGGCTCGCCATCATGTGCTTGAGGTCGAAGCCCGCGCAGAAACGCCCGGGGCGCCCCGTGAGCACCAAGGCGCGAGCCTCTTTTTCGGCGCGGTCGAACGCGCCGTCGAGCGCGTCCAGCATCTCGGGACCCAGAGCATTGGCCTTCCCGTCGTCCATGCGCAGCACGGCGACGTCTCCTGCGAGCTCGAAAACGACCGGGGCAGTCATCGGGAAGTACCTTTAGGCTCGATCGGCCGCGGATGGAACCGAAGCGCGCCGGACACGGCCGAGTTCGCGCGTGACCGAGCGGCGCCGTGGCGCAGGAGCCCGCGGCTCGGGCGACTCGCAGCGGCGCGGCGCGGGCGGCCTCGACAAGGCCACGAGCCCGATGCCGTAGCCAGGGATTTCCGTTTCTTTGGCGCGACGATTCGGCGAGCATGCGGCTCGTACGCGCATGCGAACCCGGCTCTGGCTCGTGGGCTCTCTGCTACTCCTCTCCGGCTGCGGGAGCGACGAACGGGCGCCTTCGCCTGCGCTCGGTGACCTGGCTTGGAAGGGCGCACCGGAGACGTGCGCGCCCGACCTCGATGCCCTGCATCGCTTTCGGGACTGCTCCTACGGCAGCGGTGTCTTCGGCGCTGGGTCGTCGACGAACGGGGACTCCCCGCCTACGACTACCACCTGATCAAAACGCCGACACGCGCGCGAGCTACCCGGTCAGCGAGAGCTTCGAGGGGGAGCCGCTCGATCGCCGAGACCAGTGGGCGGCGTTCGGGAACTATCGCGTCAACGGCACTTCGTGAACGACGGGATGATCGAGGTCGTCACGCAGGATCGCGGCGTCGAGTACCTGAACAAGCTCGACGAAGCCAACGGCGCCTACGCCGGGGTTTCGCCGATCTCCGATGGAGACGCGAGGCCTGGTGCACGGCGTACAAGTGGCGCCCCGAACGCGCCCGCACTCTGCGCCGTTTCGGCATAGCTACGCCCTCTCGCATGGACTATCGCGACGTGCGCGCCACGCGCGTCACGGCAGCGCCGCCGCGCACCACCGGGCCGGGTGATGACGTCACGCTGGAGAATCTCGGAGCCTGCCCAAGCTCTTGACCCATTGGGAGTATTGGGACGTGTTCCGCCGGCCCACGGAGATCAACTGCGTCTCGACCCCATCGCGCTCGGTCTCAAAGACCGCTCGTCAGAGTCGGGATGCACGCAACGCCTGGTTCAGCGAGACAGCTGAGCCTGACCTGACGCCGAGGCCTGCGGCTCGAGCGCGCCTATGTCGGCGAGCGCCGCGGCCCAGCGTGAGCACGCCGAGCGCGGCGGACTACTACGCGAACAGCCCTTCCTGCGGCGCCCTCGGCGGGGTGAGCGACGTGTTCGTGGACCAAGCCCAGTTTTTCGGCAGGGGCTCCGTGGCCCTCCCGGCGGCGTGCTCGATCTCCCCGGCGCAGGGCCGCTCGGATTCGAACGGACGCCGGTGAGGCAACGGGACAGCCCCACGCCTTCGTGATGAAGAGCGTGGTGCCGTTTCAACGAGAGCGACGCACGCTGCGCTTCGTCTACGGGCTATTCGCCCGGAAGGAAGCTCCGCTCTTGACGACCTGGCGCTGCGCTGATCCGCGCTACGACGCGGCCGAGACCAAGCCGACGACCTCCTCGCCGAAACTCGTCTACTTCGGCGCCGAGGGGCGCCCGAGCTCACGCGGAGCCTCGCTTGGCACGCGCCTCAGGTCGAGGTGTCGGTCGGCTATCGCGACCACGGGCAGAGCCCGGTGGTCCCGCAGGGCTCGGCCTACTACTTGCACGGCGCAGACGGCGCGGCGCGCGACCTCGGGCTCTTCACGCTGCCCTTGGTCTACACGAATCCGAGCCCGCCCGAGCCGAGCTCCGCGTGTTCATGGATCCAGTTCGCCGATGATCGCTTCTCGTATGCGTTCCAGGGCCATGCGGCTGCTGGGATGACGCCGGCATCCCATTCGGCGCTCAGCGACCTGCCGCTGTTCTTCGCCTGGGCGCTCGGTGAATACCCGGGAGCCACCGGCGATCTCGGCGTTCCTCGACAGCCAGCGGCGTATTGGCCGCGCGAAGCCCGCGCCGGCGCCCGGGTCATCGATCACCTGACCGGTGCGCTCCGGCACTTCTTCGACGTGGTGGGCGTGGGCGAGCACGGTCTCGTGCGCATGGGCACGGGCGACTGGAGCGCGACGGCACGTGCAGGAAGCGCCCGATCGCGAGCTCGCGGTGAAAAAGGGCGAAAGCGTGCTCAACACCCAGATGGCCGTGGTGGTCCTGGCGACAGCATCGCGGACCTGCTCGAAGCGCGAGAGGCGGACCTGGCGCAGGAGATCCGGAGCCACGTCGAGGGCTACCGGAAAGCGCTGGAGAAGGCCCACAACGACGAGTTCTTCTACCGCTGCTACTTCGGCGACGGGAAGCCGCGCTACGACGGGACCATCAATCTCGAAGCGCAGATCTGGGCGCCTCGCCGACACTTTCGATTCGCCTGTCGCGGGCCACGCCTCGGACGCCATCTTCCAGAAGCTCGACGAGCCCTCCGCCATCGGCGCCACGCTCACGCCGGGCGCTCAGGTCTGGCCCGCCATCAGCGCGCCGCTCACCGCAGGCTACGCCGTGACCGACCCGGAGCGCGCATTCGCTCACTTCCGCCGGAACAGCATGGCGGCCCATGCCCGCGCGTTTCCCGGAGAACTGGTACGGCATCTGGAGCGGACCCGACGGCGTGAGCTCGAAGAGCGGCTGGGCTTGGAAGAGCCAGGTCACTCCCATGACGGATTTCCCGGTGCAGAACGCCAACTACCACACGATGCCGATCTGGCCGCGGCGCTCAAGATCGCGGGGCGTCGACGCCACCGCGCGCGGCCTCCGCATCTGCCGCGCGTGCCCAGCCGCAACTTTGCACTCGAGACCCGACTCGTCGAGTTGCGCCAAGCGGGGAGCACCGCTGCGCGGCGCTATCGCCCTGGAGAACGGTGCACCGCGCGAGCTCGAGCTCGTGGCCCCGGAGGGTGAGCACATCGTGAGCGCGCGGGTGAACGGCGCTCCGGTGCCGGTCCCAGGAAACGGAACTCGCATGCTGCTCACGGTCCTTGCTGGCGCCCTCGAGTTCGAAGTCGAGAGCGAGAAGCTCCCGTGAGCCGGCTCAGAACCGGCCGCGCACGCCGATGAACCTCGGCGCAAGGGCGGCACCGGGCGCTCGCTCCGTGGTGCCGGGTGAGAGGAAGAGGTAGAGCGAACCTCCGAGGGCGAGCGCCCCTACACCGAGCGAGATGTCGCCGATCAGGAAGCTCTTCCGCATGGCGTCGACGTCGGACTGCTTGCAGTTCGGTTTGCACTCGTCGAGATCGCTCTTCTTCGAAGTGCCGTCGAGGGCGAAGTAGGCGAAAGAGCCGAAGCCCACTGCAGCCACGCCCGCCAGCACGTAGGCGACCACCGGCGTCGCTTTCGTCTTGGGGGCGTCGGGCTCGGGTGTCGGCCCGGGCGACGGAGCGGGCAACGGCGCCGGCTCGACGCCGGGGGCTTTGGCAAGCCGGAGCTCGATGGAGCGGTTCTTTTCCCCATCGCGAGCCACGAACTCGCTCCTCGCCGATTGCCCGCTCTCCGTGACGACTTCGAGCGAGTGCGGCCCTGGGTCGACTTCGATGCTGCGGCCGCCGAGGGCGCCGTCCACCGCGTTTCCGTCGAGCAGCACCTTGCCGCTGGTCACGTCGCCACCGTTGCCGTCTTTGGCGACCACGACGATGCTGGGGGTCTCCGCGGCGAGCTTGCCGACGAGCTCGCGACATTCCTCGCGCACGAGCTTGGGGCAGCCGTCGTCGGCGCATTGCAGGAACTCGGCCTTGGCCCCGATGGGCTTGCCGCCTTTGCGGAGCTCCTTGCCCTTGGCGTGATGAGCCACGCAAGCCTTGGCGTCCGCCCGCGCGAGCGAGGGAACGAAGAGCAACGAGAGAGCGACGAAAAGGGCGATGAGTCGCATCAGAAGCACTCCGGTTTGAAGACCTTCTCGCCCTGCGCGTCGATGGTGTAGGGCGGATCGCAGCTCTTTCCGGGCCGCGCCGTGGGCTTGCTCTTCGGGGAAGCGGACTTGGGCGCGCTCCGCTCGGACGTGGCGGCAGGAGCTACGCTCGGCGCCGGCGTCGCGCTCACGTCGCTACGCGTGACGGCACTCGCCGCGGGAGGCGAGCCGGTCGCTTCAGCGGTCGCGCTGGCGACCGGCGGAGCGTCGGCTTTCGCGGCGGTCTCGGGCGAACGCCGCGCGAGGAACCACGTCACGGGCAAGAGCAACACCAAGACGACGAGCCCGGTACTGAGCCAGAGCCGAGAACGGTTCTCGGGGCGCGGCGCCATGCCGGGCACACTCGCCGTGTGGTCGGTGGCGCCGGGCGGTACGACCGCCGTCGCTTCGGTCGCGACCTCGGCAGGCCGCGGTCGCAACACCTCCGGAATCGAGTTCGACGACTGGCTCTCGATGTCGGCCACGCGGCGCGCTCGATCGTCGAGGCTCTCGCCCGCGAGCTCCTTCACCCATTGCGCGACCTTGATGGCGCCCGCAGGAGGATGGGCATCGGCCAGGGCGGCCGCCATGTCGCCGGCGGTGTCGAAGCGACGAGAGGCGGACTTGTCGAGCGCACGCATCACCACCGCGTCGAGTGCCTCGGGGATCTGCGGCACGAGACGGCTCGGTGGCTCGACCTCCTCCGACAAGATGGCCGCGATGGTCGCGCCGGGGTCGGGACGCGAGAACAGCCGGCGGCCCACCAGCGTCTCCCATAGGACCACGCCCGCCGAGAACACGTCGCTGCGACGGTCGACCTCGCCCGCTTGGATTTGCTCGGGCGACATGTAGGTGAGCTTTCCCTTGATCTTGCCGTCTCGCGTGGTGGACGAGCGCACGAGGGCCTTGGCCACGCCGAAGTCGACCACGCGCCCGACGCCATCGGCGCCCACCAAGAGGTTCTGAGGCGATACGTCGCGGTGCACTATGTGGAGCGGCATGCCGCTGTCCGACTTGGCTTCGTGGGCGGCGTGCAACCCGAGCAGGAGGTCCATCCCGAGTGAGACGGCGACGCCCGGCGGGATCGCCTGCCCCAGCCCCGCCGAGCGCTTCAGCAGGTGCGCGAGCGACTCACCCACCACGTAGTCCATGACGAGGAAGAGCTCGGTGTCTTCCACCACCACGTCGAGCGTCGAAACGACGTTGGGATGGACGATGCGCGCGGCCAAGCGAGCTTCGTCGAGGAGCATGGACACGAATTCAGGGTCCTTGGCGAAGTGCGCGTGCAGGCGCTTGATGGCCACCGTACGCGAGAACGCGGCTGGCCCGAGCAGCCGGCCGACGTGCACCGTCGCCATCCCGCCCGAGGCGATCTCTCCGAAGATCCGGTAGCGCCCGACGACGGTGGGGCTTTCGGGATCGCGCGAGGCTCGGACCATGCGGCCTCTAGTTTCCGCAGCAGACGTACTTCTGTTGCAAGTACTTGTGGACGACGGCCAGCTCTGCCGCGTCGAGCGCCCGGCTGTAGACCAGCATCTCCCCCATCAGTCCGTCGAAGTAGGTCGCCGAGAGGTTGCTGCGCCCGACCCAGTTCTGCGTGCGGATGGCGTTCGTGGCCGGCACGAGCAGTTTCTCCATCTGCTGCGCCGTGTCGATGTAAAGCCGCGTGGTGGCGGTACTTCCCACGGCCGGGAGCTGCACACCGCTCAAGAGGACGGGAATGCCGGTCTTGTAGGTGCCAGCGGTGGAGTAGACGACGTCGTTGGTGTCGACGTTGAACACCGCCGACTCGTAGGTGTAGTCCCGCGAGAACCGGATCAGATCCGCGTTCAAGGTGTTCCCGAGGAACAAGTGGCCTTCGTTTTGCGTGACCTTGTCCGCCTGGAGCACGATGAAGATGCTGATCCCTTGCGTGAAGTCCTTGAACCCACTGGGAAGCGAGAAGTAGTCGTCGACGCCGTCGAACTCGACGGCCGGCTTGCCGCCGATGAAGCGCGTTCCGGCGGTGGGCCGCCGCGGCGTGTCGTTCTGGAACGCGCTCTTGTTCTTGCCACTCGAGTCGGGCCACGTCTGCACCGAGCCCGCGGGCGCCGTGTCGCCTTTGAGCCAGAGCTCGAGGCCGTTGGTGGGCGGACCGGTGACGACTCCTCCGGTACCGCCCGCACCACCGGTCGCGCCACCCGTTCCTCCCGTTGCGCTGCCGCCGCTGCCGCCCGCAGCGGTGCCCCCGGTGCCGCCGGTTGGCGCACCGCCCGAGCCACCCGTCGCGCCACCCGTGCCACCCGTCGCGCCGCCGGTGCCGCCGCTCGAGCCACCCGTACCGCTCGAGCCACCCGTGCCGCTCGAACCACCCGTGCCGCTCGAACCACCCGTGCCGCTCGAACCACCCGTGCCGCTCGAACCACCCGTGCCGCTCGAACCACCCGTGCCGCTCGAACCACCGCCTCCGCCCGACGTCCCACCGGTAGCCGAGCCGCCCGCGCCGGACGAACCAGACGTTCCGCCGGCGCCGCCACTCCCGTCCCCGGAGACGTACTCGGAGTCGGCGGGTAGGCCGAGCGAGCAAGCAGCGCATAGCGCGCCTGCAGCAAGCAACAAGCCCATCCCACGGCCAAGGCGCTGCTCGGGCATTCGACTCCAGCTCGGAGGCTACCAAGGCCTACGACCCCGAGCCAGTAGGCAGCGCGAGCGCCGGAAGACCTACATCGGCGCCTCGCTTCGAGCAAGGCTTCGAATGGGGCTCACAACATGCCCGCGCGACCCTGCTTCCGCCGCTCGACCTCGGTTTCCAGAAGGGCCACGTGTTCGTGCTCCTCGGCTTCGAGCTCGCGGTACATGCGCCACACGGCGCTGCCTCTCGCCAGCGATTTCGCGCGCTCGGCGAAGAAGCGCTTTGCGCGCTCCTCGAGCGAAATGGCGATCTGAAGGAGCTCGAGGGAGCTCCGCGGTTCTGCAGAGATCTCCGCGTGCAGCGCCGCCGCGTCGGCGCCCACCCCGTCGCTGCCGAGCTCTGGCGGAGCCACGTGGTAGCGCGAGGCGAGCAGCTCGAGGTGCTCGCGTTCCATGGCGGCGAGTCGTCCGAACGTGTCTTTCAGCTCGGCATCCTCCGTGGTGCGAGCCCCGCGGTCGTAGAAGAGGAAGCCGCCGAGCTCGACTTCCATGGCCTTCTGCACCGCCTCACGGGCAGCGTCGTCGAGCAGCTCGCCACCGACGTCGCGACTCAGCTTGCCGCCGCAGGCCGAGCAGCGTCCGAACGGAAAGGCGAAACCCTCGTGCAGCTTGTGACAAGACAGGCACTGCCAGCGGATGCTCACCCCCGAGCAGCACACGTAGGGCTCACCGGTCTCGATGCTGCCGTGGCAGCGCGGGCACTTGCCCTCGCCGGCTGGGAAGTCGAGCTCGCCTTCTTCGACCGGCGCCGGTGGCCAAGCGCGTTTCGCGAGGTAGGCGCTGATGTGTCGAGTGGCGCGGCGCCCGGCACCGAGCGCGAGGATCACCGTCGCGCCCCCGGTGACGATGTCGCCGCCGGCGAACACGCCGGCGATGCTGGTGGCCTGCGTCACCGGATCGGCTTCGATGTAGCCGTGACGCGTGAGCTTGAGGTCGCTGGCGGATCTGGGCACGATGGGGTTCGCCCGCGTGCCGAGGGCGTAGACCACCGTAGTGGCAGGGAACTCGGTGAATTCGTCCACCGGGAGCGGGCGTCGGCGACCCGAGGCGTCGGGCTCCCCGAGCACCATGTGCTGGCAGCGAAGGGCGCGCACGTTGCCCGCATCGTCGAGCAGGACCTCGCTCGGCGCGCGCAGGAAGTGGAAGTCGATGCCCTCCTCCTTCGCGTGACGCAGCTCTTCGGCGCGGGCAGGCGCTTCGGCCTCGCTGCGGCGATACACGCAGTGCACGTGCTCGGCGCCTATGCGCTTGGCGACGCGCAAGCAGTCCATGGCGGTGTTGCCGGCGCCGATCACCACTACGGAGTTCCCTAGCTCGATGGGCGTGTCCTGGTGCGGGAAGCGATCGCCGCCCATCAGGTTCACGCGCGTCAGAAACTCGTTGGCACTCAGCACCTGCCCGGCACCCTCTCCCGGCAGGCCCAGGAACACGGGGTAGCCGGCGCCCGTCGCGACGAAGACCGCCGAGAACCCCAGCTCGCCCAAGAGCTCGTCGATGCGGAAGGTCTTGCCCACGACCTTGTTCACCTCGAAGCGAACTCCGAGGTTCTCCAGCGCGCGCACTTCCTTCTCGATGGCTTCGCGCGGCAGGCGGAAGCTCGGAATGCCGTAGCGGAGCACGCCCCCCACGACGTGCAGCGCTTCGTACACCACGACCTCGATCCCTTGCCGCGCGAGATCGCCGGCGCAGGCGAGCCCCGCCGGTCCCGAACCCACGATGGCGACCCGACCCTTCCTCGGATCTTTGGCCACGGGCTCGACCAGCGGAGCGGGCGCGAAGTCGCCAACGAAGCGTTCGAGCCGCCCGATGGCCACCGGCTCCATCTTCTTGTGCAAGATGCACTGAGCTTCGCACTGGCTCTCCTGCGGACAGACGCGCCCGCAGATGGAGGGGAACAAGTTGCTCTCGTGGATCACCGAGAGCGCGCCGGGCAGGTCCCGCACCAACACGTGGCGAATGAAGCGCGGGATGTCGATGTTCACCGGGCACCCAGCGACGCAAGTCGGCCGCACGCACTGGATGCAGCGTTCGGCCTCGACCAGCGCCTTCGACTCGTCGTAGCCCAGGTTCACCTCGTCGAACGTGCGCGCGCGCGCTTCCGCGTTCCGCTCCGGCATGGGCGTCGCGGTCGGCGAGACCTCGGCGAGCTTCTTGTAGTTGCGTTTGCCCTCTTCGAAGAGCTTGAGCTCGAGGTTGCAGACGTGCTGATAGTCGCGTTCGGCGCGCTGCTCGAGTCCTTTGAAGCGGCGCTGCCGCACGGCGAGCTCGGCGAAGTCGACGGCGTGGGCGTCGAAGTCTGGGCCATCGACGCAGGCGAACTTCACCTCGCCGCCGATGCTGACACGACACGAGCCGCACATGCCGGTGCCGTCCACCATGATGGCGTTCAGGCTCACGACGGTCGGGATGGCGGCGGGGCGAGTGACCTCCGCCGCTGCGCGCATCATCGGCAGCGGGCCGATGGCGATCACGCGGTTCGGCCTCGGCTCGCGAGCGATGACGTCCGCCAGCGCTTCGGTCACGAGGCCCTTCCTCCCGTAGCTGCCGTCGTCGGTGCAGACGACGAGCTCGTGGCTCACGGCGCGAAAGCGGTCTTCCCAGAACACCAGGCGCTGCTCGCGGAACCCGAGGATGCTGGTGACGCGAAAACCTGCCGCGTGAAAGGCGCGGGCTTGGGGGTAGATGGGTGCCACACCCAGACCGCCCCCCACGAGCACCACGTGCCCGGTGCCGTGGACCTCGCTCGCGATCCCGAGCGGGCCCACGAAATCCAAGAACCAGTCGCCTCGGCCGTAGCCCGTCAACATCTCCCGCGTGGAGCGGCCGAGGGCTTGGATGACCAGCGTGACCGTGCCGCGCTTCCGGTCGAAGTCGGCGATGGTGAGAGGGATCCTCTCGCCGTGCTCGTGCAAGCGCAGCATCACGAACTGGCCGGGCTCGGCCGAACGCGCGACGTCGGGCGCGAACACCTCCCACAAGAAGGTGGCGTCCGAGAAGGTCTCGTGGTGGACGATTTGGTACAAGGCGGGGCTCCGGGGGCAAACCGAGCTTTTTCCCTAGCTGGCGAAGGCACCAAGGGAAATCGCCCGGGGCTCCGGCTGCGCACCGGCAAAAGCCGCGCCTCGGGCCCTCGTCGCGCAGGGTGGGCTGACGTCGGGAGGCTCGACCCTATACTGAGTCGGTGAACTTCTTCGGGCACGCTGCGGTCGCCGCCTGGCACTCGCGAGACACGGCGTTCGTGCTCGGAGCCATGCTCCCGGACTTCGCGTCGATGATCCGGGCGCGCCCGCCGGAGATCGAAGAGCCCACGCTCCTCGCAGGCGTCGCCCATCACCATGCGACGGACGAGGTGTTCCACGACGCTCCGGAGTTTCGCGCGCTGGTTCAGAGCAGCTCGGAAGAGCTCTCTGCGCGCCAGGCTTCTGCGGGGGTAGTGCGCGGGCGGTCGCTCACATCGGTGTCGAGATCCTGCTCGACGGCGTCCTCGGTGACGACGCCGACGCGCGCCGCACGTACCTCGGAGCTCTCGCGGACTCGGAGCGACGCACGCGCCTACCTCGTGGCGCAGGCCAGGTCACCGGCGGCGTACGCGCGACTCATGGCGAGCGTGCGAGGTCGCGGGGTTTCGCGCTCGCACACCACGCCGGCAGTCGTCGCTCTGCGTCTCGAACACACGCTGGCGGGGCGCCCGCGCCTGGCGATCGAACGATGTTGAGGGTGGTGGAGAACAGGCGGAGGCCGCCGCGCCGGAGTCCGGCGCGCGACGCCCGCCATCACCGCTCGCGGGGGCGCCTCGCGACCTGGAGCGCATGAGCGGCGCAGCTCGCAGCGGGGTTTTCCGGGCCATTCGTGCTCAAAGTCGAAGAGCGAGCGCAAGACGCGGCGCGCAACGACTATTTTTGGCGCCTAGGTTGCACCAAGACCCACATGAGGCTGCCCAACCGTCCTCTTCAGGAGTAGCCGTCATGAACCTTAGGATCGTCCGGCTAGCTGCGCGCTTCCGCGTTAGCCGTTTTTGCCGTGGGCGTCTCGGCGCTGACACCGGGTTGCAGCAGCGATAGCGGCAGCGGCTCTGGCGCCCGGCAGGTGGCATCCGGGGCAACCGGCAGCACGGGCAACGTTGGCAACACCGGCGGCACCGGCAGCGTCGGTGGTGGCACCGGCGGCACGGGCAACGTCGGTGGTGGCACCGGCGGCTCCGGCAACGTCGGCGGAGGCGGTGGCTGCCCGAGCGGTCTCGACTGCAACGGCACCTGCACCAACACCCAGTTCGATCCAGGCAACTGCGGCGGCAACTGGCACCGCGTGCAGGACCGGAGGAGTTCTGTTCGCAGGGTCGGTGCGCGAGCCAGTGTCTCGGCACCACGCTCTGCGGCAGCAAGTGCGTCGACACCGACACCGACCCGAACAACTGCGGCGCTTGCGGCACGGCCTGCAAGACCGGCGAGGTCTGCTCGGTCAGCAAGTGCGGCGTGAGCTGCGCCGGCGGCGCGACCCGGTGCGGCAGCGAGTGCGTCGACATCCAGAGCAATCGAACCACTGCGGTGGCTGCAGCGCGGCGTGCACGGCGGCCGGGGTGCTCGGCGGGCGCGCTCGCCAGCTGCGGCACCGGTCTCACCAAGTGCGGCAACTCTTGCGTCGACACCAAGGGCGACAAGAACAACTGCGGCGCCTGCGGCGCGGTCTGCCCGAGCGGTCAGGCCTGCGTCGAGGCGCCTGTAGAGCTTGCGACGTCAACACCACGGACTGCGACAGCGACGGCTTTGCCGGCAAGAACGAGGGTGACTGCTGCGAGATCCAGGCGTCTGGCGCGCAGACCCGCAGCTCGTGAACCCCGCCGCCCTCGAAGTGGTAGGCAACGGCATCGACGACAACTGCAACGGTCTCGCCGACCTCTTCGACAAGTCCGACACCCAGGATTGCGACGCGACGCTGACCAGCAACTCGTGGATCAAGGACTACGCCAAGGCGCTCGGCATCTGCCGCAACACGGAAGAGAACCCCGCCAACAAGAAAGACAAGACCTGGGGCCTCATCGAGCGGAGCTCCTCCGCGCCGACGGCACGCCGCTCGGCGACGCCCGCGCCACAGCATCCGCCAGAAGTTCGGTGACAACATCACGACGCTCGAAGGCAAGAGCATGGTGGTGCTCTCGAGCGGCATCGCGGCCGACAAGACCCAGACCAACCCGGGTCCGAACGGCGGCGGCGCTGGCGCCAACGTCTCCACCACACACACCCCGAGCTCGAGCGTGAACGTCTCGACCTGCTCGAGCACGAAGTGCATCAAGGACGCTCGCTGCGGCAACCCGCCCGGCGTGAAGGCCGCTGGCCAGTATCCGAACGCTCCCGGCTGTGGCAACACGACGGGCGACGGCACGGCCAACGACTCGGTCATGTTGCGGCTCCGCCTGCGCGCGCCGAGCAACGCCCGGTCGTTCTCGTTCAACAGCTACTTCTTCTCGTCGGAATACCCGAGGTTCGTCTGCGAGCTACAACGACCAGTTCCTCGCGCTGGTCGACACGCCCCGGAGGCACGCCGCAGCCGATCCCGAACCCGACCGACAAGAACCTCGCGGCCACCACATCAAACCTGTCGACGGGCACCAAGTGGCCGGTCGGCATCAACATCGCCAGGGGACGAACCTCTTCGCGGTGTGCGATCCAAGGTCAGCGATTCGACGGCCACGAGCTGCTACGACGCGGACGTCAACAACGAAGCTGCTCGCTCGGCATCACCGACCTGCTCGGCACGGGCTGGAAGCGGGCACCGCGGGCAGCTGCAACGTGGTCGGCGGCGGCACCTGCTGGCTCACCACCGCCGGTAACGTGATCCCTGGCCAGATCGTCGAGCTCGATATGATCTTCAACGTGGGCGACAGCGCCTATGACTCCTCGCCCTCATCGACGGCTTCAGTGGCTCCCGAACGCCACCTTGCCGGGCACCGGCAGCTGAGTCGAGTCCAGTCCACATAGCTCCTCCTCGGGGAGCCAGGCGGCGGGCGTCCTTCGGGGCGCCGTCGTCTGCTGCCCTGCCCAGACTGATCTATGGCGCTCTGATGTCGAAGCCCGGGACCGGCGTATTGGGACTACTTGAAGCTAGACCGGCTGCTGGATCTCCAGGGCGGCATCGAGGCGGACGAAACGGAGCTCATGCCCGACAGGCTCCACTTCATCATCGTGCGCAGGCCTACGAGCTCTGGTTCAAGCTGAACCACCGCGAGCTCCGCGACGCGCGGGATCTGGCGCACTATTGGCCGAGAACGCATCCCCTACGTGGTGCACCACGTACGGGATCCGCGGAGATCATGAAGCTCGCGGTCGAGCAGTTCCGGGTGATGGAGACGCTCACGCCGCAGGACTTTCTGGCCTTCCGTGACAAGTTGATCGGCCAGCGGCTTCAGTCGTTCCAGCTCGGCGAGCTCGAGATCTTGCTCGGCATGAACGAGAAGGACCGCATCACCTATGCCGGCGCAGACCCGCTCGAACGCATCGGACCCTCGCCGCAGGCTCGCCCGCGAGTTCGCCTGGGGACGCATCGAAGGCGCGGAGCAGGCGCACGCTCGGAGCGCCATGCACGAGTGGCTGTATCGAACGCCCGTCCAGGGCTCGAGCCCCACGGACGAGCGAAGTTCGCGCGTGGTCCAAGACTTCGTCAGCAGCTATTTCGAGGCCATGCGGCGGGCGAACGAGGGTGAAGCCCAGAGAACCTGCTGCACTCGCCAGGCACCGACCCCGAGCTCATCGAGAAACGGATGAAGGAGAACGAAGAATGCGCGCTGGCGTTTCTCCTGTGCCGAGAACGCCGCCAGGCTGACCGCGCGCCGTTTCGAATCCGCGCGGGTGCGCTCTTCATCGAGAGCTATCAGGAGCTCCGCTCCTCGCCTGAGCATGCTCATCGACAGCGTGGTGGAGCTCGAAGAGCATTTGGTGCTGTTCCGCAGCCGTCACGCGCGCATGGTCGAGCGCATCATCGGAAGGCGCGTGGGCACCGGCGGCTCGAGTGGCGTCGACTACCTCGATCAAACCGCCCGCTATCGGATCTTCGAAGAGCTCTGGACCGTGCGCACGATCCTCCTCGCCAAGGAGTATCTGCCGCCGCTGCCCCGGCCCGAGGCCTACGGCTTCGCGACCTGAGCTCCGCCGAAGAGCCTGAGGCCCCGCGAACCCGCCGCTGGCAGCGCCCCCGCTGCGGCGTCGGGATTCGCCCATTTTCCTGGGTTGCTGACCCCGGGGCTGGTGGCCCGAACCGCCCCGAGCAAGAAGGGTTGAACCACCCGATCCGGCGCTGGTTGACAAAGTGGTTGAACCAGATAATATTGGTTCAACCACTTGGTGCCGGGTCTTTTCCCGAAAGCACCCCGCGATGGCCGACTCCCAACACACCTCCAAGATCGCCAACACCGTCTTCCTCGATCTGCGCCGTCAGATCTTGAACGGTGAGCTGAGCCCCGGCGAACGTCTGCCGGGCGAGCGGGAGCTCGCGACCACCTACGACACGAACCGCAACACGCTGCGTGAAGCGGTGCGGCGCCTCGAGCAGGCGCGCCTCGTCACCGTGCGCCACGGGCAGGGCGTGACCGTGGCGGACTTCCGCCGCATGGGCACCATGGAGCTCCTGCCGGCGTTCCTCGAGTCCGCGTCGGACCCGACGGAGATCTTCCACATCCTGGAGGACATCCTGCCGGCGCGCTTGATGGTGCTCGAGTTCGCCGCGCGCCTCGCCGTGCGCCGCGCCAACAAGAGCGACATCGAGCGGCTCCGCGACATCACCGAGCTCTTGATCCCGGCGTTCGAGCGGGGCGATCAAGTGGTCATCGCCCACGGTTTCCAGCGCTGGCTCGACGCACTGATCGACGCCGGGCACTCCATCGCCATCCGCTGGATCGCGAACCCGTTCTTGGAAGCGTACCGCGACATCTTGGATCGCTTCCCCGCGCTGTGGGTCCTCGAGCCGAGCTTCCCCCAGCACCTGCGCGACTTCATCTCGGCGCTGGACGCCGGCGACGAGGAACGCGCCATCGACGTCACGCGCGTCTACTACCGGCGCGTGGATCAGAACTTCACCAAGGCCATGCAGGAAGCGCTGGGGGGCCGCGTCGGCGAAACCCAGAACGAGCCCAGAAAGAAACGGAAATCGTCATGAGCGATGAGCACGGCGTCTTCGAGGATTCGAGGTTCAACGCAAGTCTCTGCCCGTATCGACCGCGGATGGCATCGCACGCCATCCACGCGACGGCTGGAAACTGGCTCGTCCCTACCCCTCGGCACTCGGGCCCGTCGCACGCTCGCGCGCTCATCGTCACCCTGTGCCCGTCGGCCCCGGCGCCCAGCAGTCGAGCTCTTCGATCGCGTGGAGCTCCACGTCTGCTTCATGAGCTACATGCACCCGCTGGCGGCGCGCGGGTTCTGGCTCTGCCTGATGTTGCTCGATTGGGCGCCCCGTCTCCTGTTCGTGAGCGTGAAGCGCCTGCACGCGCTCGGGCGAAAACGCACCTCGGAGCTTCTCGGTGAGATGGTACACGGGCGCTTCTCGTTCCTGCGGACATTGGTGGTCGCCGTGCGTGGACTCGTGTTGAGCGCCTACTTCGATCAAGGAAGAGGTCCATCGCGCCATCGGCTATCGCCCCGTGCCTTTCCTCACCGAGCGACGCGACCGCCGCCGGCTGCTCTTGGCGCCGCCTCCGGTCGAGGTGCGAGTGGGAGGTGTGCGATGATCCTCTCTCACCGGGACTACGTGAAAGAGCGCAAGTTCTCCGCCGACGTGGTGGTGGTGGGCACGGGCGCAGGCGGAGCGGTGGCCGGAGCCGAGCTCGCGGCGGCTGGCCGCGACGTGCTCTTCATCGAGGAGGGCAGCTGGTTTTCCACCGACAGCTTCAACCCCTACAGCACCGAAAGCGTGCCGCGCCTCTATCGCGACGCTGCCGCCACGGTCATCTTCGGCACGCCTCCCATCCCCTACGTCGAAGGCCGTTGCGTGGGCGGCAGCACCACGATCAACGGCGGCATGGCCTATCGGCCTCCCGCGCGCGTCCTCGAAGAGTGGTCCAGTGGCTCCCGACCTGGGGAGAGCGCGCTCTCGAGCCGCTGTTCGAGCGGGTCGAGAAGGTGGTCCACGTCGGCGCTCGGGCCCCGAGAGCATCGGGAAGACAATCGCATCATGACCGAGGGCGCCCGCAAGATGGGCTGGAGCTACACGGTGAACCAGCGCAACCAGGAAGCGTGCGTCGGCGCCAACAACTGTGGCCTCGGCTGCCCGACGGGCGCCAAGCAGTCCACCCTCGTGAGCTACATGCCGAGGGCGATGAAGAGCGGCGCTCGCTGTCTCACCGAGCTTCGCGTGCAGAAGCTCTTGATCGAAGGCGGACGCGCCGTGGGCGTCGTGGCTCGAGCCATCGACCCCGAGACGCGCAAGCTCGGCGTCGAGGTCGTCGTGCGCGCGCGCGCCGTGGTAGTGGCCTGTGGCGCGGTGCAGACACCGTTCCTGCTGCTCCAGCACAAGCTCGGCCGCCCGAGCCGACAGCTCGGGAAGAACTTCCTCTGCCACCCGAACGCCAAGGTGCTCGCGGTCTACCCGCGTGACGTGCAGGCCTGGCGCGGTGTGAGCCAGAGCGCGCAGATCCGTCACTTCCACGAGGACGGCATCTTGATGGCCGAGAACTTCGTGAGCCCGAGCATCCTCGGCGCCTACCTGCCAGTACACGGCGACCTCGCGTGGGAGCTGATGCAACGCTACAACCAGATGGTCCTCTCGGGCGTGCTGGTCGAAGACTCGTCGTCCGGCACGGTGTCCCGAGGCTTCCTCGGAACTCCGTACGTTCGCTACGACATCACGCCCCTCGACCATCAGCGCTTCCTCCGCGGCGTGAGGCTCCTCGCCGAGATGCACTTCGCGATGGGCGCGGACTACGTCGTCTTGCCCTTCTTCAACCAGCACGTCGCGAGAAGCGTCGACGAGCTCGCGAAGCTCGACGAGCTCCAACGCCATCCGAGCACCCTCGAGCTCTTCACGCCCCACCTGATGGGCACCGCGCGCATGGGGGCACGCCCGGAGGCTTCGGTGGTGGACCTATCCGGTCAGGTCTGGGACCTGCCCGGGCTCTACGTGGCGGATGCCAGCCTCTTCCCCACGGCCATCGGCGTAAACCCGCAAATTACCATCATGGCCCTGGCCACACGGGTCGCCGAACGCCTCGAGCTCGCGCGCGCCGCCGCCTGAAGCCTTCAGGTTCCAGCGCTCCGGCCGTTCCAGTCGTTGGAACGGAGAGCCATGCTGGACGACCTACGCCAGGACCGTGCGGATTTCGAGCGGCCGCACCGCCCATCTCCGAAGGGCCCCCGCGAGTCCTCGTGGTCTCCCCGGTGGCTCCCCGCCAGGCCGAGCTCGGCGCTCTGCTCGACGCCGACGGCTACGAGATCCTGACGCTGAACGACGCCGACGAGCTGATGCGGGTCGTCGCCGAATACGAGCCGGATCTCGTGCTCCTCGACCTCGAACAACACCTGGCGAGCGGCATCGAGATCTGCGGGGAGCTCAAGGCTGCCGATCCGAAGCAACACCTGCCCGTCGTCCTCGTCGCCTGGCAGAGCCTCGACGAGGGCCAGGTCGCCGGCGGCCTCCTGGCCGGGGCCGACGACTTCATCGTCGACCCTTCGCGCACGCTGGAGCTCTCGGCGCGTATCCGGGTGCAGCTCAGGAGCAAGCGCTACGTCGACGCCCTGTATCGCGTGCGGAGCGAGCGCGACCTCCTGCGCCGCGACGCGGAGTGCGATCCGCTGACCGGCCTCTTGAACCGTCGAGCGCTGGAGCGGAACGCGCTCGATCGCGTCGAGCGTCGAGAACGCTTCGGTGTGTTGTTCGTCGACGGCGATCGATTCAAGTCCATCAACGACGGCTACGGTCATCTGGTGGGAGATCGCGTGCTCATCGCGGTGGCGGACATGTTGCGCGCGGGGCTCCGGCCCGGAGACGCCGTGGGCCGCTACGGCGGGGAAGAGTTCGTGGCGCTGGTGGCAGGCGCCGGGCCCGAGTCGGCGCGGCTCGTGGCCGAGCGCTTGCGCCGCAGCATCGAAGCCATGGAGCCTCCCCGACCGGGTCCGCAACGCATCACCGTCAGCATCGGGACGGCGGTATTCGACACGCGCGGCGACGACGACCTGCAAGCCGTGTTCCGCCGGGCCGACCTCGCGCTCTACGCCGCGAAGCGCGCGGGCAGGAACCGAGTGGTGATGCACACCCCGGATTGTGAAGCCGCCCTCGAGCCCAAGGATCCGTCCTCCCACCCGCCGCGGAGCTCGGTGGAGCCGCGCGGCTCCGCACGCCCGAGCCCGGCACAACCAGGAGCGGGGTCACGATGAGCACGGTGTCCTGTGACGTCGGACTGCCGCGTCCCGAGAGCGGGCCGCCCTCTTCGGGCCTGGAAGGCGAGCTCCTGAAGCGACTGGAAAACGGGCGCTCGGGCTTGCCGGTGCTGCCTCAGGTCGCGACGCTGGCGCTCAGGCTCGCCAGCGATCGCAACGCGAACGTGGCCGAGCTCGCGCGCCTCATCGAAACCGATCCGCCCATCGCGGCGCGTTTCCTTTCGATCTCCAACAGCGCCATCTACTGGCGTGGCTTCACCATCGGCTCCACCCAAGCCGCCATCGTCCGCCTGGGTCTGGCTCGGACCCGCGACCTCTTGTTCCAGGTCGTTTATTCCAACACCGCCACGGGGCTCAAGCGCTTCCAGAGTGAAGTGCGCGCATCGTTCGAGCGCAGTGTGCGGTGCGCCGTGGCGACCCGCATCGCCTCACGCGCTCTCTCCTGCCAGAGCGACCTCGACTTCATGTGCGGCCTGCTCCACGACATCGGCGAGGCGCGCGTGCTCCGCATTCTCGACGAGCTACCCGCGGCCGGAAACCAACGCGAGGAGGTGGCCCGCCTGGTCGAGCAGTACCATTGCCGCGCGGGCGCCGAGATCGCCATGGCTTGGCACCTGCCGCCCGAGATCGTCGACGCTTGCGCGGCACACCACGACGCTTCGGCCCTCGACTCGGTGACCGTGCGCCTGGTGATGATCGCCGACCGGCTGGTCGACGGCGTCACACCGGACGCCGAGTGGCTCGAGGAAATGCACCTGAACGACGCTCAGTGGCGACGCCTGGGAGAAGACTTCGCCCGCGCGGAACGTGACCAGCGGCCGCCGCGTTCGCGCTGAGAGCCCAGGCCTTTTCCTGGGGTTTCTGGGCCTTTGTCTGGCCGCCCGACCGCGGCGAGTCGGGCGCGCGCCGATCCGACCTGCTCCATCCGACGCCGAAGTTGCTCTACGATGGCGAGCCCGATGCAAGCGGCGCCCAGCTCCATCGCGCCAGCGGCCCCGGACACCGTGGTGGTCGCTGACGACGACCGCGCCACCCGTGCGCTCGTGGCGCGTTGGGTCAAGACCGCCGGGCTGAACGTCATCGAGGCCGGCGATGGCGAAGCCGCCCTGGTCTGCGTGAACGCCAACGCGCCCCGCGTCGCCGTGGTGATCCTCGACGTGATGATGCCCGCCATGGATGGCTTCAGCGTGCTCGGAGCGCTGCAGTCGGACCCGAGAACCGCATCGATTCCGGTCATCCTGCTGACCGCGCACGCCACCGACGAACCCGACATGGTCCGCGGCATCGAGACAGGTGCGGCCGACCACATGCCGAAGCCGTTCAGCGGACCGGTGCTCGTCGCCAAGGTGCGCCAGCTCGCCCAGAAGCGTTCGACCGGACTCGAGCGCGAGTGGCAGCTGATGCGCGCGGAGACCGCGGCGGCCCGGGACCCGCTGACGGGCCTGTCCAACCGGCGGCAGTTCGAGAGCACCATGGTGAGCGAGCTCGCCTACGCCAAACGTCACGCCACGGCGTGCGCTCTGGCGCTGGTGGATCTCGACCACTTCAAGACGGTCAACGACGTCTTCGGCCACCAGGTGGGTGATCAAGTGCTGATGCACTTCGCCGCCGTGGCGAAGAAGACCTTGCGCGCCGAAGATCACGCGTTCCGCATCGGGGGCGAGGAGTTCGCGTTGCTCCTCCGCGGCACCGACGTCGAGGGGGCCGAACACGTGCTCGAACGCTTGCGCGCCGCGCTGGTCGGCGAACCGCTCGTCTTGGGCAAAGACCAGACGCGCTACCACGTGCGTTTCAGCGCAGGCGTCGCAGCGCTCGACGGGACCGAAGGCGCCGCGACCGTGCTCCGGCGAGCGGACGACGCGCTCTACAGCGCGAAACGCGCCGGGCGCAACCAGACCGTCCGCGCCGAATGCCCCGGCTGAGGGGATCGCGACCTAGAGCGTCGCGGGTCGGGCGCGTTCGTGCTCGACCACGAGCAGCGTGAGCTCGTGAACGAGGTGGAGCACTGCGCCCCGCGCGTCATCGGGCTGCGGGCCCTCGGCCAAGGCGCGAGCGAGATGCAGAGCCGTCCTCGGCGCGCCCTGTCGCGCGAGCGCTTCGACCGTCGGAGCCAGGGACTCCAGGGCGAAGGCGGTGAAGCACGGGCCCCGGTACAAGGCGGCCGCGCGCTCGATGTCGGCGAGGTCGAAGCTCCCCGCCTGGATCCGCAGCGCGAGATCGAAGAGCTCGGCGTAGCTTCGGAGGCAGGCGTGGACCCAGTCCGCGTCCTGCTTCGCTTCGCGCGGCGCCAAGGCATACGGGCGGGGTACGTCGGTGGCGAGCTCGTCGAGCTCGGCCACGATGAGCAGCACGCCACGGTCGAGCACCTGGATGGGGCGAAACCCGGCGCGGAACAACAGGGCTTCGAGCGTGTCCGCCGATAGGCTCGTCAGGTGGGCGTTCTGGAAGAAGTTGCCCTCGAGCGAACCGTAGGGCTGGTGCACGTTCGGCACTTCGATGACGAGTTTCCCCTGCGGCTCGAGCCAGCTCCGAAAGCGGAGGAGCGCGTCCAACGGGTCGTGCAAGTGCTCGAGCACATGGAAGATCTGGATCACGTCGAAGCGCCGGGCGCCTGGCTCGAACTCCTCCAGCACACCCGCGTGGCACTCGATGCCCGCGGCCCGCGCCTTGGCGGCTTCCGTGCGGTCGGGCTCGATGCCGAATGGCTCGATGCCGTAGCGCTCGCGCTGGAGCGCCAGCGTGCGCCCGTGCCGGCAGCCTACTTCGAGCACGCGCATGCCGCGCCGCATGCGTGACAGCAGCCAACTGGTTCGCGCCTGGGACTCGTGCCATGCCTCCTTTTCGGCGTCGAAGGCCGGGTCGTCCGGCGTGACCGTCGTGCCCGCCTGCGTCACGTAGCCGACGCCTCGCGCTTCGAAGTGGGGGCGATACTCTTCGGCGTAGTAGGCCGCCATCGCTTCGCGCGTGGGTCTCGGGTTCACGTAGACCAAGGCGCACACCGGACACACGACGTTGGTCACTGCCACGCCGAAGCGGCCACGGGTGCCGACGATCTTTCCGGCTTCGCGCGAGCCGCACAGCGGACAAGCGCAGGTCTCCATGGCTTCGGGAACTCGGTGTTCGACGCTCATATCGTGCTCCCTTCAGGCGGCGTTTTGCATGCAGGCGAACCAACGTGCGGTGAGCTCGACGCCGCGCTCGAACGAGACCTCGGCGCGCCAGCCCGTTTGCTCCAGGGCCGTGGGGTCGAGCACGCTGCGCTCGAGATCTCCGGGCCGGGGTGGCAGCGCATCGATGACGGGGTCGATGCCGAGGGCTTGCCCCAACGCTGCGGCGACCGCGCGGGTCGTCAGGCCTTGTCCACTCGCCACGTTGAACGTCCCGGCGATTCTGCCGTCGAGCGCCATCAAGTTCGCGCGCACGACGTCGCTCACGAACACGTAGTCCCGCACGCAGCCGGCATCCCCCGCAACGCGTCGAGCGAAGAGCCCGAGCCTTTCACCCTGGAGCAGCTTGGCCATGAAGATCGCGACGACACCGGCTTCTCCGCTCGGATCTTGCCTGGGTCCGAACACGTTGGCGAAACGCAGCACGCTGGTCTCGAGCCCAAAGCTCTGGGAGTAGACCGAGGCATAGTGCTCGAGCGCGGCCTTGGCTGCCGCGTACGGGCTCTTGGGCTGAAGCGGCCAGCTCTCTTCGGCCCGTCGCGCTGCCGGGACCTCGCCGTAGATGGCTCCTCCGGTGGAAGCCAGGACCACGCGCCGGACGCGTGCGTCGCGCGCGGCTTCGAGCACGTTGATGCCCCCGAGCACGTTCACGGCGGCGTCGTCCAGCGGAGCCTCGACGGAGCGCTTCACGCTGGCCTGCGCCGCGACAGACATGGGTCGGGCGGAAGCGCGCGAACGCCTCACGCAGGCTTCGCCGCGGCTGCGCACGTCTTCGCGGTAGAGCGGCACGTGGACGGTATCGCTGGCACGACCGCTCGACAAGTCGCGCCGAGAACGGCGACGCCGTCGCCGCGGTTCAAGAGAGCGTAGACGACGTGGCCCCGAGCAGAAGCCAGCCCCTCCGTGACGAGCACTCGCATGGCACTTCTCCTCCGCTCAGGAGAGCTTCTCCCGCATCTGGTTCAGCACGGCGCGGCCGCCCGGGGTCACCGGACACGAGCGCGTCGAGGTTTTCGCCCGCGGTCATGGCCATGCGGATGCAGGTGTTCATGGAACAGTAGGCGGACTCCCGAGCGCCCGAGGGAACACCTTGGACTTCGCGGCGAGCTCGAGTTGGGACTGGACGCGAGCCAACGTCGCGCGTGCTGACCGGGTAGATGCGCTGCGACCCACTTCTCGAGATCCGCGACCGAGCACGTTCTTGCAGAACCAGGCCACCTCCGGCGAGGTACTTGGCTTCGTCGCACTCTCCGACCCAGGGGAACTCGAAGTCGAGGACGGAGAAGCGCGAGTCCACGTGGTACTGCTGCTTGAACTCCATCACCCGCACGAAGTCGTAGTGATTGGGGAAGCTCGTCGCGTAGGAAGGCATGACGTAGCCCTCGGATTCGACGACCACGTACACGATGAACGTGTTGATGAAGCCGAGCTGACGCGACAGCGGCAGGGTGCTCACGACGAGGTCGGCGTCGACGGGATCACCGTCCACGGTCACGCGCTGGAAGTCCTCCGAAACCTCCGCGAGACCCGTGACCACGCTCACGTCCTGGGTCATGCCCGACCACATCGGGTTGTAGTCCCCCGGGTGGCCCTGCCATCGGCCGCGGAACATGTCCGGCTTCTCGCGCAGCGTGAGCGTGCGGAAGCGCGCCCACTCCGCGTCCATGTCCCGCGGGTGAATCTTCCATTGCTTCTTGTTGTAGTTTTCGACGTAGGTCTCGTAGAGCGTCCGCCCCATCCGGCTCACGATGTAGGGCTCTTCGCTCGAGAAGTCCGGCTTGTCGAGGTTGAGCTGGTAGAGCCGAAGATCACCTTCCCGGGTTCGGGAGCTTCAGGACGTTCGATGGTGATGGAAAGTCGTGCGGATCCGACAGCGTGCCGTCGACCGACACCGCCGGGTGGTACTCGCGATCGTCGTGGCGCGGCGTCTGGCGCAGCCATCTTCTGAACACGCTACGAAGGCGCTCTTCGTCCGTGTACATGATCTGCGGCCCGAACTCGTAGGGAATGCCGTCGAACTTCTGCGTGTACGAGCAGCCCCCGAGCTGTCCTTTCGACCACGGTGATGTCCGTGATCCCGCGCTCGCGTAGCGCTGGCCGCCTGCGGCGCAAGCCCGCCGGTCTGCCGCCCAGGATCATGGCCTTCATGCCGTGGTCCCCTTGCCGTGCCGCTGCCGCTGGAGCAGGGCAAGTGGACGTGAGAATCAGCTGTTCGAGGCTGTTGTCCTCGAGCCGCGCCACGTCGGGCACGCGTTGCGCCAGCGTGTGCCCCCGAAGAGCGAGATTCCGATCTCGGCGGGAACCTCTTCACCGTGGAAGAAGAGACGCTTGTTCAACACGGCGTGCCCCGGCATCCAGGGGAACCAGTGACTCACCGTGCCCATGGCCGGCTGGCCGTGGCACGAGTTGGAGAGCAACGTGGGCGTGCCGAGCGCGACTCCGATGGGCCACACGCCCGAGTCGGTGGCGATCAGCATCTCCGACAGACCGATCAGGATCATGTCGTGCACCAAGCGCTTTCCGGGCCAGAGCGCGGCGTCGACGATGCGCGGGTGTTTGGGGAAGGGCGTGCACGACGCATCGCCGATGCGAACGACCTTGAAGCCCTGCGCAACCCAGTGCTCCGCGAGTCGCATGAACGTCTTGGGATCCACGAAACGTTCGGGTTCGTGGTCGGGAGGCAGGTACTTGTAGCCGGGCTCGCGGGCGTGGATGGTGATCAGGCGATCGCCGGGTTCGATCCCGCGAAGGATGAGCTCCGGCATCACTTTCTCGGCGACTCGCTCGGGGATCTCGAGCTCGGCCACCTCGGTGTTCTCGATCAGGTAGTTCCAGATCCGCCCGTGCGTCGGTTCCGGCAAGGAGGCCGGGTTTCCGTTGAACTCCTCGATGGAGCACGCGGCGTCGAGGTAGGGGTTGCAGACGGCTAGGTCGGCGTGGAAGTCGACCTTGGGATCGAACAGGATCCCCACGCGCTGCCCGGTGCGCTGCTTGTATTTGCCGAGGCACACGTGATCGACGACGCAGTTGCCGACCGCCTTGGAAACCAAGGGTCTGAACCAACGTATCGGTGTCGACTCCGTGACGTCCGCCTCGGGCGCGGTGGGTGTGGCGTGAGCGTTGGCTTCGGACTCTTGGGCAACGAGGTTCATGGCGGACCCGATGGGCACTGCTGCAAGCCAGGTGCCAGCGGGCTTCAGGGGGCGACTTCGGCGCCTGCCTCGCTCGCTTCCGTCACGTACAGCTCGCGCGTGGAGAAGCGCGTACCGTCGAGCAGCACTTGGACGCCGATGCGTGTGGCAGCATTGACGATGAGGGGAGCCATCAGGTTGACGGTCGCGGGCCCGCCGCTCGGTGCGCTGAGCACCGCGAGCACCGCGACTTCCTCGGCACTTCCACCCACGGTGGCGAGCGCGGCGCTGGGCAGCGGAACGTCGGGATAGGCCGCGCCGAACCCGTGGGCGGAGACCACCGGAAACGCGAGTGCCGGACTCGCCGTCGAGTGGAGCCAGGCCACCAAGTCGCTCCCTTCGCGACGCAGGAGAACGAACTCCTGCTCGCGTGGGAACCCCACCAATCCCGACGGGAAGCGAATGGCATCGCCGTCGGGCAACTCCAGCGTGCCGAAGCGTTCGCTTTCGAGTTTCATCGCTGACGCACCGTGCAACGCCGGTGCCAAACGCACGACGCGCCCCTCCTTCACACTCCGTCGCGCCGAGCTTCGAGCGGGCTCGCGGCGCAAAGTTCTCGCATTGACGCGAGGATTCGAGGACGGGATGATCTCGTGGTGAGCGAGCACTTCGGCTTCAGCAACGACGAGTGGGACCTCCTGACCGAGGTGCCGCTCGAAATCTACCTCGCGATGCTCAGCGCCGACGTCGCCGTCGATTCATTCGACGCAGAGGAAGCCGCCTATGGCAAGTCGCTGCTCCAGACGGCCGAGCAGTGTGCGATCAATTCCTGGATGCGGAAAGCGCTCGAGCAGGCGTCACGCCCCACCGCCGCCCAAGCCCACGGCGCGACCAGCATGTCCGAACAAGAGCTCTCGGCCCACCTGGAGGAGCTGGCCGACATCCTGAAGAAGCGCGTCGGCGAGCTCGATGCCCACAAGTTCTGCGAGCTCTTGGTTCACTTCGCGGAGAGGATCGCCGCGGCTTCAGCCGGGCCATTCCCGGGCAGCCCGCGCGTCACCAAGGCGGAGGGCGACCTCATCTGGCGCATGCGTCAGGCGCTCGGCCTGACCCACACGCTGCACCCCTGACGCTCGCGGCGGTCAGTGCAGCGCGCGCCGGAAATCCCGGATGGTCGCGTGCTCGTCGAGCTCGTGGCGAAATCCGGTCTTGTCGCGGAAGGCGCTGCCGTCGATGACGACGGGGTATTTGATGTGGTTCAGCGCGCCGCGGGGCAACCGCGGCAAGCCGAAGCGTCCGAGCAGCGTGCGGAACAACGGCTCCGGCACCAGCAAGGGCTCGAGCCCGGCTTGGCCGATGATCACCGAGAGCGGGAGGGGCTGGGGCCCCGCGACGTTGAACACTCCACGCAGCCGGTGCCCGAGCGCGAGCACGATGGCCCGCGCCACGTCGCGTTCGTGCATGAAGTGAAAGAGCGGGTCGTAGCCCAGGATCAGCGGTACGCGCGGCCCGCGGAGAAACGACGCTAGGGTACCGGAGCGGGACGGACCGAGCGTGTAGACGATGCGCAAGACCGCCGTGTCGATCTCGGGGAAGCGCCAGAGCGCCGTGCCGGCGTAGAGATCGGCAGCGACCAGATCCGCCAGCTCCGGAAACGTCTCGAGCGCGAGCGGGGGCTCGTCTTCGGTGTGGTAGAGCGGCGAGTCCGCCGCGGCGCCGTAATAGGTGTGGCGACCCACGAAGAGCGCCTGCTTCACCCCGTAGCGCGAACAGAAGTCGAAGATGGCCTTGGTGCCCCCGAGATTGATTCGGTAGCGGTCCTCGCTCTGCGCCGTCAGGTGCGTGACGGTGGCCATGTGGACCACCGCGTCGGGGCGCTCGGTGCGAATCGCCTCCTCCGCAGCGCGCTTCCGGATGTCACTCTCGTGCACCACGACGCCTTCGGGCGCCCCCGGCCACGCCCTGCGATCGATGCCGACGACGCTGTGGCCCGCGTCCAAGAGCTCGCGGCAAACGAGCTGCCCGACCTTGCCCGACACGCCCGTGATCAAGACTTTCATGTGGCCTCGTAGGCTTTTCGGCCGCGCTCGATGAGGTGGAGGATGTTGGCCTTGACCGCGTTGACCTTGTCCAAGATGACGTTGTCGTCTTCGTTGCCGGTTCCCGAAGGCAACATCGGCTCGCCATAGTGGACCTCCATGCGCACGGGCAGTGGCATGGGAAGCAGGTAGGGCGTGACCGGGATGTAGGGCGCGCCGATCAGGCGCCCGATCTTCTCGAGGTTCGCCACCGTCGGGAGCGCTTCACCTCCGCCCAGGAAGCCGAAGGGCACGATGGGGGTCTTGGTGGCGAGAGCGAGTCGCATGAAGCCGGTGCCGAACCGCACCAGGTTGTAGCGCTCGACGAAGAGCTTCGCGGTGCCGCGCGCGCCTTCGGGAAAGACCATCAGCAATCGCTCCTCGTTCAGCAAGCGGATGGCGTGCTCGGGGAGCCCGGTGAACTGTCCCGTCTTGCTCGACCACTCGGAGGCGAACGGAAGCTTGTTCAAGAACTTCTCCACCATGCCCTGGGCCAAGCGCGGCGGGTCGAGCTCGAAGAAGCACGAGGCGATGACCATCATGCCGTCGAGCGCGACTCCGCCCGAGTGATTGCCCACCAACATGGCGCGACCGCGCTTCGGGATGTTCTCCACGCCGAACGCTCGGCAGCGGAAGTACTGCTTGTAGAGCAGGCCGAAGCTCGTGAACATGAAGCCGAGCCGCTCACGATCGATGCCGTAGGGGTCGACGCCGTCGGCGTTGAACGGGAGCTCGAGTCGCGAGAGACGCTCTTGTACGTCGGAGGATGCCGGCCAGCGCATGCAGCGGTTTTCGAGCATACACCGCTGTCCTCCGCCGGCCGAAGGTGAAAGGATTTGGCACCCAAATGGCAAAAATCCTGGTCCTCGGCGCAGGCTACGTCGGGGCGCGCTTGGCCGAGCTGGCCCGAGCGCGCGGCCACGACCCCGTGGTACTGCGACGCACGCCGGCGAAGACCGATGCGCAGCGCGTGCTCACGGCAGATCTCGCGGACCTCGCCTCCCTCGAGCGCGTGAGCGAACGCGCCGAGCTCTTGGTCTACTGCGCGGGACCCGACGCGAGCACCGAGGAAGCCTACCGGCTGGCCTACGTCGTGGGACTCGAAAACGCGCTCCGCGTCTTCGGCGGGGCGGCTCGCCGCGTGCTCTTCGTCTCGAGCACCGCCGTGTATGCGCAAACCGACGGCGGCGTGGTCGACGAGGACTCGCCGGCCGAGTCACGGCGATTCAACGCCCGCGCGCTGCTCGAAGCCGAGGCCCTGGTATCGCGCGCCCACCCTGGTGCGGTGGTGCTGCGACTCGGCGGCATCTACGGGCCGGGGCGCGCGAGCTTGCTCGACGCAGCCCTGTCCGGCAACGCCACTTACCGCGAGGGCGACGAGCAATTCGTGAATCGCTTCCACCGCGACGACTGCGCCGGGGCGCTCTTGCACCTGCTCGAGCTCGAACGACCCGAGCGCCTTTACCTCGGCGTGGACGACGAGCCGTGCTCGCGGCGCGGCGTGCTCGAATGGCTCACGCGCGAGCTCGGAATGGCCCCGCCGCGACCGGGCGACCATTCGGAGACCGGGCATCGCGGCACGAGCCACAAACGCTGCACCAACGCCCGTCTCCGGGCTTCGGGCTACGACCTCGTCTTTCCGACCTATCGCGAAGGCTACGGAGCGCTGCTCCGGGAACGCCCATGCGAGAAGCCGTGACCACCCTGCTCAAGGAGCCGCAGCCTCGGCGGCGGCGTCGCGGGGTTCGTCGAGCTCTTTTCCGAGCAGGACCTTCTCCGGCCCTTCCAGGATCAGATCCGCCAGCAGCGTGCGCTGCTCGGGCGTGAAGATGGCGAGCACCGAGGTCGCGCGCTCGCTCGCGGCTTTGACCCGAGCGCGGAGGAGCTCGACCTTCTTTTCGCGAAGCGAGTTCAACGCGTCGCGGAAGTCATCACCCTCGAAGGCGTCGACCAAGGCGAACAGCTCGTCTCGACTCGGGTGCACGGTCTGGCGCTCCGGGAACAGCTCCTTCTGGGCGGCCTTCAGCTTGTCGAGCTGGAAGCTCGTGAGGAAGAGATACTGGGCCAAGCGATCGAAGCGCTTCGGCTGTCGCTCTTCGTTCGCGGGGCGTGGGCCGTAGCGCTCGGTCACTCGGGCGCGCAGCGCGCGGGCCACGGCGCTTCGCTGATCGGGCTCGAGCAGGCCGTGGATCTCTTCCAGAGCGTCGGCGTTGGCCGTGATGCGCTCCTCCATGGCACCCGTCGCGAGGTTCACCGAACGATCCAGCTCCTCGCCGCCGGCCTTACC
The DNA here is from genome assembly GCA_046351435.1 of Polyangiaceae bacterium. GTDB lineage: Bacteria > Myxococcota_A > Polyangia > Polyangiales > Polyangiaceae > JADJKB01. Next base: position 102,618 of record JAXLYN010000016.1, read on the forward strand.
CGAGCGGATCATCGCGACGGCAGACGCTCGCAGCTTGTCGCCCAAGGCACGCCGGCCTTCGCGCCCGAGCTCGAGCTCCTTCTCGATGCTCGCAAGGTGTGCGAGTTGGTCCTCGGACAGCACTGCCTCGCGCTTGGCTACGTCGATCACGACGCCCACCGGGCCGCGGAAGTGACGGCGCTCGGCTCGGGCTTGGCCCGGAGCTTCGGCCCGGGGCGCCGCCGCTGCCGCGGAGCCTTCCGCTTTTTCGCTGGTCGGCTCCACGCGCGTGGCGCACGCGAGGCCGGAGACCGGCAGGAGGACGACGACCGGCAGGAGCCGGAGAGTGACCCGACGAGAACGCTGGGCAGAACGCTGCATGCCGTCTAGCTTAGGCCGTCCGCGGCGAAGCGCACCCCATGGCCCGCTCCCAAAACACTTCTTCACAATCGGGCATGGCCTCCCGCCTGCGCGCGATCTGGCTCGTCGCCAGCTTCGACGTGGTCGAGTCGCTACGCTCGCGAAAAGCCGTCGTTCTTCTGCTGCTCTACGCCCTCGGCTCGTTCGGAGGCTCCGCCGTTTTCATCCGCATCCTCGGAGCCATCCGGGAACGCCTGGAAGAGGAGGTCGGCCGGGCCGTCGACATGAAGGAGCTGATGAAGAGCCCCGGCATGGCCCGCGTCGCCGGGGCCCTGACCGGGGACGTCGACGTGGCCGGCGCCATCGTGGCCATCCCCCCCATGGCGCTCTTCTACGGCTGGCTGGCCATGAACTTCGTCCCGCTCTTGGTGCTCTTCACGTCGGTGGACGCGGTCAGCGGGGATCTTTCCAGCGGCGCCGTGCGCTACTCGTTGTTCCGCACCGAGCGCTTGAGCTGGGCCCTCGGCAAGCTGCTCGGTCAGACGTGTCTGATGGCGGTCGGCGTCCTCAGCGGAGCCTTGGCTTCCTGGCTCACGGGCGTCATCTGGTTCGACGGCATGGCCGTGGCAGACACCGCCTTCTGGCTGCTCAGGATCTCGGGCCGCAGCATCGTCTATAGCTTCGCCTATCTCGGCATGGTGCTCGGCGCCTCGCAGATCGCGCGCACGACCGCCCGCGCGGGCGGCCTGGCCTTGGTCGTCATGTTCCTGGCCTCGGTGGGCGGCAGCATCGTGCAGGCCGAGCCCATCGCCGAACGCGCGCCGGAGCTCATGAACGCGCTCTCCAAGCTCTTCCCCAACGGGCACCACCTGTGGCTCTGGCACCCCGGGGTCGTCCAGAGCGTGAGCGCCATGGTGGGCCTCGTGCTCATCGGCCTCGCCTACTTCGGTCTGGGCTTCTGGCGCTTCTCGCGGAGGGACGCATGAGCACGCCGGCTCTCGCCATCCGCGCCCTCCGCAAGCACTACGGGCGAACCGTGGCCCTCGACGGCCTCGATCTCGAGATCCCCAAAGGGGTGATCTCGGCTTCATCGGCCCCAACGGCGCCGGCAAGACCACCACCTTCGGCATCGTCGGCGGCATGATCCGCCCCGATGCAGGCGAGGTCGACATCTTGGGGCGTGGCCCCCTCGAGCCCGCGCGCCACGCCGGCTCCGTCACGCTCTTGCCCCAAGATTGCGAGCTCAGCCCCTTCGTCACGCTGCGCCAGCTCCTCACGCACTACGCCGAGCTCCAAGGCATGACCCGCGCCGACGCGATGCGCGACGTGGACGCGAGGCTCGAAGAGGTGGCGCTCACCGATCGCGCCAACGCACGCATCAAGACCCTCTCCCACGGCATGCGGCGCCGCGTGGCCATCGCCCAGGCGCTCCTCGGTAAACCCGACCTCGTGCTCCTCGACGAGCCCACGAGCGGGCTCGACCCCGAGCTCGTGGTGCGCATGCGTGACGTCTTCGCCTCGCACCGGAAGAAGCGAACGCTTGTCGTGAGTTCGCACAATCTCCTCGAGCTCGAGGCGCTCTGCGATCACGTCGTCTTCATCGAGCGGGGGCGCTGCATTCGTAGCGGCAGCATGGCCGAGGTGACCGAGCAGGGGCTCATCATGCGCTACACGGTGGAGCGTGCGGTCGAGCTCCTGCCCCTGGAGCAAGCTCAGCCCGAGCTCGAAATGACCTGGGAGGGCAAGACGCTCATCGTGCGCGGGTCGCGCGGCTGGACGCCCGCCCATCTGAACGCCACGGTGGCGCCGTTCCTGTTGCACCAAAACGCCGGCCTGCTCGAAATCCGGCGCGGCAAATCCCTCGAAGACGCCTACCTCGCGGGCAAGGCGGAAGCCGAAGGCAACGTCGAAGGCGCAGACGACGACGGGGACTGATCGCGGGCGGCGCGCCCCGCTCAGCGCCCCGGCCAGCGACCAAGGAACGGCACGCGCCCCGCCGACAGCACGTCGAGCTCGGCCTGCATGCGCTCGCGGACCCTCTCGTAGAGCGCGCGGAGCGCATGCGGGTCGTCGGCGGCAGAGCTCGGCCAGTCATCGACGGCAATGGGCGCACCGAAGCGAACCGTGGTCTGAGCCGGCAGCGGGAGATACGGCAGAAACCCTGAGGTGATGCCCCAGGGAAGCGACAGCACGATGGGAAACACCTCGGCGCGGAAGTGTCGCTTGAAGGAGAACATGCGCGCGAGGGAGTCGCCGCGGGTGAGCACGATGAACTGCTCGTGCGTGCCGACGCTCACCACGGGCACGATGGGCACGCGCGCGGCGAGCGCGAGCTTCAAGAAGCCGGTGCGCCCGCCGAGCTCGATGCGATGCCGGTCGCGAAACGGCCGCGTCGAGTCGAGGTCGGAGCCGGGATACACCAACACGAGCCGCCCCTTCTGGAGCGCCGCCCGCGCGGCGCCGTGATCCGCTCGGAGGGCACCGAAGCCCACCGTGATCTCGCGAATGCGCGGGCGCTGGAACAAGAGATCGTGCGCGAGCGGGTGTACCGCGCGTTCGATGCCGTAGCGGTCCCGGATCGCGACCAGCGTGAGCAGGCTGTCGAAGGTCTGGAGCCCGCCGTTGTGACTGCCAACGAGGAGCGCGGCGCCCTGTTCCGGCACGTGCTCCACGCCCTCGACGCGGTAGCGGAACCAGCGCTCGCCGACGAAGCGCGAGAGATCGAGCACGAGCTCCACGAGCTCGGGATCACGCCCCTCGACACCGTCGGCGCTGCCCGTCTCCGTGTCGCGCTGGAGCGCGAGATCTAGCCCGGCCTGGAAGATACCGGCACCGAGCTCCTGGAGATCGGCTCGCCGGAAGTAGCGCGACGCTCGCGCACGCCACTCGCGGAGGGAGAAATCCGTAGTCACTCTCGATGGTCGCTCTAGCGCACCGGCCGCCCGCGCGCATCTGGTACATTCCCGCCATGCGCGTCGCTCGGGCACTGCGGCTTCTTCTCGTCGCCGCGCTGCTCGCGGCGCTCTCGGCCGTAGCCAACTGCGGGTCGAAGAGCGGCCTTCCCGTGGGGCTCGTGGTGGCGAACCCGTCGCCGCTCTTCTGCGCCAACGCCGAATACGCCTCGGGCTCCAAAGACCTCGGCATCTACATCGTGCTCGATCGTTCGGACTCCATGAAGAACGACGACAAGTGGACCCAAGCGTCGGCCGCGCTCAGCGCGTTCGTGACCGACCCGTCGATGGCTGGCGTCGCAGTCTTGCTCGCCTACTACCCCCAGGGAGCCCACTGCGACACGAGCTACTTCGTGCAGCCGGCGGTGTTCGCCAAGAACCTGCCGGCGGACGGAGCGCTGATCACGGCGTCGCTCGCCCAACAGGATCCCGAGGGTGAGACCCCTACCCGACCTGCGCTCCACGGGGCCATCGAGTTCAGCCGCGCGTTGATGCTGGCGGAGCCCACGCGGCGCATGGTGGTGGCGGTGGTGAGCGACGGGGCGCCGAACCTTGCGACTCGACCCCCGTATCGGTGGCCGAAGTCGCCCTCGACGGCGCGACGAGCTCGCCCCAAGTGCTGACGTTCGCCATCGGTCTGCGGAACGGCGCGGTGGGCGATCTCGAGCTTTTGGCGGAGAAGGGAGGCACCGGAAAGCCCGTGCTCGTGAGCGATGGCCCCGGCGCCGGGCAAGAGCTCGTCGACGCTTTGCGCGGCCTGAAGAAGGGGCTCACGGATTGCCGCTTCGCGCTGCCGCCCGTGAAAGATGCGAGCGTGCAGGCGAGCGACGTCCGCGTGGCCTACCGGACCGAGGTCAGCGGCGCCCTGAGCGAGTTGGCCCAGGTGTCGGGCAACGACGGCTGCGCAAGCGAGCCCTACGCCTTCTACTCGACGGGCGGGACCGAGCCGACCCACGTCGAGCTCTGTCCGGCCCTGTGCACACTGATCTCGGCAAGCCCCGAGTCCCGCGTCACCGTGGTGGTGGGCTGCGCTGGTGAGCTCGACGCGAGCCCGCCGCCGCCGCCGCCAGACGGCGGCACCTGCGGAGGCGCGGTCACCGTCGCTTGCGTGAAGCAGTGCGGAAGCAATCAGTTCGTCACCCCCGTCTGCGTCGGTGAAAACTGGGAGTGCCCGGCCGGCTCCACGTCTCTCCAGAAGTGCGGCTCTTGCGCGGCCGTCCCCCACGTCTGCTGTTTGCTCGACGGCACAGTCGCCAATGCGTCGTGCATCGACGGGGCCTGGCAGTGTCCGGCAGGCGGTACGCTCTACGGCACGGGTAAGTGCAAGGCGCCCGACGTGTGCGTGAACACGTTGCCCTGCGCCGTCGGGCAGTACTGCGAAAGCCCGAACTTCAACTGCGGTGGCGGTCCCTTGCCTGGGCACTGCGTGCCCGTCCCGTCGAGCTGCTCCGCTGCGGGTCCTCCGGCGTGCGGTTGCAACGGCAGCACCTACCCGAGCGCTTGCGCAGTGCATCAGTCGGGTATCGATGTCAGTGCCACGGCGAGCTGCGCCCCACCCGGCGGTTCGTTCGCGTGTGGACCGCTCTTCTGCAAGGTCACCACGGAGATCTGCCGGAAAACCACTGTATTCGGTGGGGTGGTGCCCCTCGACGACTACGCGTGCATCCCCGCACCCGCCGGCTGTGCGACAGGTTGCGGCTGCTCGCTCTGTCCAACCTGCCCCCAAGGCAAGCTGTGTACGGAGAGCTGCTCGAAAGACTCGAGCGGCGGGCGCGTGCTCTCGTGCAATCAGTGAGCTCGACGGGCCCGGCGAGGCTTGACGAGCGGCGCCTCCGCATCGACTCTCCCCGTTCCGGCGCGAGCCGGGGTCGAACCATGTACCGCATCTGAACCGAACCCTTGGCCCGATGGAGTCGGGCCCGAACAACGCGACTTCGCTGAGCGGTCGGAGACTCGTCTCCCTGCGCTCGGTGGAGCGCGAGGAGATCGCCGATGAGTGACAGCCAGCATTTGCAGTCCGTAGAGCCCATCGCCAAAGACGTCGTTCGCACCCACGCAGTCCGCGTGGACGCCGCAGCCGAATTCCCCAAGGAGAGCATCGAAGCGCTCGGGAAGGCGGGTCTCCTCGGCCTCGTGAGCGCGACCAACGTCGGCGGGATGGGCCTCGGGATGCGGGCAGCCGTGGACGTCGTCGAGCGCCTCGCTCGCGAGTGCGGGTCGACGGCCATGGTGACCGCGATGCACTACGCCGCCACGCAGGTGTTCGAGCTCCACGGCCCGGAGAACCTGCGGAGGGCCATCGCGCAGGGAGAGCACCTGACGACCCTCGCGTTCTCGGAGCTCGGTTCGCGCAGCCAATTCTGGGCCCCGGTGAGCAGCGCCATCGCCGACGGCGATCAGGTGAGACTCACGGCGAGGAAGAGCTGGATCACCTCGGCCCACGCAGCGACGAGCTACGTCTGGTCCTCGAAGCCCCTCTCGGCAGCTGGGGCCTCGAGCGTGTTCTGGGTCCCTGCCTCGACCCCCGGGCTCCGCATCACCGAGCGCTTCGACGGCCTCGGCCTGCGCGGCAACGACTCGGCGCCGGTCACGGCGGAAGACGCGAGAATCCCGGCAAAGAACCTGATGGGCGAAGACGGCGCCGGCATGAAGATCATGCTCGAGGTCGTGTTGCCGTGGTTCAACCTACTGAACGCAGCGTGCTCGCTCGGCCTGATGGAGGCCGCAGTCGAGCGCACGGCGACCCACGCGAGCGCCACCCGCTTCGAGCACTCCGGAGAGCGACTGTGCGACCTGCCGACGATCCGCGCCTACCTCGCGCGGATGCGCGTGAAGACCGATGCGGTGCGGGCCCAGATCCACGCGACGGTGTCCGCCATCGAAGCGGGCCGCCCCGACGCCGTGCTCGGCGTGCTCGAGAGCAAGGCCTTGGCCGGTGAGAGCGCGACCGAGGTGACCGATCTCGGGATGCGCGTGGCCGGTGGCGCAGCATTTCGGAAGGAGGTCGGCATCGAACGCGTGTTCCGCGATGCCCGTGCTGCGTCGATCATGGCTCCAACCACCGATGCGCTCTACGACTTCATCGGCAAGGCCGTGTGCAACCTTCCGCTGTTCTGAGGAGAACCATGCAACGAGAAACCTTCGTCCTCGGGGCAGTCGCGTACGACCCGAAAGTGGTGACCATCTGGGAGGGCTTCCGCGCGTGGTTCGCGGAGCGCGATTTCGACTTCGACTTCGTCCTCTATTCGAACTACGAGAGGCAAGTCGAAGCTCACCTCCGCGGCGACTTCCACGTCGCGTGGAACTCACCCCTCGCCTGGATCGAGACGGTGCGCGCCGCGAAGCGCAAGGGGCGTCACGCCGAGGCCATCGCCATGCGCGACACCGACCGCGATCTGACCAGCGTGATCTTGGTGCGGAGCGGCACCGGCATCGAAAGCGTGGCCGATCTCGCCGGCAAGCGCGTGGGAGTGGGCGCGCCCGATTCGCCCCAGGCCACGTTGATACCGCTCGGTCTTTTAGCGGAGCGAGGGCTCGAACCCGGCCGTGACTTCGAGGTCGTACGCCACGACGTCCTCGTGGGCAAACACGGAGACCACATCGGAGGCGAACGCGACGCGGTGCGCGCTCTCGTGCGCGGCAGCGTCGACGCCGCCTGCGTGATCGACGGAAATCACTTGCTCTTCGTGCAAGAGGGGCTCGTGACTCCGGGCGCGCTTTCTGTCGTGGCGCAGACGGAGAAGTACGACCACTGCAACTTCACGCTGCTCGACGACGCACCCGCGGGCTTGGCCACGCGTTTCCGGGAGCTCCTCGTGTCCATGTCCTACGACGACCCGAAAGTACGCCCGCTCCTCGATCTCGAGGGGCTGAAGGTGTTCCTGCCCGGTCGCACCGAGGGCTACGCTCCGCTCGAGCGTGCAGTGGATCGATTCCGGTATCTCGATGCTTGGCTCGGTCGAGTCACCGCATGACACGCGACGTGCTCGAACTCGGCGACATCGGCCTCGATGAAGGCGCACATGTTTGCATCCGGCACGAGTTGGCCGGGCTCGAGCGTGGTGACGAGCTTCGCGTTCGCGGCTCGTCACCCACGCTGCGTATCGATCTCGGCGCGTTCTGCCGGAGCGAAGGCCACGACCTGCGGGAGGACGCGGGCCTGTTCATCCTCCGGCGGGGCGCGGCCGCCGGAGCTCGCGACCGGAATGCGACGAGAGCGGGTGCCGCCGATGCCGAGCGCCCCGATGCGGTATGGGAGCGGCCGCCGGCGAGCTTCGGCCTCGCGCCGCGCGGCGCTCGCGTGGAAGCGGGCTCGCCCGAGCTCCGCTTCCCGCTCGACGAAAAGAGCGTGGTCTGGGCCGACGAAGCTGGCCGTCTCTACGCGCAGGCTGCGGCGCAGCAGTGGGATCCGGAGCACGCCATTCCCTGGCACGAGCGAGTCGAGCTGCCCGCGGAGCTGGAAGACGCCGTGGTCCAGATCATGACGTATCTCATCGAGAACGAGACCGCCGCGTTGATCGTCCCGGCTCGCTTTGCGGCCCAGGTCCACCCGCACTTCCGCGAGGTGCAGCAGCTCCTCGCCATCCAAGCGGCCGACGAGGCGCGTCACATCGAGGTCTTCACGCGTCGCGCGCTGCTCTGGCGCACGGAGCTCGCGCTCTCGACCGCCGGCGGGCAAGCGTCGCTCGCCACGCTGATCGAGGAGCCCGACTTCTCGCTCGCCGCGCTCCTCCTCTCCGTGCTCGGCGAGGGCAGCTTCCTCTCGCTCCTCTGGTTTCTCCACGAGCACGGCCCCGACCCCGTCACCCGCGCCGTGGCCCGCCTCGCCGCGCAGGACGAAGCGCGTCACGTCGCTTTCGGTCTCGCGCACCTCGCTCGCCACGTGGAGCTCGAGCCGAACCTGCTCACGCGCATGGCGAGCGCAATCGAGCGGCGACACCTCGCCCTCTCGACGACCGCCGGGCTCAACGCCGAGGTGTTCGATGCTCTGGTCCTCGTCGCGGCCCGAAGCTACGACCCAGCCGCGATCCGGCGCGGGTACGGCGCCGTGGTCGCCCTCACCGTGGAGATGGACAAGGGACGCCGCTCCCGGCTCGAGAAGCTCGGCTTCGATGCGACCCAGGCGGAGCACCTTTCGAGCCTTCACACTCGGAATTTCATGTGAGTCGGCGCACGGAATCGGCTATCCGTGCGCGCCATGACCACCGACGTGAAGCTCCGTTGCGAGTGCGGCCAGGTCCGGGGCGTCGCCCGCGACGTGTCCCCGCGCGGCGGCACGCGAGTCGTGTGCCTGTGCATCGACTGCCAGGCGTACGCGCACTTCCTCGGCCGCGCCGCCATGCTCGACGAGAACGGCGGCACGGACATCTTCCAGCTCGCGCCAGGGCAGCTCGACCTTCGCGAAGGCAGAGACCAACTTCGCTGCATGCGTCTCGGCCCCAAGGGCGCCATGCGCTGGTACACGGAGTGCTGCAAGACGCCCGTGGGCAACACCGCCCCTTCCCCCAGCGTGCCCTTCGTGGGCGTCCCGCACCCGTTCATGGATCACGGCCCCTCCGCCGACGCCCGCGATCGCGATCTCGGCCCCATCCGCTACCGAGTCCAGGGACAGTACGGTCACGGCTCACTGCCGAGCGGAACCCACGCCAAGTTCCCCCCTCGCCTCCTCGCGCGCACGGCGTATCTCCTGCTCCGCGCCAAGCTCACTGGTAAGGCGCGCCCGAGCCCGTTCTGGGACGACAGAGGTCGCCCCCGGGTCGAGCCGCTGGTGATCACGCGCGAAGAACGCGCCCGGTTCGAAGCGCTGGCGCGGGGGTGAGCTCGCGGCGGTGCGTTTCGTGCGCGCAGCTTGGACCATTCGAGCCACCCTCGACCGACCGCTCGAAGTACGGCGCCAACTTGCGCTCTTCCGGTTTGCGGTCGGGGGAACTCGCGCGGGTCGGGGTCGGAAGGCCGCCCATGGCATACTCACCGGCCATGAACCGACGAACCGTTGCCCCGGCGCTCGCGCTGGGGTTGCTCGCATCGGCGGCGCGGGCGGATCTCCCGCCACCCGAGGGCAAAAAGCAGGTGGCGTATGCGTTCCAGGTGACGGGCGTCGCGGCCAACCCGGACTGGGTTCTCTTGGTCCATCCCTATCCGGTCACCGAAGGCGGAGCCACGCGGCGTTTCGCCAAGGTGGAAGACGGCAAGCCGATGCGCGTCGATCGCCGGAACGGCAACGCCAAGCTCTACGCCATGAAGAAGCCGGCGTTCGAAGCCTGGCTCGCGAAGTACCAAGCGCCGACGGATCGAAACGCCGATGCGGCCGACGCTCTCTTCACGAGCGACCAGGTGATCGCGTGCGATCGCAATCCCCAGCCGGTGACTCTCGTCGATTCGTCCGACCCCCGGAACGAAGTCGTCGAGGCGTTCGCCCTGCGCGCTCTCGACGGCAAGAGCTGTCGGCTCGACGTCGCGGCAGCGACGCCCGCTCCCGCGCCCACGAGCGCAGCGGATCCCTCGAAGCCCGCGCCGGCGAGCGGAACCGATCCAGCGCCCGCGCCGAAACACGCGGGCTGTGGCAGTTGCGCGACCTCGAGCGAAGGTTCGAGCTCGAGCGCGCTGGCGTGGCTCGTGGGCCTCGCGCTCGCCGGCTGGCGCCGCCGGCGCTGAGGTTCACGTCGCGTCGCGGCAGCTGCTCGTCGCGCAGTGGTGGCACTCTCCGCGCCGCACGTCGTCCCTCGTCTTCCGATAGCGGCCATTCTGCACGGCGAAGACGGTGGTGCGGGTTTCCATCACGGGGATGCCTCGCCGGCTCCCGGCGCCGAGGTGCGCGTGCTCGGCTTCGAAGCGAAGCTCTCGGAACCCCGAGGCGTCGAATGTCACCGGTCCCACGAGCGAGCCCGGGCCGACTTCTCCGAGTCGGTGCCCACAGCTCCCGCGCACCACGTAGACGCTGTACCGCACCTCCCACGGGCACGCGTTGCGGAGCGGCGCTACCGGCACCAGCTCGTCGAGCTCGCCGTCGCCGTCGATGTCGACCAACCAGTTTTCGATGCGCCAGTGAACCGTGCCTTCGCCGCGCTCGCCGTGTTGATTGATGCCGCTGGACTCGACGGCCACGCGGTGTTCGACCCTGGGCACGGGAATGCAAGCACCCGCGAGACGTGCCGGAGCGTGCTTCGCTCGACCGAACGTCGCACGGAACTTCGACGTATCGCCGGAGATCGCAGCCCATGACTTCTTGCCCTCCCGCTCCAGCGTGAGCTCGCTGCCGTCACCCCGCGTCGTCGTGCGGTAGCCGAGCACCCGCGCGGCCGCAGCGAAGCGTTCGGCCACCGACGCCTGCGTGTCGCTCTCGACACGCGGAAGCTCGAAGTTCACGCTGAGCTCGTCGGTCTCGCGTAGCGTTGCGCCGGCAAGCCACGGAACGTCACTGGGCCACGCGGCGGGCGGGCTCTCGGGGCTGGCAGCGTTCGATGCAGCGACGGCATCCGGCGCGCCGGCGTCGTCGGCCTCGCTCACCGCGGCGCCGAACGAGCGAGGCTCCTCAGGATGCGCCGCGGGAGGCTCATTGGCGGCTCGAGCCGCAACAGGCTCCCCGCCGCACGCGGTCGTGAGCAGCGCGAGAGCCACGAGCGCGGGCCCGGTGTGCGGCATGCCTGACCAGGGGGAGGGCAACGGGTCCGAGCGTAGGGCAACTGCCCGCCCAGACCAGCGGAATCGTCGGCGTTCAGAAGGCGTATCCGACTTGCAGCAGCGCGCGCACGGAAAACACGCCGATGTAGGAATCGCCCTTGTAGAAATCGCTACTCAGTCGCACGGGGGTGAGTCCAGCTCCGAACCCCAGAATGAGGCCGCCCGACTCGGTATCGCCGCCGAGGACCATCTGTCCGCCGAGGTCGAAGCCCATTTGGACCAGACGGTCACCGTAGCTGTCCGAGTGCCGGTAGCGAATGACGTCGGCGACTACGGTGGGGCCGACGAAGAAACCCGTTGGGGAGCTTCGCGCAGAGTAGTAGCGAGCGCCGAACTCACCGCCCCACGCGTCGAAATCGGCGCAATCGAACCCATCACACTCTGGGTCGCTGCTGCCGTCGGCGAAGTGCCAGAAGTGTGCGTTGACGTTCACCGCAAGGTGCGGCACGAGGAGGTACTCCACGTCCATGCTGTAGCGGCCGAGGATCAATCCGAGGGGGTTGAGCTTCAGACCCAAACGCGACCCCGTCGAAACGGCTCCCTCTGCCGGCGTGCTCACGTCGCCCGCCGTCTGCGCTCGCGCCCGTGAGTGAACGAGCAGAAGCGAGACAATGAAGTTCGTCGCGACCCGAACAACGCGGCCGCTCCGGGCAGTGGGGTTTCGACGCACGACAAGAAGAGTAATACTCCAGTGCCGTGGGGCTGCCGCAAGCATTCGGCCAGGCGCAAACAATGCACTCGGCGCTCGGCCGTCAGGACGCCAAACGAACGCCAGAGTGGCGCTCAATGCGCCAGAGAACGCGGAAGTTCGGCGCAACGCGCAGCGAACGGTTCCGCTGACGCCGTCGCCTTCCCGTGAGCGCGCTCGCGGCGGGTCGACCGAAACTCGAGTAGAGTGGTACTCTATGTCCGCCATGGCTGGAATCACGAGGGTCGATTCGTGCGCCTTGACCAAGGTCGAGCGAAGCACGCTGGGCAATCCGGCCAGTGTCGCCTGGGCGAGACTCGCGGGCGTGGTGGTGCTCGCCGCTGCCGGTTGGGTCGTGGCGAGTTGCTTCCCGAGTGCTTGTCCCGACCAGGACTCCTGCGCCGACGCCAACACTCGGCGCGTGTGCCGGCGCCAGGAGACGGCGGAGATGGTCGACGAATCGTGCGGCTCGAACCTGTGCGTGATGACCCGGGAGGGCCCCATCTGCAGCACGACGGAGTCGCCGGTCCCGGAGTGCCTCGACCCCGTCCACGAGCTGGTCTACCCGGCGAACAGCGTGTGCTGGAACGGAAACCCGGCACGCTGCACCAGCGGCTACCCGGAGGTCACGCAGGCTTGCGACGGCGCTTCGTGCGTCGACACCGTGGCGTGCGGCGCAGTGTGCGTGTCCGGAGCTCCGGCGCCCGAGCACCCGGCCTGTACCAAACCCGGCGTGGCGCGCTTGTGCGCCGCTGGTCGGGCGGTGGTGTGCGGTTGCGGGCATGCGCCCGAGGAGACCGTGTGCCCGGAGACCTGTGTGACGGCGCCGCCAGCGGGCCAGCCCGAAGAAGGCTTCTGCGCGCTCGACTCGAAAGAGGAGGACCGCTGCCCCAAGAACGGAGGTTCGGGCGACTTCTGCGACGGTGACGTGCGGATTACCTGCCATCGGAAGTACGTCACCGCTCGCTCCGCCTGCCCAGCGTGCAGCACCATCTACTTAGGCGTCGTAGAGTGCGCGACCCAATGACCGAGCCAGCGTTCGGGAGGTCACTCTGCGAGCCACGCTCGCTCGGCCGGCGGGAGCCGCCGCGTCAACTGTCCCACGACGGCGGGTCGGGCATCGCCGTCCACCCGGAGCGCGAACGTGCACGCGCCCCGCTCACTCCGGTGTGAGAGCGCCAGCTCGCGGTCGTAGTAGACCGGTCCTTTGAACCAAACGTCGAGCTCGAAGGGCTCGAAGAGCTCGACGTCCGGGAGACGGTCGAGGATCTCTGCGAGGGCACGATGCGGATGGGCCAACGGGCCCCGGAAACCCAACGTCCGCGCGTAAGGCGCTGCCAGGTGGATTCCATTGTAGTCCCCCGTCAGGCGCGCGAACTCGAGCGCGCCGTTCCTCGCCAGCGAGAACCCGCCGCGCGCGTCGCTGGGCGGATCGGGCGCGCGCGCGAACGCAGCTTCGCCGCGGGGTCCGTCGAATTTTCCGCGCGCGTGGTACGTGGTCACGCTCTCGAGGGCGCACCGCCCACCCTCCGCGACCTCGACCGCGATGTCGAACTCCACCGCTTTCGGCAGCACGCGGACGGCGCCGAGGCGCGAGGCGACGTCGAGCTTGCAGCCGGCCCGCGGGGCGCGTCGAAGGACGATCTGGTTTCGGATCTGGAGAACACGCCAGATCGGAATCGGAAACCGTCGCGCCGTCAGCATCGCCATCATCAACCGCATGGTGGCCGCGTGCAGGTACACCGGGTGAATCCACTCGCCTGTCACGCCGCGCCCTCTCGGCATGAGCTCGGTGACTCGGGCGCCGCGCCATGCGGCGGTCGACCTCAGCGCCGACAACGGAAGGGGACGCAACTTGGGCAATAGCGCGCCGAGCATGAACGCGGCTGCGCTGGGCGGAGAGTCGAAGTGGAGGTGCACGCTACTTCGGTGCCTCGCTTCGGTCGACGACACTGGCTTCGACGACCACGCGCCCCCAGCCGCCGCACTTCACCCCGACGTCGTAGCAGCCGCCGCGCCGGAAGCACAATTGGTTCGGGTCGGCTCCCGCATACCAGAGCTCGTGCATCGCGAAAACGGCTTGCGCCATCACGGGCAACAGGAACGCGCACACTTTCGACGGGCAGTGTTTGGTGAGCAGATTGCCATCCCCCGAAAACGCGAACCGCGTCCCGACTTCGTGCCGACTGTTGCAACCATGGGACTCGATCACGTCGAATACGATGGTCCGCGACAGCATCTCGGGCACCACAGCCAGCACCCTCGCGTTCCGCGGGTTCTGGGCGAAAGCCTCCATTTCTTGGTCGCTGTAACCCAGACGTTCTCGAAGGACCGACCAGGGCGTCTTCTCTCGTTCGTTCATGCGTAGCCTCCGTCGTTCGTCGGCCACGACAACCTCGCGGGTCGAGTCACCCGTCGGTCGCCGAGGTCATCATGCGCTCGATCCGCGTGAGGATGGGCGCAGGAAATGCTTGCGCTCGCCGCGTCGTCAAGTCGAGATGAACGCCCGTGATCGTCGACGTCGCGGCGCGGATACCACCGTCGGCCCGCATGAGCTCGTGGACGAAGCGCAGGGTTCTCGGTCGTGCTTCCAGCACTCGAGTGAGCACGAACACGACCTCGCCCGGTCGCAGCTCTTTCTCGTAAACGGTGTGCTGCTCGACGGCGGCCATGCCGCATCCGTGCTCGCGGACGTACGACGCAGTGATCCCGAACGAAGCAAACAGACTCCAAGTGGCTTCGTCGAACTTGGCGGCGTACCACGTCACGTTCATGTGCCCCATGTGGTCGCAGTGCCACGGGTAGACGACGCCCTGGTAGGTGCTGACGGGGGCGGATGCCATGAGCCTGCTCCTCCGAATAGAGTATTACTCTATACCGCGCCGGCCGCCGACCGCAACTCTCCCGCTGGAGTTTTTCGGGCTGTGCTAGAGTTACACTCTAGAACGGAGAGATGAACGTGTCGGAACGGTACGCGCCAGCGTCGGGGCGAGCCGAGCCCGTGTGGCCCGAAGATCAGCGCGCCGGCGAGCTTCCGGTGGAGCCTCGCACCTGGCTCGAGCTGAAGAGGCTCTTCGCGCGCACATTTTCGAGCAGCTTGCACTTTGCAGTTGCCAGCGTCGGCGCGGACGGGGAACCCTGCTTGACTCCCGTCGGCGCCGTGTTCCTCGGAGAGCCCGGGCACGCCTTCTACCTCGAGCTCTACGCGACCGGCCTGGGTCGCCGTCTCGCCCTCGACCCACGTGTGGCGATCCTCGCGGTCGATTCCGGCAGACTGCTGTGGTTCCGATCGCTGCTCTCGGGGCGCTTCGCACGCGTGCCCGCGGTCCGCTTGCGTGGGCTCGCAGCGCGCGAGCCACGAGCGCCGACCTCTGCGGAGCTCGCACGGATTGCGCGGCGCCTCGGGGCAGCGCGGTTCCTTCCCGGCGGGCGGGTGCTCTGGCCGAACCTCGACGCGGCGGCGCGGCTCCGCGTGCGTGACCTCGAGATCCATCGGATCGAACCGGTGCACCTCGGGCGCATGCCCGTGCCGCGTTGGCGCTGAGTCGCGCTTCTGCTGCGCGTGGCCGTGTACTATGCTGAGGTCGATGGGAGCGGCCAGCGCCAAGGACACGATTCTCGACGCGGCCGAGAAGTTGTTCGCGGAGCGCGGCACGACGCGGTGTCCACGGCCGAAGTCTGCCGCGTCGCCGGCGTGAGCAACGGCAGCATGTTCCACTTCTTCCCGAGCAAAGCCGCTCTGTTCGGGAGCCTCTACATCCGGGCCCTCCGGAGCTACCAAAACGCGATCTTGCGTGCGTTGGAGCGCTCGAGCTCCGCGCAGGCCGGGATCCGTTCGACCGTTCTGAGCCACGCCCGCTGGGTCGTGTCGAACCCCGAGCTCGCGAAATTGCTCCACGAACAGAGACATGCCGACCCAGGTCGTTCCGTACAGGACGAAATCCGGGCGCTCAACTACGCCAAGGCGACCCGCATCTCGGACTGGCTCGAGCCGCACGTCAGCGCGGGCGACATCCGGGAGATGGAGCTCGCGGTGTTCGTGTCATTGGTGTTCGGCCCCGTCTATCTCCTGACCCTCGACACCATTCGCAAAGAGGATCATCGCCGCCTGCAGAGCGCGGCGCGGATCCTCGCCGATGCGGCGTGGGCGAGCGTGTCCGGGGCGAGACGGCGCCCAAAAGCTGGGTCGGGTAAGGGTCGCTGAGGCTGCGAAACCGCCGTACGCGCTGTCACGCTCGGACGTTGGTGGAGGAGTCGACTCCGGTGGCAGGACGGGTGGCCCAGCAGCGGGGCGTCATGTCACTATCTCGCCATGGCCGTGATCTTCGTCGGTGGCGCCATGGGCGGCATGATCCGCATGGTGTGTCCCCACTGTCACGAGGCCCAGGCGCGGGCGCGAAAACCCCCGAAGAGCGTGTACGCCTGCCGGCGCTGCCGGAAGCGCTTCACGCGCGAGCAAGGCGAGACGCCCCAGTCGAAACCCAAGCGGCGCAAGTGACCGCGAGCTGCGACGAGAGCGACGAGAGCGACGAGAGCGACGAGAGCGACGAGAGCGACGAGCTCTTCAGCGCCCGCGCTGGAAGTCCGCGAGCTTCACCGTGAGCGGGCGCGCTGCTCGTGCGGGAGCTGCAACGCCGATGCCGTAGCTGTCGGGTCGGCCCAGGCTGAAGGTTTCGACCGGCGGTCGCCGTGCTGGTGAGCTCTCGACGCTGGGTGCAACGTCGAACGTGGGCAGCACGCTGCCTTTGCACGAACCGCAA
The DNA here is from genome assembly GCA_046351435.1 of Polyangiaceae bacterium. GTDB lineage: Bacteria > Myxococcota_A > Polyangia > Polyangiales > Polyangiaceae > JADJKB01. Next base: position 119,036 of record JAXLYN010000016.1, read on the forward strand.
CGACCGCAGGGTTCGCCCCGGGCTTGCTCGAAGTAGCGAGCGAAGCGCTGCACGATGCAGCCGCTGCCGTCCACGATGCTGCTCATGCCCGAGAGCCGCCGGTTGTCTTGGGCGCGCAGCCGGTCGAGGGTCGCCGCGAGACGCTGGGCCCCGGCGAGCAGCGTGTGCGCCGGCACCGACGCCCGAAGCCAACCCTGCGACACGCTGACGAGACCCGCGTCAGCGAGCACGGCAGCCAGCACCTCGGTGAGCTTGCGGCTGAGTCCGCTCGAAAGCGCCAGCGACTCCAGGGTGCGCGGGTGCCCATCGATGGCGGCGGACTCGAGAGCTTTCGCGAAATGGGTGAGGTGCCGGGAAGGAATGCGGGACTGTGCGAACGTCGCTTCGTGCCGTGCACGATCGCTGCCGTCGTGGAAGAGCACGGCCGTCGCCTCTTCGCCGTCGCGGCCGGCGAGGGAGATCTCCCGGAGGTATTGCTCGGGCGAAGGCGGCAGGGCCCAGTGCACGACGAAGCGCAAGTCACGCTTTTCGAGGGTGAGCCCGAAATCTTGCGGAGCGCGATCGAGCGTGGACGCTTCGCCCACGCCCACGACGCCCGTCGCGCTGCCGAACGCGCTCGTGGCGACCATGATGGAACGCCGGCCGGGCAAGAGGAAATTCAGCTGCTCGCCGACGCGGTCCCCGGGCGGCAGGTGGGGGTGATAGCGGTGCACCGGGAGGCGCAGCGCCAACAGAGCGCCGTAGATGGCGTCGACATCCCGCGCCGTGGGGGCGAACACGATGCCCGGGCGACGGAGCTGGAGCACGAGCTGCACCAGCGCACGCTGGCGAGCCTCGCCGCGCACGCCGAGCACGTCGAGCACCAGGTTCTTGCGCACGAGGGGCAGCTCGCTCACCAAAGGAGATCGCAGGTCGAGCACCTCGCTCAACTCATGGCGCACGGCGGACGAGGCGTGGCTCGTGAGCGCGAGCACCGGGGGGCGACCGAGACGCGCGAGCGCGCGCCCGAGCCCGAGGCCGGCGGGCGAGAGCTCGTCGGCAACGCCCGTGACGGTGTGGGCGTCGTCGACCACGGCGAGCGCGATGCCGCTCCGCGCGAGCGCGCGGGGAAGGGCGTCGGTCCCGAGCATGTCGGGGGAAGCGAGGACGATGAGCGGCCCACCTTCGGCGATGCGCTCGAGGGCCTGCTTCGCGTGGCCGTCGGTCAAGCTCGCGTCGAGGCGCACGGCCTTCACCCGGCGCTGCACGAGCTTGTCGTGAAGCTCGCGCAAGAGGGCCGGGCGCGGTCCGACCACGAGCACCGGTTGCGTGAAGAGCTGCGCTGGGATGACGAAGCAGAGGGAACGCGAGAAGCCCGCGGGCATGCACACGAGCCCATCGCGACCTTCGAGCACCGCGCGGATCGCCTGCCGCTGCTCGCTCACGAGTTCGACGGTGTCGAGCTCTTTTGCCAGCGCGTCGACGCGCTGCCAGACCGAGTGCTCGAACGGTGCACGCGGTAGGGTGGGAGCCACGGTGAGCTCGTCGCCACCGCGCGTTGCGTGAGCGCTGCTCGGGCGCGCGAGCTCGGGCGGAGCGGCGCGTTGGGCTTCTCCCCGGGGCGGCAGGCGCCCGACGCGGACCGCGGAAGTCTGCGCAGGTGCCGGGCTCGTGGCTTCGGCAACCCGGAGCACCGGCGCCGCTTCGCGAGCCGGCGAAGGGGCCGTCGCGGGCGCGACAGGCGAAGACGCCGCGACGGTGCGTGGCGCCGGGCTCGGGGCCTGCACTGGCTTCGTCACGCGTTCGGCGGCGGGGCTCCGAATCGGCGCGGCCTTCGCCTTGCGAGCGATGGTCGCCTTCGCTTTGCGAACCGGAGCTGCCTTCGCCTTGCGAGCGATGGTCGCCTTCGCCTTGCGAACCGGAGCTGCCTTCGCCTTGCGAGCGATGGTCGCCTTCGCTTTGCGAACCCGAGCTGCCTTCGCCTTGCGAGCGATGGTCGCCTTCGCTTTGCGAACCGGAGCTGCCTTCGCCTTGCGAGTGATGGTCGCCTTCGCTTTGCGAACCCGAGCTGCCTTCGCCTTGCGAGCGATGGTCGCCTTCGCTTTGCGAACCGGAGCTGCCTTCGCCTTGCGAGTGATCCGTGCCTTCGCTTTGCGAGTCGTCGGCTTCGCTGACGCCTTGGTCTTCGGCGACTTGCCTTTGGATGCGTTCAGCCTGCGCGTTCGCGCAGTGGTCGAAGCCTTACCGGGCGCGGACGAAGCGCGCTTCGCTGTTCTCACGGGCGAATCCTTCTCGCTCCCCGAGGGAGCGGCAGAAAACCCGTAGCATCGATGATCTCCGATGTGAACAGAAAATCACTGCGCATCCGCACCACCCGCCGCGTGCTCAGGCTGAACGCTCGACGACTCCGGTTTCCCCGTCGGCCGAAAACGGGGACACTCGCTCCTCGATGCTGCGCCGGCTCCTCTTCTGTCTGGTCCTCGCGCTCGCGGCCGTGACCACGCGACCGGTGGTCGCCAAGCCTGCTCCCGCTGCCGAGGCCAAACAATCCGACAAGGCAGGGCAGAAGCTCGAGCGCCAGAAGAAGTGGCAGGAGGCGAAGGTCGCCTACGAGAAGTCCCTCGAGCTCGATGAGAAGCCCGACGTTCGCCTGCGCCTGGCGGCGGTCGAGTCGAAGCTCGGGCACCTGCTCGAGGCCGCCGAACACGTGAAGAGGGTGCTCGACGCACCCAAGCTCGCGTTCATGACCCGAGCGAAGGCCAAGAACCTCAAGAAGTCGCTCGAGAAGCGCACACCGAAGCTCACTCTGGATCTGCCTCCTGGCTTCAGTGGCACCGTGAGCATCGATGGCAAGGACATCGCATCGGGTGAGCTCGGCTCACCCATCCTGGTGAACCCAGGCAATCGGCAGGTGCGAGCCGAGTCGAAGGGATCGAAGCCGTTCGAAGAGAACGTGGAGCTCGCCGAGAAGGATCAGAAGACGCTGTCCGTGCGGCTCGAAGAGCTACCCAAAGCCGAAGCCGCTCGCCCCGTGAAGCCACCGCAGGCCGAGAAGAGCTCAGGAGGAAGCAAGACGCTCGCGTACGTGAGCCTCGGCGTCGGAGTCGTGGGCTTGGGAGTGGGCACGTACATGGGCTTGAAAGCCAAGAGCACCAAGAGCGACATCGACCAGCAGTGCAAGAACGGCGTTTGCAGCGAGAGCCAACGCGACCTCTACGATCGCGGGAAAACCCAGGCGAACATCTCCACTGCGGGTTTCATCGTCGGCGGCGTGGGCATCGGGCTCGGAACCGTGCTCCTGCTCACCGGGGGCAAGTCGACCGAGGCCAAGGCCAGCGCTCGGCATGCGACGCCCTACCTCGGGCCGGGTGAAGTCGGCGTGGCCGGCGCGTTTTGAGGCTCGACGCTCCGTCCCCGACCCGCACGCATTCCGGAGTGTCGCGTGCGGGTCGAGTCCGGGCCGGGCTTCAATACCCCACCGCTTGGTCCATCACCTCCACCACGTCGGTCTGAGCCAGCCAGGCCCCGTCGTCCGGCTCGCTCTGCGGGCGCCGCGTGCCGAGGAGGTGGAGGTCGCGCGCCGTGATCTCCGTGTGAAACCGGCGCGTGCCCTCCTTCTCGTAGCTCGAGGTGCGCAGCGTGCCCTCGATGAGCACCCGTGATCCCTTGGAGAGGATCTTCGAGAGCGGCTCGGCTCGGTTGCCCCACATCACCACGTCGTGCCACTCGGTCCGGGTCTGCCGCTCCTTGTTGCGATCGAGATAGCTCTCGTTGGTCGCCATGCGGAAGCGCAGGAGCTGACTCCCGCTCGGCAGGCTGCGGAGCTCCGGGTCGTTGCCCAGGTTCCCCATCAAAATGACTTGGTTGATTCCATCGCTCATGACTGTTTTTTCCTTTCTTTCGTTGCGTCGGTCCGTGTTGGACCTCGGAGAGAAAACCGTGTGTTCGGCGCTCAGGCCGCGCGCTTTTCGCGTTTGGGCAGCCAGGGCAGTCGCTCGGCCGTGGCAAGCTCGAGGGCGGTGCGGAGCTCGGGGCTCGCGAGCAGCGCTTCGCGCACCTTGTCGCGCCCTTGGCCGATGCTCTTGCCGCCCAAGGAGAGGTGGGACCCGCTCTTCTCCAGCGCCCCGAACCGGAGTGCGGTGTCGATGAGGTCCGTGGCGGCGTCGATGCCCACGCCCCAGCGCACGTCGAACTCTGCTTCGGCGAAAGGCGGCGCCACCTTGTTCTTCACCACGCGCACCCGCGTGCGGTTGCCGACCACGCTGTCGCCTGCCTCGACCTTGCCCACGCGGCGCACGTCGAGGCGAACCGACGAGTAGAATTTGAGGGCCGTTCCGCCCGGCGTCGTCTCGGGGTTGCCGAAGACCACGCCGATCTTCAGACGCAGCTGGTTGATGAAGATGATGGTGGTGCCCGTGCGGTGGGCCACCCCGGCGAGCTTGCGCAGCGCCTGACTCATGAGACGCGCCTGCAAACCCATGTGCGGCTCGCCCATGTCGCCTTCGATCTCGGCCTTGGGCACCAGCGCCGCGACCGAGTCGATGACGACGAGGTCGACCGAGCCCGATCGCGTCAAGCTCTCGGTGATGTCGAGCGCCTGTTCACCGTTGTCGGGTTGAGCCACGAGCAGGCGACCGAGGTCGATGCCGATGGCCTGCGCATAGCGCATGTCGAAGGCGTGCTCGGCGTCGATGAACGCGGCCACGCCTCCCTGGCGCTGCGCTTGGTTGATGGCGTGCAAGGTCAGCGTGGTCTTGCCGCTCGACTCGGGACCGAAGACCTCGACGATGCGGCCCCGCGGGTAGCCGCCCACACCGAGGGCCTGATCGAGCGCGAAGGCCCCGCTCGGGATCACCGGGATGGGCTGGCGCCCGGCGTCCTTGCCGAGCCGCATGATGGCGCCCTTGCCGTGGGTCTTCTCGATCTGTTCGAGCACTTCCGAAAGGGCGTGCTCCTGCTTGTTCGACTTGTCGTTCATGGGTTTCTCCTTGTCTGCTTCAGCCGGAGAGCGAAGGGCTCACCAGGCGACCTTGAATGGCCTCGCCCACGTGGGCGGGCGTCACCGCGTCTTGGCCTTCCAGGTCGGCGATGGTGCGTGCGACGCGACGAATGCGCGCGAAGGCGCGCGCCGAAAGTCCCAGTCGATTCACCGCCCCCTCGAGCAATCGCTGCGAAGCCGCATCGAGCGGCGCGACTTGGGCGAGCTCGGCGTCGGTGAGGGCTACGTTGAGCCGCGCCGAGAGGCCGAGGGCTTCGGCGCGCGCGGCGGCTCGCTCTCGGGCTCGCACGACGCGAGCGCGCACGCAGGCAGAGGCTTCGGCGGGGACGCGAGCCACGAGCGCGCGGGTCTCGACGGGCGGAACCTGCACGTGCAGATCGATGCGATCGAGGAGCGGCCCCGAGAGGCGCCCGAGATAGCGCTCGGCTTGCGCCTCCGAGCAGCGGCACGCCCGGCGCGGGTGTCCGCGGTAGCCGCAAGGGCACGGGTTCACCGCCGCCACCAGCATCGGGCGCGCCGGAAACCAGGCGCGCGTGCGGGCCCGCGAGATGCAGACCGTGCCGTCCTCGAGGGGTTGGCGCAGGGCTTCGAGGGCACTCCGCCGAAACTCCGCGAGCTCGTCCAGGAACAGCACGCCGTGGTGCGCGAGGCTCACCTCGCCTGGCCGCGGAAATTCACCTCCACCCACGAGACCCGCGTCGCTCACCGAGTGATGCGGCGCGCGGAACGGCCGGAGACCGACCACTCCGGCTTCGGGATCGACGAGGCCTGCGACGCTGTGGACGGCGGTGGTCTCGATGGCTTCGGCGAACGTCAGCGGCGGCAAGATCGTGGGCAGGAGCCGCGCGAGCAGCGTCTTGCCGCCGCCCGGCGGACCGACGAAGAGCAGGTTGTGTGCGCCGGCCGCGGCGATCTCGAGGGCGCGTCGCGCGCTCGCTTGCCCGGCCACGTGGGACAGATCGGCGCCGCCCGGAGCGGGATCGACGGGCTGGAAAGCGGTGGGAGCGACTCGCGCGAGGCGGCGGTTGCCGTTCAAGTGCCCGACCACCTCGTCGAGAACCTCCGCAACGGAAACCTCGACGCCGCGCACGAGGCCCGCTTCCTTGGCGTTGCCGCGGGGGACGATGGCCTGGGTCACGCCTCGCAGCCGCGCGCCTTCGATCGCCGGCAAGACGCCGCGCACGGGTCGGAGCTGCCCCTCGAGGGAGAGCTCTCCGAGCACGAGCACGCCGTGGAGCGCGTTCGCCGGCAGTTTGCCGAGCGCTCCCAGGACCCCGAGGGCGAGTGCGAGATCGAGAGCAGTGCCGCGCTTCTTCAAGTCCGCCGGCGCGAGGTTCACCGTGATGGCGTGCTCGTCGAGCAGCACCCCGAGCCGAGCGAGGGCCGTGGCGACTCGCACGCGCGCTTCGCGCACCGCCGCTTCGGCGAGCCCCACGAGTTGGAAGAACGCGGGGCCGCGGCTCGCCGTCACCTCGACCGAGATGGCGTGCGCCTCGAGTCCGACGAGCACGCTGGTGTGGGCTACGGCGACGCCGAGCGGTCGATCGGGTAGGGTCAGTTTTCTGGCTACGCTCGTCATGCCTCGAGCGACGAGAGCAGTGAACGTGCCAAGGGCGGATCCGCGGGATTTCGGCTGAACTCAGCGCGAGACGAGTGGCGAACGGCGAGCTCGCCGGTGGCGGCCGCCGCTTCGCCTCACTCGGAGCCGCGCGCGCGCTGCTACCGAGCCGTCGACGCGAACCACCACACGACGCCCGCGAGGACGACCGCAGCGACCACGAAGCTCGCGACGAGCGCCGCGCTGGGCGAGCCGCCGCGGTTTCGTTCCGCGTCCACCGGATCGCCGAGCGACTCGGAAACCGGGAGCGCTTGGTCGCCGAACTCCCGACCGCAACCCAAGCAGAACTTGTAGTGCGCTTCGTTGGCGCGGTGGCACGCCCCACACACCCACTTGCCGTCGGGTTGCGGCGCCGCGGGCTCCGGCACTCGAGCGCGGAGGGCGGCGAGCTCTTCGCTCTTGGCAGCGAGCTCTGCGCGCTGGCGTTCGAGCTCTTGGCGCTGCGCCGCGACCTCGGCCTCGCGCTCCGCGAGCTCCTCTTGGAGCACGTGCGCCCGAAGCTTCGCTGCCTCGTCCGAATCGCGGTAGTCCGTCATGTGGCGCCGAGCTCGAGGCTACGAGTCTCTCCGAATGGGGCGCGAGGTCAACCGCGGGTGTCACTGCTCGAAGCGCGGTGTCACGGTCGACCGGGTTGCGTCGCAGCGTGCGCGCCCGTAGAAAGACCAGAGTCGCGTGAAAATCACGGTCTTGGCCAGCGGCAGCGCCGGAAACGCGACGCTGATCGAGTCCGACGGGACTCGCATCCTCGTCGACGCGGGCATCGGCTCGCGGACCGTCGCACGCAAACTGCGCGACACGGGTGCAGAGGGCCTGCCTCAGGCCATCGTGGTGACCCACGCGCACGCCGACCACGTCAGCCACTGTGCGCGCCTCGCCCGCCGTTTGCGCGTGCCGGTCCATGCGACCGAGGCGGCCAGCCGCGGCGCAGCGCTCGGCGGCAACGTCCACAAGATGGCGTCCCGCGGCGACTTCGCCATCGGTGCCATCCGGATCTCCACGCTACCCGTACCCCACGACGTCGCGCAGGTGGCGCTGGTCTTCGACGACGGCCGGCGGCGCGTCGCGCTGGCCACCGATCTCGGCGAGGTCACGGCCGCGCTCTTCGACCACGTCGCTCACTGCGACGCGCTGCTGCTCGAGTCGAATCACGATGGAGCGATGCTCGAGAGCGGCCCGTACCCAGAGACGCTCAAGAGCCGCATCGCTTCGCGACACGGCCACCTCAGCAACGCCCAGGCGTGTGAGCTCTTGCGCCGCGTAGGCCGCTCCGTCCGACACGTGGTGTTGATGCACCTCTCGGAGACCAACAATCACCCCGAGCTGGCGCGCCAAGCGGCTGCCGATGCCCTGGCTGGACGCGGCGTTCGACTGAGCGTTGCCCATCAGAGAGAGCCCGTGGTGGTGCGACTCGACGACGCGCCGCGCCCGCGCCAGCTGATGCTTCCCGGAACGCTCGTCTAGCCCGCGGTGCGCGGGCTCGTCGACGCACGTCGCTCGTTGCTCGCCCCGGCGAGCGTTTGCTATGAGCTTTTCCATGACGGTCCACACGGTGGTTCTGATCCCGGGCGACGGCATTGGCAGCGAAGTGAGCGTCGCCGTGAAGAAGGTGCTCGAAGCAGCCAACGCCCCGGTGTCGTTCGTGACGCGCTACGCCGGCGAAGCGGCCCTCGAACGCGGGCTCGACGACGTTCTGCCGAGCGAAACCGTGGCCGCGGTCCGCGAGCACCACGTGGCCTTGAAGGGTCCGTGCTCGACCCCCATCGGGCGCGGGTTTTCGTCGGTCAACGTCGCGCTCCGGAAGAAGCTCAACCTGTACGCGGCGGTGCGGCCGTTTCGCAGCCTCCCGGGCGTGAAGACCCGCTACGACGACGTCGACCTGATCGTGATCCGCGAGAACACCGAGGGGCTCTACAGCGGCATCGAGAACCTCATCACCGACGGCGTGGTCGTGAGCATGAAGGTCGCGACGCGAGGCGCTTGCCACCGCATCGCGCACTGGGCCTTTCGCTACGCCACGCACCGACGGCGGAACAAGATCACGGTGTTTCACAAGGCCAACATCATGAAGATGTCGGACGGCATGCTGCTCGAAGAAGCGCGCAAGGTCCACGAGCACGACTACCCCAACATCGACTACGGAGAGGTGATCGTCGACGCGGGCCACATGCGGCTCGTGCAGAACCCGAAGCAGTTCGACATCCTGCTCTGCGAGAACCTGTACGGCGACATCGTGTCGGATCTCTGCGCCGGCCTCGTGGGCGGGCTCGGCGTGTGCCCGGGGGCGAACATCGGCGACGAAGATGCGGTCTTCGAGGCGGTGCACGGCTCGGCGCCGGACATCGCGGGCCAGGGCGTGGCGAACCCCTCGCCCTGCTCATGAGCGCGGTGATGATGCTGAATCACCTGGCCGAGACGCGTCACGACGCTGCGTGCCGCGAGGCGGCCGCGCGCATCAAGACCGCCTACGACCGCGCCCTCGACGACGGCCAGAAGACCCGCGACCTCGGCGGCGAGCTCGGCACCAACGCCTTCGCCGACGCGGTGATCCAGCGACTGCCGAGCTGAGCGGCAAGCGTCACTGCGTGGACTTCTGGCAAATCCCTTCGGGTTCTTCACGTAGCCGTCGGCGCACAGCGTGCACTTGCCCTGACTATCGTGCTTGTAGCCCGTCGGGCACGCTGCGAAGCACTTGGTGCCCACCAACACCTGCCCGGAGGCACACGTCGGCGGCTTCTGACACATGCCCTTCTCGTTCATCAGGTAGCCATCGGCGCACAGCGTGCACTTGCCTTGACTATCGTGCTTGTACCCGGTCGGGCATGCGGGGAAGCACTTGTTCACCACGAGCACCTGCCCCGCGGGACACGTCGGCGGCTTCTGGCACTGGCCCTTCGGGTCCTTGTAGTAGCCGTCGGCACACTCAGCGTGCACTTGCCCTGACTATCGTGCTTGTAGCCCGTCGGGCACGCTGCGAAGCACTTGGTGCCCACCAACACCTGCCCGGAGGCACACGTCGGCGGCTTCTGACACATGCCCTTCTCGTTCATCAGGTAGCCATCGGCGCACAGCGTGCACTTGCCTTGACTATCGTGCTTGTACCCGGTCGGGCATGCGGGGAAGCACTTGTTCACCACGAGCACCTGCCCCACTGGACATGTCGGCGGCTTCTGGCAGACGCCCTTCTCGTTCTTGAAATAGCCCTCGGCGCACTCGGTGCACTTGCCTTGGGCGTCGTGCTTGTACCCGGTCGCGCACGCGGGGAAACACTTGTTGCCGACCAGGACCTTGCCCGCGGAGCAAGTCGGGAGCTTCTCGCAAGCGCCCGTCTTCTCGTTCTTCGCGTAGCCGTCGGCGCACAGCGTGCACTTCCCGCTCGCATCGGGAGCTTGCCCTTCGGGGCAGGGTGAGGCGCCGAACGAAGCCCACGCCACGAAGCTCACCGCGAACGCGTTCGAGATCATCCAAGCAAGTCGTGCCATGGCGAGAGAGCATGCCGTCCGGGACGGAGACGCGCAACACCGACGCGATGGAATTCCGAGCCGGAAGACCGGCACGCCTCGTGCCCTCGCCCAGCAAGTGGCGGTCGAACTCGCCTACGCTCGGAGCTGCCAACGCTGATGAGAGCGCTCGGCACCGCGGACGTTTTCGTGGAACGCGCCGAGGCGCCGGCCTTGCGCCGACGCCTCGATGCCATCGCTGCCGAGCAGAAGGGCGCCCTACGGGCAGTTGTTGGCGCCCTGTACGCAGATCGGCTGGCTGCCGCCGCCGAAGCCCGGGCAGCAGCTGTTGGTGTTGCCGCCCAGCTGATCGTTGCACACGTTGGTGCACGGACAGCTGTTGCAGGGCGATGCCGGTGCGAAGTCACGGCACTGTCCCTTCACGCAGAGCTGGGCATCATCACACTTCTTGCCGCACTCGCCGCAATTGAGTGGGTCCGTCTGGAAAGTGACGCACGCGGTCTTGTTGTTCCCGAAATTGCACTGGTTCGCCGGGCAAGCGTTGGCAGTACAGGCCCCGTTGAGGCACTTCTGTCCGCTGGCGCACGCGTTGCCACAGCTGCCGCAGTGGTTCGGGTTGCTGTTCTTGTCGACCACCTGCCCATTGCACACGCTCAGCGTCGTGTTGAAGTAGGTGCACACGCCGGCCTTGCAGTACTGCGCCTGGCCACACTGCGTGTTGCAAGCGCCACAGTGGTTCGGATCGTTCTGCAGGTCGAAGCAGTTCGCAGCGCCGCACTTGCTGAGCCCCGCCGCACACAGGCAGGACCCACCCTGACACGCCGTCGCATACAGCGGGTCGCAGGCGTTTCCACAGCCGCCGCAGTGATTCATGCTCGTGCTGGGGTCGATGCAGGTGCCGTTGCAGGCGATTTGGCCGGTCGTCGGGCACAGACATACGCCGCTGGTGCAGCTGGTCCCGGTCGGACACGCATTGCCACACTGGCCGCAGTTCTGGGTGTCCTGCGCTAGATCCACGCACTGGCTGCCGCACAGAACCTTCCCTGCGCTGCACAAGCATTGCCCAGCCACGCAGATCTTGTTGGGGTCTCCGCAGTTGGCGGTCGTGGTGCACTGCACGCAGTTGTTGGTGACCGTGTCGCAATACGGCGTGGCTCCCGAGCAGGTGGTGTTGTCGGTGCACTGCACGCACTTGTGGGCGGGGCTGCACACGGTTTGGCCGGTGCCCGCGCAGTTGGTGTTGCTCAAGCACTGGACGCAGAAGCCCGCCGTGGTGTCGCAGTAGGGCGTGGGCGCAGCGCAGTTCGCGTTGGTGGTGCAGGTCGGCACGCACTGCCCGGTGCTGGTGTCGCAAGCGAAGCCCGTTCCGCAGTTGGTGCTGGTCAGGCACGCCACGCAGGTGTTCTTCCCGGTGTCGCAGTACGGGGTTTGGCCGCTGCAGGTCGTGTTGTCCGTGCACGCGACGCAGGTGCCGGTGGAGGTTTTGCAGGCCGGAAGGCCCGTGCCCGTGCAATTGGTCGCCGAGGTGCACTGCACGCACAAACCCGTCGCGGTGTCGCAATACGGAGTCGCGCCGCCGCACTGCCCACTCGAGGTGCAGCCCGTGGTGCCACCGGTCCCACCGGTCGCACCGCCCGCACCGCCAGTCGCGCCGCCGGCGCCGCCGGTCGCGCCTCCAGCGCCCGACGCTCCACCGGTGGCTCCGCCCGTTCCGCCGGTTGCACCGCCCGTTCCGCCGCTGCCTCCGCCGTCGGCACCGCCAGTGCCGCCGCCATCCTGGGCGCCCGTGCCACCCGTGTTCTTGCCGCCGGTGCTGTTGAAGCCACCGTCGTCGTCGCCACCGCATGCCGCCGTCAAGGCGAGCGCGACGACGGAAGTCGTCAAGCCAAGGCCCAAGATCTTACGCAGGGAAATCGCCACGCTCATCCTCCTTCGCATTTGAACTCGTTCGAATTGCAGTTCTGCCCCGGGTCGCACTGGGCCTTCGTCACGCACTCGACGCAGCGCAGGGCCTCTGGGTGGCAGTAGGGCTGCCCGCCGCCGCCGCAGTTCGTGTCCGTCAGGCACTCGACGCAGCGCCTCGACGCGGGATCACAATACGGCGAAGGGCCGCCGCAGTTGCCGTCGCTCGTGCAGGCGACGCAGGTGTTCGTGCTCGGGTCGCAGAACGGAGTGGCTCCGGAGCAGTTACCGTCTGCCAAGCACTGGATGCAGTACTTCTTCGGACCGCAGTAGGGCGTTGGGATCGCGCATTGCCCATCGCCGGCGCAAGCCGTGGTCACGGCTCCGCCGGCGCCGGCTCCGCTCCCGCTGCTCCCACTGCTCCCGCTGCTGCCGCCTGCGCCCCCACCGCTGTTTCCCCCGGACAGCCCCGCGTCGTCGTTGCTGCCGCAGGCCGCCGCCGTGCACAGACCCCACACCGCGACCCCCGCGAGAACCCATGCGCGTACCATGTGTGCGTAAGCTCCTGTCCCCCGGCTTCGTCTGGTTCAGTACCCAGCCGCCGGAAACGCAGGCACCGACTCGGTCACGCCGAACCGCGCCGTCCGCTCATACGCGCTGCGTCGCCCGCGCACTCGTGCTCGAGCACGGAGACTCCGTCGTGGCGACGGCACGAGACGAACCGCCCCAGGGCAGAGTCACTCGGGTCAATCTTCGCGCATGACGCCGTCGTCGACGCTCGGTGGCTCCGACTGCCACGCGGCGAAGTACGCGGAAAACCGCCGTGTCGCAGCCGCGGGCGACTCGGCGTAGAGGCGCGCGCCGAGCGCGAAGGCCGTACGCCGGAGCTCTTCGCGCCGGGCTTCGATGGCCGAGAGCAAGCGCGCCGTCGCATCGCGCAGCTCCTCGGGGGCCGGGCGTTCGATGAGCATCATGCGCAGATCGTCGAGGTCGTGCTCGTGACCGAGCTCCTCGGTGAGCGCTTCGAGCATCGACTCGCGCGCCTGCATCACCGCGGGCCATACGTGGCCGAGGAGGCGCACGTGGTAGAAGTGGTACTTGGCGTGCTTGCGCCACTCGTGGAGCGCCTCGGTGCTCGGACGCTTGCGAGCGTCGCGGTAGGCGCGGAGGCCGCGCGCATAGCTCTGCCGGAGCCCGGCCTCGAGCAGGTCGAAGCCGTCTCGTTCGAGACGCCAGGAGGCGAGCCGACCGCGGGCATGCTCGAGGGTCTCGGCCACCTCGCTCACGTGGTTTTCGCCGTGCATCTCGGCGAGGAGCCGATCGCGCTCGCTCACGAGGGCGCCTCGCAGGCGCTCGACCAGATCGGGCTCGAGCTCGGCACCGGGGACCACGGCGTCGAACGCGTCGATGACGGCCGCCGCCCGGCGCGCACCGGCGAGGCGGCGGCTCGCGTCGCGGTAGGTGGCGTTCTCGAGGCGAACGGCCTTCTTCCCGAGCTCACCCTCGAGGATGCGCAGGAGGCCACGGAGCTTCTTCATGCGCTTGCGCACCGCGTGGATGTGCAGATCGGGATCACTCGCGGCTGCGCCGAGCTCCGCGATCGCGCGCTCGAGCTGCTCGTCGGCGATGCGGCGCGCGCCGTCGGCGCTGCTCTCGTCACGGTGGAAGGCGTAGTCGAGTGCCATGCTCTTGCCGAGCGGGCTCGGGGGTGGGAGAAATAGCGCTTGCGCACGCTGTTGGAAAGCAGGGGAAGCGTCACATGACCGTCACGCGCTCGGATCTCGAAAGTCACATTGCGCGCGTGAAGCGCGAAGTCGTCGATCCGAGAGCGGGGATCTACGGACCCGAAAGCTTTTCGTGGCGCTTGGACAAGGAATCCATCGTGTTCCTCGGCGGCGGCAAGGCCGCGCTGCTCCAACTCGCGCACCCGTTCGTGGCCCACGCCATCGATCAGCACTCGAAGACGCGCAGCGACCCTTTGGGGCGCTTCCAACGCACGTTCGAGAACGTGTTCGCGATCGTGTTCGGAGATTGGGACTCGGCCGAACGCTCGGCGCGGCGCGTCCACGCGATCCACTCGCGAATCGTCGGAGAAATCTCGGAGGACGTGGGCGCGTTCCGGAAAGGCGACCGCTACGACGCCAACGACGAACGCGCGCTCCTCTGGGTTCACGCGACTTTGCTTCATTCGGCCGTCGAGGTGTACGAGCTCGTGCTCGGGCCGCTCTCGGCCACCGACAAGGCGGGCTACTACGAAGAGAGCAAGCGCTTCGCGCGCCTGTTCGGCATTTCGGACGACGTGCTCCCGCAGAGCTGGGACGCATTTTCCGACTACTTCTCCGGGATGCTCGAGTCGGACGAGATCCACGTGGGCAAACCCGCGCGCGAGATCGCTGCGTTCTTGTTCGCTGCGCCGCGCCGCGGCCTCACTCCGCTCTTCCACTGGCTCCGCAGCGTGACCTCCGGCCTCATGCCGCCGCGGCTCCGCCAAGAGTTCGGGCTGCCGTGGGACAGGAGCGACCAGCACATCTACCGGGCGTCCGTCACGACCCTTCGCCACACCTACAAGCGCCTGCCGAAGCGACTCCGCTACCTGCCTGCCTACGTGCGTGCCCAGCGGAGGATCCGCGGCATCGACGCGCCCGATCGCCTCGGTGAGTTGCTCGAGCGCATCGCGACGTCGCCGCTCCGCACCTGAGGTTCGCGCGCAAGCTCACGATTTTCGGAGGAACGTCGGCAGACTGAGCGCCACGATGGCGAGCACCACCAAGGTCGCCCCGAAGAGCTCCGCGCGACCCGGCATGCGGAGCCCGACGAACAGCGCGAGCCCGAGGCTCGCCAAGAGCCCCGCGAGCACGCTGCTCGCGCGGTTCACGGGGACGCAGAAGCTGTTTTCTCGGCGGTCCAGCAAGATGAGTCCGCCGAAAATGCCGGTGCCTTGGCTCAGGACGCCGACCAGGAGCGTCACGCCCGCGTAGCCGCTCGACCAGTAGCTCGTGAACCCGTGGCGGATGTCGAGCAGGATGCGACCCTCCCCGATCAAAGCGCAGATGCCGAGCACCAGCACCACGAGCGGGGTCGCGCTCATCTGCTCCTCGACGAAGTAGCGCTTGGTCACGTTCGGGTCGTCGCTCTTGGCGATGCGGCTCATGAAGCGCAGGCGGACGAAGTAGCCGAGTAGATAGAAGATCACGTCGAGCGACGCGATGAACGTCATGGCGAGGCTGCTCTTCGAACCACCGAAGAACGCCACCAGGAGCGCACCCATGGACAACGCCAACGCGAGCCACGAAAACCAACGCACCGGTCGGCGGCTCACGAAGTCGACGATGGGCGCGATGCAGAGAACGCCACCCCGCATCAGGAGCATCATGAACACGATGGAGACACCTTCGAAGGTGTAGGCGAGGGTCGTGGTCGCGATGATGACCGCGGTGCAAATGCCGGAGAGGAAGGTCCAGAGGCCGGGCAGCGGTAGCTCGACGCCGAAGACCTTCCGGCGACCGGCGAAACGCCACCAGCCCATGGCGGACAAGAAGACGAACATCCCGACGAGCGACGCCAGGTTCGCGACGGGCAAGAGCTCGAAGCCGGAGATGCCCTTCCGCATGCCCGGCAAGAGGCCATCGCTCAGCGCTTTGGTCAGCGCGCTGTAGGGCACGTAGCAGGCGAAGTAGCCGAAGGCGTAGGCCCAGATCGACACGCCACCTTTCGCTTCGGCCATCCGACCCACCCTTCTTACTCGATCGCGCCGCGGTTTGCCGAAGCGCACTGATGCGGGGGATTCGATGCTATGTTGGGCCGTCTCGGAGGGCACTCGGATGCGTAGGTTCTTGCTTTCGACTCTGGCGGTTTCTGGGCTTTCTCTGGCCGGCGCCTGCGGCGGCGACGACGGCGGCGGCGGCGGTGGTGGGGGTCAAAGTGCAGGGGCATGCGTGCCCCAGGCTGCCGAGTGCTACGCCTCGACCCCGAGTGGGGCTGGGGCCGAGTGCATGGCCAAGGGAGACAACACCGGCGCCGCCAAGTGGCAGGGCCGACTCACCAGCATCCTGGTGAAAGCGCCGGCGAGCCTCTCCAACGAGTTCGTGCAGGCGCAGGTGATCGACAAGGGCATCAGCTTGAAGCAAGCCGCCTGCAACGAGAACGGCGACGGCACGTTTTCGTGGCTCTTCGAAATCGATCCGGCCACGAACAAGATGAAGACCGGTGGCAGCAAGCCCGTCACCGACCCCAAAGGCGGCGGCTGCTTCGTGAAGCTCCCGGGGGCGGCGCTGCCGGTGCAGCCCATCGAGGTCGACGTGACGGTGAGCGCCGACAAGAAGACGTTCACTGCCGAGAACATCGACGTGAACGTGCCGATTTTCCTGTCGCCGACGGATCTCTCGAACCCCATCATCTTGCCGCTCCACGAGGTGAAGATCCAAGCGACCTTCAACGACGACGACCACAACTGCGTCGGCAAGTACAACGGTCCCGAGCTCGACCCGGTGAACAGCTGCCAGCCCGACTCCAAAGCCATCCCGCCGCAGCGGGCGTGGACGCCGGCCGGCAACCTGAAGGGCTACATCACCATCGACGAGGCCGACAAAGTCATGGTGGACGAGCTCGGCGCGACGCTCTGCGTGCTCTTGGCGGGGCAGAGCTGGAAAGGTCCGAGCAAGGACTGCCAGAGCTCCGACACCTGGAAAGCGGGGCAACGCCCCGAAGGCGATTGGTGCGCCGCGACCAACGCTCCCGCCGACGCGAGCTGCAAGGACTCCTACCTGCTCGAAGGCGATTTCGCAGCGGCCGCCTTCAAGATCAGCGGCGACTGCCCCTGAGCTCGGTCAGCGACCGCGGAACACGGGCGTGCGCTTCTCCAGGAAGGCGAGCACGCCCTCCACGGTGTCTTCGGTGCGGACGAGTCGTTCGAGATCGGAGAGCTCGCGCGCGCGCACGGTCGCGACGTCGTCTCCACGACGCACGCCGGCGATCTGCGCGACGGCCGCACGCACCGCAAGCGGCGGCAAGTCAGCGAGCTCGGCTGCCAGCGCCCGAGCCGCGGCATCGGCGTCGTCGGCCACACGGTGCACGAGCCCGAGTGCGAGGGCTTCGGGCGCTTCGACCGCGTGCCCCGTGAGCAAGAGGTCGCTCGCCCGCGCGATCCCAATCACCCGGGACAGGCGCTCGAGCCCCGCCCAGCTCGGTAGGTAGCCGCGGCGGATTTCCGGCAACCCCACGTGGGCGGCGCTGCCCAGCACCCGCAAGTGACAGGCGAGGGCGAGCTCGAATCCGCCGCCGACCGCGGGCCGCTGCATGGCCGCGATGACAGGGACCGGGACGCTCTCGATTCGATCCAGCGCCGAGTGGGCCTGCGCGGTCCAGCGCCCGAGCCCGGCCGGCTCACCGAGGGGACCCACACCGGTGAGATCGGCGCCAGCGCTGAAAGCGCGTTCGCCGGCACCGAAGACGACGAGGACCCGCGCGCCGTCGACCGCCGCCGCCGCATCCAGCGCTTCCGAGAGCGCGTCGAGCTGCGCTTGGTCGAAAGCGTTGGCCTTCGGGCGGTCGAGGGTGAGCGACAAGATGGGCGGGGTGAGCTCGCGCCGGACGGCCATGGAGGCGCCCTTTGCCAGAGCGCGTCGTGGCCCTCAAGTCGGGCAAAAGCGCAGGAGGCAAAGAAAACTGCCGGCGGCCGCGCGGAAACTCTTTTAAAAACGTTGACTTTGCGCGAGCCGTGCGCCGAAATTCTCGGCACACCGGGGGCGGGGCCCCGGCTCGACCATGCCCACCCTGAGCTCGGCCATCGTCAAGGCCCACGTAGCGTCGATGCGCGAAGTCGAGGAAGCCCTCGCGCGTCAGGTCATCTACGGTGGCGACCTCGTCACGAACCTGCTCGAGCTCGCTTTGGTCAGCGAGCGCGTGCTCGGCCTCTTGCTCGCCGAGAGCCACGGACTCGGCGCGGCGCCCCAAGGCGAGCTGCCGTCGGCGGCGCCCTCGCTGATGCGTTTGGTCCCTGGCGAGCTCGCTGCCCGCCACTCGTTCTACCCGCTCGAAGAGCTGGACGGCACTCTGCGCATCGCCGTGAGCGAGCCGCTCCCCGCCGAAGTGGAGGGTGACCTCGCCTTCTCGCTCGGCGTTCGCATCGAGCAGCAGGCAGCTCCCCTCGTTCGGATTCGTCAGGCCCTGGCCCGCGACTACGGCATCGCACTCGATCGGCGCATGCTGCGGCTGGTCGCGAAGCTGGAAGGGCGACCGGATCCGAGTCCCAGCTCCATGCCTGCACCGCTGCGGGATGGCAGCATGCAGGGCTTTCCGAAGCTGCCGAGACCCGCCAGCGTTCCACCCATCGGCTACGGCAACGTGGCGGTGGGTCCGAGCGAGCCCGCACGACCCATCGAGCCCCCGCGACCACCGAGCCCACCGCCACCCGCGCCGCAGGCCCCCCGCTCCGTCACGCCGGCGCCCTTCGCCGTGCCCCAGGTGGCCACGCTCATCACGCCGCGCCACCCCTCCGAACGCGTCGCGCCGGAGCCGCAAGAACCTCCGCGCTGGCTCGTGGGCACGCCGGGGCGCGAGCGCGGCCGTAAACGCCATCGCGGCCCGTACACCGCCGCTCAAGCCGAGCAAGAGCTGCTCGAAGCGGAGTCTCGGGACGACGTGATCGGAGCGTTCTTCGACTTCGCCAGCCAGTATTTCGAGTACTCGGCGCTCTTCGCCATCCAAGGCGACATCGCAGAGGGCAAAGATGCGCACGGCCCGGGGGCGGACGCGCGGCGCATCCGGGCCATCGGCGTACCCCTCGATCTGCCGAGCTCGCTCGCGAAGGCCAAAACCGCCCAAGGCTTCTCGCTGCTCACGCTCGACAAGCAGGGCATCGACGCGTCCATGGCCAAAGACCTCGAGCGCGAGGCGTCTCACGTCGTCTTGCTTCTGCCCCTCGTGATGCGGGGTCGCGCCGTCCTGATGTTGTACGGAGATCACGGAAGCTCCGACGTGCTTCTGTCGGAGGTCGGCGACGTCATCGCGTTTGCGCCGCTGGTCGCTGCGGCGCTCGAACGCGTCATCATGAAGAAGAAGCTCGGCGCGCGGGGCAGCGAGGCCAGCGCACCGCCGCTCCCGGTCGTCGAGCGCAAGCGCAAGCGCCACCGCATCCCCGGTGTCGAGCAGCGCGTCGAGGCGCTGGCGCGAGCACTCGACTCCACCGCTGCGCCGCCGATGTTCGAGCCGGCGAGCACGGCGCCGAGCACGGCCCACGCGACACCCGCCGCCAAGGGAATCGTACCGGAGCCGCCGGTCACGGTCGCCGCCTCGCCGGTCGCCAAGAGCGGTCCGCCCACCGCCGACGAGTCGCCGCAGGCTCGCGGCCTCACGTCTCAGCTCAGGCCGCCGCAAACCGTGAGCCCGCCGACCCCCAACGAGTCGCCCGCGGCCAAACGCTCCAGCAGCGGCGCGGTTCCGTCGCGAGTGCTCTCGGTCGGTGGCCCGACGCGCCACGACACGCCGCCCCAGGGTACGCCGGAAGCCATCGACCCGAACCAAGACCAGCCGTTCCCGCTCACGCGCCGCACGCCGAGCGGGCGCTTGATCCCGAGCTCCGAGCGCCCGGTCTCTAGCGACAACGAAGCCGCCGTCGACGCGGGCTGGGATCTCGAAGCCGACGCCGCCGAACCGCCGCAGACGCGACCTGGCATCGGCATGGATTCCGACGAGCCGGCGCGCAGCGACGTGGGCCACGAGGCGCCGCTCGCCCCGGCTTCACGTCAGCTCGCGCTCGGTCCCCGAGCGCCGTTCCCACGCCAGGACGCCAAAGACCGGCTGCTGCCGTCGGTCATCGTCGACGTCGACGCCGACTGCCGGACACTGCTCGGCCGTTTGCTTGAGGGCGACGACAGCGCGGGCGACCGCCTGCTCGAAATCGGCGACCCTGCGGTGAGCGTGCTGGTGGCCGAGTTCCCCGGCCCCATCCACCCCGATCGTGCTCGCCGCTTCGCCGAACCGGGTGCTCGCGCGTCGGAGTGCGGCGCTGTCCTCCGCACCATCGCGCGCGTCGGGCCCGTCGCCGTCCCGTTCCTCGTGGTCCGCACGGCGGACCGGGACGCCGGCGTGCGGCGCTGGGCGACTTGGCTCTTGGGCGAGCTGCCCGCAGCGGACTCGGCGCGCGCCGTCGTGCGCCGCTTCAGCGACGCGGACCCCGAAGTCCGTCGCGCTGCCCTGGCCGCCGGTCGCATGATGCAGTCGGACTCCGAAGCGCGAACTGCGCTCCGGGATGGGCTCGCGACGCTGGCTTCGGAACCGTCGCAGCCCCCCGAGATCCGCCACAGCAGCATCGAGGCGCTGGCGGATCTTCGAGATCCGCGGGCAGTGCCGCGCTTGATCCCACTCTTGGGGACCGACAACGCCTCGGTGGTGCGCTCGGTGCACTGGGCGTTGGTCACGCTCACCCGTCAGGATTTCGGCCGTGAAGGCAAGCTCTGGACGGCCTGGTGGCAGCAGAACTCGAGTCGGCATCGGATCGAGTGGCTCGTCGACTCCCTCCTGCACGAGTCGCTCGAAGTGCGCCGGGCTGCGGGGGAGGAGCTGAAGAGCATCACGAAGGAGTATTTCGGCTACTACGAAGACCTCCCGCCAAGGGAGCGGGAGCGGGCGCAGAGAGCCTACCGAGAGTGGTGGGAAGCCACCGGAAAAGCTCGCTTTTCCTGAGCCGCTCGACAGCGCCGCGGGATGGATGGAATAAGCCGAGGCGTGAGACCCGAGGCCACCGAAGAGCTCGACTCCGCTCTGCGCGCCGCGAACCTCGCCCTCGGTGGGCAACAGCGGCGCGAGGCCAGCCGATTCGCGTCCATCGAGCTCCGTTTCGCCGATCGGCGCACGGGCCCGTGGGAGATGGCCGCGCTCGCTTCCGTGGCTTTCGCCTCGTTCTTGATCGTCGTCGGGCTTTGGCTCTGGTGAGCCGCGCTCACTGGCCCGCGCAGTTCGAGTTGGCGTAGGCGGCTTGGGCGCCCGCGCCTTCCCCGATGGAGCTCGCGGCGTTGGCCGCGGACTTGGCGCCTTTGCAGTTGCCCAGAAAGGCGCGATCGCGGACGGCCTTCGGGGACGAGAGTCGAATCCGGAGACGGGCATTCGCCAGCGCTCCCGGACTCCCGCCGGTCTTTTCGCACTGGCGAAATAGAGCCACCGCGCTTTCGATGTTCCAGCTTGCGGCCGCCTGCTGCGACGCGCCGCAAGCAGCATCGCCCTGCGGACCGGACGGCGGAGGAGGAGGCGGCGGAGGCGACGAGCTCGGCGGCGGGGGAGGAGGAGGCGGCGGCGACGAGCTCGGTGGCGGCGGGGGTGGCAGCGTGTTGCTCGCCGAGGGCTTCGTGGGCGTGGTGGGCTTCACCGGCGGCTTGGCGGGCTCGTCCGCTGTCACCGGCGGCGGAGGCGGGGGCGGAGTCACCGGGCTGGTCGGCGTGACGGGCTCGATGACTCGCGTGCCCGAGCTCGGTGGTGGGGTGAGAGGCAGTGGATCGCTCCCCTCACCGCCCGACCGCTGGTACTGCCAAACCGCGGCCACGACGAACGCCAGCCCCAACATCAAGCCCAGCGCTCCGAGGATGAGCCCCCACGGACTCGATGCGGGTCGCGGCGGGGGCGGCGGCGGGATGGGCGCGGCGACGGCGATGCCGGTGCGGAACGCCGGCTCGCGCGGGGCCACCGGCAAAAATCCAGGCTGGGTTCCACCCGCCATGGGGGCCACCTGAGCGGGTGCCATGGGAGCGGTGTGGGGACCATCGCCGCCGGGCTCGGTGGTGGCGCGAGCGACCGTCTCGCCGCCGAGCTCGCGACTGAAGTCGAGCGCCGTCGATGGACGTTCGGCGGGAGTCTTGGCGAGGACGTGGAACACGGCGTGCTCGAAGTCGGGCGGCACCGCGACGCTGGTGCGAGTGCGCATCGGCGGGGGTGGCACGGTCATGTGCTGTGTCGCCCACTGCCACGGCGTCTCGCCCTGGAAGGGCAGGACGCCGGTCGCCATCTCGTAGGCGATGATGCCGAGCGAATAGAGGTCGCTACGAGCATCGAGCTCTTTGCCCGCGAGCTGCTCGGGGCTCATGTAGGGCGGCGTACCGAGCACCACACCTTGCTGCGTGAGCTTGGTCTGCTTGTCGGTCGGCGCGTTGGTCTTCGCGATGCCGAAGTCGAGCACCTTCACGAAGTCGGCCTCGTCGGCGCGTCGCGTGAGGATGATGTTGTCCGGCTTGAGATCGCGATGGACGATCCCGAGCGAGTGGGCCTCGGCGAGAGCGCCGCACACCTGCTTCAGGATGTTGCGGACGCGAGACAGCGGCATGGGACCGCGCGCGATGGCCTGGGTGAGCGGCTCACCCTTCACGAACTCCATCGCGATGTAGAGACGGCGGTCGGGAGTCTCGCCGAAGTCGTAGAACCGGATCGTGTTGGGGTGCTCGAGCTGCGCGACGATGCCGCACTCCCGATAGAAGCGCGAAACGATGGTGTGATCCGCGCTCAGGGTGGGCAGAAGCGTCTTGATGGCCACCTTGCGCGTGTGCGCGCCCATCTTCTGTTCGGCCTCGTAGACCACCCCCATCCCGCCTTCGCCGATGACGCGGGTGACGAGGTAGCGCCCTCCCACGAGCTGCCCCACCAGGTTCGAGGGGTCGGCCGAAGGCTGCGCCATGGGCGCACCGCAGGACTGGCAGAAGCGGGCGCCCTCGGGATTAGCTGTGCCACAGACCGCGCAGTTCATGGGGAGGCCCGGCGGAGCGCCGGCTCATTCTTAGTGTAGGACGCACGCGCGCGCTCTTCGATTTCACAGCCTTTTCGTTAAAGGAAATCGTGCGCGGCGGACGCCGGCGGCGACGTCGGCAACCGTACGGTTCACTTGCCTTTTTTCTTGGGGTCCTTCTTCTCGTCCTTGGGCGGCTCCTTGGCCTCCAAAGTAATTTCCCACTCCATGGTCTCCTCCGCCCCTTCGAAGGGCGGCACGATGACGCTCTTGAAAGCGTTGACGGCGCACTTTCCGACGGCGTTGTCGTCGAAGGGCGAAGTGATGGTCGCGCTCTTCGCGTGACCATCGTTGCCGAAAGTGACCGTCACCTTGGCCGTGCCGCCCGGGCTCTGCTCGGGGACGGAGCCTGGGCAGGTCTCCGCCGAGCGCGCGGCGCGCTTCATTTCGAGGTCGGCCTGGCGCTTGTCGAACTTGGCCTTCTTCTCCAGGTCGCTCTCTTCGGAAGACACGGTGGAGCCGTGCTCCTGCCGTTCTTTGTCTTGCTGCTCGGCCAATGCCTCTTGTTCAGCGAGCAACTGGTCCGGCGTCTTGACGCCCTGGCCCTCGTTCGAGGGACCTCCACAGGCGAGGGTCAATAGGGGGACAGCGACGAGGAGGGAGCGCTTCATGGCGCCGATTCTATATCACCCTCCCCGCAGGCGAGCGAATCCGCCGTGGAGCTCCGGCCGCCTCGGCCACCGGGCGCCCACGCCCTTCGACACGGCCGCGACGACCGGCCTTGGGAACAGCCGCTCAGAGGTCGGTGATCTGGTAGTCCTTGATCTTGTAGAGCAGGGCGCGGTGGCTGATTTCGAGGATTTCGGCCGCTCGCGTGCGGTTGCCCTTGGTCTTCTGCAGCGCACGGCGGATGAGGATCTCCTCGATCACGCGCATGGTCTTTTTGACGCTGAGCTCCCCGCTGGTGAGCTGCATCTGGACGGGGTCACGCGCCTCGCGGATGCGTTCGGGCAGGTCTGCGGCCACGAGCTGCTCACCCTCGGACAGGACCATGGCCCGCTCGATGGTGTTCTCCAGCTCGCGCACGTTGCCCGGCCAGGCGTACTCGTAGAGCAGCCGGCGACACTCGCTGTCCATGCCTCGGATGTTGGTGCCGAGTCGGGCGTTGTTCCGCGTGAGAAAGTGCTCCGTCATCAGGGGGATGTCTTCGCGGCGCTCGCGCAGGGGGGGCACGTGGATGGGGAGCACGTTCAGGCGGTAGAACAGGTCTTCGCGGAAGCGCCCCGCCCGGGTTTCCGCGGTGAGGTCACGGTGGGTCGCTGCGATGATGCGCACGTCCACCTTGATGTCTCGCGTCTCGCCGAGGCGTCGGATCTTCTCGTCCTCGAGCACCCGCAGGAGCTTCACCTGGAGCCCGAGCGGCAGCTCGCCGATTTCGTCCAAGAACAGCGTGCCAGTGTCGGCTTCTTCGAACAGGCCGCGCCGATCGGCGACGGCGTCGGTGAACGCGCCCTTCTTGTGACCGAAGAGCTCGCTCTCGAGCAGGTTCTCCGGGATGGCTCCGCAGTTCACGGGAACGAAGGGCCCACCTCGCCGACTGCTCCGCCGGTGAATGGCGCGGGCGACCAGCTCCTTGCCCGAGCCGCTCTCGCCGGTCACGAGCACGGTGGTCTTGTACTCGGCGATCTTGGCGATGGTGCGGAAGATGTCCTGCATCGACGGGCTCTTCGCCAGGATGTCTTCGAACTTGTGTTCTTTGCGGATCTCCTCGCGCAGCGCGCGGTTCTCCCGCCGCAGGAGCTCGCGCTCCTCCGCCTTCTTCAGCGTGAGCACGACCTCGTCGGGTTTGAACGGCTTCTGGACGTAGTCGTACGCACCGGCCTTCATCGCTTCCAGGGCGAGGTCGGTGTTGCCGTAGGCACTCATGACGATGACCGTCGCGTCGTTGCCTTTGGCTTTCAGCGTCGACAGGAGGTCGAGCCCCCCCATCTTGGGCATGCGCACGTCCGTGATGACGAAATCGGGCCCGAAGGAGTCGACCAAGCCGAGAGCCTCTTCGCCGCTCTCCGCCGTCTCGACCTCGTAGCCGTTCCGGCGCAGCAGCGTGCGGAGCACGAGCCTCAGGTTCTCTTCGTCGTCGACCACCAGAACGCGGCGCACTGTGAAAAAAATGCTAGATGACGCGGCGGCAGTCCGCAACTGATTGCGTAGTCGGCGTGGGCGCCCTTCCCCCGAAAATTGCTGCTGATTTCTCGCCTGGGGCTGCTCCCGAGGCCGGAGTTGGCGTAGACATCGCCCCATGCTCACCGGCATCGACCAGCTCTTCAGCGGACAGCTCGGCAACCTTCGGCGGCGCCTCCGGGACGCCCGGGTGGGAGTGCTCACCCATGCTCCGGCGGTCGATCGCCGCGGACGCAACCTGCTCACGGTCCTCGAGGAGCTCGGAGCGAGCCCTTCGTTGGTGCTGTCGCCCGAGCACGGTCTCGACGGCGTCGCGCAAGCCGAGGAAGCAGTGGCGAGCGAAGCCGCGAACGAAGGCCCCGCGCACGTGAGCCTCTACGGCAGCACCAGGGAGTCTCTGACGCCCTCTCCGGACCACCTGAGTCAGATCGATCTGCTCGTGGTCGATCTCGTCGACGTCGGCAGCCGCTACTACACCTACGTTTGGACGGCGCTCTTGGCGTTGCGTGCGGCCGCGCGCTCCGGCGTACACGTCGTGGTGCTCGACCGGCCGAACCCGATCTCGGGAGATCCGACTTCGCTCGAAGGCGCTCCGCAGAAGGAAGGCTTCACGTCGTTCGTGGGGCTCGAACCTCTGCCCATCCGTCATGCCCTGACCATCGGCGAGCTCTTGGCGCACTTCGCGGACCAAGGTGGGCTGGCGCTCGGACCGGAAGGCGCGCTGTCGGTCGTGCCCAACGTGGGCTGGGAGCGCTTTCGAACCGCAGCCGCCTGGGGTCGCCCGTTCTCGCCGCCGTCCCCCAACATGCCGACGCTCGAGACGGCGCTGGTGTACCCGGGCGGTTGCTTGCTCGAAGGCACGAACCTGTCCGAGGGCCGCGGCACGACGTTGCCGTTCCAGCTGATCGGAGCGCCCTACCTGGATGGCGTGCGCCTCGCGCGGGCGCTCGACGAGCAGCGGATCGTGGGCGCGCAGGTCCGTCCGGTGCGTTTCCGGCCTTCTTTCGAGAAACACGCGGGAGAGGTGTGCAGCGGCATCTTTCTCCAGGTCACCGATCCGGCGCTGTTCCGACCGGTCGCGGCCTACCTCGGCATCATCGCGCTCTGCCGAGCCCAGGCCCCGGAGGCCTTCGCCTTCCGCACCAAGACTTACGAGTTCGAGGCGGAGGTGCCCGCGTTCGATCTGCTGACCGGCTCCGACGACGCGCGGCGCGCCATCCTCGAAGGTGCGGCGCCGACCGACGTGGCCGCGCTGGTGTGCCCGGTCGATGCGCGCTTCAAGGACGTCGTGCTCCAAGCCGAGCTGCGCGTCGGCCAAGCCTGCGCCTGAGCTTCATCCGCCGCCGACGCAGGACTCCACCTCGGCTGGGTCCTTCGGGATCTCGGCGCTGAGGTTCTCGTAGCCGGCGTCGGTCACGAGCACGTCGTCTTCGATCCGAATGCCGCGGACGTCGGCGAAGCGCGCGAGCACGCTCCGGTCGAGAGCCGACTCGAGATCGCCCACCTCCTTCGGATCTCGGAGGATTTCCGGAATGAGGTAGAAGCCCGGCTCGATCGTCACGCACATGCCCGGTGCGAGGTCCCGGTCGAGCCGCAGGTAGCGATCGGCGCGGTTCGTCGCGCGTCGTCGTCCTGGCGCGTAGCCGGCACGATCGCCCAGGTCTTCCATGTCGTGCACGTCGAGGCCGAGCAGGTGCCCGATGCCGTGCGGAAAGAACAGCGCCGCGGCGCCGCGCTCGTGGAGCTCTTCGGCGTCGCCGCGGAAGATCCCGAGGTCGACCAGACCGCGCGTGAGCGAAAGCCCCGCGATGTGGTGGATGTCGCGGTAGCGAACTCCGGGCGCGACTGCAGAAATGGCGGCCTTTTGTGCGGCGAGGGTCAGCTCGTAGGCGTCGCGCTGGGTCGGGCTGAACCGCCCGGAGACCGGCCAGCTGCGCGTGACGTCACCGGCGAACCCTTCCGTCGTTTCGGCGCCGACGTCCGCGAGGAGCAAGTCGCCCGGAGCGAGCACGCCGTCGTGGCGCTCGTTGTGCAGCACTTCGCCGTGCACGCTGACGATGGAGCCATAGCTCGTGCACATTCCATGCTCCACGATGGCGGCTTCCATCCGTGCGCGCACGAACGCCTCGCGCACGCCGGGCCGCGTGGCGCGCATGCCCGCGAGGTGAGCTCGGGCCGTCACCCGCGCCGCAGCTCGAAGCTGCTCCACGGCGGCGGCGTCGTGGCACAATCGGAGCGCGATGATCGCGTCGGCGAGCTCGGCGTCGGCGCCCTCCAGCTCCTCCCCGCCCGCGTCGACGGGACGGCCCATCCGCTCTTCGAGCCAGCTCGCCGTCTCCCGATCCTGGGGATGCAGGAGCGCAGCGCTGGCCTCGAGCTCGAGCTCTTCGAGCGGGCGGATCTCGATCCCGAGCGCGCGACTCGACTCGTCGAGGCTCGGCGTGGGGCCCGTCCAGAGCGCTTCGGCGGGATCGGGCGGCTCGACGTAGAGGCGCTCCGAGTCGGGCTCGAGCACGAGCACCGCCCCCTCGAGGTGCGCACCCACCAGATAGAGGAAGTGGCTGTCGGCGCGGTAGGGGTAGCGATTGGCCCGGAAGTTCCTCGGGCGCGCCCAGCCCGCGGGCACGACTGCCGGCCCGCGGAGGCTCGCGCGGAGCTTCCGGCGCCGGGTTTGGAAGAACTCGACGGGGGTGGGGGGGGACCACATGGCTCAGGGACTCTCCGATCCGTTCGGTGCCCCCGTCTCGTACTTCCGATGGGTTGAGCCGAAAAGGGACACAGAGCGAGCGCCTGCGGTTAGACTGCCGCCCCCTGCTGGCTGAAACCGGCACGGGGGCTCCTCCGTAGAGGAGGGGCGCAAGGCGACCTACGGCTCGCTCGACTCGCAAACACCAAGAAGAAACCAAGGAGACATGGGATGGCGTTGAACCTTTCGAAGACGATTGCAACTGCAGCATCAGCGGGGCTCTTGCTCGGGGCCGTGGGTTGTGGGGGAAACCAGCCGGACGCCAAGGCGCCGGGTGGCGCCGGGGACCCGGCGGCGGCAGCGGCGGGCGCGAAGGCCTGCTGCAAGGGCAAGAACGAGTGCTCCGGCAAGGGCGGCTGCAAAGTCGAAGGAAAGAACGACTGCGCCGGCAAGAACTCCTGCAAGGGCCAGGGCGGCTGCAACGCGCACTGCCCGAAGTGAGCCTTCCCTGTTCTCGATGAACGCGGCCCGCGTGGGGACTCCCCGCGCGGGCCGTGTCGTATACGCTGCCAGAGCTTCACATGCCTCATCGCCTCGGACTTCCCGATCTCGGCGTCGGCGTCGGACTGCGGGTGCCCCACTACCGGCACATCTTGGCAGAGCGACCGCCCGTCGACTTCTTCGAGATCATCAGCGAAAATTTCATGATCCAGGGCGGCAAGCCGCTCCACCACCTCGACCGTGTGCTCGAGACGTATCGAGTGGTGCAGCACGGCGTGTCGATGAGCATAGGTGGGCCGACCCCGCCCAGTGACGAATACCTAGCGGGGCTTCGCAAGCTCATGGCGCGCACGCGGACGCCATGGCTGAGCGACCACTTCTGTTGGTGCGCGGTGCCGGGCGCGAACCTGCACGACCTCCTGCCCTTGCCCTTCACCGAAGAGGCGATTTCCGTGGTCGTCGATCGCGCCAAGCGCATCCAAGACACCCTGGGCGTGCGGCTCGCCCTGGAGAATGCTTCGAGCTACATGAGCTTCACCTCGAGCACGATGCCCGAGTGGGAGTTCATCTCCCGCGTCGCCGACGCT
This sequence comes from Polyangiaceae bacterium, assembly GCA_046351435.1. GTDB lineage: Bacteria > Myxococcota_A > Polyangia > Polyangiales > Polyangiaceae > JADJKB01. The sequence continues at coordinate 147,652 of JAXLYN010000016.1, forward strand.
GCGGACATCGGACTCTTGTTCGACGTGAACAACGTCTACGTGGCTGCCTACAATCACGGCTTCGACCCCTACGAGTTCGTCGCCAACGTGCCCCACGAGCGCATCGTGCAGATCCACTTGGCCGGCCACACGAACCTCGGGAAATACATCATCGACACCCACAGCGACCACGTCATCGACCCGGTGTGGGACCTCTACCGATTCACCATCGAGCGCACCGGGCCCGTGTCGACGCTCATCGAGTGGGACGACGACATCCCCGATTTCTCGACGCTGGCCGCGGAAGCGGAGAAAGCACGAACCGTGCGCAGCGCGGCCGCGCTGTTGTTCGATCGCAGGCAACGCGGCGAGCTCGTCCCCGAGGCGCCTCATCCGGCGGGACCTCCTCCCATCTCACCGGCGATCGTCGCCTCGCATCGAGCTTGGCATCAGGGCGGCCCGCGCGACGGCATCGGCGGCGAGTCCGAGGCCGCGCCGTGAAGGGGCTGCACGAGACCCAAGCCGTGCTCGCGGAGCTCTTTCGGAGGCGGAAGGCCCTCGCTGGCGATCCCGAGCTCAGCGAGCTCGCGCGCGGCATCGCCAGCGGGAACGATCGCCTCTCCCCCGCCGAGCAGCTCGAGATCTATCGCGAGCAGTTCTGGCTCCGCCACACCAGCTCTCTCGTCGAAGACTTCAGCGGCTTGGGCGCGGTCATCGGTCAAACAGCCTGGGAGAAGCTCGTGGAGGGCTACCTCTCCGAGCTACCTCCGACTTCTCACGATCTGCGCGACCTGGGCGATCGACTACCGGCCTACGTCGAGCGTGCGACCTGGCTGCCGCACCACGCCATGGCCGTCGACATGGCCCGGGTCGAGTGGGCCTACATCGAGGTCTTCGACGCCGCCGATGTCGCTCCGCTCACCCCGGAGCGCTTGGCCGAAATCCCGGAGGCGGCGTGGGAGAGCGCGCGCCTCGTCTTGAACCCCGCGCTCCGATTGCTCGAAGTGCGCTACCCGGTCGCTCGCCTCCGGCGCAGCGTGCGCTTGAAGAGCCTTGGGAGCTGCCGGCCGAAGAAGCGCAGAGGCTCGCCATCTACCGCGGGCGTGACCTGAATCTCGCCCACGTGGCTCTCGAAAGCGGAGCCTACGCCGTGCTCGAAGAGCTCGCGCGCGGCACACCGCTCGTGCCAGCCTGTCGCAAAGCCACCGAGCAGATGGGCACCAACGCGGACTACATCGAAGCCAACATTGCCCGCTGGTTCCAGGACTTCGCCGAGCGCGCGTTCATCGTCGCAATCGAATTGGGCTGACGCATCATCGCCCTCGGGGAACGAGACCGAGCAGCGCCTTCACGACGTCGAACGGCACAGCGAGCCAGCCCGCGGCTGGCTTCGCCTCCGGCTTCGGCGGCGGCTCCCCGGACGGCGCGCGCGGCAACTCGAAGCGCCCAGCCGCGCACATCACCCGCGGAGAGCGGCTCCGGCTCACCCGCACGTCGAGCACCACGGGCTGCTCGCGCAAGGTCAACGTCCCGCGCACCCGGGCGCGGCTGCCGTCGCCTTCGGGCTCGAAGTCCACCGCCAGATCGTTCCTGCGGGAGCCTGGCTGGCAGTCCGGGTCGCTCTTCAGTCCGACTCGCAGCGAGGGCAGCGCATGCTCGACCTCGGCGGCGCACGGGCTTTTCGGCAGCGAGCGCAGCGCATCGGCGAAGACCGATGCAGCCTCGGGCGGCGGATGCGTGAGCGCGTCCGACAGCTTTCCGTCGCTCTCTTCCACGGCGACCGAGAGGTTGTCACCGGATTCGAGCGCTCGCTCGTCGCACGGCCCCGCCTCGCGGGGAGTGACTGGGCCGAGCGGTGTGGGCGGCGGGAGGGGGACCTTGGGCTCGGGTGCCGGCTCGCGCGGCGCAGCGCAGCCCAGCGCCAAGAGTCCTGCGAGAATGCGCGCCCGGTTCACGCGACGAGAAGCTACCAGGAATGTCGGTGGCGGTCCTGGCAGGCCCGGGCACCATTCGCCATTCAGCGACGGCAAAGCCCGATTTGGAACTACCATGACGCCGTCATGCGTCGAACGATTGCTGTGCTCGTGTGCGCGCTCGCGCTGTTCGTCTCCTGCAAGAACGAGCCAGGGGCGAAGAGCTCCTTTCCGGGTCCCGAGCAGGCCACGCTGGACGCGCCCGCACAATACAAGGTTCGCTTCGACACCACGCAAGGCGTGTTCGTCGTGCGGGTCGTGCGGGAATGGTCCCCGACCGGAGCGCAGCGCTTCTACAACTTGGTGAAGCTCGGCTTCTTCGACGGCACCAAGTTCTTCCGCGTGGTTCCGGGCTTCGTCGCCCAGTGGGGCATCCACGCGGACGGCGATCCCGTGATGAGCCGCTGGCGTTCCGCGTCGATTCCCGACGATCCGGTGCGAGAGTCGAACGTGAGGGGCAAACTCTCGTTCGCGATGAGCGGCCCCTCGTCACGCACGACCCAGGTGTTCGTGAACCTCGGCGACAACCAGCGGCTCGACGCCATGGGCTTTGCGCCCTTCGGCGAGGTGGCGGAGGGCATGGACGTCGTGCAGAAGCTCTCGTCGAAGCACGGACAACGACCCGACCAAACCAAGATCCAGATCCAGGGAAACGCTTACTTGGATCGCGAGTTCCCTGGCCTCGACGCCATCAACAAGGCGGAGCTTTCACCCTGAAGGGGTGGTGGGCTTCGCGAAGAAATACGTCATCGTGGCAGACAGCTTCGAGACGAGCTTCTCTTGGTCCCCGGCGTCGGCGTAGACCCAAGCCTCCGTGGCCACGAGGTTGCGTCCAGGGCGCAGCACTTCGGCGCGGCAGCGCAAGCGCTTTCCCGACGCGGGCCGCAAGAGCTGGATCTTGAACTCCACGCTGAGCGTCGCAGCGCCCGGCGGCGCCAAGGTGCCGGCGGCCGCCCCCGCGCTGTGGTCCGCGAGCGTCGCCTGGACCCCCGCGTGCACCACGCCGTCCTGCTGCAGGTGGTGAGGCAAGATCGGAAGCTCGGTCTCGACCCATCCCGGGCCGAGGTCCAGGAGCCGAATCCCCAAGTGCTGGACGAAGGCCGCTCGCGAGAAGATGGCCTCCGCACCAGCGCGATCGAAGACGGGAGGAGCGCTCATCGCGAAACGCCCCATAGCCGATGACCGAAGCGGCCGCGAGCCGCACGGCTTTACTCCACGGACAGAGCGCGTAAGCTCTGGCTCCGAGTTCGCGTTCAGGGAAGAGCATGCAAGACCTCACCCAATGCCCCGACTGCCAAGGCTTCGTCCCCGCGGGTTTCGAGCGTTGCCCCAACTGTGACCGTGGGTTTTCTTCGGGACCCCTGAGGCGCGTCGCGGCCGCGGCCCTGAGCGTCGTCACCGGCGGCGCTGTCGCCATGACGCTCATGGCCTGCTACGGCGGCGCCCCCCAAGCCATGGGCCCGATGCCCGAGAAACCCAGCACCTGTCGGGAAGGCGCGGAGGCCCCCCCACCCGGCTCGCCCGGAGCCGACCCGAACGCGAAGCCTTGCAGCGAAGGCCCGACGAACAGCATCGCCACCGGCGAATCCGAAGCACCGAAGCCCCCGCCGCCCGGCTCGTGACCCACCGCCGCCTGGACGTGGTCCACGAGCGGTTCTTCCCAGCCTACGTGGTCTGGGAGCTCACCCTTGCGTGCGACCAGGCGTGCCTGCACTGCGGCTCGCGAGCGGGCAGTGCGCGCGCCAACGAGCTCCAGAGCGACGAAGCCATCCGGGTCGCGCGCGAGCTCGCGGAGCTCGGGGCGCGCGAGGTCGTGTTGATCGGCGGCGAAGCGTACCTGCACCCGGGCTTCTTCCAAGTGGTGCGAGCGCTCTCCGAGTCGGGCGTGGTCACCCAGATCACGACGGGAGGCCGCGGCGTGACACCGGAGCTCGCCCGTGACCTCGCTCGAGCAGGGCTCGCGGCGGCGAGCGTTTCCCTGGACGGCCTCGAAGCGACGCACGACACGCTGCGCGCATCACCGGGCAGCCAGCGAGCGGCGCTTTCGGCCCTGCACTCGCTCCGCGCCGCGGGCATCCGCATCGGCGCGAACACGAACCTGAACCGGCGGAATCGCGACGAGCTCGAAGCACTGTTCGAGCTCGTCTGCGAACACGGGGTCGAGTCGTGGCAGATACAACTCACGGCTCCCCTCGGACGTGCCGCCGACCGCACGCAGCTCGTTCTCCAGCCGTACGATCTTCTCGACTTGGTGCCTCGCATCGCGCGCGTGAAGGAACGCGCTCGGGCGAGAGGAGTGCACGTCATGCCCGGGAACAACCTCGGGTACTTCGGTCCCGAGGAGGCTCGACTCCGCTCGTGGCACCCCGGCGGGAAGGACCACTTCGCGGGCTGCCAGGCGGGGCGTTTCGTGCTCGGGATCGAATCTCATGGCGAGGTGAAGGGCTGCCCGTCGCTGCAGAGCCCCGAGTACATCGTGGGCTCGCTTCGCGACACCGGCCTGGCCGAGCTCTGGCGGTCGGAGCCGCGACTGGCGTTTCGACGCGACTCGCGCGCCATTGCGCTCACGGGATTCTGCGCGAGCTGTCCGTTCGGCGCGACCTGCCTCGGCGGCTGCACGTTCACCGCCCACGCGCTGCTCGGGGCGCCGGGAGACAACCCCTATTGTCACTATCGCGCGCGCGACTTCGCCAAGCGCGGTCTGAGGGAGCGGCTCGTGCCCACCGAACCCGCTCGCGGCGAGCCCTTCGACAGCGGACGCTTCCGCCTCTTGGTGGAGCCCCTCGACGCGCCGGAGCCCGAGCTTTCGCGAGCGGCCCGCGTCCAAGTCACGCGACCCGCCGTGAGACGAGCGTGACGGTCGGCGCCGGGCTTGTCCTCAGCCTCGGGTTTCGCCCGAAGGGCGAACCCGAGTCAGATCACGTCGAACGGGTAGCCGCCATCGGTGTAGGCACGCGCAGCGATGGACTTGCGCAAAGCGTCGTCCCCGTGGTCGAGGCGACCGAGGTTCGCCTGCATCCGCCCGCGCGCAGCGGAGGCGAACATCGTGGTGAGGTCGAGCTCTCGCCGCGCGCCACTCTCGCCGCGCTCCGCGATGGCGAGGGTCGCCCGAGACAGACAGGCCGCGAGCGCATAGAGGTCGATCGCCACGTTGGCGATGCGCAGCTGTGTCTGCTGCATCTCGGCGATCTCGCGTCCGTGGTCTCGGAGCGCGCGTTCCACGGCCCGCCGGAAGGCGTCGACGCTCTCTTCGAACAGCACGGACTGACGGACCAAGAGGGGGTGCGCGAGCGTCACTCGTTCGTGTTTCACCGCTCCGCGCACCTTGCGTAGCGCGAAATCCCGCAACAAGCCGAAGCCTTTCACGGGCTCGTAGATCGCCCGTTCCACGTCGGCCAAGCGCTCGCCCGGGCCCCGCATACCCGACAGCGCGATGAAGCAACGGAGCGTCTCGTTGGTGCCGTCGACCACCAAGCCGCCTCGCGCGTCACGCAAGCGCCGCGAAACCGGGAGCGCCGCGCCGTAGCCCTGCCCACCGGCGATCTGCATGGCTTCGTTGGCCGTACGCCACAGCGCTTCGGACGCAGCGATGCGCGAGACGGCGCTCTCGATGGATGCGTCCTCTACCCCGCGATCGAAGAGCCCCGCCGTGAGATAGGTCATGGACTCGACCGCGAACGCATCTGCCAGCATTTTCGCGATCTTGTTCTTGATGATGGGAAACTCGCCGATGGCGCGTCCGAATGCGCGGCGCTCCTGCACGCGCGCGACGCTGAACGAGAGCAGCGAGCGCAGCTGGCCGAACATCCATGCCGCGAGGCAGGCGCGCGCCTCGTTCATCACTTCCATCGCGACACGGAAGCCTCGTCCGGGCTCGCCGAGCACCGCTTCCGGTCCGAGTCGGACGTCCTTGAACTCCACCCGCGCGACACCGGCGCCCCGAAGGCCCAGGGTGGAGCGAACGGGGCCCACGCTCACGCCCGGTCCGCGCTCCACCAAGAAGGGCGTGAGCCGCGGCTTTTCGCCCTCCTCGAAGCGGCTCGTGCGGGCAAACACCACGAACACATCGGCGAGCGTCGCCGCGGTGACCCAGGGCTTCTCGCCTCGGAGCACCCAGCCGTCCGCCACCTTCTCGGCCGAGGTGCGCGTGGTGCTCGCGTCGGTCCCGGCGGCGCTCTCGGTCAAGGCAAAGGCGACGATGCGGCGGCCTGAAGCCAGCTCGGGGAGCCAGGTCCGCTTCTGCTCGTCGCTGCCGAAGGAGCGGATCGCGCACGCTCCGATGGCGCCGTGGGACGCCAGCAGCATTCCGAGCGAGGCGTCCGCGGCGGCGACTTCGGCGATGACCCGTGCTCGCGCCATCAGGCTCAAGCCGAGCCCCCCGAACTCCGAGGCCACACCGAGGCCGAAGAGGCCGAGGTCCTTCAGTCCAGCGAGCAGCGCCGGCGGAACGCTCCCGTCGCGGTCGACGGCCTCCGAATCCAAGGACGCCTGCAAGAGCTTCTTCACGCGCCCGAGCAACGCGATCACGCGGGTCGCTTCTGCGTCGTCGAGCTCGGGATAGGGGAACACCAGCTCTTCGGCGATGGCACCGAAGAACAGTGCTTTGGCGAAGCTCGCCTCGCGCGTGCTCACGACGCGCTGCCCGTCTTTTTCCCGCCGCCGTAGAGCGCCGGGTGTGCCCCGCTCTCCGCACGCGGAGCCGGACTCTCGTCCCGCGCCGGGGACTTCCCGCTGGCGGGCGAACGCGTGGTGGCGGGCGGAGCAGCGAGCATCGTGTTCCCGACGTCGAATTCGCTCACCTCGACCGCCGGCGCAGAGGCTGGCATGGGGGACACGAACGGCGGCTCGACCGTGGGGGGCTCGACGCTCGCTTCGACCGCGCGGGGCCTCGAGGGCAACACGTCGGCGCTCACCGCAGTGGACGGAACGCCGAACTCTTGCGCGCGCTTCGCCTGCCACTGGTACTTGATGCGGTGGTGGTGCATGTTGACGAGCGCATCCGCCATTCGATTCACGATCACGTTGAGCTCGTTCATTCCGAGCCCGCAATCGTCCAGCTGCCCGTCTTTGAGCTTGGTGAACACGATGCGCTGGATCATGTTCTCGAAGGCATCGCGTTCCGGCGGGTCCACGGTGCGGGAAGCCGCTTCGATGGAGTCCACCAACATCACGATGGCGGTCTCGCGAGTTTGCGGCCGCATGCCAGGGTAGCGGAACGCGCCTGCATCGAGGGCCTTGGGGTTGCCTTGCTGCAGGCACTTGTTCCAGAAGTACTCCACGAGCTGCGTCCCGTGGTGGGTGTAGGCGAACTCGACCACGGGCTCGGGCACGGAGCCTTCCCTCAGGATTTTGGTCCCGAGCACGACGTGGGCCATGATCGCGTCGGCGCTGACGTCGGGGTCGAGGTCGTCGTGCGGGGAGCGCTCGTCGGGGCTCAGGTTTTCGACGAAGTACTTGGGCTGCGTCGATTTCCCGATGTCGTGATAGTAGGCGCCGACCCGCGTGATCAACGCGTCGGCGCCGATGGCGCTGGCTGCCTGCTCCGCCAGGTTCGCCATGGCCCGTGAGTGTTCGAACGTGCCGGGCGCCTCACGCGCGAGCTGCATGAGCAGCGGCTGCTCGAGATCGGACAGATCGAGCAGCCGCTCCCGGGGCACATGGCCCAACATGCGAGAAGCGGGCGCCCTGAGCAGCGCGCCGATGAGCCCTGCGGCGAGGCCACCCCCGAAACACGCGATGAGCTGTGAGCTCGCCGGCGCACCCAGATCGGCGCGCCAGGCAAACGTACCTTCGAAGGTCACCATGATCGCCACGTACAGCGCCACGGCGCTCAATCCGGCGAGTCCCCCGGCCAGGATCATCTGCCGCGACCGCTTGCGATCGAGGTAGAGCAGCGTCGCGGCCATGCCGCGGGCCAAGAGCACGCACAAGAAGACGAGGTCGAAATCGAGGAAGGAGGCCACCGCGAACGACAGCACCACCGTCACCACGAACGCGGTTCTCCGGTCGAAGCTCGTGGCGATCCACAAGGGTACCGCGGCGATGGGCAACCAGAACTCGCTGAGCCCCGTGAACAAGAGGAAGGCCTTGGAAGCCAGGGCGAGGAGCCCCATGGCCGCGAGCAGCCCGGCCTGCACTCGCAGCAAGCGCAAGCGCTGGTGTCCGAACCGCCGGAGGTACGCCGTGAGACCGATGGTCAGCGTGAAGAAGATGGCGAAGACGGCAATCAGGCGCGGAAGCTCGGGCGGGCGGTGCCGGACGTCGTAGCTGAATGCCGTCCAGTCCGAGTCACTGGCGGCCCGCAGGAGCGTGCCGCGCGGGACCAGGATCCGCTGGTGTTCGTAATGGAGCTCGGAGCGGCCCGTGGAGCGGTCCCGCACGACCCGGGGCCCATACGGCACGCGCAAGGTCGTCGCGGCAGGCTCGCCCATCCGCGGCGCGAACGCGGACACGTAGTGGTCCCCGACCTGCACCGCCGTCAGGACGAGCGCGAAAAGAACGCTCATCACGAGGCCCGCGACCGGCCCTGCTCTGACGCGCGTGCGGAGCATTCGTGCGGCGGGCGCTGGACGCCCGTGCCACAAAAGCTAGTTCAAACCGCGGCGGATTACGAAGTCTCGGCGACCCGAACGGCGCGGGGGCGTCGCTTCCCGCTCCAATCGACCCCAGAAGCGGGCCCGCTGAGCGGCGGATTTTTCACCAATACCAACATCTTGCACGTCGGCCTGGCTCTTGCTACCCGGGATCTCGTGGGGCTCACACCGTTCCTGGAGCGAAAACTCGCGACGACTCGCGAGCCATTGCTCATGGGGGTCGTGAACACCACGCCCGATTCCTTCTACGACGGCGGCAAGTACGTCGACCCGGAGCGCGCCATCGAACTCGTCGATCGACTGATCGGCGACGGCGCGGACATCGTCGATGTCGGCGCCGAGTCGACGCGCCCGGGCAGCACCGGAGTCCCCGCCGACGAGCAGATCCGACGCCTCGAGCCCGCGCTGCGGCATGCGGTCGCGCGCGGTGTCGCGGTCTCCATCGACACCACGCTGGCCGACGTGGCTCGGCACGCGCTGTCCCTCGGCGCGCACATCGTGAACGACGTCTCGTGCCTCGCCGACCCCGAGCTCGCTCGCGCGGCCGCAGAGCGGGGCGCGGTCCTCGTCTTGATGCACAGTCGCGAGCCCATGAGCACGCTGCGCGGCTATTCCGAGTACCCCGACGATGCCTATCGGGACGTCGTAGCAGACGTGCTCTCGGAATGGCGCGCCGCGCGCGATCGCGCGGTCTCCGTTGGTGTGCCGGCCTCGCGAGTCTGGCTCGACCCTGGTCTCGGGTTCGCGAAGAACGCGCGTCAGTCGTTCGATCTCCTGCGCCGACTCGACGTCTTCACGAGCGAAGGCGTGCCGGTCGTGGTCGGACCGAGTCGCAAGTCGTTCATCACGTTGGTGGATGCAGCCCCGCCGGCGGAGCGCCTAGGGGGAACCATCGCAGCCTGCCTCCACGCGACGGATCGCGGCGCACGCGTGCTCCGTGTGCACGACGTGCGCGAAGTGCGTCAAGCTCTGGCCGTGACCGTCGCGGCCCGCACGCAGTGGGAGGCGCTCCATGCTGGATAGCTTCCTGCGCTATTTCGTGGAAAAAAGCGGCGGTCAGCTGGCCCGGGACGCCCTCGACGTGGTCCTGGTCTACTACCTGTTCTACCGCGCGCTGCTCGTGCTCCGAGGCACCCGCGCCATGCAGGTGGGCGTCGGCCTCGGGATGGTCTTCCTGCTCTACATCGCGGCGAAGGTGCTCCAGCTCGTGACCGTGATCTCGGTGCTGGGAGCGCTGATTTCCAGCGTCATCCTCGTGATCGTCGTGGTCTTCCAAAACGACATCCGGCGCGGGCTCCAGCGCGTCGGCAGCCGCGCGCTGTTCGGCGCCATCGGCCGCGCGCAAGAGACCAAGGTGATCGACGAGGTAGTCGAAGCCGCCACCGAGCTCGCCCGCCACCGCATCGGCGCCATCATCACTTTCGAGCAGGACGCGAACCTCGACGAGTTCGTCGGCGTGCACAAGGGTCACGTGATCGACGCAGCGGTGTCTCGAGAGCTCCTGGTCTCGCTCTTCGTCCCCGAGGGCGTGAACAAGCTGCACGATGGCTCGGTGATCATCCGCAACTACCGCGTGGCGAAGGCCGGCGTCTTCTTCCCGATGCCCGAAGGGCGCGTGCTCGACCAGAGCTTCGGCTCGCGCCACCGGGCCGCGCTCGGAATCACCGAGGAGACGGATGCGGTGGTGGTGATCGTCAGCGAAGAGCGCGGCACCATCAGCTTCTGCTTCAACGGCAACATCGCGTCGAACCTCGACGGTCCGAAGCTCCGCACGATGCTCGAGGCGATCTTCAGCCCCAAGGTCCGGGCCAAGAAGAAGAAGGCGCGCCGGCCCGAGCCGAGCGAGGTCCCGGCCAGCGCCGGGCAGTCGGCCGACCGCACCCGGCCGCCGCCGGCGGTTCGCATCAGTGAGGCCGAGCCGGCCGCCGAGATCGAGCGGCCATCGGGCGCGTTCCGCGCCGCAGAGGACTCGGTCCGCGAGCGCGACAGCGAGCCGCCGCCCCCGCTGCGGCCCCGGGCGGTGGTGCACGACGAAAGCGGGACGCCTTCCGTGCGCCCGCCGCGCGCCGCCGCAGGCACTCCGCTGCGCACGCCGGTGCCTCGGCTCGGCATGCCGCGGGCCCCTGAGACCGCGCGCCGGCAATCGAAGGGGGACGAGGACGAGCCGGAATCCACGGACGATGGTCCCGTGGATCCGAAACGAGGTAGCTCGTGACTCGCGACGTGTTGGCGGCCGTTCTGCTCTGGCTCCGTGGCGCGTTCACGCAGAACCTGGGCCTGAAGGCCTTGTCCCTCGCCTTCGCCCTCGGCCTCTTCGTCTACCAGAAGGGTCAGCAGGATCAGCAACAGCGCACGGTCGCGGTGGGGGTGGTGATGCGCCTGCCCAGCGAGAGCGCCAAGCGCGAGCTCATGACGCCGATCCCGGCCAGCATCCACGTGACGCTCAAAGGCTCCACGCGCGCCATCGACCAGCTCCTCCAGGCTGGCGTGGCGCCCGTCGAAATCGACCTCCGCGACGGGCAACGTGACTCCATCACCTTCGAGCCGCGCATGTTCACTCTGCCGCCCGAGGTGGAGATCACCATCATCGACCCGCCGAGCATCGAGCTCGAATGGCAAGACGTCGTCACGCGACAGATCCCCCTCCAAGCGTCGATCACCGGCAAGCCGGCCGAGGGCTTCATCGTCAAGGGCGAGCCCGAGGTCGACCCGCGTGAGATGACCGTGCGTGGGCCCGTCGGGCTGGTCGAAGTCATCCAATACGTTCGGCTCGCTGCCTTCGACGTCTCGGGGCTGACCGAAGGTACGTACCGCCGGCCCATCGCCATCGACGCTCCGCCCAACCGCGTGAGCTACATCGGGCCGCGGAGCGCCACCGTCAGCGTCGCCATCGCCCGCCAGGTGGCCGAAGCCCGCTTCCCCAAGCGCACCGTCGAGGTCGTCGGCGTCCCGAACGCGGTGGTGACGCCGCGTCAGGTGGACGTGAGCATCATCGGTCCGCCCGGAACGGTGCGCGCGCTCCGCGCGGAGCAGGTGGTGCCACGCGTCGATCTCACCAAGACCGAGGGCATCGACTTGAAGGGCCACGGGTCGGCCACCGTGCGAGTCGTGGTGGACGTCGCCGAAGCGGAGGTCGAGGTGCAGCCTCCGACCGTCACGGTGAAGTGGTAGCGTCGAGCTCGAGCGCCCGCGTCAGAGCTTCGACCGAACCGTCCACGCCGAGCACCGCCGTGTCCACGACGTGGTCGGCCTGAGCGTAGAGCGCGGTGCGCGCGCGAAGCAGAGAGCGTAGCTCGGCCATGGCGTCGCTCCGATTCCGCATCGGTCGCTCGTCGCCCTGGGCAATCACCCGGGTCATGTGGTCTTCGGGGCGGGCCTTCAGCCACACCGTGGTGGCGTTGCGCCGCAAGAGGTCGAACGACTCGCTGTCGTTCACCACGCTGCCGCCCGTGGCGATCACGCGGTCGGTGGGTTCGCTCAAGAGCTCGCGCAAGGCTTCACGCTCGAGCTTTCGATAGAACGCTTCACCGTGCAGCTCGAACACCTCCCCGAGGCTCATCCGTGCCGCCTGCTCGACTCGGTGGTCGACCTCCACGAAGGGCAGGCCGAGACGCAGCGCGAGCTTCGCGCCCACCGTGCTCTTGCCCGCTCCTCGGAGTCCGAGCAGCGCGATCACGCGCGGCCGGGGACCTTGGGGCGAAACCTCACCGAGGAGGGCGGCCGCCGTGACGCCGAGGGCTTGGGCGACGTCGAACAGACGCGCGACGGAGATGTTGCCGTCTCCGGCCTCGAGCGCCGCCAGGAAGCGCGGGCTGACGTGGGCCGAATCCCCGAGCTCCGCCAGCGTGAGACCCCGCTCGTGTCGGCGCGCGCGCACGGTCCGCCCCAGGGCCTCGAGCACCTCTTTCCGCGAAGTCGTCATGGGATATGAAATAAAGTTCATATCAGTCGCTCAAGAAAGTGCAAGATACTGCTTGCTTGACGGAAATCATTTCGCTAGATCCTCCGGCAGCCATGGATCCCATCCGTTTCGAGACCCACCCCGACAAGTACCGCCGGTACAAACTCCGCTTCGACGGCGAGGTCGCGACGCTCGCCATGGACGTGCCGGAGGATGGCGCCCTCGCCGGCGACTACGTGCTCAAGCTGAACAGCTACGACCTCGGCGTGGACATCGAGCTCGCAGACGCCGTCCAACGCGTGCGCTTCGAGCACCCCGAAGTAAAGACGCTGGTCGTGACCAGCGCCAAGGACCGCATCTTCTGCTCGGGCGCCAACATCTACATGCTGGGAAGCTCGACCCACGCGTTCAAGGTCAACTTCTGCAAGTTCACCAACGAGACGCGTCTCTACCTCGAGGACCTGTCGCAAGAGAGTGGAGTCTCGACCCTTGCGGCGCTGAACGGGACGGCGAGCGGCGGTGGCTACGAGCTCGCCATGGCCTGTGACCACATCGTCCTGCAAGACGACGGCAACAGTGCCGTCAGCCTGCCCGAGGTTCCTCTCCTGGCCGTACTGCCTGGAACCGGCGGCCTCACGCGCCTCGTCGACAAGCGCAAGGTGCGTCGAGACCTGGCCGACGCTTTCAGCACGGTGGCCGAAGGTGTGCGCGGCAAGCGCGCGGTCGAGTGGGGGCTCGTGGACGAGAGCGTCCCGCGCAGCAAGTTCGACGCGGCGGTGAAGACTCGGGCCGAAGCGCTGGCCAAGCGTGCTCCCGAGAAGAAGGGCGCCGGCGTCGCCTTGACTCCCCTTTCCCCGGAGCGCAGCGGCAACGTGACCCAGTACCGCTTCGTCACCTCGAGCATCGATCCCGAGCGGCGCGTCGCGACCCTCCGCGTGCGGGGCCCCGCCGCGGGAGAACCCAAGAGCGCAGACGAGTTGCGCAAAGCCGGCGCCGAAGCCTGGGCCCTCCGCGCATTCCGCGAGCTCGACGATGCCCTGCTCGACCTGCGTTTCAACCAGCTCGAAGTCGGCCTGCTCGTGCTCGAGACCGAAGGCGACTCGGCCCTGGTCGTGGAAAACGATCGGACGCTGCTCGAGCTCTCCAAGAGCGACTGGTTCGCCAAAGAGGTGTTGCTCCACCAGAAGCGCGTGCTGAAGCGCCTCGACCTCTCCGCGCGCAGCATCTTCGCCGTCGTGCGCCCGGGCTCCTGCTTTGCCGGCTCGCTGCTCGAGTTGGCGCTCGCCGCCGATCGCTCCTACATGCTCGACGCCGACGAGGGCCCGACGCTCCGCCTTTCTCCGCTCAACTTCGGCGCGCTGCCCATGTCGAACGGGCTCACCCGGCTCGAGACGCGCTTCTTGGCCAAGCCCGAGCGTGTGGGCGAGCTCAAGGCACGAGAAGGCGCCATCGAGACCCGCGACGCCCTCGCGCTCGGCCTCGTGACCTTCGCGCCCGACGACATCGACTGGGACGACGAAGTGCGCATCGCCGTCGAAGAGCGCGCCGCGTTTTCACCCGACGCGCTCACGGGCATGGAGGCGAGCCTGCGCTTCGCCGGCCCGGAAACCATGGAGACCAAGATCTTCGGCCGCCTGAGCGCGTGGCAGAACTGGATCTTCCAGCGCCCCAACGCCGTTGGACAGAAGGGCGCACTCACCCTCTACGGTTCGCCCGAACGCCCCGCGTTCGACTACCGCCGCACCTGATGGCTCACTCGCCGAGCCCGAGTCTTCGTCCCCTCCCAAGCACCGGAAAAACCAAGGCCATGACCCAGATCGCAACCAACGAGAAGATCCCGAACAACGTGAACCTCACCTCGGATCGGCGCCTGCAGCGCGCCCTCGAGGAGTGGCAGCCGAACTTCATCAACTGGTGGGTCGACATGGGACCTGCCGGCTTCCAACAGCACGACGTCTGGCTTCGCACCGCCATCAGCGCCGACACCGACGGCTGGGCGCACTTCGACTACGTCAAGATGCCGGACTACCGCTGGGGCATCTTCCTCGCGGACCCCGTCAAGGACCGCACCATCGGCTTCGGCGACGAGATCGGCAAACCGGTCTGGCAAGAAGTCCCGGGCGAACACCGAAACGCGCTGCGCCGCCTGATCGTGACTCAAGGCGACACCGAGCCCGCGAGCGTGGAGCAGCAGCGCTTCCTCGGCCAGACGTGCCCGAGCCTCTACGACCTCCGGAACTTGTTCCAGGTGAACGTGGAAGAAGGCCGCCACCTGTGGGCGATGGTCTACCTCCTTCACTCCTACTTCGGCCGCGACGGACGTGAAGAGGCGGAGGCATTGCTCGAGCGACGCAGCGGCAACGCCGACAACCCGCGCATCTTGGGTGCGTTCAACGCCCCCATGCTCGACTGGCTCTCGTTCTTCATGTTCACCTACTTCACGGACCGGGACGGCAAGTACCAGCTGCTCGCCCTGGCCGAGAGCTCCTTCGACCCGCTCTCGCGCACGACGCGTTTCATGCTGACCGAGGAAGCCCACCACATGTTCGTGGGCGAAACCGGCGTCCAGCGCGTGGTCGAGCGCACGGCCGAGTTCATGCGCGACAACAAGGACGCCGACCCCCGCGCGCAGGGGCTCATCGATCTGCCCATGGTGCAGCGCTACGTGAACTATTGGTTTTCCATTTCCCTCGATCTCTTCGGAGGCGAGATCTCCAGCAACGCAGCGGCCTACTTCGCCACCGGGCTCAAGGGTCGCGCCCACGAAGATCGCTACGACGACCACGTGGCCTTGAGCGGAGGCATCGAAATGGACGTCCCGAAGGACGGCAAGCTCTCGCGCGAAACGGTGCCGATGCGCACCGCCATGAACGAGGTGCTTCGCGCCTCGTACATCGAGGACTGCCAGCGCGGCGTCGACAAGTGGAACAAGACCATCGCCGAGCTCGGCGTGCCCTTCGAGCTCAAGCTACCGAGCTCACGCTTCAACCGACAGGTCGGCATCTACGCCGGACTCCATTTCGCGCCCGACGGCCGCGCCCTCAGCGACAGCGAGTGGAGCGCGAAGCAGGCGGACTGGCTGCCGAGTCCCAAGGACCGCGAGTACCTCTCGAGCCTGATGAGCAAGCCGATCCTCGAGCCCGGCAAGATGGCCCACTGGATCGCCGCCCCCAAGAAGGGCATCAAGGGCAAGCCCGTCGAGTTCGAATACGTGCGTCACGATTGAGCGGCCGGCGCTGTCGAGCCGAGCGGCGACGAGCCCGGGTGGAGACGCGCGGGCTCGCGCGGCGCCGGGACCTCGGCGCTTTGGTTTGACGAGCGGCAGGGGCGAGGCGACCATCCGCGCCTCCGCATCGCATGAGCGCTCCCGCGTACGACGAGCTTCGAGAGGGCACCGAGCTCGGGCCCTACCGGCTACTCGTGGCCGTGGCCCAAGGGGGCATGGCCCGCGTATGGGCGGCGCGGCACGCGCCCACCGGCCGGGTGGTGGCGGTAAAGACCATCCGCTCCGAGCTCGCGGGAAACCGCGTCTATCAGCGGCTCCTGATGGACGAGGCGCGCTTCGCCGCTGCGGTCCGGCATCCGAACGTGTGTGAGGTGTACGAGTCGGGGGAAGCCAGCGGCGTCCTCTACATCGCCATGGAGTGGGTCACGGGCGAGAGCCTGGCGCGCATCCTGCGCCCGAATCGCGGCGACGTGCCCACCCCGGTGGAGCCGCGCTTCGCCGCCAAGATCATCGCCGAGTGCGCCGACGCCCTGCACGCGGCCCACGAGGTTCGCGCCGAGGACGGCAGTCTGGTGCGCATCGTCCACGCCGACGTTTCGCCCCAAAACCTGATGTTGACCACGACCGGCCGGGCAAAATTGGTCGACTTCGGCGTGGCGCGTTCGGTGGCCAACTCGAAGCTCTCGGAGTTCCCTCAGCTCGATGGCAAGGCGGCCTACATGGCGCCGGAACACGCCGCCGGCAAACGCCTGAGCCGCCTGTCCGACGTGTTCACCCTGGGCATTTGCCTGTACGAGATCACGACCGCCGCGCGCCCCTTCGCCACCGGCAACCGCGAAGCCACGATCCAGCGCCTGCTCAAAGGCGAGTTCCAGGCTCCCGGCGAGATCGTGCCGGACTTCCCGGGAGCCCTCGAGCGCATCCTGCGGCGCGCGATGGCCATGGAGCCAGCCCACCGCTACCCCTCGGCGCTGCGCCTCAAGGCAGCGCTCGAAGAGTGGGTCGCCTACTCCGGGCCACCGGTACGAGAAGAACAGATCGCCCAGTTCTTGGCACTACGCGCGGGCCCCATCATCGAGGAGCGCGAGACGGTCATCGCGCGTGCCATGGCGGCGTTCTGATCGGGCGCCGGCGGCCGGGAAGCCGCGCTCACAACGTGGGTCCACCAGAGTAGTCGCCGTCGGGCTCCACGAAGATCTTCTTCATTTGCGGGACGCCTTCGCGCACCCGAGCTTCGAGGTCGTCGATCACGTTTTCGCACTCGGCCACCGTCATGCCGTCGCGAAAGCGCACTTTCAGCGCCACCAAGATCGTGTCGGGCCCGAGGTGCATCGTGAGCATCTTGGTCACCGCCTCGACACCGGGCGTGCCGAGCATCAGCTCGAGGGCTCGGGCGCGCATCTCGGGTGTGGCCGATTCGCCGATGAGCAGGCTCTTCGTGTCGCGGGCGAGCAGCACGCCGATCGTGCACAATAGGACTCCGATCACGATGGAACCGACGGAGTCGGCGACGCTCGAGCCCGTGACCCACGTCACCAGCACCGACGCCAGTGCGACCACGAGCCCCACGATGGCGCCCGTGTCTTCCAACAAGACCACGGGGATGGTCGGGTCGCGGCCTTCGAACAGCGCTTCGCCGAACGACTTGTCACCCTTCTGCTTCTTGAACTCGCGGAAAGCGACCACGAAGCTCCCTCCCTCGAGCAGGATGGAGACGCTCAGCACCACGAGGGGCACGATTTGGGAGCCGGGCGCGTGGCTCGGCTCGCGCAGCTTGTGAACGCCTTCGTAGATCGCGTAGACGCCGCCCAAGAAGAACAGCATCAGGGCCACGATGAACGCCCAGAAGTAGCGCTCTTTGGCGCGCCCGAGGGGGTAGCGTTCGGGGTCCGTCTTTTCGGCGAGCCCCATGCCGAGGAGCAAGAGGCCTTGGTTTGCGGTGTCTGCCACCGAGTGGACGCCCTCGGCCAGCATGGTGATGCTGCCCGAGAAGAACGCCGCCACGAACTTCGCGATGGCGATGCCCGCATTGGCGGTCATGGCTGCCACGACCGCGCGCTTGGAGTCTCCGTGTCCCGACATGGTTGGTTCGTTAGGGCGAGAGGTGCGGCGGCGTCCGGACTCAAGGGGGAGGCAAGATGGCCACACTGACGCGAGAGCGCGCGTTCTGGAAGAACGCCTGGAGCGCCAGCGTGAGCCGCTTGCGCACGTACCAGCGGCGGAGCAGGGGAGCGACCTCTTCGAAGGGCCGATCACGGAACGGAGTCGCAACCGAGCGGTGTATGTTCCTGAGCTCGGCTTCGCTCGGAGCGAGCATGGGCGCAACCATCCTGTCGAGGTAGAGGCTCGAGCGCGCTTGCCGCCGCAAGATGCTGGTGAGCTCCCGTCGATCGATGCCTTCGGCGGTCGCCGCTTGCTCTACGGCGAGCGCGCCGCCGGCCCGCTCGTTCAACATCACGCGCGCAGCTTCCGTCTGGCGCGACAGCTCACGTTCGCTCGGCTCGGGGTCGATGCGCAGACTGGCGAGGATGGTCTCGGCGACGTGCCGCTCCAGCGCCACGCGCACGTGGCGTTCGCGGTACGGACGCGGGTCGGTGCCCGCGACGCGATCCGGATCGGCCAACGCCTCGATGCGTGCTTCGAACGCCAGCGTTCGCTCGAAGATGAAGCGAGGGCTGCGGGCGCCCCCGGTCTCCGGCGCACTGAACCGGACGACGACGCGATCCAGCGCGACGCGTTCGGCGGCGGCGGGGGTGCTCGAGAAGAGCACCCATCCGAGCGCGAGCAGCAGCGACGCCAGGGCGCGTTTCATCGTGCCAGCGTGCGAGGCGCCGACGAGGGGCTTGGGTCTTCGTCGTCGTGTGGGTCCTCCGAAGAGCGCTCCGACTCGGCTTCGGCTTCGCCTTCCGCTCGCGCTTCTTGGCGATTCGTGAACGTGCGCGCGGCACGCCGCGCCTTGATGAACTCGGCGAACACGAGCACCTTCTCCAGATCACGCACTCCCAGCGCGTCCGTCAGCTCGCGCAGCTGCTTGCGCAGCGACTCCGAGCTGCGGCCGCGACGGCCGCTGAGCTGGTCTTGGGAAATCGGCGCCGCCTCGGGAGGCGTCTCGGCGGGTGCAGCTTGCCAGTTGGTGCGCGCCACCGGGTTCAGTGCGTGGGCGGCGAGCCAAGCTTCCATGAACACACGCAGCCGCTCGGAGCGGAACGCGAACCAACGCTCGCGCTCGGGCCCGAAGGACATGAGGACGTCTTTGAATCGGCGGAAGGCGCCCTTGCCATCGATGGCCTGGGTCAAGCGGTCCCGGAGCTCCGGGTCGTCGACCATGGGAATGAAGCGCTCCATCCAACGGTACTGCTCGCGGGAGCTCACCGGCTCGATGCGCAGATACGTGCCATCCGACGCGATCCGAGAGTGCATCTCGGGGTCGGCGATGCCGTCCACGACGCGCAGCACCTCGCCCGTGCCCAGATGGAGATAGCTGTGGACCTCCGGCGCGTTGTTCTCGAACGCGTCCTCCAGCGCTTCCCAGTCGACGGGAACGTCACGGGCGGGGCCGGGCTTGTCTACGTTTGACATGAATTCCTCTGTTCGCTCTCGCCCTTCGGAGACTCAATGCGTCTGCGCACGCCGCACCGCGACCTTCCACTGCTCCAGACGACGGGTGCGCTCTTCGGCGGGCATACTGGATTGAAACGTCCGATCGACCGAAACCATTTGGCTGGCCTCGCCCCCACTCCGGAAGAGCTTGGCCCCCACACCGGCCAGCATGGCGGCGCCCCGGGCCGTCGATTCGAGCTCCGTGGGGCGTTCCACGGCCAGCTTTCCCACGTCCGCTTGGAGCTGCATCAGCAGATCGTTGGCGGCTGCGCCGCCGTCGACGCGCATCCGGCCCAGGGGACGCCCCAAGTCCTCACTCATGGCCGAAAGCAGATCGTTGACCGAGAGCGCGATGCCTTCCAGCGTCGCGCGCGCCAGGTGGGCCCGCGTGGTTCCGCGGGTCAGCCCGGAAATGCAGCCGCGCGCGTCGGGGTCCCAATACGGCGCGCCGAGGCCCGCCAGGGCTGGCACGAAGCTCACGCCGTCGCTCTCCGGAACCGAGCTCGCCAGCTCCTCGATTTCGCGGGCACTGGCGATGATCCCGAGACCATCGCGCAGCCACTGCACCGCGGCGCCCGCGATGAACGAGCTGCCCTCGAGCGCGTAGACCACTTCCGACCCGATCTGCCAGCCCACCGTAGCGAGCAAGCCGAAGCGACTGCGGATGGGTTGGTTTCCCGCGTTCACCAGCACGAACGCGCCCGTCCCGTAGGTGCACTTGGCGTCGCCGGGAGCGAAGCAGGCCTGGCCGAACAGCGCAGCTTGCTGATCTCCCGCCACGCCGGCGATGGGGATGCCATCGGGCAGACCCGGCATGCGTCGAGTGCGTCCGATCTCGCCCGCGGAAGCGACGATGTTCGGCAGAACCGCCTGAGGCACGCGCAAGAGATCGCACATCCCCGCGTCCCAGCGGCGCTCCGCCAAGTTCATGAGCAGCGTGCGCGACGCGTTGGTCACGTCGGTGACGTGCGGGGCGTTTTCTGCGCTGCCCCCAGCCAGCCGATGGATCAGGAAGGAGTCGATGGTGCCGAAGCTGAGCTCTCCGCGTTCGGCGCGCGCTCGCGCTCCATCGACGTGGTCGAGCATCCACGCCAGTTTGGTTCCGGAGAAGTACGGGTCGAGCACGAGCCCCGTCACGTCGCGCACGCGCGGTTCGTGACCCGCGCGCTTGAGCTCGCCGCAGCGCTCGCTCGTACGCCGGTCCTGCCACACGATGGCCCGATGGACCGGCGCCCCACTGGCGCGGTCCCAGAGCACGGAAGTCTCTCGCTGGTTGGTGATACCGATGGCCCCGACGTCCGCACCGCGCACGCCGGATGCGCGGAGCGCTCCCGCCACCGTCTCGACGACGCTCTGCCAGATCTCTTCGGGCTCGTGTTCCACCCAGCCCGGCTCGGGGAAGTGCTGCGGGAACTCTCGGGTTTCGCGGCCGAGCGTCCGACCTCGAAGATCCATCACGAGCGCGGTGCTGCCGGTCGTGCCCTGATCGATGGAAAGGATGTGCGAAGTCACGGCCCCTCAGACTACCAGGCCAGGCCGGCTGGGGAAGAGCGCTCGGTCCAGGGGCAAATCTCGGAAATCCTTGCCGTCTCTTGTCGCCACCCGGCGAGGACGGTAGCCTTCCCGCTCTGATGCCGCGCCTCTTGCTCGCCACCCCCGAGGGCCAACAGGTCGTCGAGCTGCGCGCATTCAACTCACTCGGTCGCCATCCGAGCAACACCATCCAGCTCCTCGACAAGATCGTGTCGAAGGAGCACTGCATCGTGGAGCGGCGCGGCAACGAGTTCGTGCTGCGCGATCTCGGCAGCCTCAACGGCACGTACATCAACGGGGAGCGGGTGCCGGTTCAGGGCGAGCAGATGCTGCGTCATGGCGATGACATCGCCCTCGGCAGCACGCGGGCGCGCTTCGACGACGGTTCCGGCAAACCCGTCGCGCCGCCGGTCTGGTCGCCGCAGCCCGCGACGCCCGGCACGCCCCCGAGCCCCGTCGCTGCGGCGCCGCCGGCGTGGCAGCCCGCCGCCCCCGTCCACCAGCCGAGCGCGCCGCCCGCGTCCCACCAACGGCCCGTGCCCATGAGCGCCGTGCCCGCCACGACGCCGGCCGGGTCCCTCGCGATCCCGCAAGTCCCCGTGTCCGTCCCGGGGCCGGGCAGCGTCACTTCGCCGGTGCAGTACCAGCCGTACGACCGCACGCCGACGCTCGATGACCCCGAAGGGGCGATGTTGCCGCCCCTGAACTCGACGCGCGTCGACGTGACCGATCAGTCCCGCGCCATCGGCACGCAGATCGCCGCCACCCAGAAGGGCTTCTTGCCCTACGACCAGCTGTCGCAGAACCCTTCGCAGCTCGCTGCCGACTACGAACGCTTGCGGCTTTCCCACGAGCTTTCGCGGGAAATCGCCATGGAGCGGGATCTGCGCGTGCTGCTCAACAAGATCCTGCTCACCATCTTCAAGTTCGTGCGCGCGGACCGCGGAGTGATCTTCCTTCGCGACGCATCGAGCGAGCTCCGTCCCGGTGCGAGCCTGCGGCGCGACGGCACCGACTCGCCGATCAGCGTGTCGTCCACGATCATGAACCACGTGATCAAGGAGCGCGCCACCGTGCTCACCCACGACGCCGCGATGGACTTCGCCGCGTCCAAGGGCAAGAGCATGATCTTGAATCGCATCAGCTCCGCCATCGTCGCGCCGCTGCTCCACAACGACGAGATCCTGGGCGTGATGTGGCTCGACAGCGAGACCCTGGCTCAATTCCAACCGAAGGACATGGAAATCGTGACGGCCATCGCCGCACAGGCCGCCATGTTCATCGAGATCAACATCCTCGGAAAGAAGATCGAGCAAGAGATCGTCAACCGCGAGCGCTTCAGCCGACTGCTCTCGCCCAACGTGGCTCAGAAGGTGTTGGCGGGTGAGCTGGCCGTGGAAAAGGGCGGACAGCTCGTTCAGGAGTGCACGGTCTTCAATTCGGACATCCGCGGCTTCACGCGCATGAGCGAGGGTGCCCAGCCGGAGAGCATCGTCGAGATGCTGAACGAGTACTTCGAGCAGATGGTCGAGGTCTTGTTCAAGTACGAAGGAACGCTCGACAAGTTCATGGGAGACGGGATCATGGCGCTGTGGGGCGCGCCCGTGGCCCACCCCGATGACGCGCTGCGCTCCGTGAGCTGCGCCATCGAGCAGATGGAAGTGCTCGGGCGCTTCAATCGAGCCCGCATCGCGGAAAAGCAGCACCCGCTCGGCATCGGCATCGGCATCCACACCGGACCGCTCGTGGCAGGATACATCGGCAGCTCGCGCGCGCTCTCGTACACCGTGATCGGCGACGTGGCGAACACCAGTGCTCGGCTGTGCGGCATCGCGGCCGCGGGACAGATCATCGTGAGCGAGCAGACGCTCACCCGGCTCCAAGGGCGCTTCGACTACGACGAGCTTCCTCCGGCCCAGCTCAAGGGCAAAGGGAAGCCGTTCCGCGTGTTCAACATCAAGGGCCCACAGGTCGCGGTGCAGGTTCCTGCGTCCGTCGGTAGCTGAACGGAAACATGTTCGTCGTCACGCGGCGCGCCTGGCTCGGCGGAGTCCTCGCCCTCGGGTCCTTCGGCGGTGCCTGCACCGGCGGCGCTCGCTCCATGCCCCCGTCGGCCCCGAGCCCGCTCGCGGGAAAGCCCCTCCCGAAGCTCGCCCGCCGCACGCTCGGTGGAGAGCCCCTCGACGGCGAGAGCTTCGCCGGGCGAGTGGTGGTGGTGAAGTTCTTCGCGGACTACTGCGCCCCGTGCAAGCGCACGTTGCCCGCGGCGGAGGCCTTGCATCGAGCTCACCCCGGCGTGGCCTTCGTGGGAGTCTCCGAGGACGAGCGCGCTTCGACCGCCGAAGAGCTGGTGTCGCGCTATCAGATCAGCTTCCCCGTGATCCACGACGCGGGACAGGTGATCGCAGGGCGCTTCCGAGTGAACGAGCTGCCGGCCACGTTCGTGACCGGCAAGGATGGCCTCGTGCGCTGGGTGGGCG
The DNA here is from genome assembly GCA_046351435.1 of Polyangiaceae bacterium. Lineage (GTDB taxonomy): Bacteria > Myxococcota_A > Polyangia > Polyangiales > Polyangiaceae > JADJKB01. The sequence goes on from JAXLYN010000016.1 coordinate 170,937, forward strand.
GAAAAGACCAAGGCGAAGAGAGCCTCCGAGACGCCATCGAGGCAGCAGAGCGTCCGGCCTGAGCCGGCTCGCACGGCTTTCCTCGCCGCGCCGGGCCTCTTGCCCGTCGTCGGCGCGGCGCGTCTCCGCCTCGGGATCCACCGCTGGGTCGTCAAGGGACGAGTAGCGCGCTGCGTCGGCGCTGGTCAGACCTGTGAACACCCTTTGCACGAGCGCCCCGCCTCTGAGAAGCTCGCGCCCCGTCGATGACCCACGTGCTCGCGTTCGAACGCCCGGTCGTGGAGCTGGTCTCCCGAGTTCGGGAGCTCCGCGCGCTCGCGAGCTCCGATGCGCGGCTCGGGCCCGAGCTACGCAGGCTCGAAGAGAAGGCGCAGAAGCTCGCGCGCGAGATGTTCGCGAAGCTCGAACCAATGCAGAAGGTGCAGCTCTCGCGGCACCCGAATCGGCCCTACACGCTGGACTACGTCACGCGGCTGTTCGACGACTTCGTCGAGCTCTCGGGCGACCGGCGCTTCGCCGACGACGCGTCCATCGTCGGCGGCCTGGCGCGCTACCACGACCGCAGCGTGGTCGTGGTCGGCCACCAGAAGGGCCGCTCCACGAAAGAGAACGTGCAGCGCAACTTCGGCATGCCGAATCCCGAGGGCTACCGCAAGGCGATCCGCCTGTACGAGCTCGCCGATCGGTTTCGGCTGCCGATCCTGACCTTCATCGACACGCCGGGAGCTTTCCCGGGCATCGAAGCAGAGGAACGCGGGCAAGCCGAAGCCATCGCGCACGCCATCGAAGTCATGGCGCGCGTCGGCGTCCCCATCGTGACCACCGTGATCGGCGAAGGCGGCTCGGGCGGTGCACTCGCGCTGGGCATCGGTAACCGCGTGCTGATCCTCGAGTTCAGCTACTACTCGGTGATTTCGCCCGAAGGCTGCGCGGCCATCCTCTGGAAAGACGGTTCGCTCGCGCCGCGCGCGGCCGAGCGACTTCGGATCACTGCGCCCGATCTCTTGGAGCTCGGCTGCGTCGATGCCATCGTCGACGAGCCGCCGGGCGGCGCGCACCAAGATCACGAAGACGCGGCGCGGCGCCTCGATCGAGCCCTGCTCGAAGCGTTGGTGTCCCTCGACGGCCTCTCCTCCGACGAGCTGCGCTCGGATCGCTACCAGCGCTTCCGGCGCTTGGGCTCGTTCGTGGCCTGAAGCTCACATCCGTTCGAGGTCCTTCAAGAACGCCGGCGGCAACACCAACCTGCCGCGCACGAGCGTGCTGCCTTCGCTGGACACGGACAGCGTGAAGGGCGCGCGCGTGGCCCCTCGCTGCGGCAGCGCCGAGAGGCGCGAGCGGCGCCAGTCCCAATGCTCGCGCATGGAGACGAAGCGCAGGAGCCCTCCGACGCCGGCGAGGCTGACGAATCCCCCGAGACGCACGTCGGGCGCATCGAGCAACGCGAGCTCGGCGGAGGTGGCGCGCGCGGGACCCGAGACCAGCGCCTGCATTCGATCGACCATGTCCGCTTCTCCGGGACCGAATCCGATGAAGGTGCGCTCGCCGATCGGCACCATCACGACCACGATGGCGTCGTTGGGCGCGGGGTTCTTGGCCAAGCTCCGGCCGCGCATGCAGTCGTCGAAGAACTTCCCCGACAGGGGCAGGTCGTAGAGAGCGCTCCCGGCGGGGAGCTTGCGTGGGGGAGTGCGCTTCCGGATTTTGGGCAAGCCTCGGCAGAGCCGGTCGAGCTTCTGGTACGCGAGATCGTGCAGCGGGCCCGCGTTGTAGTTCTTCATGCCCTGATCGAGCTTGGGGACGAACGTGCGCGCTGGTTCGTCGAAGCCGAGGACGTGCCAGCCATAGGTGGAGCGCGTTTGCTCCCACAGCGCTCGCCCGGTGTAGTCGAGTCCGAGCGCGTCGCGACCGAACGCATCGCCCTGGGCGTAGAGGTGAGGCGCGCGCTGCACGAAGGTGCGTACGACCAGGTCGATGGTCTCGGCGGGCACCCCCGGACCCCACTCGGCGCGGAGCCAACTGGCGACGGCCGCGCGTGCTTCGTCGGCGCGCGCGGCCGCCGCGCCGCTGAAGAACCATGCGAGCTCGCTCTGGTCCGGCAGGCGACGAAAGAGGTCGCCGAGGCCAGGCGTACGCGCCGGTAGGGTCGAGAGCGTGCGCGCCATCCACGACTTCTTTTCGTCGAGCTCCCAATCGACCGACACCGCGAGGCTCCCGGCGTCGGGCAACAGCGCGACGCGAGCGTGGCGAGTATCCGCGAGCAAGGTGAGCAGGTCTTTCGCCAAGACGTCGGTCGCCGCCTCGACGCCACCGCCGCGCCGACCGCCGAGCCAAGGGGAGAGCAGGTTCAAGTAGCGGGCGAGCTCGCCGCTCCGCCGGCGCAGGTAGCGCGCCGGCCAGGCTTCGATCACCAGGGGCTCGGTACCGAAGGATCGCGTCGGCAGACCCCTCAGCGCGTACGACGCGAGTGCGTCGATGCTCTTTTGCGAAGGACCGCAAACGAGGCGAGCGGGAGCGGGTCCAATCGCCGCGCCGAGCACACAGGACGTCCCAGAGCCATCGCGCAGCCGAACCGCGACGACGCCCGGCGAACGTCGTTCGACGACGAACAGATCCTCGCGTTCGAGGTCCCTCAGCGCTCGCAGAGCCCGAGGCAACGAGACGAGCGGGACCGACCAGACGACGTCGGGGCCGGAGAGCAAGAGCGACTCCGGCGCGTCCAGCGCGACAGCGAGCTCGACGGGCGCGGGCTCCACGAGTTCGCCGAGAGGCGTGAGCGCGCGGGGGACGAGCTCGCCGAGCGCCACCGGCAACCCTTTGCCGACGGGGCCGAGCTCGGCCAGCCCTTCGCGCGAGACGCGCCCGACCAGAACCAGCTCTTCCGGCTCGGGCACCGGCGATAGGTCGGGGGCCGGTTCCCGGACGGGCTCGGCCTCCGCCGTGTGCGCGGGAGGCGGCGCGGGCTTCGCCGGTGGGGGCTGAGCGGCGCACGACGCGAGCCAGACGACCCAAGACGACAGCCACGCGCGAGTCCACACGCACCGGAAGCTAGCCGACGGGCGGCAAGCCGGCGACACAATCGCTCGTACCGCTGGACTGCGCGCGCGAGGGTCCCAACGATTCCGTGCCGGGAGTACGTCGGGTACCCTGCACCCATGCGTCCGGTCGAACGCGCCGTGCGACATGCGGCGTTCGGCCTGTTCGCCCTGCAGTTCGTGCTGCTCGACTGCGCGCTCCGCGGCAAGGACGCTGCCCTGATCACCGGGATCCCGAGCGCCGTGGCCTGGGGCGGCCTCGCCCTGGTCGCCCGGAGCCTGCCGGCGCGCGTCGCGCTGGCGCTCGTCGCGGGCGCGCTCTCGGTGGTCGAGGTCACGTTCTTCCGCAACTACCACGGGTTCGTGGACGTCGACGCAGCGCTCGCAGCGCGCCGAATGTGGACCGACGTCGCGCCCGTGCTTCGGGCCGAGCTTCCATCGACGCTCGCACTCGTGTTCGTGACAGCGCTGGTCGAGCTCGGTTTGCTCGGGCTGGCACCGAAGGCACGCAAGCGCCCCATCGCGCTCGCGGCGTGCGCCAGCCTGGCCGTCCTGCCTTGGCTCGGCCGCGGGCCGGACGCGACTCTGCTCCGCGCGTCGCGGGCGCTCTTCGGCACCATGCACGCGCCGGCCGCTGGCAACGTCGAAGTCGGCCTGCTGCCGAGTCGCTCTCCCCGACTGCCTCACGTGCTGGTCTTGCTCACCGAGAGCGTGCGTGCGAGCGACTACTGCAAGGATCCCGGCACGGCATGCGAGACGGCACCCGAAACGGCACGCCGGCTACCCAACCGCACGGCTTTGCTCGAACTCCGCAGCCTCGGTAGCTACACGGCCATCGCCGTCAATGCGTTGCTCGCCGGGCGCATGCCGCTGGGCAACCGCGAGGAAATCGCGCGGACGCCTCTGGTGTTCGACTACGCACGCAGCATCCGAGCTCGCGACGGCTCACGGCCTCACGTTCACTACTGGTCGGCCCAGACGGATTCTCTTTTCGAACGCGCCGACGTGCGGTCGGCCGTGGATTCCATGGTGACCCTCGACGAGCTGTTCGGTCGCAAGGTCGACGGCGTCGAAGAAGTGATCGAGTCGCGAGCGGACGAGCGCTTGGCCGCCCACGTGGAACGCGAGCTACCGGGACTGGCAGGCCCTTTGTTCGTGTTCTTGCACCTCTCCGGAACCCACGCGCCGTACTACGTGGACCCGGAGCGCGCGCCTTTTCGGCCGTATCGACACGTGGCTGGTTGGTCCGGCCTCGAGGAGCTGCACGCGGCGTACAAGAACGCGATCGTCGCCCAGGATCAGAGCGTGAAGCGCATGCTCGACGCGTTCTTGCAGCGAGTTGCAGGCGAACCCTACGTCGTGATCTTCACCAGCGACCACGGCGAAGCCTTCGGCGAGCACAAGGCGATCTTGCACGGGCAGAACGTCTACGACGAGCAGATCCACGTGCCGGGCTTCGTGGCCGCATCGAACGGCGCACTTTCGCAGAGCCAAAGCCTCGCGCTCGCCTCCCACGGGCGGGAGGCTGTCACACACCTCGACATCGTCCCCACCCTGCTCGACGTGTGGGGCGTGTGGAGCTCGTTCGCCATGACGGGCTACCGCGCCCACCTCCCCGGTCGCACTTTGCTCGAACCCTTCCCCTCCCAAGCCGAGCAGCTTCCGGTCACCAACTGCACCGAGCTCTTCCCCTGTCCGCTCAAGAACTGGGGCGTGCTCGGCCGAGAGCGCGTGCTCGTTTCGCAAGCGTGGGATGCGGGCTGGCGCTGCGCCGACCTCGGCCGCGGCGAGCTCGAGGTGCCACTCGTCGATCCCGAGTGCGCGCGGCTGGTTCGCGCTTCCTACGCGCTCTGGCCCACACTGCCCAACGGCTCGCCCAATCGCTGAACCCGACGAACCCAGCGCCGCGGGGCGCTCGGCCTGCGGGCCGAGGCGACGAGAACTCGTGGACCGACGCGAAGTTCAGCGTGCGCGTGGACAGGAGCTCGGCGAGGCGCTCTTAATCCCGGCCCGAGATCGCGCGCGGTCCGAACCGGCGCCTTCGCACTCGTCCATGAGCAACGCTGCCGAGTTCTGTTGGGTGAGCGAGGATGGGACGCTCCAGAGCGGCTCCCGCGCGGAGCTCGTGGCAGCATTTCGAAGCGGCGCCATTCCCACCGAACACCCGATCTGGAAGCAAGACTGGAACGAGTGGATTCCGCTGGCGGACATCTTGGCTGCGAGGGCAGTCGAGTCGGCGGGCGCACCGATCCCGGCTCGAGCCATCGTTCCGGCCCCCATCGATCCCGACGCGACCAACGAGGATCTGACGCAGCCGCTCTACCACCTCCGCCATCGTGCGCTGGTGTTCCCGCTCACGACCCCGCTACCCCAGCCGGAGACCGAGGCCGCTCCGCCGGCCATCCTCCCGGTGGCGCCGCGCATGACGCATGCCGCGTGCGGGGTGTCGCGCACGATCCCGCCGCGACGACCCGAAACGCCGTGGCGTCTACCCGTGATTGCGGGAGCGAGCTTCACCCTCACTGGCGCGGTGGTGGCGGCGACGATCTTGATCGCGGCGTCCCTCGAATCTCCGCACTCGAGTCTCCGACGGGGAGCCGTTACGGGTGCGACGCTCGAGCGACGCGCCGACGTTCGGCCGAAGAGCCACGGTTGCAGGCTAGGCGCCGGCGACAGCCTACTCTCGGAGCGCGTGGCGCCAGCCGCCGCCATCCACGTCGCCAGCGGCAGCGGAGGCCGCGCACTCGTAGGTGTGACCTCCACCGAGAAGAGCGGGTTCGGGCTGACGGTGGGCCTCGCTCCGCTGAGCGTGCTGGATCGCGAGCTCGTGGCGGACCGCGAGCACCTCGCTGGCGTCATCCCCGGGCTCGGCGGAGCAGGCGCGCGATTTTCAGCCGATCGCTTCACCCGCGGCGTGCCGAGCAGCGAACCGTTCTCGCTGGGAATGACGCCAGCCGGCTTCAGTCGCATGGGAACCGACGGCAGCCAGCGTACGATTTGGCCTGGCCAGGCGGCGCAGATCATCACGCGTCCCGAGGTAGTCGACGCGGGGGCCGCAGGCTTCCTCGTGGCGTTCCGCCGTGGCAGTGACGAAAGCGCCAACGTTCGCCTGGGCTGGCTCACGCGAACGGGCGAAGCGAAGAGCGAGCTCGGGGCGCTGCAGGTGAGCTCGGGTCTCGTCGCCGACCCGACCGTCGCCGTCAACGAATCCGCGTTCGCGGCAGCCTACGCCACCCGCGCTGGCGCGGATGCGACATGGACCATCGAGCTCGCGACCGCTCCCCTCGGAGCATTGCCCTCGAACAGCGTGCCGCTTCGCGCCGCCGAGAACGCACTGGACCGGCAGCACCCGAGCCTCGCCCCGCTCACCGGCGGACGGTTTCTCTTGGGCTGGGTCGAGGGTGACAAGGCGCACGGGCGAGAGCTCCGCGCCCAGGTCGTCGACTCGACGCTCCGCCCCGAAGGGGCTCCGCTGACCTTGGCCAAGACCCCTCGCTACGTCGACGACGTGGTGCTCCACCGCGCCGGCGACCAGGTGCTCGTGCTCTTCAGCGAACGCGTCGAAAGAGGTTGGGCCCACCTCCGCGCGGCGACCCTCGACTGCCAGTAGCCGCAACGGTCTCACCCGGGCACGCGTGAAGACCGACGCGAACGCGGTGTGCGTGCGGAGCCCACACGCGCGCACCAAACTTTTCGAACGGTTCGTGTCGGGCCGCCGCGTCGCGGTAAGATTCGACGGAAAACGACTCTCCGGTGTCCGCGTCGACGAGGTGCTCCCATGCGCTTGGCAATCGGCTTTGTCTTGATCAGCGTAAGTATTGCGGGCTTCTGGCTCGGGGGTTGCTCGTCGAGCGCCGATAGCAGCGGAGTCGGAAACGGCGCCGCAGGTGCGGGCGGCAAGGACGGCGGGGCGGCAGCGGCGGCAGCGGCGGAACGAAGCAACGGCTCGGCAGCCACCGGCGGCAGGCGCCGTCGGCGCACGAGCGGAACCGGAGGCGCAGCTGGGTCGGCGGGCACGGGCGGGAGCGGCGGCTGCACGAGCGACGGTGACTGCAGCGCACCCACCGCCGTGTGCGACACCGCAACGAGCACCTGCGTGGAGTGTCTGCCTTCCAAGGACTCCTGCCCCACTGGCCAGTACTGCACCAAGAACAATGGCTGCGCGGCTGGCTGCAGCGATTCCACGGACTGCAGCGGCACCACTACGAAGTGCGACACCACGACCAACCAATGCGTCGAGTGTCTGACCGACCCCGATTGCTCGGCGGGCCAAATCTGCGTGCAGCACGCCTGTGCTCAGGGGTGCTCCGCGTCGCAGCCCTGTGTGAACACGGCCGAGACCTGCTGCACTTCGAGCTGTCACGATCTGCAAACCGACCCGACGAATTGCGGCACCTGCGGCAACACCTGTCCGACTCCGCTCAACGCCCAAGCCGTCTGCAACACGGGCGCGTGCGGCATGGGTGCTTGCTCCGCCGGCTTCCTCGACTGCAACAAGAGCGCGACCGACGGCTGCGAAATCAACTCGGCGGTCATCACCTGCGTGTGCACTCCGGGGGCGGTCCAGAACTGCTACACCGGCCCGACGGGTACCGAGAACAAGGGCGTCTGCAAGGCCGGAACGCAGACTTGCGACGCCAGTGGTCTGCAGTGGGGCCCTTGCCTGAACCAGGTGGTTCCCTCAGCGGAAATCTGCGCCAACGGCATCGACGAGGACTGCACGGGAACGGCGGACGACGTCGGCGACGTGGACGGGGACGGCTGGACCAAGTGCAACGGAGACTGCTGCGAAACTCCGGCGGAGTGCAGTGATCCGAAGTTGGTGAACCCGGGCGCCTTCGAGTTCGCGGGCAACAACCTGGACGACGATTGCGACGGCACCAAAGACAACGCTCTGACCGGCTGCGACGCGGGTCTCGCCAGCAGCTCGGCCACGGGCCTCGACTACGCCAAGGCCATCGACCTCTGTCAGACCACGACCGAGACTCCGCCTCTGAACCAGAAGAAGTGGGGCGTCATCAGCGCGAACTTCTATCTGGCCAACGCCGCGGGAACGCCGAGCGCCAACGCGCGCTCGATTCGCCCGGGCTTCGGCAACAACGTGCTGCCGAAGCTCGGCCAGCGGCTCGCAGTGCTCTCCACCGGCCGGGCCGCGGCCCAGGCCGCGCCGAACAACGCGAGCCCGGCGTGGGCTGCGTTCCAGGGCGGCCAGAACAACGGCACCTCGAGCGCGGTTCCGGCGGACTGGCTGGCGGCCAACGGCGGGAACTTCCCCAACGCTCCGGGCTGCCCCGATCCGCAGGGTGGCACCACTGCCAACGACCCCATCATGCTGAAGCTCCGGGTGCGCGTCCCCACCAACGCGAAGTCGTTCACCCTCAGCAGCTACTTCTACTCGAGCGAGTATCCCGAGTGGGTGTGTAGCCCCTTCAACGACTTCTTCCTGACCCTGCTCGACTCGACCTTCGTGCCGGGCCCGGGCGAAACGGCGAACCCAACGGACAAGAACCTCGCGTTCTACGACCCGGCCCCCGTGGGAGCACCGTTCTACCCGCTCGGCGTGAACCTCGCGTTCGGCAACACCGGCCTGTTCAAGGCCTGCAAGAACGGCCCCACCGGCTGCGGTGGCGGCTCGGTCGCAGGCACGACCAACACGTGCACGGCCACCACCGAGCTCACCGGCACGGGCTTCGACATCGCCAATCCGCCGTCCCAGTTCATCAATGACCCCGGCTGGTGCGGCACGAGCAACTTCGCAGGCGGCGGCACGGGCTGGCTGAACGTCGCGGGCAACGTCAAGCCTGGCGAGACCGTGGAGATCCGCTTCGTGCTCTGGGACACGGGCGACCCCTGGTACGACTCGTTGGTGCTCCTCGACAACTTCGTGTGGA